>CBDARB010000006.1:0-72295 GCA_965199355.1 Kordiimonas sp.
AACTGCCAAAACTAAGATCAACATGAACGCGGTTTTGGCCAACTTGCTTCCACCGAACCGTTCCGATGCCCTAACGTCCGCGGCTAGATCATATTGCTTTTCAAAGACAAGCATCACCGCAGTCCCGAGTATTATCAATCCGAAAGCTATGCCGGCCCAAGTGTAAAAATGCAGACCAAGAACCGGAGACCCATAGTGCCCGGTGCCGGGCACTATGTGCAGTAGGATTTGGCGGATCGAAACGCTGATACCGAATATTGCTGCCACAAGGACGATTCCGTAGTTCCTTGCACGCGTGCCCCACAAGAGATTTAGCCCGAGCCCAAACCCCACGGCCACGAAACCGACACGCTGCAATAGACATAACGGACAGGGTAATTCGTAGAGAACAAGTTGAAAATAGAATGCAAGAACCAACACTAGGCAGACAGCCAGGGCACCAAGCGCGTTCATATTTCGGGCAAATTCAGGTGACATGGAACGATCTCACAGTTGGATTGAAAGCGGCGTTGTTGCATGAAATTTAAGCCAATAAACGCTCGCCAAAAGCGTGACTACGAAGAGAGCGTATGAAAGTCGGACGAGTTCATAGTAGGCGAGCCCCAAAGCGCATGTGAACAACGCAAATAGTAATGCAATCATATTGATCCCTTTGACTTTTTAGCCTTGCCGAGACTAGCAGGTACTGAGGACACTGTTTCCTTTTCGAAAATCGGTCTAAGCACCTTATCAAGTCTCAAATGGTCTTCCATCTTGTTTGCGATACTTCGCCCTCCGGGATTTCACTCTAAGCCTCTGGATCCTCCGAAGATATCCCGAGCTGGGCTAGTTCTTCCCAAACACCATCAGGGATGGACCACTCTGCCCATTCCATCGCCTGTTGAACATGCTGAGGCCATGTCACTCCGCAAATCGTCGAAGTGATGTCGTCATTTTTCAAAGAGTGTTGCAACGCGACCGCCCCCACTGGGACATCGTAGTGTCCGCATACCTCTTCAACAGCACGTATTGGCGCTAGTACTTCATCATCTGCAGGACGATAGACATAAAAGCGATGGATCGCGCTGCTTCGGGCAAGTGCACCTCCGGAATAAGGTGCTGCGTTCAATATCGAAACGCCTCGTGATTTCGCGAGTTCTATCAGAGGTGCCGCGTTGTCGTTTACCAGCGTATGCCGGTTGTGTGTCAGGACCACGTCAAAATCCCAACCCTCCAAAATTGGTATCATCAAGTCGACACGTCCCGCCGCGATTCCGACCGCCTTTGCCAGACCTTCCTCCTTGATACGAAACAACTCTTCAATCGCGCCACCTGGTCCTTTGACCTCAGATAGGTCATTTGCATATTCGACATCATGGACGTGGAGTATATCGACGCTGTCGACGCTTAGGGCCGAAAGACTTTCCTCGAATGACCTACGTGCCTGAGAAGCATCAAAGGCACCGGTTTCCATATCCCGGTCGACTTTGGTGGAAAGTACCCGCCCTTCCGGCCAACCGCCAAGCTCACGAATGACTTTTCCTATGCGCTCTTCACTTCGCCCCATGGCATAGCAACGGGATGTGTCCAGGAACGCATTTGGCTGCGAAAGAATTACCCGAATTGTATCAATCGCGCGGTCTTCCTCAACTTCATACCCATAGATTTCCGGAATACTTCCCAACCCTGTCGATCCAAACCCGACGCGAGGAACCCGTATCCCTGTCTTACCAATTTCGCGTAGCTCCGCCATGCCAACCTCCCAATTGGTTCCGGACGTTCATAGATGTTGCGCGAGTAGTTTGTTGAAAACAAGTCAGAGTTTCCGCGAAGCTGTTTGGTCGTGCTGAGACCTTTCAAGCAATCGCACTACGGGGCTCTTGCGTCGAAGTCATCAGACGCCGGGCTGTGAATGTCTGAAATGCGATGTTTGCGATCTGTTGCGTGAACAAAAGGCCGAAGTTCAACCAATGGGCGACAGGGGCTCAAAGCGGTTGTTTGCTGCACTCTGCTTGATTGACTGCCACAGTGTTCTTTCCAACAGCCCGTCATGTGACACTGTTCGCTATGCCTCGCTTGAAATCGAGCTTCGTGTGGTATCTATGGCGTATAACTCATTTGCGTCCAAATTTAATATATATTTAACAGCATCTTGCAGATTTAGCTACACTGACTTCATCTCCGCCACTTTTCTCATGAACCTAATTTTTTTTGGGAAGGAATGCCGTCAGCCCGCTATTCTGCCCCATTGTGGGAGTTTGCATTTCTCGACTTGGTTAGAACTCGTCGTCCAACGCGATCTGAGTCGAAGTGTCGCGCCCCAGACCTCCGCATCGAGGGAGCCTTGCGCGCTCGGCTACATCAGAATTGAATTACCGAAGGCGTCGGTTCAAGAACTAGCCGAAATCGTGTTGAAGGAATGTGGCGCAATGTAGTTCTGAGGTCTGCTTCGGTTGCTCCCGACCGGTTCGTTTTTCACTTGGGCCGCCGCTTAAGATCGAGATTGCAGATCAGGCGCGCAGAATGAAGGGCCGCTCATTTTTTCAAGTTCAACGAGAGTATCTCGCTCGTTAGAGGTGCCAATGGGACCGCAACCTAGGAAAAGGTAGCACTTTTTTGCGAGAAACGGCGCATTAACTGAGGACTTATGCCTGCTATACTTAGAATACCGCTTCGTCGATTTTTCGAAAACTCCCGACTGTCGCTAACACGCGATATGTCCGGTGTATGTAACATGCGATCTGTCCGGTTCTATTCTGTCTCTGAGAGGAGGCGTTATGAACCGAGCAGAAGTGTTACAGGAAGTTCGACTGATGAAGTTTGAAGATGTGTATTCGCGGCGAAGCGCGAACAAGCTGACGCAAGAACAGGCGGCTGAGATACTGGGTGTATCCGTGCGCACCGTCAGGCGTTGGGAGGATCGATTTGAGGCGGATGGTGCAGAAGGTCTGTACGACCGTCGGCTTGGCAAACTGGCCAACAATCGTGTTGCCACGGATAAGGTCATGGAGATGCTTGAACTGTTTGATACCAAGTACTGGGATTACACGCCGAAGCATTTCCACGAGAAGCTGGTGGCCCACCATGGTTTCACACAGAGCTACAACTGGGTGCGGCTTACACTGCAGCGCCACGGCCGGGTTCAGGCAGCACCCCGACGAGGTGCCCATCGGCGCAAGCGGCCCCGCCGTCCGATGGTTGGCATGATGTTGCATCAGGACGGCTCCAGCCATGAATGGGTTCCGGGTCAGTGGTGGGATCTGATCGTCACCATGGACGATGCCACCAACCGGGTTTATTCGGCATTCTTTGTCGAGGAAGAAGGGACGATGAGCAGTTTTCAGGGGCTGACAGAGGTGATCGAGGCGCAAGGTCTGTTTTGCTCGCTCTATGCCGATCGGGGCTCTCATTACTGGCATACGCCCGAAGCGGGCGGCAAAGTGGACAAGGACAATCTGACCCAGGTCGGGCGCGCCTTGCAGCAACTCGGCATTGAGCTGATCCCGGCCTATTCACCGCAGGCCCGTGGACGGTCTGAACGCATGTTTGGCACGTTCCAGAACCGATTGCCGCAGGAACTGCGGTCCCATGGGATCACAACCATTGAAGAGGCCAATCAGTTCCTGAAAGAGGTCTATCTTCCCGAACACAATGCCCTGTTTGCAAAGGAGCCGGAGGATACGACCTCGGCCTTCGTGCCGTTTACAGGCAATGTGCGCGACACCCTGTGTGTGCAGGAAGACCGCGTCGTCGGCAACGACAATACGGTGCGCTACAAGGGCCTGGTCATGCAGATCGCGGCAGACAGGCACCGTCATCATTTCGTCAAGGCGAAGGTCAGGGTCCACGAATACCCCGATGGTCAACTGGTCATCTTCCACGGCCCGAGATGCATTGGCCGCTACCAGCCTGACGGATCACCCATCACACAGGAGGATAGCAAACACAAAGTCGCGTGACCCGCTTCGACGTGGCGCGAACGCGGTGGCCCAAATCTACGGTCGCCTACGGCTCCCTCCGAATTGGGCCACCGCGCAATCAACTGAAGCGGACAATTGGCATGTTACCTACACCGGACAATTCAGAATGTTCTCGACACTCCCGACAGCGGTTCAGTCACAGGCTGCCGTCACAATCATTTCAACCTTCAAAACACTGCGGGCAAGTTTGGACTCACCGCAGGCGCGGGCCGGAGCGTGACTTTCTGGTACCCAGGCGTCCCAAACGGCATTCATCTCAGGAAAATCTGCCATGTCAGCAAGCCATATTTCGCATTTCAGAATACGGGTCTTGTCGCTGCCGGCTTTTTTCAAAAGGTCTTCAACCTCAGCTAAGATGTCGCGAGTTTGGTCGGCTACAGTAGATGCGTCCGATGTCTGGCCGCAAAGATAGGCAATGCCGTTGTGTTTGATGATTCGGCTCATGCGTTGGCCGGTTTCGATCCGGGTAATGGTCATGTTTCGAGTGATTCCTGATTGTGAAATTCATGGTGGTTTGGGCGGAGTTAGGATAGCTTGTCTACCAACTCGTTTTGGTACCCAAAGAGTGCAGGCAACCCACCCGTGTGAACCATGACTACTTTCTGCTCGGTTTGGATTTTTCCTGCGTTTACCAAATGCAACAATCCAGCGAAGGTTTTCGCGGTATAGACGGGATCAAGGAATATTCCTTCGGTGCGAGCCATCTTGTCCATTGCAGCCCGCGTGCCTCCACTGAGTTTCCCGTAGCCGGGAGGCAGCGCTTCGTCCATGACGTTAAGCCTGTCATGCAACGGCGCTGCGTCGATATCCAACAAATCCGCCAGTTTCTGCAGAACGGTTTTCATTCGGACCATTTGCTTTTCGCCATCCCGGCGTACGCAAACGCCAAACACAGAAGCGGCGTTTTCTTCCAATGCTACTCCGGTCAACAAGCCTCCATGAGTGGCTCCTATGATGATTGTCAAGCATGACATTGATTTTGTTTGATTTTAAATTCGACAAAATCGTCGAAGACCCAGCCGTTCTTGAGCGTGTCATAGATGATCTTGAGCAGCTTGCGGGCAGTGGCTATGATCGCCTTGCCCGCGCCACGGCGTTCCTTGATGCGCCGATAATGGCTGTTGAGATATCCCGAATAGCGGATCGCGATGAGCGTACATTGCACCAGCGTGGTGCGCATGAGCTTGTTGCCGCGCTTCGTGATCCGCCCGTGATGTTCGGTTTCGTTTGAGTTGCTCACCTTGGGCACGATGCCGACATAGGCGGCCAGCTTGTCCGCGTCGGAGAAGTCTTCAACCCTGCCGATCCCCGCCAGCAGGACCGCGGCAGATCGCGCACCGATCCCCTTGATGCTGGTGAGCCCCTCAAAGCCTTTCATGGCCGAGGCGGCCTCCTCGATGGCCTTGTCGAGACGGCTCAGGGTTTCGGTCAGGCCGAGCGCCTGGTCCCGCAATGCCGCCAGTTCGACCTGCTCAAGCGGTGTGAAGCGGCTGAGATCCAGGTCGCGCAGGCGCTTCTTGCTGGACAACCCTTCCTTCTTCAGCTTCATGCCGTGGCGGACAAACATCGCGTGGATGCCGTTCAGCAGCATGGTGCGCTGTTTGACCAGCATGTCACGCGTCCGGGTCAGCGAGGCCAGTTCGCTTTCCTGAGTGGACTTGAGCCGGGTTTCCGGCAGCATGTCCTTCGACAGGAAAAACGCCAGGGCGCGGGCATCGTTGCGATCGGTTTTCTTCACCGATGTGCGGATCACTTTAAACTGGCGCGGGTTGACCACAACGATCCGGCCGACACAGGGTTCCACCTCACCGCAGAACCAGGCCGTGTTGCCGGTGGCCTCGACCGCCAGTTCGTCATCCGCATCAAGGCTCTGACAGAACTGCTCAAGCGCCTGCGCGGACAGTTGAAAGGTTTGGAATGTTTCCGATCCGTCCGTCTCACGCCGACAGATCGTGAAGGAATTCGTATGAAGATCGACACCTATGTAAGCCATGGGTATACTCCCTGCTCAAGGAGGCGGAGCCCCCAATGGGGCGTGAACGGCCAAACCAAGCTCCTATGCAGGATCACCGGCCAAAACCGGGCCCTATGGGGGCTGTTCGGAAACAGGCGAAGGCTAAGCTCCACTACAGGGTCACAATGCCCTACGAAAACATCCAGCCTGAGACCTATCCGCCTCCCCGAATCCTCTAACAGATTCAGGGCGTTTGGCCGATCACAAATCATTCATACCCCCTCCACTACCTGAGGGTACGACAATCGCATCGATATCAGGCATCTGCTGACACAATTCTTGTCCAGCGACGACGTAGCCCAAAGCACCCAAAGGCGGATGGTTTAATCCCAGATGAATGACATAAGGTTTACGCCCTTGCGCCTTCAACTCATCGGCACGCGCGTGCAACGCGGCATCTGCTCCGGCTTCGTCCTCGCCCTCGGGGTAGGTCATGTGTTCGGCGCCCAGAATTTGTGCCAGCAACACATTCCCAGATGTGTAATACGCCTCGCCCATATCCGACACACGCTCTTCCAGTTGCAGAACGGATTGCATGCCCAGTTTTGCTGCGGCGGCTGCAGCAGACCGAACAAAGTTTGACTGAACTGCGCCGGTAATCAGAATGGTATCCGCACCTTTTTGAAGGGCATCACCGAAATAGAACTCAAGCTGCCGCGTTTTGTTTCCGCCAAACCCAAGCCCGGTTAGGTCATCGCGTTTCAGCCAGAGGTCGATGCCCAATTCCGAAGACAACCTGTCCAGCCGCTCCAATGGGGTTGGGCCCGACATGAATTGGGCACGAGGAAATCTGTCCAGTTTGTTGTCTTTTGTCATCGTCTGCCCTTCGAGTTTACGCGATCGCGAATGCGCGATGAAAGAGAACGCCACAGGCTATCAGAGATACCACGCGGATAGCCGTTGTGACCAAGGTCTGCGGTATATGTGGCCCCATTGCACGACCAAAAAAACTGCCGATCAATGTGAGCGCCACGAAGCCCCATAGCTGCGGGCCATAAGCGAAGGCTTGAGACTCGGACAGGCTGTGCAACAGGAATGCGATGCCGTATGCTACCAGCGCAATGGGTTGAACCAACTTGGCAACTTCTTTGGCTGGGCGGCCTTTCGCAATCAATCCGAAAACCATAAGCGGGCCGGGCGTCGCTGCCCAAACAGTCGCCAGCCCGGACAAGCCGGAAACGGTCGAAAACCCCGCCGTTCCAATTGAGCGACGCAGGGGCAGCAAGGTCGTCACAAGCCCTATGAGCAAAAGGCAGGCTGTTAGGGCAAGGACAAACGCCTCGCTCAGCCAGGGGTATACGACAAGGCCCGCGACCACTCCGACGAGACATCCGATGATTGCCGTTCGAATGGTCTGTCGGTCGGCCTTCAGCACCTGTCGGTCCGTCGCGACCGCTGAAACGACAGTATTCAATAGCAGCAGCATTGGAACGGCCGTTGTTGTACCAAGCAGGATCATCATCGGCGGTCCGGCAAGGATGCTAAACCCGATGCCGACGCCGACTTGCAGCATTGCACCAAGGCCGATGGCAACCATCAGGATGGTTAGGTCGACGGACACTAAAATCCTCCAAGTCCCGCGAGATAATGTTGTTGCTCTAGGTCCAAGGCATGATGCCAACATAGGAATTGCGCGTCGCAACGGTATGCGCCATCTGCGCCAGTGTCGTCAAATCGAAGACGGGAAGTTGCAACTCGTCCTGAAGGCGCGCCGCATAAGGCGGCAGATCGGTACACTCCAACACAAGCGCCTGACTTCCGACCTTTTTGTTGATCTGACTGGGTTTTTGGTTTGTTTTCAGGTGTGGTTGCTCAGAGGCGCGTTGTAGTGCCCCATTATTATAAAAAGTATTGACATGGGCCTTCAGATGGCTAACCTCTTCGCCCATGTTCATCCGCACCAAACATGACGCAAAGCTCAACCGCACACGGATCCAGATCGTTGAATCCGTCCGCACCGGCTCCAAGGTACGCCAGAAGATCCTGCGCCATGTGGGTGTGGCCCATAACGACAGCGAGATTGAGGATATCAAGCGTCTGGCGGGCCGCTTGATGGAGCAATTACGCATTGATCGCTCGCCGCAAATGGAACTGTTCACGCCCACGGAATATGCCGATCTGCAGGCGCTGGTGCGCCGCGCTCCGCGGCCGGACAAGCTTGGCGTTGATCTTGCCGAGTGCCGTGAGGAGGCGCGGGTCTCTCTGGGTCTGCGGGATGTCATGGGGACGATGTATGACCAACTGGGTTGGGGGGCCCTTCTGGGGGCGGCGCGTAAAAGTGCCAATCGCATTGTGAAAGAGCTGGTTATGGCGCGGATCGCACAGCCCGAGAGCAAGCGCGCGACCGTGGAGGCGTTGGAGAACCAGGCAGGCATCACGCTCAATCTGGACGTGGTCTATCGGAGCATGGATTACATCAATACGCCGGTGATAGACGGGATTTGCAAAACCTCTCACGCGGCGGCAGAGAAGTTGCTGGGCGGGCCAGTGACCGTGCTGTTCTACGATTGCACGACCCTGGCCTTTGACACCGAGCGCGAGGACCCGGCCGAGGATGCGGACGGGGTCGAGCAGGATCATCTTCTGGCCAAGGGCTTCAGCAAGGATGGCAAGCATCACCGCGCTCAGGTCATGCTGGCGCTGATCGTCACCTCCGATGGGCTGCCTGTGGGCTACGAACTCTTCCCGGGAAACACCTGGGAAGGTCATACGCTGGAAGCTGCGCTGAAGGCGTTGGAGGGACGCTTCGACGTGGCCAGGGTCACGTTCGTGGCCGATGCCGCCATGCTCAGCAAGGACAACCAGCAGATGTTGCAGAACAAGGGTCTGCCCTACATCCTCGGCTATCGCATGAAGTCCGCCCCGGCCGCCGTGAAGGCGAACATTTTGAGCCCGGAGGGACGCCAGCCTTGGGCTGGACACGGTTCTGAAGAGGCAACCGAGAAGGGCTGGTACAAGGTGATCGACCAGGAGGGAGCGCGGGTCATTGTGACCTGGTCACCCACCCGGGCACGCAATGATGCCCACAAGCGCGACAAGGCAATCGAAAAGCTGCACAAGAAGCTCAAGCGCTCTCGCAAACCCGGCAGCTTCAGCAGCCGGGGATATGGCCGCTTCCTGGCCTTCCCCGACAGCGGGGACGTCACGCTGGATGATGCAAAGATCAAGGCAGCGGCACAATGGGACGGGCTGCATGCCATTGTTGTTCATGGTGCGGACGAACTGGAGGCACAGGACGTCATTGCCCGCTATCACCAGTTGTGGGAGATCGAAGCCTGCTTCCGCACCAACAAGCACGATCTGAAAATCCGGCCCATCTATCACTGGTCGCCGCGTCGGGTCCGGGCCCATATCGCCATCTGCTACATGGCCTTCTGCTGCCTGCAGCACCTGCGCAAGCATCTGGACCTGCTCGGACACCCGATGAGCCCGGCTCGTATCCGCAACGAGTTGAACGCATTGCAGCTCTCGATCCTGCGCCACAAAGGCACCCCTGACCGCTACGGCATGCCAAGCCATGCCACGGTCGATGCCAGACGCATCCTCACCTGCGTCGGCCTGACCTGGAACGAAGCCCCTTTCAAGATACCCCCCGGGCGCACCCGAAAAACTGGCCAGACCAAAGCCTGAGCTCCCTCAACACTCCGAAACAATCGCTGGCGAAAAAAGTCCGTGTAGTGCCTTTTGGCAACCAAGGCATAATAATATCAATGACTTATACGAAAAAATGTCGGAAGTCAGGAAAGAGAACGCCACAGGCTATCAGAGATACCACGCGGATAGCCGTTGTGACCAAGGTCTGCGGTATATGTGGCCCCATTGCACGACCAAAAAAACTGCCGATCAATGTGAGCGCCACGAAGCCCCATAGCTGCGGGCCATAAGCGAAGGCTTGAGACTCGGACAGGCTGTGCAACAGGAATGCGATGCCGTATGCTACCAGCGCAATGGGTTGAACCAACTTGGCAACTTCTTTGGCTGGGCGGCCTTTCGCAATCAATCCGAAAACCATAAGCGGGCCGGGCGTCGCTGCCCAAACAGTCGCCAGCCCGGACAAGCCGGAAACGGTCGAAAACCCCGCCGTTCCAATTGAGCGACGCAGGGGCAGCAAGGTCGTCACAAGCCCTATGAGCAAAAGGCAGGCTGTTAGGGCAAGGACAAACGCCTCGCTCAGCCAGGGGTATACGACAAGGCCCGCGACCACTCCGACGAGACATCCGATGATTGCCGTTCGAATGGTCTGTCGGTCGGCCTTCAGCACCTGTCGGTCCGTCGCGACCGCTGAAACGACAGTATTCAATAGCAGCAGCATTGGAACGGCCGTTGTTGTACCAAGCAGGATCATCATCGGCGGTCCGGCAAGGATGCTAAACCCGATGCCGACGCCGACTTGCAGCATTGCACCAAGGCCGATGGCAACCATCAGGATGGTTAGGTCGACGGACACTAAAATCCTCCAAGTCCCGCGAGATAATGTTGTTGCTCTAGGTCCAAGGCATGATGCCAACATAGGAATTGCGCGTCGCAACGGTATGCGCCATCTGCGCCAGTGTCGTCAAATCGAAGACGGGAAGTTGCAACTCGTCCTGAAGGCGCGCCGCATAAGGCGGCAGATCGGTACACTCCAACACAAGCGACCGTATGTCCGGCGCTTGGCGTTTAAGTCGCCGCGCCGCCTCAAGGACTTCAGCCTCAATGAGATCCGTGTCCATACGGGTGCGCGTGTTTCGCAGGATCACCTCAGCGAATTCGCTGGTGTCCTCTAGCCCTTGTACCGCGACGGGAATGCCTGCAGCGCCGACACCTTCGAAATGCTTCGGCGTCAGGGCAGATGCATCCGCGGTCAATACGCCCACCGGCGCATTCGCCCCGGTCATGTGAAAGGCCAGAGGAACCTGTATCAAGCTGGATGCAAAGACGGGAACGGAAACCGCCGCAGCCAATTCCTTTTGAAATAGAGCCAGAAATCCGCAGCTTCCCGTGATTGCCCGAACGCCCTCGGCCTCAAGCCTTTGCGCGCCCTTGATAAAGGGCGCCAGTAGATCGGGCGTCGGGTTGTTTAGCAGGGTCGGTACGGTGATGCCGTCGATCATTTCGTAGAGAACGGGGAACGGAAGGCTGGACGGGTTCTTAATGTGCCCGGGCGGTTTGGGAAAATAGCTTTCAAGGCATAAAACCCCGATCGATGCCCCGCAGATATTTTGGCCACCTTCGTAAATTGGCATGGTGCTCAGGTCCTTTCGAATAGGGTATTTAAAAACGGGCCAGCGAGAACGGGTCCAGATTGATATTCGGGCTGCGTCCGGACACCAGATCCGCCACAAGCTCTCCGGTCTTTGGCGCCATCATCAGCCCGTAATGAGAATGGCCGAATGCTGTAAAAAGCCCTTCCTTTCCGTTCAGCGGCCCAATCGCTGGCAGGCTATCGGGAAAAGAGGGGCGCCGACCCATCCAGAACTTTGCCTCGCCAGTATCGAGGTCCGGCACCAAAGATTTTGCTTGATCGGTCAGTATCTTTTTCTTGCGCGGATCGGCCGGGGCATCGACACTGCCAAACTCCGCCGTACCGGCAACCCTGAGGCCACCCTGCATCGAACTTGCGACAACCTTTGCGTCCACATCCATGACCGAGTTGTTCAGCACAGCCGAGGGGGCCGGGAATTCGACGTGGTAACCCCGCTCGGCTACCAACGGCACAGGTATGCCAAGGGGTTTGAGCAGGTCGGCAGACCACACTCCGGCCGCGAGGACAATATTGCGCGCTTGCAGCGTGTCATGTGACGTGGCAAGCTGCCAGATACCGCCTTCGGGGTAGCTCAGCTTGGTGACCTCGGTCCGCACAAACTCAGCCCCTTGCGCACGTGCTTTTTCCGCCAATACAGCGCCCAAACGCCCGGGAGACATTGCGCGGGCCTGACCTTTGATCACAATCGCAGCCTTGAGGTCTTTAGACAGCGCTGGTTCCAGACGCTGCAATTCAGCGCCGTCGACACGCTCCAATTCACCGCCTTTTTCCTGGCGGATCAGATAGCCAAGATCATCCAGGTTGGCCTGCTCAGGGTTGCGGAACGCGTGGATGTAGTAACTGTCCACGATCAGCGCTTCGTGGCCCGTGCCCTGCAGATGCCGACGGTACAGATCAATGGAGGGGCGACACAAAATCTCCATCGCATCCGAGACTTCACGAACCGTCTTCTCGCCGGACTTGCCCAGAAAGCGCAGCCCCCATGGGATCATCTTCGGCCAGAAGGACGTCCGTACCGAAAGCGCGCTTTTCGGGTCCAACAGCATTTGGGGTAGCTTTTTCCAAATCCCCGGAACGGCCTGCGGAATGATCGACCAGGGTGACACAACCCCGGCATTGCCGAACGAGGTTTCCTGTCCAGGGTCGCTCCGGTCAACAAGACGGACCGGTATGCCCCGTTCTTGCAGCGACAGCGCGCAACAGATGCCGACGATCCCCGCGCCGATGATGGTCACTTGTTCCTGACTTCCGACCTTTTTGTTGATCTGACTGGGTTTTTGGTTTGTTTTCAGGTGTGGTTGCTCAGAGGCGCGTTGTAGTGCCCCATTATTATAAAAAGTATTGACATGGGCCTTCAGATGGCTAACCTCTTCGCCCATGTTCATCCGCACCAAACATGACGCAAAGCTCAACCGCACACGGATCCAGATCGTTGAATCCGTCCGCACCGGCTCCAAGGTACGCCAGAAGATCCTGCGCCATGTGGGTGTGGCCCATAACGACAGCGAGATTGAGGATATCAAGCGTCTGGCGGGCCGCTTGATGGAGCAATTACGCATTGATCGCTCGCCGCAAATGGAACTGTTCACGCCCACGGAATATGCCGATCTGCAGGCGCTGGTGCGCCGCGCTCCGCGGCCGGACAAGCTTGGCGTTGATCTTGCCGAGTGCCGTGAGGAGGCGCGGGTCTCTCTGGGTCTGCGGGATGTCATGGGGACGATGTATGACCAACTGGGTTGGGGGGCCCTTCTGGGGGCGGCGCGTAAAAGTGCCAATCGCATTGTGAAAGAGCTGGTTATGGCGCGGATCGCACAGCCCGAGAGCAAGCGCGCGACCGTGGAGGCGTTGGAGAACCAGGCAGGCATCACGCTCAATCTGGACGTGGTCTATCGGAGCATGGATTACATCAATACGCCGGTGATAGACGGGATTTGCAAAACCTCTCACGCGGCGGCAGAGAAGTTGCTGGGCGGGCCAGTGACCGTGCTGTTCTACGATTGCACGACCCTGGCCTTTGACACCGAGCGCGAGGACCCGGCCGAGGATGCGGACGGGGTCGAGCAGGATCATCTTCTGGCCAAGGGCTTCAGCAAGGATGGCAAGCATCACCGCGCTCAGGTCATGCTGGCGCTGATCGTCACCTCCGATGGGCTGCCTGTGGGCTATGAACTCTTCCCGGGAAACACCTGGGAAGGTCATACGCTGGAAGCTGCGCTGAAGGCGTTGGAGGGACGCTTCGACGTGGCCAGGGTCACGTTCGTGGCCGATGCCGCCATGCTCAGCAAGGACAACCAGCAGATGTTGCAGAACAAGGGTCTGCCCTACATCCTCGGCTATCGCATGAAGTCCGCCCCGGCCGCCGTGAAGGCGAACATTTTGAGCCCGGAGGGACGCCAGCCTTGGGCTGGACACGGTTCTGAAGAGGCAACCGAGAAGGGCTGGTACAAGGTGATCGACCAGGAGGGAGCGCGGGTCATTGTGACCTGGTCACCCACCCGGGCACGCAATGATGCCCACAAGCGCGACAAGGCAATCGAAAAGCTGCACAAGAAGCTCAAGCGCTCTCGCAAACCCGGCAGCTTCAGCAGCCGGGGATATGGCCGCTTCCTGGCCTTCCCCGACAGCGGGGACGTCACGCTGGATGATGCAAAGATCAAGGCAGCGGCACAATGGGACGGGCTGCATGCCATTGTTGTTCATGGTGCGGACGAACTGGAGGCACAGGACGTCATTGCCCGCTATCACCAGTTGTGGGAGATCGAAGCCTGCTTCCGCACCAACAAGCACGATCTGAAAATCCGGCCCATCTATCACTGGTCGCCGCGTCGGGTCCGGGCCCATATCGCCATCTGCTACATGGCCTTCTGCTGCCTGCAGCACCTGCGCAAGCATCTGGACCTGCTCGGACACCCGATGAGCCCGGCTCGTATCCGCAACGAGTTGAACGCATTGCAGCTCTCGATCCTGCGCCACAAAGGCACCCCTGACCGCTACGGCATGCCAAGCCATGCCACGGTCGATGCCAGACGCATCCTCACCTGCGTCGGCCTGACCTGGAACGAAGCCCCTTTCAAGATACCCCCCGGGCGCACCCGAAAAACTGGCCAGACCAAAGCCTGAGCTCCCTCAACACTCCGAAACAATCGCTGGCGAAAAAAGTCCGTGTAGTGCCTTTTGGCAACCAAGGCATAATAATATCAATGACTTATACGAAAAAATGTCGGAAGTCAGGAGATGCCGACGATCCCCGCGCCGATGATGGTCACTTGTTCTGTCATCGCATCAGGCCGGGGAATGGCTGCGATTGCGCGCGATCAGTTGGCTGACAATGACTGGCGAGGCGACGGCAAGTGCGATCAGGTCAGCCGTAAGGCTCGGCGCAACAAAGATCACCCCCGCGATGGCCATCAGTATACGCGACGCGATGTTCAGCGGTTTCAGCCAGTATCCGACCACAGCTGCGGACAGGGCGATGACCCCGGCGATACAACTGGTGGCGGTGTAGGTGAATTCCCACAGATTGAACCCTGTTGAGGACACAAACAATAGGACCGGCGCATAAACGAAGGCCATTGGTGCGATCACCTTGCCCAACCCAAGGGTAAAGGCAGAGAGACCAGTTCGGAAGGGGTTTGAGTTCGCAATGGCCGCCGCGGCATAGGCCGAAGTGCAGACGGGTGGCGTGATCTCGGACACAACACCGTAGTAGAGTACGAACAGGTGGCTTGCGATCGGCGGGACACCCAGCTGCGCCAGCGCGGGCTGTGCGACTGAGACCAGCATGATGTAGAGCGCGGTGGTGGGGATGCCCGCGCCCATCAGGATGCAAACAATGGCAATGAAGACCAGCGAGATGAACAGTTGCAGGTCTTCCATCGCAAACAGCTGCCAGTTGCCAAACGAGATCATGTTGTACAGGTCAGCGGCCAGATTGCCTGCGCCTTGAGTGACCATGAACCCGATACGGAAGCCAATGCCGGTTGTGTTGATAACACCGACGACAATGCCGACGGCGGCAGCAGCGGCGCCCACGGCCAGCGAGTATTTCACTCCCAACTCAACAGCTTGCAGCATCTCGGGTACTTCGATGCGTTTCTGCGGGTTCAACGTGGCGATCACCGACAAGGCACACAGGATCGCCGTCATCGTCAGATCGAAACCGCCATCTGAAAATTTCCACAGCACGAAGGCCATGAACGCCGCGGCATAGATCAGCGTGGGTGGTTGTTTGATGCGCGACATGCCTGCGATCACTGCCAGAGAAATTCCGCAGAAGGCGGACATGAACGGCGTATATCCTGTGAACAGCACGACCAGCAGGCCGATCAGAGGCACGATGTTAGCCCAACCTTCGGCCCAGACGGCCTTGAGTTGCGGCAGTTGCTCTTTAGCCAATCCTTGCAGGTTCAGCTTACGTGCCATCAGGTGCACCACGGCAAAGACGCCGACATAGTGAAGGATTGCGGGGAAGATCGCGGCAATGACGATGGTGGTGTAGGGCAGCTCAAGGAACTCGGCCATGATGAAGGCCGCTGCCCCCATGATTGGCGGCGTGATTTGCCCTCCGGCTGACGACGCGGCTTCGACGCCGCCGGCAAAATGGCCGGGGTATCCAAGGCGCTTCATGTTGGGAATGGTCAGCGCGCCGGTCGAAACGGTGTTGGCCACCGAAGAACCCGAAATCGTGCCGAAGAACGCCGAGGATACCACCGACACTTTTGCCGGACCGCCGGTATAACGGCCCGCCAAAATGGTTGCGTTGTCGATGAAGAGTTGCCCCAATCCGGTGCGCTGCGCGATGACGCCGAACAGGACGAAATGGAACACGATGGTCGAGACGACCCAGAGGGTGACGCCATAGATGCCTTCCTGCGGGAAATACATCGACGACACGAAGGTTTTGAAGTTCACACCCGGATGCTGCAGCAAGCCGGGAAAATACGGGCCCAACAGGGCGTATGAGATAAACACACAGATGATCAGTGGCAGCACCCAACCCAGCGTGCGGCGTGCGATGTCCAGAACCAGCAGGATGATGACTACGCCCAAAACCACGTCATAGGTGTTCGGGTTGCCCATTCGGAACGTCTGCTCCTCGATCCCCAGAAACGGAATGCCGCGCCATGCGACCCCAACATAAAGCGCCGCGATGATCCCCAGCGCCATAAAGACCAAGTCGTACAGAGGAATGTTGCCGATACGGAACCGGCTGACCTTGAGCGCATAGAGGTTTTTGGAGCCGACAATCGGAATTGTCGCGTAGACCAGAATAAACAGCAGCGCCAGATAGATACCCATGTGCCAGTGGTCAGCGGGCAGGCCAAAACCGGCTGTGAAGAATTCGTAGAACGCAAGGATCAGGGCAACAACGCGCAGTACCTTGCCTGCGGTGGGCGTGACCTGCCGGACGGCGGCGCCTTCGTCGAACTGTTCTTCGATGGCGGCCAGTTCCTCGGCCGTCAGTTCGTGGTCATCAAGTTTCTGGGTCTCGGACATGATGGCCCCCCGATTTCGCATAATTCCAGAGTGCGGTGCCCCGCGCAGGGGCACCGACGACAGGTCTCAGTAAGGTACGATTACTGAAGCAGACCGGCTTCTTTATAGAATTTCTCGGCCCCCGGATGCAGAGGTACACCCAGCGCCTCGACACCATCCAGCGCCGTATCGGGAGTGATCTGCTTGCCTTTGGCGTGACCATTGTCCAGCAGCTTGCGGGTGTTGTCGTTCCACAGCGCCTTGGTCAGGCCGTAGACCAGTTCGTCGGATAATTCCGAAGACACTACTAACATCGCGCTGACCGCCGGGGTTTTGGTTTCACCGTCGATACCTTCGTAAACGCCACCCGGGATGGCCGAGGGAATGTACGCCGGTATGATCTCGTTGATCTTCGCCATGTCTTCGTCGCTGAAGGAATGCAGGTTCATGCCCTTGGTTGACGACAGCTGCACCATCGCGGCAACAGGCCAGCCTGCAGCGTAGAAATAGGCGTCAAGCTGACCGTCAGCCAGACGCTCGGCGCTTTGGCTGTTGTTCAACTCGGCCTCATCCATGTTGTCACGGTTGACGCCCCAGGCATCCAGCATCTGCAGCACGGCAACCTGTGTACCGGAACCGGCTTGCGCGATGCCGACGCGCTTGCCTTCCAGATCGCTCAGATCGTTGATTGTCTCACCGGCAGGCAGAACCAAGTGCAGGTCTTCGGGGAACAGGTTGGCCACGATGCGAAGATTGGGGTGAGGTTTGCCCTCGAACTTGCCCTCACCTAGATACATTGAGCGGGTGACATCGGCTGCGGCGAGACCGGCCTCAAGCTCTCCGTTCTGAACGGCGGCGTTGTTGAACACCGACGCAGTGGTGGATTGAGCGATAGCAATCAGCCCCGGTACACCGCACTGGCCGCCTTCTTCGCAGGGGCGCGAACCCGGAGGGGCGGAGATTCCGTTTGCGATGGTTCCGCCGATGGGGAAGTAAGTTCCGCCTGCGCCGCCTGTGCCGATGCGGAAAAAAGTTGGGTCCTGCGCCAGTGCCGGGGCGGCAAATGCGCCTGCCAGGGCCAGTCCCGTCAAACATTTCACAAATTTCATCATCATCTCCCTTGTTGGATCGTCGGATTCGGTTTGGCCGAATTTCGATCCTGCAAGCGTAGTAGCAATTTTCATAAATACAAATTTGTTATATTTCATAAAACTAAGGTTTAGCTTATGTATTGACCATGAACCTTATGCAGTTGACCGTTTTTCGCGAGGTGATGGAAACCGGCTCTATCTCTCAAACCGCCAAGAAACTGAACCGCACCCAGCCTGCGATCAGTCTGGCCCTGAAGAACCTTGAAAAGACCCTTGGCCTGACACTGTTCGAGCGTAAAGGACGGCGATTGGTCCCGGTTCCAGAAGCGCATTACCTTTTGGCCGAAACAACAGGTATTCTGGACCGCCTTGCGACGATTTCGAGTACAATGGAAGGGTTGATTAAAGGGCATTCCGGCAGCTTGAATATCGCTACAATGCCAGGCCCATCCGCTTTCTTGTTCCCGCGTTTTAACAGCCAATCAGTCGGCGAAAACCCCGAGATACGTATCACGTTGTCTACACGCAGTTCGCCTCAGATTATTGAGCTTGCGGGCACGCAGAATATTGATTTCGGCTTTGCAGACTTCGATCATTCAACCGGGAAAGAGCCTCAATATTCAACAGAACTGATCCGGGCAGATTGTTTTTGCGCCGTTGATCGTGACAGCCCGCTTGCTTCACGCAGGACGGTATCCATTTCCGATCTTGACGGGGCGCCTATGGGAGGATTGCATGCTACACATCCGTTCCAGCGCAAAATTCGACAAGAGTTTCAAGATGTTTCAGCTGACTACAACCCAACAGTGACCTGTCAGTACTTTCTACCCCTGATACCCTTTGTGAGCTCAGGTCAGTGTTATTCGATCGTGGATCCGTTGACCGTAGCGACTGAACGAGAACTAAACCTGTCCAACGGAAAAGTCGCGTTCGTGCCCTTCGAAAAACCGCTAAGGTATGAGTACGCGCTTCTTGAGCCAGACCACCGACCACCATCTCAACTGGCTTTAAAGATCAAAGCGGGCTCCTGACTTCCGACAGACGCAACTGATCGGATGGGAATGGCATCGACCTTGGCATCGATTTGCGACAAATGCCGTAGCGGTCAGGGTTAGCCTATGTGGCGCCGGAACGTCGAGCTGCAATTCGTTGGACTCGTTGACCGATACGAGCCGGGCTCATCGGGTGTCCGAGCAGGTCCAGATCGCTTGCGCAGGTGCTGCAGGCAGCAGAAGGCCATGTCGCCGATGCAGCGATATGGGACCGGATTCAGACGTTTCAGGCTACCACTCATAGATGGGCAGGATTTTCAGATCGTGCTTGTTTTTCGCGGAAGCCGGCTTCGAGTCTCCCACGACTGGTGATAGCGGGCAATCACGTCGCTGTGCCTCCAGTTCGTCCGCACCATGAACAGACAATGGCATGCAGCCCGTCCCATTGTGCAGCTGCCTTGAGTTCAGTGCATCATTGTGCGTGACGAACTCGCTGTCGGGGAAGGCCAGGAAGCGGCCATATCCCCGGATGCTGAATCTGCCGGGTTTGCGAGAGCGCTTGAGCTATCTTGTGCAGCTTCATCGATTGCCTTGAAGCGCTTGTGGGCATCATTGCGTGCCCGGGTGGGTGACCAGGTCACAATGACCCGCGCTCCCTCCTGGTCGATCACCTTGTACCAGCTCTTCTCAGTTGCCTCTTCAGAACCGTGTCCAGCCCAGGGCTGGCGTCCCTCCGTGCTCAAAATGTTCGCCTTCACGGCGGCCGGGGCGGACTTCATGCGATAGCCGAGGATGTAGGGCAAAGACCAAAGTTCTGCAAGATCTGCTGGCTTGTCCTTGCTGAGCATGGCGGCCGCGGCCATCGAACGTGACCCTGGCCACCTCGTAGCGTCCCTTGAATGATGTTCATGCGCAGCTTCCAGACGTATGAACCCTTCCCAGGTGTTTCCCGGGAAGAGTTCATAGCCCACAGGCAGCCCATCGGAGGTGACGATCAGCGCCAGCATGACCTGAGCGCGGTGATGCTTGCCATCCTTGCTGAAGCCCTTGGCCAGAAGATGATCCTGCTCGACCCCGTCCGCATCCTCGGCCGGGTCCTCGCGCTCGGTGTCAAAGGCCAGGGTCGTGCAATCGTAGAACAGCACGGTCACTGGCCCGCCCAGCAACTTCTCTGCCGCCGCGTGAGAGGTTTTGCAAATCCCGTCTATCACCGGCGTATTGATGTAATCCATGCTCCGATAGACCACGTCCAGATTGAGCGTGATGCCTGCCTGGTTCTCCAACGCCTCCACGGTCGCGCGCTTGCTCTCGGGCTGTGCGATCCGCGCCATAACCAGCTCTTTCACAATGCGATTGGCACTTTTACGCGCCGCCCCCAGAAGGGCCCCCCAACCCAGTTGGTCATACATCGTCCCCATGACATCCCGCAGACCCAGAGAGACCCGCGCCTCCTCACGGCACTCGGCAAGATCAACGCCAAGCTTGTCCGGCCGCGGAGCGCGGCGCACCAGCGCCTGCAGATCGGCATATTCCGTGGGCGTGAACAGTTCCATTTGCGGCGAGCGATCAATGCGTAATTGCTCCATCAAGCGGCCCGCCAGACGCTTGATATCCTCAATCTCGCTGTCGTTATGGGCCACACCCACATGGCGCAGGATCTTCTGGCGTACCTTGGAGCCGGTGCGGACGGATTCAACGATCTGGATCCGTGTGCGGTTGAGCTTTGCGTCATGTTTGGTGCGGATGAACATGGGCGAAGAGGTTAGCCATCTGAAGGCCCATGTCAATACTTTTTATAATAATGGGGCACTACAACGCGCCTCTGAGCAACCACACCTGAAAACAAACCAAAAACCCAGTCAGATCAACAAAAAGGTCGGAAGTCAGGAACGAGAACTAAACCTGTCCAACGGAAAAGTCGCGTTCGTGCCCTTCGAAAAACCGCTAAGGTATGAGTACGCGCTTCTTGAGCCAGACCACCGACCACCATCTCAACTGGCTTTAAAGATCAAAGCGGGCTGGAAAGCCGAAGTTGTAAAGATGTTGGCAGGGGTGAATGCAAACCCTTATGCAACTGGGATAGATGAAACAGGAAGCGAGCAAACCTGAATGGCATTGTTTTACAAACAGAAAACTGATCGGAGGGAATGCCGACTTGGATCGATTTGCGACAAATATACGAGGGTTAGCTATGGGGCCGGAACGTCGAGTTTCTTGGACCGGACCGAAAGTTGGCTTTGTCCGCATTCCAGTCGTTCGCGGACATAAATCATGTCGCCGCGCAGCGATCGACCATTCAGAGTTTCAGGCTACCACTCATTATTGCAGGAATGGAGTTTTTTTTCGGGAACCGGCTGAGTTCGACTGGAACCTCACGCGCGTATATCGTGTCCAGAAAGACATGGTTTTTCAGCAACTGAGTTCAGTGCAATTGTGGTACGAACTCGTGTGACGGATTGAACCGGATTGATCTGCTGTTCAATAATATCGTTCAATTCATCGGTGCCAGAAGCGCGTATCTTCAGTAGATAGCAATCGTCTCCGGCGATTTTGTGCAGCTCTTCCAGTCCAGTCACCTGCGACAGGGCAGCGGCTGTGTCAAATCCCTGGCTCGGCTTGGCGTCGGTTACAAAGACAAAGGCCAAGAGCGGCTTTCCCAGCGCCCGCGGATCAATCCTGACCTCGTAGCCTTGAATGATGTTCATGGATTCCAGACGGCGAACCCTTTCGGAGATCGCAGAGGGTGCAAGACCCACACGACGCGCGATCTCAGCTTTTGGTATGGCCGAGCTTTCAAGAAGGATGGACAGTATTTCACGATCTTTTGCGTCAATCATGCGACATTACTATACTTTTGGTGATTTTTCGTCTACAAAATTCGAGAATAAAAGACGAAAGCTCTTCTCAAAGGTCATCGTCATGAACTCTCATATTTTGGAGCTGACGATCAGCGGAGTTTCTGTTCGTTTGTCATGCCTCCGCCGAAACGGCATAAAGCCGGCAATTGTATGCCTTCATGGATTTGGGTCGACCAAAGAGGATTACGCCGATCTTGCCTTTCGCCAAGACTTCTTGGATCGGGATCTTGTGTTTTGGGACGCACCTGGCTGTGGCGCGTCGGATATCAGCAGGCCTGATGAGCTATCTATTCCGTTCCTTGTCGAAGTCGCGACTGCCGCGGTTGATGCACTAGGATTAGATCGGTTCCATCTATCCGGTCACTCCATGGGCGGGTTGACCGGGCTAATGCTGGCCAGCGCACTTCCGGACAGGGTCCTGAGCTTTTTTGACATCGAAGGCAATGTCGCGCCGGAAGACTGCTTTCTTTCGCGCCAGATTGTCGACTTCCCAACCGCCAATGCGGTTGTTTTTCTTGAAGGCTTTAAAGAACGTGTGCGTGAACGAATGGAATTTTCATCGGCGCTCTACGTTGCAGCGCTGGACAGCAAGGTCAGACCCTCAACGATTGAGCCTGTGTTCAGGTCGATGGTCGACTTGTCTGACAACACTCCTCTGATGGACATCTTCAAGGGGCTCTCGTGTCCGAAGGTCTTTGTTTATGGTGAACAAAACCGCCATCTTTCCTATCTGAAACACCTGCCTGATATCGGTGTTCAAGTCATCGAAATTCCACATTCTGCGCACTTTCCCATGTATTCAAATCCACCTGCACTTTGGTCGGCGCTTGCAGAATTTATTGCCGAACAAGAGCAAGCTTCATGAGTCCGTTTGTTACTTTTCCAACTGGCAACTTTTGCAACGCAGATACCAGAGTTCGAGCTATGAGCGCGCGGATCAAGCCGCTGATACGTGGAACCCGGATTGCTGGGCCGGCGCGCACTGTGCGCATCACGCCAGGGCAGAACGGCGCCATTCACCGTGCGGTGCATGTGGCCCAGCCGGGAGACGTTTTGGTCGTGGATGGCGGCGGTTCGGATCGGTTTGGCCCGTTCGGCGATTTATTGGCCGATGGATGCAAGTCCAAGGGCATATTGGGCGCTGTCTTCGATTGTACAATTCGGGATAGCGCAGACATCGCAGCATTGGGGTTCCAGGTCTTCTGCCGGGGCTTTCATCCCGAAGCGACGGCAAAAACCGAACCGGGCGAAATTGATGTTCCGGTGGTCGTAGGCGGGGTCTCTGTCTCGCCCGGAGACATCATTGTTGGCGACGACGATGGCGTGGTGGTTCTGCCTTCGAGTTTCGCCGCGGAAATCCTGGAGAAAGTCTCTCATGTCGCCGAGCGGGAAGAAGTCATCCGAGCTCGAATCCTGGCCGGCACGACCACCTATGAGATTTTCGAACTCGATCAAAGCTAAAGCGCCTAAACAAAAGGGTTCAATCTATGTCTAAACCAGAAAACTTTTTCAATCTTGCCGACCTAAGCGAGGGCATCGCCCGTACGCTGACAACCGGGATCGAAACCCGGGTCTTCGCTGGCGAAAAGGCAATGTTCTCTGTGGTCAGTTTTGAGCCTGGCAGCGAGGGCGCCATCCACTCTCATCCAGAAGAGCAATGGGGAGTTCTGCTTGAAGGCAGTGGCATCCGTATTCAAGATGACATCGAAGTGCCCGTGGGAAGCGGTGACTTCTGGCGCACTCCGGGCGGCGTTGCACACGGGTTTCGTGCTGGTCCCGATGGCGCGAAAGTACTCGACGTGTTCGCGCCACCCCGCGAAGCTTACAGGACCGCGGGATCGGGTTTCGCTATCCAGAAAACCGAGTAATGCGTCGGGCCGTAGCGAAAATGATGGTCTTGTCAGAAGAGCTTTGATTGATTCGGGCAGGGGGCTTGCGTAGCCTCCGATTATGAAAAGACCATCTCTTTTCAAGTACTTCAAAACCAGTCCCGAGATCATCCGCCTTGCGGTGATGCTGTACATCCGTTTCCCGCTCTCGCTTCGGAACGTCGACAATTTTCTGCACGAGCGAGGCATCGACGTGAGCCGCGAGACTGTCTGCTAATGTTGCAACAGGGTTGGCCCGATGTTTGCTGCTGAGATCAGACGGAAGCGTGTTCAGCAGCTGCGCGCATTCTCCAAATGGGAGTGGCACGTGAACGAGGTTTTCGTGAAGGTGAATGGCAAGCGGCACTATCTTTGGCGGGCGGTCGATCACCAAGGCGAGGTACTGGAAGCCGTTGTCACCAAACGCCGAAACAAGGCTGCAGCACTGAAATTCCTTAAGAAATTGATGAAGCGGCACGGTTGCGCTGAGGAGGTCGTCACAGATCGCTTCCTACAAGGTTGCGCTTAGACAATTGGGCGCGCTCAAAAACGTAATGACAGGCAGGTGGCTAAACAACCGCGTCGAGAATTCACACTTGCCGTTTCGACGAAGCGAACGCGCGACAAAGCGTTTCAGGCGTACGCGAAGTTTAAAGAAGTATGTCGCCGTTCATTCCTCCGTTTGCAACCGCTTCAATCAGGAACGAGCGCTCACCAGCCGAGACACCTTAAAGCTGACACGCAGCGCCGCTCTTGCCGAGTGGCGCGAACTTGGCATGGGATAAAGGTTAACTTCACTAGCCTAACAGAAGCCGGTTCGAATTCGTCTGACAGCGCTGATACGATGACGCGTGGTCTTTTGGGGCGGCACCGATCAGGAACGGATATCACTTAGGCACCGGTTGCCGGATTGGTCTGCGTTCCCTTCTGAATTTGGTTGACGGTCTTGTTGGGGAAGCGCGGCTCGCGCTCGGCCGTAAATGTCTGAGCATGTATCTGATAATGACGATCGCGCTGCTCGTCATCCTGCCAAGTGGCAACAAAACCACCCTCGACCAGCGCAACGACACGCGCATTTCTTTGATCACCACCACCTCGCTGATTCATAGTGAAGTCGCCCGTCACCGGGTTGCCGTCAGTCGCAAAAGCACGTGCCCTGATTTGACCAAGTCCATTCTGGTTTCTGTCATCGGTCCAGACCACGATGAGCGTTCCATCGTTCAGCAGCGCGATATCGGGCCGGACTTGGTCGCCACGCGTATCCTGCGGAACCGGGCGCTCAGCGAAGCGTTCACTCCCGTCCGCCTCCAAACCCGTGATCATCACATCCCGCGCGCCGCGCTCGTAAACAATATAGGAACGCCCCAAGCCATCAACAGCGATTCGTGGATGCGCCTCCTGATCTCCAAGTCCCGTCGCCACAACTGTTTCAGGCCCGTTCGCAATGCCATCATCATCAAAGCGACGACACCGGATCGAGATGCTCTCATCAGCGGACAACTCGGCCCAGGCACAAACAAATCCGCCTGTGCCCACTAGGCCAAGCGTTGGGGCCGCCGGTGTTCCAGAGTCCGAAGTCGCGAGTGCTTGAAGCGGGATACGCGTTGACCCGTCTGCATTGTAGCCCCTCGCCATAATACGTATGACGTCGTCTCTTGTCTCTTGCCAAGCCAGCAAGAAACGCCCGTCTGGAGCAACCGCTATATCGGGGTCGCGATTGTTCGATGACGCATTTGAACTTGCCCTATGGCCGCCAAAAAGCTGGGAGCCATCAGCTCGGAACGCGCGCCGGGAAATGTGGCGCACGCCGCTCGACGTACTTTCCCAGGCGACCATCGCATTTCGCTGCCCGTCCAGCCCTAGTGTAGGGCGCGATTGGTGGCCACCGGTGTTGTGCAACCTGCGTTGCTGACCACCGCAATAGCTACCCCAAGCCGAAAGCCCTGCTAACCAGATGTCCGCTTCACCGTCATCATCATTGTCGTCCTGCCAGGCGACCGAATAATGGGGAGCGCCGTAGATGAGACAGATCCCCAGCAGATCCAAAGCGCTGAGGCCTTCACGTTGACCGATGTGTCGAGAACATTCTGAATTGTCCGGTGTAGGTAACATGCCAATTGTCCGCTTCAGTTGATTGCGCGGTGGCCCAATTCGGAGGGAGCCGTAGGCGACCGTAGATTTGGGCCACCGCGTTCGCGCCACGTCGAAGCGGGTCACGCGACTTTGTGTTTGCTATCCTCCTGTGTGATGGGTGATCCGTCAGGCTGGTAGCGGCCAATGCATCTCGGGCCGTGGAAGATGACCAGTTGACCATCGGGGTATTCGTGGACCCTGACCTTCGCCTTGACGAAATGATGACGGTGCCTGTCTGCCGCGATCTGCATGACCAGGCCCTTGTAGCGCACCGTATTGTCGTTGCCGACGACGCGGTCTTCCTGCACACACAGGGTGTCGCGCACATTGCCTGTAAACGGCACGAAGGCCGAGGTCGTATCCTCCGGCTCCCTTGCAAACAGGGCATTGTGTTCGGGAAGATAGACCTCTTTCAGGAACTGATTGGCCTCTTCAATGGTTGTGATCCCATGGGACCGCAGTTCCTGCGGCAATCGGTTCTGGAACGTGCCAAACATGCGTTCAGACCGTCCACGGGCCTGCGGTGAATAGGCCGGGATCAGCTCAATGCCGAGTTGCTGCAAGGCGCGCCCGACCTGGGTCAGATTGTCCTTGTCCACTTTGCCGCCCGCTTCGGGCGTATGCCAGTAATGAGAGCCCCGATCGGCATAGAGCGAGCAAAACAGACCTTGCGCCTCGATCACCTCTGTCAGCCCCTGAAAACTGCTCATCGTCCCTTCTTCCTCGACAAAGAATGCCGAATAAACCCGGTTGGTGGCATCGTCCATGGTGACGATCAGATCCCACCACTGACCCGGAACCCATTCATGGCTGGAGCCGTCCTGATGCAACATCATGCCAACCATCGGACGGCGGGGCCGCTTGCGCCGATGGGCACCTCGTCGGGGTGCTGCCTGAACCCGGCCGTGGCGCTGCAGTGTAAGCCGCACCCAGTTGTAGCTCTGTGTGAAACCATGGTGGGCCACCAGCTTCTCGTGGAAATGCTTCGGCGTGTAATCCCAGTACTTGGTATCAAACAGTTCAAGCATCTCCATGACCTTATCCGTGGCAACACGATTGTTGGCCAGTTTGCCAAGCCGACGGTCGTACAGACCTTCTGCACCATCCGCCTCAAATCGATCCTCCCAACGCCTGACGGTGCGCACGGATACACCCAGTATCTCAGCCGCCTGTTCTTGCGTCAGCTTGTTCGCGCTTCGCCGCGAATACACATCTTCAAACTTCATCAGTCGAACTTCCTGTAACACTTCTGCTCGGTTCATAACGCCTCCTCTCAGAGACAGAATAGAACCGGACAGATCGCATGTTACATACACCGGACATATCGCGTGTTAGCGACACTTCACGTTGACCGATGTCGGCATCAGGATCAATTGGTGTTATAGTATCCTCGTCATCATCTATGGCAAACCCGCGCCGTCCGTAGTGCATGATGGACCCATAGTCATAGCCTGTAAGCACACGGCCCATACCAATATCAAAATTGCCGATGGCATCAGGTTCGATGTTGTCTTCGTGAACTGTAACAAACATATCGCGGTCGGGCCGGGTGTGTTCGTGCCAGAATCCTACCGCGTGCCCGATCTCATGAATTATATTTCCGCGATGGAAACCATCCAGAACATCACATCTCACTGATTGCCCGCCGGGCTGGCGCCCTACGGTTGAGCGGCAAGATCCCTCGGCCGGCTCGAAGCGCACAAAGTCTACATCACCTGTCGTCATAGGCCGTAGCCGCATAATGGTACGCATATTCCAGTGCTCTATTGCGGCTTCGACTTCGTCCCGTTGATCGCTGCTGAAGTCGCTGCTGATGACATAAGGGACGACGCCGTCGGGCCAGATAGAACCGGTCCTGTTTGTAGCAAAAGCCATCAAATCACCTCCCAAAAAGAATCTTTGAAATATCGCTTCCTATTGCTCCAAAATGATGGGCAGGCTGCCACGGCACTGTACCACATATGCATGCCCAATGACACAAGAGCCGTGGCGCTTTCTGAATTGCGGCTTCGGATTTGGCGATATTCGAATGAGTGGATATGACCTCTGTCGCGATGCGAACGAGACCTCTTCGACAGGAGAGTATTTTTCGTGCAGCGAACGTGGGAGTTAGATTTCGACACTTCCGCTCAGGGCTCAGAGCGGACTTGCGGTGATGCAGCGTTTCGTGATTGAAATCAGTCGTGAAAGCAGAAATTGCGGAAATCGAGATGACGTGGCGTTTTCACGGGTTTAGCCCAATGTGCAGACATTCAGCTTTCGGAAGCTGTCGTTCGCACAATCCGGGCTTACTGACGGCTCAGAGCCCGATGCGGACATTTCTCAACTGCATCGCTTGCAAGTTCGTAAAGTCTTTGAGGCAAAAGCTAGATTTCCAATGCGCAGCCGAAAACACATCGCGGTCAGTTCTTAGGTTTTTCGGGCAGCGTCGGGGACGGCTGCCAAATCTATTTCGCCCAAACATGTCGACTAAACTCTTATGTCGTCGGATGAGCTACGATTATTCTCGGGCCATTTAAGTTTTTGATGCGACTGCAGTGCCGGAGGGTTGCGCATCTCAAACGACCGTGGCCTTCGCCACGAAGGCTGCGAAAGCCAACATTGTAGCACCTGCAACATGCTGAATGCGTTTGAAGCATTCGTCCAAGTGCTCTCAACAAAGGAGCCAGCCAACATCGCTACAGTCTTTTCAGAAGAACCTTGCTTGAGCGGGGCTGGGCGGTTCGGTAGCTTTTGCTCATGATCAGGTCTGCCTCTTCCATGTATTTCAAGAGCAGCCCCGAGTTCATCCGATTGGCGGTGATACTTGTCAATCGGCATTGAATAATGACCCCCCATCGGCGTCCAAATTTGACCCCCCTTGGAGCTAAGAGGGGCGTTGAGGGGGTCGTGTTTAGGTTGATTCAGGAGGGGGTGGACAGCAGGTCAAACCGAAAAGAGAGCGTAGCTCGACTGAAGGTTTGACCTGCTGTCTGTTTTGAATTTATTCCCCGATTTCGAGGTTAGTCGCGGTGGTTAATTCGCCAGCTTTCGTTCCCGGTTTCGATGATATCGCAATGGTGTGTCAGTCGATCCAGGAGAGCAGTGGTCATTTTGGCATCTGTGAACACACTCGGCCATTCAGCAAATGCGAGGTTGGTTGTTAGCAGAATAGACGTTCGCTCGTACAGTTTGCTGATGAGATGGAAGAGTAATCGTCCACCAGACTCTGCGAACGGCAGATAACCGAGTTCGTCTATAATCACGAGGTCGACGCGGATCAGCTGCTCGCTGAGCCGCCCGGCGTTGCCTTCGCGATGTTCAGCCTCCAGCTTGTTCGCGAGATCCACAGCGCTGAAGAACCTGACCCGCCGGCGGTTATTGACCGCGTGGCCCCCGATCGCTGTTGCGAGATGCGTTTTGCCCGATCCGGTTCCACCGACCAGCACGCCATTCCTGGCCTGGTCCATAAAATCGCCGTCATGAAGATTGCGCACGACTTCCTCGTTGACGGGGCTGACCGTGAAGTCGAACTCAGGTAAGGACTTGCAGACCGGGAACTTTGCGGCACCCATCTGATACCGGATCGAGCGCGCAGTCTTTTCGGCCAGTTCGGCCGTGAGGAGTTCGGCCACGACCTGTTGGGGCCGCCAGTTGTTTTTGGCTGCGGCCTGCATCACTTCGTCAAAGCAGTTGACGATGCCTGGCAACTTCAGTTGACGGGCAAGTTCGAGAATTTCCTTACGCAGTTGCATGGGAGCCTCCAAGCCTGTCATAGCGAGCGCAATCCGCGATCGGTGCCATTTTCAGCTGCAGGTGGGCAGGCGGCTCAATCGCCTTTGGCGGCGGGGGATTGGTGCGCCGAGAGACAATGTTCAGGATCGCATCGGCCTTGCGCAGGCCAGATTTTAGAGCTTCTTCGCAGGCAGCCTCGACCACATCAATGTCGTGCTGGTAAGCAGCGAAAAGAATATCGGCAAGTTGCCGGTCTCCGTCGGATGTGCCCCGCAGATGGGTCCAGATCTGCGTCATTGCCGGTGGTAGGTCCCAGTCACGGAACGGTGCTCCATTGCGCAGAGCGCCAGGCTTGCGCTTGAGGACGGGCACATAGTGCCAAGGGTTGAAGATCGTTTTTCCTCGGCCGAAGCACCGTTCGTGCTCTCCGACAATCTCACCGTCTTGGCGCAGGACAATCCGCGTGGCGTAGACCTGCAACTGGACCTGACGTCCAACAGCTCTTGCCTCAACGCTGTATTTGTTTCTTTCGAAGTTGATCAGGCAGGTTCGGCTCACGGCGACCGTCTTTTCACGGAACCCGACGAAGGGCTTCTGCAGATGCGTCAGCAGCGGCTTTTCCTGCTGGAACACCTCCCAGACCGTCACCTCCAGGTTTTCCGGATGCCGCAGTTCTTTTGCGCGTTTGATCGCGTCTTTTTGCAGCCGGGCATTCAATTCATCGAAGTCGGCCACCTCCAGACGCGGTGTAAAACTATAGGCGCGGCTCTCCTTGACCAGATTCTCAACCTGACCCTTCTCCCAACCGGCCGCGCGCGTACAGGCGATCGGGTTCACCAGATGATGAGAACACATCCGGGAGAATGCCTTGTTGAACTTTCTTTCCTTGCCCGACAGGATCGCATCGACGGCGGTCGTCATGTTATCGTAGATCCCGTTGATGCAGCCTCCACCAAAGAATTTGAAGGCCTCGTCGTGGGCATCAAAGACCATCTCCTGCGTCTCGCGCGGATAGGCAATGGAGAATGGCATGCGGCTATGGCAAAGTTTGAAATGGGCAACCTTCACGGTCGTGAGTGCACCGTCCATCAAAACCGTCTCCACACTCCAGTCGAACTGGTACGCCTCCCCAGGATCAAAGATCAGCGGGATGAACGCCTGCGCCTGTTGTCGGCCGTGCGCAATGCGCCAATTCTTTGTGTAGCGTCGAACACTGTCATACCCGCCGCCAAAACCATCATCGGAGAGTTCCTTCCAGATTTTGGTCATCCGCTTGCGGTGTTTCTTCGGAAGCGCCTCGTTCTCCTCAAGCGTTTCATCCAGACGCGCGCGCCAAGGCCCGAGCACCGGGTATGGCTGCGATTTGCGCTCATATTTGAACTCCGTCACTCCCGATCGGATTATCTTTCGAACCGTTGCACGGCTCAAATTGAGCGAACGGCAAATTTCCTTGATGCTCTTTTTTTCGATCAGGTGTAAGCGACGCACTTTTCTAATAGTTTCCACGCAAATCATCCCGCTTGCCTCTCCATCGACTGCTCAATGAAAAGGATGTCTACAACCATAGGGAGGGGTCAAATTTGGACGCCGATTTCCCCGCTTAGGGGGTCAAAATTGCACGCTTTTCTACAGTGATACTGTACATCCGTGTCCCGCTTTCGCTTTGCAATGTCGAAGATTTGCTGCACGGCGAGGCATCGACATGAGCCAGGAAATTGTCCAATATTGGCGGAACAATTTGGCCCGGTGTTTGCCTCTGAGATCAGACGAAAGCGAGTCCAGAAACTGTGGACATTTTCGAAATGAAAGTGGCACGTGGACGAGGTTTTCGTGAAGGTGATTGGCAAGTAACACTACCTCTGGCGGGCCGTCGATCACTAGGCCGAGGTGCTGGAAGCAATCGCTACTAAAAGTTGAAACAAGCTGGCGGCATTGAAATTTCTCAGGAAATTGATGAAGCGCACGGTAAAGCTGAAGAAATAGTCACCGATAGCTTCGCCTCTTTTCGGGCTTCTCTCGGAGATTGGCGCTACCGAAAAACAGCAGTTGGGCAGGTGGCTCAATAACCGCGCCGGGAATTCGCACCTTCTTTTCCGACAGCGTGAATGCGCCATGCAACGTTTCAGGCGTATGCGAAGTCTGCAGAAATTTGCCTCTGTCTACAACCACTTCAACTAGAAACGATCGCTCACCAGCCGGGACACCTTCGAACTGACATGATCCGCTGCTCTTACTGAGTGGCGCGAACTTGGTGCGGGATAAAAGACAGCGTCACTGGCCTACCAGAGACTGGTTAGAATTCGTCTGACAGCACCATACTGGTCTGGCTAAGACTGGTTCGTATATGTCTGACAGCACACCTGTCACGCCCGCTTGTCCGGGCGTGATATCTTAGCCGCCTTCTGCGAAAAAGAGTGGTTTAAAGGGCGGTAGACACTCTTTTGTTGTTCAACTTGTTTACCCTCGTAGCTACGTGCGATTTGCTTCGCGAAAACTCTGACATGCAATTGGAAGCCAGCTAACCACGGCTGACAATCCCGCTTTCGACCCACTCGTCAAATTTGGCCAGAACGGCATGGCAAAATGCGTCGTCGTTGATGTGGGTGTGTAGTTCGGTCATCGGCACCCGACCGGGCATGGCCTTTCGGGCCTCATCGACCATGTCAGCAAGGGCTGCGGGGTCATGTGCCTCTTCGCCTTCCTTGTCCCATGCTTCAACGCCTTGCAACGGCAGGAAGAAATGAACCGGCCCGGTTGCTGCTTCCAGCCGGTTTGCAAGTTCCCTGATCCAGGCGCGGCGTTCCTCGCCATTGAAGACCGAGCTTTTGATCAGGCGGTTATGTTCGTGAAACGGGCGATCTGCATATTGATCCGGGATCTCTTGCCAGCCCGCGAAATCCAGCAGGTCCAGAGCGCCCGGTGCAACCATCTGCGGCGTGCCAACGCGCCCGGCATTGGTAACGCGATCCTCTCCGCTTGAAACAACGGAACCGGCCAGCAGATTACCAAATTCCTGCATGCAGAAATCCATCACGCAGACAAAGGCGTTTTCGGCGGCCAGTTTTTCAAAGGCCATGCCACCCATGCCTGTCGAGTGGAATACCGCAACCTCAAAGCCGCGCTCTTCCAGCGCTGGTTTAAGGGTTTTCATGTAACGCAGGCAGGACGATCCAAGGCTGGTCATGCCAATCAGGGGTTTGCTACGATCCGGCGCGATGGCGGCTTTGGTTGCGCCGACCACGGCCCCCGCAGCCTGTGCCAGAGAAGACCTGCAGATCGAATTCATACCGTACAATCCGCCAGCCCACAGGATCATCTGTATGTCGGGGGCCATCCGATGTGGTGGGATTAACGGTGAGAAACTGACTGTCGAAACGATGTATTTCGGGACCCCCATGGGCAGGGCCTGTGCACAATCCAGCGCAAGGTCGGTACCCATGGTTCCACCAGTGGCCAGCATCCCATCAAACCGGCCATCGGCATAGGCTTTCGCCACGACCTTGGCAGCCCCGGCGGACATGACGCGGAAGGCCTTGTTCTCATCCCCCAGCGCAATCACCTCGTCGATGGTTCTGCCTTCGGCCGCTGCGACGTCATGTTTCGAGATATCGGTCGGTGTTTCAGGATCGCCAAGAACGGAAACGTCCATCGTCAGCACATCTGCCCCTTGCGCCCTTACGGCGTCTTCGATGAACCGCATCTCGGGGTCTTTGGTGTCGTATGTCCCGATCAGCAGGATTGTTTTATTGGTCATGGTTTCCTCCCGTCCGTGCGGTTTATCCGAGGTAGCGTGTCAGCAACTCTCGGGCGGTATCTTTAAACCGCATATTTCGTGCCTCTGATCCATCTTCGCCCAAGCGGGACGAAATCCAGCCGACATAAGTCACCGCGCGTAGGGCCATAAACAGATCAAGATGCTCGGTGTCTAGCGCACGTTCCGACCGGTATCCTTCAAGCAGGGCCGCTTGCAGGGCGTCGTAGTCCGGCTCGCATAGGTTTTTCAGCAGTGTCGTGGCGATATCGAACAGACGGAACCCGAACCCGGCATCGTCGAAATCAATCAGCCAGAGCTTGTCGCCTCGGACCATCACGTTTTCACGTACCAGATCGGCGTGGATCAGGCCGTAGTCCAGTTGGTTTTCGATCTGCAGTAAGTGATTGTTAGCTTTCTCACGGAACGCAGTGAACAGGGCACGATCCTCGCCAGAAAGCGTGGGGTTTTCCCAAAACCGATCCCACAATGGGGCATTGCCCAGCAGTCCAGCACGATCCCAGGACCAACGCTCAAAGTCATCGGGACGCGTCCAGGCATCGCTGACCTTGTGTAGCTTTGCCATCTCATGCCCGAGGGCCCGAAACAGCCCGGTAGGATCACTATGGTCGATCCCGGTTTCGGTTGATCCCAGCGGGCGACCGGGCAGCCAGTCGAGCATATCGACCTGGATCCCGTCCAGCAGTTGCAGATAGCGGCCATCCGTGGCCGGTACCGGTGTGGGTACACCGACGCTCTTTGCGCCCAGCTCGGCGATCCACTGCAGCTCGGACCTCAAGGCAGCATCCGAATGCAAACCTTTGCGGTGCAGGCGCAGGGCATAGCTTTTTGCGCCGATCTGAAGCCGGTAAACATGATTTTCGCGCGCCGCGATCAGCGACCATTCGGCACCGTCCATGCCCCAAAGGTTCAGGGCTTTCTCGACAATTGGGGTCATAGGGTCAGCGGGGTTTCGGCCAAAACCTCGTCCAATGTGTCAAACAGCAGATCGGCATTCTTTTTCGAGAACGGCATTGGTGGCCGGATCTTGAGCGTGTTCTTGTGACGGCCGAGTTTCGAATGGATGATGCCCCGGTGTCGCATCGCGTTGATGACCCGATCGGTGAATTCGCTAGCCGGTTCCTTGGGTTGACGATCCAGCACCATCTCGGCCCCGAAAATCAGGCCCGAGCCGCGCACATCGCCGATGAACTCGTATTTCTGCTGCAAAGATGTCATGCGCACGCGGGCGTGATCGCCCACGGATTTGGCGTTGGTGACAAGGTTTTTGTCCTCAATCTCTTCCAATACCGCCATGGCCGCGGCGCAGGACACCGGGTTGCCACCGAACGTGTTGAAGTACCGATAGCCCTTGCGGAACGTGGCAAGGATTTCGTTGCGCGTTACGACACCGCCCACCGGATGACCGTTGGCCATGGGTTTGCCCATGGTCATGATGTCCGGTACCACGCCCATCTTCTGATGCGCCCACATATGGGTGCCGGTGCGGCCAAAGCCCGATTGCACCTCATCACATATCAGTAGGCCACCGGCCTTGCGCACCACTTCGGCCACGGGTTTCAGCCAGCCGTCGGGATGGTCGGGGAAGCCTTCGTTCAGGAAATAGGGGCAGAGGACCAAGGCGGTGAAGCCGATGCCGGACTTTTCATGCTCGGCAATCTGTTCGGAAACAGCATCAGCAAACTTGCTGCCGTCCGGGTCCGGGTTGCGATAGCTGTCGGGTGCCTCCACAAACCGGAAATACCGATCCAGACCAAAGCCAACGGTCGGCACGTTCGATTTGCTCAACTGACTGACCAGAGAAGTGTTGCCGTGATAGGTTGCATCCGTAGCAATGATACCGCGATTGCCAGTCATGCCTTCGGCCATTCGAAGGGCGATGTCGTTCGCCTCGGACCCGGTGCAGGTCAGAATGGCGGTGTCTAGCGAGGCATCCATCGTGCCTGTCAGCTTCTCGACATAGTCGAGAATGCCGTCATGCAGATAACGAGTATGGGTGTTGAGCGTTGACGCCTGGCGGCAGATCGCCTCTACCACGCGGGGGTTGCAATGGCCGACATGCGGGACGTTGTTGTAGCAATCCAGGTATTTGCGCCCGTCCGCATCCCACAACCAGACCCCTTCGCCCTTCACGATATGAAGCGGCTCGTTATAAAAGGTCGAGACATTCGGGCCCAGCAGCTTGGTCCGGCGTTCAATAAGCTCGGCGGATTTCGCAGGAAGTGTCATTCAGCAGACCTTTGGTCAGAGTTTTATCCAGGCGGTTTTCAGGTCGAGATATTTCTCGAACGCATGCAGGGATTTGTCGTGCCCGTTGCCCGACTGGCGCACCCCACCCAGCGGCACAGTCAAGTCAGAGCCACCATATGTGTTCACATGGACAACGCCAGCGCGGATGCCAGCGATCATGCGGTGCGCGCGGCTTAGGTTCGATGTCCACACACCCGAGGAGAGACCATAGACTGTGTCATTGGCCAAACTGATCGCTTCGTCCTCGTCCTTGAAGGGGGTCACGGCCAGAACCGGGCCAAACACCTCGTTCTGAAACAGATTGTCCGTGGGTTTGACCCCGGTCATAACGGTCGGGGCCATATAGTAGCCGCCGGTTTCCTCAAGGATGCGCCCGCCGCCAGTGCGACGCTCGGCGCCTTCGGCCTCGGCTTTGGCTACGAAGTCCAGATTGGATTCCAACTCGGGCAGCGAATGAACTGCGCCGATTTGTGTGTCCAGATCGAGCGGATTGCCGACCCGCATCGCTTCGGCATGTTTGACGAGTTCGGCAACAAAATCGTCGTGGATGTCCTCTTGGGCCAACAAGCGCGATCCGGCGATGCAGATCTGGCCTGCGTTGCGGAAGATACCACCTGCGGACACTTTGGCGGCCTCGTTCAGGTCCGGGGCGTCGTTGAAGACGATGTTGGGGGACTTGCCGCCCAGTTCCAGATAGCAGCGTTTCATGTTCGAACGCGCCGAATACTCCAGCAGTCGACGACCTGTAGCCCCTGAGCCTGTGAACACCATGATGTCCACATCCATCGACAGCGCCAGCGTTTCGCCCACAACTCGGCCTGACCCGGTGACGACGTTCAGCACGCCGTCGGGCACTCCGGCCTCGGCGGCCAGTTCGGCCAGTTTCAGCAGCGACAAGGATGCGCTTTCAGCGGGTTTCAACACGACCGAGTTGCCGGTAGCCAACGCAGGGGCCAGTTTCCAGCTGCCGATCATCAGCGGCATGTTCCACGGCACAATCGCTCCGACGACACCAACCGGTGCGTGATGGATCAAGCCCAGTACGTTTTCTGCCGTTGGCGCGATCTGCCCGTAGACTTTGTCAATCGCCTCGGCGTAGTAGCGGAATGTGCCAGCTGCCGACATCGGCTCGGCCTTCATGGCCATTGTGATCTCGGTGCCGTTGTCGCGCACACCCAGAACCGCCAGTTCAAGCGCGTGTTTTTCGATTAGGTCGGCCAGCTTCAGCAGGACCTTCTTGCGCTCGGCAGGGGAGCGGCGCGACCAGCGGCCATCCTCGAACGCAGCCCGCGCAGCGCTAATCGCGGCCTCCATATCTGCCGGGGTACCTTCGGCAATCTGGGTCAGCACCGCGCCATCGACAGGCGATAGCACCTCCCGATGTCCACCTTCCGAAGCGGCGACCCAGCGCCCGCCGATGAAGTGAGATCGGGGGGACAGAATCTGAGAGCGAAGGGCGTCAATATCGGACTGGTTCATGGCAGAGTTACCCTTGCTGATTGGGGTGATCGGAGTCGACTGGTTGCGCGGTCGGCTCGGGTTTCAGCTTGTTGCGGAACTCGTAGTACAGCGTGCGGAAATGCAGCAGCAGGATCAGCACGATCAGCGCCGTCAGGATCGCCGCAATCGGGCGGTCGACGAAATCGAGCGGTGATTTGACCCGCGCCATGGCACTACGCAGTTTGACCTCCATGATCCCGCCCAGAACCATGCCCAGAATGATCGGCACAATCGGCAGGTCCAGCCGTTTTAGGATCAGGCCGAACACACCAAACCCGGCGGCAATGGCGCAGTCGGTGATTGAGTTGCGCAAACTGTAGACGCCGACGAAGGCGAGGATCAGGATCATGATGCCCAAAAACCGCGTCGGGATCTGGATGATCTTCAGCAGCAGGTTGGTCGAGAACAGCAGGAAGACCAAAACGATGACGTTCAGCAGTATCAGCGCCATATAGAGCGCCATCACAAAATCCATTTGGTTCTCAAACAGCTGTGGGCCGGGGATGACATTGTGCACGTAGAACACCGATAGCATCATTGCGGTCAGCGCTTCGCCCGGGATACCCAGCGCCAAAAGTGGGATCATGGCCGCGCCGGGCACTGCATTGTTGGCGGCTTCAGACGCCACCAACCCTTCTGGCGAGCCATCGCCAAATTTGTCGGGGTCTTTCGAGGTTTTCTGTGCGTAGGTGTAGGACAGGAATTGCGAGGTGAACTCACCCGTGCCCGGCACCATACCCATGAAGACCCCGATGCTAGAGGACACGGTTGCGACGCGCTTGATGCCCAGCAGTTCCTTGAGGCCGGCGAAGATGTTGCCACTGACATGCGTTTCGTCGGGTGCGTGGTTCTTTTCAAGCAGCAAGAGAAGGGCCTGACTGATGGCAAACAGGCCCAGAACGACCACAATCAGATCGACGCCCGAAGCCAGCCAGCTTTGTTCAAAGGTAAAGCGGCGGGTGTATTTCACGGGCTCAAGCCCGACAGTGTTCAGGAAAATCCCGAAAGCGGCCAACATACCGGCGGCAAAAATCTGGCCGCGGTGGGCGAGGATCACCAGAATGATCCCCAGAAGAGCGGCCAGGAATATCTCTCGGCTGCCGAAATGCGGTGCGATCAACGCCAGAACCGGTGACAGGATCATCAGGCAGATGATGGCAAAGACACCGCCGAAGAACGATGCGGAATAGGCCAGTGACAGAGCACGATGCCCCTGACCGCGTTTGGTCATGGGATAGCCGTCATAGGTGGTCAGCGCGTTCACCGCCGTACCAGGCGTGTTGATCAGAATAGCGGGGATGGCACCTCCATACATGGACGAGCCATAGATCCCCAATAACAGCGTCAGGCCGACAATGGGTTCAAACGCGAAGGTGGCAGGCAAAAGGATGGCGATGGCAACCGCAGCGCCAACACCGGGCAGCGCGCCAATGATGACCCCACCGATCGAGCCAATCAGAAGGGCAACGATCACCTGCCATTGTGTCAGGATCGAAAGACCGGACAGAAGCGTTTCCATTGGCGAACCTCAGAGATAAGTCAGCGCAAAGGCGCGCACGGAATCGGGCAGGTATTCATAGGCGGCACCGGCCGAGATTTTCACTTGCAGGAAGGCTCGGAAAATAATGGTAACCGCCACACCGAAAGCCGCCGCAAGGCCAATTGCCCCAGCGCTTCGGAACCCGGTTCGGACTGCAAGGAATACCCCGAACAGAACGGTCGAAGGCAGGTATCCAAGAAGCGGGACAACGGCGACGTAGATCAGAAAATAGGCGACGTATTCAAGCGACCGCAGCCAGAACGCCACTTCGGGCCAGCGGCCCGGAATCCGGTCGGACATGGCGGAGCTGAGCCAGTGCAGAAAAGCAAAGGCGGCCATTGCCCAGAGCGAGACCATTGGCCAGAAGCTTGGTTGCGCAAACCACTTGGTGCGTTTGACAACCTCGGTTTGCGTGCCCAGTTGGGTCAGCAGAAAAACTGAAAATACCAGGAAGGCCAAAGCAAAAACAACATCGCCGGGCCGGCGGTATCGTTTGAACATGTCTTGCAATGTCTTTGCGATCATTTTGGCCTCCTGCTGGATAGAAAAAGGCCCGACAGTATTGCAATACGCCGGGCCAGTTTCGCGTTATTCGCCTAGAATCTCTTCGATTTTCGAGAACGAGGCTTTGTCCTGTTCGATTTGTGCATTCGAAGCATCCGGATCTTGCCAGTAGATCAGGGCTCCGGTTTCTTCAGCAAGTTGCTTGGCCTTGTCAGATTCCAGTGCTTTCTGTGCGGCAGCAGTGATCTTATCGCGTGCTTCGGCCGGAGTGTCCTCGTGGACGAACAGACCATTCCACAGCGCCAATGGCAGTTCGGGGTGCAACTCGGTAACCGTGGGCGTATCCGGGACCAAAGAGATCCGTTCGCCACCGATGCTGGCCAGAACATTCACTTGGTCCAGACAGGGAAGAACAAGTTGAAGCGTTGTGTTGATCACGTCTACGTCGCCCGAAGCCAGGGTGTTGCAGTCCAGCGCGTCGAAGGCGGCTTCGCTGGCGAAGTCAAACCCACTGCTGACTGCGGCGGCGAAGGTGACTTGCGTGGGCGGCAGAACCGAGCCGAAGTGACCAAGCGCGACATCGTTTTCTTTGCCGTGTTCCACCAGTTCTTCCCATGTCGCGAACGGGGCATCCTTGCTGGAGGCAATGACGAAGGGATAGGTCAGAAAAATGCCAATCGGTTCGAACGGGTTGGGGTTGAGCTCGGGAATGCCAATGTCCGGGCCGATGACCGGTACGCCTATGACGAACGAGCCAACGGTGTAGCCATCTGCAGGAGCGGTCGCAACTTCCACCGCTCCGGGGAACGGACCACCGCCGCCACCGGGCTTGTTCACGACGGCGGCAGGTACACCATACATGGCCTGAAATTCGTCGGCGATCATCCGTGTGAGAACGTCTTCCAAGTCACCCGGAGGCCATGGAACGACAAAGGAAACCGGTTTCTCTGGATACTCGGCCAGTGCGGCGGTTGCAGAAGCAACAAAAGCGGCGGCTGTTAGAACTTTCTTCATTGACACCTCCTGTCGGTGGTTCATTATTTGATCCGCGTTAACAATAATAATGTTGCTTTGTTAAGCTTGTTCTGTCAAGTATTACCTTAACAGGAGGATGTGAATCGCATGGGTACTGCCCTGAACGCCCTGAAAATGCTCAACTACTTTTCAAACGCTCGGCCAGAAATTGGGTTGAGTCAGTTTGCGCGCCTGTCTGGATTGAACAAAGCCACGGCGCTGCGCCACCTGCGGGCGCTTGAGGAATACGGGTTGATCGAGCAGAACCCCATGACCAAATCCTATGCGGTCGGACCTGCTGCTTTGCGCCTGGCCGCGTTGCGCCAGATTGCCCGTCCCGGTATCGAGAGCGCCCGCCAGAGAATGCAGGTCGCGATGCAGGACGTTGGTGAAAGCCTGCATCTTTCCTTGCTTGAAAAAGAGTGGCTTCAAACCGCGCTGGTGGTCGAAACGAACCGCCACAGCGTGCGCGTCAGCCTCGACCCCAGCGAGATTCTTCCGATCAATGCGACAGCATCAGGTCTTTGTATGCTCAGCTTCGGGCCATCCTTCTTGCTGGAGCGTCTCGATCAGAATGAACAAGTACGATTCACGGACGCCACGTTGACCGACCCGGCCAAGATCAAAGAGCGGGTCGCGGCAATCAGCCAGGCCGGTTGGGCGAATAGCAGTGGAAGCTATGAAGATGGCGTCTATGGCTATGCGGCACCCATCTTCGGCATTGATCAAGTGGCGCTGGGAACCATTGCGATTGCCGTTCCCGAAGGCCGCGCCGGAGACGACCGGCTGCCGGAAATCCTGACCGCCCTGCGCGCCCTCTCAACTGACCTGACCGCAAGTTTTGGCGGTCAACTTCCCGACACTTTCCCAACCGAATTCCACCCGTGAGCGGGTGGGCGAAAAACCCGGAGACCCGAGAAATGAAAGACTCGAACTTTCTCAAAGAAAACAACGCGCGTTACTTCTGGCACCCGATGGCGCATCCCGCCGACAGTCAGAAGAATCCGCCCACGATTCTGAACGGCGGCGAGGGTGTCAGTATTGTCGATGTCGATGGTCACAAGGCGCTGGACGCGGTCGGGGGGCTTTGGAACGTCAATCTGGGCTATTCCTGCGAGCCGGTTAAGCAGGCCATCGCCGATCAGCTGAATGCGCTGCCCTACTATTCGACCTTCCGTGGCACCAGCAACGACAAGGCAATCGAGCTATCTTATGAACTGACGCAGTTTTTTGAGCCCGACGGCCTGACCCGCGCTTTCTTTACCTCGGGCGGCTCGGATTCGGTTGAGATCGCGCTGAAAATGGCGCGGCAGTACCACAAGGTGCGCGGCGAGGCCGGGCGCACAAAGTTCATCAGCCTGAAACAGGGCTATCACGGCACCCATTTCGCCGCCGCTTCGGTCAACGGCAATCAGAAGTTCCGTGCGGCCTATGAGCCGATGATGCCGGGCTGTTTCCATGTGCCCGCGCCATGGACCTATCGCAACCCGTTCGACGAGACCGACCCTGAGCGTCTGGCGCAGCTTTGCGTCAAAGCGCTTGAGGCCGAGATTTCATTCCAGGGCGCGAACACGGTTGCGGCTTTCATCATGGAACCGGTCCTTGGGGCAGGGGGTGTAATCCCGCCGCATAAGAGTTTCATGCCGATGGTGCGTGATGTCTGCTCAAAACACGGCATTTTGCTGATCTCGGATGAGATCATCACCGCTTTTGGGCGTACCGGCAGTGAAAGCGGCGCACGGCATTGGGGGGTGCAGCCCGACATCATGACCACGGCCAAGGCCATCACCAACGGTTACTTCCCGTTTGGGGCGGCGATGATTTCGGGTGCTGTTGCCGAGGTGTTTGAAAGTGACACCACAGGCAAGGCGTCAGTAGATCAGGGCTATACCTATTCCGGTCATCCGGTTGGGGCTGCAGCGGCGCTGGCCGCGCTGTCCGAGATCAAGCGCCTGCGCGTCTGGGAAAACGCTGCCGCGCGTGGGGATGAGCTGTTTGCCGGGTTGCAGAAGCTGGCCGAGAAATACGACGTGATCGGAGATGTGCGCGGCGGCGAGGGGCTGATGTGTGCGCTGGAACTGGTCTCGGATCGCTCGACCAAGGCGCCCATCGCGAAACACTTGCCGCTGCAGGTTCAGAAAGCGGCTTATGAAGACGGTGTGATGGTGCGTGTGTCTGGCAACAATATCATCCTGTCGCCGCCGCTGATCATCACATCAGAGGACGTGGCCAAGATCCTATCGGCGCTGGATACCGGTCTGGCTTCTCTTTAACCAACACTTGCGTGACCTCGCCCGCCCTTGGGCGGGGTCAGACTTTAACCGCCTGCAACTCTTCAAGCAGGTCCAGCAGTTGGTTCAGCTTCTCGCGGCCCATCTGCGACTCGATATTGTTTGAGATCGCCAGCGACGTGGCAAGGTTGTCTTCCAGAACCGAGCGGCCGGCATCGGTGATCCGAACCATGGTGCGGCGCTTGTCTTGTTTGTCCTGGCGACGGGTGATCTGGCCATCGGTCTCCATCGTGCGCAGAATGCGGGTGAGGCTGGGCAGCAGCAGGCAGGCCTCGTGGGCAATTGCGCTTTGCTCAACCTCACCCAGCTCGTCCAAAACCCTCAGGATGCGCCACTTCTGTTCGGTGAGCTGAATGTCATGAAGCATGTCCCGGATCGGTGCCATGACGGTTTCCCGTGCGCGCAACAGCGCAATCGGAAGGGATCGGGCGGTACTTTTTGTGTGGCTTTGCGTGGTCATGCGGCCTTCTAAATCGCCAATACCGAAATTGCAAAGATTAACAAGGCAAGTTCTTGACAGCGTGGTTACAAAAAAGTAAACATGTTAACCAATAAGGGAGGGCACATGCCACATTTTCACGTCGAGTATTCCGGGAACCTAGAGGACAAGGTCGACATGGATGGCTTGTGTGAGTGCATCCGAGCAAGGGCTGCTGAGATTGACACCTTTCCGATGCCGGGAATTCGTGTCCGCGCTGTGCGGGTCGATCACTTTGCAATTGCAGACGGTAATCCGGCGCATGGCTTTATCGATATCTCGATCCGCCTGCGCGCCGGTCGGTCCGATGACGTAAAGCAGAATGCCACGCAGCGCATTTTCGAGGCGGTCAAAGCGTATTTGGCACCAGCCTTCAAACATCATTCGATCGCGCTCTCGCTTGAGATGCGCGACATCGACCCGAAGCTTTCGCCCAAGACTGGTACGATCCGCGATCACCTTGGCGCCACCACGCAGGAGACCTGACCCATGAGCGTACTGGACACAAACATCGAGAAACTGGCGGGCTTTCTAGCGCGGTTCAAACAGACGGGTATCAAAAATCGTATCGCTGGCGAGGATGTTGCTGGTTCCGCTGGCGTATTTCAGTCTACCTCGCCAGTCGACAAGTCTGTGATCTGCGATGTTGCACACGGTACAGCAGATGACATCGACGCCGCGGCCAAAGCAGCCCATGCCGCCTTTGCCGACTGGCGCGATATGCCTGCTAGCGAACGCCGCCGCATTCTGCTGAACGTGGCGGATGCCATCGAAGCACGCGCCGAGGAAATCGCGCTGTGCGAATGCTGGGACACTGGTCAGACCCTGCGTTTTATGTCCAAGGCGGCTCTGCGCGGAGCCGAGAATTTTCGTTATTTTGCAGATCAGGTAGTGCAAGCGCGGGACGGTCAGCATCTGAAATCACCGACCCTGATGAATGTCACCACCCGCGTGCCGATTGGTCCGGTTGGCGTGATCACCCCTTGGAACACGCCGTTCATGCTGTCGACCTGGAAGATCGCGCCCGCTCTGGCTGCAGGCTGCACCGTGGTTCACAAACCTGCCGAGGATTCGCCCCTGTCAGCCCGCTTGCTGGTCGAAATCGCCGAAGAGGCCGGTCTGCCCAAAGGTGTGCTGAACACTGTGAACGGCTTTGGCCCCGACGCGGGCAGGGCGCTGACCGAGCACCCGCTGATCAAGGCCATCGCCTTTGTTGGCGAAAGCCGCACAGGTAGCATCATCACCAAACAGGGCGCGGACACTCTGAAGCGGATGCACCTGGAGCTCGGCGGCAAGAACCCGGTCATCGTGTTCGACGACGCCGATCTGGACCGTGCATTGGATGCCGTGATCTTCATGATCTATTCAATCAACGGCGAGCGCTGTACCTCGTCCTCGCGCTTGCTGGTGCAGGACAGCATCAAGGAAGAGTTCGAGGCCAAGCTGATCGAACGTGTGAACAACATCAAGGTTGGCCACCCTTTGGATCCGGCAACCGAAATCGGCCCGCTGGTGACGGAGGAGCACTACAACAAGGTGACCAGCTATTTCGACATCGCTAAAGAGGACGGCGCGACCGTCGCAGCCGGTGGTGTGAAGCTGGGCGACGAAGGGTACTTCATCCGTCCGACCCTGTTCACTAATGCCACCAACCAGATGCGCATCGCGCGCGAAGAAATTTTTGGCCCTGTCCTGACATCGATCCCGTTCTCGACCGAAGAAGAGGCACAGCAGATGGCCAATGACACGCCTTATGGTCTGACCGGCTATGTCTGGACCAACGACCTGACGCGGGCGCTACGCTTTACTGACAAGCTTGAGGCTGGAATGATCTGGGTGAACTCGGAAAACGTGCGCCACCTGCCGACGCCATTTGGTGGCGTCAAAGCGTCCGGCATCGGGCGCGACGGCGGCGACTGGTCGTTCGAGTTTTATATGGAACAAAAGCACATTGGCTTTGCAACCGGTCAACACAAGATCATGCAATTGGGGAAGTAAAGTAGCGGCACTGTCCCCATTAGGCGGGGACAAAGCTAGGATAGACAAAACGCGCACAAAACTGGTCCGGCACTTTCCGCCTACTGCAGGACCGAACGATGTCAGGTAGGTTCAACTTCGGTTGCCAGCCGTTACAAATGCGAGGAGGAACTGCCATGGGAAAGATTGTACAGGCCGCGAAGATAACGCATGTGCCAAGCATCTGGATGTCCCACACGATGCCGAAATACAAAGGCATCCGCCAACCTGCCATCGACGGCTATGCGCGCCTTCGTCAGGATGCGATCGACCGCAAGGTCGATACGTTTGTCATTTTTGACACGCACTGGATCACCAATCAGGGGTTCCATCTGAACACGAAAGAGCACCACAAGGGCCGTTTCATCAGTCATGAACTGCCACACATGTTGGCGGATATGGAGTTCGACTATCGCGGCGATCACGAGCTTGGGGAAACCATCCTTGACGTTCTGCGCGAACGTGGCGAACGAGCCCTGGGGCATTCGCACCCCGATATGGGCATGGAGTACGGCACCTTGCTACCGATGCACTTCATCAACGAAGGCGTGAATGCGCGGGTTTTGCCCGTGGCGGTCAATCAATTCTCGTCCATCGCTGAAAATAGGGTCTGGGGTGAAGCCATTGCCGAAGGCATCCGACGCTCGGACCGGAACGTTTCGATCCTGGCTTCAGGGTCGCTGAGTCACGATTTCACGCCCAATGAACGCTCGGTCGACGGCCTTAACTCGGTAAACGGCGAGTTCAATCGCCAGATGGACATGCGCGTGCTGGACCTTTGGGAACAGGGCCGCTTCGAAGAGTTCCTCGAACTTCTGCCCGACTACGCCAAGAAATGCGCTGGCGAGTGCGCCATGAACGATACTGCCTTGCTGTTCGGCGCTCTTGGATGGGGCAGCTATAAAGGCAAGATCGACATCTACACCCCGTATTTCGGTAGCTCCGGGACCGGGCAAGCAAATGTCAGCTTCTCGGTCTAAAACCGGAAACACAGGGAAATTCGAATGACTGAACTGCGTCTTAACGATCCAAGCCTGCTTGCCGAAAGGGCGCGGGTCGGGTCCAGATGGGTTGATGCTTCAGACGGTGAGCGCGCGATTGACGTGATAAATCCGGCGACGGGTGAGTTGATCGGTCGCGTGCCCAATCTGGGTGCTGCCGAGACAGTCGAGGCGATTGCCGATGCGCAGCGCGCGCAGAAAGACTGGGCCAAACGTACCGCGAAAGAGCGCAGCCAAGTCTTACGTCGCTGGTATGATCTGATTTTCGAAAACCAGGATGATCTGAGCGCCATTCTAACCGCCGAACAAGGTAAGCCTTTGGCCGAAGCGAAGGGTGAGATCGCCTATGGCGCAAGCTTCATCGAGTGGTTCGCCGAAGAGGCCCGCCGGACCTACGGCGATGTCACACCTGGCCATGCGCCGGACAAGCGGATCATTACTGTCAAACAGCCCATCGGCGTTGTGGCCGCGATAACGCCGTGGAACTTTCCCAACGCCATGATCACCCGGAAGGCCGGACCGGCCTTTGCGGCGGGCTGTTCGATGGTGTTGAAACCCGCCAGCCAAACGCCGTTCTCGGCCATCGCGTTGGCCGTTCTCGCCGAACGCGCGGGTCTGCCCGCAGGTTTGTTCTCGGTCATCACCGGTTCAGCGCGAGAGATTGGTGGCGAGATGACCTCGAGCCCGATCGTGCAAAAGCTGACCTTCACCGGTTCGACTGAGATCGGAGCGATGCTCTATGCGCAATGCGCGCCGACGATCAAGAAACTGGGCTTGGAACTGGGTGGCAATGCACCGTTCATTGTATTCGACGACGCCGATCTGGATGCCGCCGTCGAAGGCGCTGTTATCGCGAAATTCCGCAACAATGGACAGACCTGCGTATGCGCAAACCGCATATATGTTCAGGCCAGGGTCTACGACGCCTTCGCTGAAAAGCTGGCTGCAAAAGTAGCGACCCTGCCAACCGGCAATGGGTTTGATGAAGGTATTATCTTTGGCCCGCTGATCGATCAGGCTGCCGTGGACAAGGTCGTTGAACATATCGGTGACGCGACTTCGAAGGGGGCTAAGATCGTACTTGGGGGTAAACCCCACACACTTGGCGGCACCTTCTTTGAACCCACCATTCTGACCGATGTGACCTCGGATATGGCGGTGGCGACCGAAGAAACCTTTGGCCCCGTCGCTCCCTTGTTCAAATTCGAAGGCGACAGCGAGGTTGTCGCCGCTTCCAATGATACCGAATTCGGCTTGGCTTCATATTTCTATTCCCGTGACATGGCGCGTGTCTGGCGCGTATCCGAGGCGTTGGAATACGGGATGGTCGGTGTGAACACCGGTCTGATCTCAACGGCAGAGGCTCCATTCGGCGGTGTCAAAATGTCGGGTCTTGGACGCGAGGGATCTCGATATGGCCTCGATGATTTTATGGAGCTGAAGTACATCTGCATGGGCGGAATTTCCCCTTCTGAGGAGGCTTAGTGTATGAATTGGGACGAATTTTCTCATTGGGGGCAACAAATCTCCAACTGGGCTGCTGACTACCACAAGACTTTGGCGGATCGTCCTGTGCGTGCGCAGACAGCGCCGGGTGATATCGCCGCGCAGCTTGAGGTCTCTCCCCCGGAATCTGGTGAGCCGATGGAGGCCATCATGGCCGATTTCGAGCGTATCGTGATGCCCGGGATCACTCACTGGCAGCACCCTCGGTTCTTTGCGTATTTCCCAGCGAACGCTGCCCCGCCTTCAATGCTGGCTGAGATGCTGGTGACCACCATCGCTGCGCAATGCATGCTCTGGCAAACCGCACCCGCAGCGACTGAGGTCGAAGGTGTAATGGTGGACTGGCTGCGACAAGCGCTCGGTCTGCCGGATGGTATGACCGGCGTCATACAAGACAGCGCGTCTTCGGCGACTTTGTCTGCGGTTCTGACGATGCGCGAACGCGCCACTGGGTACACGGGCAATCGCCAGGGGCTGGACACCAAAGGGGCGCTGCGGATCTATTGTTCGGACCAGGTGCATTCGTCGATCGACCGGGCCTGCTGGGTCGCCGGCATTGGCCAAGATAACTTGGTCAAGCTGCCGACACAGGGACCGACCTACGCGATTGACGCGGTCGCGCTTGAGGCCACTATCCGCGATGACATCGAAGCCGGTCATGTGCCAGCCGGGATCATTGCGATCACAGGCGGCACGGGCGTTGGGGCCTGTGATGATCTGGAAGTTGTAGCTGAAATTGCGCAGAAATACGACCTTTATACCCATCTCGACGCGGCTTGGGCCGGGTCGGCAATGATCTGCCCCGAATTCCGAGAGGCCCTATGGGGCGGGGCTGATCGCTATGACAGCATTGTGTTCAATCCACACAAATGGATGGGCGCTCAGTTCGATTGCGCTATCCAGTTTCTGCATGACGCCACACCGCAGCTCAACACGCTGAAGATCGAACCCGAATACCTCAAGACAACCGGTGCAGAGGTGACGAATTATTCGGAATGGACTATCCCGTTGGGACGTCGGTTCCGCGCGCTGAAGATTTGGTTCTTGTTGCGTTCTTACGGGTTGGACGGTCTGCGTACACGAATCCGAAATCACGTCGTTTGGGCCAATGAGGTTGCCGAGAAGATTGGCGCGATGGAGGGGTTCGATATCACGACCGGGCCGATACTCAGCCTGTTTTCCTTCCGCTGCCCGGGTGACGATGCGATGCAGCAGCGTCTGGTTGATGCGCTGAATGATGACGGCCGGATTTATCTGACCCAAGGCATGTTTGATGGTCGCAAGATCATTCGTTTTCAGGTCGGACAATTCGATACAACATGCGACGATGTACTGATGGCAGCAGATGTTATTCGTGAGGTTTGGGAGACACTTAAATGAAATTCGCAACCTTCTCTGCCGATGGGCAGACTTTTTTTGGTGCGATCACGGACGTCGGTGCAATTGCGTTGAATGATGCGTTCCCAGATCACGCGAGCCTTTATGAGGTAATCGCTGCTGGTGCGTTTGATCAACTGGCTGCAGCCGCCGAAGGTAAGGGCGTGACCCACACGGAATTCACCTACGAGATGGTGATGCCCGATGTCCGCCGCATCCTGTGCGTCGGCGTTAACTTCCCAGATCGCAACGCCGAATACAAAGACGGCAGCGCGCAGCCTAAATACATGTCACTGTTCCCACGTTTCGCAAGCGGCTTCACCGGCCACAACCGCCCTCTGATCCGTCCGCCGGAAAACCACACATTGGACTACGAAGGCGAAGTGGCGATTGTCATCGGCAAGACTGGACGTCGGATTTCGCAGGAGGACGCCTACGACCACATCGCAGCCCTGACGCTGTGCAACGAAGGTACGATCCGGGATTGGGTGCGTCACGCCAAGTTCAACGTCACGCAAGGCAAGAACTGGGACAACACGGGGGCCATCGGCCCGTGGCTGGTGCCGTTCACCGACGCCGCGCAACTGGATGATGCCCGTATTCAGACCCATGTGAACGGCGAGTTGCGTCAGGACGACACCCTGAACCGCATGATGTTCCCGATCCGGCGCGAGATCGAATATATCTCGACCTTCATGACCCTGCAGCCGGGCGACATCATCGTCACCGGAACGCCGACCGGGGCAGGGGCTCGGTTTGATCCTCCGAAATATCTGGCCCCGGGTGATGTGGTTGAGGTCTCTGTCGAGGGCATCGGTGCGCTGCGCAACACAGTTGAGGACGAACAGCAATGACGCCCGAAGATCATGCCCTCGCAGCTGCTGATCTGCTGAGGGCTGAACGGACTGGAGAGCAGATTGGCCTGCTAACACTGCGCCACCCCGAGATGGGCATGGACGATGCCTACGAGGTGCAGAACGCCATCTATCGCCAGAAGCTGGCCGAGGGGCGCAAGGTGATTGGCTGGAAGATCGGTTTAACCTCGCAAGCGATGCAATATGCGCTGAACATCGACATCCCTGACAGCGGTTTCCTGTTTGACGACATGGCCTTTGAACACGGCGGAACGGTTCCGGCGGGTCGTTTCATCCAGCCGCGCATCGAGGCCGAGATCGCCTTTGCGATGAAGTCTGCCGTTGGAGGCGAGAACGTCTCACGCGAGGATATCATCGCTGCCACAGACTATGTAGCGCCCTCCATTGAAATCCTCGATACGCGTATTCAACGTGTGGATCCCGCGTCCGGCAAAGCTCGCACAGTATTCGACACGATCAGCGACAATGCCGCCAATGCAGGTATCGTGCTGGGCGCGGACCGGCACGCCGTGGATGCTTTTGATCTCCGCTGGGTCGGTGCGCTGACCTTCCGCAATGGTGAAATCGAGGAAACCGGCCTAGGTGCGGGCGTTCTGAACGATCCGGTCGAAAGCGTTGTCTGGCTGGCCCGCCGCATGGCGCAATACGGACAATACATCGAACCCGGTCAAATCATCCTGTCCGGCAGCTTTATCCGCCCGGTCGAGTGCCCGTCGGGTACTGAAATCCATGCCGATTTCGGGCCATTTGGCTCGGTCGATATCAATTTCGCCTGAAAGGAAAGCCGCATATGCCTGCGCCAAAGAATACGTTCAAAGCCGCTCTCAAGGCGGGGCAGCCGCAGATCGGCTGCTGGATCGGGATGGCCAACGCCTATACGGCCGAGATCGCAGCAACCGCGCAGTTCGACTGGCTGCTGGTTGACGGTGAACACGCGCCGAATGATCTGCGCTCGATCCTCGAACAGGTGCAGGTGATCGAAGGATCAGGTAGCACTCCGGTCGCGCGCCTGCCGATAGGCGAAACCTGGATGATCAAGCAGTATTTGGACGCGGGCGTGCAGAACCTTCTGGTGCCCATGGTCGAAAGCGGGGATCACGCGCGTGAGCTGGTTCGGGCAGTACAATACCCACCGCATGGCGTGCGGGGCGTGGGATCGGCACTGGCGCGGGCCTCGCGGTTTTCAGCCATCCCGGACTACCTGAAAACGGCGGACGACCAGATTTGCCTGCTGGTTCAGGTTGAAAACCAAAAAGGTATGGCTGCGTTGGACGATATTCTGTCCTCCGATGTGGATGGGGTGTTCATCGGCCCCTCCGATCTGGCCGCCGATATGGGCCATATAGGCAATGCCGGTCACCCTGACGTGGTTGCAGCCGTGCTGGACGCGCTGGCCCGTATCGTGGCGGCGGGTAAGGCGGCGGGTATCCTGACCCTTGATCCGGCAATGCAACACAAATGCTTGGATCTGGGGGCCACTTTTGTGGCCACTAATATCGACGTGACCCTTTTTGCAACAGCAATGCGCAACGCCGCCGAAGTCGGGCTGGGTCTGTTGCCGGATCAGACTGCCTCGGGCGTTGCGGAAACCGCTGCAGCCAGCAAATTTCTGCAGCAGCTGTGTAAACACTGGTCGCACAAGGCCGAGGTGTTTTTTGACGAAATGAAGGGAAGCGTGGCCTTCGCGGATGGCGACAGCGTGACCCTTGAAGCGAATGACGACAGGCTGACGATTAACGCTGCGACCGGACCGCGCGGGGACTTGGAGCGGTGGAAAGGCGTGATCGAAGCCCATCTGGTTCGGTTTGCCTTTCGGGAAGAGCTCCACATCGAATGGTCTGAGTAAAAGCGCCTAAAAAATGCCAGAACCTATCTATGCCATTGGTGACATTCATGGTCAGTTGCACATGCTAGAGAACGCGCTGGCCCGCATCGAAAAGGACGGCGGACCCAATGCGCAAATCGTCTTTATCGGTGACTACACGGATCGCGGCGCCCACAGCCGGGAGGTTCTGGACCTTTTGGTGAAAGGAAAGTCCGAAGGCAGAAACTGGACATTCCTGCGCGGCAACCACGATCAGATGTGCGCAATGTTCCTTGAGGACTACCCGCGAAACGACGCGCGTCTACTGGTCGGGTATCATTGGCTGCATCCTCGGATAGGCGGCGTTGAGACGCTAAACTCCTATGGCGTTAAGGTCAGCGAAGGGGATCGAATATATCAGGTCCATGCTCAGGCCAAAGCCGCCGTGCCGCAGGCCCATATCGATTTTCTGGCAGGTCTGTTGCCCTACTACCTGGGCAACAACGTGCTGTTCGTCCATGCAGGCATACAGCCCGGCATCCCCTTGCATCGTCAGGACCCCGACGACCTGATCTGGATCCGAGACGAGTTTCTGGACTGTCCGGACCCTCACCCGTGGCTGGTTGTTCACGGCCACACCCACGTCGCCAACCCTGAACACCATGGAAACCGTGTGAACATCGATACCGGGGCGGGATATGGCAAACCTCTGACGGTTGCGGTTTTCGAAGGATCGAAGTGTTGGCTGTTGCACGACGAGGGGCGCAAGCCCCTGACTTACATTGGCTCCCTATAGGTTTCGGTAAACCTGAAGGTCTTGTCACAAGAACTTTGCTTGAGCGGAGCAGGGCGGTTGCATAGCATTTAGGAATGACTAAACCTGCCTCCTTCAAGTACTTCTAAACCAGCCCCGAGATCATCCGCCTGGCGGTGATGCTGTACATCCGTTTCCCGCTCTCGTTTCGGAGTATTTAGGACTTGTTGCACGAGCGAGGCATCGACGTGAGTCATGAAACTGTCCGGTATTGGTGGAACAGGTTTGGCCCAATGTTTGCTGCTGGGATCAGACAGAAGCTTTTTCAGCAGCTACGCGCATTATCCAAATGGAAGTGGCACGTAGACGAGGTTTTCGTGAAGGTGAATGGCAAGCGGCACTATCTTTGGCGGGCTGTTGATCATGAATGCGAGGTGCTGGAAGCTGTTGTTACCAAACACCGAAACAAGGCTGCAGCACTGAAATTCCTCAAGAAGTTTGTGAAGCGATACGGTAAAGCGAAAACCGTCGTCACGGATCGCTTCGCGTCATACCAGGCCGCGCTCAGAGAGCTTAGTGCTACGGAAAAACAACAGACGGGCAGGTGGCTCAACAACCGAGTCGAGAATTCACACCTCCCGTTTCGACGGCATGAACGCGCCATACAACGGTTCAGGCTGTAGAAAAGCGTGCAATTTTGACCCCCTAAGCGGGGAAATCGGCGTCCAAATTTGACCCCTCCCTATGGTTGTAGACATCCTTTTCATTGAGCAGTCGATGGAGAGGCAAGCGGGATGATTTGCGTGGAAACTATTAGAAAAGTGCGTCGCTTACACCTGATCGAAAAAAAGAGCATCAAGGAAATTTGCCGTTCGCTCAATTTGAGCCGTGCAACGGTTCGAAAGATAATCCGATCGGGAGTGACGGAGTTCAAATATGAGCGCAAATCGCAGCCATACCCGGTGCTCGGGCCTTGGCGCGCGCGTCTGGATGAAACGCTTGAGGAGAACGAGGCGCTTCCGAAGAAACACCGCAAGCGGATGACCAAAATCTGGAAGGAACTCTCCGATGATGGTTTTGGCGGCGGGTATGACAGTGTTCGACGCTACACAAAGAATTGGCGCATTGCGCACGGCCGACAACAGGCGCAGGCGTTCATCCCGCTGATCTTTGATCCTGGGGAGGCGTACCAGTTCGACTGGAGTGTGGAGACGGTTTTGATGGACGGTGCACTCACGACCGTGAAGGTTGCCCATTTCAAACTTTGCCATAGCCGCATGCCATTCTCCATTGCCTATCCGCGCGAGACGCAGGAGATGGTCTTTGATGCCCACGACGAGGCCTTCAAATTCTTTGGTGGAGGCTGCATCAACGGGATCTACGATAACATGACGACCGCCGTCGATGCGATCCTGTCGGGCAAGGAAAGAAAGTTCAACAAGGCATTCTCCCGGATGTGTTCTCATCATCTGGTGAACCCGATCGCCTGTACGCGCGCGGCCGGTTGGGAGAAGGGTCAGGTTGAGAATCTGGTCAAGGAGAGCCGCGCCTATAGTTTTACACCGCGTCTGGAGGTGGCCGACTTCGATGAATTGAATGCCCGGCTGCAAAAAGACGCGATCAAACGCGCAAAAGAACTGCGGCATCCGGAAAACCTGGAGGTGACGGTCTGGGAGGAGTTCCAGCAGGAAAAGCCGCTGCTGACGCATCTGCAGAAGCCCTTCGTCGGGTTCCGTGAAAAGACGGTCGCCGTGAGCCGAACCTGCCTGATCAACTTCGAAAGAAACAAATACAGCGTTGAGGCAAGAGCTGTTGGACGTCAGGTCCAGTTGCAGGTCTACGCCACGCGGATTGTCCTGCGCCAAGACGGTGAGATTGTCGGAGAGCACGAACGGTGCTTCGGCCGAGGAAAAACGATCTTCAACCCTTGGCACTATGTGCCCGTCCTCAAGCGCAAGCCTGGCGCTCTGCGCAATGGAGCACCGTTCCGTGACTGGGACCTACCACCGGCAATGACGCAGATCTGGACCCATCTGCGGGGCACATCCGACGGAGACCGGCAACTTGCCGATATTCCTGACTTCCGACATTTTTTCGTATAAGTCATTGATATTATTATGCCTTGGTTGCCAAAAGGCACTACACGGACTTTTTTCGCCAGCGATTGTTTCGGAGTGTTGAGGGAGCTCAGGCTTTGGTCTGGCCAGTTTTTCGGGTGCGCCCGGGGGGTATCTTGAAAGGGGCTTCGTTCCAGGTCAGGCCGACGCAGGTGAGGATGCGTCTGGCATCGACCGTGGCATGGCTTGGCATGCCGTAGCGGTCAGGGGTGCCTTTGTGGCGCAGGATCGAGAGCTGCAATGCGTTCAACTCGTTGCGGATACGAGCCGGGCTCATCGGGTGTCCGAGCAGGTCCAGATGCTTGCGCAGGTGCTGCAGGCAGCAGAAGGCCATGTAGCAGATGGCGATATGGGCCCGGACCCGACGCGGCGACCAGTGATAGATGGGCCGGATTTTCAGATCGTGCTTGTTGGTGCGGAAGCAGGCTTCGATCTCCCACAACTGGTGATAGCGGGCAATGACGTCCTGTGCCTCCAGTTCGTCCGCACCATGAACAACAATGGCATGCAGCCCGTCCCATTGTGCCGCTGCCTTGATCTTTGCATCATCCAGCGTGACGTCCCCGCTGTCGGGGAAGGCCAGGAAGCGGCCATATCCCCGGCTGCTGAAGCTGCCGGGTTTGCGAGAGCGCTTGAGCTTCTTGTGCAGCTTTTCGATTGCCTTGTCGCGCTTGTGGGCATCATTGCGTGCCCGGGTGGGTGACCAGGTCACAATGACCCGCGCTCCCTCCTGGTCGATCACCTTGTACCAGCCCTTCTCGGTTGCCTCTTCAGAACCGTGTCCAGCCCAAGGCTGGCGTCCCTCCGGGCTCAAAATGTTCGCCTTCACGGCGGCCGGGGCGGACTTCATGCGATAGCCGAGGATGTAGGGCAGACCCTTGTTCTGCAACATCTGCTGGTTGTCCTTGCTGAGCATGGCGGCATCGGCCACGAACGTGACCCTGGCCACGTCGAAGCGTCCCTCCAACGCCTTCAGCGCAGCTTCCAGCGTATGACCTTCCCAGGTGTTTCCCGGGAAGAGTTCATAGCCCACAGGCAGCCCATCGGAGGTGACGATCAGCGCCAGCATGACCTGAGCGCGGTGATGCTTGCCATCCTTGCTGAAGCCCTTGGCCAGAAGATGATCCTGCTCGACCCCGTCCGCATCCTCGGCCGGGTCCTCGCGCTCGGTGTCAAAGGCCAGGGTCGTGCAATCGTAGAACAGCACGGTCACTGGCCCGCCCAGCAACTTCTCTGCCGCCGCGTGAGAGGTTTTGCAAATCCCGTCTATCACCGGCGTATTGATGTAATCCATGCTCCGATAGACCACGTCCAGATTGAGCGTGATGCCTGCCTGGTTCTCCAACGCCTCCACGGTCGCGCGCTTGCTCTCGGGCTGTGCGATCCGCGCCATAACCAGCTCTTTCACAATGCGATTGGCACTTTTACGCGCCGCCCCCAGAAGGGCCCCCCAACCCAGTTGGTCATACATCGTCCCCATGACATCCCGCAGACCCAGAGAGACCCGCGCCTCCTCACGGCACTCGGCAAGATCAACGCCAAGCTTGTCCGGCCGCGGAGCGCGGCGCACCAGCGCCTGCAGATCGGCATATTCCGTGGGCGTGAACAGTTCCATTTGCGGCGAGCGATCAATGCGTAATTGCTCCATCAAGCGGCCCGCCAGACGCTTGATATCCTCAATCTCGCTGTCGTTATGGGCCACACCCACATGGCGCAGGATCTTCTGGCGTACCTTGGAGCCGGTGCGGACGGATTCAACGATCTGGATCCGTGTGCGGTTGAGCTTTGCGTCATGTTTGGTGCGGATGAACATGGGCGAAGAGGTTAGCCATCTGAAGGCCCATGTCAATACTTTTTATAATAATGGGGCACTACAACGCGCCTCTGAGCAACCACACCTGAAAACAAACCAAAAACCCAGTCAGATCAACAAAAAGGTCGGAAGTCAGGAGACCGGCAACTTGCCGATATTCTTTTCGCTGCTTACCAGCACGACATTGATGTGGTCGAGGCTGCCTGCGAAGAAGCTCTAAAATCTGGCCTGCGCAAGGCCGATGCGATCCTGAACATTGTCTCTCGGCGCACCAATCCCCCGCCGCCAAAGGCGATTGAGCCGCCTGCCCACCTGCAGCTGAAAATGGCACCGATCGCGGATTGCGCTCGCTATGACAGGCTTGGAGGCTCCCATGCAACTGCGTAAGGAAATTCTCGAACTTGCCCGTCAACTGAAGTTGCCAGGCATCGTCAACTGCTTTGACGAAGTGATGCAGGCCGCAGCCAAAAACAACTGGCGGCCCCAACAGGTCGTGGCCGAACTCCTCACGGCCGAACTGGCCGAAAAGACTGCGCGCTCGATCCGGTATCAGATGGGTGCCGCAAAGTTCCCGGTCTGCAAGTCCTTACCTGAGTTCGACTTCACGGTCAGCCCCGTCAACGAGGAAGTCGTGCGCAATCTTCATGACGGCGATTTTATGGACCAGGCCAGGAATGGCGTGCTGGTCGGTGGAACCGGATCGGGCAAAACGCATCTCGCAACAGCGATCGGGGGCCACGCGGTCAATAACCGCCGGCGGGTCAGGTTCTTCAGCGCTGTGGATCTCGCGAACAAGCTGGAGGCTGAACATCGCGAAGGCAACGCCGGGCGGCTCAGCGAGCAGCTGATCCGCGTCGACCTCGTGATTATAGACGAACTCGGTTATCTGCCGTTCGCAGAGTCTGGTGGACGATTACTCTTCCATCTCATCAGCAAACTGTACGAGCGAACGTCTATTCTGCTAACAACCAACCTCGCATTTGCTGAATGGCCGAGTGTGTTCACAGATGCCAAAATGACCACTGCTCTCCTGGATCGACTGACACACCATTGCGATATCATCGAAACCGGGAACGAAAGCTGGCGAATTAACCACCGCGACTAACCTCGAAATCGGGGAATAAATTCAAAACAGACAGCAGGTCAAACCTTCAGTCGAGCTACGCTCTCTTTTCGGTTTGACCTGCTGTCCACCCCCTCCTGAATCAACCTAAACACGACCCCCTCAACGCCCCTCTTAGCTCCAAGGGGGGTCAAATTTGGACGCCGATGGGGGGTCATTATTCAATGCCGATTGACATTCACTCCTGCCTGAAACTGCGCGCACCTTGTAAATGCCGGCCAGCAGATCCTGATCCAGCCGTCGGGCCCCGCGTCCGCGCAAGGCGAAATCCGCAGCAATCACGAAGATTTCGGTGGTTTCATCTGCAGCGCGTACACTCAGTTTGGGCATTGCTCTTACTCTGCTCCTGACTTCCGACATTTTTTCGTATAAGTCATTGATATTATTATGCCTTGGTTGCCAAAAGGCACTACACGGACTTTTTTCGCCAGCGATTGTTTCGGAGTGTTGAGGGAGCTCAGGCTTTGGTCTGGCCAGTTTTTCGGGTGCGCCCGGGGGGTATCTTGAAAGGGGCTTCGTTCCAGGTCAGGCCGACGCAGGTGAGGATGCGTCTGGCATCGACCGTGGCATGGCTTGGCATGCCGTAGCGGTCAGGGGTGCCTTTGTGGCGCAGGATCGAGAGCTGCAATGCGTTCAACTCGTTGCGGATACGAGCCGGGCTCATCGGGTGTCCGAGCAGGTCCAGATGCTTGCGCAGGTGCTGCAGGCAGCAGAAGGCCATGTAGCAGATGGCGATATGGGCCCGGACCCGACGCGGCGACCAGTGATAGATGGGCCGGATTTTCAGATCGTGCTTGTTGGTGCGGAAGCAGGCTTCGATCTCCCACAACTGGTGATAGCGGGCAATGACGTCCTGTGCCTCCAGTTCGTCCGCACCATGAACAACAATGGCATGCAGCCCGTCCCATTGTGCCGCTGCCTTGATCTTTGCATCATCCAGCGTGACGTCCCCGCTGTCGGGGAAGGCCAGGAAGCGGCCATATCCCCGGCTGCTGAAGCTGCCGGGTTTGCGAGAGCGCTTGAGCTTCTTGTGCAGCTTTTCGATTGCCTTGTCGCGCTTGTGGGCATCATTGCGTGCCCGGGTGGGTGACCAGGTCACAATGACCCGCGCTCCCTCCTGGTCGATCACCTTGTACCAGCCCTTCTCGGTTGCCTCTTCAGAACCGTGTCCAGCCCAAGGCTGGCGTCCCTCCGGGCTCAAAATGTTCGCCTTCACGGCGGCCGGGGCGGACTTCATGCGATAGCCGAGGATGTAGGGCAGACCCTTGTTCTGCAACATCTGCTGGTTGTCCTTGCTGAGCATGGCGGCATCGGCCACGAACGTGACCCTGGCCACGTCGAAGCGTCCCTCCAACGCCTTCAGCGCAGCTTCCAGCGTATGACCTTCCCAGGTGTTTCCCGGGAAGAGTTCATAGCCCACAGGCAGCCCATCGGAGGTGACGATCAGCGCCAGCATGACCTGAGCGCGGTGATGCTTGCCATCCTTGCTGAAGCCCTTGGCCAGAAGATGATCCTGCTCGACCCCGTCCGCATCCTCGGCCGGGTCCTCGCGCTCGGTGTCAAAGGCCAGGGTCGTGCAATCGTAGAACAGCACGGTCACTGGCCCGCCCAGCAACTTCTCTGCCGCCGCGTGAGAGGTTTTGCAAATCCCGTCTATCACCGGCGTATTGATGTAATCCATGCTCCGATAGACCACGTCCAGATTGAGCGTGATGCCTGCCTGGTTCTCCAACGCCTCCACGGTCGCGCGCTTGCTCTCGGGCTGTGCGATCCGCGCCATAACCAGCTCTTTCACAATGCGATTGGCACTTTTACGCGCCGCCCCCAGAAGGGCCCCCCAACCCAGTTGGTCATACATCGTCCCCATGACATCCCGCAGACCCAGAGAGACCCGCGCCTCCTCACGGCACTCGGCAAGATCAACGCCAAGCTTGTCCGGCCGCGGAGCGCGGCGCACCAGCGCCTGCAGATCGGCATATTCCGTGGGCGTGAACAGTTCCATTTGCGGCGAGCGATCAATGCGTAATTGCTCCATCAAGCGGCCCGCCAGACGCTTGATATCCTCAATCTCGCTGTCGTTATGGGCCACACCCACATGGCGCAGGATCTTCTGGCGTACCTTGGAGCCGGTGCGGACGGATTCAACGATCTGGATCCGTGTGCGGTTGAGCTTTGCGTCATGTTTGGTGCGGATGAACATGGGCGAAGAGGTTAGCCATCTGAAGGCCCATGTCAATACTTTTTATAATAATGGGGCACTACAACGCGCCTCTGAGCAACCACACCTGAAAACAAACCAAAAACCCAGTCAGATCAACAAAAAGGTCGGAAGTCAGGCAAGGGGGGTCAAATTTGGACGCCGATGGGGGGTCATTATTCAATGCCGATTGACATTCACTCCTGCCTGAAACTGCGCGCACCTTGTAAATGCCGGCCAGCAGATCCTGATCCAGCCGTCGGGCCCCGCGTCCGCGCAAGGCGAAATCCGCAGCAATCACGAAGATTTCGGTGGTTTCATCTGCAGCGCGTACACTCAGTTTGGGCATTGCTCTTACTCTGCTCTCTGCAAATCAATCTCGGTTTCTGCGCCGGTAAATTCAAATGCGCGTTCCCACCCGGTGCCGTCGGAAAGCACGTACAAACCCGGTGAAAGATCCAGAGTGATGCTATCTTCAATGGCATCTATCTGCGCCTCTTCCTTAAGTTTGGCATTTTCCAGAATCAGTGTTTTGCCGACCACCGGGCCGGGCAGTAAGATCTGGACGAATTTCTGAAAAGGCGGGGCGTTTTTGACCAGTATGACCGAGTCAAACGGACCAAAATCGGGCTCTGTCGAAACCAGAGGGTGCTGACGTTGATCGTCTGTCATCAGTTTTTGCATCGTTGCAATCAGATAGTCGCGCAGGCTTTCACTGGTGATAACCCGGTTGCCCTGCCCGTCGTCCACCGCTGCAGCACCGTCCAGCGCCATCTTCAAAGCATAGGAAAAAGCACCGTGGTCCTTGCCGTTTTCCATTTTGCGTTCAACAGCGCGTCCTGCAAAACGCGCCGCATAAATCCCTAATGCCTGGATATTGTGGCTGGCCCGGTCTACCTCACGCCGCCAATGTATCGGCGCCGGCGAGGCTAGCCGCCCTTGATCCATACACGCGTCATAAAACAAGATGCATTCCTTGAACCGCGCGGCATCCATGAACCAGTGAAAATAGTCGGTGACAAACAAGTTGGTGAGGTTGTCCGGCGTCGCGTCGGCGAGGTAGAGCCCGCCTTCGGTCCGTCGTCTGCCATATCCATGACCGCTAACATAAATATACAGCCTTTCTTTCGCTGGCGCTTCCTTGGCGACCTTTATCAGGTCGTCAAGCTTATTGGTAAGGTCCGCCAGAGCGGGGCCAATTGGACCAGCGGCCGGGAAATCGTCTGATGTTACGTCAAAGATGTGAGCATCCGGTATCCCCTGAGATTTCAGCCACTGGATAAATGTTGTGGCATCATTGACGGGGCCTTTAAGATCCCGCGAACCCGAAGAAGCATTGCCTCCAAAACTGGGATAACGCTTGATCGCAATTACCAAAGCCATGGCATTTTGCGGCATCTTCCGTTGGCCTCAGATTGACGGATAGGCACGTCGGATCAGTTCGCGATCTGACGGGCTGAAGTCCGAATTGAACCCGGTTTCAAAGTCCCCAATCGTCCATTTATTGGGTATTGGGTACATCATGATTGAATGCGGGTCGATTTCTGTCAGGGTCAGGATAGTTGGATCGTAGTGATCCAGAACGTTGCGCCGGATCGTGGCCTCGTCCCAGAAATTCGGTGCGCCGGACAGTTCCTGCAAAACAACCGCTTCGTTCCATTCAATACCGCCATCGGGGTTTTGATGCTCGTGGATCAGCCCAAGGGCATGACCGAATTCATGCAACACCACCTCGCGAATCTCTTCCTCGTTGGACTGATCTGTCAGCCAGCCGAAATTCATCGTGGGTTTTGTCTGATCAGGCTCTGAAAAGCACTCGGTCCCCACCAGCGACCACGAGCCTGCGCCCTGAATGAACGAAATCCTGATATCCGCGTCGCCGTCAGTGACGAATTCGAATGTCAGTGCGGCCATATCGCCAGCAACCCAAAGCTGAGCGTAATGTTCAACCCGGGCTTTCAGGTGATCCGTCCCTTCAAGGAACCGCACTTTGATCTTTGAGTTAAAGGGCCATTTCGCGCTGTTCAGCAAGGCCGCTCTTGATCCTTCTAACGTTTCAACTTCGCTTGGATCCACGTTTTTCATAAAGGCCGCGCAGAACCGGTCTGGGTTGGCTTTTACAGTCTGGATACCGTGCTGAGCGACGTTGAGGCTGGCTTGCGCCGTACCTCCGCCATTCAGTTTCTCGCCCCACAGCGTGCAAGTTTCTTCCCAACTGGGTGCCAAGAAGCGACGCACGATGATTGCCGCGACCGGGGCTGCGACAAAAGCTGTCAGGCCCAAGGGGCCGCTAGCAAGCAGGCCCGCAATCGCCGCGGCCAGCGCGCCTTGTCCGATGTTGAAGGCATCCCGCAGGGCTTTGCGGTCTTCCTTGTCGGCATCGTCGGTTCCACACAGCAGACTGTGTAACTCTCGGTGTGCCCGCCCGAGGATTCTGGCACCCAGTTGGCGAAGCGTTGGGTACCCGCCGGCTAAGCTGGATTCAGGTACATTTGCGACGTCGTGCTGCATAGCCATTGCCGCACCCGAAGGTACGGCCCGTTCCAGCGACGCACGGCGTCCGATTTCGGACAACAGGATAGTGTCATCGAAATGGTTGGCGAGCGAAAGAACTGTATCGCCGAGAGCGTTTTCCTCGGGTGCGGGACGTCGCAGTGTGCCCATCGCGCCAATTGCCTGTGCGGGTTGTGCGCCAGAGGTTACCCGCTTGATAACCGCCTGGAATTTCTGCGCTACTTTGCCGAATGATTTGGAATTGGGATGAAGCTCATCTTCCCAACCAGGATCGGGTACGGTGCCGCGGCAATCCACAATGTGGAGCTTCCCGGCCAGACCCGGTTCTTTGGCGAGGCTGAACAAAGCTGCGGCCCAACGGTCGATCAGGATGCGCACGATTTCACGCTGCAGGCCTTTGTCAGTGATGCCGCGTGAGTCAAGCGGGCGGCCAAGCCAGCGACCGTTATCGGGGATGGCGTGATCATAGGTATGTGTCACGATCGGTGTTCCGGGCGCGGCTGCGGCCACGTGGTTTGTGATGTTGCGCATATGCTGTTTCACATCGGCCAGAATGCGGTCGAACATGTTCGTTATGTGGCCCTCAGCATCCAGACCGGGAGTAAAGGGGCGGACAATGGCGGCTAGGTTGCCGCCGCCGACGAGATCATTGCCACCACCGCTAAGAAGCACGACATGCGGGCGCTCCGCCAACACCGCCGTGACCAGCTCGTTTTGTGCAGAAATATCGTCCAGCTTATCTCCTGCTGCGCCGAGGCTCAGAATGGCGTGTTTTCGAGATAGATGGTCGATGACGTCCTGCAACAGGAAAGGGTATTGAAACCAGCTGTCGCACTCGGATACGATTTTCAGCCCGTTCCAACCAGCTGCAATTTTTGCCTGGTAGGCTTGGCGTCTGCGTGCTCGGGAAACGTCATTCAACCCTCCTAGAGCCAATGCACCCTGCAAAGCGCTGTTCAGGCCGCTACCGCTGGGCGGGGGCTGAATCAACGCAGGGTTTACCCGCACGACCGGGGCGAATGGCCGACTGGCTGATGGATCGAGCACCATATAGGCCGCCAGATCTTCCTCTGAAACGGAAGGATCAAACAACTTTCGGCGCAGTTCGTCTGTTTGAATAGGGTCGGGCAGGGCGTTGTCGACCATAGGGCTCTCCTTACATCCAGAGTGCGGCGCGGATCATCGCGGGGATATCATCCACGACGATGCCGTCCGGTTTGGCGCCGTCCTGTGGATGCCAACGCCCGTTGTCGGACCCGGATTGATGCCAGTAAGATGAAGGATCACATAGGGTCAGACCAACCAGCGTTTCGGCGACAATGCGGCTGCCCAGTTGTCCCAGATGGGCTCCGTCAGCCTGAACCTCGGCCTCGCGAAGGACATAGAACCAAAGCGGAGTTTCGTTTTCGAAACCTCCGTCCGAAACGGCCTGTCCTGTATCGCCCGAAGTCAGCTCTGCGGTGGTCAGTGCGGTGATGCCGCCATAGCTGTCGGTATTGAATTCCGCGATACAGGCCTGAGCTGACGGTAGGTTCAACCGATGGCCGCGGCGAAGATTGCGACGGGCAAGGTGCTTGAAGACACCGGATGGTTCGTTGCGCATATCGGCAAGTGGCGGGGCCAACTGGGTGTCGATCTTGCGCGCAAAGTGGTCGGGCTCGCTCGGGTTGTCGAGTGTAAACCGATCCCACTCGATGATCCAGTTCGTTGGTAGTGTGGGGTTATTGCCAAGCCCTCCACCTCCGGTAAAGGCGAATAGCAGATCGAAGCCCGCTTGCGGCAATATCGGCGATGGTCCGCGGCCAAAGAACCGGTTGTGGTCATACGCGCCCCTCACCATCGAGTGGCCAAAGCGGAAGGCAGCAACAGAAAACTCGAATGGCAATGGAAGGTTTTCCGCAGGCAGAGAGCCTCCACTAGCCGTTTTCACGCGTTCAAAGAAAGCCGCATAACTTGCCGCACCGTTTGCGATGACATCAGCCACCATGGCGGGATCGCACACCTTCTTCAGGTAGATGTTCATCACCAGCCATTGATAATGCCAGCGCGTCAGCTTCTTGGCGTCTTCGAATACGGCCTCTTCTCCGGTGGGGGCACCGGCCTGCCCCCTAAGCCAGACGACAACGCGGTTATGGAACCGTAGGAACGCGGCGTGGAGTTGGGCAACCAGAAGGTTCTCATCGTTGCGTGCATCTCCGATAACTGCTGCGCGCCGGTTGATCACGCCATTCGAGGCAAACGCGTTTTCGATCGGAGTTCCCAGAATATCGCTTTCCTGCAAAGCGCCTTGATCCAAAAGCGTGCCGAGCCGAAGCAGATCGCAGGCGTCATCCGCGGGCAGCGGGGGACGACCGCCAACGTCAGTGGGTACGTCGAGACGCATCATGGCTGGAAATCCGGGCGACCGCATGGCGTCTTTTAGCTTGACTGCGGCAGGTCCATTGTCTGGTCCGTCACCATATAGGCTGTCCAGTCCCAGCGATCCTTTTCGAAGGTTCAGCAGGGACGCCGTCACGGTACTTCTGGGCAATGGGTCCAAGTTTCCTCCGGCAGGTGGTTCGATGACAGACTGATCCCCCGAGGGATCCATGTTGGCCGTTATATCATGATCGATAAACTGGCCGAGATAGGTGAATACAGGGGGAATATGGCTGTCTGCATGAGGGGGATCATTGTCAGCTTCGACCATCGCATCCGCCAACGCGTCCAGCTTTCCAATCGTCGTATCGTCAGTCGAAATTTCGGGTGCGTCGGGGAAGAAGTAACCAAAAGGTCCGCCCGGCGTTGAACCATCCTGCGGCATGGCCATAGCCCCGGCAGGAGCCGCGACCGGCGAGTTTGCCGTAGCCTGGGCATAGGATACGGCATCGGTGCGCACCGACGGCGCCAGACCTGCCATAGCCCCGGGGGTGGCTTGTGTGGATAGGATAATCTTTTGACCGTGACCGAGCGTGAAAAGCATTTCAGGATACCTCGCTAAGCGGCGAAGCCATCCGATTGCTTAAGAGATTTCATCTCAAAATAGAAATTCGTGTTTGTGACGAAACTAGTTAAACCGAACGACTTCCTTATATGAAAACAGACCGAACTAGGTTCTCTCGGTCCGAGTAAATACTAGCAGAAATTCGGTACAACTGAAAGTTGACCATGAAAAATAGGCAGTTTCCCGCCTCAAAACAGTTGGCTGCAGCTTGGTGGACTGTTCACAAATTTTGGCGCCAGGTCAAATGGTTGCGCATGGCGCAATCAAACTGCCAACGGTGTTATGCCCCCGGCAAATGAAGCCAGAATCGGAGCGACAAGTGCAAATCCGGCACGCAGGATTTCGCCCGTACCTTCCTTAAGCCCATGAGAGGCTTTCCAACCGGCGATATCAAAGGTTTCTTCGGTTCGCGGGCGCCCGCGGGCCCACAGAGCAAGTCTTTTTACGCGGCTGTCCAGAACCAAAGCAACTGGAAGATAGAAGCTGAGCAGCAACAGGCAAAAATAGGTTCCGGTAAACAATGCAGACGCTTTGACCAGCGACCCGTAGGCGGCTTTTCCGCTGTCCTCTATTAGGGGCATGGGCCAATACATCCAGCTTGAAGCAAAAAACATGCCGAAAGTCAGAATGAGGCTGGACAGGTACAATTGCTGCCGCATCTGATGCATGTTGGCGGCCAGTTCTTCGGCTCTTTCTTCGATATCATGGCTGTCACTGGAGGCCAGACATAGGATCATACCGGCAATCAATGCCCCAACGGACAGACCAGCAAGTGCATTGACGATGTCCAAAACCCGGTTGAACATTGAAAATACAGGGCTTTCACCGCAAGTGCCCAACAGCCAGGTGTCATTCGCGTTCATGCAACCGGGTAGCGAGCCTTTAGCCAAGGTCGTTTCAAAAACCGTTTTGCCGACCTGATAGTAGATCCGGGGCGCGGTGGATGTTATGAACTGCTGGATTGTTGGCGTCAGTGCCAACAAAAAGACAGCCAAAGTCGTCACGATGGCGGCCACCCTGGTTTGCTGTTCCATCGGTCGCGCCAAACTGCGGGCCAGCACGGCAACGGCGAGAACGGCAAGCGCCGCAAAGAACCAAGATGCTGCAAGAAATTTGAGCCGGCCTACCGCTTCAAGCCATGTGTTCTGATCGCTCAGGATCTTGAGCGGGATATCCAGTTCCGATGCGATCATGTGATCTTGGATCAACTTGTGAACACCAAATATCAGAACTGGAAGCAAAACAATCGAAAAATATCGCAGTTTCACCCGGCGGTTTGACATGTTCAACCTCATGAATTGCCGAAAACCCCTCTGAAATCCTTAACACAATTTCTGAAGTCAATCACCGCTTGACGGTCGACCATGTCGGAAGTCGCCGTTTTGAAGGACCGGACGACCCGTTTAAGTACAGCGCCCAGATGCTTGGCATGAGTTGAGTTCAGGAGGAATTCTTCTGAATTTCGATTTGTTGTGATAAGATTGGCCAAGTCCCAGGATCGCAAGTTCTGACAAAACCATGGGTGTTGACGGAGCAAATAACCAGGAAAACGCTTCTGAAAAATCAGAGGCTCTACTCCTTTACGCCCGCAGCGGTGGGAACGCAGAGCGACCAGCGTCGCCCGAACCCAGAAGCAGACGGACCGGGGCCTGGTTCGCAGAACTTTTATCTTCGCTCATCAAAACCTCGGCCGCATTTTTTCCTGACTTCCGACATTTTTTCGTATAAGTCATTGATATTATTATGCCTTGGTTGCCAAAAGGCACTACACGGACTTTTTTCGCCAGCGATTGTTTCGGAGTGTTGAGGGAGCTCAGGCTTTGGTCTGGCCAGTTTTTCGGGTGCGCCCGGGGGGTATCTTGAAAGGGGCTTCGTTCCAGGTCAGGCCGACGCAGGTGAGGATGCGTCTGGCATCGACCGTGGCATGGCTTGGCATGCCGTAGCGGTCAGGGGTGCCTTTGTGGCGCAGGATCGAGAGCTGCAATGCGTTCAACTCGTTGCGGATACGAGCCGGGCTCATCGGGTGTCCGAGCAGGTCCAGATGCTTGCGCAGGTGCTGCAGGCAGCAGAAGGCCATGTAGCAGATGGCGATATGGGCCCGGACCCGACGCGGCGACCAGTGATAGATGGGCCGGATTTTCAGATCGTGCTTGTTGGTGCGGAAGCAGGCTTCGATCTCCCACAACTGGTGATAGCGGGCAATGACGTCCTGTGCCTCCAGTTCGTCCGCACCATGAACAACAATGGCATGCAGCCCGTCCCATTGTGCCGCTGCCTTGATCTTTGCATCATCCAGCGTGACGTCCCCGCTGTCGGGGAAGGCCAGGAAGCGGCCATATCCCCGGCTGCTGAAGCTGCCGGGTTTGCGAGAGCGCTTGAGCTTCTTGTGCAGCTTTTCGATTGCCTTGTCGCGCTTGTGGGCATCATTGCGTGCCCGGGTGGGTGACCAGGTCACAATGACCCGCGCTCCCTCCTGGTCGATCACCTTGTACCAGCCCTTCTCGGTTGCCTCTTCAGAACCGTGTCCAGCCCAAGGCTGGCGTCCCTCCGGGCTCAAAATGTTCGCCTTCACGGCGGCCGGGGCGGACTTCATGCGATAGCCGAGGATGTAGGGCAGACCCTTGTTCTGCAACATCTGCTGGTTGTCCTTGCTGAGCATGGCGGCATCGGCCACGAACGTGACCCTGGCCACGTCGAAGCGTCCCTCCAACGCCTTCAGCGCAGCTTCCAGCGTATGACCTTCCCAGGTGTTTCCCGGGAAGAGTTCATAGCCCACAGGCAGCCCATCGGAGGTGACGATCAGCGCCAGCATGACCTGAGCGCGGTGATGCTTGCCATCCTTGCTGAAGCCCTTGGCCAGAAGATGATCCTGCTCGACCCCGTCCGCATCCTCGGCCGGGTCCTCGCGCTCGGTGTCAAAGGCCAGGGTCGTGCAATCGTAGAACAGCACGGTCACTGGCCCGCCCAGCAACTTCTCTGCCGCCGCGTGAGAGGTTTTGCAAATCCCGTCTATCACCGGCGTATTGATGTAATCCATGCTCCGATAGACCACGTCCAGATTGAGCGTGATGCCTGCCTGGTTCTCCAACGCCTCCACGGTCGCGCGCTTGCTCTCGGGCTGTGCGATCCGCGCCATAACCAGCTCTTTCACAATGCGATTGGCACTTTTACGCGCCGCCCCCAGAAGGGCCCCCCAACCCAGTTGGTCATACATCGTCCCCATGACATCCCGCAGACCCAGAGAGACCCGCGCCTCCTCACGGCACTCGGCAAGATCAACGCCAAGCTTGTCCGGCCGCGGAGCGCGGCGCACCAGCGCCTGCAGATCGGCATATTCCGTGGGCGTGAACAGTTCCATTTGCGGCGAGCGATCAATGCGTAATTGCTCCATCAAGCGGCCCGCCAGACGCTTGATATCCTCAATCTCGCTGTCGTTATGGGCCACACCCACATGGCGCAGGATCTTCTGGCGTACCTTGGAGCCGGTGCGGACGGATTCAACGATCTGGATCCGTGTGCGGTTGAGCTTTGCGTCATGTTTGGTGCGGATGAACATGGGCGAAGAGGTTAGCCATCTGAAGGCCCATGTCAATACTTTTTATAATAATGGGGCACTACAACGCGCCTCTGAGCAACCACACCTGAAAACAAACCAAAAACCCAGTCAGATCAACAAAAAGGTCGGAAGTCAGGACTTTTATCTTCGCTCATCAAAACCTCGGCCGCATTTTTTCTAGCATACCTGTTGGTTCAGAGCGTTGAACTGGATCTTAAGCGAGCGCAATTTACTGCGGACACGGCGGATAAGCTCAAGACCTACATTCTAGACCTCAACAGTGATAAGTTCGCGAATAGCGCTGAAAAATCCAAGGCGACCGCGCTCGCGCTAGGGGGTTTTGGCAGCGTTGCAGCATTTCCGCTGGTCCAATTCATCGACCATGGAAATGAGTTTCAGGTCAGCTGGGGAAAGCTGGGATTGGAACAGGCGGGACTTACAACGAACGACGAAACCTGCGAGGTCATCATCCGCGTGATTGATGATCCGACCCATACTTTCAAGTGGGGGACGCGTAAGGCTGTTTCCGAAATCGCTGGCAGCGTAGGTTGCCTCGACGCTGTGGAACCGCTGGAACGCCTCGGCGCGGATTTGACATTTGCAGGGGTGCCTGCTGATGCGCAGCCGGAATTTCAAAAGGCAATTCAGGCGGCATTGGCGCAAATCGAAAGAGCAAACCAAAGGGCGCAGAAATGGTGGATGCTCTGGTGAATTGCAAACCTTCTATACAGAGCTTCTCGCAGATGTGCAGGGGAGTTGTGGTGGGCTTGATCGTCATCTTTCTTTTGGGTGAGGACGTGCACGCGGGGCTTCAGGGTTGCCCGGATGACACGGCAAGAAACGACAAATTGCTTATAGGTTCGATGGATATGGTCAGCCCGATCAGCGAACGCAGACGGCGCGCCTTGCTTGCTGCATTCGAAATGCACTTTGACAAGGCCGACGCCTCGCTTGGGTCTCTTGCAAAGGTGATCTACTGCCCGCAGCGTCAGTTGCGGGATCGAAATACCTATGATGCCGACGTCACAGGAGTTCTGAACGACGAACGGGTATTGCTAGAAGTCGGTGCCAGAGTCAGCGGGGGTGACATCATCGTGGCCTATGTGGTCATTCCCCTGCGCCACTACGGTTTCCATAACGTCGAGCCGCCCCGTATGCAGGGTTACCACGAGGCCCTCTACGAGCAGGCCCAGATCGATGCAGGGCTGGATAAACTGTTTCGGGGCAATGCCGAGTTGCGTCTGTTCTCTGCTTTGGCGCTGGGATTGCGGCACGAAAGGGCGGCTGACTCTGCGGTTCAAACCCAAGAGCAAAAGACAATGTTGTTACGTTCTCGTGCGTTTTATTGTGATGCGATCGGAACGCTTGACGCAGCAAAACCAAGGCCTGACTACCTTGGATTGGAGCCGGACGAATGGCAGGCGCTGGGCAATTTCGCTCGCGAAGGGGCGGATCGTGTTTATCGACAGACGCTGGACAGTTTTGGTGACCAGAGTACACTTCCAATTCTTCGAGAAATTCGCGGAAGTGACGCTGACGACAAGGGGCTCTGTGTTGATCCGCTTCCATCTCAAACCGATGGAGGAGGTCAATAGTGGAACACGCAATCAGGTCATTCATGACGCGTGCAGGGTTGGCCGTTTCCGTTACTCTGTTTTCTCTGGGGGGCGTTGTGTCTGATTCGCGACCCGTCCAGGCCGGTGGATTTACCGCGTGCGAATATCCGTTTCTTTTTGAGGGCTCTGCAGCAAACATCGTTCCTTTGGAGTATCTGGCGACCTCGGCCGATGTGTCGTCAGGTGACGGGGACCGACTGGCGAAACTGCAGAAGACGGCACGACGGTTCAGCTGGCTTTTCAAACTGGATAGCTGGCATCAGCCGACGTATGGCAGTCTTGGAGTGGTCGCACATATGTTCCTGGATGGTGTTTGCGATCCTGACGTTGTTCTGGGCCTGTTATTGTCAGGCGGGGCGTCGCAGCCGTTGCGTGAGGGGCAAATTCTGGTTTTCTTGCAGGGTCGCATTTTTTTGGAAGAGGACCAGATTTTCGTTCAGTCCAGACTCCGGGGGTTTCGCCGTCTCACGGATCAATACGAAGCCGTGCAACCTCTTTCTAATAACTTCGCCGAAGAATTTCTGCATGCTTACCTTGGCCAGTTCGGCGAGCCGATGTCGATTTCGATACCTGCGCTCGACGTGACTTTTGCACCGCGCGTGGTTTCCGAAGAGTTGTTCCGACGCATCGACACTACGTTTATCGAGGCCAGCAAAGTCTACAGTAGTCCTGATCTTGAGGCCTCCAGCGACGAGCTGCTCTTTGAGCCGAACGAGCGAAGAGCATTCAGTGTTGAAATTGGGGCCGAACCTGGTTGGATCAAGGTGGACGACATGTTCGGTGGCAATCCCAACCAGGGATACATTCGCATCAACCCCGAAGCCTCGCATCTGTTCCATAGAAGCTTGCCAGAACTTGATTTTCTGAATGGTGCGCTCGGGTTTCTAAGGCTGCGGCAAAACCGGTTGTCCGATGAGTTTCCGCCTGTGTCCGACGGGACAGTGCAAATGGCACAGGCCGCGCTAAAGCGTTATCTGGACAATGAGTTGACCCTCAATGAACCGGAACTCAGGGCATTGGCCCATGCGTTGATAGGGTTCATTCAGGCTTCGGAAGAAAAAGACTGGATGGCTGCGCGCGTATCCTTTCTTGAGGCGGCGACGTTGTCCCCGACCGATACCCACTACCGCAACGCACTGGGCGTGACGGATGCCATGCTCTGCTGTTCACACGATGTCTCACCTCCTTACCGAGATCCCGCAAGATGGTTCGCAGATGCCCTGTCCGTAAACCCGGAAAACGGAGAGTCGCTGAGCAACTTGCTTCGCTTCCTGGAGTACCTGAACGAAACAAATCAAAAGCCGGATGGGATTGATACGACCAATTTGCCAACAGCCCTGGACGTGGTTCGAAAGGTCGCTGACCAGAATCCGGACCTGATGTCAAAAGGACAGCGCTAGGAAGCGAAGGGGACCTAAATTCGCCCCGGCTTTTCGATTGCGCTGCCGGAACTAGTATCTTGCCTGCCACCTATGCACGAGTTTACGGGCGCTCTGTTTCTTAAAAAGACAATTTCTGCTATGATCGCAGCATATTGTTGAAAGTTTATTGGGTGGTATTGAATGCGTGTTTACGAAGCGGTTGTCGCCGCGCTTGAAACCATTGGGGTAGACGCCGCTTATGGCGGTGCCGGCGAAAATGCAGCCGGTTTGATGCTTGCGCTCGACGCATCGGAAAAGATCAGACCCATCATAGCCAAAAATGAACAGGGAGCGTCGTTCATGGCCTGCGGTCATGCGATGTTTACCGGAAAACTAGGCGTGTGTTTTGCCACTGCCGGTCCGGGTGCGTTCAACCTTATTTCAGGCATGTGCGTGGCTTTGACCGACAGCTATCCTTTGTTGGCGATCAGCGGGTATTCGACGGTGGCATGGCAGGGAAGGGGGGGATTGAACGAAACCTCTGGCCTTGCCCGCACTCCGGATTCGCGGATGATGTTTCGTGCTGCCACAAAAAAAGACCCGCAGTCCGGCGAACCGGCAGATTTTCTTGTAACCGACCCCGATGACTTGATCGATACGTTGCAAAAAGCCATCGACATCGCATTTGAAGGTCGTCCTGGCCCAGTACATGTTGCCGTCGCAGAGGACATAACCGACCCCAAGATCGAAGTGTCCAACTTCAGGCCTCTGCGCATGCCGCAGATAGGTGTGACGCCTGATCCGGCTTCGCTGGATCGTGCTGCGAGCGTTTTGGAACAGGCGATCAAAGCTGAGAAAAAAGTCGTGATGCTTGCCGGATTTGGGGCGATCCTGGCCGGAGCCAATGATGTCACCAAGGCTTTCATCGAGCGGTTTCAGATACCGTTGCTGACGACAATGGATGGAAAAGGGATCGTAGCCGAG
>CBDARB010000007.1:0-102500 GCA_965199355.1 Kordiimonas sp.
CACACGGTCGATAAAACCTTCCTCGTCCGAGCGGGCAAAAGCCTTGTAACCAAGCAAGCTCTTGCCTCCCTTCTTGACCCAGCGGGCATCCGCGTCTGCGCTATAGGAAACATCAGCCCCTTCCGGGCTTTCTTCTTCCTCGCGGTCCTGCGGGGCATCAATATACTGGCGAGGCCGAGCAGCACTGGCCACAAGTGTCGCATCAATGATAGCAGCTTCCGCCTGCCTTACCTTCAGGCCATGCTCTTCTATCTGACGGCAGACCTCCGCCAACAAGTCATCATAAACACCGCCCTCAACCAAACTGCACCGAAAACGACAATGGGTCGTCTCATCAGGGACAGGCTCGTGAATGTCAAGGCCGCAAAAGACCATGAAATCAAGCCGCACCTTCAGCGCTTGCTCAAGCTTGGGGTCAGATAAATCATGCCACTGGCCAAGCAGCATGCATTTGAACAAAACAAGGACGTCATAACCGGATGGCCCCTTGCCAGATCGATGAACACCCCGCTTCAAGATCGGCAAAAAGGCGGACCAGTCAAGGAGCGCCTCAATCCGGGACAAGACTGTATCCTCTCCCACACGAGCCAACGCTTCACGCATGAAAATATCCATAAATCCTCCCCCGAATATCACTCACAAGCTTCAAACAAATGATAGCCGGGATTGAATAAACACGGAATCCATAATTACGCAGAGGTCTTTTCGAGGGTATGCGAGCGATTGCTCGCACATCAGGCAAAGGCGCAGGACACTGAAACATACCCAACAAGAAAATATGATAACACTCTGAACAAAACCAAAAGTCTGCTAGTAGAATTGCTCACAATCAAGAAGTTCTGGTTATTTTCTGAAGCTGCTCTTTCCTATCGTTCCAGGTCCAGAACAAAAACGGCAATATCACCTTTCAGATATTCTGGCAGTAATTGCTCTAGGTCTGTTTTCATATCCGACGGTGTTTCAGGACGGCTCAACGGTTCTGGAGGCGTTCTAAGGCGTTTTCCTGGGGGAGCGTTAGTGCCGAACCAAAAGACGACATACAGCCCCTTGCACTCTGCCTGATGATTTATTGCATATAATTTGCCTAACTGTCCTGAAGCAGCACTCCATACATCCCTGTGCCACTGCCCCTTCGCTTCCATAGGGACCACTATATTGCCGTAGTAAAAAGCAGCATCACTTCGCCTGCCTCCAGGCATTGATGTCTCTGGATGCGGCTGAATTCCGAACGGCAGATTCATACCGAGCGTAGCAAACAACTGGTCCCTGCACTCGTTCTCTGTTCTAGGCAGGCCTTCGTCATTATAGAAATTGTTGACAATATTAAATGCATCGCCCTTAAGCCGCTTTTGCAGTTTCTCCAGTTCCCCGATCATGATCGCCAGAATGTCTGCGGCGGTTTCTGGGGCCTCGTCGTTAACAGCGGCCCTTAGTTCTGCGATGGACGGTGCTCTGAAACTGTCTTCCAGGCGAGCTCTGTTCTGACGGGCTATGCCAGCTTTAATCACCGGCGAATAGTCGTCGGAATTACCGTCTTCAAGATCATTCAGGGCAACTGTAGCTTCAGCACTGGTATCCCTGACAATTCTACTTAGCGCCCATTCAATACATGCTGCGGCATCCCAGGGATTGCGATTTCCCCAGGTAAACCCATCAGGCTGCCTGATCACGGGCCAAACAGAACGGAATGTTTCCACCAACCACTTCGCTTGCCCCAAATTTAGCTTCACCCGCCCCCGTTCACCATCATATCTATCATAAACCCATGAGGTGAATGTCCAGATAAGGTCGCGATTTGACATCGAGATTTCAGGCAGATATTCGACGGCCTCAGGAAAACTGATCGTGAATAAAACAGAGAGCCAAAGCTCCCGGCGCTTTGTTGAAATACTTGCTTGTTGAAGTACAGCTTTCGATTTCTCGATCAGCCGGGGCCAGTAAATACTGCGATCTTCAACGGGTATATTGATCAGGCACTTGACCAGTTCCCGCTGTAGCGCAACCGAAAGCCCGGAATATTCATCCAGCCACTCCCAAGAAAGAGAGGCAGACAGCGGATATTCTTCATCTGACCTCACAAACGCATACAAGCCGGGCACATGCTCTTTATTAGCGCCCAGAAAGGGCTGAAATCTGTACCGTGAATATGCTTCATGCAGGGTGAATCCTCGCTTTTTTATTACTGAACCTAAGTGCCTGTAAAAGGCCTCAAAACCATGGACCTGACTACTATTTTGACCAATGTGCTCCTGCTCAGCACCGATCGCTATAGTCAAAAGCACATCATCACTAATATCTGACCAGTCCGAACCTTTGAAGAACCGTTGAGCTGCTCCGGCAATCATGGGAAGTATAATGTTATACCTCTTGGAGCACGCGTAATTTTCGGCAACTGATTTTACATTTGGGATATCGCTCCTATGCAAAACCGCTTCGAACCCCTCTTGAATTGGCTCCAAGAGCTCGTCACCCAGCCATTCAGTAATTCGATCTTGAGGTCGGGCATCTTGATTTAGATTTTGTAACTTCCCCAGATATGCTAGCGCAGGGTTATAAATCCAGTGCAGATCCCCCGCTTTCACAGCATCTAAGTTTTCCAAATATCTGGTATGAGCTTCCATAAGCTTTCTGTGCTGCTCTCTTTTTATGGCTGCTCTTTCACGTTTGTCTTTCTGTTCCCATTTCGGGAGAGGCTTTTTACCTTTCATTGAATGCAGGAATTCAAGCAAGTCAGGGTGCTCTTCAGTATATGGCCGCGCAATATCGAAAATCTCTTTTGAAAGGCCTTCATCTTGCCTTAGATATGTAACGATTGATTGCCAAAGCTCACGCTCTTCAGGGTCTTTTCGCTCAGTGACCTCAATCAAAAATTTCCTGTAATCCTGTGACCTTAAGTATAATCCCGGCGATAGTCGGCGAAGACGGTAACTCTGCCTGAAAAACTCGTTTTCTTCTTTAATCCCCGCAAGTGCAAGGCGTTGCACTGCATACCGAATATCGTCTCGCCGCTCAAAATACCTCGCAACTTTATCTTGCCTGCCAAACCGATAGCGCCCGCCGCTCTCCAGTGCCCGAAGCCATTTCAGGATAGCCTTCGGTGTCGCGGCCAGACTTTCCGCATCTATCAAACGGAACAGCAGATCATGCGTAAGCTTAGCGATAAGATCGCGAGCCTTTCCTCTAGCGCGTTCCTGCCATCTTTGCTTGTCAGCTTCTCGGAACGGGCCGATTATACCAGCCAACTCATTGAGGATTTCCGTGGCTTTCCCGACGGTGACCGATTTCCATAGAAGATACAGAGTGTCATGTGCAGGTGGACCTTTTTCATCAATGTTTTCGGCAAGGATGCCCGTCGCATTAATCACCGACCGAGCGATTAAATGACTATCAAAGGCATCAAAACCGAGGCTCCACATAGCATCAAGCACTAGTCTTGCTGAGTCTCCGTCACCAAGGGATAAAACACCCCTTAGCTTGAACGGCCAGTCTATTTCATCTGGTTTTAAGTGCACCAGCACATGACAACACTCCCAGCGTTCATGATAGGTATTGTGCGGGTTCATCAAAATTCGCCAGAGATCGTCTTCCAGATCGGTGGCAATATCAGTATTTTGCAGACTCTCAATCAAGAGCGAACGCAAGGCCCAAGACGTTTCATCGTCAGTTAAAACATCCCTGAAATCGTCTATCAATTCACTACGGGCCAAACCGGCTACAGGCCGCCGATCCCAGTGCCCTTCCCTGAATGCGGGATCATCTGTCGAGAGCCGTTTCAGTGCGACCAAAAGCTGCCGAGCACAAGGCTCCGGTAATTGTGAAGTATCGCTGTAACGAACAACAGCAAACGGATCAGTCTCAATGACCCTGGGGGCAAAATGCATCGGGCTAAAATATGCCAGCCAGGCATGCATCCCCCGAAGCGAGGCTGGCACGCCCCCTGCAGCCGTAACAAGTCCTAGAATGCGATTCACTAGACGATCTGGATTATCATTCCTTTTAACCCTATCTGCTAACCAACTGGCGCCAAGAAATTCTGCGATAGTTCTATGAAATGGAACTGCTGAGGTATTTTCCTGATGAAAAGGGCGGAATAAGTTTGTCCCCAGTACTATTTCCAGAATGTTATTTTCAGAAAAGGCCGATAGCTCCGATAAAGCAAGCATATTAGTGTCCACACAGTCTACGGTTCGGGAAAGAGCATCTTTGCCGGAAATCAACATCGCAGCCATAGCCGCTCCTGCGGCATTGAGACCTTCCTCGTCAGAAATTGTAGAAAGCTTCCTGTATTGCGGGTGCGCGGAATTCTTCTCCCCAAATAATTTTCTTACCGCCTTCGAATAGAGCGCACCTTTGGTTCGCGGGAATTCTTCTCGGTTATCTTTTGCTATATCACTGATAAAGCGCAGCATCAAAGGGTTAGCATGCAGTCCCTCAAGCCCCAAATTATCCAGTTTCTGAAGAACCTCGCCCGCTGTTTCTGTGCTGAGGTCAGCACTCAACAGTTCAAGGGCATTCTGCTGACTGAAAGGTTGGATAGTTAACTCGACTGGCTGCGTACCATAATCATCAAGAATTTCTGTTCCCTGAAGTACACTGTCCCATTCGAACGATCTGCAGCAGATCACAAAATTGGGCCGTCCAAATTCAGCAAGCTTCTTCAGCACATTATGCAGAGGATCACCTTCTTCTGCTGCCGCAACTTCATCCAGTCCATCAATGAAGATGCGTCTCTTTATAAGGTTATATTGCGGACCAGGCAGTCTCAAAAATGCTTTAGCACTCATAGGCTCTGAATTTCGGTCCTCGCCCATAAGGTTTTTCAATAACTCGGTTTTACCAATACCGGGAGGCCCGAGCACAGCAATCGGTCCGCTAAAACGGTCAAGCACGTCAGCGTCCGAAACCGTCTGCCTGTTACCGCTTTGGTCATACCATGTGAGCTGGCGAGAAACGTATGTGGCACTATTGCCCATCAGCCACCTCACCCACTGCCTGAATTTCCCGTATAGCATCAAGTAATGGCATGATCTCAATACGCTCCCGCATGAAATATCGCTCAGACCCTCCAGATATCACAAGCCTCCGTTCAGCCCCAACATCATCGGCGGCGGCGTCAAACCTGCGGGATACCCTTGGTTTGTTGCTGAGCTTGATCTCAATAGCCCACACCCGCCCCGGAGAGAATTCCAATATCAAATCGATCTCGGCACCAGCCTGGGTTCGATAGAAAAAAGGCTCCGCATGATCGCCCGCAGCGTCAATGAGGGCCTCAATGACAAACCCTTCCCAGCTGGCACCGGCAATATCGTGGGCACGAACACTGTCCAATGTACGGATGTTCAGCAAAGCGTGCAAAATACCGGAATCCCGAATATAGACCTTGGGTTTTTTCACCAGACGCTTCCTTCCATTCACGGCCCAGGGCCGGAGCTCCCGAACCAATAATAGAAGCTTCAACACCTCTAAATAACGCGCAATAGAATGCCCTTTAACGCCCAAATCTCCTGCATAACGCTCTGCGACAAAAATCGAACCCTGATCAGAAGCTAACAACCGCCAAAACCGACCAAGCTGTTCAGCTCCAACTCGGATTCCGAAGCTCGGCAGATCGCGCTCGAGATATGTTTTAATAAAATTAATACGCCATCTATGGCTTGCCAAATCCCGTTCGGCCCGGTAACTGCGAGGAAAGCCGCCTTTTAACCAAAGCCTGTCTACCAAGGTCCCGTCCGACACCTCGGTGCTCTGCCGGATTTCTGCAATATCTGCTATTTCTGCCCCGGGTACAGGCACTTCAGAGGTAAGACTTCCCGGGCCCGCGTCGGCGTCCCTGATCAGTTCCGTCAACGTTAGAGGTCCCAGTTCAATGAAACTTATTCTTCCCGCCAGGGATTCGGATGATTGTTGCAGCAAGTCTATTGAGGCTGATCCTAGGATCAGAAACCTGCCTTTTGATCCGCTGCGACGCTGAGCGTCAATCTGCCCGCGCAGGACTTCAAAAATATTTGGCATCTTTTGGATTTCGTCCAGAACCACTAAACGCTCTGAATTGGCATTGAAAAAACGCACGGGATCATCCAGTCGTTGCCGATCATCCGGATTTTCAAGATCAAGACAAACCGCATCTTCCTCAAACTGTTCAGCAATTTTACGAGCCAATGTCGTTTTGCCAACCTGACGGGCTCCAAGAAGGGCTACACTATCAAGCTCACGCAAGTGCCAGCGCACCAAGGCTAGTTTTTCTCGCTCTATCATTCTTGAATTTTTGCTCCTTAACCACAAAAAAACAAGATACTTTTAATCGGCATCTAGCTCGAATGACATTCTGAGTTCGACAGCGATCTCCGTTTGGTTATTTATTAAAGACCTCTACATAATTTGGCCTGATCCCGCTTATTAGAATCCCCACTTCCAGTCTGAAGTGCAGCGGTTGGGTATAGAGTTATATCGCAGCGTTTCGTGAAATTGATACAGCGTTGGGGCGAGCGGTGGTAACGGTTCCGGTTAAAAACGGGAACGACTGTCATGTCCAAAAGCTACCGCCACCTGACCCACGCTGAAGGATGCCAGATATACGCGCTCAAGAAAAGTGGTTTGTCGACGCTACGGGTCGCCCGCCAACTGGGGCAGTCGCCTTCAACGATCAGGTGCCAACTGAAGCGCAACAGCGGACGCCGGGGCTACCGCCATCAGCGGGTACAGGATTTTGTCCAGTCCAAAGAAGCGGGTACGGTGTAGGCCCAAGGGCCGTTTCATGGTACCAAAGCGTTTCTCCGTCCAGAAGCGATGCTTTGAGATAAGCTGATCGAACCGCTTGTCAGACGTGCGGAGGGGACGACCCTTGCGGTTTGCATAGGCTACCGGCCAGCTGCCGCTGCGCCTTGCTTGCCTCAATCATGGTGGCAAACTCGCGGTAAAAGTCGCCTGACCTGTTCCAATAACTTCGCCTCATGCGTGTAGAAACCCATATGATTTCTAGTCCAGACCGATGTGCCCAATTGTCCCAACTAAAGTGTCCACGCACACCCCCGAAAGGGATCGGAGCGCTTCATCTCTACTCTACTATTTGTTGTGAGGTGGAGCCCCATAGGGGTATGAACGGCCAAAGCGAGCTCCTATACAAGGTCACCGACACAGGTCGGGCCTTACGCGGGCTGTTCAAACAGGCGAAGGTAAAGCTCCTGTAAAGGGTCAAAATGCCCTAAACACCGACTCAACCTGAAATCTATCCGCCTCCCCAAATTCAATACCAAATTCAAGGCGTTTGACCGATCACTATTCATTCATACTCCTATGGAATCACCCCTGAGGCTCAATGAAAAGTGCTAAAAAACCTCAATTATGGATAAGGGGTTTTTGCTCAATTGATGACCAATTCCCTGCATTTTTAGACCAATATCATACTTTTTAGAGGTAACCCTTGGTAATTGACCGGTGAAAAAGGCTTGAAAACAGGGTGATTCCATCCTTTTTAACATGTATTGCTTATCCATAACTGGGGTTAAAAAGAGTTGAGAATTGGGTTTTTCTCCAAGATAACCATAACTGGCAGATAAATTTGATCCAAGCCGATGATCAGATATCATATGATATCAAGAGCCAGGACAAGCCCCGGCCTTTAATCCGCCTGAGCGGGAAAGAGCTTTATGACCAGACCGGAGCAGAAAATAGAGGAACGACAACAGGTTGAGATGGCGCTCAGCGATTTAAGAGTTCCATATAACGATTTAATCAACGATGAAGCCCCGGATTTCTGGCTTTGCCTGCAAGGCCGGAAAATTGCCATTGAGCACACCAAATACAATAGCAGTAAGAAGTACCGTCAGTTTGAAGAGGAATGGATTAATCTTCGCAGCAAAATCGAAGCATGGAATTTTGGCGGTAACCTATATTTGGATTTTCGGGATCAAGCACCAATAAAGAGGCGCGATAGGAAGTCATTTAAAAAAGAACTCAAGTCACTCCTTAAGGATCATCAAAGACCTGAAGCTGCTGTAGAAACTACTGCAGGTAGTAGCTGCACAGATTCTGCCGACTTGCAGAGAGATGAACCACTCAGCAGGGAGGATAAGAATTTAATAGCGGAAGAGATTTTGCCAAGCTTTGACGAAGCTCAAAACACAGAAACGGTTTATAAGGATTTTAGCAATTATCCTTGTCTGCAACAATATCTGAATAGCCTTGGGCTGACTAAAGCTGATATAACTACCGTTGGCTCAAATCTGGACGGTGGCTGGTTTGGCGTAACATACGATGAAATCAGCAACATAATGTGCAAGAAGGGGAGGGGGTATGAATGAATAGTGATCGGTCAAACGCCCCGGATTTGGTATTGAATTTGGGGAGGCGGATAGGTCTCAGGCTGAATGTCATCTTAGGGCATTGTGACCCTGTACGGGAGCTTAGCCTTCGCCTGTTTCCGAACAGCCCGCGTAAGGCCCGATATATGTCGGTGACCTTGTATAGGAGCTTGCTTTGGCCGTTCACACCCCCTATGGGGCTCCGCCTCCCAACAAATGGAGTATAGTCATGTCTTATATCGGTGTCGATCTACATACCAATTCTTTTACGAGCTGTCGTCTTGAGGATGATGGAGCGGAAGTTTTTGAGACCTTTAATCTGAGTGCCAGCGATCTGAGCCGCTTTTGTTTCAGTCTTGATGCGAATGATGAGATTGCTGTGGAGGCGACGGGAAACACGGCCTGGTTTTGCGATGAAGTTCGCTGCTGTGTCGGACGGATTGTGGTGGTCAATCCCCGTCAGTTTCAGGTGATCCGCAAATCGGTGAAGAAGACCGATAAGAACGATGCGCGCGCTCTGGCTTTTTTCCTCTCAAAGGATATGCTGCCGGAAACCCGCCTGAAGACAACAGCGGAATCAGAACTGAGTTCTCTGGTCTCAACCCGCGATGTGTTGGTCAAGCAGCGCACCATGCTGCTGAACAAGATCCATGCCCTGTTTGTAAAACGCGGTATGAAGTTGAAGAAAGAAGGACTGAGCAGCAGGAAACGTCTGCGCGACCTGGATCTTAGCCCCTTCACGCCTCTTGAAAAAGTGGAACTGGGCGTCCTGCGCGACCAAGCCCTCAGTCTCACTGCAAGCCTGAAGTCTCTTGATAAGGCCATTGAAGAGGCTGGATCCGATCTCCCCGGATACGAAGGGATCAGTTCCATCAAGGGGGGCGGGCCGCGGTCTGCTGCTGTCCTCTTGTCAGGTATCGGTAATATCAATGACTTTGAAACGGCTGATAAGCTGGCCGCTTATATGGGTATCGTTCCAAAGGTGAGCCAGTCCAATGAAACGGACAATCGGGGGCGGATCACCAAACGCGGCAACAAGCTGATGCGCACCACGCTGGTGCAATGCACGCTTATTGCTATCCGCTACAATGGCTATCTCAACAGCTTTTACCGGAGGATTAAAGAACGGCGCGGGTCGGGAAAGGCTATTATCGCAACCGCACGCAAGCTGTTGTCAATCATTTATGACACACTGAAAAACGGCTGGGTCTTCGAGGATTTTACCCACTTTAAAATCAAACAAAATCAATGTCATGCTGGACATTCATCATAGGAGGAAATCATGCGGAAAGCATTGATCGTTGCGCTTGCGTCTTGCATGGGTTTTTCATCCGCGCAAGCAGAGATGACACCGGAAGATGTTGTTGTAAAACTGTTTGACGCTATGCGTGCTGGTGACGGCGAAGCATTGCGGGCGTTTGTTGTTGCAGATGCGCGGCTTGACCGGTTGCTGCCTGATGGGTCACTTCGTCAGGGACCGTTCGAGCGCTGGATCAGCTGGGTAGATACGCAGGAGCAAGGTGATGCGGACGAAAAGATTTTTGGTGTTGAAACGCTTTCCATGTCACCAGAACTAGCAACCGTTTGGGCACCTTTCACGATTACCTATAAGGGTGATCTTGTTGGTTGCGGTGTCAATCAGTTCACACTTGCGAAAACAGGCGAAGGCTGGCGGGTGGTTTATGGTGTCGACATGCCGTCAGAGGCGGACTGTGAAACCTTCCCGGATCAGTTCACAGACTGATCAGCGCGCGCGCCATAAGGCAAGAGCTTCTTTGAGGGTGGATGCTACTTGTTGCCGCTCATGCGGTATAAGAAAGCTGCCAAGTTCAACAAGCTTGTCATGGTGGCTAATGGTCAGGATGTTTTTGTCAGCCCCGATGGTTTGCAGGGAAACTTTGGCCCAATAGGGCTCAAAGCGTGTTGTCTGAAGGCGGCCATTCGCGTCTGACTTGCTGATAATCAGATCGGTGTCCGAAAGTTGAATGGTTTCAAACACACGGCCCCGGCGGTAGCTGATAAAAAAGGCGAGCCAAAGCGCAACCACATCGAGCCCAAGAAAAAAGACAACGGGCCACGCCCCAACGACAATGAAGCGAATGCTGGCAAGGGTGCAGATAACAATCAGCACCAACAACAGCTTCGAAAAATGCTCGGGTTTTAGGGACCGCTGAGGGTAGAGTTTCAAATCCAGCAGATAGTCGGGCGCGCTTTTTCTTGTTTCTACAGCATGCGACTGACCGTTACTGCTTGCTTCAGGTTTGTCCAGGCTTGCCATTAGCGAACCAACTCACCCTGCAACAGTTTGGGAAGCTCGCCAATGGTGCCGCGGGCGTGTGACATGAAGAAATTCTTAAGCGGCGGGATTTGTTCAACAACCGCAAGGCCAACATCGCGCGCTGCGCGGACCGGAGCAATATCATTTGAAAACAAACGGTTCAGAAGGTCGGTTACGCTAATCAGGGCCGCATTGTCTGCGTGCCGCCAACCACTGAATGTGTCCAGCACTTGCTCTGATCCGATATCAAGGCCAACGGCTGCTGCGTCCGCGAGCACCTCAATAAGCGCTGCAACATCGCGCAGTCCAAGGTTAAGCCCCTGCCCGGCGATGGGGTGAATGCCGTGCGCTGCGTCGCCAATAATTGCAAGGCGGGTTCCGGTGTAGGTGTCAGCATACTGGAGCGTGAGTGGGTAGGCCCAGCGGCCACCGATTGGGGTAACCTTGCCCAGAAACTCCCCAACACGGCGCTGTACTTCAGCGGTGAATGCCCTGTCAGAAAGCCCCATGATGGTATCCACAAGATGGCTTTTTTCAGTCCACACCAATGACGACCGGTTCCCGGTAAGGGGCAGGATAGCAAACGGCCCTGAAGGCAGGAACCGTTCATGCGCGATGCCCTGGTGGCTGATTTCATGCTCTATCGAACATACGATACCGTGCTGTTTATATTCGAAAGTGGAAACGGGAATGTCAGCCTTTTGGCGCACCAGACTGTTTCTGCCGTCTGCGCCCAGCAGCAGCTTGGCGGTAACTGTCTTGCCGCTCGCCAGCTCAACAGACGTTTGCTCGCGCTCTGTTTCGATAGAGGCAATGGCCTCCTCCATGAACAGGTGAATATTATCGAACGCCTTAATCCGCTCAAATAGCGCGAGCCGAGTGTGCCGGTTCTCAACCATATGGCCCAGTGGGCCATCGCCCAGCGCTTTGTGGTCAAAATGCAGATGCATCAGTGAGGGGCCGTCGGACACGCGAATTTCATTGATGGGCTGGCCGTATGGCTCCATATGCTGCCAGATACCGAGCGCGTCGAGCATGCGGCAGGTTGCAAACGCAAGCGCGCTTGAGCGCCCGTCATACTCAACAGCAGTCAGGTCACCCACCGGGGCCCGGTCAATAACCGCAACCTCAAAACCATGACGAGCAAGGCCAATGGCCGCCGTTAGTCCCACGAGGCCACCACCAATGATGGTCACATCACAGGTTAAGGTACTGGGTGATTTTTCTTCACTTTTTGCCATGAGACATCTGTAGGCCGATGGGCGAGGAGTGTCCAGCGCCAAGCTGTCGCATCCGGCTAACTGGTTTATTTCTTCGCCATAGAAATGCCGTTCTTGTCCTGAAGGCTGGATACGGTCTAAAGTGGGCGTGAACAAGAAAAGAACATGTCCGGTCAGGCGCAATATAAACAGTGCGCCAGACCAGCAGGAAAAGGGCAGACTCTGTGGCCACCGCAAAGCGCAGCAAAACCGCCGCCAAAAAAACAACCACCGCTAGCAAGGCACCTGTATTGCCGCCTGCGCTGACGGTGTTTTTGAAAAACAACAGCTACCGTTTGCTGGGTGTGTCGCTGTTTTTGCTTGCTGCTGCGGTGTTCCTCTCGCTCTGGAGCTATAACCCCGCTGACCCGTCCCTGAATATGCAGACGCGTGCGGCCCCCGCCAACCTTGTTGGCGCCTACGGTGCCATTGTTGCAGATATTCTGATGCAAACGCTCGCGCTTGCCGCCTATTTGCTTATACCGCCGCTGCTGCTATGGGGTGTGAAGATTGTGCGGGTAAAGTGGCTGTCGCTTTTCTGGCTTAACCTTGCTGCCCTGCCGGTTGGGGTTATTTTGCTGTCGGTTGCCATGAGTGTGCCTGCTCCCGTGCCTGATTTTGTTATCCAAAGCGGTTATGGCGGGGAGCTGGGCCAGCGGCTTTATTCGCTTGTCGTTGCCATGACTGCAGACCTGTTTGTGGTGCCGTCGTGGGTTTATTCACTGGTTTTTGTTATTCTTGGCTTGCCGGTTTATCTGTTTTCCTTTGCGCAAACGCGAGACGAATGGTCTGTGTTTCTTGATGCGGTCAAACGACTTTCGCTGTGGCTCGTCAATGGCCTTATTTCTTTGTGCCTCTGGGTTTGGAACATGCTGGCGGTTACAGCCGCAGCTATTTTCCGCCGTGATGTGCAAGAGGAAAGCCTGGAGGAGCGGATAGAGCCGACGGTGAACCGCTCCCGCAAGCCCAAGGAAAAGCCGGTGCCAGCGCCCAAGCCTGCGGTCAAGCGGGTCAGGAAGCAGGCAAAAACCAAACGCGGCCAGCGCGAGGCCACCGAAGCGCAAGCAACCTTTGATCTGGGCGATGGCTCTAGTTACCGGTTGCCACCGCTTGAGCTGCTCGCGCCGCCCCCGCCACCCGACAAGGTGGGCAAGGTAAGCGCTGAAGCGCTAGAGCAAAATGCCCGCATGCTTGAAGGTGTGCTGGACGATTTTGGCGTACAGGGCGAAGTGAACGACGTACGCCCAGGCCCGGTTGTAACGCTTTATGAGCTTGAGCCCGCGCGCGGCGTGAAATCTGCCCGGGTGATTGGCCTTGCTGATGACATCGCACGCTCCATGAGCGCAATTTCTGCTCGTGTGGCGGTGGTGCCGGGCCGAAACGCGATTGGTATCGAGCTGCCGAACCATGACAGGCAAACAGTGTTCCTGCGGGAACTTCTTGCGTCCAAAGACTTTGAAGCCAGCAAAGCGCGGCTTGCAGTTATTCTGGGTAAGGATATAGGCGGTGAACCAGTTGTGGCAGACCTTGCGTCAATGCCGCACCTTCTGGTGGCGGGTACCACAGGCTCTGGTAAGTCTGTCGGTGTGAACACCATGATCATGTCGCTTCTCTATCGCCACAGCCCGGAAACGCTGCGCTTCATCATGGTTGACCCCAAGATGCTGGAGCTATCGGTGTATGACGATATTCCGCATTTGCTGACACCCGTGGTGACGGAGCCGAAAAAGGCGGTGGTCGCGCTTAAGTGGGCGGTGCGTGAAATGGAAGAACGCTACCGCAACATGTCCAAGCTTGGTGTGCGGAACCTTGCGGCCTTCAACAAGCGCGTGTCAGAAGCCAATGCCAAAGGTGAACGCCTTGTCCGACAAGTGCAGACCGGGTTCGACAAGGAAACCGGCCAGCCGATGATTGAAGAGCAGGAGTTTGACTTTGTGCCCCTGCCCTTCATTGTTATCGTGATTGACGAAATGGCAGACCTGATGCTTGTCGCTGGTAAGGATGTGGAAGCAACCGTGCAGCGGCTAGCCCAGATGGCGCGGGCGGCGGGCATCCACCTGATTATGGCGACACAGCGTCCATCGGTGGATGTAATCACTGGTACAATCAAGGCGAATTTCCCGACCCGGATCAGCTTTCAGGTCACCAGTAAAATCGACAGCCGCACCATCCTTGGGGAACAGGGGGCAGAGCAGCTTCTGGGTATGGGCGACATGCTCTTTATGGCTGGTGGTGGCCGTATCACCCGCGTACATGGTGCCTTTGTTGACGATAGCGAAGTTGAGGATGTGGTTACCCACCTCAAGGCACAGGGTGCGCCTGATTATCTGTCCGAGGTGACCGAGGAACCTGAAGAAGGTTTTGATAGCCCGTTCATCCCCGGTCCATCTGGTGATGATAAGGATAAGAGCCTCTATGACCAGGCGGTGGATATTGTACAGCGCGACCGCAGAGCGTCCACGAGCTATATCCAGCGGCGGTTGAAGATTGGTTACAACAAAGCAGCAACCCTGATTGAAGAGATGGAAGAACAAGGCGTTATCAGTGCGCCAAACCATAAAGGGCAACGGGAAATCTTGACGCCTGAACGTGAAGAAGACTTTTAGAAAAAAACGCGGCCCAACAGAACGACAGCTACGAGAAGAAAATGAAAATTTCGCCTATATTTGCCACACTTGGCCTTGCCTTAACGGTGATCACCCCGGCAGGTGCACAAGATAAAGAGTTGCCTCTTCCTCCGCTGGAAGAACGCACAATTGAACCTGATACATCGTTTGAAGCCCTGCGCCTTGTGCAAACCTATATGGATACGGTGCAAAGCCTTGAGGCACAGTTCACCCAGTATGCGCCGGATGGCGGCATATCAAAAGGCAAGCTCTCGCTCGCGCGGCCCGGTCGGGTGCGGTTTGATTATGAGGGAGAAGTCCCCTTTCTTGTGGTCGCAGACGGTAAAACACTGAACTTTATTGATTATGAAATTGGTCAGGTCACCCGCTGGCCCGTGAAGGACACGCCGCTTAGGGCGCTGCTTGGTGGGTCAACTGATTTGGCCAGCATTGGTGCGAACATAGAGCTTGCCCCTTTTGACAACCCGGAACTGGTGGCTTTGCATGCGGTTGATGTTGACCGACCAGAGTTGGGGCAAATCACGGTTTATTTCCAGCGGCAACCGTATGTGCCGGAGAAACTGCGCTTGCTTCGCTGGGATGTAACCGATGCCCAGGGACAGATCACATCTGTAGAGCTTGCGGACGCTGAGGTGAATGTGGAACTGGCGGAAAACCTGTGGGACTTTGATGACCCGCGCGGCCTTGCTCGTCGCCGCCGCGCCCGTTAGCGGCACAGCGAAAGACAAGGGCCGTTTCCGGCGACATATCCGCTGGCTTTGCACTAAAATCTGCTCTAAAACTCATCAAATCACTTCTGATTTGGGCCTAGTATTATGGATATGGACGGCGAGATCGACGATCTGCTTGAGGATTTCCCAAGCTTGAAATCTGTCGCCCCTTTTGTGGCGCTCGCGAGCGATGTGCGCTGGTTCCGCGCACTCGGTGAAGACCCGGACAGTGAAACAGTGCGCATTGCCCGTGATTATGCGGACGCGCTGGGTTTCCCGGAGGCGGAGCCCGCTTTTCTCTATGATTGGGAAGACGCTGCTGCGGCGGCTGAAAACACGGAATTCAACAGCCCGGCATGGGAAGCGGAAGAACAGCTTCGTGCTGCGCTGACCGACGAAGTTTTGCTCGCTATTGACCCGCAGGTGCTGGAGATGGTGATGACGCACGTGGCGCAAGCGATCACCGAAGCGATTGATGACGCGGCCAAGGAAGCCGCAGAATTTCTGCGCATTGATGACGAGAGCTTTGTGCTTGCCACTTCAGGCGCGGCGGCACAGGCGGTTTATCAAGCTGCGTTGGTTGGTATGGCCGCGGAAGAAGAAAGCCACCCGCTCAGTCTTCGCTTTCAACTGTTTGAACGTGGCCGCTGGCCCATCGGCATAATCGGCAACAGTTTTTTGATTTTTTAGCGTGATTGAGGCACCAGCTTATGAGTCCAAAAACTATCCGTTTTCTTACCATCTCATTTGCCTGTATTGGCGCTGGTATGACAATTTTTGGGATCAGGCAGACACCGTTGTGGCCTATGATTCAAGAAAATCGGTGGCTGGAGAACTCAGTGACAGTTGTGTCGGGTTTTTTGTGGGGCAAGCTTGCAATATGGTTGCAGGATAAGCAGTGGACCCACGACGAAATAGAAAACTAATAAGGGATCGTTATGCGCATCATTACATGGAACATCAATTCGGTGCGCGCGCGCACTGCGATCGTCGAGCAATTGGTGAAAACCTATGACCCTGACATCCTGTGCCTTCAGGAAACCAAAGTGCAGGACCATATGTTCCCGACCGGTTTTTTTGAAGAAATTGGTCTGCCGCATCTGGCAATTCATGGCCAGAAAAGCCATCATGGCGTCGCGACTGCTGCCAAAGCCCCGTTTGATGACAGCTTTAAAATTGATTGGTGCAAAAAGGGCGATGCCCGGCATATCGCCGTGAAGGTTAAGGGGGTCACGCTGCATAATTTTTATGTGCCGGCAGGCGGGGATGAGCCGAACCCCGAAACCAATGACAAGTTCGCGCACAAGCTTTCGTTCCTTGAGGAAATGACCCAGTGGTCCAAAGAGCTTAGTGAGCCCAGCATTGTGGTGGGTGACCTGAATATCGCCCCGCATCCTGATGATGTGTGGGATCACAAAAAGCTTTTGAAAGTGGTGTCGCACACGCCCATAGAAACCGATGGCATGCTCAAGTTAATTGAGGCCCATGGCTGGGTGGATGTCATGCGTGAATTTACGCCGCTACCTGAAAAGCTATTTAGCTGGTGGTCTTACCGGGCACGGGACTGGAGTGCAGCAGACAAAGGCCGCCGCCTTGACCATATCTGGGTTAGCCCAAGCCTGAAAGACAAGCCAACCCACATGGAAGTGGTGCGCGATGCCCGTGGTTGGGAAAAACCATCCGACCACGCACCCGTGATTATGGATATTGATCTTTAGGTGAATGCCCCGAAATTGGATTGGAAAGGCCCAACAGCAACATTTTTTTACTGTATCGCCATTGTCGCGGTGGTGTTCGCAGCTTATTTGGTCTTTTGGGCGGATCCCAATGTCTGGAAATGCGGCAACTTGGGCTTTCTGGCAATTTTCTTGATCTATCCAGCCTGCGTGGTCGCAATAATGTTTTTCTTATTGGCGTTACGTTTGCATCGTATTCGCCAAATAATATTGCCATTTTGGATTGGAGTAGCGGTTATTACAACTACCCCAATATTTCTAGATGTATATGGTTATGAAGGACCTCAGTGCGAGAGTGCTGTTTAAGCTCCTAAGCCTTGAAGGCTATAGCCACCCGGCTCGGTTACCAGAATGCGGCTTGCGCCAGTTTCCACCTCAATCTTCTGGCGCAGGCGGTAAACGTGCGTCTCGAGCGTGTGTGTGGTAACGCCAGAGTTATAGCCCCACACTTCTGCCAGCAGTTCTTCGCGGCCAACGGCTTTGCCGCCAGCGCGGTAAAGATACTTCAGAATGTTGGTTTCTTTTTCCGTCAGGCGGATTTTCTGGCCATTTTCACGCTGCTCCAAAACTTTCGCAGATGGCTGGAACGTGTAAGGGCCAATATCGAATGTCGCGTCTTCTGATTGCTCATACTGGCGAAAATGCGCGCGCACACGGGCCAGAAGAACATTGAAGCTGAACGGTTTGTGCACATAATCATTGGCACCCGCGTCAAGGCCAAGCACGGTATCTGCTTCGGTCACGTTACCGGTCAGCATGATAATTGGCACGGTAATGCCGTTTTTGCGGATGCGTTTGCAAAGTTCGCGGCCATCCATATCTGGCAAACCCACATCCAGAATAATCATGTCTACCTGGTTGTCTGTTAGGAATTCCAGCGCGTCACCAGCGGTCCCGCGTTCTACTGTCGAAAACTCTTCATAGAGAGCCAGCTGGTCTGCAAGACCTTCACGCAGGTCCACATCATCATCAACAAGCAGTAATTTTCTTCCAGACATCGCTTGATCCCCATTAAGTAAAAAAATAATTCAATTTGGCACCCTAAAGGTGGGTATTCTGTCCTAATTGCGACTGTGACGCCTATATAGTCATCCAGAAACGTATATCTTATCACGCTGTGTCACAATTGTTTGAAGATTTTGTAAAGCTGTGAGAAAAGGCATGCGTTGATTATGTTATGAAGTAACCAATATGACGGGTATGAATAGCCAAGAAAAACAATTGTTAGAGATAGAGCGCGCATGTGACGAGCTTCGTCGCGGCTTGCCTGTTGTAGTGGTGAGCGAAACTGTCTCCCTTCGACTTATCCCGGCGGAATATGCCAATGAGGCAACGCTGGACCATTTTGATGAGCTAGCGCCTCATAGTTTTGTCATTTTGACCAATAGCCGCGCGGCGGCGGTGAAGGTGCCCGGTGAAGACTGGCCCGTTGTCCGGGTTGAACGCCCCAGCTGGATGTCTGCCGGTGATATTGTTGCACTTGCTGATCCAACGCTTGACCTTTCAACACCCCTTAAAGGGCCATTTCGCAGGATGAACCACCAGCCCACCGATGCGGACGTGGCGGCAATCAAGCTGGTAAAGCTGGCGCGCCTGCTGCCGGCAGTTGTCGCATCCGAAGTTGATAGTGGCGACATTGATGAACACACAGTGCGTGTGAATGCGGATGAAGTTCTGGGTGCGGAAATGGAACAAGCCAACCACTTGCGGCAGGTGGCAAGCGCCAAAGTGCCGCTTGCGGGTGCGGAAAACACGCGCCTTGTTGCCTTCCGGCCCCTTTCCGGTGGTCTTGAACACATTGCGATTGTTATCGGTGACCCGGACCGCAGCAAGCCTGTGTTAATGCGGGTACACAGCGAATGCTTTACGGGTGACCTTCTGGGCTCGCTCAAGTGTGATTGCGGCGAGCAACTCAGGGGGGCCATTCATGCCATCAATGAGGCAGGCGGTGGCCTGGTACTTTACCTAGCGCAGGAAGGTCGCGGCATTGGGCTGATTTCAAAACTGAAAGCCTATAATTTGCAGGATCAGGGTTATGACACCGTGGATGCCAATACCCACCTTGGGTTTGATGTGGACGAGCGCATGTTCGCGCCTGCTGCCGAGATGCTGAAGGGGCTTGGTTTCAAGTCGGTTCGACTGATGACAAACAACCCGCTTAAAGTCGAAGGGCTTGAAAGTTATGGCATTGAGGTGGCGGAGCGTGTGGCGCACTCTTTCCCTACCAACCCGCATAACGAACGTTATATGCAGGTGAAAAAATCCCGTACCGGGCATATTCTCTAACTCATGCAAACATGGCGTGTGATACCCGACGAAACAGATGAACGCAGGGGCCGTTTGGTTGGCCCGCTGGTTGATGCGCCCTGTGCGCTTGGTCGGTCCGGCACAAGGCTCGAGGATGAAAAGCAAGAAGGTGATGGTTGCACACCGCTGGGCAACTATTCGTTTCGCCGCGCATTCTACCGGCCTGATAAGTATGACACACCGATTTGCAAGCTGTCCGTCACACCCCTGTCCCCTGAAATGGGGTGGTGCGATGACCCGGAACGGCCAGAATACAATAAACTGGTGCGCCTGCCCTATGGTGGCACCCATGAGAAAATGTGGCGGGATGATGAGCTTTACGACCTTGTGCTCGTAATTGGTCACAATGATAACCCAGCCATGCCCGGTAAAGGCAGCGCAATTTTTGTGCATGTAGCAAAAGAAGGCTGTCCGCCCACGGAGGGCTGCGTTGCCCTTGAAGCAAGTGCGCTCCTTGCCATGCTCAGGGGCTTGACTCCCAAGGATACGCTCCAAATAGGCTAGCTGTAGGTTCGCTCGCCAAAAATGGCAGTGCCAACCCTGATGTCGGTCGCACCCATGGCGGCGGCCAAGGCGTAATCACCGCTCATGCCCATGGAGAGTTTCTGGAGCCCTTCCTGTTTCGCGAACTTCTTGAGAAGCGCAAAATGGAGCGATGGGTCGTCGCCGCTTGGCGGAATGCACATTAAGCCAACAACGTTTAACCCCAGTGATTTACATTCTGTATGCAGGGCGGGCAGGTCAGCGGCAAGAACGCCACCTTTTTGTGGTTCCGCGCCTGTGTTCACCTGAAGATAAACTGGCTGTTTTTTGCCCTGCTTGTCCATCTCTTTTGCCAGAGCGCGGGCAAGTTTGATGCGGTCTACCGACTGTATCTCATCAAACAGTTCAACAGCTTTGGTTACTTTATTGGTTTGCAGGCTACCAATTAGCGACAGGCCCACATCCGGATAGTCATCTTTAAGTTCAGTCCAGCGTTCTTCGGCTTCCTGAACCCGGTTTTCGCCAAAGTTGCGATGCCCTGCTTCAAGGGCAGCAATGACGCGTTCTTTTGGTTGGACCTTAGATACGGCAATCAGGCGAGGGTTTGCATGCGGTACACCCACATGGTCACACATGCGGTCGATTTCACTTTTGATCTCTTTCAGGTTGTCGGCAATAGACATGGTCTAAACTCACTGCATTGGGCTTGCGCATGCTATGTGCTAGGAAACGCTTATGGTCAAGTCTTCGCTGACATTTCATTCTTCCTCCCATGCGCGCCGCCTGAAGGCGGCGGCAGGCGTTGAACGGTTGATTTTGATGACAGATGCTGTTCGCCTGCCTGATCCGGCGGCAGCAATAGCGTCTTTGCCCGCTGGCTCGATTGTGATTTTCCGCGATTATGATCACCCAGACCGCGCCGGTTTGGGGCGGCAGCTAAAGCGTGTTTGCCGTGTGGCGGGGTGTTGGTTTCTGTTGGCAGGTGATATCGCGCTTGCGCGTCAGCTTCGGGCCGACGGTGTGCATTTGCCGGAATATATGCTGGCAGATAAACCCAAGGGGCTTCAGACATTTTCCCTCATTACCGCTGCTTGCCATTCGGTGCCTGCGCTTCGCCGAGCCGAGCGGGCAGGTGTGAGTTTGGCAATTGTGTCGCCTGTGTTTCCAACCGAAAGCCATCCAGGCGCAAAAACTCTTGGGGTGCCGGGCCTGACGCGGTTGCAGGTACGTACCAAGCTACCTGTTGCGGCTCTGGGTGGGGTCAGTATGAAAAATGCGCGTCAACTGCGTCCGCTAAGGCTTGCTGCTATTGCCGGAATTTCAGGAATTACAGGCTAGGTTAGACCAAAGCCGACCATCAGAAGCGCAGGCGACCACCAAGGAAGAACATCTGCGATGTATCTATATCTTCTGTCGTGGTGGAGAAATAGTTGCTGCCATAATCATAATAGCGAACGCCGCCCGTCAGGCCGAACCGATCTGTGAAGCGGTAACTGGCTCCCAACTCGTATGATATGATGTTGCGCACATCATTTTCGATGCCATATAGGTCGGAGCCTTCTGTGTATTCGCTCATGGCAATCCGCGCAGACCAGCTGCTTGCCTGATAGGAAAGGCCAGCCTCAAAACCTTCAAGCTCTTTTGCGAACAGGCCGGACTGCCGCATCAAGGATGCGTCTACACCAAAGCCGGAATAGCCAAGCGACACACCAGCGCGGTACTGGGTTTCCGCTTGCCCGGCGTCAGCAAAGCCGGATGTGCTCGACAGGCCCTGAAGTGACAGACGGTATTGGCTTTCAACAGCGATTTCAAAGCCACGGTTGCCTGATTCGCCGGTTTGATCACCCCCAAGGGTTACGCCAACACGGCTGCTCGCTCCGAAGATGTCCTGAGTATAACTGCCGCGAAGTGTGCCTGTTGGGGCAAGAAGCGAAGAAAAATCTGGCCGGTCAGCCAGTTCACCCTCTGATGCGGCAAGGCGAGGGCGCGAATCACTAAGGGAAAGGAAACCGGAATCATTGCTCAGGCTGTCGCTGTTCAGGCTAAGGTCCAGCCCTTTCAGCGTATTTGCCCTTTGTTCGCTCTGGGTGCTGCGTTGCTTTGCAATCTGCTCAGCGATAAAGAGATCAAGGCTTTGCAGGAAACCGCTCGATTCAAAACGGGTCTTATCATCTGCCATTGCGGCAGGCGACAGGCTTGCTATTGCAAGCGCAGAAACCCCGTATTTCAGAAGCGTTTTCATAGCCTCTCTCGACCTTGTCCCATTCAATCAGGTATACGAACCTACCATTATGGTATGGATACTTTATTAATAATCGCAAGTGGTTCGTTAATTTTTGCGATAGATTGTGTCTCTACCGCCACTATTTGACCGTATTTCGGGCTGGTCAGGGCCACTTACGACCGCTATAACGCGCTAGGACATAAAGCGGGCAAATTTTGTCAGCTAAATGACAATAGACGAAATTAATTACAGAGCGGAACCCAGTATGATTCGATTTGCTCGGACGACAGCAACCCTTCTCACAGCTTTGATGCTGTCTGCTTGCGGTATTTTTGGTAGCAGTGATGAGGAAAAAGCCTTTGGCCCCATCACCACATCAATTGGTGTAAACGGTTATCTGTGGTCAGCAACGCTCGACACACTGTCTTTCATGCCCATTGACAATGCTTACCCGAGTTCTGCGGCAATTATCACAGACTGGTTTTCAACCGCTGATGCCCCGGAAGAGCGGGTGAAGGTCGCGGTTTACTTCCGCTCTGAAACGCTGCGTTCTGACGGGATCAAGGTTAATGTGGTGCGCCAGCAACTGGATAATGGCAATTGGCTAACGGTGCCGGTTCAGGCGTCTACGCTGTTGCAAATTGAAGAAGCTATCCTGTCGCGGGCGCGCACGCTGAAGATTGAAGCAGAAGGATAAACAACCCTTCTCGCCTGCCCGACAAACAGGGCCACAATGAGCGCGCCGGATATTCTCGGGCGCGTTCTGGTTTTTACCAAACCAATTGCCAAGTGAATTGCCAAAAGAAGTGAGAGGCACGCATGTCACGCTACAACGCCAAAGCAACCGAAGCGAAATGGCAAAAAGCCTGGGCAGAAGGCAAAACCTTCAAAACCAACAATAAGTCTGACAAGCCGAAATATTATGTGCTGGAGATGTTCCCTTACCCATCTGGCCGGGTGCATGTGGGCCATGTACGTAACTACACCATGGGTGACGTGGTTGCCCGTTATCGCCGGGCGCAAGGCTATGAAGTGATGCATCCAATGGGGTGGGATGCGTTTGGCATGCCGGCAGAAAATGCGGCGATGGAACGCAAGGTCCATCCGGCGGACTGGACCTATGACAATATTGCCAACATGCGCGAGCAGCTGAAGAATGTTGGTCTTGCTATCGACTGGGAGCGAGAGTTTGCCACCTGTGATGCCGACTATTATGGCAAGGAACAGCAAATTTTCATCGACTTCTATAATGCGGGCCTTGTTTACCGCAAGGAAAGCTGGGTGAACTGGGATCCGGTTGACAATACGGTCCTTGCAAACGAGCAGGTTATTGACGGAAAAGGCTGGCGTTCTGGCGCTGAAGTAGAACGCCGTCAGCTTAGCCAATGGTTTCTTAAAATCACGGATTTTGCCGATGACTTGCTTGATGGTTTGAAAACGCTGGACCGCTGGCCTGACAAGGTTCGCCTGATGCAGGAAAACTGGATCGGTCGGTCTGAAGGTCTGAAGTTTGAGTTTGACGTTGTTGATGCCCCCGAAGGTATTGCTACCAAAATTCCTGTTTATACAACACGGCCTGACACAATCTTCGGTGCGAGCTTCTGTGCAATTTCTGCGGACCACCCCATTGCTGCAAAACTTGCGGAAGATAAGGCAGAGGTTGCGGCCTTTGTTGAGGAATGCCGCCAGATTGGCACCACGGAAGAAGCAATAGAGAAAGCAGAAAAGAAAGGCTTTGATACCGGCCTTAAAGTTCGCCACCCGTTTGACGCGGGCTGGGAACTGCCGGTTTACATCGCCAACTTCGTCCTGATGGATTACGGCACAGGTGCTATCTTTGCCTGCCCAGCTGGTGACCAGCGTGACCTTGACTTTGCCCGCAAATACGGCCTGCCTGTGTTGCCGATTGTGCTACCAAATGGTGAAGACACTGGCAGCTTTGAAATTGGTGACGAAGCCTATGTTGGTACCGGCACCATGTATAACTCGCGTTTCCTTGACGGTATGGACATTGTGGCCGCCAAAGCTGCAGTGATTGACCGGGCCGAGGAAGAGGGCTGGGGCGAGCGCACCGTAAACTTCCGCCTGCGTGACTGGGGGGTGTCCCGCCAGCGCTACTGGGGTACACCAATCCCGTTTGTGCACTGCGATGATTGCGGTGTGGTGCCGGTTAAATCTGAAGACCTGCCCGTGAAGCTGCCTGAAGATGTATCGTTTGATACACCGGGCAATCCGCTTGAGCATCATCCAACCTGGAAAAACACCACATGTCCAAAGTGTGGGAAACCGGCGCGCCGCGAAACTGACACCATGGACACTTTTGTCGACTCGTCATGGTATTTCCTGCGCTTCTGCACACCAGACGCGGACGAGCCATTTGACACTGATGTGGTGAACGAATGGATGCCGGTTAACCAATATATTGGTGGTGTTGAGCACGCGATCCTGCATCTTTTGTATGCGCGTTTCTTTACCCGCGCGCTCAAGCATGTTGGCCGCACCAACATTGAAGAGCCGTTCGAGGGCCTGTTCACTCAGGGCATGGTTAACCATGTCACCTATAAGGACAGCGAAGGTGACTGGGTGTTCCCCGAGCTTATTCGCAAGAAAGAAGATGGCAGCCTGTTCCGGTCTGATAGTGGCCTGTCAGTCAGCGAAGGCCGTGTAGAGAAAATGTCCAAGTCCAAGCGCAATGTGGTTGATCCGGACGATATCATTGACCAGTACGGCGCAGATACTGCGCGCTGGTTTGTGCTGTCTGATAGCCCGCCCGAGCGTGACCTTCTGTGGACGGAAGCAGGCATTGAGGGCGCATGGCGCTTTGTTCAGCGTATTTACCGAATGGTTGAAGAACCTGCTGCCCAGCTTGCGCCGGTTGGCTCCGATATGCCGGAAAGCTTGTCTGATGGGGCTCTTGCACTCAGGAAAGCAACCCACAAAACCATCAAGGGTGTAACGGCTGATATTGAAAACCTGCATTTCAACAAAGCGGTGGCCCGCCTTTACGAATTTGCCAATGCAATCAGTGGTGCCAAAGCGGATGACGGTATTGCGGAAGCCTTGCGTGAAGCCACAGAAACACTCGTGTTGCTCGTGGGTCCAGCCATGCCGCATCTTGCGGAAGAAATGTGGGCTCGTCTTGGCCATAAAACGCTGGTTGCAGATACGCCGTGGCCGCAAGCGATAGAAGCCCTGACCGTTGATACCACCATCAAAATGGCGGTTCAGGTAAACGGCAAAGTTCGTGACACAATCGAGGTTGCCAAAGACCTGGATAAAAAAGCCATTGAAGAGATTGCGCTTGCACAGCCGAATGTGTTGAAATTCACAGATGGAAACACGATCCGCAAAGTGATTGTGGTGCCGGGCCGTATCGTAAATATTGTGGCGAACTGATGCGTATTGTTGCTGTCATATTAAGCTTACTGATTGCTGCTTGTGGCTTTAAGCCGCTTTATGAGGCTGGCGGGTCTTCTGGCGTCATGCAGCAACAGCTTGCATCCGTGGAAGTTGGTCCTATCGCTGACCGGCTTGGCCAGATTATGCGCAACCGTCTCATCTTCGGGCTTAATGAAGACGGTAAACCGAAATACCGCCTTGATGTGGTGCTTGACCAGTCAAGTGAAACCTTTGGTGTGCGCCCTGATACGGCAACCACGCAGGAACAGTTGACGATTGTTGCGCGTATGCGCCTTACCGCCCTCGATCAGGATGAAATCGTAATTGAGGATGCGTTGCGGGCCAGAACAACGTTTGATGTTGTTCTGTCGGACTTCGCAACGGTGTCACAGCGGGAAGACTCAGCGCAGCGTCTGGTTTTGGACCTTGCGGAGCGTATCCACCGCCGCCTTGCCCTGCATTTTGCGCAAGCCGCGGAAGCGGAGAGCAACTAAGCCCCGATGAAAGTTAAACCCCGTGATATCGCCCCTCTTCTGAAAGCTGTGCCAGATGGCACGCGGGCGGTGCTGGTGTTTGGCCGTGATGATGGTTTGGTGCGCGAACGGGCAGAAACAATAGGCAAACAAATCGCCGCAGACCTTTCTGACCCGTTTCAGGTGGTCCGCCTTGGGCCCGAAGCCGTCAAGAACAACCCTTCTGTTCTGCTTGATGAGGTTGCCGCCATTTCCATGATGGGCGGCAGGCGGCTTGTACGCCTTGAGGGGGCTGGGGCTGAAAGCGCGGAGCCTGTTAAAACAGTGCTGGAAAGCGATCAGGGTGACGGCCTGCTTGTTATCACTGCCGGTGACTTGAAGCCAACGTCCGCGCTCCGGAAATCTGTTGAAGCCGCGAAAAACGCTTATGCGATTGCCTGCTATGAAGACAGCGCGCAGGATCTGTTTGGCCTGGTGCAGTCCACGCTTTCTGCTGCCGGGCTCGGGGCAAGTCAGGATGCGGTTAACTATCTGGTTGATAACTTGGGCGGTGACCGGATGGTGTCGCGCGGTGAGCTTGATAAGCTTGTGCTCTATATGGGTGAAGATGGTGGTCAGGTATCGCTTGAAGACGCAAAAGCCTGCGTGGCGGACACGGCGGCCTTGGGTTTAAACCAGATTGCAGAGGCGGTTACAGCTGGCAACATGGCCAATCTGGAAAAGTTTCTGGAGCGGGCTTGGGCGTCAGGCGAAAATGCGATTGCCATATTGCGCACGCTGCAAAACCGTCTGATGCGGCTTCATCTGGCGCGCGGGTATGTGGACACAGGCATGAACCCGATGGAAGCGGTGAACAAACTGCGCCCGCCGGTGTTCTTTGCCGAGAAAGACAAGTTCGCGCGGGAGCTTTCTTCCTGGTCGTCCGTGAAGCTCGAACAGGCGCTTAATATCCTGCTGGAAGCAGAGCTGGACTGTAAAACCACCGGCAACCCGGCTGACGTTATCTGTGCCCGCGCGTTGTTGCGGCTTGCCAAAGCGGTGCGGTAAAGCTTTTCCTGATGGTTTGGTGCCAGTCTTACCTGAATTACATTAGCGGCGCAGTTTTCGCACAAGGCCGAGAATGACACTCATTGGTATGCCAATCATTACCACCGTTAACCCCATTACCAGAAACTGCGTCAGCGGGGCCTGAAACATTTCTTTCTGAGATTCCAAGTCAGCAATCATTTTCTCATATTCCGGCCCGGATTGCACAGGTAACTGAGCGATATAATGGTCGTAGTAGGCGTCCATAAACTCCGGGTTCAGGACTTCGGTGTAGAACACATTATAGGCTCCGAAAATTGCGCCCGCGACAAGCGCGGAGCCGGTGCCTGTTACGATATATTGCCATAAGGTTGGTGCGCTTCGCTGTGTGGCTGTTTTTTCAAGTTCAAGCATGGCCAGATACATGACAGCAAGGCTTGCGATAATGGCCGCGTAACCAAATTTTTCAGAAACATCAAAACGGGTAGGGTCTGTGGTTGGGTATAAAAGATACTCAATCAGTAGCAACCCGACCATTATGCCGCCAATTGTGCCGCCCCATTTGATAATCAGTTTCATCGTACCCTCCTCGTTCAGCAGATTGCTACTACCCAAGCAGAAATGTCAGGCCCGTGTCTTCACCCGATTGGGTGATCAGCCAATAATTCCGGCAATTTTGGCTTCTGCAGCCGCCTGTGTCCGGTTGTTGACATCAAGCTTGCTATAGATGTTTTTCAGGTGCGTTTTTACCGTGTTGGTCTTCACGCCCAATTGTTCAGCGATTTCACTGTTGCTATAGCCGTGACAAAGAAACAGCAGAACATCCAGTTCTCGGTCGCTGAAGTCTTGTTTGTCTAAAACCGAAAGGCTGGCCGTGTTGGGTGTTTGCTCCACAGGCGGTTTGGCTTTTGTCTTACGGGCGAGCAGAAACCCTAGAACAAGAAAAGCTACCGCGAAGGTGCCCATATAAAGCTCTATATCGGAGTGTTGGCTGATATAGGACCGCCTAACCGTTTCTGCAGCAACTAGAAACAGAGCGAGCAAGGCGCCGTACCGAACAATAAGAGAGACCATTTTGTGCCCTTTTCACCGTCCTGTTTTTCGACTTTAGCGAACAGATGGCTGGCTCACCAGTTTTTACATGTTCGCCGGTTGAGGCAATGGCCGGTTCCCATGGAGCTTGCGGTAGTCGGTAGGGCTCAAGCCCAGGCGTTTTTCAAACACAAGAATTAGGTGCTGGTCACTGGAGAAGCCTGACAGGCTGGCAATTTGTTTTAAGGGAGCGTCACTTTCCTGTAGCAGAGAGCGTGCTGCGTCTATACGCAGTGATTCCAGATACCGGGCCGGCGAACTGCCGGTTGCAGCCTGAAATCGGCGATGAAAAGTGCGCTCAGACATGCCTGCGTGTGTGGCGCAGTCGTTCACAGACATGGGGTTTTGCCGGTTCTCGCGCATCCAGTGCAAGGTCGCGGCAAGCGGGCCTTCAACTTTGTCCTGCATATCCAGCAGTGTGCTGAACTGGGTCTGGTGGCCGGGGCGGTGGGTGTACAGGACGAGCCTGCGGGCAACAGCGAGGGATATATTGCTGCCCAAATCCTCCGCCACGATGGCAAGGCACATGTCTATGCCGGTGGTGACCCCTGCGGAACTCCAGATATTGCCGTCGCGAACGTAAATCGCGTCGGCGTCCACCTCCAGGTCCGGGTACAGTTTTTGTAGCAGGGCAGTTCCCTGCCAGTGGGTGGCAACGCGTTTGCCATCCATCACGCCAGCGGCTGCAAGGACGAAGGTGCCACTGCAAACAGAGCATAGTCGTTTTGCACGACTTTCATAAAAGGTGCGTAACCAGCGGCGTACATCGGCGTTGGCAGAAGCGCTTCGAACCGCATTTCTTTTGCCGCCAACAACTACAACCATATCGAAATGCTGAGGGTCCAGCGTATCGAGGGGCGTAGATCGTAGCATGAGGCCGGAGGATGTGGTCACGCCGCCATCGTCAAGGTCCGCCAGTGTCAGATCATAAGCGGGGTTTTCCAATTCATCATTTGCGGAAGCAAACACCTGATAAGGCCCGGCGATATCCAAAAGCTGGGCGTCGTTATAGGCTATGATAAGTGTATTGATTGGCTGGTGTGTCATGATTTGGCAAAAAATAATAATTATATGTCATTTACGCCATACTATCTTTCCGCCTAGCTTATGTCAAAGCAGCGTTGAACAGGAGAATGCCCCATGTCGCTTCAGATAGGACTGTTATTATTTCCCGGCCTCACCCAGCTTGACCTTACGGGGCCGTTTGAGGTGTTCTCCAATATACCGGGCGCAAAGGTGCATCTTGTCTGGAAAACTCTGGACCCTGTTGAGGCGGAGACGGGCCTTAGGTTGTTACCAACCACCAGGATGGTGGAATGCCCCGCTCTAGACGTGATTTGTGTGCCGGGCGGGCCCGGTCAAATCGACTATATGGAAGATGAAGAGGTTCTCGACTTTCTGCGCAGACAAGGGTCTACAGCCAAATTTGTCACTTCTGTTTGCACAGGCTCGCTTTTGCTTGGGGCCGCGGGGTTGCTCAAGGGGTATAAAGCGTCCACCTATTGGGCCTGCACAGACCTGCTTTCGGCTTACGGGGCGATTTATGAAAAAGGCCGTGTGGTCAAAGACCGCAACCGCATAACGGGTGGCGGTGTAACCGCCGGAATAGACTTTGCGCTGGCGGTTGTCGCGGAACTTCTGGATGAGCGAACCGCCAAAATGATCCAGCTGTCCATAGAATATAACCCGGCACCACCTTTTAACAGCGGACACCCGGATGTGGCCGACCCAGAGCTGGTGGAAAGCCTGAAATCCCTTATGAAGGCGCGATTAGACGCACGGCGAGAGCAGTCAAAGCGTGCAGCGGTGGCTCAAAATTAACCAAAACTGACCTATCAGAAGGTTACTTTTTGTGCTTTTTCACCCAAATTGCGCGTTTTTCGCCCATAAACGACAATTTATCTATCGACTGTTAGGTAAGAAAAAGCAAATTCACCCACTTGGCTAACAAAAATCTCATCGGAGAGATCGTCAGTCCATGAACCGCTCTTTTTCCTGAAAAGGCCACGTTCAATAAGGATGGTATTGAAATAATAAGCCAGCATACGTGCCGCTGTATCATGGTCGGCGTGCGCCACTTCCGATTGATAATGCGCTATGATGGCTTTGGTTGCTTGCAGCATAGCGGCTTCAAAATGATCACCCTGCGCTGACAAAAGGTCGAGATGGTTGCGTCCATGGAGATAAATCGCACGCAAGATATGGGCTTGTTGCTGAAGTTGTGCCCACGCGACTTTTGCGATTTGATGCATGGCAGCCCTAAGGCCCGCTTCTTCAAGGTTAATCTGGGCTTGAGGTGAGGTCATCCAATCATTCAATCGCTCGACATAAAGATCGAACAATACCGGAATAAACCCCTCTTTTTTGTTGAAACGCCGATAGATGGTTGCTGGTGACACGCCAGCAAGGCCGGCGATCTCGCTAACACCAATGTCAGCGAAGTCTTTTTCCTTCAAAAGTTTTTCCAGCGCTATCAGAAGCTTATCCCGGGTTTTCCTAGATCTGGTTTGATGAACGACGCGTGCACCTTGACTCATAAGCCATCACTCATTATGTAAATGTAAATTACTTTTACAATATATGATAAAAACGATGGTAAATCAAAGAATTAATTGTTCTTTTGGCGGAGAATAAAGATGCCTGGAATATTGGATTATGTGCTGCTCAGTGTGCTGGCGCTGTATGTGCCTATTAAGGGATACTATGAGACAGCTCGGTCAAAAAATGAGAATGGCGAGGAAGAGCCAGTTGCCCCGCGTAAAATGTACATCAGTACTCTGCGTCTTCTTTGGAGTTTAACTTTTGCGGTGTTCGCTATCTGGTTCTATCACGACCGCCCCTATGGGGGCCTTGGCTTCCTTGGTCCGGTTGGCCCTGCTCTCTTCTGGACATGGGGTGCCGTTGGTGCGGGCTGTGTCTTCCTTGCTGTTCAGGCGTATCTGGCTGGGGCGAGTGACAAGGCAGCCAAAAGCCTAATGCAGCAGCTTGAAGGCCAAGACGGTATTCTGGATATTTTGCCGAAAACCGACGCTGACCGGCGGTTGTTCAACTTTCTTTCCCTTACCGCGGGTTTTACGGAGGAAATAATCTATCGCGGCTATCTGATCTGGCTGCTCAGTTTCCATATGCCTGTGTGGGCAGCAGCAGTTGCATCGCTCGTGGTCTTTGTACTTGGGCATTTATACCAGCGTTCTGCAGGGGCTATTATTCGGGTGGCTGCAACAGGCGCAGTATTTACCATTGTCTATCTGGTATCTGGCTCGCTGTTACCTGCTATGGTGCTTCATGCGGCGGTAGACCTTGCGAGTAACGCAACCATTTGGCGGGCGCGGATGCGCATGGCTGAATAAAGAAAACCCGGTGCTGCAAATGTGCACCGGGTTCCCGAGGTTTTTGTTTGCCGCGACGCCTTAGTTCAGGCTGATCGGCGCTGGCTCGTCGCTATCTGCGGCAGGCGCCTGCATGCCACCAGCGGCTTCCTGTGCAGCCTGCTGCTGGTAAAGCGCTTCAAAATTGATTGGTTCAAGCAGCAGAGGCGGGAAGCCACCATCGCGCGTAGCGTCCGCAATAATGCGGCGCGCAAACGGGAACATCATAGTTGGCGCTTGAATGAGCAGGAATGGCTTCAGCGCTTCTTCCTGAACATTGCGAATGCCGTATAGCGTGCCGTATGCCAACTCAACAACAAATGCCGCTTGTTTCTCACCGTTTTCGGCAACATTCTCTGCCTTGGCTGAAATCTTGAGGTCTACCTCGTACATTTCATCATTCATCTTGCGAACGCCAACGTTAACACTCACGTCAATCGCAGGTTTGCCAGCCTGACTGTTTTGCAGGCTTGCTGGTGCGTTCGGGTTTTCGAAAGAAAGGTCTTTGATATATTGCGCAAGAACACCGGCTTGTGGTGCGTCTGCTGCATTTGCTGCGCCGCCTACTGGCGCTGTTGGTTCATTTTCAGCCATGATATCACTCTTTGAAATAGACTAATTTTATGCGGCGTGCCCATATGCCGGGCTGTCCACTTGAAATTGAAGCGAGGGCTAGCACGCTTTCCCGCTTTGAACAACCGCCAAAAATGCGGTTTTGTGCTCGTGCTGGGCCTTAACCATCCATATTGTCGTTGTTTGCATCTGATTCAACACGCTTGGCCCACGGATTTTCCGGTCGTGGCCCTTCGTCGGCCCCTGTGTCCATGTTGGTAAACTCTCCATCAATGATGGTCGTGTCGCTTTGCTCGTGCCTCTGGGGGTAGCGAAAATTCCCGGTGTGCTTTGCTGCTGCACCTGCCAACCCGGCCTTGCCGAGCGCAAGCCGCACGGGCGGTATCAACAGCAAGCCGCCAATCGCGTCGGTTATAAAGCCCGGAAAAAACAGCAAGGCACCGGCAATCAGCAGGAAAAATCCATGCATAACCGGCTCTACAATGGGTTCGCCCCGGCTACTTGCGGTCTGTAGGTCACTGATCACCTTAAGCCCCTGCATCCTGATAAGCGACAGGCCAATGCCTGCGGTCAATAGACACAGCGCAATGGTTGCAAGCGCACCAATGTCGCTGCCTACTTCAATGAGAACGCTTAATTCTATCAGGGGAATGCCCACAAACAGAAACAGTATTAACCAACCCATTCGGCACCTTTCTTGTTGTTGCTTTGGTGGTTTTGTTGCCATCTCTCTCAATTGTGACACACCACGCCGTTAACCTGCGACCAGCAAACCTTGTTCTTTTGGCAGAAACCACTTAATCTATAAAGGTAACAAGATGCCACTATTCAATGGGCTGACAGATTTTCCCCGAGTATATGCGCCTGTTCTGCATGCTGATCACAGGTTTTCAAAAGGCTCACTGGAAATGGGTGTTCATGGAAAAATGGCTGCGACAGTGAAACAAACGAGCAGAAACGCATGTTAGATATTATTCTGGTGGCAATGTTGGCTGCCTTTATTGCTCTCCGGCTTCGGTCGGAACTCGGTAAGAAAACCGGTAACGAACCCCAGCCGCCCGCGGCGGGCGGGTCTCCCTACGCTCGTGATGACCAACCAACTATTGACGCAGAAGCTGTGGATGTCACCAACCAGTCTGCGGACGTGGTTGACCTGTCGAGTGGTCCGAGTGTGCGCGGTGGCCTCAATGATATCCAGCGAGCTGACAGTTATTTTGACGCTGCCCAGTTTCTTGATGGGGCTCGTAGTGCGTATCAGATGATTCTCGAAGCCTTTTGGGCTGGTGACAAAGCCGCCTTGAAAGATTTTCTTGATGAAACAGTGCTATCGCAGTTTGGCGCAGCTATCGACCAGCGCGCCGAAGACGGCCTGACGCTGGAAAACAGGTTGCTTGACGTGACCAAAGCTCAAATCTCTGTTGCTCAGCTGGTGAAACGACATGCTGAAATAACGGTAGATTTTACCGCTGAAATTATTGCGGTTACGCGGGATGCAGACGGCAAACTGGTTGATGGTGACCTATCTGACGCGGTTGACCTGCAAGACCGTTGGACTTTCGCCCGCGACACCGGCTCCCGTGACCCTAACTGGACACTAATCGCAACACGCGCTGGCTAAAGCAAAAGATATGCGGCAATCCACGCTCATAGCTCTGGTACTGCTTCTGCTGGTGGTGCCAGCTTTCCTGCTTGCTTACAGTCAACTTGTGCCGGGTAAACCGGGCCTTAGCTTCAAGCCTGTTGCTTTTGAAAGCCTGCCCGGATGGCAAGAGGCAGACCTGACGGCAACCCAGCCAGCGATCCTGCGGTCTTGTGCGGCTCTCCAGCGTTTGCCTGCCTCAAGGCGCTTACCGGGAGCACCGATCGGTGGCCGGGTGGAAAACTGGTCAGATGCATGCACTGCACTTGTTGCCGCAAAAACAGATACCCAGATCAGGGCTGCGCTCACGCAGTATTTCACTCCGCTTGAGGTATCCCTTGAAGGGAAAACAAGCGGTACTTTCACCGGATATTATGAGGCGTTGCTTCACGGTAATCTGGAGCAGACGGAACAGTTTAATACGCCACTTTTCAGCCGCCCGCCGGAACTGGTGATGGTGGACCTTGGCCAGTTCCGAAGCGATCTGCGGGGCCGCCGTGTTGCCGGGACTGTCAAAAATGGCAGGCTTGTACCATTTGCCAGCCGGGCGGACATTGAGGCAGGCGCTCTTGCGGGTCGTTCGCTGGAGGTGCTGTGGGTGGATAGCCCGGTAGACGCCTATTTCCTGCATGTGCAAGGGTCGGGTCGGGTGCAGATGCCGGACGGAAGCTTCCTTGGTGTTGGCTATGCGGCACAAAATGGTCACGCTAACCGTTTGATCGGGCGTCACTTGGTCGAAACCGGCGCTATTCCTCGCGCGGAAATCTCGGGTCAGTCCATTCGGGCTTGGCTTGCCGCTAACCCCGACGAGGTGCAAAAGGTTTTAAACACTGACCCTTCTTTTGTTTTCTTTCGCCAGATTGATGTGGGCGACGGTCCGTTTGGGTCTGCAAATGTGCCACTGGTCGCGGAAGCATCGCTTGCGGTTGATCGTAAGCATTTGCCGCTTCACGCGCCAGTTTGGCTGAGCACAAGCCACCCTGACCCCACCGATCCAACCGCACCGGACATACCGTTTAACCGTCTGCTCATGGCACAAGACACGGGCGGTGCCATCACAGGCGAAATTCGCGGCGATGTGTTTTGGGGCTTTGGTGACCGTGCGGCAGAGATAGCGGGCCGTATGGCGAACGAAGGGCGTTACTGGCTGTTGCTCCCCAACGACCTTGCGCAGGCAGCAAGTGAAAGCCGGTGAGCAAAGATAAAAAAAAGAGGGGTTAACCCCACGTGACAAAGCCGTTTGGGATGAGGTGGTAAAAACGGTGACGCCGCTCGGCAACAGGCCCGACACACCCCCGCCGCCAAAACCGGTGCGAAGCGATATCATCAGGCAGGATAGAATTCCTGACGAATGGTTCAGTGGGAATACTCCTGGTCCTGATCCGAAAATCGATAGAAAAGTCCGCCGAAATATTACCAAAGGCCGCAGGGACTTTGACCGGTCTGTTGATTTGCACGGCATGACACAGGATCAGGCGTTTTCTCGCCTCAAAAGCGTGGTTGAAGGTTGTGTGCTGCGCGGTGACAAGATCTTGCTCGTGGTCACCGGTAAAGGCGGCAAGCGCTTTAGCCAACTTATGGCAGACACCCCTGTCGCTTACCGAACCCGCAATGAGTTTGAGCAACATGGCGGCGTGCTGAAACGCATGGTGCCGCTGTGGCTTGCGGGGCCAGAGCTTAAACCCTTCATCCATTCTTATGGTCCAGCCGCGCAGGAACACGGCGGCGCTGGTGCCCTTTATGTGGTGTTGCGCAAACAAAGAAGAGCAAGGTAAGCATATGCAGGATTTTGGCGCAAAAATGCGGGCCCTGAGGGCAGAAAAGGGCGTTAGTCAGGCCCAGATGGCTGAAGCGCTTGATGTTTCCCCTGCGTATCTGTCTGCGCTCGAACACGGCAAAAAGGGCGCGCCGTCCTGGCCAATGACGCAAAAAATCATCCATTATTTTGGCCTGATCTGGGACGATGCCGAAGACCTTATACTACTAGCCCAGCTTTCCCGCAGGCGCGTTGTGGTGGATACCAGCGGACTAGACGCCAAGGCGAGCCGGGTTGCCAACCTGACTGCAAAGCGAATTGGTCACCTGAGCGAGTCGGAGCTAGATGGCCTGTTGCATATACTGGATGTTGACAATAAAGCGGCTGATGATCCGACTTAACCGAGTACCTCTTTACTGAGGTCTGCGCCAGTCCAAGCTTGTCTGTTGCCTTCTTCCGCCTTCTTCACCAGTGCAACGATTTTTTCGTTTGCAGGGGCGGAAATACCAAGGTCTGCGGCAAGCCTGACCACTTCACCGTTCAGGAAATCGATTTCGGTTTTTCGGCCAGCTTCAAAGTCGTCGGCCATTGAAGAGCGGGCATGCTTGTCAATTTTCTGAAGTTTCAGGCCAATGGTGTTGAATATGAAGTTGGGTGAGCCAACAAATTTAGGTAACCTCCTTGGAGGGAAAGCGGAAACTTTAGCTGGAGTTATGTCGGCAGCAGCAAGAACCGCTAGCGCCTCGCTGATACACGCGGCGAGTACACGCCGGTAGTTACGGTCGGAAAGTTCGGTATACAATGTTTGGCCAGACAGCGCGTTGATGGCGTTATTGAGGTTTAGAAGCAGTTTGCCCCAGGCAACGGATGTCATATCATGCCGAAGTTCCAGTGCGGCAGGCCCACCCGCCGTTTTTTCAACAATCTCCGAGAGCGCCGGGTGATGGTCAGCCATCAGTATGCCCAGTGTGCCCTTGTGCCAGCGGCCCTGTTCCATTGCTACCACGTTGAAGGGTACCATACCTGCAAGAACGGTTTGGTCCGGTAACAGTTCACGCAATTTACTCACATTGCTAATGCCGTTTTGCGGGCTGACCACTATGGCGCCTGGCCTTGCATGTTGTTTGATTTCCCTGCCGGCTGACTCTGTCGCAACGCTTTTAACGGAAAGGCCAATAATATCAGCCTCTTGGAGAGCTTTGGCGTCTGTGGAAAACCTAACCTGATCTATCGGTAGATTCGCAGAAAACCCTTGGTAATCTGTGAGGGTCATGCCGTGTTTTTTAACGGTTTCGGCCACATAATCACGACCAACAAGCGTGACATCAAGCCCGGCTGCCGCCCATGCTCCACCAACGAAACAGCCGATTGCCCCGGCGCCATGTATCACGATTTTCACTATGCTATACTCGCCTTTTGCCGACATAAACCTACAAGGCATTAGCTATCTCAAAACAGCCTACAAGCAAGCTTCAAATAGTTTGTTCTTGTTTTGTTCAAAAGTCGTGTTAGAGTCCGCAAAACACCAATAGCGGGAAACATTACAGGCACAGGTAATTATTGATGGTAGCCACCATTCATACAGTTGCGTTTGAAGGCATTGAAGCCCGCACGGTTGAAGTTCAGGTGCTGATTAACAGCGGCCTGCCAAGTTTCACCGTTGTTGGCTTGCCAGATAAAGCGGTGGTTGAGGCGCGCGAACGGGTGCGGGCGGCGTTGTCCGCTCTTGGCCTGTCGCTACCGCCAAAACGGATAACGGTAAACCTGTCGCCTGCCGACAGGCCCAAAGAAGGCAGTCATTATGACCTGCCCATAGCTGTGGGGCTGTTGGTTGCCATGGGGGTGCTGCCCTCCGACAGTCTTGCAGAAACGGTTGTGATGGGCGAGCTTGGTCTTGATGGCAGCTTGCGGGCTGTGCCGGGTGTGCTGCCGGCTGCAATCTTTGCAAATGCTCAAAACCATGCCTTCATCTGCCCGACTGCAACCGGGCCTGAGGCCGCGTGGGCCGGCAGTGATACTATTCTGGCCCCTGCAAGTTTGCTCGCGCTTGTGAACCACCTTAAGGGGTCACAGGTGCTTAGTTCGCCCCAGCACAGGCTGGCCGAGCCGAATACCAGCCTGCCTGACCTTGCTGATGTGAAAGCACAGGAAACCGCCAAGCGTGCGCTTGAAATTGCCGCTGCTGGCGGGCACACCCTGATGATGAGCGGTCCGCCCGGCTCGGGCAAATCCATGTTGGCTGCACGTATGCCGTCAATTTTGCCGCCACTATCACCTGAAGAAGCGCTTGAGGTTAGCATGATCGCCTCGGTTGCGGGCAAATTGTCAGAAGGCACGATCAGTCGGGAGCGTCCTTTCCGGTCGCCGCATCATTCAGCAAGCCAACCTGCCCTTATTGGTGGTGGCACGCGTGCAAACCCGGGGGATGTGTCACTTGCTCACTGCGGTGTGTTATTCCTTGATGAATTGCCCGAATTTTCACGCTCATGCCTGGAGGCGCTGCGCCAGCCGCTTGAAACGGGCGAGGCTGTTATCTCCCGCGTGCATGCCCACGTAACCTATCCGGCAAAGTTCCAGTTGATCGCTGCAATGAACCCTTGCAAATGCGGGTACTTGGCTGATGAGGCACGTGCCTGCAATCGGGCACCAATTTGCGGGGCAGACTATCAGGCGAAAATCTCAGGCCCTCTTTATGACCGGATAGATCAGTTTGTGGATGTGCCTGCGCTAACCCCCGCAGAATTGAGTGCGCCAGCGGCGGGAGAGCCATCTGAAGTGGTTGCGGCACGCGTGCAAGCTGCGCGGACCAAGCAGACAGAGCGCTATCAGGCAGCTGATGCAAATGGTGTAACGGTGAACGCGCACGCCAATGGCAAACTGCTAGAGGCCATTCTGTGTCTGGAAGCTGAGGCACAAGCCCTGATTGATAGGGCGGCAGGTGCCTATAAACTGTCAGCGCGTGGCTATCACCGCGTTCTGAAAGTGGCCCGCACTATTGCGGATCTTGCAGGAAGCGAAACGGTTGAAAAACACCATCTGGCAGAAGCGCTCAGTTACCGGCGTGTAGATGCGCGAGCGCTGGTTCGGGCGGCTAGCTAAATAGTGGGAGACATTTGGCGCTAAGACTATCTGCACTCGAAATATGGGGAGAGTTAATGATGAAACGAGTTTTGGTACTTGGGTTCATACTATTTGCTTTGGGGGCATGTTCATCAGACGTGGTTATTCAGGATGCTCAAAACCTGAAGGGCAAACACAAGGTAAAAAGCTGGACAGTGTCTGACACCGGAGAGGTAACGCTGACGGGAGACCTGGAGGTATCGTCGGACGGAGATATCGTTGTTGATGGCGCAATTTCCGCGCGGGACAGGGGCACCTACAAGGTGAAGCTGACGTCAGAAAAAGGATCCATTTCTATCGGTGGCTCGATTATCACTCCGCAGGGTCTAAGCGGTGATCCAGCCACCGGGGACTTCAATGTTAAAGGTGGTGAAGCAAAAGATGGCGGCGATATTGTCATCTATGCTGCGGCAGGCACTGTTACCATCAGCGGAACCATAACAGCAGGTGATGGAGGCACTGGTGGCAGTGCAACAGCAACTGCGGCAGGCAGCCTTGTGACGGCCACATCCGGTGGGCAAGGGGACGGCGGCAATATCGAGGTTTATGCCGATGGCCTGATAACCATAAGCGGGGATATCACCAGCGGGTCTGGTCAGTTATCAGGGGCAGCAACAGCAACCAACACTGGCGCAGACGGGCGCGCGCAGGCAAGAGCCGCCGCCAGTGGTAGTGGCGGTGATATCACCGTCGAGTCTTATTCCAACACCATCACATTAACGACTGATGCTGATATTGTCTCTGGCAGAGGCGGGTTTACTGGGTCAGCTACAGCAACTGCAGACAATGCCAATGCATTTATTGAGGACGCTGGTGATGCAGGTGATATCAAACTAACTGTTGCGGCTGGTATGACGCTAAATGTTCCCGCCGGGGACAGTAAACTTCATGTTGGCGAAGGTGGGTCAACTGCTGGGTCCACTGCGAATGGAACCGCTTATGCTGAGGCATCTTCCGGTGCCGGCGGTTTGGCAGGTTCCTACAAAGACCAGGCAAAAGGTGAGCCCGCAGATGCAGGTGGGTCGGGAACAGCAACTGCAAACCTCCCCCCAAAAACACCGGACATTGACCAGGGTATCGCCGGAACGAAAACAAAAGCAGGAGGGCGCACCACAGCCCTTAACAGGCCCTAGTCGTCAGAGTGAAATTTTATCCTATTGGTTGTCGCGGTTTTGCGCGCGATATCTCTGATGCCGGGTTCAAAAACAGTTGGGCGAGCGTTAGAGCATTTTTCATCGGTTTATTGGAGGTAACTATGAAAATTGCACCTGAGAGCTTATCAGTTTTCTATTCTGGATGCGGATTGGGACCGGCTTTACAGGCTCTTTGATTTCTGCAGCAGCGGGTATTGGCGGGGGCATTACCATACTGACCACTGGCTAAGGGAATAGCACCTGTTTTGGACAGGCGTAACTTGCGTTACGCCAATCTGGTATAGCCTCATAACAACGAGCGATTAGCCTTGCTCTTCAAGAGCACCGTTCAGTTCTTCTCTGAATAGTTTGGCTGTTTCGGCGCCCAACAGGGAGTCCGCTTGTTTTGCAAACTCTTCGAGTTGTTTTCGTTGTGAAGCGTTAAGCGGGTCTTCACCTGCTTCTTCGAAAACTTGATCGATGTTAATAAGGATATTTTCTAAAACTCGTGAGTCGCTCTCAGATAAATTTTCGAAAAAATCTATTTCTTCATCATCACCAAAGAGCTGACTGGCTTTTTCTTCGCCGATTATGCCGACAATTTCATTTTCAAGAGCTTCCAACTGCTGCTCTTCAGCCTCGGTAGGCTCTCGGTCCCCAACGGACTGAAAAAGTTTGTCTATTTTACCTAGCGCCCCGAACAGCCTATCGGATTCTTTGGCTGTCAACCCTGAGAAAATTTCCTGATTTTCGGCGATGTGCGCTTTGGCTTCATCGGAGAGGTCAACACTTACTGCGGAGCCGAATCTGTTATCGCTGTGGGTTTGTTGCAGAAGCTCGCTCGCAGTGTTGCTTCGGATGTTGAGTGATGTGGTTTGAAGAAGCGAAGACGAATTTGAAATTGCGTCAACCATGATTGCATTCCTTTCTTCTACGCACCAACACCCACCAAAACGTTACGTTAGCTTTTGAAGCGCTAGTGTAAGCAACGGTAAGCAATTGTAAGGATCTAATAAATATAATTATTTCAAAGTCTTATGCTCTTTCAAGATTAACCTTTTAGGCTTGCCAAAATTCTTTTGATGCAAAGGCTCTTCAGTAGAAGTGTTCGATTTGCGCGAGGCGAGTCTACAGACCCCGGGTTCAAAAACAGGCGTGCGCGTGTTAGACCGCTTCTGGTCGGTTTGATGGAGGCGGTCATGGAAATAGTGCCAGAGGGCTTATCGGTTTTTCTGTTCTGGATGCTGGTCGGGACTAGCTTTATTGGCTCTTTCATTTCCACAGCAGCGGGTATTGGTGGTGGCGTCACCATGCTGGCTGTTATGGCGCAAGTGATGCCGCCTCTCGCCTTAATCCCTGTGCATGGCATGGTGCAGCTTGGCTCCAACATCAGCCGGATGACGGTGATGTTCAAACATATTGACTGGCGGTTTCTTGGCTGGTTTTTCCTTGGTGGGCTTATGGGGGCCGCCATCGGTGTAGGAGTGGTTACGGCCTTGCCGACCATGGTGCTTCAGCTCGTGCTGGGAATTTTCATTCTGTATTCCATCTGGGGGCCGATGCCGGAGCGCGGCAAAGCAAGCAAACAGGGCCTTGTTGTCGGCGGCGGGGTTACCACGCTGGCCAGCATGTTTGTGGGGGCAAGTGGCCCACTCGCTATGGTGATTGTCAAAGGCTATGATTATGACCGCTTCACCAAGGTTGGCACCTTTTCAGGTGTGATGGTGATCCAGCACGGCCTGAAGGGCATTGTGTTTGGCATCGCAGGCTTTGCGTTTATACCCTATCTGCCGCTGATTGCCTTCATGGTCGGGGCTGGGTTTCTTGGTACGCTGGTTGGTAAACAGGTTCTGCTCAATCAAGATGAAGACAGGTTTGGCATTATCCTAAATATGGTGCTGACCCTATTGGCACTGCGCCTGCTGTGGCAGGCGGGCCAAGATTATCTGGGTATATAGAGAATGCAGTTCGGCCTGTCGCTCGCCGATATATTCGGTTTGATTGCAGGTACAGCAGGGGCGATGCTGACGCTGGTGCTCATACACGCCCGCTATCACAAAACCCTTTGGCTCGCAGGGTTTGTTGCTACTTTTTCATATGCACTGTTGTCAGGTATTTGGCGTTCTATGCAGTTACCCCATGAGGCCGTGTGGCTGACGAATGTCATGGGCGCACTGAGCTTTCTCTCACTGCCTTTTCTCTATTTTTATGTGTGTGAAGCACTTGGCCGTACGGTGCTGGGGAAATGGCTTCATTTCGTTCCCGCCTCTGTTGCAGCAGGCGTAATCGCCGTTTGGCCGGACATCAACCGACTATACCTCCACTCGCTTTTGCTATTGCAGGGTGTGATGTATCTGGTCGTCTTGTTGCGGCTCATTCTGGCCTTTCGCCGACAGGTTCAGCAGCAATATTCCAACCTCACCAACATCGATGTGCCGTGGCTGCAATGGATGATCGCTGCATTGCTTTTGCTTGCCCTCTTCGACTCTCTGGCTTTCCCCTTGCTGCGCTATGTGGGTTTTTCTGTGTCTTTTGGGCAGGCAGCGTTTAACTTTCTTGGTGTGCTCTATCTGTTTTGGCTTGCTCGCGGCGCCACGGATCAACAGTTTGCCCCAATGGATCATACCATTGAATTCACGCCCAAAGCACATACTCCCTATCAAAACACGACCCTGGATGCTGCAAGCGCGCAGGCCCTTGCGCGTGATTTGCGTGCAGCTATGAAAGACCAGCAACTGTATTTAAATCAGGAGTTGACCCTCAGGGCCCTTGCGGACGCCGCCGGCATATCGGCGCACATCACATCAGAAGTGCTCAATAATACAATTGGCCAGAGCTTCTATGACTTTGTGAATGAGCACCGGATCAATATTGCAAAGAGCAAACTAGAACATACAGATGCGTCAATTTTGGACATCGCGTTTGCGTCTGGTTTCAATAACAAGGTGTCCTTCAATAAAGCTTTCAGGAAGTTTGTTTCACAAACGCCAACCGAGTTTCGTAAACAACAAAACCAGCTTTCCTAAGGTAACCTTGTTCGAGGTTACCGACAGCCTCTTCTCCTGGCGTTATCTCCGGGTCTGTTCGACCAAGGAGATAACGAATGAAAAAACACTTGATACTGATGATGCTTGCAATCTTCAGCTTGCCTGTGACGGCCAGCGACAACCTTGAAACTGCAAAGCATTTTCTGACAGCGCTGGAAAAACAGGATTTGGATACCGTCACTGAATTGGTGCATGGGGATATTGTTTTTGAAGATCCAACCTTTGGTGTTGAAAGGCGGGGAAAAGAACGGGTTCTGGAGACCTACAGAAATTACACCGGGGGCATTCGGCAGCTAACCAAATACCTTCTGTATGGCTACGAAAGTAATGATGTTGTTGTTCTGAGGTATGTGTTTCACGCTTATGTTGATGTTTTGAGAAGTGGAGCAGAAGACGGATTTGCGCCGATAATGGGCGAAGGTCTGCGTATATTGCGCTTCAAGGGTGGCAAGATAATCCGGCATACCGACCTGTCAGATTATGTGCGTGTCCAGCGTGATATCGACGCTGCGGCAAAGCAAATGGCTCAATAGGTATTTCTATTTGATTGTTACGGTGCTCGACATGCTGCCAATAGTATGTTGAGCACGAACAAGCTGTACTTCGGCGCGCCGAACACCGCTGGTAAAACCTCTTGGTGGTTTCTCCATGCCTGCAAAGGCGAGAATGCGCTGGCGATCACGTCTCTGGCTGATCTCTTCTTCAACCCTTACCCTGCCGGTCGGGTCTATCAAGCGAATGCGCCATATGTCCCCTGCCAATGTATGAAAGCCACGCGCCTGCACTACCAGTGAAGGGCTGTTTGACGGCAGGGTGGTTGGCTGAGCCTCCCACATGTTGCCCCTGTTACGCCGGGCGGTATCAATCACCGGCGGCATAAGGGCCGTTTCCTGATAGCTGACATTGTTTTCCCAAAGTTGCCTGCCTTCTGTGGCGCAGTTGCCGTCTTCAAAGGCTCCGCTATCAAAGGGGTCAATGTTGCGAGTTACTGGCCTGGTTTGCCGTGGCGCCCAAACGGTAAAATGCAGATGGGGAAACTCGGTTTTGCCGGAAAAGCCAACTTGTGCGATTGGTTCACCAGCCCGGACACTGTCTCCCCGTTCAACCAGCAGGCTCTCATGCGCCAAATGGCAATATTGGGTTTGCCATCCCCCAGCGTGCCGGATGATCAGTGTGTTGCCGCAGCCTCGTTTGTCTATTGCTGCCGGGTCTTCCTGTTGCAGCAGCCCGTCTTCCATGTCATCCCGCAGACGGATAACGATACCATCTGCTGCGGCCTTCACGGCGACACCGCGCCGCATGGCTTCATTATCCGCAAGTGCGATGTCCGTGCCATCATGACCATCCTGAGTGCGCTTGCCGCAGCTATAGTCAAGCCGCCCTTTGCCCGTGCTGCGGTCTACATAGCGCGCGATCCAGCATGTTTCACCAAGCTTGCAGTCTACAGGCCACGCTAGTGAAGGTGCGTCTGCTGGGGTGGGTTGTGCTGCGAAAGGCAGCGTGAAACCAAAAGCAACGGCAGCCGCGACAAACACATGCCTTATGTGTCTGCTTGCTTGCTGGTTGCTTCTTTTTGGCACTGGTTGACCCTTTTAGGTACGGGACGCTTTTTCCTCAAGACCAGAGAGGCCCTCCCGGCGGGCCAGTTCTCTTGCCACATCATCGAGCGACAAATCTTCTGCTTCCAGAAGCACCATCAGGTGAAACATCAGGTCCGCTGATTCTTTCACCAGTTCTTCCCGGTCACCGGCGGCGACAGCCATGGCGGTTTCTACTGCTTCTTCGCCTACCTTTTGGGCGATTTTACGGCTGCCCTTAGCGTAAAGGCTTGCCACATAGCTTGTGCCTGCGTCAGCGCCCTTGCGGGTGCGCAGGGTTTGTTCAAGTCGGGCCAGAATATCTGCTGTATCCGTCATCACATGGTCTCCCGAACTGCAACGCCAGCCGCCTTCATGTGCGCTTTGGCTTCCGCGATTGTATAGTCACCAAAGTGAAAAATCGAGGCTGCAAGTACTGCGGTTGCATGGCCGTCGCGCACCCCTTCAACCAAATGGTCAAGTGTACCAACACCGCCAGAGGCGATAACGGGTGCTTTGATGCTGTCAGCAATCTGGCGCGTTAGCTCAATGTCAAAGCCTTCCCGCGTGCCGTCCCGGTCCATGCTGGTCAGCAAAATCTCGCCTGCGCCAAGGCTGGCGGCCTGCTGTGCATACTCAATGGCATCAAGCCCGGTTGGTGTGCGCCCACCGTGGGTGAACACTTCCCATTTGCCGGGCGAGACCTGCTTTGCGTCAACAGCGACCACAATACACTGAGAACCAAATTTTTCTGCCAGTTCGCTAATCACCTGCGGGTTTTTAACCGCCGCGGTCATCAGGGAAACCTTGTCCGCGCCCGCGAGCAACAGTTTTCGAACATCATCGGCATTGCGCACGCCGCCCCCAACCGTGAGCGGCATGAAACATTGTTCGGCGGTGCGCTGCACCACATCCAGAAGGATGTCGCGTTTGTCAGAACTTGCGGTGATATCAAGGAATGTGAGCTCGTCGGCGCCTGCGGCGTCATAAACGCGGGCCTGTTCTACCGGGTCACCGGCATCGATAAGGTCAACGAAATTCACGCCCTTAACGACACGGCCATCTTTCACATCAAGGCAGGGAATGATGCGGGACTTGAGCATTAAGCCTCTCCCGCCGCGATTTTCAGCGCGGCACCAAGGTCCATGCCGCCATCATAAATGGCGCGGCCTGTGATAACGCCTTCCAGGTTGCCTGCCGCCGCGACGCTCTCAATGTCCGACAGGTCTTTCACGCCGCCTGAAGCTATTACCGGAATTGAAACTGCTGCCGCCAGCTCGCTTGATGCCTCGGCATTTACGCCCGTGAGTGTACCGTCCCGGTCAATGTCTGTGTGGATGATGGCGGCAACGCCAGCGTCTTCAAACTTTTGCGCCAGCTCAATCACACCCAGCTCGCTTGCTTCGGCCCAGCCTTCAACGGCAACTTTGCCACCAAGGGCGTCAATACCGACAGCGATTTTGCCCGGGAACAGACGGCATGCCTCTTTAACAAGTGCAGGGTTCTTGACGGCAAGAGTGCCAAGGATCAAACGGCTGAGGCCCTTGTCGAGCCAGCGTTCCATGGTGGTGATATCCCGAATGCCGCCCCCAAGCTGCACAGGTACATCAACTGCTGAAAGGATAGCATCAACCGCTGCACCGTTTACCGGTTCGCCTGCAAATGCGCCGTTCAGGTCCACGATATGCAGCCAGCGACATCCGGCATCAACAAAAGCTTTTGCTTGCGCTGCCGGGTTGTCGTTAAACACGGTTGCTGCATCCATGTCGCCCTTGAACAGGCGCACGCAGTTGCCGTCCTTCAGGTCAATCGCGGGGTAAAGGGTAATCATGGTCGCCACTCCAGAAAGGCTGTGATGAGTTTAAGGCCAATAGCCTGGCTTTTTTCCGGGTGAAACTGGGTACCTACCATGGTGTCCCGGCCAACAATCGCTGTTACCGGGCCGCCATAGCCAGTGAAACCAAGTAGGCTGTCTTCGCCATCAAGTTCCATTTGGTAACTGTGCACAAAATAGGCGTGATCATCCGCGGTGAGTTTGCTTGCAACCGGATGTCTGCACCCCGCCCCTGTTAGCTCAAGTGTATTCCAGCCCATGTGCGGGATTTTGAGAGACGGATCGGATGGTTCCAGTGCTTTCACGGCACCATCAATCCAGCCAAGGCCCTTGTGCACGCCGTGCTCATGCCCTTCGCGCGCCATCAGGTGCATGCCAACACAGATGCCAAAGAAAGGCGTGGCTTTATCAAGCACGGCCTCTTCAAGCGTTTCCACCATGCCGTCAAGCGCCCGCAAGCCACTTGCACAGTCACCAAAGGCGCCAACACCGGGCAAAATGATACGGTCTGCGCTTCGCACGGTGTTTACGTCACTTGTGACGATAATATCAGTGTTCAGGCCAGTTTCATTTGCTGCGCGCGCGAACGCCTTTTCCGCCGAACGCAGGTTGCCTGAGCCATAATCAATGATGGCTACAGATTCTCTCATAACAGCCTCCGTGATTTTGGCTAAAGGCTGCCGCCAAGGGTGCCTTTGGTGGAAGGAACGGCGTCAGCCTTGCGTGGGTCAATCTCCACGGCCACGCGCAGCGCGCGGGCTGTCGCCTTGAAGCAGCTTTCAATAATATGGTGGCTGTTCACGCCGTACAGGTTTTCCACATGCAGGGTCATGCCGGCTGCAAAGGCGAACGCACGGAAAAATTCTTCAAACAGCTCTGTGTCCATCTCGCCAATTTTTTCACGCGGGAAAGTTACGTTCCACACCAGAAACGGCCTGCCTGAAATGTCCATTGCGGCACGCGATAGCGTCTCATCCATCGGGATGTAAGCGTTTGAGTAGCGCGTGATGCCTGTCATATCACCAAGCGCTTTTTTGATCGCCATACCGATCACGATGCCACAGTCTTCCGTGGTGTGATGGCCATCAATATGCAGGTCACCTTGTGCGCGCACCTTCAGGTCCATCAGGGAATGGCGCGACAGCTGCTCAAGCATATGATCGAGGAAGCTAATGCCGGTTTCCACGTCATACTTGCCGGTGCCATCGAGGTTTAGCTCGACAGAAATCTCGGTTTCCTTGGTTTTGCGTTCCATAGCTGCTGTACGCATTGCGCTACTCCAGTTTCGTGCTTGCGCGGGCCTCTAAAAGCCTGCTTGCCCTGCTAATACGCAAGTTTCCGTATATCTGCGAGCATTTTCTTGGGGCCTTGGATGAAATTCCAGTGATATGGTTAGATTTATTTTTGATATACCCATCACCAGCCCACACCCCCACCCGACCACCGCACGGGATTATACTTGGGTGGTCGGGTGGGGGTGTGGGCTGGTGCAGCATCTAATCTTGCCTACACAGCTTGCAACGGGCGGGTGCAGCCCATATATGCTGCTGTCTGTAAGCATTAAGACGTTTTGAAGGAATTTCTTCCATGACAACCATTTGCAGTGTGCGCAAGGAAGGCTCTGTTGTTATCGCAGGCGACGGTCAGGTTTCAGCTGGTGACACCGTAATGAAGGCGAATGCACGCAAGGTGCGGCATCTGGCAGGCGGCAAGGTCATTGCCGGGTTTGCGGGTGCAACCGCCGACGCATTCACTTTGTTTGAACGGCTTGAGGCCAAGCTGGAGCGCCACCCGGGCCAGTTGGCGCGTGCCTGTGTGGAGCTGGCGAAGGATTGGCGTACCGACAAATACCTGAAACAGCTTCAGGCCATGCTGATTGTTGTCGATAAGGAAACCAGCCTTGTCGTGACGGGTAATGGTGACGTGATTGAGCCGGAACATGGCGTGGTGGCAATTGGTTCGGGCGGTAACTTTGCCCTTGCTGCTGCCCGCGCGCTTTATGACCTTGACCTGAGCGCTGAAGAAGTTGCCCGCAAGGCGATGAGCATCGCCGCTGATATATGCGTTTACACCAACGATACCATCGTGGTTGAGAAGTTAGATTAAGTAGCTGTTCCAGCCCACACCTCGCTTTTTCTTTGGCCGACCACACGAGTATAATTTCGTATGGTGGTCGGGTGGGCCAAAAGGGGGAGAATAGTGGGCTGGTGCCGATCAAGATAAATAACTATTCTAAGGAATAGAGGCCGAAGAACGGCCAGGAGTATTTTATGACCAGTTTTTCCCCCCGCGAAATCGTTTCCGAACTTGATCGCTATATAATTGGCCAATCAGACGCCAAACGTGCGGTTGCTGTGGCCCTTCGTAACCGTTGGCGCCGTCAGCAGCTTGAAGGCGATATGCGTGACGAAGTGTTGCCCAAAAACATTCTGATGATCGGCCCAACCGGTGTGGGTAAAACCGAAATATCCCGCCGTCTGGCCAAGCTTGCTGAAGCACCTTTCATCAAGGTTGAAGCCACCAAGTTTACCGAGGTTGGTTATGTGGGCCGCGATGTGGAACAGATTATCCGCGACCTGATTGAAACCGCCATCCTGATGGTGAAGGAAAAGAAACGCACTGAAGTGGCCGCAAAGGCCGAATTGCACGCGGAAGAACGTGTTCTTGATGCGCTCGTGGGCGAAGGCTCAGGCGATGCTGCACGGCAAAAGTTCCGCAAAATGCTGCGTGAAGGCGAACTGGCTGAAAAAGAGATTGAACTGGATGTGGCTGACACCACAAACCCCTTCCCGCAGTTTGACATTCCCGGCATGCCGGGTGCCAGCATGGGCATGGTCAATCTGGGTGACATGTTCGGCAAAGCCATGGGTGGCCGTACGGTCAAGAAGAAGATGACAGTTGCGGAAGCCTACACCGTTTTGATGGCGGAAGAAGCTGACAAGCTGGTGGACGAGGACGTTTCAAACCGTGAGGCGATCAGCCTTGTGGAAGAAAGCGGCATCGTTTTCCTTGATGAGGTGGACAAGATTTGTGCGCGCCAAGATGTACGCGGCGGTGACGTAAGCCGCGAAGGGGTGCAGCGTGACCTGCTGCCACTTATCGAAGGTACAACCGTTTCCACTAAATATGGCGCGGTGAAAACCGATCATATTCTCTTTATCGCCTCTGGCGCATTCCACTTGGCAAAGCCATCCGACCTGTTGCCGGAGTTGCAGGGCCGTTTGCCCATTCGGGTAGAGTTGCGCGACCTGACAGAAGAAGATTTCCGTCGTATTCTTACAGAGCCAGACTTTAGCCTGATCCGGCAATATGTTGCGCTTCTGGGCACGGAAGAGGTTGAGCTTGATTTCACGGATGACGGCATTGATGAGCTGGCCCGTGTGTCGGCGCATTTCAACGAAACCGTTGAAAACATCGGTGCTCGGCGCTTGCATACTGTGCTTGAAAAAGTGCTGGAGGAAATTTCCTTCACAGCAAGCGACCAAAGCGGCACCAAAATAACCGTGGACGCAGAATTTGTGCGCAAACATATTGGCGAGCTGGCAAAAGACAGCGACCTGTCCAAGTTTATTCTTTAGGTAGCTGCGCCAACTTAAAAGTTCGGAGAATGAACATGACCGCAAAACCCTACGCTTTCTTCTATGGTGGCTATATGGACGCGGATGTCCTCCGCGCTGCCGGTACAAGCCCTGAATACTGCGAAGCGGGTTTTGTGGATGAGCTGGCGCTTACCATCGGCCCCATTGCCAATATGGAAGAAAAAGAAGGATCGCGGGCCTACGGGTTGCTCTGCCGCCTCAGCCACGCTGACCTTGATGTGCTTTATGGCGGTGACCCAGCTGCCCTGAAGGGTATCGCCTATTTGCCAGAAGCGGTTCTGGTAAAAACGATGGACGGGCGTGCCATCCCCGCGATAACATATGTTTGCGCGCCTCTATCCGGCGAGGTGCCTGACCCGGCTTATGTCGGGCGGTTGGCGAAGGGTGCCGAGAAACTGGGGCTGCCCTCAGACTATCTTGACCATATTCGCAGTTTTGCCCCCTAGAAATCTGCTATTGGCTACAGTAGAAATAATGCTCAGCAAGTAGCTTGGAGCATGTGTCATGGCCTATGATCCCAATAATATCTTTGCCAAAATCCTGCGCGGGGAAATTCCCTGCAACAAGGTTTATGAAGACGAGCATGCGCTCGCGTTCCATGACATAAACCCGCAGGCGCCAATCCATGTGCTAGTAATTCCAAAGGGGGAATATGTCTCCATGGCGGACTTTACAGCAAGCGCCCCGGATGAACTGGTGGTTGGTTTTATGCGGGCTGTAGGCAAGGTGGCTGATGAGCTTGGGCTGGTGGAACCTGGTTATCGAACGCTTGCAAATGCTGGCACCAACGCGCACCAGGAAGTGCCGCACCTGCACATTCATATTTTTGGCGGCAAACCATTGGGGCCGATGCTGGATCGTAGTTTTTCTGTTTAGAACTTGATCTGCACCAGCCCACACCCCACTTTTTCTTTGGCCGACCACTGCGCGGCATTGTATTTGGCTGGCCGGGTGGGCCAAAGAGAGATCAGTGGGGAGGTGGTGCTATTAATCAAACAAAGAAGCCTTAGGCGTCCAGCTCCCGCGCTTCATCCACCAGCATAATCGGAATACCATCCCGGATCGGGAAGGCGAGGCCCGCTGCCTCGCTGACCAGTTCTTGCGCGTCTGCGTCATACGCAAGCGTGCTGCGCGTTACCGGGCAAACAAGAACTTCAAGAAATTGCTGCGCGGTGCGGGACTGTGTGTTTTTGCTCATGGTACTATTATCAATGCAGGTTAGAGGGGGGTGCCGCGTTTTCTTCAATCAGCGCCATTTTCAACAGGGTTGTCAGCATCTCAGCCCGGTCGGCAACAAATTCGGCCTCCAGCAGGCCCTGTTTTTCCGTGGTGCCAAGCGGGATAATCATGGAAAGCGTGTTCACCAGCACATCATCCGGTGCTTCGGCGATGGCGTCATAGTCGGCGTCCAGCCCGCGCTGCTCCAGATAGGTCGAGAGCGTGGCCAGAAGCAAGCGCCTGTTGATATTGCTCGCGTCTTCCACCAAATCCATATCCCGGAAGCGAGACCAGTCTGCCTGCACTTGCCGGTAGGGCGTGGTGGTTGCCAGTTCATCAGCGATTTCAAAGCGGGCAATGCCCTTCAGCCGAATGGCGAACCGGTTTTCACCCGATTCCACAAGATGATCAATTTTGCCAACCCCACCAACGCCGTACAGCTCTGGTGTTTCCTGCTCGTTTTCGTGCACCTTGGGCTGGATCATGCCGATCAACCCGTCAGATGCGACAGCGTCACGGATCATTTGCAGATAGCGTGGCTCAAAAATATTGAGCGGCAGGCTGCTGCCCGGCAGCAAAATAACACCAGAAAGCGGAAACACCGGAATAACCGATGGCAGTGTGATGCTGGATTGCCGGGCCGTTTCCATAGCGCCGCGCTAGCTAAAGAGCACAGACGACAGTCGCCGCCGGTACTTCAGGGTGAAGGGGTCCGTTTGGCCTGCGGCTTCAAACAGCTTCAGCAGCTGTTCGCGTGCAGCGTCTTCCTGCCATTCCCGGTCGCGCATGATGATGCCGAGCAAGGCTTCGGCGGCGGCGGGCATGTCCCCTGCTGCCTGATGCGCAACCGCCAGGTCAAACCGGGCCTGATGGTTCATCGGGTCGGCTTCCACAGCCGCCATAAGGGGGGCAATATCCCCGGCGTTTTCTGCCTGTGCTGCCAGCTCAAGCGCTGTTTCGATACGGGCAATGTGGTCTTTGAACGTGTCGTCTGCGCGGGCCTCTTCATCCAGCATCTTCATTACTTCGGCGGCCTGCTCGGTTTCACCAAGCTTTATGGCTGCGTCTGCCATGCCGACAACGGCGCCTGCGGTGCCCGGCGCGTGAGACAGGATTTGCTGGTAAATACCGGCGGCTTGCATGGCCTCACCACTTTCCAGCAGCTCATCAGCCTGTTTCAGCGCGTCCGCGAGCGGGTCATCAGCACCCGTGCTGCCCGACAGTTTGATCAGCTTGTCAATGAAGGCTTTAATCTCTGATGGGGGTACCGCACCCTGAAAAGCATCAACCGGCTGGCCTTGCCAGAAGGCCATAACCGTTGGCAGGCTCTGGATACGAAGCTGCGCGCAAATCTGCTGGTTTTGGTCAGCGTTCACCTTGGCAAGCGCAACCGCGCCGCCAGCGGCCTGTACAGCCGCTTCAAGGGCTGGCATCAGCTGCTTGCACGGCCCGCACCAGTCGGCCCAAAAGTCCACCAGAACCGGACGCGCCATAGAGGCTTCAACCACATCCTTGCCAAAGGTTTGCAGGGTTGTTTCTGTAATCAGCGGGCTTGCGCCATCTTGTGGTGTGCCCATGCCACCACCGGCCATCATTTGATCCATAGAATTACTCATGATGTGTGAACGTGTCGATGCTTGCGGGTACCATAATGGGAGCAGCGCACTAGTGCTAGGCTTTTTGGCGGAGTATTTTGGGCCGGGGCCTAAACACCTATAAAACCATCACCTTCGGCTCAAACCCGCAGGCGCGCATGAAGGCAATCAGGTCATCCCCCTTTATCGCCGTGGCGGCACGGTTATGCAGGGGGTGGAAATAGGCAAGTTCCCCATCCAGCAGTTTCTGGTCCAGCACCACCAGAATATCTGGCTGATCCTCTGCCGGGTGCTTGTGCGCATGCAACAGCGCAAAAGGCGTGACGGAGCCCGGTTTAACCCCAAGGAAGCGGGTAAGCCGGTCCGCACTTGCGAAAGAAACACGGCCAAGGCCGATTTTTTCAGCGAGTATCTTCAGGTTGATTGGAGTGTTTTCTTCGGCGATTACCAGCGCGTGGTTTTTCTTTTTATCCCGCAAAAACAGGTTTTTGCTGTGTTTGTGGCCTGTGCCATCTGGCATTTCCGCCCGGGCTGCCTGCGCTTCCTCTACGGTGAAAACAGGTGTGTGGCGATAGGTGATGTGATGAACGCCGAGGCTATCCAGAAAGGCAAACAGGTCGTCTTCACTTAGGGGTGATTCCATAATTCCTCGCTCCGGCAGGCGCACTATTCCACTCACAAAGTGGCAGAAAGTCCTTTTGTTTCCAACTGTTATCGGCTTTTTTCACAAAAGTGAAAATAACTGTTGCATTGCGAAAGTGGCTGACTATTATCCCGCCACGCAAGCGATACCGCTTGTTACCCCTTACGTGATTGAGCGGGCGTAGCTCAGGGGTAGAGCACAACCTTGCCAAGGTTGGGGTCGTGAGTTCGAATCTCATCGCCCGCTCCATTCAAAAAGCCTCCCATTCGGGAGGTTTTTTTGTAGCTGCTTAATTTTTCCATGAATATCAATATTTTAGGCGATATCTCGTTGGCTGGTCTGATCTGCCGGGTTCTACTTTGGGCTGGATTTGTCTTACAAATTGGCTTACATTTTGTCTTACAAATGGAGATTTACATGGGCTCAACGAGACGGAATCGGTACATAAGGTGGCGAAATGGAATCGCTCATTACTATCGTCGTACTCCCGAAGGAGTACGGGCCTTTGATTCTCGACCTGTTGTCGGGGTCAGTCTTGAGACAAGCGATCCATTACTTGCAGAAATTCGGCGGGACGCTGTAAACACGGCCACAGAAAAGCTTTGGCAGCATTGGCGTACAATGGGCGAAAGTGACTCTGCTCTTGAACGTCACAGGTCGGCCATAGAAGCTGCCCAGCTTTTGGGTTTCACCTATCACCCCATGGAAGAATTGCTCCAGGCATCCGACCAGGAGCTTCTAAAGCGTATTAATGGCATTCAGGCAGCCTCTGCAGAGGAAAGTACTGCGCAGGCTTTACTTGGTACAATCGATAAGCCCGAATTCACATTGTCACAAGCGCTGGAGGCATTCTGGACTCTGGCGGCAGACAGGCTGGTCAAAAAAAGTGATGATCAGAAACGAATCTGGCGCAATTCACGTAAGCGCTGTGTCGCTAACTTCATAAATGTTGTAGAGGATAAAACCCTTGCCGGAATCAGCCGCCAGGATGTGTTGAATTTCCGAGAATGGTGGGTGGGTCGAGTGAAAGAAGGCAACGCTCGACCAAACACTGCCAATAATGATTTTACATTTCTCGCTGATATCTTTCAGACAGTGGTAGATGCTCATCAACTGGACTTAATCAATCCGTTTCGTGGATTAAGATTAAAAGAGAAAGGCACTCATACGCGAAGATCGCTGTTAAGCGATGAAATTGAGAAAAGACTGTTAAAGGACGGTTGTCTATCTGGGCTGAATGAAGAGGCTCGGGCCATTGTGCATATATGTGCGGAAACCGGAGCCAGGCCCATAGAGATTATCAATCGTACAAGTGAGGATATTATATTGGATGCCGACATTCCGCACGTGAAGATCAGGCCAAATATCCATGGCGAACTGAAAACACCAACCAGTCAAAGAGATATCCCTCTTCTGGGTGTGGCCTTGGAAGCCTTTAAAGCTTACCCAGACGGTTTTAACCGTTACGCCGGTAAATCGTCTGCGGCAGTGAATGCTATCAACAAGTATTTTCGGGAGAATGGAACGCTGCCTGAAGGGGCAAGTCTCTATAGTCTGCGACACGGTTTTCAGGATCGGTTGATTGCCGTGAGGGCTCCCGAGCGGGTCCAGGCAGACTTGATGGGACACCGGTTAGAGCGTCCCCGATATGGAACTGGTCCGACCCTTGAGGAGAAGAAGCACTGGCTCCAGAAAACTGCATTGGCGCCTTTGTGAGCTTATACCGTAAATCTATAGCTGGTTTCGACCCAAGCTGTGTGAAAACACTCGCGTCGATAAAATGCCTGGCACATGATTCTATAGAACGCTGTTTTACTGACAATTTGGTTCGTCACATATGGCCTTAACGTCATTTATTAGGATGTATTCCATCAACTTTTTCGAGATTGGAGTTTTTACGCAGCCTGGGCCCAATGTATGGACCAGATACGTATGGGCAAACGATATCACTAGTTATGGAAATGTGAAGATCGGGCAGAAAAATTGAGTGCGTAAAAGTAAAAGTAAAACTGAACAACTACCGACGATTGTCGGTAGGTTCGGGTCTGTGGCTTTCGATATAGTTCATGACGGTTTCATTTGTGACGTTGCCTGATGTAGAGCAAAAATAGCCCTGGGCCCAGAACCTTTGTCCCCAGTAGCGTTTCTTGATCTCCGGAAACTCCTGCTGTATCCGGCGGGATGTACAGCCTTTCACCCGGCGCATGACATCCGACACACTGTGCTTTGGCGGTATCTCCACAAACATATGGATATGATTGTCCGAGAGCACCCCCTTGATGATGACGACGCCCAACTGGTCACATATCTGGCGGATGATTTCCCTGATGCGGTAGCGCATTGCCTTGGTCAGGACCCGGTATCTGTATTTGGTGATCCAGACAAGATGATAGCGCATATGGAATGTGGCGTGTGCCGATGATCTGTAGGTCATACTAGTCTCCCAGAGGTTTCACCCTGCCGGATGACCTCTGGGAGACTAGTATGACTGAACAATTTCCGGACTGAAGTCCAGCTTTACCGACTGAAAGTCGGTGGCTTTAACCTAACTGTTGGAAAGTAAATCATTGAGAGTGTATATGTTTTTGGTGCACTAGTTGCGATTTTCCCAATTTTCCCGTATTTTTTCTCGCAAAGGTTGTTCAGTGGGAGCGCCATGAATACTGATACTGTGAGAACGAATTGTCTGAGGCCGCTAAACTCTCAAGGCTGAAAACTGCGAAATATTCGACGTGCTTTCATTTATTGCATGTGCGGTGGGGCCAATTACACGACCTAAAAGTCAGAGATGCCTTTGTGGGCCTCCGAAAACAACTGTATCAGGAGGGTAGTCCATGAATGAAGCGACAGTTCACAATCCAGACAGGTATATGGTTGATTTGCGCCAAATCCTGTCCCAAGGGAAGAAACGAATTGGACTTCTCGTCGGTGCAGGAGCACCTGTTTCAGTGCGTGTCGATTCAAATGGTCAAATTGATTCAGGCGGTGAACCACTTATCCCGGATGTAGCAGGATTAACTTCTGCCGTTATCGAGAATTTGGACGGGTCTGACAAACCTGTCATTGATGCACTGTTACCCGAGCTCGGAGAGAGCCCGAATATCGAAACAATATTGACTCGGATTCGGCGGCTTTCACAAGCTATTGGCGGCGCTGAAATTCACGGCCTAGATGGTGAGGCCTACGATACTCTGGCAGAAAGAATTTGCTCATGCATTGGTGAAATCGTTGCTACAACTCTGCCCGAAGGAATAAGTCCCTATACGGAACTAGTCTCGTGGATCGGGGGCACACAACGAGAGCATCCAGTCGAGATCTTCTCACCAAATTATGATCTGTTGTTAGAGGAAGCATTTGAGCGAGCCCGTCACCCTTATTTTGACGGGTTTTCAGGCTCCCATAAACCTTTTTTTGATCCGGCCAGCATTTCTGAAGACCAATTACCTTCGCGCTGGTCAAGGTTGTGGAAGATTCATGGATCACTCGGCTGGGAGGTATATGATGAAGCTATTATTAGAACCGGCAGCCGTGACGCGACCAAGCTTATTTATCCGGATCACTTGAAGTATGATCAAATAACACGGCAGCCATATTCAGCACTGTTTGAACGGCTTCGGAAGTTTCTCGCCACCCCCGATAGTTTGCTCTTGTGCACAGGATTTTCGTTTTTTGATGCTCATATAACGGCGATTATTGATGAGGCTCTTGCCGCAAACTCTCACACAGCAATACTAGCCTTTCAGTTTCGTGATCTTGAACAAGAGTCGCAGGCGGTCAGCCTCGCCATGCGCCGCCCCAATTTTAGCCTCTATGCCCGCGACGGTGCGGTGATTTTCGGCTCTGAAGGGAAATGGCAACCTGGGCAATTACCTTCCGATGAATGGGCAAGTATTCGAGGTACTTTCTGGAGCTCTAATGCGAGTGAATTTCTCCTTGGTGACTTCGCAAGATTTTCTCGGTTTCTCGCTCATGCTCAAGCAACCGAATTACGGTCTGCCTTGAGTTCCGAAGAGGCAAGCCAAAACTCAGAAAAGAAGAATGGCGGAGAAGATGCCAACGCCGGAGTAGCAGATGCTGAGGAATGACCCTACTTTTCTTGGGACAGTGGCGTCAGTTTCTGGGGCAACTATTAGCGTTCGTTTGGCACGGTCTGTAGCTTCAGGGTTGTCTATAATTGAAGGTAGAACTTACAGCATTGGTCAAGTCGGTAGCTTCGTCCGTATACCACAAGGATATCAGGACTTGTTTGCTGTAGTCTCTGAGGTCGGAGCCAAAGCTGCGCCAAACGTGACACATGAGCCCAACGAAGAAACTGGTCGTTGGATGCAGATTCAGTTGGTTGGTGAATCAGTTGGAAGCACATTCGAGCGAGGAATTAGCCAATATCCCAATATCGGGGACGCCGTTCACATTACTACAGAAAGCAGTCTGGCAAGGATTTATGGTTCTTCTGAGTTTGGGCACGTAATTGTCGGCGCTTTATCAAGCGCGGAGAGTATTCCTGCCAAGTTATCTCTTAACGAGTTAGTGACGCGGCACTCTGCAGTTCTGGGATCAACAGGTTCTGGAAAATCTACGACAATTGCCAGTCTAATTCGTTCAATTACTTCTGCTCAGAACGGAGATAGTGACTATCCAAATGCCAGGATATTGATGCTCGACATTCATGGGGAGTATTCTTCCGCACTCGCGGATGTCGCCACGATATTCTCAGTTGACCCGCAGCAAGGAGAAGAAAAGCTTCATATCCCGTACTGGGCGTTGAACAGTGACGACTTGCTTGACTTTTTGACGGGAGGCGTGAGTGGACCGCAGGAAACAGCATTCACGGATGAAATTTTTGCTCTGAAAGTCAGCTCTCATGAAAGAGCGGACTATCCAGGAATTGAAGAGAGCTCCATCACTGTTGATACACCGATTCCATTTAGTTTAAAGCAGCTCTGGTATAACCTAATTGATTTTGAATTGATGACCTTCGAAGGGGCCAATCGAGATGAGCCCACATTGCAGTCTTCAGGAAATGCTGCTGAGTTGTTACCACCGAAATACAAACCACATGCAATGGGTGCGCAGGGACCATTTCTCAACCAGAATGCAGTTGGAATTCGACGCCAACTAAATTTATTTCGGTCAAAGCTGTTGGATCGACGCTACGATTTTCTACTCCATCCTGGGCCTTGGGAACCGGAATTGGATGGCAGTATTGATAGTGATCTTGATGAGTTGCTCTCTGGGTGGATCGGTGGCGACAAACCGATATCGATTTTGGATTTGTCAGGTGTTCCAAGTGCGGTTTTAGAGCGACTAGTGGGGTCAATTCTAAAAATTGTTTACGAAGCCCTGTATTGGAGTCGTGAAAAGTCTGAAGGCGGAATTGAACGTCCTCTACTGATCGTAATGGAAGAAGCGCATAGGTATTTGACAGCTGGATCGGCCAGTCTTGCTTTGGAGACAGTACAGAAGATTGCTAAGGAGGGCGCAAATATGGCGTAGGAGCCATGGTGGTTAGCCAACGTCCATCAGAAGTCGATGAGACCATTCTGTCCCAGTGTGGAACTTACTTTGCTCTTCGGCTCTCCAATCCCTCAGACCGAGCCCGCGTTCAAGGTACTTTGCCAGACGGCCTTTCGAGTTTACTCGATGTCTTGCCTGTTCTTCGTACAGGAGAAGCAGTTATTATGGGTGAAGCAGCCAAATTACCCATGCGATGTCGAATTACGCTTCCTCCTGAAGAACAGCGTCCCAATAGTATTGATCCACACGTAAGCAAATCATGGGCATTGCCACGCAAGCGTGAAGGCTATGACCGAGTGGTTGCCTCTTGGCGAGCTCAGAGGCCTAGGGCTGTGGTGCAGGAGTTGGAAATTGAAAGAGAGCCGGTAGAGGATGAATCGAAGGAAGATGAGGAGTAGTGGATGGAAAGATATTCAGTAGCGTCATCAAACATAGCTGCAGTGGGCTATGATGGAAACTCCCAGACGCTGGAGATCGAGTTTCTCAGCGGATCAATATATCAGTACTATGGGGTGCCTCAGAATATGCACGAACAGTTAATGCGGGCGAGTTCCAAAGGGCGATTTTTGAACACCTATATAAAAAACGCGTATGCATATTCGCGAGTAGGCTAAAAGTATCTTTATATGTTTCGGAATATGTTTCGGACCAAAAAAGTGGAGGCAAATGAAAATTGGGACAGCTGACCAAAACAGATTTCCTACAATACCTGAATTGCCCAAAGTCATTTTGGGTTCTGAAGCGTGACCCTGCAAATTTCCCACATGGTGAATTTTCGACATTTATGCAGAAGTTGACTCATGAAGGTTACGAAGTCGAAGCCTATGTACGGCAATTCTTCGAGAGAGATGGTAGTCGTGCGGTAGAGTTTCAGGCCTCTTTTGAAACCAAAGATGGCCTTTTTGCTAGAACGGACGCTCTGGAAAGATTGTCTAACGGTGAAACTGTTTTATACGAGGTTAAATCTTCAACGAGCGTTAAAACTGACCCAAAACATAACCATCTCAAAGATGCCTGTTTTCAGAAAATATGTAGCGAAAGGGCTGGGCAAAAAATCGAAAGGGTTTGTCTCGTTCACTTGAATAAGGATTACGTCAAAGAAGGAGATATCGACCCTGAAGAACTCCTTGTGTTTGAAGATATTACTGATCGGGTTCACGAGATTTATGGAGAAACCGAGGCCGAAATCGATGAGGCGTTGGCATATCTAAAAGAATTGGAAATCGACACGGATAGCTGTTCTTGTTTGCAAAAATCTCGCGCCAACCACTGTGATACATTTGCTTATTTCAACGCTGGAATTACTAAGCCCTCAATATACAGCTTGCCCCGCTTAAGTGAAAAGAAGCGCCTCGATCTGATAGGAAGAGGTATTTTCGACCTCAAAGACGTTCCAGCGGATTATCCTCTATCAGACACACAAGCGGGTGTCTTGCTATCGGCTCATCGAGATGAGCCTCAAATCAATCTCGACACTGTCCGCAGTTTTTTAGATAGGTATAGATTTCCACTCTATTTTTTCGACTATGAGACCTTTGGGTCCGCTGTTCCATTGGTCGATGGTAGCAGTCCTCATAAGCAATTTCCGGTTCAATATTCACTGCACATTTTGGAAGAAGACGGGTCGCTTACACACAAAGAATTCTTACAAAGAAGGGCAAGGTTGCCTAGTAACCTTGTCGAACAAATGGAAACGGATTTTGGGCCTGAGGGAAGTGTGGTTTCTTGGCATGCGTCTTTTGAGAAGATGCAGAATAAGGAAATGGTGAAATGGTTTCCAAGCAAAGCCAGTTTTCTAAACCAACTAAACGACAGGATGGTCGATCTGGAGGACATTTTTAAGAAATCATACGTTGACGTAGCGTTTGATGGGTCGACTTCAATCAAGAAAGTCTTGCCGGTTCTATGTCCTCATTTGGGGTATGAAGGCCTAAACGTGCAAGATGGCGCATCTGCAATGGACGCTTGGCAAAAAATGATCGCTGAAAATGATGAGGAAGCCGATACGATAGCGGCCAATCTTCTTGAGTATTGCAAGCTCGATACGTTGGCGATGGTGGAAATATACAGATTTCTCTGTCAGCTCAGTGAATAATATGGTGTCCAAACTGAAAACTCATATAGATATACGCCCTTAAGAGGGCATTTGTGTTGTTGGATAATCTACTTGACGTTTAGAATTGCCAGAACTAACAAGCTTTGTTCTTGGTGTGTTCTCATTATGCGCTTGATTAGGTCGCTTGGCGATGATACGGTGAGTCAGTGTGCTGCATGGTGCCGCGGAACGACTCACTTGGGAGCTTTAGAATGGGTAAGGACGGTAAGAACTCATCTAGGGTTACGATTACTCTCTCTGTTGAACAGCATGAGAAGTTGAAACGTCTCTCAAAAATTATGGACCGATCAGAATCTTGGCTCGGTAAACATGCACTTGAATTGTTTCTAGATGATCAGGAACGCCAGGGAAAACTTTCGTGAGAGATAAAACTTTGATGCAATCAATCGAACTGTTTTCCGGATGTGGTGGGTTGGCTCTTGGACTACATACGGCAGGTTTTAAACATCAAAAGCTTGTGGAGTTTGAGCCTCGAGCAGCTTCCACTTTGAAGCTCAATACTGCCTTGGTTACAGATCACAAAATAGTCAATGCAGGTGATGTACGTGAGGTTGACTGGAATGTTTGGAACAACAGAATTGATCTGCTAGCTGGAGGTCCTCCTTGTCAGCCCTTTTCAATAGGAGGGGCACATAAAGGAAAATCGGATTCGCGGGATATGTGGCCGGAAGCTGCTCGTGCTGTAAAAGAGATTAGACCTAAGGTTCAGGTTTGGGAAAATGTGTTTGGGCTTACTCGACCTGCATTCAAGGAATATTTAAGCTGGATAGAACGCCAATTATGTGCTCCTCAACTAACTCGCTGCGAGGGAGAAAGTTTCGAGGAACATCTTGAGCGATTGTTAAAGTCTTCGGATGAAGAACGTGATTATAATATCTGGCATCAAGTCGTAAATGCAGCTGACTTTGGTGTTCCTCAAAAACGTAAGAGAGTTATCTTTTTCGCAGTACGTAGAGATGTTGGGGTGCTGCCTGCCAAGTTGCAGCCCACTCACTCAAGAGATAGACTTCTGTGGGACAAGTGGGTTTCAGGCGAGTATTGGGAACGCCATCGTATAGAACGTCCCGAGAATGCTTTAATTCCTAAATTGGATCGTAGCCGAGTTGCGAAGATGAAAAACTCACAAGAGAAACCTGAGTTAAAAGCGTGGGTCACGGTTCGTGATGCATTGGTGGGATTAGGTGATCCAACTGGGACTAATGGCCACATTTTCCAGCCAGGGGCCAAGGTCTACAAAGGCCATACGGGGAGCCCTTTGGATGAGCCTGCTAAGGCATTAAAAGCAGGTGTTCATGGAGTGCCTGGTGGAGAAAACATGATGGTGAAGGACGATAGCTCAGTCAGATACTTCACTATACGGGAAGCGGCTACCCTACAATGTTTTCCATGTGATTATCAGTTTTCTGGGCCGTGGTCTGAGGCTATGAGGCAACTAGGTAATGCGGTGCCGGTCACATTAGGAGAAGTGATAGGTAACTTAGTTAGAGAGGTTCTAGGCGCTGAGAAACCAGAAGTGATTGGTTGCGAACAAAAGAGGTCGATTTTCGCCGCTGCGTAGACCAGGAAATTTCTCTAGCGTTATTTAATTTGATGCGGCAGTATCCGCATCATGACTCAAGGACTGGTTGAATTAGAATTTGATTTGCCTGGTGCGCTGCTTGCACAGCTCGTCAAGACTTTGGACGAGGTTGAAGCAGCACCTCTTTTGCCAGAATATGTTTCAAACATTCCCGAGCAGCAAGGCGTTTACCAGCTGTTTCATAAGACAGATAGTAGTCTTGATCTGGTGTATATCGGCAAAACTGATGCTGATGCGGGGTTGGCGAAACGCCTTCAGCGGCATTCTAGAAAGATACAACATAGACGAGATCTGGTCGTTGAGGATGTATTTTTTAAGGCTGTCAGAGTGTATGTTTTCACAGTTGCGGATTTGGAAACGGATCTAATTAAGCATTACGGTGGTGTAAAAAAAGTTCCATGGAATGGTAGTGGCTTTGGTTCGAATGACCCTGGAAAAAAAGGGATACTTCTGACTACGAAGATGGCCACTTTGATACGATGTATCCGATTGACATCGACTTGCCGTTGGCAGAGCTAGAGCTTCCGGTTGCAGGAACAGCGGCAGATATTCTTAAGGTGCTCAAGAATTATCTACCTTACACGTTGAGATATGAAAATGCTGGAGGCAAGTCCCGTGATCCACACCAAGACCTGGCGGAAACGCATGTTGAACTGCAAGAAACTATCAATATGTCTGCAAGGGGCATTATCACCGATGTGACTACCCAGTTGCCTGCAGGATGGCATGCCACAAAACTTCCTAGTCATGTCATAATGTATAAGAACGATAAACGGGAAATCAGTTGTGGAGAGAGGCTGGCTCTGTCGGACTAAAGTAGTTGAATAGGAAGCAGAATAAGACTTCTGAACGTAGCGCTCAAATGGCGTTGATCAAAAACAAGGACACCAAGCCTGAGATGCGTGTTCGGAAGTTCTTACATGCGTTCGGGTTACGATATAGGCTCCATGCGAAACACCTTCCTGGCAAGCCGGATTTGGTGTTTTCTTCTAGGAAGTGTGTGCTGTTTGTTCATGGTTGTTTCTGGCACCGTCATCCTAATTGTGGAAGGACGCGCACACCTAAGACCAATATATCATTTTGGGAAAGTAAGTTTGCCGACAATGTGTCTCGAGATGAGCTAAAGAGATCCGAACTAGAGGGCTTAGGGTGGACTGTGCGGGTTATCTGGGAGTGTGAAACTGAAGACCCCCATAAACTCAATTTGCTAGCTAGTGAAATTAAGCAGATACCAATTTTTGAGAATTAGCCGTTTAGGCCTTTGTCTTTATTTAAGGTTGCCAGGATACTCACATACGTAAGGCAATATTTTCATGCTTCTTTGTTGGATTGTTGTGGATCACTTTACCTCGAAGCATAACCTATTTTAACCCTATTTAATGAGCGGGTGTATTGGTTGGTTAGGGCGCTGCCCTCTTTACTCACAGCATCCAACGTCATATTGACATTAGCGAAAAGAAAACTGACTGAGGTGTTATGAGTTTCGTTGAAACTGATCAAATGTGTCGGTTAAGTCACTTTCATCTGCATGATAGGAGCGTGCAGAGGATTTGGGATAAAGCAGTAAGGTCAATGAAATATTACCTTGCTTGTAAAATAAGGTCATCTCTTCGACTTCTTCCTTGCCCAGCCATATCCCTGCTTTGTGCTTGCATTGAAACTCGTTGATTTGATCGATTTTAGACCTTTCCATCATTGATGCTGCCAATGATCCTGCCGGTAGCTCGGTAGTATTTTGTCGGGCACTGTAATAGATGCCAGTTTTTATCAAGGGGTCGCTTGACCATGACCAGTCAATAAATCCGTCACGAGCGACAACAAGCATGGCTCTTTCTTCAGTAACACTAAGCCACTTGAGTATGGTTGCGGTCAAAGAGCTCTGATATCGATCGGAAAGATGCTTCATCAACTCCAGGCTAGGGGGGTGGCCTCTGATTTGGTTTCGAAAATCATCAAGTGGCATTAAGAAGAACGAGGCAAATGTGTTGGCTTGCGCTTCAATCTGACCATACTCGCTTTTCCAGTTCCTCATATCTTGGGCTGTACATCGAAGCCCTTCAGGCTTGATATGCCTGTGTAGCAAATAATGTCCAAATTCATGGGCCAGAGTAAAATTGATACGCCCTTTAGAGGGAACAGCAGTGTTATAAATGATTCCCCATTCACCGCTTCCATCTGGCTTGGGGAGGGTCATGCCTTCAAACTTGGTACCTAAATCTTTTCCCTCAATCATCGTAATTGGATTGTCGGGAAATACCTGGCGAGAATAATCCTCAGCTAGATCTTTTATTTTTACGGGAAATGGATTGGTTCCATGCGCCTTATGAACGGCATTCAACAAGGTGGAGAGTTTTATGGCCCAGCCTTCTGGGCTATTCGGTAGTTTCAATCCTTTTTCCCCCACATATCAATCATATCCGATATCTTCTTCTGATCGTCTTCTTCCAGATTATTAAACTTTCTAAAGAAAGCAGTCTTAGCCATTTCTTCATCAGGCTCAGCCTTATCATCCAGCAAGTAATCGGATGTAACTTCTAAGATTAGAGCGATTCGGGCCAGCTTTTCACCTGAAGGCCTACGCTCTGAGCGATTTTCAAGCTCCCAAAGATAGCTTTTACTTGTGTTGGAAAGCTTAGCAAGTTGGTCCAGGGAATACCCTTTATCTTCCCTATGTTTCCTTAGTTTTTCACCTAAAGTCATAGTCATAACAGAACCCCTAAAACACAGACCATCAATTTTATTCGTTATATCGAACAAAATTGTGGTTGAAAAGAGGTATGGATTGTTGTTCGGTATATCGAACGATAACGTAATCCATTTATGGGACTTTAATCAATAATGACTGCAAAGTATCAAAAGCCAGTTCGCGTGTTATCTCTTAGCGGAGGTGGGATGAGGGGTCTTTATTCCGCGACATATTTGAATGCCCTCAGTAACCAAATGGCTAAGAAGTTTGGAAAGGGGCAATTGGATATCGGTGCTAGTTTTGATCTAATTGCTGGGACTTCGACGGGCGGTATTCTTGCGTGCGCACTTGCTGTCGGGACGCCAATGTCCAAAGCCGCCGAACTCTATAAAGAACATGGCGCGGAGATATTTCCAATGCAAATGCCCAAAGGTTTTTGGGGCGTAGTAAGACAATGGTTTTCTCGGTCAAAAGCCCTGGCCGCTGGTGAAGCAGCCTTGAGGGAAGCGCTGAAGGATGTATTCGGAGAGACAAGAATTAAAGATGTTCTGAGTGCACGTGAAATCGCTCTGGCAATTCCTGCAGTAGAAATGTCCCGTCACGCCGGATGGGTATTCAAAACAGCACATTTGGCGAATTCCAGTAATCGCGATGATGACTATACACTTGTCGACGTATGTATGGCGACCAGTGCTGCTCCTTTGTTTCGTTCGATGGCGAACATAAAGACGCCCGATGGTTCTGGTCATGCCAAGACGTTTGTCGATGGCGGGTTGTGGGCTAATGATCCAATTTTGATTGGTCTTATAGATGCGCTAGAGATGGCACAAGAAGGACAGCCCATCGAAATCTATTGCCTGGGCACTTGCAAACGCCCGGAAGGTGAGACAATTCCACAACAAGACCGGCACCGCAGTTTCAAGCAATGGGATTTCGGTGCTGGTGCCGCATCACTATCGATAGATGCGCAGGAATTTACCTACCCGCATATGGCTCGGATGCTTGCAAAACATGTAAAGAGCGAGGTCTCCATCATTCGCTTTCCGAGTGAGCCTGTGTCTGCTCAATCCCTTCAATATCTTGAATTGGATGCCACCTCTGACAAGGCCATTACCGTCCTGCAAGACCAAGCCTATGACGACATGAGTGTCGCATTATCAAGGGTCGGTAATTCAAGTGACGAGGAAGGCCAACGGCTTAAAAAGTTATTCGAGGAAATGCGGGAAGTAACAACGTGATCCAATACCTATTCGCAGCAGGAGCTGGAACACTGACTGGTGTTGTTATTGCAGCGCTTACAAGGAAAAGGAAAATGCATAATTGCCACTCAGATATTCTTGAATACCATGATGACTATGTCACTCTGTCGCGATCAGAGCGGAACAAGATGAGGGACAGGCGAAACGCTAACCGGAACCGCATCAATAAGAACCTGAAGGATGATGACCCCAAGCCAATCGGTTTTCAGACCCAGGGTTCGTACTCCATGCTTACAATGGTCCTCGATCCGAGCAACGACTATGACATTGATGACGGCATCTATTTTAACAAGGAAGACTTGGTCGGAAGCCGAGGCGGAGAGTTAACGCCGCGCCAGGCCAAGCAGATTGTTTGTGATGCCGCTCAAGATAGTAGTTTCAAGCGAGCTCCGGAGATCAGAACAAATTGTGTTCGTGTCTATTACAATGATGGTTCCCATGTGGATATTCCCGTTTACCGGAAATATGTGGAAGAAGACCTCTGGGGTAATGAGGAAGAAGTCTTTGAAATTGCAGGGGCAGAGTGGAAACGATCTGACCCTAAATCTGTCACAAACTGGTTTAATGACCATAACATAAATCAAAGCCCTGATATCGTGAACGGCCGTCAGATGCGTCGCATTGTTCGACTTATGAAGAAGTTTGCTCGCAGCCGAGCAAGCTGGAAATCTCGTATGGCGTCCGGTTTCGTCATTACAGCCCTCATCGTGGAGTGCTACCAAAAGGACGCCGAAAGGGATGATAAAGCCCTGTATGATACAATGAAGGCTGTATATGACCGCTTGGTGTATGATCTTGAGGTAGATCATCCCGTTCTTGATGAGAAGTTAACCAAAGGTGCTGACGACGCAAAAACCAAGTTCTTGCGCGAGAAACTCAAGGAAACACTGGCTAAGCTGGATGAGTTGTTCGACAGCAACTGTGACGATGCTACGGCACTTGAGGCGTGGGGAAGATTGTTCAATAGTGGCTTCTTCTTTGACAAGGCTAAAGAGGCACGAGACGCCGAAAAAGCCAAGCTAGACGCCGCTATTGCAAGTAAATCTGAGAATACACGTCAAAGGCACGCAACGTATGCTGCCGCTGGGCTGGTCACCGCCGCCGCAGATTACAAACCCTGGGCGACGGTTGGCTAGTGGTTTCTCGGCGGAAAAAATCGGGTAAAGGCGAAAGTGGCCTCAAGCACATGAGGCAAAGTGCATTACAGGTAATTTTTACGCGGCAAAAAGGACTGAAGGCAGAAATCGAAAACGACACACTGATTATCTCAGGTACATATTATATTTATGACAGTGATACGCCTTACGACTCCTACGAAATATGGGTCGGAATTCAAGGGACATATCCCTATGTTGAACCAGTGGTCTTTGAAACGGGAAACAAAATTCCCAAAGTGCTTGAGCGGCATGTTTTTCCGAAGTCAAAAAGATGTTGCTTGGGAGTATGGGAAGAGTGGTTGGTGAAAGAGACAGATCATTCAGTCGCGAACTTTATGAACACTATTCTTCAATCCTACTTCGTTTCACAAAATTATTTTGATCACTATGGGGAATGGCCATTTGGCGAACGAGCCCACGATCAAAGTGCTTTTGTTGAGAGCTTCGCTGAAATTCTTGATGTACATGCCGTTAGGGAAACCGTGTTAGCGTATGTCAACATATTATGCGCTGATTGGCCGAAAGGGCATTCTGTGTGCCCATGCGGAAGTGGCAAAAAACTAAGAAATTGCCACCATGAGTATTTGTTAGAGTTGCATAAGAAGATTCCCCAAAAGGTCGCCCGTCAAATGAAGAAGCGGTTGCATCAATCTGATTAACTGGCGCCTGGTGATTTTACCAAATTGTAGACACTTCCGCCATGTTTATGGCTGCTTTTGGCCTATTCCTGGCCGACAAAATTAACTCTAATCCCGCTGCTCCAGCGCTGACCAGAGAGGCAAGTCGTCCATAGTCGTTGGACCAGTTGATTGCTCTGTGGAGGCTTTTGGTGAGCCTGATGAGCCACGACTGCAAGTGCTTTCCCTCAACACGGCTTTGACATTTGCCATATCAGCATCTCTTTGCTGTTGTGTTTGCAGCCTTCTTTCATATCGCTTGCTGATCTCCTGGAAGATGGGCAGGTAGGTGTCACCATACTTGTCCACCAGGCGGGCAGCAATCAAGCGAGCGTGTTTCAGTTCATCAGGGGTCACTTCAGATTTGGTGGAGGATGAACGAAGACGTTTGTCCTTATTGCGACGGCTGGCTTTCTTGCCTCTATTGTCTGTGGTGAATGAATCCAGGGACATGACTATTCACCTTCACTGTCCAGCCAGTGCTGAGACCCCTTCAGGCCATTCTCAGTGATATAGGAATCAGCTTCCTTGATGATCTGCTCCGCCATATCCTTGTCGATACCCTCGGCCATGAAGCGGCTTAGATAGAGTGTCTTGAGGGAGAGGCTGATACTGAACTGAAGATATTCCCTAAGATCATCAAAGCCACAGTTCTTATTGCCGAATTTGTCTTCAAGGATGGTGCGTAAAAGATCAAAGACAGTGGTGTTTCTTTGTATGGCAAGCTGTTCGATAGCGTCACACAGGTTAGGTCGTATCCTGACAGTGAGGGGTATAAGCATGTGCCGACTTCCTTGAGCCGGACAGTTCACTTCGAGCACTCATATTAAGCCATAACCAGATGCGACTGACAAGCTACATGGAGCGTATACATGGGCGTACGGTTTGGTATACGGGTAAACATTGCATACCATTGATATTGCTCATGTTTTTTACATGTCCGTATACCGCGTACGCTCAAGTATGCGGAGCGTATTACACCGCATACGACTAAGTCTCTGATCTACATAGAAGAATCACAACCGCAGTTGGTGCATCAGGTGTGTCCCTCGCTTTCGCTGGCGACTTGACGCCTGCGCAAAAGATTCAAAAGTGGCGGTCTATTTGATGAGGGGAAAGAAGGGCGGCACGCTCTACCGGGTGCCGCCTCGGGCATATCAACTGTTTTGCTGGCTGGGACGATACACATGCAGCCCTTTGGCGCGCGCCTTATCAGCAAGGTTTTCAGTGATGCCGTTACCGGGAAAGATAACAACCAGTTTAGGCAATTGTGCCAAAAGTGTATCGTTTCTGACAAACCCGGCGCGGCGGGCTCCGTGTTTTTTCCAGTCGGGCAAAAAGGGAACACGAGGCACGCCCCTGTTTGCCCCCCAACGGTCGGCAATAAGGTCAGCGCCTTTCTTGTTGCCGCAATGGGCCAACACCATTTTTTCACCTTGTTAAGACCTCTGCGTGAAACGGTTTTTATTTCTCTGGTTAGTTTCAGGTCGGCTTTATGGTTCCGTCAGCTGTGAAGCGGACGGATTTGTCTTGTGGGGTTTGTTATGCGGTCGCCGGTGTTTGCAGGTTGAGGGTAATCTTGTTTGCGGCCTTGAGCAGGTTTTGTCCGATTGCCGCCATTGCCAACTGGGCATGCATTTTGGCTCGGCCAAAGTAGCGCGCCCGCTGCAACCCAAACAGCCGTTTCATCGTGCCAAAGCATTGTTCGATGCGGTAGCGGCTCTTTGATATGATCCTTGTATGGGGCTTTTTTTGTCAAGTGTGGTTTTGTTCAGCTTTTCATAAGCTATTCCTTGTCTGGCTGTATGAAGGTCCGGGGGAGCCTTGCCGCGGGCGCCTGTCGCGCCACATCCTTGTATTCGGTCGATCTCATTTTCGGATCGTCACCATGATGCAGTGATACGCATCGACGGTCTGGCACCGGAGGGGTGGGCCCATTCTGTCCAGCGGCATGGCAGCCATGGATCGTATCGGGTTGCCACCACCCCGGCTCTTCATAGTCAGGACAGTGTGTGTTCCTGACCGATGAACAGGGGTATTGGGTTGGGGATCAGGGTGCAGATTTCAGCGTGACACCCTCTGGTATCTCACCCAGGGTGATGAACTTCCACAGGGCCACCAGCAGCTTGCGGGCAAGGGCCACAATCATCTTCTTGCGGATATCTGCTCGTCCGTCCAGGGTGCGCTCCCGGTACCAGCGGGCCAGAGCGCTGTCAGGCTGGAACATCAGGAAGCGCCAGGCAAACTGGATCATGCCATTTCGCACGCGCGGGTTGCCGGATCGGGCCAACCCCTTCTCGCGCCGTTTTCGGCCGCTTTCATCCGGGGACCCGGTCAGACCACCATAACGGGCGAGGGCGCGCCGGTCAGGGATATCGCGGAAGAAGATCTCCCCCGCCAGCATGTCCGCCGTGTCGACCCCCAGGCCGTGGATTGTCGCCAACTGTCCGACAATGACATGATGCTCACTGGTTCGCTCCTGCTTGATTTTCTCCTCTCGCTGCGTCTCGATTTCTTTAATCTGGTCTCTGACAAAAGCCAGCCGGCTCATGGCACGCCGCAGTTCGGCAAGCGTACCCGGCGGGATCGGCCCGCCTTCCGGGGTGCGCAGCGCGTCCAGATGGTCAGGCGCCTTTTTGAGCTTCGGGTTGACCCCCCGGATACCGAGACAGGCAAACACGGACTTGAGCTTGCTGATCAGTTTTGTCTGTTCCCCGACGAGGGCCTTGCGTTCCCGGTGCAAGCGACGAGCATCTTCTTCCTCTATGGTGGGCACCAATACCATCCGGCAGTGATCTTCCTCGCCGCGCAGCCAGCCCGTGAAGGCCCGCATCAGCAGCAGGCAGTCCAGCCGGTCCGTCTTGGCGCGGCGATTGTCCCGCGTGACCGGAATGCTGGCGGCATGCATCACATGCGCCTCAATATCATGGTCTCTCAGCCAGCGCGCCAGCCAGAAGCCGTCCCGGCCAGATTCATAGGCAACACAGAGGCGGGTGATTGGATGACCGCTCTTTTGTTCCGCTTCAGCACGCCAGCGATGCAGCAGGCCCTGCGGGCCCTGCTCATCAACCGGCAGCTTCTTCATGGGCCGGCGCTCCACCCCCGGCAGCACGGCGTGGACCAGCCAGCTGGAGTTGCTCATTTCTACAACGACGATCAATGTGTTATCACTATCAAGGGCGGTGCGCGACCGGTTCAGATCATAAGGTTGATGGGGCATAGGATTGTCCTCCGTAAGGTTATCAAGATTGGACAGCCACTATGTCACAAGCGTGCCGCCCACCCCATAGCATCTGTTAAATCGTTTCTCTGACGGTCTCAGTGGGTGTCCCCTTGCAGCCTTGTGCAAGATGCCGTCCTTGTAGTGCCCTGCCGCAAGCATCTCCCTGTTCTTGCGGCTGGCATAGGCCTTATCCGCCAGCACACGCCCGGCCCTTGCACCCCTGATCATGGTTTCAAACTCAGGACTTTCGCCCTTGTTGGCGGACGTGGCGTGCACACGGTCGATAAAACCTTCCTCGTCCGAGCGGGCAAAAGCCTTGTAACCAAGCAAGCTCTTGCCTCCCTTCTTGACCCAGCGGGCATCCGCGTCTGCGCTATAGGAAACATCAGCCCCTTCCGGGCTTTCTTCTTCCTCGCGGTCCTGCGGGGCATCAATATACTGGCGAGGCCGAGCAGCACTGGCCACAAGTGTCGCATCAATGATAGCAGCTTCCGCCTGCCTTACCTTCAGGCCATGCTCTTCTATCTGACGGCAGACCTCCGCCAACAAGTCATCATAAACACCGCCCTCAACCAAACTGCACCGAAAACGACAATGGGTCGTCTCATCAGGGACAGGCTCGTGAATGTCAAGGCCGCAAAAGACCATGAAATCAAGCCGCACCTTCAGCGCTTGCTCAAGCTTGGGGTCAGATAAATCATGCCACTGGCCAAGCAGCATGCATTTGAACAAAACAAGGACGTCATAACCGGATGGCCCCTTGCCAGATCGATGAACACCCCGCTTCAAGATCGGCAAAAAGGCGGACCAGTCAAGGAGCGCCTCAATCCGGGACAAGACTGTATCCTCTCCCACACGAGCCAACGCTTCACGCATGAAAATATCCATAAATCCTCCCCCGAATATCACTCACAAGCTTCAAACAAATGATAGCCGGGATTGAATAAACACGGAATCCATAATTACGCAGAGGTCTTTCAAAGGTAATCAAAGAGGTGGAGGGCTTAACCTTGCCCTTATCCGTAAAGGCACAATATCTGCCTGAGGATGAACAGGATGCCATCACCCAACACCTTGAGGAATATGATCGGCTTACCATCGCCCTGAAAGGCGTCGAACGGGATATCGCCCGGGCGGCTCTTGACGACGGGAATGTCAAACGGATCATGACAGCCCCTGGAATAGATATGGTGGTTGCGGTGGGCCTGATGGCCGCTATCGGACGGATCGACCGCTTTGATCACCCGGACAAACTGGTTGCTTACTTTGGCTTGAACCCGAGTGTCCGCCAGTCTGGTGACGGTCCGGCCTATCATGGCAGGATCACCAAACGCGGTCGTTCAAACGCAAGGCATTTGCTGGTTGAAGCCGCATGGCAAGCAGTCAGAGCCCCCGGACCCTTGAAGGCTTTCTATGAACGGGTGCGGGCCCGCCGCGGCAATCATATCGCTGCCGTCGCAGTAGCACGGAAGCTTGCCATTCTCGTGTGGCACATGCTGACGAAACAAGAAGACTACGCCTGGAAGCGGCCAGTCCTGATGGCCCGCACAACGAGGCCAGCGCGGTAGTTCTTACGACTACAATCTGCCGGAACGCCGCCATGCTGATCGCAAAATTGCCGAACAAGCGGAGAGCATCTATCGCAGAATGACAGATGGCTGGCGACGAACGGGGACAAAGAAGGGTGCAGGCGCCACAAGGGAGGAGCGACGATGATCGGGCCGCGCAGCGGGGCTTGAACCTCACACCCTGCCTTTCGCCACGTGGTCACCTGCCAGTAAAAAATAACACGAAACTGCAGAAAAGGGCTATTCAATCTTATCCGTCATCTTATGAAGGATGAGAATGAACATATAGAAATACACGAAATGCGCGGCTTCATTGCTGATGACCTGCAAGGCGCATTTGATGAAGCACACGCCATATCTAAAGCCACCAAATGTAAACAGTATCTCTTTTCCTTATCTCTCAATCCTCCCGCACATGAGACAGTAGGAACACGAGCCTTTGTGCGTGCGGCAGACGAAGCGGAAAAGCGCCTTGGTTTGGGCGGACAACCGCGCGCGATTGTCTTTCATGAAAAAGAAGGGCGGCGGCATGCTCATGTAGTGTGGTCGCGTATTGGTATTGATGGCGATAAATTGAAGGCTGTGAACCTGCCATTCTATAAACGTCGCTTGATGGAACTTTCAAAAGAACTGTATCTGGAACATGGCTGGAAATTGCCTGACGGCCTGAAAGACCCCGTGTTACGTGATCCAACCAACTTCGGTTTGAGTGAATGGCAACAAGCATTACGGACAGGTAGAGACCCAAGAGAGATTAAACAGATATTCCAATCTGCGTGGCAACATTCAGATTGTAGCAAAGCGCTTAACGCTGCCTTGTCAGAAAGCGGATTTATGTTAGCCCGAGGGGATAAGCGTGGGTTTGTTGCTGTTGATTATCGCGGTGAAGTCTATGCACTCGCAAGATATTCAGGGGTAGGCACTAGGGAGGTTAAACAACGTTTAGGTGATCCAGATAGCTTACCATCAGTTGATACAGTCAAAACAACTTTCAAAGAACGTATCACCCCAAACTTGAAAGACTTGATTAATCGGCAAAAGCAAAAACACTACACACAAAAAAGCATTGTTCAGGAAAAGGTATTCGCTCTCGCCAAACAGCAGAAGTTGACACGACAATCACTCGCTAAACGTCAACGGGAAGAGCGCGAATTGTTCCAACGACGCAACGCTGTTCAAACCAGAAAAGGTATATCTGGCTTGTTGGATCCGCTTCCGCATCCAGCATCGCATTCAGCGCCTCTTCAACAGTGCCACGCACCATCTCGCCTAAATGGTCACGAATACGACCTTCATCAATCTGGATCACTTGCCCCATAGCTTTGGGCTTCTCTTCTTCTGCCATTCTATGCTCCTCTCAATCAGTCTGAAAGGAACCATCGTCAAATTCAAATGTGCGAAACTTTCTGTACGTTATCTGGATTTCTTGTCTCGAAAAACTGCACAGCGAAAGAAGGAAGCTCAGTTTGCAGCATGGGAGCAAGTCAAGGAACACCAACAACAGAAAGATGACAATCTCTTCAAGCAGTGTGAAGAAAGGCAGAAACTACTGAAAGAGAACAGACGCATGAACGTGCGGCAAAAAGAAGAGCGGAAACGGCTAAACAATATAATTACCCAAGCACTTAATAAAGAACACTACCGAAGTCAGCATCAAAACCAATATAGAGAACCCCGCGTAAGGTAGACATCCCACTCAACTAGTCACAATACACCCAATACTTCCGCAGGTGTTTTAGTGAAATAGTGAGTTTTGAGTGTTTTAGTGATCATGTCAGTCTCTAGCCTGCGAGACTCTGTTAAAACGTATGCACCGTCTCGCCAATCAATATCGTACTTATTGGTAGCTTTCTTTCTTTTCTCCAAATACTCCAGAGCATCCACTTCATATGTTCCAGTAGTCCAGAACTCAAAAACCATTCTCTTGTTATTAAATCGGGATTCTGCGTTTTGTGCTGCTCTAATAATTGGCACCTGTTTTTCCAACCAGTATTTAACATCCTCCAGAGTAACCTCGATGTGCGATGCATGGCCTTTGCACTCATAACAAATTACTTTATCTGGCTGAACTAACCGAACATCGATATCTGCCTTTCCTTTTGTTTGGTAGTCGGTAACAATTTCGCCAATATCTGCAGAACCAGCATTTAAAGACTTCACTATATGCGTCACTATCATTTCAAACATGGCAACACGCATATTCCCTGCCAAACCATCTATTTGAGAGAGATTATCAAACATCAACTGTATTTTCTCAGGGTTACCAATAGCGATAGCCGCTGCTCGCTCAAGAGTATCAAATAACTCCATAAGACCTTGTGCGACATCGCGTCCTAAGAGGGTATCTGGTGTAACCGCCATAATACCTTTCGAACGACAAAGCATTAGAGCTTCATGTGTAAATCCATTTGCGACAAGCATTGGCTGAAACGTCATCAATTTGCGCAATGACTTCAGTGTTGCCACCTTTCGCAGGAAGGCGATAACATCACTTTCTCTGAGTTCGTTGTTCCAAATAACATCAGCTACAAAGAAATCATGCTTTAACTTACCATTATTATGCTTCATTAGTGCCTGTAGAAAACAGGGCCCAACAATATCAAACCGATGCGTAGAGAATTCAGGTAAGCGTGAAGGGGAACGAACCATAATAGCGTTCTCTGAAGAAAAACCCGTACGTATCGCCCAATTTTTAACTGTTTCAATCAAAATTTGCTCTAAAGTCATGCGAGTACGAAAGGCCGCATAATTTGGCACAGTAAAACCGTCAGAAAGCACAATGCAGTGTCCAATACCTGCAATATTTTCCCGTGAGAAAAGCTTTACATTTAGCAAACGATTTAAAATTTCCTCGCTCGCAACGTGCCCTGTTTGCAAGACGGGAGAACCGGAAGCTATGTGCCAATAGTCTTGAAAACAAATTCCACCGCGAGCAGTTAACCCTGATATTGCTGAAGAGTAAGCAGGAGAAGTCTCTTGCAACTTTTTAATTAATGCTGTGAAGAAACGCGAACTTCCAAAGTCACCTTCGAGATACAAAAAGCGTGCATTTTTTGGAAACGACAATCCTTTAAGAGTTTTCACAGCATCTGACCTACGACTAACTCTCTGCCTAGCTGCTTCAGCACCAACACCTTGCTTTCGATACAACGCAGAAACATCACTCGTTAACATCGGCCCATAAGAGCTCAATATTCGTTCCACTGATAGAGTTTTCTTAGCCATATGTCACACTGCGCTATTTGTATATGTAACTTAATACACGGTACGTTTCTTCAATTCCATCGAAAATCCAGATAAAGATTATATTTTTCAATATGTTACAAAACATGAAAGTTAACAAAATCACCGATTTGTAACGGTACCAATAAAACTACATTGTCGCAACAGTAGAAAAACTCCAGCTATTTGCCCTCCAAAGCTACCAATTATTACGCATCAAATTTTCAATTTTACGTGAGGGTATTTACACGTATTCAGATTAAGTCATTCTGCCTTCTGTGTATTTTTTTTGCTTTTTTTGGCGTATTATTTCGAGGCCTTCAAGAATGGAAAATGAAGATAAAACAGGCATCGGAGGCGGTGCAGCGACAATCATTATCATAGCGGCGCTTGGCTTTCTCATTTATAGCCAAAACCCAGACAATGATGGGTATGTATAGCCTTATTACAAACAGTACCTTAACAATGGCAATATTCGGCGGCATGCTGTTTGGACTTTGCTCTTTGGTCTTAGGTTTGCGTTAAGCAAAGGGGGAGTTTGGGCAATCGTCACAGTCGCTGTGCTTCTTGCGTTGGTTGGCGATAGCAATGATGGACGATACACAGAAGTCACTTCACTCCTAGCAATAATCGTAGGCAGTGCACTAGGTCTTGCCCTAGTGGGCTCTCTGTTTGTGATGTTTGATAATGGAACGAGCTTACCAAATGTTTTTGGGTCTTCACGTTGGGCTACTTTCCGAGACTTACTTGATTGGGGTCTAGTTAAAGATACGGAAAATCATGATGGCTTGTTTCTAGGCAAAATTGGACAAGACAACAGGTCAATCGTCTATGACGGTGATATGCATGCTCTGACCGTTGCCCCCACGCGTACAGGTAAAGGTGCGACAGCTATTATCCCAAACCTTCTACGCTCAAATTCATCTATGCTGGTAATTGATCCTAAAGGAGAAAATGCACGGCGTACTGTAGAAGCCCGCGCCAAGGCGTGTGATGGCAGAGACAGTAAGGTATATGTGATTGACCCTTGGGCTGTATCTACTGAAGCCGATAAATATGGAGACGGAATATCAGAAGAATATCTAAGCGGGTTTAACCCTTTATCATTCCTTGACCCCAATGATCCTGATCTTGTGACAGACGTAATGATGCTGGCAGAAGCATTAGTCATTCCATCTGACAAAGACCCATTCTGGACAGAAGAAGCAAAAGCGCTGATCTACGGCATTATTCTCTATGTCATTACAGATGAAGCAGAAGAAGGAAATCGAACCCTTGCAAGGGTTCGCGATCTTATCACCCTACCTATGGCAGCAGAGGACGCTACAGACCTTGTAGGGACATTTAAATGAAGTCCTGATGGATATGCAATTGAGTGACCATCCAATTGTTCGCTCTGCCGCATCACGTATCAAGCAAAAGGAAGCGAAAGAATTCTCTGGTGTACTATCATCGGCACAGTCCAACACACATTTTCTGGATAGTCCTGTCATCAGAAAGAGCCTTGAAGGTAACAAAGAGAATGATTTCAGTTTTGCTGACCTGAAGACAGCCAATGAACGCATAACTGCTTATCTTGTCCTTCCGTTAGATCGCTTACCAACATTCCACCGCTGGTTACGTTTACTTGTTACTTCGGCCATGATTGATCTTACTCGTGCACCTGTAGATATTAACAAGCCGCCCGTACGCGTAATTTTGGATGAGTTTGCTGCACTAGGGTCTGTTGACAAATAAGCTTGCTCTTTTGGCTGTTTTCTGATTCAAGCCTTCAAAAGGGAGGCTTTGATGAAGGCAGATCGTTTGGTCATTTCAGATGACCTCTGGCAGAAGATTGAACCGCTTCTACCGGGCAAGCCAGAGGATCCGGGGGTGACGGCCCGCAACAATCGCCTGTTTATGGAAGCTATCTTGTGGCGTGTGCGCACAGGGTCACCCTGGCGGGACCTGCCAAAAGGGTTCGGCAACTGGAACAGTATATTCAAGCGGTTTCGCCGGTGGGCGGAGAAAGGCGTATTCGAGAGTCTTTTCAAGGCCATAAGCGGTGAACCCGACCTTGAATACGCCCTTGTTGATGGCACGATTGTTCAGGTTCACCAGAAGGCATCTGGCGCAAAAGGGGGATTCAGAACCAGGCCATCGGGCGCTCCCGTGGTGGCCTGACGACCAAGGTTGTTGCTTTGGTGGATGCGCTGGGTAACCTGTTCCGGTTCATCCTCCTGCCCGGACAGGCCCACGACATGAAAGGGGTTGCCCCTCTGATCCGGGACGTTTCCTTTGGCGCTTTGCTGGCCGACAAGGACTTTGATGTCGACTGGCTTCTGCAAGAGCTTGAGGAGCGTGGTGCAGGGGCTGTTATCCCACCCAAAGCGAACCGGAAAATACAACGTGAGTACGATAAGGACATGTACAAATGGCGTCATCTGGTGGAAAACTATTTCGCAAAGATCAAGGAATTCAGGGGTATAGCAACCCGATACGACAAGACCGATACAAGCTACGCAGCCAACTGGAACATAACAGCTATGCTCATTGCTGCAAGATGATTGTCAACAGACCCTAGAGAAAATGCCACTGATTGAAAAAGCCTACGGCACAATGGCAGGGCTTGGTGTACAGCTATGGGTGTTTACACAAGACCTTGGACAATTGATGAAGCTCTATGGCGACAAGGCATGGCAAACCTTTGTCTCTAATGCTGGTGTATTCCAATACTTTGGTTCAAGGGATTACGAGACCGCCAAATATGCAGAACACCTATGCGGTATGACGACTATGAAGAAACGGTCGTTTAGCTTTGGAAAAAATGCCTCTAATTCATCTGGACCACAAGGCGGATCGTCAACATCAGGCACAAGTGAGACAATCAATACCGATGATGTTTCTCGTCCACTTGCATACGCTGATGATATGATGACGCTGCACAGAAACAAGCAGGTTTTATTCGTAGAAAATCGTTATCCAATCATTGCTGAAAAGCATTGGTGGTTTGAAAGCAGCACTGAACAACACCAAAACTAGTGCAGTTTATGTCCTTATTGATGTATTGAAATCTGACCATCCTCGAATAAAGAGGCTGCTATCAATTCTTGCTTAGCAGCCTCTGGATTCTGGGTAAATAAAATTACCTTCAAATTCACCTCTGCTCTGGAAAAACAAACGTAGGTTAGCTTTCGGCTACGATTGACTTGTCCTTCTGTACCTTCACCAGCCGTGCTCGGGATCAACGTCTTAGTAAAACTATATAAATTCCAAGCTGCCTCCGTATCATCAAACACTACAGCGACATTTGGATATTCTTCACCCTTCACACCATGCTGCGTACTGTATGGTGTATTGTCATTTACAAACTGCACGTACTTATCAAGTTGAGAACTATCCATCTCAAAAAAACAATCCACTAACCATCGCCCTTTTTCTTCAGAATGTTGTTTCTTGTCGTACTCTTCAGGCATAGGGTCGCGGCATAAATCATCTGTTAAGCGTTCGGGAAAATTATAGAGTTGGTTATCATGTATGAACTTATAGATTGCTCTTAGTGATTTTGAGTTCCAACAATCGTACAACTCTTTGACCAAAGCATTTGCTGTAGACAACATTTCACCAACAGGCTTGTTTGAGTTTTGTCCCTCAGGATCAAAAGCAGGGCTATAAGTTCGTAGAAGATTCATTACAGACCTCATATCCTCGCTTTTATAACTTTGGACAACAGGCCAAATAAAACGAAGTAGCGGTTTTATAAGTATATGTTCACCCGTTTGATAATCATCCTGGGCTTTTGTGGAAGCATATTGGCCAGTAAATAACTTATTTAGCTCAGAAAACCCTAGTCTACGGGCGATCATTTGCCTAACCAGAAACAAGAATTTTACGTCGTCCTCATCGCCCCAACCAAACGAATCTGTGATTTGCTGGAACTTGCTAGATACTCTATCCAATTGCTCGTCAGAATACCTGTTTCTTGGAGCTTCAGGAGCTTCCGCTTCCACTAAGATTAATTCCACGCTGCCTTTTATTTCCGCATTGTCCCCAGCAGGGAACTGTTGGACGTCATCCCGAAAGGCATTGAGAAGATTAATAACTTCAGGGCTACACCTGAAGTTCTCGCGCTTAGTAATCGGTCTGGAACCTTCAGGGCCACAAAAATCACCAGCCCTTTTATCGTAGATTTGCTGCATAGGGTCACCAAAGTAACCAACTATTGGGAGGCCATCCGCCGCACATACGGCATTAAAAGCTGAAACGACATCATCAAACGTATCTTGAGCTTCATCTACAAAGATATAAGGATATTTTTGACCAATGATTTTTTGTAGAATCTCGTTCTGAGTAATCATCAGTCCAGATATTGCAATAATATCGTCGTGGCTCAGTCGCCCTTTCGCATAATCGCTAAAACTAGACGTGTCATCATACTTGAATTGTTTGACATCATCTAACGCGATGAGGTCGATTTCTAATAATAGTGCCTTCTCCCTAGCCGTTAGGGCAGTTTGGCTATTACCTCCATTATCCCTCTCTTTGTACTTAGCAATTTGTTCGGGGATTAGAGTTTCTTTCAAACAGCGCTTTATGTCGGTTGTGAAACGCTTAATCTCGCCCCAAAGAAAGCTGTGCAAAGTGGAAACAAGGTACAACTCATCCCAACCTAAACGCTCTGAAATGACTTCAACTGCCCTATTGGTAAAAGTAATACATGCAATTTTTTTTGCGTCTCTCTTGAATTCAGCTTCCTTCTGTTCTCGCAAGTAATGCAAAGCTGTAACAAGAGACGTAGTTTTACCAGAGCCTGCACCTGCAATTACTGAGAAGTTTATCCCATGATCCAAGCAATCTCTAATTTGGATATCTGCTTCAGTAGGCTTGAAACTAGTTTGCATCAGGCTCACCCTCCTGAGGATTTGAGGATACGCCTAATTTTTCAGCAAGCCACCTTAGTCCATCTGCTATATATCTTGGTGTTTGCCAATCTTCTTCGGAAGAGGCCATGTCTAAAGCGAAATCAGTTTTCTTGAAAGTTGATGATTTAACTCTTTTATAAACTTCCTTACGAACTTCTTCTGGGTCATCTTCTATGTTGACGCCGCATTCAAGTCGTTCTGCCTTGAACGCATCGATATTCTCATAGATCAGGCTCTCTTCAAAGGTTCTCCCATACATAGTTTCTTTATCACCATACGATGGAGTATTCGTCGGATATTGATAAGCTATATAGCCTGCCCCTCCAGCAACCGTCACATTGTCACCATTTAGTTTGATCAACTCCTTAACGCGACTTTCTCCTAGATAAAACTTGATAGATGAGTTTGACGTCACCGCATTTTCACTATCAGCTCTGCAAGCTTTCCGATTATCTTCTGGATCAACTGCATCGATATCTGTGATGACCAGATAAGGAATACCAATAAACTCTAACAATCCCGCAAAACGGCTAGCATACGCACCCCCGACTTCGAGCACAGATAGATAAGTGCTATTTAAATCTGGCGAAACTTTCTCGGTCATTGCTGGGAGTAGAATTTTTTCTGCTGCTCCTTCCACGAGAACCGCTGCATCTGAAAAGAACAGGTCGCAATGGGTAAGTCGCATATATTTTTTCAAGAACCGCAACACTTCTTCTTTATCTTCAACTTCACCAGCAGCCGAAGGTCTGGAAGGTTGAAACGTCTCCATACTAAGCACTTTAGATGCGTTTAAAGTTATTGCAGCGCCTTCATCTTCACCCTCAAGGCAGCATCTTTTAAAATACCGAACTTTGCTGAAATCTACCGCATCAAGAATATGCGAAGAATGTGTAGTAACACCCAGTTGAGGCACATTGTGTTGCTCACCCTCCTTTTGGGCAACATCGCCAATAATATTCCACAGGTTAGTAATAAAGGTCTGCTGCACCTGAGAATGCAAATGAACTTCTGGCTCTTCAATAAAGATTAGCTGGCATAGCGGTCTTTTATCTTTTGTAGAAATCCATTGGAGATAATAGTGACTAACTTGGATGGTTATATATACAAGATTCTTAAATCCTAATCCGTTGTATGCTTCAGGTAATTCGTGATCATTATTTGGATCAACGTAAAGAAGGGAAGTATTTCCCTTCAACGCCATTTCAGGGCTCAAAGAAGATATAATTTTAAGCTCTCTGTCATGAACTGACGGAACACCTAAGCTTTTTAGGATTTCCACTAAGTTACCAAAGCTCTTTTCGTAGTGTTCACTTAGCTTTTCGTTGTTTTCATCAATAATACGATTGGCTTCTTCGTTTATCTCCGCCTGCTCCAAATTCATTTTGTAATAAGTTGCTAATGCCTGAGATAATCTAGTGTTCCTTGAGGCTTCATGATCATCAATGTTCCTCTGAGCATCCACAAAGTCCACACGTAGGATTGATGCTAACGTTTTCCGTGCTTCATCGGCTTCCATATGATGAGTAATCAGCTCACCATCTGTAGATTCCAAAGTCCAATATTGAGCAGAAAAATACCTTGAAAGATTTGAGGGAAGAGCCAAAAACTCTGACAAACTTCTAGCACGCTCACCACCTTCCTCTAGTGGAAATGCTGAAGCATATCCTTCTCTTAGCTTTTCAGGGTCTTGGGCTGAATATTGAATTCGAATACCCACTTTATCAATTAGACCTGAAGCTTGAGGCAACAACGCAAAGACACGACCAAATTCTGTATTTGGGTCAATCGATAACCATAAGTCCATTTCTAAGGCTGGAAGCTCGACACCACCCTCATCTGCACCAAAGCGATCAATATCTGAAACCTTAGAAACAGAGAAATCGTGAATCTTAAAATCGAGTGTTTTTAGGAACAGTCTAAAAGCAGTAGCTGCGGACGTCTTGCCGCTATTATTTGGGCCTACAAAAACCGTTTCTTTCTCATCAAAATCAATTTCCACATCTTCAAGGCGTCGAAAATTTCTTAAATTTACCTTATTTATTTTCATGCCAGCCCCTCAAGAATATTTATTACAAAAAACCACCATAAACTGTATTTTTGGTATTAATTTTCAAAAATACAACCTATTGAATTGACCATTCATAAGCAAGCACGATATTGTTCGATAAAAACAAATATGCCGTTTAGCTACTCTAGTGCGGGGGATACAACGGGGGTGCGCAGCGACCCCCTTGTCAAGATGGTACTACCAGTACACATCTTGCGTTTAATTTAAACGGTATGAATTAATGGATATGACCTGAAAATAGAGGGATCATTTATGGCTCAAATGATCCACCTTCAATCGGGTTTGGAGCACAGCATGTCAAAAATAACTGAACAAGAACCAGCAACTTGGCAAGACCTTCAGAATGATACAGCTCAAATTTTGGAAGAATGTGGTTTCAACACAGAAGTAGAAACAGTTGTAGCAACTGCAAGGGGTAATGTTGAACTCGATGTGTACGCTAAAGAAATTGTACGGGGGCGGGAATACACAACAATCGTAGAATGCAAAAATTGGACATCGCGAGTGCCGCAAGCGATTGTTCATGGATTTAGAACCGTCGTAGCGGATATCGGAGCTAACAGTGGATACATTGTGTCAAAAGCGGGCTTTCAGGCGGGTTGTTTCGATGTAATAGAGAACACCAATATTAAGCTCTTTACATGGGAAGAATTCCAGTTGGAATTTCTAGACCAATGGTATCGCACGTTTTTCATGCGGCAAGTTGAGGAGCGCCTTGATCCCCTTTGTTCATACCTTGAACCATTTCCAGCGATGACTGCATGGGACGCCCATTCTACGAATGCCGAGATTGAGGAGATGAAAACAATGTATCAGAAGCATTCACCACTATGCTCGCTTATTATGTCAATGCACCCAGTTCAAGAAATGATGTCCAATATGAATAATATCAACGATATCAAAGTAACTTTGCCGCTCGATGAAAGAATTGGTGAATACTATAACGAATTTGATCAGGCTCTTCTCAACACCAGCGGATATCGGGAGTTTCTGGACCTAATGGATGACCACTGCACTCCAATTCTAAACCAATTCAGAGAATATCGGGACTTGGCGTTGGCACGCAAAGCAGAAGAAGAAAGTAACGAATAATCAAATAAGAACCAAGATCGGTATCCAATTTTAAGCTGTGCATATCCACATGGTGGATATGGCATGTGTAAATTCTATCTGATTTACTGGTAGTGTCAAATATCTTTCGCACTTTTGATTCTCATGCAACGATGGCTCCTTGTGTTTGGTCCGCGAATAGCGGGTCCATATTCATGTACTTGCGGGTGGACCATTGGGTTCCTGCTATATGTCTCAATCTGGCTGCAGTATCGCTATCTCGGCAGCCTTGCTCGCCAATATGCTTGACATCCACCGGAGATCCATACATGCGAAAGATTTTGTACGTTATCACAATGTGCCACGCTGTGTTTTGTTCACTTCGAGATCACGGGAAAGCTGTAAGGCGAATATGCCTTTTTTGGCATTAAGAACAAGAGTGATCGCTAAAAACCATTTTTGCAAAGGAAGGTGTGTCCGGTGAAAGATGTACCAACTGTTACACTGAAGGATGTTTTGCAGTTGTAACAGAAATGACGCCGTTCCTTCTTTGTTGGATTGGTGTGTCTAGACTGACAATAAGGGCATGATGGACCTTCCGGCCAGCGCACCGCTTCCCAATGCTTGATGCAATCTTCTTGTGTTGGAAATTTCTGAAAAACCTGTATGATATTCACAGGCTTTAAATTACTCTTCTCTATGTATCAAAGTGTTATTGTTTAAATTATTTATTAGTCGAGAGATTAAGTCATTATCTATCCAAAACGTGAGAGAAAGGCTAGAATTTCCATATGCTCTCACTATCTGGCCAACTAACTCTCCGAAGCGATTTAGTAAATCTTCAGAAAATTCGAGCTCTTTCCAGGATTGTCTAACAATTTTCGTTTTTCTTTCGTATTCAGGAGACTTGGCCGGGTCGAAGATAAAGCATAGAAAAAATGCAGCTAAATCATAAGGTTGTACTTCCTCAATGTCACCGCTCCTTGCTTCTTGAATATCCCCATCATCATTATCATTATCAATCATCACATCCCAGAATGCTTTCCCTAATATTTCAACTAGCATGATGTTACTATTAACGCTTTCATCTACGTTAGAGTTTTCAGCGATAGCAATCAATGTGTTTGATGAGAGGGTATATTCAGTCATGATGTATCCTATTTGAAGCCTTTCATCTCTGCTTCTCTATTTTTGATTGGACGGTCGGTTTATCATCACCAGTGAGGTGGTTATAGCCGTTTATGGTGAAAGAAATGGTAAAAGCAGCTGTACCAACCAACAAAAATACCAAGGCTATAACCCTTAGCTTCGTGAATGAGTTGCTATCCAATTCAACAGTGCCATCGGTCTCAGTTTTAAGTGACGGCATTGAGAAAATTGCCCACAGACAGGTAGTTATACCTACTAAAATCAGGGTTATGGCAGACAGCAAGGCAGGCTTAGAAACGAGGTCAGCATTGTCATACCTTTCAATCAGAGCCGGAAGCATAAAAGCTGCAATTGCAAAACCGATATTGAAGGGTTTGGAAAGAAAGTCTTTATCAAATCTGGCTTCCCTAGTTTTGTTATAATAATCTATTGCTATAAAATATACATAGCAGAAGCATATAGACAAGAAGATGGGGAGCCAGAAAAATAGATAAGGCAGGAGAAATAGTAGATAGATTGAAATCAAAATCATAAGTAGCAAGCCAATATATTTCCACATAACTTACACTCCTTGAAAAGCTTTATTGAACTCCGAAATAGCGCCAGATTTTCCCTGTACCTTCGCTAGCCTAGGTGGTGATATAGGCATCGACGATAAAATACAGATGGTGCACAAGACCGAATTTATCGTGTGCTCTTCGTAAACACTGTAACATGATACGCCTGTTGCAAGCTGGCAGGCCATATTATCCTGCCCGGGACTATGATAACGGCATGACTTGCTCGGTAACGTCAATTTTCTACAGTTGCGAGACCTATACAGACATACAAAACCGCTAGTGTTTCTGACCATTAAACTCTGTGGCTTTGCCTGCTTTCGTTTCGTTACCAGCACCAAGAATCAACCATGTTTTTTCTTTATTCACGGCCTAAAGGCAGAAATCATGGGGTCTAGGTGCTTGTAAATGCATATAAATACTAGACCGGCAGGATAGCGCTGCACCCTAATGCCTGATCAAAAGATAACCCTTTGTTCTTACCACGCTTCAATTCTCTGACACGCGCCGTAGTTTCGGGATTTTGGCAAAGCCACCGAACCTATCCCATGTGTGCGACACACTAAAAACTGCGTCTTGACTTTATCTGTATGTGTTATTACTATGTATTATGACATATGGGAGAAACACAAATGGAAAATGCAGCGAGATCAACGGTTTTTAAATCCGGTAGAAGTGATGCCGTACGGATCCCTGCCGGAGTTAGATTAAAACCTGGAACCAAGGCTGTGTATATCAGGAAGGACGGCAATAGCCTGATAATTACACCGGTAGAAAATCAGTGGGACGCTTTTTTCAATATGCAAAAGCTCGGCGACGACTTTATGCCTGACCGCGAGCAAGGCGAATTTACAGAGCGTGAGCAGGTATAATGCGGAAATACATGCTCGATACAAATATCTGTATAGCTCTGATGAAAGGTCGGGGCCAACACCTGCAGGATAGATTCAATCGTGAGGGAGTACATATGTGTGTTTCCACGATTACAGCCTTCGAACTTCAAACGGGTGTGGAAAAATCCCGGCATAGAGACAAAAGCCAATCGGTGCTTCACGCTTTGCTCGGTAATCTCGAGATACTTGATTTTGGAACGAAAGGGGCAGTCCATGCTGCCGAAATACGGGGCAACCTGGAAACTCGTGGCCAGGGAATCGGGCCATGCGATACCTTGATTGCCGGGCACGCCAGAAGTGAGGGCCTGGTTATTATCACTGACAACGAAAAAGAGTTCTCAAGAGTTGATGGCTTGAGAATTGAAAACTGGCTCCGGCAGGACCAAAACCAAGGCACAAAAAGAGGGGCGCATGAGAGATGAATTCCTTCTCTCCAAAAAAGACCCGGTTGATTGATCAAGCGCCCTGCCTCCGAAACAAGAGCGATGTTGGCGATAGATAACAGCTACTAACCATGGTCGCTTGATGTTAAATCGCCCCCTGCGAAGAATTTACAATAAAAGCCATTGTGATTTGAATTCTGCTTGCTTTACCACTCGGGATCAGGGGTAAAAAAGTGTCGGGCATGAACAAACTCTTTCGCGTGTATGGGCCTCCTTTGCAATGCAAGCTGAATTTGATGGTCGGTGGCATGCGAGCATGTATTCATGCCTATTGCTGGTTTTGGGACGCGGTCACAATAGGGTGACTTTGGAACCATCGTCTGCGTCAATATGGATGCTGCGAGCGAGGTTCGGTCGGCATAACCGACAGCAAAAAAAGGCAGCATCCCCGTCAACTGGCGCGTACCGAAAACGGTACTTGGTGATCCTGTATCCAGACAGGCACGAATAATAAAAGGCTTACGCTAGCCGGTGACAACGCGATCCTATCATATATCCGGTAACCAGGCACAGGGACCGGCCAAAGGCGCTCGCACCAAACGCAAACAATCCGCAGGCAGAAACATAAGGAAATTGAGCCAATCACCCGAAAAAAGGCATCTCACAGTTGACAGATGTCCACATAAGAAAACCTTGCCTAACCAAAATTTCAAGTGCTCGAACATCCCGGTAGAGCCTCATCGTACCGGCTTTCTCGCAGGGAGCTACATGGCGGTTTTCCCCGCGGATGGCGGTTTCCAGCGACTGTCTGAAGCGTGTTGACACGTATCCTTTTTCCTGTTCCAGAATCCAGAGATCAACGATCATGTCCACGATTAGCACACTCGGAAGTTACAATTTCCCCGTCACAGAGAAGATTGGATCAAGCATCCACTGAACGAGGGTGCGGTTCTCAAGCGTGATATCAGCTTTCAAGACCATCCCTGCTTTGAGGGGCACTGGCTTGCCTCCCACGTCAATGCTCTGATGGTCAAGGTTCACTTCGACCACATAGAAAGCTTCCTGCATGACAACAGGGGTTGGTAGATCAGCAGGTGTCAGGATGCTTCCTGATACCTTTTGCACCTCGCCGTCAAAGATACCAAAGCGCTGATAGGGGAAAGCATCATACTGGATTTTTGCGGCTTGGCCTGCTTCAATTAGGCCAATCGCCCTGCTTGGCACGAGAAGTTGGGCAAGTAATCTGGCACCGCTCGGCCTGATCGTCATAAGGGGCAGGTTCGGCCGGACACTACCGCCTTCCGCGACCAATACGCCACTTACTATCCCGTCCACAGATGCCGTGATCGTATAGCCTTTTACCTGCTCAAGGTTGACCAGTTGCTGCACAAGGCTTTCCTTTCGACTAGTCAGATTAGCGCGTTCTTCCTCAAAGTGGAACGGCAAGAGGCTGAGGCTGTTTTCTGCATCCTTGATTGTGTTTTCAATACCCACGATCTGTCGGGCCATGCCGGTCTTGGCTTGTAGCGTGTTCAGGACAACATTGTGCCGCTCGTCCACCAGTCGCTCGGCTGCATAGCCTTTTTGAGAAAGTTCCAGTGCTGCATCATATTGCTTACTCGCAAGCTCAATGCGTTCATCAAGAAGGGTAAGCTCGGCTTGCATGGCAGCATATTCAGCCTTGAAGCCGATTATGCGGCCTTTCAGACCCTTGGTTTCTTTTTCCTGTTGCTTATGACTTTCATCCAAGCGTTTCTCAACGCTTGCGAGATCACGCCTGACAGATGCCAGCACTTCTTCCCCTGAGCTCTCGCCGGTGGTTGACAGACGCTCCAGTTTCACGAGTGCAATCGGATCACCTTTTCGAACCTCTTGCCCTGCTTCCAGATACAGCTTCTCCAGCACGCCGCCTTGATCGGCGAATACGCGCACCACGCCCGCATCCGGCACGAGGTAACCCCGCACACTTTCCTTGCGGACATAATTTTGGGAAGTGAGGAAAATAACCGCCGCAATCATGATCATGGCAACGACACCAGCAATGATCAAATAGCTGATCGGCTGCACGAGGATTACATCACCCCAGAGCCGTGCCCGTTGATGCTCTACAGCTTCTTTCCTGAATAGACCATTAAGGCTCATCATTGCACTTCATCATTATTCGGTTTTCGAGAAAAAAGTTTGTATTTGGCTCGTTCAATCCATTGGTAGACCATGATAATCGCAAAAGGCATATATAAATCTTCAGGTGTCGTACCTACATACTCCGGCAATAAGAAGAATGGTTTGACAAGTGCAATCACCGTAGCGATTATAATCAAAAGCAAGAGCCAGTTTATTCTCTTCATGAGTTGCTCCTTACTCTGCCGCGATCAGCGGCGTATTGCCACTGACTTCGATCAGTTCACCCTCCTGCATTTCAAACACCCGGTCGGACATATTGATGAGCGCAGGCCTGTGCGCGATGATAATGCGGGTAATGGGTAAGTTCCGAATGACCTTGCCAATATAGGCTTCGGCCTCTGCATCAAGGTTTGCTGTGCCTTCGTCAAGAAACAGGATACGCGGTTTGCGATAGAGGGCGCGAGCGAGCAACAACCGTTGTTTCTGACCGCCAGACAAGGTCGTGCCCATATCACCAACAAGGCTGTTATACCCCATCGGATTCTTCATGATGTCCTGATCAAGGTGCGCGAGCCTGGCACTGACCTCAACCCGTTCCATATCCATATTCGGATCAAAGAAGCTGATATTGTCTGCAATGGTGCCTGAAAGGAGTTGGTCATCCTGCATGACCACCCCGAGATTGGTGCGGTAAGCCTGTGGTCCCAATATACTCAGGGGCTGGTCGTCGATATAGATATCGCCTTCCTGTGGGTTAAGCAGACCCAAGAGAACCTTGAGCATGGTTGTCTTACCGCCGCCTGATGCGCCAGTAATTGCAATCATTTCACCTGCCCGGATATCCATATTCACACCCTTCAGGATAAAGGGTTCGGTCTCGCCGTAACGATAATGAATGTTGCGAAGGCTGATATCGCCCCTGAGCTTCCTGTCAACTGTAATGATGTTGATTTCTTCCGCGTCCGGTTTGATCTCGGGTTCGGTGTGAACGATATCGGCGAGGCGTGCGAGGTGAAGTTTGAGCATTTTAAATTCAAATATTTGATCGATAACACCGTTAATGCGCCCCGAGAACTGCCCGGCATAGGCTTGGTAGGCAAAGAGCATCCCAAGCGTCATGGTGCCATCAATAACGAGATGCGCGCCGATATAAAGCGTCAGGATTGACTGAACGAGGCCGACAACTCCAGAAAAAGTGCCAACATTCAGATTGAATTTGGCGAGCCAGATATTAGCATTCAAATTATCGGCGGCCACATTCTGCCACTGGCTCTCACGGGATGTTTCTTGCCCGAATATCTTGATTGTACGCGCTGCGCGGATCGTCTCAAGGAAGTTGGTTTGCTCCTTCGCGCCTAAACGCAAAATCTCTTCATTCTTTTTCTTGATGATCGGGAAAGTTAACCACTCGATCACAAAACCAAATGCGAGAAAACCCAGTACGATTAAAGTAAGTTCGGCGCTATAAAGGAAAGCAAGTGCGAGCGTGCCAATCGCCATCACGCCGTCGAGGATGACAGCGACAATACCGTTGGTGAACAGGCTGTTGATCGGGCTAAGGGAGCCAAAGCGTGATGTGATATCACCTATGTGGCGTTTCTCGAAAAACTCCATCGGTAACCTGAGTAAATGCCGAAACAGATTGATCCGCATCTGGAAGCTGAGCGCATTTGAGAAATACATCATGACACGCGAGCGCAGATAGGTAATCGCGAGATTCATCAATCCCATCAGGGCAAAACCGATGGCGAGCACTACAAGGAAATCACTATCCTGCTTGGTGAGCGCGTCATCCACCACCATCTGCTGATAAAGAGGTGTTGCAAGCGCAAAAATTTGCAGGAAAACGGATAACAAAAAAACCTGGATCATGCTGCGTTTGAGGCCCGAGATGCGCGACCAGAAATCCGACAAATGAACAGGTTTGATATCTTCTTTTTCTTCAAAGGCAGGACTTGGGCGAAGTTCGAGCGCGATGCCAGTAAAATGGTTGGAAATTTCTTCATACTTAAGCTTCAGCTTGCCACGTGCAGGGTCGTGGATCACCATATGCTGGCGCCCGGCTTTGGCGAGCACGACAAAATGGTTCATATTCCAATGGAGGACCGCTGGTGTTTCCAATCCTTTAAGACCCGCGAGGTTGATACGCAACGGGCGGCTCGACAGCCCAATCTGGTCAGCAATTACCATCACATTCTGAAGTGTTGCACCCTTCATGGATACCGGAAAACGACGGCGCAGACTTACCAGATCCGTCTTATAGCCATGATATCCTGCAACCATCACCACACACGCCAATCCGCATTCCGCAGCTTCACTTTGATGAAGAAGGGGTAACGAATAGGCTTTTAATCCAAAGATGTTGGTGGTGCTAGTCATGATAAGAGTCATTTATTCCAAATAAGGCCCGAAATGCCGATTGAACGTTGTTTTGTTGCGAGAATATTAGGTATTATGGGGTTGTCATTCCTTGAACCTAGTAGTGCCTCCAACAACGCCCAACAACGCCTGTTCAACCAATTCCCATTGAAGGGCATAAGCATGTGCATACGCAGTGGCAATTTTTACGTCGAACGTAAAGTCCAGACGCAAGGAAATATCTGCAAAAGCACTCCACAGGTAACGGTCATCGGATAGCGCATCGGACTTGGCCACAATAAAACCGTATATCAAGTCATCATATTGCCGGGGGTTAGGTCGTTGCAGTAGTAACTTTATGATCTGTAATTTAAGCTTGTCCAAGCCTGATTCCGTGAGGAATTCAGTGGAATATTTTGTTTCACTCCTTTGTAAATAAGAGATGGCTCTTTTGTACTCGGCAAGCTGGCATCCACCGTATGGATTTTCTACCTTTTCACAAAATATCGGCTCATTTGTCAAAACACACTGGATCTGAACCAGTTCCCGCTTGGGCTTGACCTCGTGTACGGTAAGCGGCGACATCAGCGTATACCTCCTGCATCCTTGAGAGTTGCGCCAATAGAGTTTGCCAAGCCATCGCTCAGGATGGTAGAATAGGTGTATATTTTGTCATGTATGGGCTGACGCTCAAGCATCGTGAGTTGATTTGATACAGTAACCTTTTCCATAAGCCGACATGTCCTAGTTTAGCACTTGTAAATTCGAGTGAGTCGTTCCCTTTTCCTGATCAATGAGATAGACAGCTCGCCTCTGTCCGGAGAGACTTTGTGCGACATATGCATGCTTTTTGGCCTGCTTTTCATTACCTAGCATCATGAAAGACTGACTGGCGGCATGCCACAATGCAGCATCATAGTCACTGGACTGGTCGAGAGGGCCAATGATCTCAAGTATCGTGTTATAGTGATTATCATTGTTCGCATATGCTGGTAATATGCGGGCCGCATATGATCTGAATGCCGGTCCGACGCGTTTCGCCAAGGTTGTCCACACCTCAAATGCCTGATCAGTATTTCCCGCAAGGGCAAGGAAGAGCGCCTTGTCAGCCACAATGTCCTGTTGCATTGTCGCTTGTGTCAATGCTTCCTCAACCCTAGGCAATCCCCGCCCTTCTGCTTTTGCCGGATCAATAACCAGGTAGGTCAGATAAACACTGGTGCCTGACACAATGAAGGATGTATAGTCTCCTGCCAGTAACGACATGCGGTTCCGGATGTGTTTCAGGACAGCAGCATTCGCAAGGGCTGATGAAATCCTGCCACTTGCCACCTGCGTATGGGAACGATTGCCCAATGAGACAACACTGTGCTGCGGAGGAGATAATTCCCTGGCCTGTTTCCGAATGTGTTTATGATAATTGGTATAATTCCCGGCAGAAATATTAGCGGCGTTCAGGCGCGCCAGGGCATTCCTGTCTGCCTGTTTCTCAAATGAAACCAGCTTTTCATAAGAGTTAAAACCATAGTGCTCTGCATCCTGATTCGTTTGTAGTCGCCGAGAGCCATCCCATTCGAAATCAATGGTCGGTCGTTCAGCTGTTGCAGCGCTAAACGTTACATCATTGTTGGCATCACCAACTATGTCAGCCCCCAGAAGAGCAGCCCCCAGAAGAGCAGCCCCCAGAAGAGCAGCCCCCAGAATGGCCACTTCCCCAAAGAGGGTGTGCCTTTCAACAACATCATTTTTTTCCTGAAACAGGTCATCGTCCTTGTTCGCCAGATGTCCCAAATTATGGGCCAATATGCCTTGCAGCTCTTCTTCATCCTGAATTTCTCTGACGAGCGCTGTCGATAACGTAAGTGTGTAAGGGTGGGCATAGCCAGCCATAGGCTGATCGCTGGAAAAAATGCAGAATTCAATCTGCTCACCTGCCTTGAGAAGAGGTGTTGCAAGGCGGCGAAGATAAGTGTGAATCATATAGTCCTGAAGATATCGATCATTACAGGCTCCTATGATGAATGTCCAGCATGACATTGATTTTGTTTGATTTTAAAGTGGGTAAAATCCTCGAAGACCCAGCCGTTTTTCAGTGTGTCATAAATGATTGACAACAGCTTGCGTGCGGTTGCGATAATAGCCTTTCCCGACCCGCGCCGTTCTTTAATCCTCCGGTAAAAGCTGTTGAGATAGCCATTGTAGCGGATAGCAATAAGCGTGCATTGCACCAGCGTGGTGCGCATCAGCTTGTTGCCGCGTTTGGTGATCCGCCCCCGATTGTCCGTTTCATTGGACTGGCTCACCTTTGGAACGATACCCATATAAGCGGCCAGCTTATCAGCCGTTTCAAAGTCATTGATATTACCGATACCTGACAAGAGGACAGCAGCAGACCGCGGCCCGCCCCCCTTGATGGAACTGATCCCTTCGTATCCGGGGAGATCGGATCCAGCCTCTTCAATGGCCTTATCAAGAGACTTCAGGCTTGCAGTGAGACTGAGGGCTTGGTCGCGCAGGACGCCCAGTTCCACTTTTTCAAGAGGCGTGAAGGGGCTAAGATCCAGGTCGCGCAGACGTTTCCTGCTGCTCAGTCCTTCTTTCTTCAACTTCATACCGCGTTTTACAAACAGGGCATGGATCTTGTTCAGCAGCATGGTGCGCTGCTTGACCAACACATCGCGGGTTGAGACCAGAGAACTCAGTTCTGATTCCGCTGTTGTCTTCAGGCGGGTTTCCGGCAGCATATCCTTTGAGAGGAAAAAAGCCAGAGCGCGCGCATCGTTCTTATCGGTCTTCTTCACCGATTTGCGGATCACCTGAAACTGACGGGGATTGACCACCACAATCCGTCCGACACAGCAGCGAACTTCATCGCAAAACCAGGCCGTGTTTCCCGTCGCCTCCACAGCAATCTCATCATTCGCATCAAGACTGAAACAAAAGCGGCTCAGATCGCTGGCACTCAGATTAAAGGTCTCAAAAACTTCCGCTCCATCATCCTCAAGACGACAGCTCGTAAAAGAATTGGTATGTAGATCGACACCGATATAAGACATGACTATACTCCATTTGTTGGGAGGCGGAGCCCCATAGGGGGTGTGAACGGCCAAAGCAAGCTCCTATACAAGGTCACCGACATATATCGGGCCTTACGCGGGCTGTTCGGAAACAGGCGAAGGCTAAGCTCCCGTGCAGGGTCACAATGCCCTAAGATGACATTCAGCCTGAGACCTATCCGCCTCCCCAAATTCAATACCAAATCCGGGGCGTTTGACCGATCACTATTCATTCATACCCCCTTCCATGGCAGAATTTGAGGCTTTTGAGGGTCTTTTCAGCCGGTCAAGCAGCTGCGACGTTATGTGTCTGCCTGTCGATTGAACCGTTCCCTTATTTTGGCCAGCCGAATCTTGTGCCTGGAGAAAAAACATCCATTTTGATGCCAGCTTTCCGGCACGCTCACTTGGATTCTGGCCAAGATCATGCCCCCCTTCATCCCCAAACACTGTGGAAACCAAATATCCCGCCTCTCTCAATCTGTCCCTGAACCCAAGCGAGTGCTCAAAAAAAACCGTGTCGTCGTTCCGGTTAGCGGTCAGGAGGAAAGCTGTCCTTGAGGATGCTCCCTCTTCCTCCTTCAGGAGTGCCGCAGGAATCAAAAGGCGCGCCCGCAAACTCGCAGGTACAGATGTCGTGATATCGCTGCGGCCTTCGAATCCGTCCTTAACCGGTTTGAAAAAGGCTCCGCAGGCATCGCCTGTCAGATTGATATCGTAACAACCTGCATGGGCGGCAACGGATCGAAAAAGACCGGGATTTTGCAGCGCCGCCGTCACGATAAGAGATGCCCCGGCACTTGTGCCGTCCCCATATATCCTGAGCGGGTCTGCAAGTCCGCGATGCACCAAGTCTCTTACAACAAGAGTCAGGTCGTCTATGCTTCTTTGACGGCGTTCCAGGTCGGTCAGGTCAGGATCGAAGGTAAAGCGATATTCGCCACCTCCGCGCGGGTGGGCAACAACATAAAGACCACCCTTGTCAAGCCACCCTTCAACAAGACCTGGCTGGAACGCAGGTTTCAATGTCACATAATCATAAGCATAAGCGGTTATGACGACCGGAGCATCACCGTTTCCGATAACATCAGGGTGGCCAATAATCTCGTAGGAAACTGTGAAGCCATCATCGGACAAAATACTCCGTTGCTGGATGTCAAAGTCATTGCGCTGATTGCCTGTAGGCAGATTTATCGGCAAGCTGCGCCACTCATCCTCTTCCGGGTTGGTACCCAACCTGAGATAATGAAAACCGGGTGGCGTCAAATAACCTTCGACCTTGACGATGGCAGCATCCTCGACCTTTGAACGCTGTACGATCTCCACACTTCCTGCAAAAGGCAACACAACTTCCCGCAACGCCTTGCCGTGAGGCGCAAAATACAGTTTTTCACGCGCTTTCCGGACAGCGAAGGTTTTTAACAGCATTCCGGATTTCGTCCGCTGCACTTCTTCAAGAACCTCATCCGGCTTTGGGCGATATATTGTTTGAACATCGAGGTCACCACCCGGATTCCGGCTCAAAACAACGATCGGAATAGAAATGACGCTGTCCCTGGGTATTTGATATGATCTGTCGTTCGTGACCACCTGCTCGCTGAACTTCTGCCTGCAATACAGGCGCCCTTCCAGTTCGAAAAGCGGGAGGCAGGCCCGGTACACTGGATGCAAGCCTGTATCATTCGATGAACCAAGGACATTCCGGATTGCTGCACCCTCCGGCGTCACATGGATATCGACATAGCTTCCGTCGAAAAGCGCATAGGTTAACAGCGTACCAGCACGCCGGGACAAGGTTTTGATTGATGCGTTGGTAGCATTTTCAGGCTTTTCAATGATGATCTGTGCGTCACTGATAGGCGATCCATTCTTCCAGAGATAAAATGAGGGGGCAACCGAATTGGGCGCACGGGTTTTGCTGTGATGGAAAAGAATCTGTTCTCCATCTACACCCAGATATCTGGCATCATTGTAACCAAAGGGAAGCCAAAACCCCCTGTTGGTTGCTTGTCCGGATACAAGGTTCACTTCAACCACTGCCGTTCTGGCGTCTCCCCCGTTATTCAGGAACAGCAGACAAAGCATCATGTCATCGGTTGCACAGCGGATATCTGTTGCATACATGTTTGCAAGTGCTGGCGTTCCACTATAGTCGACGGTCGGTAATGCCAGCCATTCGGGGTTGCCTCTCAGATAATCCTGTAGTGCAGCCTGCTTTAGCCTTATGCCGCCCGGAATAATGTCAAACTCAGCAAGCTTGTCTCCTCTCAGCCCGGCACTGAAAACAGGCAGGTCGTTGAGCTCGTCCAGAATCTTTTGCTTTAGAGCTTCCAGGGCCAAGCCTTGCTGGACGCTGATCGCCTGTTCATGGCCATCGCGGTCGTCCAAAAAATCTCCGCTTGTCTCCACAGCGATCACTTGCCAGGCAAATAGTAACTGGAGTGCCACCCAAGTAAGAAACCTGAGCCCTATCTTGAACAACGTCATCATGGCCTCCAACTTTGTAAGGGTTTATAAAATCCGGCCGCCTCCATGACGGCCGGGGTAGAAATTTTGATTTAAAATTCGGTGCGGTATCGAATACGGATACCCGGTTCACCTTTCACTAATCCCGGCCTAACAGAAAGACCCGAGTTTCGGCGCGCAGCTTCAACTGCGGCTGCTTCACGACGGCGACGCTCTGCAATTTCCTGCGCAGCTTGACGATCACGCTCATACTGCGCCTGATCTCTCTCCTGCCGGGTGGGCGCTCCACTCCCGCCGCCATAACCACCAAAGCCACCACTGGTGCCACCAGTAGGTCCCCTATTGGATCCAAAGCCACCGAAACTACCCCCGCCGCCGCCTCCCAAAAAACGGGGCAGGCCAAAAAAGAGGAAAACGCTGACGCATAAAATGGCTCGTCACCATACCCAAAAAGTGGTAAATAATCAGGCCTAAAATGTCCAATGTAATGGTTCAGGTGATATGAGACTCTGATCATGCCCCGGAGCAGATCGTTTGAAGATATGCCATTGGGGTTAATCCGTCGAGTGCTTTATGAGGTCTGTAGTTGTTGTATTTGTCGACGGCCTTTTTGAGCTCATAGCGCAGGGCTCCAAGGCTATCTGCCAGCAGATCGCACCGATAATAGAATTCTTCCCTGAAGGTCCGGTTTCCCCGTTCGACGCCGCCATTGTAGGCGGGTTTGCATGGAGGCAGGACTTCAAGCGGGATCTCCAGATCTTTGCAGGCGGTCTCAAACTCGGCCATGAATTCAGAACCGCCATCGACCTGGACGGACAGAATCTTGAAGGGCGCCTCCCTGATCAGTTCCATCAGGAAGCGTTTGGCAGAAGAAGCCTTGGCATTACTATATATCTGGGCATGGATAAATTTTGATCGTCGATCCCAGGCCTGGAAGTGTTTGCAGGTGATACCGTTTTTGGTCACGGTCATATGGTCAACCTGCACCCGTTCCCCCAGCACCATTTTAGTATAGTCCTTATAGGTCCATGGCTGGGCATGGGAGGCGCCAAAGCGCCGCTTCTTCTTTGTGCGCGGTGCCGAGAGGGACTTGGTGATCAGCCCTTTGTCAAACAGGGCCTTCAGGATACGCCCAACGGTACTGGTACTGATGGTTTTGCCGTGATCCCGGGTGATGACAACTGCGATCTTCTCCTTGCCCCAGGTCGGGTTTTCCCCCAAGAAATCAGGGCGGATGCGCAGCACCAACTGCTTCTCCGCCTCACCCCAGTGCGGCTTGTTCACCCGCTTCGGGCGCTTCGAGGGCGGGGTTATGCCGCGCTTGAGTCTGTCGAGTATCCGCTTGTAGCGATAATATGTGGCGCGGGATATGCCGACCATCTGCTGGCATGTTTTGTCACAGACACCTTCCGCTTTCAGCACCTGCCAGCGGCGGACCTTGTCTTCATACTGCTGGCGGTAGGCATCGAGACATTCCTGTGTACGGGCGTAGCGATATAACTTATAAACATTCTTCTGTAGTCCATGGATCTGCATTGTTGTGGCCTCCGGAATAGTTTGTTCAATCTATCTGGCTTCCGGGGCCATATTGACAAGCTCATGCGACTGCCTGGCAGCCATGTTTTTGTCCGCAAAGACAGCCCCCGGCAGGGATAGCTATCCCTGCCGGGGGCTGTCTCACATCTATCTGAACCAGCACACAATCCAAGGGGCGCACCCCAACTTCCGGGGATTTTTACTTTGGCGTTGACAGTCCTCGACCCTCCGAACGGAAACACCCGCCAGTTTGCGCAACTGACGAGGGAGCTATGTTACGAGGCAAATGTCTGCTTCCTGAGCGTCGGCATCTTCAGTTTCATCGGCCCGGCCTTGGTGTCGGGCGACCGTTCATAACTGCCAGCCCGCGTGTCCTTGCGGCCGTGGGTTCGTGCGTATTTGCCCGCGCCGCACAGCCTGTCGGTTTCCGCATCCAGCATCGCATTCTATAGTCCTCTCAGCCAGTCTGAAAGGAACCACCATCACCGCTAAATGTGCGAAAGATTTTGTACGTTATCCGATGGCTTTCCCAAGAAACAGCCCCGTCACGGGGACGCCGTGCGGGGCAGGATTTCTTGTAAGGTGTTGTTATATCTGGATATCCAGAGAGCTATAACAAAAGTGGTTGCGGGAGTAGGATTTGAACCTACGACCTTCAGGTTATGAGCCTGACGAGCTACCGGGCTGCTCCATCCCGCGTCAATTTTCGGTTTGCTTCCGGTATTGCTATCGCAATTCCATGAAGCACGCTCAAGGCTGCCTGCTACCTAGGCTAGTCTTGAGTTTGTTTCGCTCGGATACCGAAGCCCATATGGGCTGAGGCACGGGCAAGAGCCCGCCCGAACTGATGCGAGGATAGCCTAAGGTACAGACGCACCGCCGACGACTGAGGCTAAAAAACCCCTCCTCTTTAAACACAAAAACCGGCGATTGCCGGTTTGAGTATTTGGTAAGAATTGTAGATATGTGTTCGCTTTTTTGTAGATCTGGCGGCGACCTACTCTTCCGCGCCTTAAGACGAAGTACCATCGGCACAAAGACCTTTCACTTCCGGGTTCGGGATGGGACCGGGTGGGACAATCTTGTTATAACCACCAGATCAACAAAAAAGCGAGATATTGCGAGTATTTAGCATGCTGTAAAACCGTTCCTAGACTGTCTGTGATCACCGAACCGCCTAAGCGGTGAGGCAAGGGCAAGCGCCCGCCGCGCACTTTTGCGCGTATCACGACAAAGAAAGTTTTCCTTTCTGTCTATGGAGAGGCTCTAAAGCCTATCGAGCAATTAGTATCAGTTAGCTTCACACATTGCTGCGCTTCCACACCTGACCTATCAACGTGGTGGTCTTCCACGGCTCTCAGAGAGACCTTATCTCGAGGGGGGCTTCCCGCTTAGATGCTTTCAGCGGTTATCCCTTCCGGACATAGCTACCCTGCAATGCTGCTGGCGCAACAACAGGTCCACCAGAGGTCCGTCCACCCCGGTCCTCTCGTACTAGGGGCAGCTCCTCTCAAGTCTCTTGCGCCCACGGCAGATAGGGACCGAACTGTCTCACGACGTTCTAAACCCAGCTCACGTACCTCTTTAAATGGCGAACAGCCATACCCTTGGGACCTGCTCCAGCCCCAGGATGAGATGAGCCGACATCGAGGTGCCAAACACTGCCGTCGATATGAGCTCTTGGGCAGTATCAGCCTGTTATCCCCGGCGTACCTTTTATCCGTTGAGCGATGGCCCTTCCACTCAGAACCACCGGATCACTAAGACCGACTTTCGTCTCTGCTCGACCTGTCAGTCTCGCAGTCAGGCAGGCTTATGCCTTTGCACTCAACGACCGATTTCCAACCGGTCTGAGCCTACCTTCGCGCGCCTCCGTTACCATTTGGGAGGCGACCGCCCCAGTCAAACTACCCACCACAGAGGGTCCCAGATCCAGGTTCATGGATCGTGGTTAGATATCAGAGACAACAAGGGTGGTATTTCAAGGGTGGCTCCACAAGAACTGGCGTCCCTGTTTCAAAGCCTCCCACCTATGCTACACATGTTATCCCTAATACCACTCTGAAGCTGTAGTAAAGGTGCACGGGGTCTTTCCGTCTGACCGCGGGTACTCCGCATCTTCACGGAGAATTCAATTTCGCTGAGTCTATGCTGGAGACAGTGGGGAAGTCGTTACGCCATTCGTGCAGGTCGGAACTTACCCGACAAGGAATTTCGCTACCTTAGGACCGTTATAGTTACGGCCGCCGTTTACCGGGGCTTCAATTCGCAGCTCTCACCGCTCCTCTTAACCTTCCGGCACCGGGCAGGCGTCAGACCCTATACGTCGTGTTGACCACTTCGCAGAGCCCTGTGTTTTTAGTAAACAGTCGCCACCCCCTCTTCTGTGCCCCCACCTAAAAGTTGCCTTAAAGGTGGGCCTCCTTCTCCCGAAGTTACGGAGGCAATTTGCCGAGTTCCTTCAGCATAGTTCTCTCAAGCGCCTTGGTATGCTCTACCATCCTACCTGTGTCGGTTTCGGGTACGGTCATTAATGGTGGTGCTATTTCCTGGAACAGTTTCGCGGCACATCCAATCCAATAAGGATGCACAACTTACACCATTCGTCACATTCCACCTGGTACAGGAATATTAACCTGTTTCCCATCGACTACGCCTTTCGGCCTCGCCTTAGGAGCCGACTCACCCTGCGCGGATTAGCCTTGCGCAGGAACCCTTAGGATTTCGGCGAGAGTGTCTCTCACACTCTTTATCGCTACTCATGTCAGCATTCTCACTTCTGATATCTCCAGCATGGCTCACGCCACACCTTCGCAGACTTACAGAACGCTCCGCTACCACGTGCGTAAACGCACATCCACAGCTTCGGTACATGTCTTTAGCCCCGGTACATCTTCGCCGCAAGACAGCTTATTTAGACCAGTGAGCTGTTACGCTTTCTTTAAATGATGGCTGCTTCTAAGCCAACATCCTGGTTGTTTTGGCCGTCTCACATGCTTTCCCACTTAGACATGATTTAGGGACCTTAGCTGGTGGTCAGGGCTGTTTCCCTCTCGACTACGGACCTTAGCACCCGCAGTCTGTCTCCCAGGCTCATACTCTACGGTATTCGGAGTTTGGTTAGAATTGGTAAGGCTCGCGCCCCCCGCATCCATCCAGTGCTCTACCCCCGTAGGTAATACCTGAGGCACTACCTAAATAGTTTTCGCGGAGAACCAGCTATCTCCCGGCTTGATTGGCCTTTCACCCCTAGTCACAGGTCATCCCCGCATTTTTCAACATGCGTGGGTTCGGTCCTCCAGTGCGTGTTACCGCACCTTCAACCTGCCCATAACTAGATCGCCGGGTTTCGGGTCTAATCCATCGAACTCAGTCGCCCTATTCAGACTCGCTTTCGCTACGCCTACACCTAACGGCTTAAGCTTGCTCGATAGACTAACTCACTGACCCATTATACAAAAGGTACGCCGTCAGGACATAAAGTCCCTCCGACTGCTTGTAAGCATTCGGTTTCAGGTTCTCTTTCACTCCCCTTATCGGGGTACTTTTCACCTTTCCCTCACGGTACTGGTGCACTATCGGTCGTATAGGAGTACTTAGGCTTGGAAGGTGGTCCTCCCACGTTCAGACAGGATTTCACGTGTCCCGCCCTACTCAAGTCCATCTTCTCTTCCGTCCCGTACGGGGCTATCACCCACTATGGCCAAGCTTCCCAGCTTGTTCCGGTAAATTCAAAGATGGCACTGGCCTGGTCCCCGTTCGCTCGCCACTACTAAGGGAGTCTCTGTTGATGTCCTTTCCTCCGGCTACTTAGATGTTTCAGTTCGCCGGGTTCGCCTCGCATGGCTATGTATTCACCATACGATACCCCGAAGGGTGGGTTTCCCCATTCGGATATCTGTGGGTCAAAGGTTACTGGCACCTCACCACAGCTTTTCG
>CBDARB010000007.1:105000-205211 GCA_965199355.1 Kordiimonas sp.
CCCGACCCGGCAAAACCAGTCTAACAAGTTCTATCGTTTCAGGCTGTGCCGGACCGGACATTTCGTCAGCGTGCGGCAAGGTGACCTGTATATGATGACTAGCATCACAATGTCAAGGCAACAATGTTGCTTAAACAGGTCTTTGGTGACCAACGCTCCGTTCCAGCGACCCGGCTCAGAGCCCGGCGCCGATGCGGTGTACCGCGTCGGTGGAGCGGTTTCTAGTGCCGCCCCGAAATAAACGCAAGCGCTTTTTTCGGCTTTTTTCGCTTTTTTTAACTACCTACATCATAACCCGCAGGTTTCTGCCATTTCCATGGTGCGAATAATATCATTGCCACTCGAGGCAAGCCCAACTATCGCCCTAATATTGCACTTTATAATATTAGTAGGTAAAAGGCGGTCAGTGGTGCGACGCAAAAGAATCAAACGACGCACCGGGGCGGAGTAATTAGTAATACGAGAGAATGGATGCGCTCCCTATTCAGAAAAATTCAAATCACCTACCAGATGTCGGCCCATTTTGTCCGGAAAATCCCCTATCTTGATATCCTGAGACAAAGTGAGTCGCCTGTCGGTTTTGCGGCCATCGCCGGAATCGGCGTCGCCGCTGTACTTGCCTTCAATATTGCAGGCAGACCAGTTGAGCATTCAGAGCCAATTGAAGCATTCACAAGTGAAGAAACCGAAAGCTTTGACGCGGCTGCCCAGCCCAGCCAAGAACAAGCTGCTCCCGTAACGCCTAAAGAAATGCCAATCGAGCCTTTTGAGTTGCGGCGCAATGAAACGCTGATCGGACTGCTGGAGCGCGCACAGATCAGTCGGCGCAATGCCCATGCGGTTGTCGCAGACCTAGGCACCATCAGTAACTTGCGCAAATTGCAGAGAGGCCAGGAAATACGGATACAACGTAGCGCGGATGACCCCGCCACTGTCCAAAACCTTTGGATGCGCGACAGCTTTGCCGAGCAATCCGTTATCACGCGGGAAGAAAATGGCTATAGAGCAGAACGCGAGCCAGTTGAAACAATCTCTCTCACCCGACTGATTGAAGGCGAAATTACAGATAACTTGTATTTATCAGCCAAGCGCGCAGGTCTGCCGGACAGTGTCATTATCGAATTGATTCGCATGATGAGCTTCAATGTGGATTTCGAGAGGGAGATTCGCCAAGGCGACACCTTCCAGGTTTATTTCGAGCGCCGGTTCGCCCCTGAGTTTGATGACATGGAAAATGGTCGCATTCTGCATGTAGACTTGGGCTTAAAAAGGCAACCGCTGAACGCAACCTGGCACGAAGACGCGAATGGTGAAGGCGGTTACTATGACGCCGGCGGCGAAAGCACGCGCCGCGCCTTGATGAAAACGCCCCTTGATGTTGCGGTCGTAACGTCAAGGTATGGCAGGCGGAAACACCCTGTACTGGGCTATACGCGCATGCACAAAGGCGTGGATTTCCGGGCCCCAACCGGCACCCCGATTATGGCAGCAGGCGACGGCGTTATTGAAATGGCTGCGCGAAATGGCAGTTATGGTAATTACGTCCGGATTCGCCACAATGGCTCTTATAAGACTGCTTATGCTCACCTAAGCAAATTTGGCCGGGGCATCAAACGGGGCAGTCGCGTCAAGCAGGGGCAGATTATTGGATATTCTGGCGCAACGGGACGTGTTACAGCGGCACATCTGCACTATGAGGTACTGGTAGGGGGCAAGCAGGCAAACCCGCTGACACTTGAACTTCCAACAGGCCGCACCCTGAGCGGAGACGAATTAGCTAATTTCGAAGATCGTCGAAACGTCATTATCGCGGATATTGGCCGCGTGAAACAAAGCGAAGCACTGTTTGCTCAACTTGAGCCAGAACAGGCTGAAGCGGAATAGCCTTCGAAATTAGTTCAGCACCGGCATGCGGAATATAGTTGAAATTACTTCAGACCGCTCCCAGAATGCAGGCCGCAGTTAAAATCAAGTCTCGGGTATGGATATGGCAAACGGAAAACTCAAAAGCTCACTACTATCTTTGTCGCTGATCAGTGCAGCAACCCTTGCTACGCCAAGCGTGTACGCGCAGAGCGAGGACCAGATCAAAGATCTGCTGGCCTGCGACAAAATCCAAAAGTCAGAAGATAGGCTTGAGTGCTTTAACGCCGTGATCGCCATTTTGAAACAACAAGAAGACCAACGTGGTTCATCGGGGCAAACGGCGTCAGGGAATCAGCGTCGCTCCCGCAATGTTGATGTTTCTTCTCCTCGCGGATCAGACTTTGGCCTAAGTCAGGCCCAGATTGAAGCCCGCGAGCAAGCACGCAACCCATCCCGCAAGAAAGGGCCCAAAGAACAGGTTTTCCAGTTCACTCATTCATGGCAAGACCTTAACGGTAAATACTATTTTCTTATGAGCAATGGCCAAATATGGAAAGAGATTGGCGGCTCGCACCTCATCGTCCCTAAACGCGCAAAAACCATCAGGATCAAACGCAATATTATGGGCGGTTACGCAGCCTTCATTCAGGGTATGAATGGCCGCAAGGGCGCGGTGAAACGCATCCGCTAAACCAAAGAGCCAAACGAAAGAAACACGAAAACATCGACTTAGCCGACAGTCCAAAAGACATGGCTGACCATCAGCCATGTCTCCGCTAGGTGCAAATTACAACCTGCCAATTCAGGGCATTCATTCAGAATCATCCATGATGTTGAATCGTAACGACCTTTTTGATGATTTTCACGCCTGTTAACAAATCATCAAGCCAGCAATCTGCCCATAAAACCAATTACCCGCGCAAATTTGCACCGAAAACCATTGTGGCTGAATCGCAACAGTGCGCTTCGTGTTTTAAACTTTTGTGACCAAAATTTCCCGTCACACCTTTACTTACGTGTGAAACTTTTCATTCTCTAGCGTGGGCTCAGTGGGGGTTAGTGTGTTCTTGCAATTAGCAAATGTCCACTGAGACTTTCTTTAAATCTAATGGGTAGTTTCTCGAAACATCCTTGGGAGGAGTTAATATGGCTCATACAGATGAGTTTAAGCGCAAGCTGAGACTGGGCACAGCTTGTACGCTGTTGAGCGTAATGGGCGTTGCAGGTCTGAACCCTGCACTCGCACAAAGTGCTTCATCAGACGATGATAATTTTGAAAAGGAAGACTTTGAGGTAGAAGAAGTTGTCGTTACCGGTTCCCGGATTAAACGTACAGGCTTTGACACCGTAAACCCTGCAACTGTTGTTGACAGCGAATTCCTTGAGCTGCGTGCATTCGGTAACGTTGCACAGGCCCTTAACGAACTTCCTTCGTTCGGTATTCCTGGTGCATCTGAAAATGGTGGACAATCAGGTCAGAACGTTGGCCAGAACTTCGTTAACGCATTCGGCCTTGGTTCACAGCGTACGCTGACCCTGGTTAACGGTCGTCGTGTCGTTGCTCAAAGCTCTGTATCCGTAACAGGTGTTGGTGTTGCTGGCTCTGGTATTCAGGTTGACTTGAACACCATCCCAACAGCTCTGATTGACCGTGTAGAAACAATCTACACCGGTGGTGCTCCAATTTATGGTTCAGATGCGATCGCAGGTACTGTGAACGTAATCCTCAAGGATGACTTCGAAGGTTTCAATGTTGACCTTGAATACGGTATCTCTGACCAGAATGACGCTGAGAATTATCGCTACCGTACACTGGTTGGCGGTAACTTCGCTGACGGTCGCGGTAACGTTGTTGTCTCTCTCGAGTACGCTAAGCAAGACGGCCTTCTGACTAACCGTCGTCCTTATTTCGCTCGCGGCGCTGGCTTTGTGAACAACGAAGCAAACGGTGGTGCTGGTGACGGTATCGCTGATCTGCGTTTCACTTTGGACACAACTGGCGTATTCCAGGTTCTTGAGCCTGGTGTTCCGCTTGCACCTGGTTCAACTTTCCACCAACTCGGCGTATCTAACACCGGCCTGCTGTTTAGCGGTGGTCGTGACGCAGACGGCAATGGTATCGGCGTTCCGCTGATCTTTGGCCTGAACGGTGGTCTGGTTGACGCGGCTGTTGCCAACATTGGTACACGTCCAACTGATACAGCTGGTCGTAACAGCATCTTCTTCTCGCAGGGTTCAAATGCGGTTAACAACCCATATGTACTCGCGACAAACGAAGCAAACACTCTTGTGTCTCCACTTGAGCGTTACACTTTCACTCAGCTGTCACACTTCGACATCACTGACAACATTCGCTGGTTCTCTGAAGCTGCTTATTCTCGTTCAGAGTCTACTGACCAGAACAACCAGCCTTCTTGGTCTACAAACTTCTTCGCACCTGGCGTAAACGGCCTGCTGCGCGTTAACCTTGTAGACAACCCGTTTGTTGATGATGAGCTGCGCGACATCGTTGCATTGAACAACGGCGGTGATCTGCCAGAGTTCCTGGATATCACTCGTACTAACACCGATATTCAGCAAGGCAACGAAAACAGCCGTGATCAGGACAGCTTCCGTTTCGCAACAGGTCTCGAAGGTGACTTCGAAGCATTTGGACGGACCTGGAACTGGGATGCGTACTATAGTTACGGTGAAACCAACGCAACCACGTCTAACGCTAACATCAATGGTGTTCGTTATGCGCTGGCGATTGATGCGATTGCTGACCCAGAGACTGGCCGTCCAGTATGTCGTGCAAGCGTCGAAGGTTTCGGTGAAGGTCTTCCTGATCAGTTTGGTGGCGTTCGCTCTCCGGCAACTCCATCCGACATCAGCGAGTGTGTGCCGATCAACATTCTTGGCTACAACCAGTTTGGCGATGACGTTCGTGATTACCTGATCCAGAACAACATCTCCACACTTGCTCTGCAACAGACTGTTGTTGAAGGTAACATTGCTGGTGATCTCATTGATTTACCTGCTGGCCCTCTCGGCATCGCGGTTGGTGTAACTCACCGTCGTGAGCGTGGTCGCTTTGACGTCGATCAAGGTCTTGCAATTGGTATTGACCCAACAGCACCAACTGGTGCGGTTGCTGGTGGCTTTGACACTGACGAAGTTTACGCTGAGGGCTTGATTCCGATCGTAACTGGTGGCGAGGGCCTTGGTGACGCAATCGGTAGCCTGGTTAGCAACTTCAACATTGAAGGCGCATACCGCTACGTGGACAACTCTGCCGCAGGTGGCGCGTCCACTTGGACACTTGGTGGTCGTCTGCAACTTAACCTGCCGGGCATCGGCGAAGCTCTGACCTTCCGTGGTAACTACACTGAAGCGATCCGGTCTCCGTCCATCACCGAGCTGTTTGCACCTCAGGTACAAACGTTCAACTTTGCACAAGACCCTTGTGAAAACCGCTTCATCGGCAACGGCCCTGATCCGGCCACACGTCGTGCAAACTGTGAAGCACAATTTGCGTCACTGGCAGGCTCGCTGGACCCATCTGTTGATTTCGGTACTTACGTATCAATCATCACGAACGCGTCTCAGCCTGGCTTTACTGGTGGTAACCCGAACCTGACAAACGAAACTTCAGAATCATACACTCTTGGTTTTGTGTTTGAGCCTGACTTCGTTCCAGGTCTGACTGTGTCATCTGACTACACCAATATTGAAGTTACAGATGTAATTCAGTCTCTGACTGCTACTCAGGTGGCGAACGCATGTTACGACAGTACAGCGTTCCCGAACGAGCCTTCTTGTGCTCAGTTCACTCGTAACGCGACAACCTTCCAGCTTGAAAACTTCATCACTGGTCAGGTTAACGCTGCACGTCGTCGTCTGGAAGCTATCATCACTGATGCAAGCTACACCTTCGATCTTGCTGACATCAGCGAGAGCCTCGGCGGTACTATGAACCTCACAGCTAACTACTTCCTGCTTCTGAAATCAGACCTGCAGGTTGGTTCAGCTGACCTTGACGTTCTTGACCGCGAAACTGGTCACTACCGTCACCGTTGGCAGGTGAACGCTAGCTATCAACTTGATCGCTGGTCTGCTCTCCTCCAGTGGCGTCACATTAGTGGTGGTCGTTTCTCTAACGAGGACTCTGATGATCGTCGTGACATCTTCCGCTTCAAAGACTTCAACACTTACAACGCGACAATTCGTTATCAGATCAATGATAACCTTTCTGCTCGCTTCGTAGTTCAGAACATCTTTGACAACCTCGGCAACCCAACTCGTCTTGCCGCAGGTAACGGTAACAACCTGAACTTCTCAGAGTTCGTTGGTCGTCGCTTCCAGTTCGGCATCAACGCTAGCTTCTAAGTTAGTCTGAGAGATAGTTTCGGACGGGGCCTTCGGGCCCCGTTTTCTTTTAGGTAGACACCGTCGCGTGCAAACTCACGGTGTTTTTCCGCAGCGCACAAAAAAAGCCAAACAAACCGTTTAGCCACAACATGCTACTTCCTGCGATAGATATCAGCGTTTAATGGAGACGGGCAGCAGCCTCGTCGATTGCTTTCATCAGTGTGAATTCACCGATGGGTCTGTTCAGTTGTTCAATTGATTTTGGCAAATTAAGTGTTGCCAGCGCCTCATTCAAAGCCATCACATGCTCATGAATCAATATTGTTCCCGGGCGGCTTTCGCTCTCACTGGCAAGAGATGACGCAAGGTCTGCGCCCGCCATATCGGACAGCTGCGCAGAAATCAGCAAAACATCATACTGTTTGCCTTCTATGGCTTCCAGCGCATGCTTGCCGCTGTCTACCCGCTCAACTTTATATCGCTCGTGCAAGCGAGCAGGAATACCAAGTGGACTTTGGTCACTTGATACAATCAAGACAGAGGTTCGCAAACTCGGCTTCACACATATCCCCAGTGATGCAATTGCACCTGCAATGCGTGCATAGTACAATAATGATGCAACAGGCTAACGCCCTATTATTGTTTTTTCAACACATTATTACCAGTACGCCCTGAAACAGCGGAAATGCTGTCTAAAGTCCATAAGCTTTCGATTAACTGGTTCCACAGACAGACTCTCGAACGCAACATCGCTGTGGTTCCGGGGACACAGTTCGGTCATATTTCTGAAACCAACGAAGCAAGATTGACGAAGTTTTGAAGCTTGAAGTGGAAATATCTGCTTAGTTATTGCGCAGTAAAGGTAGCCATCCGATGTTTTGGGGGCCTAGTGCCAGGATCTGCCTTTCGAGGGAAATAAGCAAAAAGGATTACAACGTGGTTCAGGAACTTAAAACATTCCGCCGCGCTGCTCTGTTGGGTAGTGCAGCAACGCTCGTTGCCAGCTTCGCACTCGGCGCTGGTGCATATGCACAAGATAGCGCAGATGACGAAGAACTTCTGATTGAAGAAGTTGTGGTAACCGGTTCGCGCATCATTCGTCGCGACATCGAAGCACCTAGCCCGGTTACGGTGATTGGCGCTGTAGATATTCGTGACTCTGGTGAAACAGACGTTTCTAAACTCCTCCGGGAAATTCCATCTTTGAACGGTTCCTTGACGGCAACCGGTTCAACTCAGACTGGCTTCGCAAGCGACCTGAACGATGATGTTGGTGTTGGTCGTCTGAACCTTCGTAACCTTGGCACGAACCGGACCCTGGTTCTTGTTAATGGTCGTCGCCATGTGTCTGCCATTCAAGGTAGCGCAGATGTTGACGTAACAACCATTCCTATCGCGCTGATCGAAAGCGTTGAAACAACAACTGGTGGCGGTTCAGCAGTTTATGGTGCTGACGCGGTTTCAGGTGTTGTAAACTTCATTCTGAAGCAAGACTTTGAAGGTCTTGATTATCGTGCCCAATACTCGCTGTCAGATCAAGGCGATGCAGATAACATATTTGCTGCGGTTACTGGCGGTATCAACTTTGACGATGGCCGCGGTAACGCTGTATTGAGCGTTGAATACAACCGTCAGTCTCGTATTAATCGGAATGACCGCCCCAATGCATTTGGCACGGGCTTCTTCGATCTGATCGCCAACTCACCTGAGCTGACAGCTGCATTGGGTCGCGACGCAGATGCGGATAACGTGTTTGTGCCGGACTTCCGGATCAACTTCTCAAGTTCCGCCGGTATTATTGCCCTTTATGACGCTGCTGTTGGCGGTTCCGTATTCGGCGGTGTTGTTAATGGTCCAGCTGATGGCGGCACAGTCGCAGGTGAAGGCTCCATTCCGGGCGTACCATCTGTACAAGTATTCAGTAACGGCGTGTTGCGCGCATTTGACTTCGGCGTAATTTCTAACCCGTTCGAGTCATCTGGTGGTGACGGTATTCAGGCTGCAAACCCGAACGCTGCGATCGTTCCTTACCTTGACAGCATCAATGTAAACGGCTTGTTCCGTTATGAATTGACTGAAGGTATCGAGTTTTACGCTGAAACAAAATATGTTCGCACTCAAACTGGTGATGCAGACGGTATTCCGTTTAACGACGATATTCCGATCGCGCTCGACAACGCGTTCATTCCTGATGCACTGCAGGCGCAGATTGATGCCGCTGTTGCTCAAGGCATCACGCCAGAAATCACTCTTAGCCGTGACATTCTGGACAGCGCTGTAATTGGCCGCTTCAATACCGACCGGACCACTCTTCGTCTCGTTGGCGGTTTCCGCGGCGAGTTTGAAAACGGCTGGCGCTGGGATGTGTCCTACAACTATGGCCGTACGGACATTGATACAACAAACAGAAACCAGCGTGTTGAAGACCGTTTCTTCGCTGGTGTAGACGCTGTTGTTGACCCTGCAACTGGTAACATCGTTTGTCGTTCGGATCTCGACTCAGACGCACTACCACCAGGATCACCATTCCCGGCAAACCGCCCTGGCTTCCTGACGTTTAGCGCAGGTGATGGCGGCTGTATCCCGATTAACCTGTTTGGTACTGACTCGATCACTGCTGAATCTGGCGCGTTCGCTTTCATCGACACGCTTGAAAGTTCAGACATTGAACAGCGTCAGTTCCTCGCAACTCTTGCTGGTGACAGTGCAGACCTCTTTGAGCTGCCTGCTGGTCCAGTAGACTTCGCGATTGGTTACGAATACCGCCAAGAGAAATCAAGCTTCACGCCGCCTGAACTGGAGCGTGCTGGCCTTCTCTACAACACACTTGGTGAAGCACGTGATATCGTTTCTGGTTCTTATGACGTGAACGAACTCTTTGCCGAGGTTAGTGTCCCTGTTCTGGAAGATGTCGCATTTGCTGAGTCTCTCCGCATTGATGGTAACTTCCGTTACACAGACCACAGCACAGCAGGCGGTATTGAAACCTACGGTGCAGCGATTGTTTGGCAAGTTGACTCAAACATTCGTTTCCGTGGTGCTTATAACCGTGCGGTACGTGCGCCGAACATCTTTGAGCTGTTCTCACCAGCACAGCCTGCCTTCATTGGCGTGACACAAGACCCTTGTGCACCACAAAACATTGATGCAGGTACATCAAACCGTGCGACTAACTGTGCGCAGTTTGTTGATCCAGGCTTTGATCCTGCTGACTTCCTGTCAGCACGTGTTGCTGGTTCAACTGGTGGTAACCCGAACCTGAGAGAAGAGACTGCGAATACCTACACTCTGGGTGTGGTTATTACGCCTGAGTTTATTCCGGGTCTGACGGTCACGGCAGATTACTACAACATTGAGATTAAAAATGCGATTGACGCCCTTACGGGTCGTGAAGTTGCAGAGCTTTGTGTTGACCTGCCATCAACCGACAACCCATTCTGTTCGGCTGTTACTCGTGACCCGAACAATGGTAACGCGATCTCTGACTTTGAGTCAGGCAACGTGAACCTGGGTGGCTTCTCTACAGAAGGTATCGACGTTGCAGTTAACTTTGCTGCAGACCTAAGTGACTGGTTCGACGGTGATTATGGTACTCTTGACCAAACAATCGCTGCTACTCATGTCTTCAACAACATCGAGTTCCCAGACCCACTGCGCCCAGACTTTGGCTTGGACGACAATGGTCAAACTGCACTTCCAAAGTGGATCCTGAACTATCAGGCTCGCTGGTCTTATGGTGACTTCAGCCTGACATGGCAGACCCGCTATCAGAGCAGCCAGTTGAACATCGGCATCAACAATGAAGATATTGCTGATAACCCGAACTTTGCTGATCCTCTACGGACTGGCAGCGCGTTTGTTCATGATATCTCAGGAACTTATCGCGTGAATGACTATGCGAACCTGACCTTTGGTATCAACAACCTGTCAGATCGTAAGCCATTCATCGGCTCTCTGATCCGCCCGGTTGACCCAATCGGTCGTACGTTCTTCATGAGCATCGGCGGTAACTTCTAAGCCACGCTCAGATACAATGAATAAAAAAGCCGCGGTTCGCCGCGGCTTTTCTTTTTTTTCCGAGATAATAGTTGGTTAGTTAGTGAACAGCTTGCGGCTTCACAGTTAGTTCACCATCGCCAGCATCAAACAGAATAGTGTCTCCTGTTTTCACCTCACCAGCCAATATCTGCTCAGCAAGTACATCCTGAACATTGCGCTGAATTGTTCGCTTCAAAGGGCGTGCCCCGTACACAGGGTCATAGCCCGCGTTCGCAAGCCATTCTCTCGCTTCTGGTGTAAGGTCGATATTGATCTTACGATCCGTCAGCAATTTCCGCAGGCGTGTCATCTGAATATCAACAATGCCCGCCATGTGGCTGCGCGCGAGGCGGTGGAACAAGATTACTTCGTCTAGCCGGTTCAGGAATTCTGGTCTGAAAGCTGCTTTGACCACTTCCATAACCGGATCGCGAACCTGCTCCACATCAGCGCCATCTTCAAGGTCAGCAATCAGGTGTGAACCAAGATTTGATGTAAGGATGATAAGCGTGTTCGAGAAATCGACTGTGCGTCCCTGCCCGTCTGTCAGGCGGCCATCGTCCAACACCTGCAAAAGAACGTTAAATACGTCCGCATGCGCTTTCTCAACCTCATCAAACAGGATCACTTGATACGGCCTGCGCCGCACTACTTCCGTGAGCACACCACCTTCCTCGTAGCCAACATAACCGGGAGGCGCACCAATCAGGCGGGCAACGGCATGCTTTTCCATAAACTCCGACATGTCGATGCGCACCATCGCCGTGTCATCGTTAAAAAGGAAAGAAGCGAGCGCCTTGGTCAACTCGGTCTTACCAACGCCCGTTGGCCCCAGGAATAGAAAGCTACCCAGCGGCCTGTTTGGGTCTTGCAGGCCAGCGCGCGCACGGCGCACCGACTTTGAAACGGCCTCAAGCGCTTCCTGCTGTCCAATCACTCGCTTGGCAAGCTCGTCTTCCATGCGCAGCAGTTTTTCCCGCTCACCTTCAAGCATTCTGTCAACCGGTACACCTGTCCAACGTGAAACAACGGAAGCAATATCCTGATCTGTCACTTCTTCACGCAGCAGCGTATCGCTCTCTTCATCAGAGGCAGAGGCAAGCTTGCGCTCCAGGTCGGGAATAACACCATGCTGAAGCTCCCCCGCACGCGCAAAATCGCCAGAACGTTCAGCTTGTTCCAGTTCCATTCGTGCACGGTCAAGCTGCTCAATAGATGCTTTCTCGCCAGCAATGCGTTCCCGCTCTTGCTGCCAGCGGGCGGTTAGCGTCGCGGAAGACTGTTCAATGTCTGCAAGCTCTTTTTCCAGATCCTTCAACCGCGCCTTAGCCCCATCATCCTTCTCTTTCTTGAGCGCTTCCCGCTCAATCTTCAACTGGATGATACGTCGATCAATTTCGTCAATCTCTTCGGGCTTGCTTTCGGTTTCCATACGCAACCGGCTTGCCGCCTCATCCATCAGGTCAATGGCTTTATCCGGCAGAAACCTGTCCGTAATATACCGATTGGAGAGCGTAGCGGCAGAAACAAGCGCATTGTCGGTTATGCGCACGCCGTGGTGAACTTCATACTTTTCCTTCAGACCCCGCAAAATCGAGATGGTATCCTCGACTGTTGGTTCAGTTACCACAACGGGCTGGAAACGGCGCTCCAACGCGGCGTCTTTTTCCACATGCTTGCGGTACTCGTTAAGGGTCGTTGCACCGATACAGTGCAACTCACCGCGCGCAAGCGCAGGTTTTAGCAAGTTGGAGGCATCCATCGCGCCATCCGTCTTACCCGCACCAACAAGGGTGTGCATTTCATCAATGAACAGCACAACATCACCATCACCGTGCGCCACTTCCTGCAACACACCTTTCAGGCGTTCTTCAAATTCGCCGCGGTATTTTGCACCAGCAACCAATGCCCCCATATCAAGAGACATAATGCGCTTGTTCCGCAAACTATCGGGCACGTCGCCATTGGCAATACGAAGGGCTAGGCCCTCGGCAATCGCGGTTTTACCAACGCCCGGCTCACCGATAAGAACAGGGTTGTTCTTTGTGCGGCGGGACAGTACCTGAACCGTGCGCCTGATCTCTTCGTCCCGTCCAATAACAGGGTCCAGCTTGCCTTCAAGCGCGCGCGTCGTCAGGTCCTGCGCAAACCGATTGAGAGCATCATACGAATCTTCTGCGGAAGACGAATTTGCCGAACGGCCTTTACGAATTTCATTGATTGCCTTGTTAAGGGCATCCGCCGTTAGGCCAGCCTTTTTAAGAATATCACCCGCATTACATTTGGGCGTTAACAGATAGGCGAGCAACAGGCGTTCAGCGGTGACAAATTTGTCGCCTGCTTTATCGGAAATTTCCTCAGCCTTGGCAAAAAGCTGCGCCGTCACCGGGTCAAGGTGCAACTGGCCCGCGCCAGCCCCTTCTACTTTGGGCAACTTGGCGAGTACCGCTTCGGTTTCTGCAAGGGCTTGCTGCGGGTCAGCGCCTGAAGCCTTCAGCAGGTTTGCTGCCAAACCTTCCTTGTCATCAAGCTGAACCTTAAGCAAATGCTCTGGCGTAAACCGTTGATGGTTTTCCCGAATAGCCAGTCCTTGAGCAGACTGGATAAAACCGCGTGTGCGGTCTGTGAATCTTTCGATATTCATGTGTTATAAACCCCATGATTTGCTTGTCCCGAAATCGGCAACAAACAGTTAAAAGCTACTGGAGGCGCCCCGGTTGGGCACGCCTCTGAGTATGATGTAAGCATCAACGCAAGATTCACAAGACCGCCCATGTGCAATTTCGATTTTGTGCACACTATAGCCCCAAAAGAAAAAGCACCCAAAACGGGTGCTTTTAAAACTGCCTAACGGTCGAGTTATTAATCGCGTTTACGCAACTTCACTCTCTACCGAACCTTCTGCGGCTGGTTTTTCAGTTGCAGGCTGGGCTTGACCAGCGTCTGCCTCAGCAGGTTTTCTGCGCGGCGCGCGGCGCTTGCGAACCGGTTTTGGCTTGTCTTCACCTAAGTCTAGTTCCGGGTGAACTTCTGTGGGCTGGTCTGCCACAACAGGGTCTGGCTTTGTATCTGATGCGCCAGGATCGGCAGCAGGTGCTTCTTTTGCTGATGCTGCTTCAGTTGCAGTCGCTTCACCGCCACTATTGTTGGTATCTGTTGCCTCATCCTGCGGACCACGGCCACGACGGCGGCGTCGGTTATTATGGTTGCCGTCACCATCAGCCTGATTAGACGGGCCCCGCATTTCATTCAGCACGCGGTAATAATGATCCGCAAACTGCAGGAAATATTCCGCCTGTGTGCGGTCGCCGGACTGTAAAGCTTCGCGCGCTTGATTCTTGTATTTTTCGACCAGTTGTTTTGGGTTGCCCCGCACTTTCTGTTCTGACCGATTACCCTGATTGCCCGCCTTACCGTTTTGACGGGAGGAGCTTCTACCGCGCTGCTTCCGCGCGTTCTGAGCCTGTTTCATGCTTTTGTCATTACCAAAAATGAAAAGAAATCTATTAATTTTGGCAGCCTAAACTACCAATCTTCCGAGATCGCAAAACGATATTTTTCGGAAACCCTGGATCAGTGGCCAACTGGCTTCTTTAATACTGCCGGGATGAAATCAGCCTAGCGACTTACATCTGCCTTTCCAACCCCAAATTCAGGATTCTTGCGCTTTTTTTGCACAAACCACTCGCTCCACCCCAGCTAAGTCTTTGTGGACCTTGATGTCCGCAAGTTCGGCAGCGCAAAACAGGGCTGCAACATCCTGTGCCTGCCCTTTCCCAACCTCAACCGCCAACATGCCATCCGCTCTAAGTCGATTCGGCGCTTGCGCTACAATTGTTCGATAGCAATCAAGGCCGTCCACACCGCCATCAAGCGCTGACATGGGCTCAAAGTCTTTCACGTCTGGCATCAGGTTCGGGATAACAGCAGCTTCAATATAGGGCGGGTTGGAGACGATAAGATCAAACGTGTCACCTTCCCTAACGGCATCGAACCAGTAGCTTTGCAGAAATTCGCTACGATTTTGGACATCGCATGTCGCCGCATTCTGCTGCGCAACTGCAAGCGCCCCCTCTGACATATCTAGCCCCATCCCTGTCGCTGATGGTGTTTCATGCAGCAAGCTAATCAGAATGCAACCCGATCCGGTGCCCAAATCGGCAATGCGAGGAGCACCAAGGCCAGCTATATGTTTTAAAGCGGCCTCAACAAGTGTTTCAGTATCCGGACGAGGTATCAGGGTGCTCTCGTTTACAGCAAACTCAAGCGACCAAAATTCCTGTACCCCGGTGATATAGGCAACGGGCTCACCCTTTGCCCGGCGCGCAATAAACTTGGCAAATCTGGAAGCTACATCAGACGCCACTTCTTCCATCAAAGGAAGCCGTGAAACGCTCACATCCAGCAGGTGCGCAAGCATGATCTCCGCATCGCGCCGTGCAAGCGAGCCACTAATATCAGAAAGTTGCGCTTCTGCATTTCTCAGAAGATCAGCCAGCTTGAGAGTGTTAGAGATCAAAAGCCAGCTTCCATGGCAGAAAGCTTCTCAGCCTGATCTTCGGCAATCAATGTACTCACAACCTCGCTTAAACCTTCACCTGCCAGAATTTGATCCAGCTTGTGAAGTGTCAGGCCAATCCGGTGGTCGGTTACACGCCCCTGTGGGAAATTATAAGTGCGGATACGCTCTGACCTGTCGCCAGAACCAACCTGAGACTTGCGATCCTCCGAGCGTTCAGCCGCCACTTTTTCTCGCTCAAGCTCAAAGAGTTTGGCGTGCATAATCTTCCAGGCTTTTTCCCGGTTTTTATGCTGCGACTTCTCGCTTTGCACAACCATGATGCCTGTTGGAATATGCGTGATACGAACTGCAGAGTCCGTGGTGTTAACGTGCTGACCGCCCGAACCAGATGCCCGCATGGTATCCACCCGGAAGTCTTCAGACTTGATATCAAGGTCCACTTCTTCTGCTTCCGGCAGCACGGCAACTGTCGCTGCGCTGGTATGAATACGGCCACCAGATTCAGTTGTTGGCACACGCTGGACCCGGTGCACACCAGACTCAAACTTCATTTTCGCAAACACGCCTTTGCCGGTGACATTGGCGACAACTTCCTTGAAACCGCCAACATCGGACGCTGAGGCGGAAATCATTTCCACTTTCCAGCCCTGGGTTTCGGCAAAGCGTTCATACATACGGTAAAGGTCACCAGCAAAAAGAGCCGCTTCATCACCACCGGTACCTGCCCTGATTTCCAGAATGGCAGAGCGTTCGTCTGCTGCGTCCTTAGGAAGAAGCTGGATTGAAAGATCACGCTCCATTACTGGCAAGCGTTCTTTCAGTTCCTGAAACTCTTCCTGTGCAAGTTCCTTCATTTCAGCGTCATCGCTGGATGTCATCATCTCGGCAAGGTCTGCCATTTCTTCCCGACCAGATTTAAGCGCATTAGCCGCCTCTACAACCGGCCCAAGGTCAGCATACTCACGGCTGAGTTTGACAAATTCTTCGTTAGAAAACTGATCTGGCGTACCAAGAGAGTGCTCCAGATAGTCATAGCGCTCCAGCAGCTGTTGAATACGCTCGTCCGTAATCATGCACCGTCTCCTGCAACCACTGCGGCAAGCTTGTCAAAAGCGACCATGTCTTGCGTACCTGCGTCGAGGTCTTTCACCATGGCGCTGCTTACCTCCAGTTCATTGTCACCAATGATAACCGCGAACCTCGCCTCGGCCTTATTGGCCCGGTTCAGGCGTTTTTTAAGGTTACCAGACCGGTCAGCAACAACCGTTGCACCGGCTTCGCGCAGCGTTTCTGCTATTTCAAATGCCTTTAGGGTCGCTGCCTCCCCCATCGGCATCAGCATCACTGGTTTTGCAGTACTTGCGCCCATGGCAGACAACATGGCAAGCCGTTCAATACCACCAGCCCAGCCAATACCGGGGGTTGATGGGCCACCGAGCTGCTCAATCAACCCATCATACCGGCCACCAGCAAGCACCGTGCCCTGTGCGCCAAGTTCGGTTGTGATAAACTCGAACGCTGTGTGGCAATAATAATCCATCCCGCGCACCAACCGCTCGTCATGCTTGAATGGCACACCAATTGCCGTCAGCCCTGCCTTAACAGTCTCAAAAAATTGCCTGGATGCTTCATTCATAGAAGCCGACATAGGCGGCGCGTTCGAAACAATCGCTTTATCGCCTTCATCTTTGCTGTCGAGAATACGAAGCGGATTGCTTTCCAACCGACGCAAGCTGTCTTCGGAGAGCTTGTCTTTGAAACCTGAAAGATAGGTCACGAGATCAGCGCGGTACGCCGCCCGGCTTTCCTTGTCGCCAAGGGAGTTCAGGTGCAACACCACTTTGTCACCAATGCCAAGTTCTTTCAAAAGCCGCCATGCCATAGCAATGATATCAACATCTGCTTCCGGGCTCTCTTGCCCCAAAAGTTCGGCGTTAATCTGGTGGAACTGACGATAGCGACCTTTTTGCGGACGCTCCCGGCGGAAGGCTGGCCCCCAACTCATGAAGCGGCATGGCAGGTTTTGCTGCATACCGTTTGAGATAAACGCCCGGCAAACACCCGCTGTGAACTCTGGCCGCAAGGTCAGCTCTTCAGGGTCCTTGTCACCAGCCTCTCGGGCAGAACTCTCAAAGCTGTACATTTCCTTGGAGACAATGTCCGAGGTTTCACCAAGAGGGCGTTTGTATACTTCGGTAAATTCGAAGATGGGCGTCGCCAGTTCTTCAAAACCGTAAGACGTGGCGACACGCTGAAACGCATCCACCACTGCCCGCATGTTTCGGGCCTCATCTCCATAAATGTCACGCGTGCCCCGCGCCGGTTGCAGTTTGGACACAGGCGAATTCCTTCAATTTAGCTAATTTGTTGCTTGGGCCTCGCTGGTCGCAGCAGCATCCATTTCAGCCGCTTTTGCTTCCACCAGCTCTACAATGTGATCAACGAGCTTGTCGTCGTCAATTTTATGATCAGTCACGCCAGATAGGTAAACCATATGGTTGCCGTTACCGCCACCGGTCAGGCCGATATCTGTTTCGCGCGCCTCGCCGGGACCGTTCACCACGCAGCCAATGATCGACAAGCTCATAGGGGTGTGGATATGGGCAAGGCGTTCCTCCAGCGTTTCCACTGTTTTGATCACAGGGAAAGCCTGACGCGCGCAGGAAGGGCAGGAAACGATACGTACACCCCGATGGCGCAGGCCAAGGGATTTCAGAATTTCAAAACCGGCCTTCACCTCTTCTACCGGGTCAGCAGACAGGGAAACACGCACGGTGTCACCAATACCTGCCCACAGCAGGGAGCCAATACCGATGGCAGATTTCACCGTGCCACCCCGCAGGCCGCCAGCCTCCGTAATACCCAGGTGCAGGGGGTAATCGCAGGCATCAGCCAAGCCATGGTAAGCCGCGACAGCCAGAAATACGTCTGACGCCTTCACGCTGATTTTAAACTCGCGGAAGTCATTGTCTTCCAGAATTTTCGCGTGCTCCAACGCACTTTCAACCAGTGCTTCAGGGCAAGGTTCGGCGTATTTATCAAGCAGATGCTTCTCAAGCGACCCTGCGTTAACACCGATCCGCATTGAGCACCCGTTTGCCTTGGCGGCGCGCACAACTTCTTTTACCCGGTCGGATGAACCAATATTGCCGGGGTTGATACGCAAACAGGCCGCACCTGCATCCGCCGCTTCAAGCGCCCGCTTATAGTGGAAATGGATATCCGCAACAATCGGCACCCCAGCTTCGCGGCATATCTCCGGCATCGCAGCAGTAGACGCCTCATCAGGACAGGAAACGCGAACAATATCAGCACCCGCTTCAACGGCAGCATGAATCTGTTTTAGCGTAGCCTTAGGGTCTGACGTAAGGGTATTGGTCATGGTCTGCACGGTAATGGGCGCATCACCACCAACAGGAACGGACCCCACCATTATTTGCCGGGATTTGCGCCTTATTACATCACGCCACGGACGAATACTCATGCCTACAATGCCTTTGTTAGCAAACCATCTGGGTATAGCACCCATTTTCAGGCGTTATACATGACTGCAGATAGGAGTAAAAGCAAAGAAGTAAAGCTAGTTGACGCAGGGCTAAAGCAGCCTCACTGACCAGCATTTCCTGAAACACTGGAGGTTTGCACCCCAGGGGTTTGGAGGAAGTTTTCTCGGGTCAGCTCAAGTGCGTCGATCAGCTCGCCTCGGTTACCCAGCGGACCTGTGGAGCCATCTTCATGTTTCAGCAAAATACCGCCAGCATTGCTAGTGGTCAGAAACACATCCCCGATCAGTTCCGGGCGATAGGACTGACCCGCACGCAACACACCCGACCAGAGTTCTGTACCGTCGCTGTAGGAAAGCTGAAGCCAGCTATCTTCCGCCGCCTCGATAACAATATCGCTGCTTGCCTGCCCCTGTGAAACAGGTGCATCTGCATAAGCCGCTGGCAAAAAGAGCGAAGACGAGCTTCTTGTTTGCCCTTCTTCTGTCACCGCGGATACTTCAATCACGGTATCAGTCGCCGCTGGCGCTTCCCCCATTGCCGCGAGCACACGCGCATCGGTGGTTGGATCAATTGAACTGGCGGTCGTTACAACGCTAACGCTGCCAGCACCAAGCCACATCCAAGAAAGCCCTGCACCCGCAAGGCCGACAATTGGCGAAAGCCAGCCCAGCCAGCGTCTCTTCGGCTTTTGGGCCAATTGGTAGCTAGGCACATTGAATGTTTTCGATGGAGTTCGCTTCTGACAATCGGACACTGCCGCATCAGCAGCCTCTCCCGCTTGTGCCGAAAGAAACTCGGCTTTGAATTGGTTACCAATCAACACAGGATCAAGGTCAAGCGCTTTTGCATAGGATTTCACAAAGCCAAGCGCAAAGGCAAGAGCCGGCAGTTCAGCATGCTTACCGGTTTCAAATGCTTCGAGATAGCAACTGCGAACACAAGTTTCTTTGGAAACCGCTGCAATCGTCAGTTTCTTCTTTTTGCGTGCAGCTTTTAAAATATCTGCAACAGCATCAATGTTGATGTCGGCTTCTTGAGCCATAGTCCCGTCCTTCAGGGTCTGCACTTTAGTGTGCTCGGCTTTTTGCCGTACCCTATTTTGTTTTTGACCGTCACCCGAAGGAGCACCCCATCAGGCCAATACTTGACCTTACCCCCGTTAGGTCAAGAAACACTTAACGGATAGTGTCAATTCGACTCAATTTTTCAAGTGAAAAATGCATGATTCGGGTCCAGAACCCCCGAAAAACACTCAAGGATTCCGAATCACACCTTGATTCCATGATCTTTGGCGAACAAAGTCAGGCTATCTCGAACTGAGTGTTCAGATGACTTTAAGTGTTCAACCAAAAATGCTCGCAACTGATTCATATCGACAGATCTGATCAGGCGTTTCACGGTTCCAATTGATGATGGGGACACAGATATTTTCTTGAGCCCGATTGCAGCGAGCGCCATTGCCTCAACCGCACGCCCGCCCATCTCACCGCATAAAGTAACCGGCACATTTGCCTGGTGGCATGCATTGATCACCATGCGCAGGAATGACAGCACCGAAGGCGCAAGCAAATCATATCGGTCTGCAAGTTTGGGGTTGGCCCGGTCACAGGCAAAGAAAAACTGCATCAGGTCATTGGTGCCAATCGACAGGAAGTCTATTTCCTCAAGCAAGCTATCAAGCTGCCAGCTCAGGGACGGCACCTCAAACATACAGCCAACCTGAATAGTCTTGGGGCGTTCTTTGCCAAACTTATCCAGCCGCAGCAGTTCCTTGTTCAATATGGCCTTACATTTCCTAAGCTCCGCCACCTCGGCGATCATTGGAAACATAACATTCAGATCACGACCAGCCGCAGCATACAGAAGCGCCCGCAACTGATAGCGCAGCAAGGCGGGCCGCTCCAGCGCCACACGGATGGCGCGCCACCCCATGGCCGGGTTTTCTTCCGGCTCCCGCGGCAGGAAGGGAACAGGCTTGTCACCACCAATATCCAGCGTTCTAAACACCACCGGCTTGTCACCTGCCGCATCCAGAACCGCAGAATAGACTTTGGTTTGTTCGTCCACACGCGGAAGCGCTGGCGAGACCATAAATTGAAACTCTGTGCGGAAAAGCCCGATACCCTCGGCCCCACTGCTCTCCAGGCTTGGCAGGTCAGCAAGCAGCCCGGCATTCATCAGAAGGTCTATGCGCTCGCCGTCCAGCGTTTCAGCAGGCAGCGACCGCTCGGCTTCATACTCTGCAAACAGTTCTTCCTGATGCTTAACCGCTTCCCGGTAGCTTTCGATCACATCTTCATTTGGCCGCACATAAACATGGTCATGGGCGGAATCGACCACAACCTCATCCCCCGGCTCAACATGGCTGAGCAAGCTCGGGATTTGCCCCATCACAGGAATACCCATTGCCCGGGCGATAATGGTCACATGCGCAGTTGAAGAGCCTTCTTCCAGAATGATCGCCTTCAGATACTGCCGATCAAAGTCCATCAATTCAGCCGGACCAACAGTCCGCGCGACCAGTACGCTGTCTTCTGTCAATTCCTGCCGGAAAGTTCCCGTTTCGCCCTGAATGATGCGAATAAGTCGGCCCGCAAGGTCTTCAAAATCAAGAATGCGCTCCCTCAGGTAGGGGTCCCTGATTTTCGCCATACGGGCACGGTTTTCCTGCTGCACCCGCTCAACTGCGGCTTCCGCTGTCAGTCCCGAAGCAACAGCCTCCCGCATCTTTTCCTGCCAACCACGGTCATAGGCGAACAAACGGTAGGTCTCCAGCACCTCACGGTGCTCGCCGCCATGGGCAAGGTCTGGATGCTCCAGCATCTCTTCAAGCTGGAAGCGCATCTGTGCGATTGCATCCTCAAGTCGCTCCCGCTCTTCCTGAACGCTATCAGCAACCGTTTTGGTAATGCGAATTTGAGGTTTTGCGAAAACCGCTACCCCGGCAGCAATACCAGATACCAAAGATTGCCCGGTTAGGGTAACGGGGCGCCCGAGCTCCGTGGCGTCTTCGCTTAGTTCGTTGAAGTTAACCAAATCGCCCGAGCCCACAAGTTCCGCAAGGACCATGGCGATGGTTTGCAGCGCTTCCACTTCTTCAGGGCTATAGAGCCGTGCGGCTACATTCTGAACAACCAGAACGCCGGTGACTTTGCCGTTTCGCAAAATCGGCACACCAAGGAAGCTGTGGTAAATGTCCTCACCCGTTTCAGGGCGATAGGCAAAACGTGGGTGCTTTGGCGCTTCGGAAAGATTGAGCGGCAAGCCGCGCTCGGCGACAAGGCCGACAAGGCCCTCTCCAACCTGCAAGCGCGTCAGGTGAACGGCTTCTTCCTTCAAACCTTCCGTCGAGAAAAGTTCAAGAATACCGCCCGCCCGGGCCAGATAAACCGAGCATACTTCGGCGACCATATTCTGCGCAATTACGCGCACCACACGGTCGAGCCGTTCCTGAGCACTACCGTCGCCGCCCATCACACTGTGAAGGCGGCGCAGCAATAACCTTGGCTGGCTTACATTGTCAGGCAAGAATTATCCTTTTGGCTCTAGATTTACCCACCCCCAACGGATGGCGCTCGATAACGCAAACAGTTATGTATGATCTGGTGCCAGATAAGCAACCGCCTGTTGCACCAATTCATCAATAATATTCTGGGTTGGCTCGATTTTCTTAACCATGCCAACACTTTGACCGGCCATTACTGAACCAGTTTCCACATCGCCGTCAACAACAGCTCGGCGCAGCGCACCACCCCAGAAGTGCTCAATCTGCATTTGAGCTTCTTCCTGGTCCAGCGCACCTGCGTGGAAATCAGCAATCACCTGCTGCTGTTTTTCCATAAATTTCTCGGTGCCTTCGTTTCTAAGCGCCCGTACCGGGATAACCGGAAATTTGGGGTCAATCTGCACGCTTGTGATAGCGTCCCGCGCATTGCCGCGAATGAAAGCTTTTTTGAAGTTTTCATGGGCCACACATTCTTCTGCGACCACAAACCGCGTGCCAAGCTGAGCACCAGACGCACCCATCTCAAGGTATGATGCCAGCACATCACCGCGACCAATACCACCCGCAACAAAAACTGGTACGTCACGGATAACAGGCAATATCTCCTGCGCTAGCACACTTGTGGACACAGGTCCGATATGGCCGCCTGCTTCCATACCTTCGATGACGATGGCGTCCACACCCGAACGCACAAGCTTTTTCGCCAGCGTGGCGGTGGGGGCAAAACACATTAATTTTGCGCCAAAGTCTTTGATGGCTGCGATTGAATTACCGCTTGGCAGGCCACCAGCAAGCACCACATGCGATACCTGCTGTTCCCGACAAACAGCGATCAGGTTATCTATATCCGGATGCAGAGTGATCAGGTTTACGCCAAAGGGCTTGTCTGTTAATGCGCGGGTCGCTTCGATCTCCGCAGCCAGCAGCTTGGTATCCATGCCACCACATGCGATGACACCAAAACCACCAGCGTTCGAAATTGCAGACACCAGATTACGCTCGGACACCCACGTCATGGCACCACCAAGGACCGCATATTTGCTGCCAAGGAAGTCAGTGCCGCGCTGCCACAATTTATTGAGGCGCGCCAAAGCCCGTTCGTTCAAAACGGCATCGCCGTCCACTTTTGTCAGGTCAGCCATAATGCCTCCCGTAATTATTATTGTTATTCGCTATCTTCGCGGTCGAGGCCGTAGGCTGTGTGCAGCGCGCGCACAGCAAGCTCGGTATACTCCGCGTCAATCACCACGCTCACTTTAATTTCAGAGGTGGAGATTACCTGAATATTGATGCCTTTCTCAGCAAGCGTGTCGAACATCTTGCTCGCAACACCAGCGTGGCTACGCATACCCACGCCAACGATTGAGATTTTGGCAACTTCGCCTGTGTAGACAAGGTCTTTGAAACCGAGAATATCCCTGTGCTCTTCAAGGATATTTACAGTACGTCGCAGGTCATCCTCCGGCACTGTGAAGGTCAAATCTGTTGCTTTGCCGTCTTGGGACGCACTTTGCACAATCATATCCACGTTGATGCTTTGTTTAGCGAGCGGCTGGAACACGCCAGACACTTTACCAGGTGAGTCTTCAAGACCCGCCAGAGTGATTTTTGCTTCGCCGCGTGAATAAGCGATACCGCTGACTACTTCCTGTTCCACGATTTCTTCCTCCCCTACAACTAGGGTTCCTGGTAATTCTTCAAAAGATGATAAAACCTGCGTGCGGACGCCGTATTTCATAGCGAGCGCCACCGACCGTGTTTGCAACACCTTGGCACCCAAAGACGCCATCTCCAGCATCTCTTCATAGGTAATTTTATCTATCTTGCGTGCCTTTGGCACAATGCGAGGGTCGGTGGTGTAAACACCGTCAACATCGGTATAAATATCACACCGGTCTGCGCCAACTGCCGCCGCTAGCGCGACCGCAGATGTGTCACTGCCGCCGCGGCCAAGGGTTGTGATCCGGTTATCATCGCCAATACCCTGAAAGCCGGCGATAACGGCTACCCGTCCTTCCGCGAAACAAGCTTCGAGCGCTTCGGGGTCAATCTCTTCAATGCGGGCAGCACCATGAACACTATTGGTATGCAGGGCGATCTGCCATCCAAGGAAAGACCGGGCGGGAACACCCAGTTCCTGTAAGCAGATAGCGAGCAAGCCGGAGGTGATTTGTTCACCAGCGGAAACAACCGTGTCATACTCCCGGGCATCATGAAACGGGGCAGCGCTTTTGCAGTAGCCAACCAGTTGGTTTGTGACACCAGCCATTGCTGATACCACCACCGCCACCTCGTGACCCTCTTCGACTGCTTTTGCGACGCGTCTGGCAACATTATTAATGCGGTCCATGTCACCAACGGACGTACCGCCAAACTTTTTTACTATTCGTGCCATATGACTAAATTCCTGTACAAATTGTCCGGCCATAATGACGCAAGCCTTGACCTAAAGGGGGCAATCCCGCGTATAGAGGGTCGAACGCGCTTTGTTTAATGGTTGTAATGCTGCCGTGCAAGCGCGATACGCGCAATAAACTTGCTAATTTGGGGTATAATCGCCGATGTCCACCCAGACAAAAGACGAAAACGCGGGAATCGCAGCAAGCGGCCAGACCGTTGATGCCGACGAGGTTGCTTTTTTCGCCCGTATTGCTGACAGCTGGTGGGATCCAAAAGGCCCGTTTAAACCCTTGCATATGCTTAATCCTACTCGCCTTCTTTATATAAGGCAGAGGGTAGAGGCGCATTTCGGCATCGATGAGGGCAAAAAGAGACCGTTTGAGGGCTTGCGTCTGCTAGACATCGGCTGCGGCGGCGGCTTGATCTCTGAACCAATGGCAAGGCTTGGCGCTGACGTTGTGGCAGTGGACGCCTCCGACAAAAACATCAAGACAGCAAGCTTGCATGCGGCACAAAGCAAACTGGACATCGATTTTCGCCACACCACCGCAGAAGCACTCGCTGAAGTGGGCGAAAAATTTGATGTGATCGTCAATATGGAAGTGGTGGAGCATGTGGCAGATGTCAGCGCTTATCTGTACGCTTGCCGCAGCCTGATGAAACCAAACGGTATCATGCTTCTATCGACCATTAACCGCACACCAAAAGCCTATCTGTTTGCCATTATCGGCGCAGAGCATGTACTGCGCTGGTTACCGGTTGGTGCCCACGACTGGAACAAGTTCCTGAAACCCAGCGAACTTGCTGACCACGTCAACGAGAGCGGCATGGTTGCCACCTTGCCAACCGGCTATGTGTTCAACCCGCTTAGCCAGAAATGGCGACTGGATAAACGCGATGTGTCAGTGAATTACGCGATGGCTGCCACGTTGGCAGAATAGGAAGCAGTCGATCAGGCGTCTGTGCGGCGCACGCCTGGCAGCGGCATAACTTCAATACCTTCTTCGATCAGGTCTTTTGCTTCTTCAAGGGAACTTTCGCCGTATATGCCACGCTCTTCAGATTCGCCGTAGTGAATCTTGCGGGCTTCTTCGGCAAAACTTTTGCCTACATCTTCGCAGTTTTTCTCTACATGCTGTTGCAGGTCAGCCATTGCTTTTGCAGCTTTTTCTGCCAACTGGCGTAATTCCGGCGAAGGCGCTGCCATCGTTGGCGCGGACGCAGCTAGTGCCACCGGCGCGGGCTCTGTAACAGTTTGAGCAGGAGCAGGCACGTCAGCCTTCTGGTTGCCTTTGGCTGCAACATTCGGTGCCATTGGTGCCTTTTCGACTTCAACGGAACCACAGAAAGGGCACTCAATCAAACCCGCTGTTTTCTGGTCTTCATATGCTGAAGACGAGCGAAACCAGCTTTCAAACTGGTGCCCCTGTTCACATTTCAAATCAAAAACAATCATGGCGGCTTTCTGTAAGCATCATGCTTTGGTTTTATTCACGGTTACCGCACGATCATGAGTAAGCGACGGTATCTTTTGGCGCACCTTATCCACCGCTTTCAGGTCAAGGTCAACAATCTGAACACCTGGTTCTGTACCGCTATCAAGTATAATAGTACCCCAAGGATCAATCACAAGGCTATGGCCATAGGTGCCACGGCCCGTTGCATGCATGCCAGTTTGCGCTGCTGCTATAACAAAAGAACCAGTTTCAATTGCTCGCGCCTGAAGCAGCGTATGCCAATGCGCTTCACCCGTTGGTATGGTAAAAGCAGCAGGTATCAACATGATATTCGCGCCGGCATGGGCAAGGGCACGGTATAAATACGGGAAGCGCAGGTCATAGCAAACGCTCAGACCAAACGTCGCAAGGTCCGTTTCTACAACAATAGCTTCCGTTCCATGTTGATAAAGCGCCGATTCTCGGTAGCTTTCGCCGCCACCAAGTTCAACATCAAACAGGTGCATTTTATCATAACGGGCAGCAACGCTGCCATCTGGTGCGATTAGAAAAGAACGGTTCGCGAGCCGCTCTTCGCCGACTTTGATAATCAGCGACCCAATATGCAGCCATATGCCTAGTTCAGAGGCGAGGCCGCGAAAAGCGGCAAGACCGGGGTCCGCTGCTTCTTCGTATGTTTTCGCGAGCACGCGGTCCCGCTTCATTTCCATCAGATGTGTTGTCTCAGGCGTGGAGACAAAGGTGGCACCGTCAGCCGCAGCGGACCGAATATATGCGGAAGCAGTTTCAACATTCGGGGCGATTTCATCACCCGTGTTCAACTGTATAACCGCAACTCTCATGAAAAACCCTTAAGAACCAGCCAGCAGTGGGTCAAGACCACCACGTGCCTCAAGGGCGTATAGGTCATCACTGCCGCCAACATGCGTGTCACCGATCCAGATTTGCGGAACAGAGTTAACACCACCTGCCTTCTGGCGCATTTCAGCGCGCACGGACGGCTTCATGTCCACAGAGATTTCCTTGAAATTAACACCCTTTTGTTTCAACAGCGCTTTTGCACGGTGGCAAAAGGGGCAAAACATAGAGCTATACATAACAACATTTGCCATTTCACATTCCTTCAATCGGGTCAGCACCGCACGCGGGCACCCTAGATTTATTCAGCATTGGTAATTGTGCTGATGAATTTGTCAACTGGAGTGCTATCTGGGGTTCAACCTTCCTATTGTAAAGGCAAGCAACCATCACCTCTTCGTGAGGCATCAGCCCGCCACGGGTTCCCCTACCCTTGCAAAGGCGGCAATATGAACCTTCGCTGCCCCTGCCTCCTTCAAAGCTGCCGCACAAGCGCTGGCCGTTGCCCCCGTTGTTAAGACATCATCCACCAGATACACGGTTTTCCCTGCAACATACTGTCTGTGCTTTTCTCCCACATCAAACGCACCGCGCACATTGTCAAAACGACCAGAACGCTTCAAGCCTCCCTGACTGGGGGTGCTGCGCACTCGCTTAAGCGCAGTCAAATTCATGGGCAGGCCGGTTTCATCGGAAAGCGCACCAGCCAAGAGTTGGGACTGGTTAAAACGTCGGACTCGATAGCGGGAGGGATACAAAGGTACAGGAACCAAAACAGCATCTTCATTTGCGGCGCATTGGGCCTTCATCTTTGTTGCCATCACGCGTGCCATGGCCGGTGCAGCAGCAAACAACCGACCATGTTTTAGTGCAAGCACCAATGCCCTGCCGTTTCCGCCATAAAGAACCGGGGCAAACGCCTTTTCGAACATGGGCGGTGATTGCAGGCATGCACCACACTCCATGTCGTCTGCGTCATGAACAAATGGCACACCGCACCGACTGCACATAGGGTCAGTTATAAGATCAAGCGATGACCAACAGTTACCGCACAAATGTCCATGTTCCAGAATACGCACACGACAAAGCGGACAGCGCGGAGGCAGCACCATGTCCAGGCAGAAATTCAGACCCGACCGAATATGTGTCCAAAGGGATTGCATCCTCGGGGTTTTACCACTGTCCATGCCTGCGAGCCAACCGAAACCCCTTGCGTCCTTTTTTCAAGACGCTTATCTGAAACCATGGAAAACACACCGCCAGTTTTGTTTGATACCAAACGCGTAACGCAAAACCGCTTGCGCGCTGCCACGATGGATAGCAAGCACAGCTTTCTGCGCGCCGAAATTGCCGACCGCATGCGCGAGCGCCTGCAAGAGATAAATCGTAGTTTTGAAGCCAAAATTGACCTGGACGGTGGCTTCGCACCCTTCATTCCGCAACCGGAACAAACTAAATTTCAGCCGCATACATATGACGGCACCGCTTTGGGGCTGGATGACAACAGCGCCGATTTGATTGTCAGCAATCTGGGCATGCATTGGGTTAATGACCTGCCAGGACTTTTGGTACAACTCAACAAAGCGCTGAAACCAGATGGGCTGCTCTGCGCCTCCCTGTTTGGTGGTGAAACACTGCATGAACTGCGGCACTCGCTCCTGATGGCGGAATCAGAGCTTACCGGCGGTGCAAGCCAGCGGGTTATACCCTTTGCCGATGTGCGAGACCTCGGCGGCTTGTTGCAGCGCGCCGGATTTGCCCTGCCGGTAACCGATGTAGACACACTAACGCTGACCTATGACCATCCTATCAACCTGATGCGGGAACTGCGTGGTATGGGCGAAGCCAACGCCATGACAGGACGAGCGAAAAAATTCTTGCGCCGAGACATAGTGATGCGCGCATGCGAAATATATCAGCAGGAATTTTCAAGAGAAGATGGACGCATCCTCGCCACCTTCGAGGTGATGTATCTGACAGGATGGCACCCACACGACAGCCAGCAAAAGCCACTTAAGCCCGGTAGCGGTGATGTCAATCTTGCTGACGCCCTGAAAGCTGGCAAACCAAAAGCGTAATCTTTCATTCCCTTATTACGGTCAGATCAGGCCAGCGCTTCAACCAGTTTTTGCGCTCTAGCCGCACGTCAAACCCGATGGCATCATGCCTCTTCATCTGCGGTGTGATGCGAAGGATATGGTTAAAAAGATCATCAAGACCAAATGGTGAAACAATTTCCAAGTTGCCAGTCTTTCGCAGTCTTGCGCCGACCGTAGTTGCTGTTTCAGCCCAGTGCATCAGCCCGTGCTCAAGGCTTTCGAAAGGTGGATAGCCGCCAAAACTATGCATGCGCGCCTGATTGCGCACCTGCCAAAGCCCGGTTGGCAAGCGCTGTTCAAGCGCTGCTTCAAACGCTTGCTCACTTTCTTTAGTGGTGTCCGCTTTATCAAAATAGACGACATCAATATCGGCATCCGCCGAGGCATGATTTTGTTCGTAAAAACTATCCCAAACCCGGTTGCGCACAAACCCGGCAGCAACAATAGCGCCCGCAGGTCCACAGTCGCGCACAGCAGCCAACACATCCATTACATGGGGGTCATTTTCAAGAAACGCGGTGAGCCGCGATCGCACTAGAGAAAATCCCGGAGCATAGCCACTAGCGGCACGTCAGCTTCCGGCATCGGGTACTGGTTCAGCTCGCGAATCTTGACCCATTTGGTGCGCTGACCTTCCTGTGGAATGATCAACCCTTCCCACTTGCGGCACAAGTAAAGTGGCATCAGCAGGTGGAATTTTTCGTAGCTATGGGATGCAAAAGCAAACGGCGACAGGCAGGCTGCGCTGATATCAATATCCAGCTCTTCCTTGCATTCCCTTATAAGCGCGGCTTCAGGAATTTCCCCTTCCTCCACCTTGCCACCCGGAAATTCCCATAGGCCCGCCATGGACTTACCTTCCGGGCGCTGGGCAATCAGCACATTCCCGTCAATATCAATAAGGGCAATTGCAGCCACCAACACGGTGGGCAAACCAGCATCAAGCCGAACATTTGGTTCTGGGCAATCAAGATCAGTCATAGATGCTGAGTTAGCGCTAACTTTAGGCAAATACAAGCTTTAACCCCTTGTTTAGAATTCACCTACAATCATGACTTCCCGGCAGCCGAGCGCCCGATGAACAAGGAAGATATAATGTCAGGCAGAATATTACAGGGATTGGTCAATCAAGCGTTTTGGCAAGATACACGCGGCGCAACCGCGGTGGAGTATGGTTTGCTTGCTGGGCTGGTCGCAATCGGCTTGGCTGGCGGCCTTGGCGCGCTTGCTGATTTGGTAAACCTGTTATTTGAAGTTATTGGGGACCAGACAACCGAGGTTGCTGGAACAATGACGGACGAAGGATAGCATACATCGCTGCCCCAACATGCCGGGACAGTTGTGCCAAAGCCGATAAGGCCTTAACAGCCCGTCAGCTAATCAGCTGTATGCCACTTCCTGATAGGCAGGCTGGCGATACTGGCGAGATGGCTTCTCTTCAGTTTCAAGCCGCTCGGAAATGACGCGCTTGGCACGACGCACTTCCTTTTGCATGTAAGTCAGCTCTGCAAGCTTTTCCTCGCTCTCATCTGAATAGCGACCAAGCGCATCAGCAAGCGCAGTTTCCAGTTCGTTCAGGAACTTGAGCTGCAGGTCTAGATTTACCTTCGGCATAATCTTCTCCAAAATGGTGTCATGGGCGAACCCGGACATCATTTATTCAAGTGCCATGCCATATTTTATTTTATTTAAAATCAAATAGTTACCAACCAATCGCCATCGCTGCGGCAATTGCTGCTGGGCCGCCACAATCTAAAATAGGAATCATTAGCCCAGTTACTTAAGTGGCTTTGCCTAGCTGCGATAGTCAGCGTTGATACTGATATATTGGTGGGTCAGGTCACAGGTCCAGACGGTCGCTGCGCCGTCTGCAACACCAACATCAAGATGCAGGAATATTTCCTGTCCTTTCATGTGTGTGGCTGCAACCGCCTCCTCATACCTGCGGGTTACCATGCCTTTTTCCGCCACAAGCTGGTCGCCAATCCAGATGGCAAGCCTGTCTCGATCTGCCCGCTCGCCAGACTTGCCAACCGCCATCACGAGCCGTCCCCAGTTCGGGTCTTCGCCTGCAATAGCTGTTTTGACAAGCGGGCTGTTGGCAACAGCCTTGGCAATGATTTGCGCGGCTTTATCATTTTCCGCGCCAGTGATCTTCACTGTTACAAACTTGGTCGCGCCCTCACCGTCGCGCACAATTTGTTGCGCAAGATCAATGGCAACTTCCCTAAACTTTACAATGAAATCAGCCAGACGCTCATCATCAGCTTGATCAATAGTATCTGTATTGGCGTTTTTGCCGGTAGCAAACGCCAGCACACAGTCGTTGGTAGACGTGTCGCCGTCTACCGTCGCGCTATTGAAGCTAAGCTCGGTCGCATCCTGTAAAATCTGTTTCAAACAACTGGCTGACACATTTGCGTTCGTAAACATGAACCCAAGCATGGTCGCCATATCGGGTGCAATCATACCGGAACCTTTGGCGATACCTGATATCACCACCGGACGGCCATCAATTGTGGCAACACGGCAGCATCCTTTTGGAAAAGTGTCCGTTGTTGTGATGGCATGAGCCACCTCCTGCCACATAGCGCCCGACAGACCTTCATGGATGCGCTTCAGATATTTGGGAAAAGAACTAGTATCAAGCTGTTCGCCGATAACCCCGGTTGAAGCAAGCAGCACCTCAGCAGGGGCACAACCAACTTGTTTGGCAGCGCTTTCCGCAGAAACCCGCGCTGCCTTATCACCCTTTGAGCCCGTAAAGGCATTGGCATTGCCTGCATTGACCACAAGCGCGCGAGCAGTACCTCCCGTTTTCTCCAGTGCTTGCATGCACCAGTCTACTGGCGCGGCTGGCATTTTGTTTTTGGTAAACACACCCGCTACCTGTGTACCCGGTGCAAAACAAGCAAGCATCAAATCAGGACGACCTTTATACCGCAGGCCAGCGGCAACAGCGCCCAATTCAACGCCAGCAACCGGCAGCAGGTTAGGGAAAGTTTCGGGAGCCAGAGGGCTTTTGGGGAGGTCTGCCAAGGTCAAGTCTTTCTAACGGTACGAACGGAAAAGAGGACAGGGATGAGCTTACCAGCACTCAGGCGCCGGGCCGCCTCTTTTTTATCAGTTTGCAAAGCACAAAATTCTATTGCAAGCCAAATGGCACAATACAGCCCATCAAACACTTAAAATTGTTTGCCAGAAAACGCCTGACAGGTTGACAGAAGCCTTGGGGATACTTATCTGTGCCTGCATTCTTGAGACTAGTCTTTTTGGCTTCAAACATCGGTATTCGCCTTTACGATCACTTGCGAAAAACCGGCAGGGTCATCGCAGCAGTAATAAGATGCTGCGTGACACAAAATTGGAATTGAACATATGTTGGGTTTGGGTTCGCTCACAAAAAAGATCTTCGGTTCGGCAAATGACCGGTATCTGGCAAAGCTGGCGCCAAAGGTAACGGCTATCAACGCGCTGGAAAGCGAGATGGAAGCGCTGTCGGACGACGCCCTGAAAGCGAAAACCCAGGAGTTCCGCAACCGGCTGGATGAAGGCACAAAGCTTGATGACCTTCTCGTGGAAGCTTTTGCCGTTGTACGCGAAGCGGCAAAACGATCCATTGGCCTACGCCACTATGATGTTCAGCTTATCGGCGGCATGGTTCTGAACGATACCAGCATCGCCGAAATGAAAACAGGTGAAGGTAAAACCCTTGTCGCGACCCTCGCTGCCTACCTAAACGCACTGCCGGGCAAAGGCGTGCATGTTGTAACCGTGAACGACTATCTGGCAGAACGGGATGCCGAGTGGATGGGCAAGGTTTATGGGTTCCTTGGCATGACCACCGGCGTGATCGTACCCGGCAAAACCGACATCCAGCGTCAGGAAGCCTACGCCGCAGACATCACCTATGCCACCAACAACGAGCTGGGTTTTGATTATCTGCGCGATAACATGAAAAATCGCCGCGAAGAGCTGGTTCAGCGCGATTTTGCCTTCGCCATTGTGGATGAGGTGGACTCGATTCTCGTGGATGAAGCACGTACGCCGCTCATCATCTCCGGTCCGACCGAAGATAAATCCGATCTTTATATTGCGATTGACGGCATCCTCGCTGGAATCAGCGAAGAAGATTACGAGAAAGACGAAAAGTCTAAAAACGTGTCGCTAACAGAAGACGGCACCGAAAAGATTGAACATATCCTGCGCGACAATGGCCTGCTGAAGGCCGACAACCTGTACGACTATGAAAACACCCAGATTGTGCACCATGTGGACCAGGCACTGAAGGCGCGCACCATGTTCGAGCGCGACACCGACTATATCGTCAAGGACGACAAAGTTATCATCATTGACGAGTTCACAGGTCGTATGATGGATGGCAGACGCTACTCGGGTGGCCTGCATCAGGCGCTGGAAGCCAAGGAAGGCGTGTCAATCCAGCCTGAAAACCAGACCATGGCGTCGATCACCTTCCAGAACTACTTCCGCATGTATCCAAAGCTTGCGGGCATGACAGGCACCGCAGCAACCGAAGCAGAAGAATTTGCTGATATCTATGGCCTTGGCGTGGTGGAAATTCCGACCAACGTGCCAGTTGCCCGGGTTGACGAACATGACGAATTTTACCGTACCTCCAAAGAAAAATACGATGCGATCCTTGAGGAAATCATCGAGGTACAGAAAAAAGGGCAGCCAATCCTCGTTGGTACGGTTTCAATCGAGAAATCAGAGCTTCTCTCTGACTTCCTGAAGAAGAAAAAGATCAAGCACCAGGTTCTGAATGCCCGCTTCCATGAGCAGGAAGCTCATATCGTGGCACAGGCAGGCCGTTTGAGCGCAGTAACCATTGCAACCAACATGGCAGGCCGCGGCACCGATATTCAACTGGGCGGTAACGCCGAGATGCGGATTGAGGCAGAAACTTCCGGTATTGAAGACGAAGCGAAAGTCAAAAAACTTTCCGAGAAAATCTACAAGGAAGTTGAAGAAGAAAAAGTCAAGGTACTGGAAGCAGGCGGCCTGTACGTAATGGCAACCGAACGGCACGAAAGCCGCCGGATTGATAACCAACTTCGTGGCCGGTCAGGCCGTCAGGGCGACCCGGGCCGCACCAAGTTTTTCCTGTCCCTGCAAGATGACCTTATGCGCATCTTCGGCCCGGAACGCATGGACAGCATGCTTGTGCGTCTTGGTATTGAAGAAGGCGAAGCGATCATCCACCCCTGGATTAACAAGGCGATTGAAAAAGCCCAACAGAAGGTGGAAGCCCGCAACTACGATATCCGGAAAAATCTGGTTAAATATGATGACGTGATGAATGACCAGCGCCGCGTGATTTATGAGCAGCGCCGGGAAATCATGGACGCAGACATTGTTTCTGACACCATCAAAAACATGCGCGATGATGTGGTACAGCATGTGGTCGAAAACCGCATTCCACCAAAATCATACCCTGAGCAGTGGGATATTGATGGCCTTCAGGAAGACGCGCTCAACATCCTCGGCTTGAAAGATATTTCCGTGAAAGACTGGGCAGAGGAAGAAGGTGTAGACGACGATGTAATCATCGAGCGTCTGGAAGCCGCTGCTGATAAATTGATTGAAGAAAAAGCGGAAGCCACCAACCAATTTGTGACCCCAGCCGAGGGTGCAGATGAAGACGCACCGGGCTACTGGCAGGCAATGATTGAACGTAACATTCTGTTGCAGGTTCTGGATCAGGAATGGAAAGACCACCTGCAAAATCTGGATCACTTACGTCAAGGTGTGGGCCTGCGCGCATACGGACAGCGTGACCCGCTCAATGAATATAAAACCGAAGCTTTCGCTCTGTTCGAAAGCATGCTGTATCATATCCGCGAGACAACCACACAAATCCTGTCGCGGATTGAGCTTGCGAACCAATCGGTGCCAATGCCTGTTGCACCGCCATCACCGGCAGCAAACCTGCGCACCAACCACCCGGACCCAAGCGGCGGTGCAGAAGGTGGTATTATCACGGGCGGTCGCCAGAAAGTCGCAGCAGGCGGCATTGACCCCAATGACCCAACCACCTGGGGTAATGTACCGCGTAATGCACCCTGCCCATGCGGATCGGGTAAAAAATACAAACATTGCCACGGCAGACTGTAGATCAAAAGTGGCCCAATCGAAGTTGAAACCGACCTAGCATAGTGCGTGGTCGGTTTTTTATTTGATCTAAGAACAAAACTGGTTTGTCGTTGCGTGATCATCAATAGTTGTAATAATTCGTTTTCACGCGACCAACAATCGATCGGATCAGTTAGTGGCATACGGTAAACGCAAAACTGTTGCGCAACCCTCACAGCAAGTCGCAGAAGAAATGAGTGCGTTTCTGAATGATACGAAATCAGCACCTCTCGCCGAAGGGCTGGAAGTCGCTAAATTATTTTTCGCGCTAGTATTGAAGTTACTTAATCCATTTAATTGGAAGCGACTTGTCATTTCCTTGCGGGTGCTTTGGTTGCAAAAGAATGAGCAATATGAACAGCTCTTGCACCTTTGGCAGCAAAACAAACCTAATCACCAAGCTGGTGAAGTTTTTCGATTGTTACAAATGACTGACTGTTACATACAGCTTGGCAGATTTACGGAGGCGATGGCCTGCCTCAAAGGTCTGAGTTTTAAGATTGACGAGTCTGATCGCGATGATGAGTGGAAAAAGGAAAATCATCATAAGGCGAATTTGTATCGGAAGACTATCCAAAGCTTGGCCGCGCTTTCATACCGTAAATTTTAAAGAACATTCTACATTAGTTGAACTACTTGCAGTGGGCGATATGACACAGTTGTGTCGCCTTTTTTGTGCCTGAACTGAATATTAACACCCGCCTCAGCTTTCGATCAGCAAGCCTTCGCTAGAGTGCACTCAACAAGCGGAGGATAACAATGTTCAAACAGCAAATTTTGAAAGCGAGTAAAGCCAAAAGCATCCTCGGTGCTGCTGTTCTGGCGGCAGCAACCATAGCACCGGGCAGCTTCGCCTATGACTATGAGCACGGCGTCGCTGACCCTCTTTCGTATGAGTTTCGGGCAAGCCACCCGTTCCGTGTATATGTGGACATTGCAAAAGGCCGCGACCACCGCAGAGGTGGACGAGTGGACGCAAAAGATCATTTCGTACAGGACAAACTGCGGTATCTGCTACCAGACAATATCATTGTTGTTTCCAGACGCCGCGACGCAGACATGATCGTGCGTGCGCAGCTAACCGACTATGACCTCTCGTTCCACGTAACCGACGTGGACCGGAGAAACAAAAAATACAAGAAAAAGCGCCGCTACTTACCCGGTCAGTGTGGCCACCACCAGCGCGCCTACTATACCCGTGTAACCGAAAAAGGTGTTGCGCTTGCAGACTATAACCTGTCGTTTAAACTGCGCGGCGAAGGCACATACGGCGAACCGATCCGCATTCGTTCGGCGGAAAGCTACCGTTATGGTGAAAACCTGCAGGCGCTGACAAATTGTGGCGTTGCACCGTCTGGTCACTGGTCACTTTCCCAACAGTACTGTTGCGCGCTTGTTTTCGCAGGCCGGTGGGCACTACCGCGATGTGCTAGCCAGAGAAATTCACGGTGAAAGCCTGAGCAAGCTTTCCTACGTGATCGCAGGCAAAATCAAAGCGCGGGCTGACCAGTTCTACGTGTCGCTTGCCGCAAGGCAGCGCGGCCATGACCCCTACTATCATGATGGGTCAGCGCGAGCCGATGTTTATGATTTTGATAACGTAAGGCCACGCCAGCGCAGGCGCGGTTGGAACAACCAGTCAGACTGGTAAAAAATTGGTTGGGTGCTTGAGGGCTTTTCCTCGCTTGCCTTAAAGCACCCCCTTTAGTGAGGCGTCCGGATTGTTTCGAGTATGTGTTTCGAGTATTCCGGGCGCCTCTTATTTTTTGCCTATTTCTACAAATAATTTAGCCTGATTTGATTAATGTATTTTTCCCTGGAGCTGCGCTCCAACTCGTGAGGGGCGAACGCGGCAGAAACAGACTCCAATTGATCAACCGCTTCGGCCAAGCTGCCCAAAAGGCCGTTCTTACGCCCGGCATCAATTTCGGCGCAAATAACCTTAATTCTCGCAATCATTGCCTCTTTGGTGGCGATATCCCGGACATCAGCGGTGTTGGTGCAAACACCATATGTGCCATCAAGATAGTGTTGCCATTCCTGATTAAGGAAAGCTGCACCTTCAGCGTTCAATGAAGCACCGTCTGCTTCAAAAAAGTTCGATAACCCGTAGCTTGCGGCTTCCAGGTCCAGCAGTGTTGCTTGGTACTCGTGGCAAAACTCTTCTTTAAGTACCACCGCCATTTCAACGGCCCCGCTGGCCGCAGTCGCCAAGTTCGCCAAAAGCTGTGTCGCAGATTTTGGAAAAAATTCAATGACTTCTGTCTCTCTATGCTCACCGAAGAAAGACTCAATTTTCGCGTCAAGTTCGACCCTGTATGAAGGATTGGGAAAGCAACCCGCTGAAATCAGTTCAGAGAGTTTTTCACCAGACACACTGCTTATCTTTAACAGCTGGGTCCGGGTTAGAAAGTTCTCGGCAATATATTTGTAGCTATCCATTGTTTCCATCACTGCATGAATTCCCGATACTTCGGTAAAAAAAATGCCCGGCAAAAACCAGGCATTTCCAACTACGGCGTCCGAAAACAGCTTATGCGAAAGCTTCTTCCCAGCTACCTTGCGTCGCCGCCTTTGAATATTCCGTCGCGCGGTTTTCAAAGAAGTTTGTGTGCTCTACCGCATTCAGCATGCTGTCGAGCCACGGCAGCGGGTTTTCTTCCACTTCATACTCAACCTCAAGACCAAGCTGCATCAAACGGCGGTCCGCGATATAGCGGATATATTGCTTCACTTCTTCAGCTTCCAGCCCTTCAACCGGACCAAGGCCAAACGCCAGGTCAATGAAGGCATCTTCATGTTCCACAATCGTGCGACAAGCATTTGTCAGCTCCTGCTGCATGCTCTCATCCCACAACTCAGGATTTTCGTTCACGAGCGTACGGAACAATTTGATCATGTTATCGCAGTGCAGGCTTTCATCGCGCACAGACCAGCTAACAATCTGTCCCATGCCTTTCATTTTATTGAAACGCGGGAAGTTGAGGAGCATGGCAAAACTTGCAAACAACTGCAGCCCTTCGGTGAATGCGCCGAACACCGCCAGCGTAACCGCTGTTGAGCGCAGGTCATCGGAATTGAACTGCTGCATATAATCATACTTGTCCTTCATCTCCTTATAGCGAAGGAAAGCAGAATATTCGGTTTCTGGCATGCCAATGGTGTCAAGCAGATGGCTATAAGCTGCTATATGGATTGTTTCCATATTTGAAAAGGCAGAGAGCATCATCTGCACCTCGGTCGGTTTGAAGACCTTGGTATAGTGCTTCATATAGCAGTTGTTCACCTCAATATCGCTCTGTGTGAAGAAACGGAAAATCTGCGTCAGCAGGTTCTTTTCCGATTCGTTCAAGTTGCGCGCCCAGTCGCGAACGTCTTCTGCAAGCGGCACTTCTTCTGGCAACCAATGTACTTGCTGCTGCGTCAACCAGGCTTCATAGGCCCACGGATATTTAAAGGGTTTATAAACATGGCGTTCGGTCAACAGGTTGCTGTTTGCAAGTACGTCAGTGGTTTCCATTTACGAGCCCCTTCAAAAATGGCGCAATCGGCCTCATCCAGCCGGTTACAGAGAATTTTCGGATGTGCGCATGAGCGCTGAATCACCACACTATACTACTGCACTTAGTATATGGGAATTCCCCAAGCACAATATTTTGCGTTTTTAGGGGTAATTGCCGTTGAGTTATAAAGTGACACCTTCGGCACCCGTTTGTTTTCAAGCGATTAACGAATTTACACAAATTTGGGGCGTAACTTTCTGGTAGGCAGAGTAACGCCACCATTGATACGAGATAGAAATTGCGACTAGATTAGTCTCACTGTTTTCAATCAGGATATTGATATGGCTGCGCCTACCCCAAACACAATTGCAGACGCGTCCCGTGCCGCCTATGCGCGCATAAAAAATCGCATCACCAATACACCAGTGATCAAAAGCCGTACCACCCCCGGCTTGTTCTACAAGGCTGATAATTTCCAGCGTACCGGGTCTTTCAAAATTCGTGGCGCAATGAGCAAGCTGACAAAAGCAGCCGAAGCAGGTGACCTTTCAGCGCAAAAGTTTGTAACGGCCTCCAGCGGCAATCACGGCATTGGCGCTGCCACTGCCGCAATGGACCTTGGTGCCGACATGACCGTGGTGCTGCCAGAAAATGTAGCTCCCATGAAGCGAGACCGCATTGCTGCCATTGGCGCAAAAGTGGTTATCGGCGGTGCGGAAGCGGGGGCGTCCGAACTGCACGCCATGGCAGTCGCTGAAAATGATGGTTACACCTATATTTCACCCTATAACGACCCGGATATCATCGCAGGTCAGGGCACGATCGGTGTTGAGCTTTTGGAAACCTTTGGTGACCAGAAAATCGATAATATCTTCATCTCGCTTGGGGGCGGCGGGCTGATCAGCGGCATCGCATCCGTGCTTAAACACGCTAACCCAAACACCAAAGTCTGGGGCGTGTCAGCGCAAAATTCCGCTGCCCTTGATGCTTCGCTGAAGGCAGGTGAAGTGGTGGAAACAGAACATTTGGATACACTTGCGGACGCAGTTGCGGGCGGTGTGGATACGAACACAATCACCCTCGCGCTAGCACAGGCAACTGTGGATGACACCCTGATATGCAGTGAAGAGGAAATCAAACGCTGCATGCAGGAACTCGCTTTCGATGAAGGCATGCTGGTTGAAGGGGCGGCAGCTCTGGCACTTGCCGGTTATCGTCAGGTAGAGCCAGAGCTTGAAGCACAAACATCTGTGGTGTTGCTGTGTGGTGGCAACATAGCGAAAGACCTCGCAGCCTCCGTGCTCACATAGCAAGAGTGATAAGCTTATGGCCCGCACCTACCACAAAGACCAAATCCTCAGCGTACTACCGGATATCGATCTTGTAGCCGAAATTGCCGCAGCGTTTGTCAACTACTCTGCTGGCAAGGCAGAGGTGCCACCGGTTGGGGAATTACTGTTTCCTGAAGTTCGGGGTGAGCTACACATCAAATATGGTGCTGTACGCGGACAGGACCGTTTTGTGATTAAGGTGGCGACCGGCTTTTATGAGAACCCTGCCATGGGCCTGCCGCCGTTTGGCGGCTGCATGCTGGTAATGTCTCAAAAAACCGGCGCTGTTGAGGCTGTGTTGCTGGAAGAAGGGGAACTAACCAATCACCGCACCGCTGCAGCGGGGGCGGTCGCCGCCAAATACCTGGCCCCAAAATCCATCCCCGCAATTGGCATTGTTGGCGGCGGCGTGCAGGCAAGACTGCAAGCTGATTACCTGAGACGCGTCACCGAATGCAGAAATATCCACCTTTGGGCGCGCAATAAAGAACAGGCAGAAATGGCGGCGGTTGATATCCGTGCCATGGGTTTCCACGTAACGGTCAGTGAAGGTGTCCGGGCCTTGTGCGCAGCAAGCCGTTTGATTGTAACAACAACCCCAACGCACGAGCCCCTAATCTCCGCTGATATGATCATGCCCGGCACTCACATAACCGGCATGGGGTCTGATTCTGCCCACAAGAATGAGTTGGACCCTGCACTTCTCGCGAAAGCTGATCGTGTGGTGGTTGACAGCCTGTCCCAGTGTTCGAACTCAGGCGAACTACATCATGCGCTAGACGCTGGTTTGCTCTGTGAAGGTGACGCGGTGGAACTGGGCACAATGATCTCAAACCCGTCCACAGGTAGAGCAGGTTATGATGACATCACTATCGCGGACCTAACCGGTGTCGCGGTGCAGGATATTGCCATTGCCCTCGCCGTTACCGAACAGCTGGAAAGCTCGTCGCTACAGTCGCACAACCCCTAGTGTCGGCGGATTAAGCATCAACGCGTCGCTCATAGACTTACCTGTGTGAAAAACAGACGCCGCCCTTAACACCCCCGAATGCGCGACAATACACACCTTCCTATCGGGGTTCGTGCCGGTGAGGTCTTGCAAGCAATCCCAAACCCGATGGCAAACATCACTAAAGCTCTCACCGCCGTGCCCTTTGTAATCCACCAACTCTTCGGTGGTCAGCTCGCCGATATTCGGGATGCTCTCAAACGCCAATCCGTCCCATGCGCCGAAATCCTGTTCCCATAACCGATCATCGGTTGAAAAGGGTACCGCTATGCCCGCTTCTTCCATCAACGCCTGCGCAGTCTGTCTGCACCGCAAGGCAGGACTGGAAATTACCATATCGCAACCAAATGCTCGGACTGTTGCCAACAGCGCCTTGGCCTCCGTCACCTGCGCCACATCCACGTCCGGATCGCTGCGTCCATACAGAAAGCCAGCCGGAACAGAAGGTGCATGACGAACCAATATTATGGAGCCGCTATTTTTCATCAAAGAAGGCATATTTTTTTGTTAACCCGCACCAGTATGTCATAAAGTCCATAGCGCTTTCTTTCCATGGCATTCTGGATTTAATTTATGACTGTAACCTTGGTGTTGGGTGGAGCCCGGTCTGGCAAAAGTAGTTTTGCCGAAAAACTGGTTATGGACCGTCCCGGTCCACGCGCCTATCTGGCAACTGCCCAAGCACGCGACAAGGAAATGGTAGCCAGAATTACGCGGCACCAGCAAGATCGCGGCGAAAGCTGGACAACCTGTGAACAGCCCATCGCGATCTCAAAAACAATCAAAAGCGTTGCGAAAACTCATCCTGTCATCCTGATAGATTGCCTGACCCTTTGGCTTAGCAACCTGATGGAAGCTGGCCACAATGTGGAAGAAACAACACAGGAACTGATTGCATGTTTCGATGAGGTCGAGAGCGATATCGTGTTGGTCGCGAACGAAGTTGGACTTGGCATTGTGCCCGCCAATGCGCTGGCACGCGTATTCAGGGATGAAGCGGGCAGAATGAACATGCGCATCGCGGAAGCCGCCGATACGGTTTATTTTGTTACTGCTGGTCTGGCCCATAAAATGAAAGATACGACTGTATGAGTTTGGCCAAAAAAATGCAGCCCTTGTCCTCGCTTGATGCGCTGCTAAAGCCCGCATCGCACTATCCTGCTGCATCCAGATCGGCAATGGAGGAAGCGAGAACGCATCAGGACCAACTCACAAAACCACAAGGCTCATTGGGGCGCTTGGAAGACATCGCTGTTTTTATGTCGGCGTGGCGCGGCGACCCTCTTCTTGCAACCTTCAACGCACAAACACTTATTTTTGCCGGCAACCACGGCGTATGCGCACAAGGGGTATCGGTGTTCCCGCAAAGTGTCACCGAACAGATGGTGGAAAACTTCAGGCGCGGCGGCGCTGCCATCAACCAGCTATGCAGGCAAAATGGCGCGGAGCTTAACGTCATACCCATCGCGCTAAATAGCCCCACCGCAGACTTTTCGACAACAGTCGCCATGAGCCCTGACGAATGCCTGGAGGCGATCAATATCGGCATTGAAGCTGTACCCCAGGAATCCGATATCATCCTTCTCGGCGAAATGGGCATTGGTAATACCACCTCCGCGTCAGCGCTGTGTCACGGGCTGTTTGGTGAGACAGCGGACACATGGGTTGGTCGCGGCACTGGGCTTGATGACGATGCACTGAGCCACAAGCAAATGATTGTCGATAAGGCAGTTTCGCTTCATCAGGCAACATGCCAGACACCAGTAGATTGGCTATGCGCCGTTGGCGGGCGCGAACTTGCAGCCATCGTTGGCGCAACTCTTGCGGCCCGGCATGCATCTATTCCGGTACTGCTTGACGGCTTTATCTGCACTGCTGCCGCCAGCGTGCTTCACGCCATTGACCCGGTCCTGCTGGATCATACGCTTTTGGGGCATGTCTCGGTTGAACCGGGCCACCAACGCCTTGCCGACGTAATCGGCAACGACCCTATCTTGTCGCTTGATATGCGGCTTGGTGAAGGAAGCGGTGCAGCAGTTGCGCTTGGTGTCATACGCTCTGCCATGGCTTGCCACACTGGCATGGCCACCTTCGCTGACGCCATGGTAGACACTAAAATCGATGACTGAATTCAGTAAAATACTAACGGAAGACCTCCGGGCCGCCATCATGCTGCTTACGCGGCTGCCTGTATGGGGCGCAAAAGATGGTGAAGCGCCAAACCTCTCCCGTTCCACATGGGCCTACCCGCTGGTTGGCGCAATTGTCGGCACAATCGGCGGTGCGGCATTGTTTGCCACACACAGTCTTGGCTTAAGCCCCGTACTCTCAGTTTTGATCATGATCACAGTCATGGTTCTCTCGACAGGCGCCTTTCACGAAGACGGCCTCGCTGACGCAGCAGACGGCATTGGCGGCGGTTGGACCCGTGAACGCAAACTGGAAATTATGCGCGACAGCCGTATCGGCACCTATGGCACTGTCGCTCTTCTTCTCAGTCTTGGCCTGCGCATCGCCGCTCTTGTCTCCATTGGCGATATATCCTTGATAATCTTTTCCATCATAATGGCGGCAACCGTCAGCCGTGCCGGTATTGTTGTCCTTCTTTTCACCATGTCTCCTGCCCGAGCCGATGGTATGGGCACAACTGCTGACAACCCGCCATTGCTATCTGTTTTCGTAGCCCTTCTATTTGCCCTGCTGGCCACGCAGCTTATACCACACGGCCTAAGCGCGACCTTAATTGGTGGCATTGGTCTTCTGCTCGTTTACTGGCTAGGTAAGAAACACTTGGGCGGCTACACGGGTGACCTACTGGGCGCAGGACAGCAAGTGTCAGAACTTGGCATATTAATCAGCCTGTCAGCATTGCTGACATAAAGGGTAGCGAAACAGCAACCCAGAATATGGCGAAGGCCCGGTTATAGATGGCAAGCCCCTTCGCGATGCTTGTTTCATTGATATCAGTTTCGCCAGACCCAAGCCAAACACCATCCAGCATTTGCCCCTGATACTGGCGCGGCCCACCAAGGCGAATGTTTAGCACGCCAGCAAGCGCGGCTTCGGGCCAGCCAGCGTTGGGGGAAACATGCTTGCCTGCATCCCGGAAAACCACCCGCAGGCCATCAATGAGCCTGCGTGGTGCCGCTAGCAAAAGAAGAAGCGCGGTGAGGCGTGCTGGTATCAGGTTCAACACATCATCGGCTCTGGCCGAAGCCCACCCAAAAGCCTGATGTTTTTCGGTTTTATGGCCGATCATACTGTCAGCTGTGTTGACCATCTTGTAGGCAATGATGCCGGGCAAACCGAAAATGGTATAGAAAAACGCCGGTGCAATAACACCATCAGAGAAATTTTCTGCAAGGCTCTCGAGCGCAGCTCTGGAGACACTGGCACGGTTCATTTCCGTTGTGTCACGGCCAACAATTTTGGCTACTTTTTCACGCCCGGCTTTGAGGTTAAGCCGCAAACTGACCGCAACGTCAGCCACATGATCTTTCAGGCTTTTGGTCGCCAGCAAGCTTGAGACAACCAAAACCTCGATCAGTTTCAACCACCCTGCCAACGCAGCACCCAATAGCAATCCCAAACCAATAGCCAGCGAAACCATGGTTGCAAGCCACAGAAACCCGAACAGATAGCGGGTGCGAGCACCATAGGCGGGCTTATTTAGATGAGCGTCGCCCAGCGTAACAAGGCACCCCATCATTACAACCGGGTGCCCGATTGCCCGAAACAGCTTTTCCGGGTAGCCAACCACCGCATCCAGCAGCAGGGCGATGGGCAGGATTGGCATGCCTACAACTCCAGCATGGCATCAATGTCCAGGTGCGCCTCAAAAGAAGCCGCAATATCATCGAGCGCAGCGTCAACGGTTTTTCGGTATCTTGCCGAACTTGCCGCGATTGAAAACCGCTTAAGGAAGGACACCCGAAATTCATCACTGGAAAACAGACCATGCAGATAGCAACCCCAGATCGGTTTGCCATCAGCACTGGCACCGTGAGGAACCCCGTCTATGGTAATAAACGGCCTGCTTGTATCAGCTCCCTCTGTCTGGCCCACATGGATTTCATAGCCTTCAAAACTATGCCCTTCCGCGGTTGTACCCTTGAGGTTTTGGACAGTTTTTTCAGGATACATGCGGGTGTGCACGTCGAGCAGACCAAGGCCCTTTTGGTTGGTTAAGGTACCGTCCGTGCTATCCGGGTCGAACAGATGGTGCCCCAGCATTTGATAGCCGCCACAAAGACCCAAAACCGCGCCGCCGTGACGCGCATGGGCTTTGATATCAATATCCCAGCCTTGATGGATTAGGAACTGCATGTCGGCCAAGGTAGACTTGGTGCCCGCCAGAATGATCAGGTCAACATCGCGTGGCAGCGGTGTGCCGGGCGGAACAAAAGTGACCTCCACACTGTCTTCAGCGATCAAGGGGTCAAGATCATCAAAATTGGCAATCCGGGACACCATCGGCACGGCAATTTTCAGCTTTTTGTCTGCCTCACCTGTTTCAGCACATTCCAGAATAACAGCGTCTTCCGCAGGCAATCTTTGTGCATTGGACAACCAAGGCAAAACACCAAAACAGGGCCAACCTGTTCGGGCCGCGATATCTTCAAGACCATCATCAAAAAGGCTGATATTGCCGCGAAATCTGTTGATAATTGTGCCAACAATCTGGTTTCTGTCATTTGCATCCAGAACAGTGTGCGTACCGACAATGGAGGCGATCACCCCGCCTCGGTCAATATCACCGATCAGTACAACGGGCACATCTGCTGCAACCGCAAAGCCCATGTTGGCAATATCGCCGCGTCGCAGGTTGGTCTCCGCAGGACTGCCAGCGCCTTCAACAAGCACGATATCGGCATCAGCCTTCAGTATTTCATAGCTTTCCATCACCGAAGAGAGCAGCAGCTTCTTGCGGCATTGATAGTCAGCAGCTTCTGCTGTGTCCCACACCTTGCCGTGCACCACCACCTGCGCGCGCCGGTCGCTTTCAGGTTTCAGCAGCACCGGATTCATATGAACAGATGGCTCCCTGCCTGCTGCGAGCGCTTGTACCCACTGCGCCCGGCCAATCTCGCCGCCATCCTCCGTCACAGCGGCATTGTTTGACATATTTTGTGGCTTGAAAGGTGTAACACGAATGCCGCGCTTTAAGGTCGCCCGGCACAGGCCCGCAACAATGAAAGACTTGCCGACATCGGACCCTGTCCCTTGAAACATCAGCGATGAACGCATGCTTATTCGCCCCGTCTTATGCGTCTAACAGTCTCTAGACCGCCAGTAGCGGTCAACGCGACTTCAATGTCATAGGCTTCTCTTATTGGGGCTGGGCTAAGAACATCTTCAGCCTTTCCATGCTTTATCACCTTGCCTTCTTTTAGAAGAAAGGCGGTATCAAAATACCGACGGGCGATGGACAGGTCATGCACCACCATCATGACGATTTTACCCTCATCCGCCGCTTGCCTCAGAAGGTCAAGCACCACCATTTGATAATATGGATCGAGTGCCGCCAGCGGCTCGTCAACCAGATAGACAGACGCATCGCTCGCCAGCATGCGCGCCAACAGAGCCCTCGCAGATTCGCCGCCTGATAGCTGGGTGATTGGGCGATCCCGAAACTCAAGCATACCGGTTTTACCGAGGGCTGCCTCAACCGCTGCTTCATCTTCTTCTGTCGCTTGGCCAAAAGCCTGCAAATAAGACCTGCGACCAAGCTTGACGATGGATTCAACATCAAGGGGCCAATGGATAACCTGCCCCTGCGGCAGATAGGCCACATTTTCGCCGATGGTATGGGCCGGAAGTTCGGACAGGATCACGTCATTCAATGATACCTGCCCAGCATCAAGCGGCAGCAATCCTGCCACCGCCCGCAATAGGGTAGATTTGCCTGCACCGTTCGGACCGCAAACAACTGTCATCTCTCCAGACATTGCTTGAAGGGACACTCCGCCAAGCACCTGCTCCGAGCCAAGCGAGACAGAAACTGTATCGAGAGATAGTTGGCTCATCGCGTTTTCCTTCTCGTCTTGATCACCAGATAAAGAAAGAAAGGTGTGCCAACCAGTGCTGTAAGAACACCTAGCTTCAACTCTCTGTCTGTTGGCAGCAAGCGCACCAAAATGTCAGCAATGGTTATCAATATGGCCCCGGCTATCGCGCTCGGTATAAGCAGGCGCGCAGGGTCATGCTTAACGAAAGGCCGAATGATGTGAGGTGTCACGAGGCCAATAAAACCGATGGTGCCCGAAACGGCGACGCTGGCCCCTACCGCAAGCGCAGCGCCAACAACAATCAAAAACCGCGTCCTCAAAAGGTTCACGCCCAATGTGGCAGCAACATCTTCACCAAGCGACAAGGCCCGGAGCGATCTCGCGCTACTTGCCATCAGTATCATGCCCACCAAAATGAAGGGCAGTGCAAGCGACACATCTGTATAAGACCGGTTAGCGAGTGACCCCATCAACCATAGAACCATATCGGCCAGAGAAAACGGGTTGGGCGCGAGGCTCATGGAAAGCGAAATTAGCGCCCCCGAAAGCGCGTTAATACCAACACCAACCAATATAAGCGTCAAAACGCTGCTATCGCGTCGAGACAAGACATACAGCAACACAATGGCGGACAGAGCACCCGCCATGGCAAAGCTTGGAACAGCCAGATAGAAAGCTGTAGAAAATCCATAATAAATGGCAATGACGGCACCGAGCCCGGCGCTTGAGCTAATGCCAATAACGCCCGGATCGGCAAGAGGGTTACGCAATAACCCCTGAAGGGCGGCACCCGCCATACCCAGTGACGCACCGACCAGAAGACCCATCAGCAGGCGAGGTAAGCGTATCTCCCGGACGATTAGCTCGATCTTCTCGTCCGTACCAATGCCAAGAAGGCCAGACAGGGTGTCACTAACTGGTAGCGGTACAAACCCGATCAGCAGGCCCGCGAAACATACCAACAAGAGAAGCGCAACCAGCGTGGCATATAGAGTTCCATTTGAAGGCGCAAAGAAGTTTTTCATGGCTTGCCACCCTGCCCGGCAACATCGCCGTATGCTGCTTCATGGATCAGTTCCATCGCATCAACAGCGAACCATGCGCTACAGGCAACCATGCGCCCCGGAACAAGAATGGTTGGTGTTTCCGTCATCATCCGGCGCAGCAGATGGTGGCGTGCCACAGACCACTGATTGACATGATTTGACTTGAGGTCAAAAAAGGCGCCAACAAACAGGTCTGGCGGTGTTTCGATAAGAGCTTCAAGGTTCATTTCAACCCATCCCTTGTGCCCAAGAGACGCCATCAGGTTCTCCAAACCAGCCTCTTTCAGAATAGCATCGGTGAAAGTTCCTTCACCACTCGTCAGGCCACCGGGCGTGATGTAAATTGCCTTCAGCGGCTTATCTATCTTGGCCCGTGCCTGTCGCAGTTTTTCAAGGCGGGCATTCATGTCATCCAAAAGCTTATCAGCCATCGCATGGCCCTTAAGGGCTTCGCCGATATGAGCCAAGTTACCGCGCACGGTCGCCAGGTCTTCCCCAAACGCCACCTGAGCGACCGGCAGCTCGAGTTGCTGCATAAACCGACGCGCACCATAGCCACCGCCCCATTGCCGCACCACAAGATCAGGGTCTTCGATCAGAACTTCTTCTATGGTGGGCCGAACTTTCTTAAAAGGCGCGGCCTTTAGCGCGTGGTATGAATATTCCGACTCTGCCGCAGGGGACAAAGCCAGAATATCCGCGCGTTTTGCCAGTGCGATCACATATTGATCAGCACAATAGTCTACCGACAGAAACTGCCTCTCCTGTTCTTGCGCAATATTTGTTTCTACCCCGTCCGCAGACCAGACCGCAGGCGGGGTAAATATTGCTATTGCAAGAAGGATTTGTCGGAAAATTGCTATCACCTAAAACCTCGCTCTAATGCCTCCAAATGCTGAAAGAGGCGCGGTGCCGAAGCCTAGGTTGTCCTGATAGTTTTCATCAAGGGCATTTTCTACCCGGCCAAACACTTCAATGCCATCTGTAAGCTGATAGCGGGCACGAACGTTCACCAGCGTAAAGCTGTCCAGCACCGTCGCACCGTCAATTTCGTCACCGTTAAACAGAACGCCTGCCGAAATGGTCAGCCGGTCAGTCGGCAGATAAGTCACCTCTGCGGAGAATTTATTATCAGGTTGGTTGCCTGCGGCCAGTGTGGTGGAAACATTGAAAGCGTCCAGATAGGTGTATGTTGCATCAACAGTGAACTGCTCTGATGCTTTCCATTTGACACCCACTTCCACACCGCTGGTGTCGTATTCCTGCACGTTCAGGAACGAGAATATGGAAAGGTCAAAAGCGATCAGATCATCAATGCTTTGGTCAAAATAAGTGGCCTGAATGCTCAGGTCACCATCGAAGAAGCTTTGCGAAACACCAATGTCCCACCCCGTGCTAAACTCGGCAAACAGGTCTGGGTTGAAGCCTAGCTCCCCTGCTGTTGGTGCCCGGAAACCTTCGGCATAGCTACCCCGGATAACTGTATCCGTACCCGGTACCTTTAGCGCACCACTAAGGCTGAAGGTTGTTTCACTGCCAAAAGCATCAACGTCATCGTAGCGAAGGCCAGCATCAAGGGTCAGAAACTCGGTCGGTGTAACCTGCACCAGGCCGAAGACACTTGTTGTATCAATGTTTTGGTTACCACCAAACCCAACGGCAACTTCAGAGGACTGTTCGTCAAATTCAAAGCCTGCAACCAAAGCCAGATTGTCAATCACACGGAGAGTAGCTTGATATTCATAAGAGAGCCTGTCGCCTGTGGCATCGAATGTGGGGGCGCCTGCATTCAGGTTCAGGCGCTCATTCTGGTAATAAGTAACCGACGCCCGGTTCTCCAGTTTGCCATCCAGCAGGGTTAGATAGGCAAAGGCCGCGAGCGTTAGCTCTTCTGATTCACCAACTTCATCACCATCGACAGGGCCGCCAGAGAAAGAGTCGAACTCATTTTCACTGTTCTGGTAACGGGCAATGGCCTCAAGTTTAAAGGTCTCCGCAGGCTGGAAACGCCCTTTGGCAGCAAGTGTGAAGTTTTCAAACCCGTCGTCTTCGGTGTTGCCGTTGGCTTCATCAGCACTTGAAAAACCATCAACTGTGGTTCCGCTGATGGTCAGGCGGCCAGAAAAACGCTCATTACCACCGCGTACTGTCGCACTGCCCCGGAAGGTGCCAAACGAGCCTGCTTCCGCATAGCCCGAAAGACCAAAACCTTCGCCGCCATCTTTGGTGATGATATTGATAACGCCGCCGATTGCGTCAGACCCGTACAGAGTTGACTGCGCGCCGCGCAGCACCTCGATGCGCTCAATATCTGATGTGTCGAAATTGGCGAAGTTGAAGCCATTACCGAAGCTTGACGGGTCATTCACCACAACACCGTCTTGAACAACCAGTGTTTGGTCACTTTCCAGACCGCGCACAGAAATTGTTGCAAGTGCACCAAAGCTTCCTGAACGGGTTACCTGAAGCCCCGGAATGTTTTGCAAGGCTTCGAAAAGGAAACGCTGTTGGCGTACTTCAATCTCTTGGGCGGTAACAACATTCACACTGCGACCAATTTGATCAAGCGGCGTGGAAAAGCGTGTACCGGTTATTTCGATAACCTCGACATCGTCATCGACTGAGGAGGATTGCGCCTGTGCGCCAAGGCTGGCAACGGTTGCAAGCGCGACAAAACTGGCTGTGTTTAGTAAATATTTTTGCGACATGGTAAGCCCCATACATTTTTAGGGGGATTGCCAATATCTCTGCCAAAAGTGCTGAGACGACAATCCCGGTTACGGTTTTGTCGCCAAACGGTATTCCGCGCCTTTTAGCTATTCCCGGCCAATGGCTGAACGACACGATGGCAGGTTTCCTGGCTTATGGGTCAACGCTTTTGCTCTTGTCCTTCCCAAGGCATTTGCCTCAGTGGACTGTCAGAGTAAGCTCGCCAAACACAGTTGCGGGTACAGCACCGGCTTACAGTTACGGACCGGTTTCCCTTTTAACCACACGCTTGCGTGCGGCACCATCGCCGCTACCAATACTGCCATGATCGCAAGCTTGCAAGGGGGATCAGGGCGCAGTCGTTAAAAATCCAGCCCGCGTTTGGCCTTGATGCCATTGTCGAACGGGTGCTTAACAACCTCTATGTTGGACACGAGGTCTGCATAGTCCATCAGGGGTTGCTTGGCATTGCGGCCCGTGATGACCACACTGGTGCGGTTGTCTCGCTGTTTCAGACCGTCAACAATATCATGCACATCAAGGTAATCGTATCGCAGTACGATATTCAGTTCATCGAGGACAACAAGGTCATAGTCGCCTGATTGCATGAGCTTTTGCGCCGTCTGCCATGCGGCAGTAGCTGCGGCAATGTCCCGTTCCCGGTCCTGCGTATCCCACGTAAAACCCTCGCCCATGGTGTGCCACTCCACCAAGTCATCAAAGCGTTTGAAAAACTCTCGCTCCCCAACCTTCCAGTTACCCTTGATGAACTGAACCACCGCAACGCTGTGCCCCCACCCGAGGGCGCGAATGATTGTGCCGAAGGCGGCAGTGGACTTGCCCTTGCCATCACCCGTGTTCACAAGCACCAGACCCCGATCAGACTGTTTTTTTGAGCGGATTTTTTCGCGGTGCTCTTCCTGCGTCTTTTTCATCAAGTTTTTATGGTCTTTATTTTTTGTGTCCTCGGTCATGACAAAGTTTCCAATGTTGTTTCCAGTTGTTGCCAGCAGTTTTCGGTTGCTGGCAGGCCCATTCTCAACCAGTTGGGATGGGCTTCAAAACTGCGGGCATAAATACCGGCTAAAAGCAGTTGACGATTTAGGCGCACCATATCGGCATGGTGAAACAATGCAAACAGCGGCGTGCCGCCAACATGGTCACATCCCGCTTGTTTCATTACTCGGCAAAGGCGCGACATACCGTCCGCTAAATCAATACGGGTCTTTTTTATCCATGGTTCATCCCGGTAAGCTTTGGCAGCGATGTTGAGGGCCGGCCCGGGCACAGCCCAAGGGCCCAGTCTGTGTTGCATGGAAGCTATCATGGCCTCAGCAGCCACCAGGAAACCGAGCCTGGCGCCCGCAAGGCCAAAGAACTTGCCAAACGACCGCAGCACTACAATAGGGTATTGATCCACCAAATCTGCCACGCTGACGCTTGGCGTCACGTCAGCAAAAGCCTCATCAACAACCAACATTCCGCCACGCGCAGCAAGAGCAGTCGCGCATGCCACAATCGTTTTACGCGATGTTATGTGTCCATCGGGGTTGTTGGGGTTTGTTATGATGCAAACCTGTGCTTCATCAAACAGTGGTTCATCAAACCGGGTGGTCAACACCTGATGCCCAGCCTGCTTCCATGACGGGCTATGCTCGCCGTAAGTTGGCGACATGACCTGAACACAGGTTTTCCGCACAGCGTAGGGTAACTGGCTGATCAATATCTGTGACCCCGGTGTGGGGAGAATATTTTTAGGATCAATTCCCAGATAGGCCCCGGCAGCGGCGATAAGCGCCGTCTCGTCCGATTTTTGTGGCAGTCTGGTCCAGCTCTCAAGTGGAACAGTCGTCATCGGGTAAGCCACAGGATTAATGCCTGTGCTAAGGTCCACAACCGGGCCATCGTGGCCCGGGTTATGGCTATAAAAGCCTGATAAATCTCCACCATGACTAACCAATTTTTAGCCTGTCCTTTGCTTCGTTTCCGGGCACGGCGTGCGCTACTTTACCGGCTCACCACCAAGTCTTCTATTGGTAAACGCGCCTGCCAGTCCTCTCTCACCAGTTCAGGCGTCTGGCTTTCAATGGCTGGGTACCCCATGCACAAATAAGCGACAAAACGCCAGCCCTGCGGACAATCAAGTATTTCATTCATCTTCGCCGGCTGCAAAATCGACACCCAACCCAGCCCCACGCCCTTGACGCGCGTTGCGAGCCAAAGCGTGTGAATAGCCATTACAGTGGACCAAACGAGCGTTTCTGGCATGGTTTGGCGCCCCAAACCTCTGCCTTCAGATGGGTCTGATACCGAAAAAAAGGCAAACTGCTCGGGTGCTGTATCAAGGCCATGCAATTTCAGCCGATTGAAATGCCTCCCCGTCTCATCATCATATATTTTAGCTGACCGGGTATGTTCTTCTTCAACGTGGTCTCTAACAGTTTGCCGTATGGCACCAGAATTCACCCGAACCACACGCCAGGGCTGCGAGTTTCCAACAGACGGTGCATAGGTAAGTGCCTGCGCCAAAATCTCGCCAACCAAATCAGCGGCAAGCGGTGTCTGTTTGAAAGTTCGAACATCCCGCCGCCAGCTTAATAATTGCTCGAACTCTTTTTCAAACTGAGGAGAAAATTCAGGAATAGCTTCGGTCATAAATGCCCCAAGATACCAATGCTCTTATTAAAACTGACCTATCTGCATCTAAAACAGCTCAAAGAAAAAGCCCCATAGTCATAGGGGCTTAATTCAATATTTCAGCAATTTTCAGGCAAAGCCTTCTACTGACAAGCGAGGCATTCCTCATAGTCAGTGGTATTAGCCGCCATCAACTCAAGCTGGCGCTCTTGCTCTTTCTTGTCAGCCTTGGTTGACCCGGTAGCGACAACCTCCGCACGCTGGATCGACTTGGAGCGACAGTAATAAAGGCTCTTCAAACCCTTCTTCCATGCCTGATAGTGAATTTGGTGCAGGTCGCGCTTATGCACATCTGCTGGCAGGAAGATATTCACTGACTGAGCCTGACTGACGTGTTTCGCACGGTCAGCTGCAAGTTCAACAACCCAGCGCTGATCAAGTTCAAACGCCGTCTTGAACACATCTTTTTCTTCCTGTGTCAGGAAATCAAGATGTTGAACGGAGCCCTCATTGACGGTGATGGATGTCCAAACCTCGTCAGTGTTCTTGCCCTTTTCTTCGAGCAAACGGGTCAGTGCCTGATTATGCACAATGAAGTTACCCGACAGGGTTTTCTGGTTGTAGCTGTTGGCTGCAATTGGCTCGATGCCCGGGCTTGCACCACCACAAATCGTGGAGATAGAGGCCGTTGGCGCAATAGCAGTTTTGTTGGAGAAACGCTCCATAATACCATAGTCAGCGGCATCAGGGCATGGGCCGCGCTCAAACGCCAGTGCTTCAGAGGCGCGGTTCACTTCTTTCTCAATATGCTTGAAGATATTGAAGTTCCATGATTTCGCCATGGAGCTTTCAAACGGGATCATATTGTTCTGCAGGAAGCTATGGAAACCCATGACACCCAAACCAACAGAACGCTCCCGCATTGCTGAATAGCGTGCCTTGGCCATTTCACTTGGCGCGCGGTCAATAAAGTCCTGCAAAACATTGTCAAGGAAGCGCATCACATCAGGGATGAAGTCCTTGTTGTCTTTCCAGTCTTTATAATGCTCCAGATTGAGGCTTGATAGGCAGCATACTGCTGTCCGCTCGTTCCCGAGGTGGTCAAGCCCCGTCGGCAACGTGATTTCCGCACACAGGTTCGATGTTTTCACCGTCAAGCCAGCAAGCTTGTGATGCTCAGGCATCTGATTATTCACAGTGTCAGAGAAGATGAAATAAGGCTCGCCAGTTTCAACGCGTGCTGTCAGCAGGCGTATCCAAAGCGCACGTGCAGAAACTGTGCGCACCACATGACCGTCTTTCGGGCTTGTCAGCGCCCACTCCTCATCGGCTTCAACAGCACGCATGAAAGCATCAGACAGCAGCACACCATGATGCAGGTTCGGAGTTTTGCGGTTCGGGTCACCACCTGTTGGGCGACGAAGTTCGGCAAATTCCTCAATTTCAGGGTGGCTTACCGGCAGGTAAATAGCAGCAGAACCACGACGCAGGGAGCCTTGGGAAATCGCAAGGGTCAGGCTGTCCATTACACGCACAAACGGAATGATGCCGCTTGTTTTACCGACACCGCCAACGGTTTCACCAATAGAACGCAAGTTACCCCAATAGGAACCAATGCCACCGCCCTTGGATGCAAGCCAGACATTCTCGGTCCACAAGTCAACGATAGAATTCAGCTTATCCTGTGCTTCGTTCAGGAAGCAGCTGATCGGCAAACCACGGTTTGTGCCACCGTTCGACAGAACAGGTGTTGCAGGCATGAACCAAAGTTTGGAGATATAATCATAGAGGCGCTGCGAATGCGCAGCATCATCACCATAAAAAGATGCAACCCGCGCAAACAGATCCTGATAGCTTTCGCCCGGCATCAAATATCTGTCGGTCAGCGTTGCTTTACCAAACTCTGTAAGAAGATCATCTTTACTGCGGTCAATTTCGACCGCACCGCCGTGTTCGAAATGGGTAACTTCAAACATTTCTGCCTCTAACTCCCTAGTCCGTCCCGATTTCCAAACCCTGAATCCGATGATCTTGTTGCGATTTTGAGGCCATTAAGCCGGAACCGCAGACTCCTTCTCTGTTTCGAGAAATCACTAAGAATAGCTCGATTGGAGAACAAAAGTCGAACAAAATCAACTTTTTCTTTATTTTCAATATATTACGAAGCCAACCGCCCGATAGTCCCCCGTTTGGTTCGTGCCTCGTTGTTGTGTGAAACAAGATAAGGGCGAATGAGGGGTTTCGTCAAGATAAAGTGGAGAAACTTTTAAACGCCCACAATATATGGTGTTTGCGAACGGCGTTTTAATCGACTCGGATTCGAAAGTTTATGGGAAACTCTGCTCGCCGCTCATGCAGGCCAGAGAACACGCCGATTCGCCGCATTGATCATTGGTTTATCCGGTGAACTAGCACAAAAATGTGTCAAGGATTTTACAGTGCAGAGCGAAAGATTTTTTCGGCCCCGCGCAGGCACCCTTTAAGCGATACCTTTTTCGCCTATCGCAAGGAATTTTTCGCGGCGCAGTTCTTTCAGGCGGCCACCGTCAAGTCCCGCCATATCGCGCAGGGCGCCTTCCAGATTGTCACCAAGAACATTCATCGCGCGCTCACGGTCACGGTGAGCACCACCAAGGGGCTCAGGCACGATACCGTCCACTACACCCAGCTTAAGAAGGTCCTGGGCGGTAATCTTGAGCGCAACCGCCGCCTCGTTGGCTTTATCATTGGTGCGCCACAAAATGGACGCACAGCCTTCAGGTGAAATCACCGAATAGATGGCATGTTCCATCATCAACACATGGTTGGCCGCTGCAATCGCAACAGCACCGCCAGAACCACCTTCACCAACGATGCAGGTCACAATCGGTGTTTCAAGGGTAAGACATTTGTCGGTAGAGCGCGCAATGGCTTCCGCCTGACCGCGTTCTTCCGCGCCAACACCCGGATAGGCACCAGATGTATCCACAAGCGTGAGTACAGGCAGACCAAACCGGTCAGCCATATCCATCAGACGAATAGCCTTACGGTACCCTTCCGGGCGTGCCATGCCAAAATTATGCTTTAGACGGCTTTCTGTATCTGAGCCTTTCTCGTGGCCCATAACGATACAGGCTTCGCCGCGAAAACGGGCAAGCCCACCAAGAAGCGCTGCGTCTTCACCAAAGGCCCGGTCACCACCAAGTGGCGTAAAGTCTTCAAAAAGGTGATCAACGATGTCTGAAAAATGCGGACGCTCTGGATGGCGCGCCACCTGAATTTTCTGGCTTGGTGTCAACCCCGCGTATGTTTCCTTGAGAAGCTTGCCAAGTTTGGTTTCAAGCTGACCCACCTCAACCGAAATATCTACGTCGCCACTACCGCCGGAAAAACTCCTGAGTTCCCTGATTTTGCCTTCAAGCTCGGCAATCGGTTTCTCAAACTCAAGAAATGTCATCATGGGCGTATCTTTCTTCGTGGCGTGGCCATCAGTCATATGCTGTCACCATGGCTCAAAATCGGGCGCAAAATCTGCAATTGGGCTGAAAATGTCAAGACTTACTGCATTCCCTCATACCAACTGGCCGTGCTTCCTTGCTTAAGCACGATGTAAGCGCATTTTAACATAAATGCAAGATTAGGTGCCTGTGAAAAACTCAGCTATCCGCCATCGGGTGTTTTTCAAGAACAAGCGATTTCAACCGCTCGTCAATCACATGGGTATAGATCTGCGTTGTAGAAATATCAGCGTGGCCCAGCATCTGCTGAACCGCCCTCAGGTCCGCGCCGTTCGAAAGCAAGTGCGTAGCGAAAGCATGCCGAAGCTTGTGGGGGCTTACTGTTTTGGGGTCCAGCCCTGCCTCAACGGCAAGCTTCTTAATTAACTGTCCTGCGCGGCGGCGGGTCAGGTGCCCTTTTGAACCACGGGACGGAAAAAGATAAAATGTGCCCGATGGGCTTTTCACACCCTTATCCGTCTCTTTTGCGAGCAAAGCTTCCAGATAGAGGGAAAGCGCCTTACGGGCCTTGTCCCCAAGCGGCACCATACGCTCTCGCCCACCTTTACCCTTCACCAAAATCATGGTCGTGTCGCTGCCAACCGCTCTGCGGGGCAGGCTGACCAGCTCACTGATGCGAAGGCCGGTTGCATATAAGGTTTCCAGAAGTGCATGAGCCCGCAAGGGCTTCAGCTTACCACGGCGGGTTTTCATTTCCGCCGTATCCAGAAGCTGCTCCACTTCCTTATCAGTGAGGGTTTTGGGCAGTTTGGCTGGTTGACGCGGGCTTTCGATATTTTTGGCTGGGTTATCGCCTCGAATGCCTTCGCGGTACAGAAACAAAAATAGCTGCCGCATCGCTGACAGCCGGCGGGCAACTGTTGATGCCTTCAAGCCGTCTTTATGAAGGTCCGCAAGATAGCCACGAATAGTCTCTGGCGTCGCATCCAGAAGCGACCCATCTACCCTTTCAAGATAATGCTGGATATCACGCCTGTAGGCGGCAAGACTGTTTTCTGCCCTGCCACGCTCGGCGGCCAGCATTTCCAGGAACTGATCGACGAGCTGAGTATCGGTCATGCTGTTAAATCTTCTGACTGATTAAAATCTCAAGCGCCAACGCCCGCGCTGCCGCCTCAAAACCTAACTGGTATAGGCCCCTGACAATCGAGCCAGCCATGGCAGGCGGCAAGTCCGCAGGCCCAACCTCTGCCATGATCTTGTAAATCATGCTCAGGCTTGCCACCGGGTCCCCCGCTTCAAGGCTAACCAAATAACGCCGCCACACCGACGGGGCAACTGAGCCGCCTTCAAACAATACGGGGCCGTCATCAATGGCCGCCCATACCTCTGTTGGGACTGTTTCATCAAGGGCATCTAACATGGAAAATAGCAGATTTGCCTCACGGTAGCGAGTGTTCAGACCATCCGCTTGCGCAAGCCAGTTTTCCGGCACAGAAACCAAATCATCCGCAGCGCCCCACTTGTCCGCTTCAAGCAGCGGTGCAAGAGCGACAAGCGCCCGGTCCACATCGGCGTCTTCCCCAGCCACACTTATTCTCAAGCGACGCGCCCAGGCTTCAGCAGCTCCCTCATCTTCAGCAAGCAAGGCCGCACGTGCAAAAATGCCAACGCTGTCCGGAGCTGCCAGGGCGGCTGAAACGTTGCTCGCCGAAATCAGGCTTTTCAGTCCCGGCGCAACGCCAGGCAGCTGATTGCGCTCTCCGGATTGCTGCCAATATTGCTCAAGGGCAGGCAAGGCGTCAGCTTGTTGCAGAAACACCAGCTTCAATAAAGCTGCCTGCAAATCAGCCGCATTGAACAAAGTCTGGTCTTCTTCGGCGATTTGCGCAGCCTCTTCAGACACAGGTTGGGCATTGTCCGACTGCGCGGCAAGCCATGCCCGAACAGCGTTTAGTTCTTCATCAGGAATTTCAAGCGACCGGATGAAGGTTGCTACCATCTCCCCTTCTGCAACCCCTCTCGCAATCAGATACTCGATAAGGGTGTTTTGCGTAGTCCGGGAAAGAAGCGGGTTTTCCAGCAATAGCGGCACGGCAAGCGGGTTAACGTTCAAGGCGTCGATTTCCGCAACTGAAACGCGCGCGAGCCGCATCATGGATGCGGTCAAAATCGTGGCTGGTACTGGCTGCTCCAGCTCTACAACAGGCGGTAAAACCGTTCCTGGCGGCTGCTCTGCCTCAACCAAAATCTGATCAATCAACTGATAGAAGGTTTGATCAACATTCGTTGTTTCTTCAAGAATGCCCAATTGGAAATCCACGCCCGCACGGTTTCCTGCCGCTGCCTGACAGAAAGCCGAAAGCCTTAACCAATAAGGGTCCTGATCGTTTGCGCGCTCGGTTTCGGCGATTTGGCAAGCGTCGGGAAGCTGCCCTTTTAACAGATGCGCCCTTGCAAAATGCCGAGCAAGCGGCGCCCAGTCACGATCTGCAGGCAAGCTGTCTATTAAAGCCACATAAGCCTGACGATCCGCCTGCGATTGAAACACCGCAAGCCGCGCTTCGATCAGGCTGATGACGTCACTATCCGCTTCCGGGGCGGGCAGATCAAAGCGTGAAGACGCAATCGCAGACGCAAAACTCGCGAGTGTTGGCGACTGGGAAGGCCGCGCAATAACATTCAGGAACGCTTCAATGGCGTTACGGTCATAACCCTGCCAAACCGTATCCAACCCTTCATCACCAGTTTCCACCGGCAAGCCTGAAGGATCAATCCGGGTTAGTGTGCCTTCCGAGAAACCATCAAGCGCGAGCGGATCAAACACATCGCTCGGCTGACTTGCGTCTTCTTGCCCATCGTCGGTCAATGTGTCTTGGTTCAGCAAATCATCGCCGGTTACAAATGGCTCGGCTTGATTGTCACCATCAGCAGTATCAACAATATCGGCAAATCCACCCTGCTCGTCAGTTTCTTCCACGTTTTCTGGGGCAACCTCAGAATCCGTTAGCGCGTCGCTCTCCGGGGCGATTGGCTCTGGCACTGCAACAGAACCCACAGCCACATAAGGCTTGGGCAGAATTGATACGGGTTTACCAACACTCGGGCCCTGCTGGCGCTCAAAGGAGACACGCGGTCCGAGGAAATAAAGAATGCGCCGACCTGTTTCAACCTGTGGTTCCGAAGCGGTGACTTCAGCTTCCGTTCCTTCAGAGTCTACAGGAGCATCCGTCGTTTCACTTTGTGTTTGCTCTTGATCAGGCTGGTCCTGCTGGTTTTCCTGATCCTGAGCAAAGACATAAGGCCCTGTTGCCGCAAGCAGAAACAGGCAAAAAGCAACTAAGCGATACAGCGGCGACAATTGCATGATCAGGATGGGAACCTATCGTTGCTCAGGGTCTTGGTAACCGTCTCTGACGGTGCGGGAATATCCCATGTCATCAAGAAGATGCCGCCACCGACAATGAGAAGGGCAGTAGCTGCAAGGATTATTTGTGTCGCTTTTGACATTAGCAAGTTCCCCGGATACTCAAACCAGACTGATACAGTTTGACATGTTTATAAGCGCCGCCTGTTGGCAAGTCCAGTCGGCAAACCATCAGTGGCGCAGCATATAGCTATTATAATGCCAGTCAGACATGACCAAATTATGGTCGATAAAGCGAAAATTCGCCCAAATCGATCAAAAAGCCTTTGCTCGGGCTCGGGACTACGAGTAAATGGGCGTATGTCCATGAATGCACACCATAACACCCAAGCTTCCACCGACGGCACCAAAGACAGTAGCGTCAAAAAAACGATTGTGCTTGTCGGGTTGATGGGCGTGGGGAAAACAACCGTAGGCAGACGGCTGGCAAAACGGCTGGGACTGGAATTTTCAGACTCAGACCAGGAGATCGAAAAAGCCGCGCAGATGTCAGTGAGCGAGATATTCTCTTCATACGGTGAAGATTATTTCCGGGCTGGCGAACGCCGCGTGATTGCAAGACTGATGAATGACACGGTTTGTGTGCTGGCAACTGGTGGCGGCGCCTTCATCAACAGCGAAACTCGCGCCTTAATGAAAGAAAATGCGATCAGCATCTGGCTTGACGCTGATCTGGACGTGCTGGTAGAACGCACCGGACGCCGCGATACGCGCCCCTTGCTGAGAGATGGCGACCCGGCGGAAATTCTCGCGCGCTTGATGAAAGAACGCGCGCCTATCTATGCTGAAGCCGATATTCATATCCAGTCCTCAAACGGCCCGCATGACACCGTTGTAGATTCCATTGTCGACGCGCTGAAAGAAAATGAGTTGCTCTGTGCCTAACCTACCCTCACTTGAAACCGTACCAGTCTCCCTTGGGGACCGCTCGTATGACATTTCCATCGGCGCTGGTTTACTCAGGCACGCGGGTGACTATCTCAAGCCTTTCCTGAAAAACCAGCGTGTGTTTGTGGTCAGCGAAAAAACGGTAATGGCACACCAGGGTGATATTCTTAAATCAGCCCTGGCGGGCGCTGGCATTGCCGCCGAATGGTTTACCCTTGAAGCAGGCGAAGCCACCAAAAGCTATGCTGTTCTTGAAGCTTTGGTGAATGATCTTCTCGGCGCAGGCATTGAACGCACTGACCTGATTGTTGCCTTTGGCGGCGGTGTTATCGGTGACCTTGCCGGGTTCGCCGCCTCTGTTGTGCTGCGCGGGGCGGATTTTGTTCAAATTCCGACCACCTTGCTCTCACAAGTCGATAGCTCTGTTGGCGGAAAAACAGGCATCAACACACCTCATGGCAAGAACCTTATCGGTGCCTTTTATCAGCCCAAAGCCGTAGTGATTGACCTTGATACGCTGAACACATTGCCACGCAGGGAGCTACTTGCCGGCTATGCCGAGGTGGTTAAATACGGTGTCATTGATGACCCAGACTTTTTCGCATGGCTTGAACATGCAGGCGAGACCATTGTTGCCGAACAGCCCACAGATGGCGGCATACAAGCCCGGCTGCGCGCCATTGCCCATAGCTGCAGGGCCAAAGCGCGGGTGGTTGCTGAAGATGAAAAAGAAGCAGGCAAGCGAGCGCTCCTGAACCTTGGTCACACATTTGGCCATGCCCTTGAAGCCGAATGCGGTTATGGCGGCGAATTGTTGCACGGCGAGGCAGTTGCCATCGGTATGGTTATGGCGCTTGAAACTTCAAACCGCCTTGGCCTCGCGGAAGCGAAAGATACAGACCGGCTGACCAGTCATTTGAAAAAGGTCGGGTTGCGCACCTTTGCGGCTGAAATCGACATGGAAACCGATGCGGATACGCTTTTAAGCCATATGAACAAGGATAAAAAGGTCGAGGCCGGCTCAATCGGCTTCATCCTTGGCGGCATCGGCACCTCGGCCATGCACAGGGGCGTTGACCTTGAAATTGTGCGTGCCGTCCTGCATGATTCCCTAAACGCCAGCTAAAGCCCACAATCAGGCGACAAACAAAAAGGAACCTGCGGTCATGGAAGCCGCTGAAATATTCAACACCGATTTCTGGATTACCACAGGCATCATCTTTTTCCTGCTGCTGCTGTCGGGCCTGTTTTCAGGCTCTGAAACGGCGCTGACCGCAGCCTCCAAGGCGCGCATTCACCAGATGGCCAAGCAAGGTGACAAGCGGGCCAAACGGGTTGCTGGTTTGATTGACGATAAGGAACGCCTGATCGGCGCCATCCTGCTTGGCAACAATCTGGTCAATATTCTGGCGTCAGCACTGGCGACCAGCCTTTTTCTGTCAATCATGGGGGACGAAGGGGTTTTCATCGCTACAGCGGTCATGACCGCCCTTGTGTTGATATTCGCTGAAGTGCTGCCAAAGTCATACGCAATTGCCAACACGGAACGCATGGCATTGGCCGTTTCGGCCATCATCCGGTCTGTTGTTTTCCTGTTTGCCCCTATCGTTGCCCTTGTTCAGCAGATTGTGCGGGTCACGCTGAAGCTGTTTGGGGTTGATATTTCCTCCATCGACAATGCGCTTTCGCCGCAAGAAGAAATTCGCGGTGCGATTGATCTGCACCGACAGGAAGGCGGGCTTGTTAAAGAAGAGCAACATATGCTCGGCTCCATCCTTGATCTGGAAGATGTATCGGTGGAAGACGTGATGCTGCACCGGAAAAGCATGCAGATGCTGGATGTAAACGCGCCCACCGACGAGATCATTGCTGCTGTGGTGCGCAGCCCCTACACTCGCCTACCCCTTTATGAGAATGAGCCGGAAAATATCGTTGGTGTTTTGCATGCCAAAGATGTGCTGAGGGCTTTGCGCCGTGCCGGCGGACAGATGCACCGCTTTAACGTAAAGCGTATCATGACCAAACCCTGGTTTGTGCCCGAGACCACCAGCCTGAAAGAGCAGTTGAACGCCTTCCTTGAGCGCAAATCCCACTTCGCGCTTGTGGTGGACGAATATGGTGACATTCAGGGCCTTGTCACCCTGGAAGATATTCTGGAAGAGATTGTGGGCGATATTGCTGACGAGCATGATTTTGACCTGCCGGGCGTGCGCACTTTCAACGATGGTACCATCGTGGCGGAAGGGTCAGTCACTATCCGTGACATTAACCGCATGTTCGATTGGACCTTGCCGGACGAGCAGGCAACCACAATCGCGGGCTTGCTGATTTATGAGGCAGAAACCATCCCGATTGTTGGCAGCCGCTATAGTTTCCATGGGTTCCGTTTTGAAGTAACTGCGCGCAGCAAGAACCAGATTACCGGTGTAAAACTTAAGAAGCTAAAGAATTGATTTTTCGCCAGAATTCACATTAACGTGAGTCATTAAACCTTCATCCTTCTGTAATTGAACCGCCACCCATTAGGGGCTAATCAGCAGCCACTCGTTCAGGATGGTCAGTGCACGTACGCTGCCCCGGTTACATGGAGAATGAAATGCCTACAAAACGCCTTGCCCGGTTTTCAGCCGGTGCCAGTTTCCTCGCGATTTTGACAAGCCTGCCCACCATCGCCCAAGGCACTGCTGATACAAATGACGACAGCATTGTTGAAGAAATTATCGTTACGACCCAGAAACGTGAACAATCCCTGCGGGACGTTCCGGTAACCGTAACCAGTTATTCAGGCCGCCTGCTCGAAGACCTGAATATTGACGAATTTGACGAAGTATCGGAAATCACACCGGGTCTTATCATTCAGGAACAAAGCCCCAACAACCCGGCCTTCGTTATTCGTGGCATTACATCAGATAGTGGTTCTGCCCAAATTGCTCCACGGGTCTCTATTTATCTTAACGGTATTGACGTTTCCCGCTCTCGCGGTTCGCATTTTGAGCTGTTTGATATTGAGCGGATCGAAGTTGCCAAGGGCCCGCAGGCTACCCTGTTTGGTACAGCATCAGCCATCGGTGCGGTTTCGGTAATCACGCGCAAGCCACAGGAAGAGTTCGAAGGCGAACTTATGCTTGGCTATGGCAACCTTGACAGCTATCAGGCGCGCGGCTTTGTGACCGGCGGCAGTGAAAAAGTTCAGGGCCGTCTGGCCTTCAGCTACCGGAAACGCGACGGCTTTATCGAAAATATTGCAGGCGACCCGGGCTCACAGTCCGAAGGCGGCACAGTTCAACCTGATCTGAATGGTATCGAACGATTTGGTGTACGCGGCAGCTTGCGCCTTATTCCAAACGACAGTGTCACCGTTGACCTTGTCCTCAACTATGAAAAGAACAATGACACAGGCACCAGCTTCAAGTCGGGCAACCGTGCGCCGACAGGCGGTTCTGCTGATCCGTTCAGCTTTGCCGAACTTGGCGGCGGCGGTCCACGCTCTGCCGAAGTGCTGGGCGATGACGAGCTTGGCATTGACCGTGAACTTTATGACGCCAACCTGACCATTAACTGGGACATTGATGACAATTGGTCCATCACATCTGTTTCCGGCTACCGGGAGTTTGATAGCCTTGAGGTGTTTGATGCAGACGGTACAGCCGCAATTTTTGCAGAATTTGCAGAAGATTCAAGCGGTGACCAGTTCAGTCAGGAGCTGCGGGCCAACTATGCAACAGAAGGTTTCAGCGCTTTCTTCGGTGTAAACTATTTCACCGAAAGCGGCGAGCAGGCTGTGCCGTTCCTCACGGAAGAAGGCACTTTCCTTCAGTGTGCGGCTGGCGTTATCCCAGGCTTGCCTTGCATTGGCCCGGACGGCACGATTGGTTCCCTGACAGCAGCACAAGGTTTGCCTCCAATCTTCTATGATGCCGAGTTCGGCAACACAGGCAGCTTCGACATTTATTCTGTGTTTGCAGACGCTACCTATAATGTAACCGACAAGCTGGAGCTGACCGCAGGCATTCGTTACGTCTATGAAGAACGCGAAAGCGGCTATTTTGCGCGGCTGCCAAACTCTGCCCTTACGGGCGCGCCGCTCCTGGCATTTGGTGTTGATACCAATGGCGGCATTGTTACGGCTGATGATGACTATAACGCTTGGCTACCGCGCTTTAACGCACGCTACGAAGTGAGTGACGACGTAAGTCTGTATGCTACGGTTTCAAAAGGCCGCCGTTCTGACGTGATTGATGTTACCTCTACTGCGGACGCCAACGGCAACGCCATTGCAAGCGCCACGCTGGTACCAGAGGAAATCATCTGGAACTATGAGGGCGGCATCAAGGCGCGCGCACTCGACGGAAAGGTTGATGTGGCCCTGTCTGCTTTCTATCAGGACTATGAAAACTTCCAGGTATCTGTGGTAAACGATGCGGGGCAGGTCATCCCGTCTAACGCTGGTTCTGCCAGCAACTTCGGCGTGGAAGGCGAAGTGCGCGCACAGGTTAATCAATATTTCCAGATGTTTGGTAACGTTGCCTACATTGATGCGCAAATTAATGATGACGCGGCGAACGGCATATTCGCAGGCAACCGTTTCCGCCTGCAACCAGAATGGTCAACAGCGGTTGGCGGCCTTTTCACTTATCCGGTAACGGATACCATCAACTTCTTTGCCAATGCCACATGGACATATCGTTCAGAAGTATTCTTCGAAATTGAAAACCAGCCAATCGCCGGCATAGACATCTCAGAAGATGCGGTAAATCTGGTGAACCTGCGGGCTGGTTTCGCAGCAGCTGATGATAGCTGGGAAGTGAACTTCTTCGCCAACAACCTGTTTGACAAAGATTATATCATTGATGCGGGCAATACTGGCGGCGCGTTCGGTACGCCAACATTTGTTGCCGGGCCACCACGCTTCTACGGCGTGCAGGTCACTGGCCGCTTCTAATAAGAACTCCCTCCCCAAGCAAAAGGGCGGCGACTACGGTCACCGCCCATTTTTATTGGATCGATATATAGTTGACCTACGCCAGTCCATTTTCCATGGCAGTGGCCAAACGGCGGGCGAAGGCGCTTGCGTCGTCCAGCGCATCCCCTTCCAGGATTTTCGCCTGATCAAGGATCAATAGAACCGCATCCGACAGGCTATCAATGGCTCCAGTACCTTTCGACTTTTCGGCAAGCTTGCGAATAAGCGGGTGCGACGGGTTCACCTCCAGCACCTTTGCTGTCATTTGGTCCAGTTGATTGTGCGCCTTAAGGATACGTTCCAGATGCATGTCCATGCCGCTATCTGACGCCACAAGGCAGGCTGACGTGTCTGTCAGACGGTCGGTTGACCGCACATCAGAAACCTTCTCACCCAGCACCTCTTTCATCAGCGTGATGAGGGTGGTCATGTCACCTTCGCTTGCGGCTTCCTTTTTCTCGCCGTCGGATTTCTCTTCAGCGATATCCTTCAGGTCACTATCACCACGGGTGATGGACTTGAACGGCTTGCCTTCAAAATCAGGTGCCATCTGGATCCAGAATTCATCAACCGGATCAGACAAGAGCAGCACCTCAATGCCGCGAGAACGGAAACCTTCAAGCTGCGGACTGCGCGCAACGGCATCGGCGTCCGCGCCGGTGATATAATAGATAGCAGACTGCTTGTCTTTCATGCGCTCGACATAATCGGCAAGCGTTGTCCAGTCACCTTCGCTAGTAGACCGGAAGTGAGAAAGCTTGAGCAGCGCATCGCGGCGCTCATGGTCCTCATAGATACCTTCCTTGATCACCGGGCCAAACTCGGACCAGATATTCAGGAATTTCTCATTGTCTTTCTTGGCAAGCTTTTCAAACTCGCTGATCACCCGCTTGGTAATCGCTTTTGACATGCGCGCCATGGTGGGGTTGTTCTGCAACATTTCCCGGCTGATGTTCAGCGGCAGGTCCTGACTATCGACAACACCGCGCATAAACCGCAACCAGCCCGGCAGCAGATCAGCGCTATCGTCCGAGATAAACACTCGTTTCACATACAGCTTCACCCGGTTTTTGCGCGCTGGGTCAAACAGGTCCATCGGCTGCTTTTCAGGTACGAAGAGCAGCACCGTATATTCCTGCATGCCTTCAGCTTTATAATGCATGGTGATTGCTGGCTCATCAAAGGCGTGGCCCACGCTGCGGTAAAACTCTGTATATTGCTCGTCAGAAATATCAGACTTGTTGCGCGTCCAAAGGGCGGAGCCTTCGTTAACAATCTTCGGCTCTGCGTCTGCTTCTTCCTTGCCCTTGATCGCGAGGGTAATCGGCACCGCAATATGGTCGCTGTATTTGGTGACAATAGATTGCAGGCGGTGTTGTTCCGTAAACTCAACACCGTCTTCTTTCAGGTGCAGGGTGATTTCCGTGCCGCTGGTTGCCTTGTCAGCTTCTGCGATCTCATAAGACCCTTCACCGTTACTGCTCCAGCGCCATGCCTGTGTGTCACCTGCTTTACGGGTAACGACATCCACCTTGTCCGCAACCATGAAAACAGAATAGAAACCCACACCAAACTGGCCGATCAGTTCCACATCGGTTTTGCTGTCACCGGTAAGCTGGTCCATAAATTTAGCGGTGCCAGATCGTGCAATTGTCCCCAGATTTTCGATCAGGTCGTCTTTGTTCATGCCAATACCGTTATCGGACACAACAAGTGTTTTCGCGTCACCGTCTGCCGTGATCGCAACGCCAAATTCGCCGTTGTCTTTCAGAAGGGCTGCGTTGGTAAGGCCCTCGTAACGAAGCTTGTCACACGCATCAGATGCGTTTGAGATCAGCTCCCGCAGAAAAATTTCCCGATCTGAATAGACCGAATGCACCATCATATGCAGCAGGCGTGATACCTCTGCTTCAAAGCCTCTGGTTTCGCCGGCCTGTGTTTCTGTCTGGTCAGCCATTTTGTCTCTTCTCCAACCTTTTTTAGCGGTGCTCTGCCGCATCTTTTCTTGACGGTACTGGCGTTCCCCAGTCCGTTGTTTGATCCTGATTTAGGAAAGCTTACGCGCGCGTCAAGAGGGAGACGCCGTTCCCGCGTCCGATTCTACAAAATCACTACGCTTTTGAGTAAGAATATCCGCGCTAAAGCCAGATATTTTAAACAGCCACCCTCGCACCTTTGCATTGATGGCCTCTGCTTCAGCCGCCCCGTCAGCGGGCGCATCAGGCAGCGGCCCAGCAGCACCCTCCGCAGCGCGGTCTACATCATAATTTGCAGAAAGTTGCAGCCAGTGGTCCTCACCGCGCGCAAATAAAGTGAAAGTAACCTGCAACCCGTCATAGGTGGTGAACTGCCCCGTTGTCACCGGGTCCATAAGCGGATTGGCGGTTTGTGCAACATCGGTGAGTGATATGCGGCTGAGCGTGCGGGCGGGTTCCGCTCGTTTATAGCTTGCCGCTTCTGTTTCGCCCTCGGCCAGACCTTCAACCGAGAAGTCGGTCGCACCAAGCGAGCGAACAAGCGTCACATCATTGAGCGTAACGCTTTGAATACGGCTGTCCGCGATATCAAGCAGGTTGGTGTCCAGCCATTCCACAGCCTCCAGCGGCGTGGCTTCAATGCCACCCACGAGCCAGGCGCGGGTATCGGTTCCCTGAAACACATAAGTGAGCGAACGACCACTGCCGCCTTCCTTGCGCTTGCCAACCTGCACATCCAGAAGCGCGCCACCCGTGTCATCCGAGAGGATTACCCGCGTTGCAGCCTCGCCAAGATCAAGCGCCGCAAAACGATCGGGGTTTGACGTTTTAGGCTCGCGTCGCTCCGATAGCGCAAAACCGCGCAGGAACGCCCGAACCTTTTCTTCATTTGCCGGGTAGCCAGACCTGGCGTCCACTTGCCACCCATCATCCGTACGGAAAAGGGTTAGCGTATCACCGGCTTTTGAAAGCTCGACCTTCGCAGTTTCGTTAATGCGTTCTGCAAGCCCCGCAAAGGTGCGCTCACCCCGCGCACCTTGATCGCGCGACGGGTCTTCACCAAACAAAACCCAGATGGCTACCAGAATGGCGGCCAGCGTTAGATAGCCAAGAATATTTGTCATGCGCTCAGACATGATCGCCTCAAACTCTATTACAGGAAACGGTGGGCTTTTTTATTGCGTCGAGCAACAAGCCGCACCAGCACATATATGATGATCAGGAAAGGCACCAGCGCAATATTGATAAAGGCAAGCCAGTCACCCAGATTTTCAATATCCTGCCGCAGGTTTCGCTTCACTTCCCTCAGCGCCTTGCGCGTTTCCAGAAGCTCCGCACGGAAACGTTCAATCTCGGCCTCTTGCTCAACCGACAGTACAGAAGACCCTTCCGGGTTCTGGCTTTCAAGGGCAGCGATACGGGCTTCGGTTTCACTCAGCCGGTTTTGCAACTCTTCTTCTTCGACCAGATACTTGGCCTCTGCCTCCCGGCGAAGCTCGTCCACCTTTTCGAAGGGACGCTTGGAAATACCACGACCGCGCAAACCCAGAAGCGCGTCAGAACCAGAGATATGATCCGCAAGGTTCAGCACAAAACTGCCGTTACCCGCAAGCGGTACAGCAACACGTTGCCCCAGCATGTCCTGAAGCTGAACCCAGAAGCGATCGTCGAACAGGTCAGCGTCCGATGTGATCACCACGTTAATCTCGCCGTCAGCCACCGGCATATTGTCACCGCCCTCTCGCGCTGCGACAATAGAGGCATCCGTCATGCGTTCAGGGAAAGCGGTTTTAGCCACGCCCTGCACGCGGACTGAAAGCGTATAGGTCTCGCCCGTTGGTTCCATGTCGCGAAGCAAGCTATCCGGGTCCGGCACACCAACCGCACGGTCAGCAGAAAACAGCGCAGACGCCGCACTTGTCGTCACCAATGGGTCAAAGCTGGTGGTCGCCCCCTCGGCTTGCTGAAGCACACCAGCAGAGGCAAAATTCAGGTTACTGATGGCACCCGTTACCACATCGGTTGCAGACAGGAAGCCATCGTTCACGGCAAGCCAGAACACATAATCTTTCACAGAGTCGGGGCCAAAGCCGCCCATCTGAACCCTTTGTGCAAGCGCACCATCACCAACAACCTGCCCCTCAGGCATCTCAACGCCCCAAGCGGCCAGAAGTGGCCCAAGCGAACTGCTTGAAGGTTCCGTCGCGCGCGGATTTACCGCCTCCGCATGCGGGTCCAGAAAAAAGAGCGCCTTGCCACCCTTTAAAACATACTGATCAATAGCAAACAGCTGATCATCATTCAGGGTAGGTGGGTGCACCACCATCAATACGTCTGTCTCAGCGGGAATCGCTGTGAAGTCCGCCTCCAGATCCTGAACATTGAAGAAATCAAACAATTGCTCATAGAGCACATAGGGCTGTGCTTGCCCTGCAAGCATCGCCTGCGGCCCGCCCGGCCCATATTGCATCGGCAAAGTGGTTAGCAAGCTCATGGTGCGCTTGGCAGATGTATCAAGTGTCGCCAACAATTTGACGAGATCATATTCAAGAAACTTTTCCCGCTCTTCAGCGAAAAAAGGAATAATCGCTTCCCCGTCCACGGCGTCAGTTGCCGACAATCCCATATAGAGCGTGGACCCATCACTGAGCGGAATCCCCTGCAACCCAAGCGCCACCGCCTCATCCTCCGCTTCAGAGAAGGGCTCAGGGTCGATGATGGAAAGCTGAATGTTGGCCGGGTTTACTGCCTCAAACGCCCGAAGAAGGTCTTCCACCCTTTTGCCGTATGCAAGCAGTTGCGGAAACGGTGTCGCGAGCGAGCGCGAGAAGTAGAACTCAAGCGTGATGGGTTCCTCATAGTTACCGAGGACCGACTTTGTACCACCCGACAGACTGTATAGCCCTTCGGACGTCAAGTCGACACGCGCACTGCGCAGAAAGCGGTCTGCAATAACGGTTATCGAGAGAAAAACCAGCGTGGCGATCAGGATTTGAACCGTAGACTTGCGAGAGAGAAAATCAGATATCTTTTGCATCACCCTGCCTCCCGCTTGCTTTCGATCACAATCCGGTTCACCCAAAGCCAGAAAACGATAACCGCAATAAAATAGGCAACGTCGCTAAGCGTCACCACGCCTTTTTGCAAGCTGTCAAAATGGGTCAGGAACGACAGGTTCGCAACCGCCAGCACCAGCGCTTCAGGGGCCCAGCCGCTCACCACATCCAGAACCATCGGCAGCCCTGCCACAAGGAACAGGAAACAAACACTGATGGCCAGAATGAAGGCGACCACCTGATTTTTCGTAACCGAAGACATGGCAGCCCCAATTGCCAGATAAGCAGCCGCCATCAACAATGACCCGAGATACCCCGTTACAATCACACCGTTATCAGGGTTACCAAGCCAGTTGACCGTAATCCAGATCGGGAAAGTGAGCGAGAGCGCAAGTGCCGCAAACGCCAGTGCTGCCAGATATTTTCCGGCCACTACCGCCCGTGTAGGGATGGGCAGCGTCAGCAATAGCTCAAACGTGCCCGCGCGGCGTTCCTCTGCCCACAGTCGCATGGCGATGGACGGCATCAGGAACAGATAGAGCCAGGGCTGATAGGTAAAGAAAGAGACGAGGTCCGCCTGTTCCCGCTCATAAAACGAGCCAAGGTAAAAGGTAAACAGCCCCTGCATGATCAGGAAGATAACAAGAAACACATAGGCGACCGGACTAGCGAAATAACTCGCGAATTCACGCCGGAAAATGGTGGATACCGCTTCCATCTATACGTCCTTTTCCGTCAATTGCCGGAACACATCATCAAGGCGGCCAGGGTCAACCGTAAACTGGGTAACCTGCCAGTTACTGACGGCTGCGATATCACCAATGGTATCCGCAATTTCACCGCCACCACGCGCCAGCACGGTAAGGCGCATCAGGTTGCCTTCCTTTTTTGCGGCCTCAACACCGGCAACCAGCTTGATACCTTTAAGGGCAGAGGCGGCTTTTTCCGCATGCTCTTCAGGCACCAGCATGGTGACAGCATTTTTATATTTTGATCGGCCCCGCAACTCGCTGGGGGTACCATCTGCCACGACCATGCCTTTGTTGATGATCACCGCGCGGTGACAAAGCGCGTCAACCTCTTCAAGGATATGAGTGGAAACAATAATCGCCCTGTCGACAGACATGGCTTCAATCAACCGCCGCACTTCGTGCTTCTGGTTGGGGTCAAGGCCGTCTGTCGGTTCATCCAAGATAATAACATCCGGGGCATGCAAGATAGCAGCAGCAAGGCCTACCCGACGCTTGAAGCCTTTTGACAGGGTTTCAATCCGCCGTGTCATCACGGCATCAAGATTTACCGCGCTTGCGGCACTTTCAACCACATCCTCGGCTTCCTTGCCCTTGATACCATGTGCTTCGGCAACAAAGCGCAGGAAGCCACGCGGCGACATCTCACCATAAAGGGGGGCACCTTCCGGCAAATATCCTATCCGTGCCCGGGCACGCTCATTTTTTGATGTAACCAGTTCACCACCGATGTAGGCGCTGCCCTCTGTTGGCTCCAGAAAGCCGGTCAACATCTTCATAGTGGTGGTTTTACCTGCACCATTTGGCCCCAGAAAACCCAAAACTTCACCCCGTTTGACCGAGAGGGAAATACCATCCACGGCCTTCAGGTCATCAAAATGTTTGCTGAGATTGCGGGCTTCCAGAAGAATATCCGCCACGGTCGAGTCCTTTATATCTTTATGTGCTCAGAAAAGCTTAGCAGATTGATATAAAGGAATCACCCTGTCATGCAAGTGCCGTCCGACAAGCGGTAACTATTTTCAGATGGCCCGTTTGGCGCTGCGCGGCATGCCGTCAAACAGATCAAACATCCGCTCCCGCCATTCAACAACAGGACCGTCTCCGAGTATCGGGTCAAAGTCACTGACAATATAGGCCCACATCAGGGTTCCCATAACGCAATAATCTGCAAAAGCTGGCGCGTCACCGCTCAGGAATTTGTTGCTTTCAAGGATTGCGTTCAACGGGGCAAGGTTCGCCTGAAAAGCTTCCCTTGCAGCGCCACGGCCCGCGCGGGTATCTTCAATGGTGATACCACCAAGGCGAGGCTCCCGAGACGCCCGGAAACTTGCCTGATTCTCTTCATCCAGCGCTGCAAAAACGTCCGACACCACCATCGGGAACATGGACATAACCATATTGCGATCTGTCCAGTTGTTAATCAGGCCAGCTTGGGCTTTGCCAGCTGGGCCTTCAAAAATTGGGTTTTCCGGGTATTTTTCATCAAGCCATTTGGCGATAACAAGGCTTTCATTAACCCATTCATCACCATCCCTGATGACAGGTACTGCCGTTAGGCCAGACCCTTCAAGGGCCGTTTTATCGGTGAAAGTAACCGTCTTGCTTTCATAACTGAGGCCCTTATGGGCAAGGATAAGCTTGATACGCCAAACAAACGGGCTGAAACGAATATCCGTATCCGCACCGCAAAGTTCAAAGAAAGTAAGCATGCCGCCCTCCGATAATCGCGCTAGTCAATTGAGGGTGAACGTTAGTCGCTGGCTGCTGAAAAAGCCATGCGAGATAAGACAAGTAACGGAAAAATGAAAACTGGCCCGATCGGGGGACAAAGAGCACCTGGGGTCAGGGGGACCTAGGAACGCAACCGATCGGACCAGCGAGGCCAACATAAAAAAGATGGGCCGCGAATACGGCCCATCCATGACTGAATTGTGGCGAAAAAACGCCTGATAAATTTACTGATGCATCACAGGCCCAGCACTCACATAACTACTAGCGAAGGACGACGTCGCCAGACCCCATAGCGCGGGTTTTAACTTTGTCAGGCTTGCCGTAAACCATCACGTCGCCAGAGCCCATGATACCCACATCAACACTGGCATTCAGCGTTGCGGACACATCACCTGAACCCATAATGCCGATATCGCCATTTTCGCAGGTCATGTCACGGGCCGCTACGTCGCCGGAACCTTTCACATCCACTTCAAGGTCCGTGCAAGTACCAGATGCTTCCACATCACCGGAGCCCTTCACTTCAATGGAAAGCCGGTCAGCGCGCGCATTGATCAGTTCAATATCACCAGACCCGTTCACACCAGCCTGAAAGCGTGCACCTTCAACGTTACGAATTTCAAAGTCACCAGACCCATCAACACGAACCGCTTCAAGCGACGGCACAGTGATATCCACCCTAAGCACCTTAATGTTGCGATAGGCACGCCAGTTGTCACGGTCCTCAAGTTGAATATGGAGCGTGGAGCCCCGTACTTCCGTTTCCACATGTTCGATAACATTGCTGTCTGCTGTTACCTTTACGGACTGCTCAGGCCCCACATTTACATTGACTTCAAAAGAGCCTTTGTTGCGAATGCGGCTGAAGCTGTCGACGCTACGCATTTCCTCGGATGTATCCGCCGCAAACGCGGTGACAGTTGCCGACGTGGCTAGAATTGCTGCAAATGAAGCTGCTGCTACCAAAGTTTTCATCTTGGTTTCCCCTCAATCGATAAGATGAGCCATTAACGGCTTATTTAATTGAAATACTGGACAGGCCACCGGCGTGCTTGCGCACATTTTTCGGTTCGCCGTAAATGGAGATAGAGGCAACGCCAGAAACCCGCGCATCAATGTTGTCACTGGCGAATACAGATGCAGAACCCGCACCTTTCACGTCAACGTCAACGTCCTTGCATTTCAGGTCATCCGCATCGATATCGCCTGCGCCCTTAACATCAAGTTTCAGCGAACCACAGGTTCCCTCAATGTCCATATCAGCGGCACCGCGTACATCAATTTCCAGCTCGTCACTGTCAATATCATAAAAATTGCCGTCCACTGCGCCAAGAACCTCTATTTCAACAAGAGTTGGCATCGTGATGGTAACTTCCACGTTTGCGTCGTTCCACCAGTTGTTACGGCGGCCATCTTCCATATCAATGATCAGCGTGTCACCGTCCAGTTCAGTGATGACATCATCCATCCGGTCTTCGCGGGTGCAAATACTAATGGAATGCGCTTCGCCTGCGGTCAGCTCCAGCTCGATGGCACCGCGCACTTCAATGCGGCTAAACCCTGCATGGTCACGGTCTTCGGTGATGCGGTCACTACGATCACGCTCAAAAGCCATTGCACCGCCAGCAACAGTTTGCAAAACGGTAGCGGCAACGCCCGCAGCCATCAGGCCGGTAAGCGCTTTCCGCCCGGTAGATGGACGGTCAGTATAAATTTTCGATTTCACGAGTTTGATCCTCTCTGTTTCTGTCGTGTATTTTTATTGTTATTCGACGGGTCGTCGTTTTCTTATGAACCCGATATAAGCATCCCACTCAAAGCCTTCAAGGTCAAGGGTTTCACTTTCTACTACACGTGTCGTCGATAAACCGGGGCATTTGGCCGTAAAAACTTTGGTTTAGACCATAAAAATACGCGGCAAAATTTTGAAACCAGGGCGAATCACCCCATGATTTGCTTTTGAAATGGATTTGCCGCACTATGAGTTTTCAGAGGAATTCATGGACGATATTGCACCACAAAACATCAGTTCACTGACCCCGAACACACCCGCGCCCTCAGGGGGCGGACGCACACCCAAACAGCAAGCCGTCTATTTTATGCGGCAGGAATTATCGCAAATCCTGAATGTTTATGGCCGGGTTGTCACCGCCGGACGATGGCGGGACTATGCGATTGATCACCTGAAAGACCAAGCGGTGTTTTCGATCTTCCGGCGCGCCAGCGAAATGCCGCAATATCGCATCATCAAGGAACCTTCGCTGGCACAGCAACAAGGGGCATGGCGCATATTGGGTGCAAATGGCCAAACCCTGAAGCGCGGCAAACGGTTGGACCATTTGCTTAGATACTTCGACCGTCACCACCTGAAGTCTGTGAAGTAGCCTGCACTGTTACTAGGCGTTGGCCAATGCCCTAACTCTTTTATCAAGAAGAGGCCAATCCACCGGCTTGGGCGAGCATTCGTTCATGCCAACCTCATGGTATTCGGCCACATGGGCGTCTGCCGCGTCAGCGGTTAGCGCAATAATCGGGATGTCGCTCCATGTCTGCTTGGCATTGCGAATTCTCTTGGCGGCGGTAACCCCGTCCATCACCGGCATATGCACATCCATCAAAACGATATCAAATTCGCCTTTTTCGAGCGCTGCAAGTGCCTCCACTCCGTCAGATACAACGGTCAGGTCATGCCCGAACCTGTCCGACAGGAACTTGCGCAACATCATCTGGTTAACCGGGTTATCTTCTGCGGCCAGAATTCGGATTACCTTTGCATCGGCGCCCGAAAGGGCCTCTGAAATCTCTGGTGTATCAACATCAGCGGCTTCTGCGCGCTCGAACCCGGCTTCAAAATAGAAGGTACTGCCCCGTCCTTTTTTACTGGCACACCACACCTTGCCGCCCATCATGCCCGCAAGGCTTTTACAGATGCTGAGACCTAGGCCCGTGCCCTCCGACGATCGGTTACGGGTACCTTCCGCCTGATAAAAAGGCTGGAACAATTTTTCCCGCTCGCTGGGCGTTAGGCCAACGCCGTCATCGCGGACGGCAAAACTGACAAAAAACTGACGAGCATCATCGCTGCATTCTGGCACATCTATATCAACGGTCAGCGAAACTTCGCCTGCTTCGGTAAATTTGGTTGCGTTCGACAAATAGTTATTAAGAACCTGCGTCACACGGACCGCATCCATCATCAGGTGTAAATCCGGGTCACCATTGACAGTTACGAAAAAAGCGAGCCCCTTACCTTCAATCGCCTTTTTATGGGTCTGCGACAGTTCTTCGATCAGGTCCGCGATAGCCACGGGGCGCGGGTTAAGGTCAAACCGGCCTGCTTCCATTTTGGAAACATCCAGCACATCAGAAAGCACACGTAGAAGCTGGTCACTACTATTGAGCGCCACTTGAGACAAACGTTTACGTTCCGCCTCATCTGCCTCATCCCCCAGTAGTTGCAACACGCTGGTGATAGCATTCAATGGCGTGCGGACCTCATGGCTGATCAGCGCAAGGAAATTGGACTTAGCCTGATTGGCTTTGTGTGCCTCATCCCGGGCAATAACCAGTTGCTCTTCACGCTCTTTGGAAGTGGTTACATCCTGATGGGTGCCAACAATACGCAGCGGCGAGCCATCAGGCCGGCGGCTAATGATCTTCCCGCGACTGAGAATCCAGATGTAATGGCCATCCTTGTGGCGCATCTGAAAGACATCTTCCAGAAAGCCCTCTCCTGCGGCAACATAGTCATCAATCGCGTCTTGATAGTCGATCACTTCCTCAGGTTTACAGAACAGGTTCCATGTGCTGTAGGCGTGCGGCAGTTCGAACTGTTCATACCCCAACATGTTCATATATTGGCGGCTGAAGTACACTTCGCCTGTCACGACATTCCAGTCCCATAGGCCGAAATCGGCGCCGTCCAGCGCAAAGCGCAGCTGGTCCCGCTCTCTAAGCAAACGCCTGCTGTCGCTTTCGGGCAAGTCATACCGCGTGAGCGCAACCACATAACAGGCGTCACCTTCACAGCAATTCGCGTCATCTCGTTTTAAGGGATGGGCACGCCAGCGCAACACGTTGCTTTCGTCGTCCCGCACACGCACATCAACAAGTTGATGGGTAATCGCCTGACCGCTGGCAAGCGTTCGCAGGTCACCGGGGAACAGGAAACTTTGGCACACCTTGAAGTGGGATACGCCTTCTATGGGCTCGGCTTCATCGAGGCCGAGCAAGGTATACCAATGCTTATTTGCGGAAATATAGCGCCCTTCGCCATCGAGCACAGCCACGCCAAATTCCATGGAATCGAAAATCAATTCGGCAAGCACCGGCTCAACAGGTGCCGCTGCACCCGCCAAGCTTTCCTCGTTTTCTTGCTCAGATGTCATTGATTTCCCCAAAAGAACTCCACCAAAGAGCCCCGGACATCGCATTCCCTGTTTCGGTCACAATTCCACTCTTGAGGGTATCATACAAGGCAAACCATTACCGATTGCTTTAAATCGCCTGCGCCAGGCCCTCAAAAGCCATGAAGAACAAAGATTGTATGAGAAAATGGTGCTGCCGAGAAGATTTGAACTTCCGACCTCTCCCTTACCAAGGGAGTGCTCTACCCCTGAGCTACGGCAGCCAATGACAGGGAACAGCATCGCGTTTGCGCTGTTCGCCGGGCCTATTGCCACAGGGGGCGGTTGGATGCAAGACAAAACTCGCGCACTCAGGGTCGCTCAATCTGTTTTTTGCCCGCCCACTCTCGATTGTCGCTTGAAATCATCGCAGAATTTTCGCACTTTGCCGCCATGAGCGATCAAGAGCAAAAATCTGACAAGGCCACCGGCCCCGACAAAGCAAAGTCTGCTGAAAAACAGGCCCGGCTTTCCGAAGCGCTGCGCGCGAACCTTCGCCGCCGGAAAACACAAGCCCGCGAGCGCAAGCAAGACAGCTGAAGTGAAGCCTTTTGATGGCACCACCGGCCCTCACCCTCACCCGACCAGCCAAGTATAATCCCTGTGGTAGTCAGGTTAGGAAGAAGGCCTGTACAGAACCGACATAAACGCACCATTACAAAGAGGCTTGCCCGGCTATAGAGATTGGCTTACAAATCGCCTGACGCCTGCGGGACCATAATAATATAGGGGATGCATCACCATGGCCATCATGTCCGACAAATGGATCAGAACAATGTCGCAGGAACACGGCATGATCGAACCTTTCGTCGATGGTCAGATTCGTGATGGCAATATTTCCTATGGGCTTTCATCTTATGGCTATGATGCCCGCGTCGCGCCAGAATTCAAAATCTTCACCAATGTAGATTCAGCGGTTGTTGACCCGAAAAACTTCTCGCCCAAAAGCTTTGTCGATCGGGACACAGACGAATGCGTGATCCCGCCAAACAGCTTTGCGCTGGCCCGCACCGTTGAATATTTCCGCGTACCAAAAGATGTGTTGGTGATCTGCCTTGGCAAATCCACCTACGCGCGCTGCGGCATTATCGTGAATGTAACCCCGCTGGAACCCGGCTGGGAAGGCCATGTAACGCTGGAGTTTTCAAACACCACACCGCTGCCTGCCCGCATTTATGCCAACGAAGGAGCCTGCCAGTTCCTTTTTTTGCAAGGTAACGAACCGTGCGAAACCGCCTACAGCGACCGCGCCGGCAAATACCAGGGCCAGACAGGCGTTACTCTGCCCAAACTTTAACGAACCACCGCCGTTTTACTGCCGCTTTTATTCGGCATAACCGCCCCAATACCATCAACATCCGATGAAGGCACGACGCACATGGAAAAACTCCTGATCAGAGGCGGTAACAGGCTAGAAGGCACAATCGAGATCAGCGGCGCGAAAAACGCAGCCCTGCCCCTCATGTGCGCACCGCTTTTGACGGACGAGCCGGTCACGCTGACAAACCTGCCGCGCCTTGCAGACATCTCCACGCTCACAGACCTGCTTAATCATCTTGGCACCTCTGTCATCATCGCGGGCGGCAGGGGCGGCGCGCTTACGGGCCGGTCCATGACCTTTGATGCCTCCAACATCGCGGACACGCTCGCCCCCTATGACATTGTGCGCAAAATGCGGGCTTCCATCATTGTGCTCGGGCCACTTGTGGCGCGCGCGGGCGAAGCGATTGTGTCCCTGCCCGGCGGCTGTGCCATTGGCAACCGCCCCATCGACCTGCACCTGAAGGCGCTTGAGGCACTGGGTGCAGACATTGAGCTTGAAGACGGGTACGTGCGCGCCAGCGCGCCAAACGGGTTGAAGGGCGGTGTGGTTCGCTTTCCGTTTGTGTCGGTTGGTGCCACCGAAAATATCCTGATGGCAGCGGCACTTGCCAAAGGCACCAGCGTGATTGAAAACGCCGCGCGCGAGCCAGAGATCACAGACCTCGCCAACTGCCTGATCGCCATGGGCGCGAATATAAAGGGCGCAGGCACGGAAACCATCACCGTTGAAGGCGTAGACAAACTGCATGGCTGCACCCACGCGGTGATGCCCGACCGGATTGAGGCGGGGTCTTACGCCGTGGCCGCGCTGATGACACGCGGTGACCTGCTACTGAAGAACGCAAAGCTTGATGACATGCAGGCCCCGATGGATGTGCTCACCGAAGCGGGCGGCATCATCACCGAAGAAGCGGACGGCGTGCGGGTGAAATCAAACGGCCATCTCGAAGGCTTCAATATCGTCACCCAGCCCTTCCCTGCCTTCCCGACCGATATGCAGGCGCAGTTTATGGCGCTCGCCAGTGTGGCAGACGGCGCAAGCGTGATCACCGAAGCCATTTTCGAAAACCGCTTTATGCATGTGCCGGAACTTTGCCGATTAGGCGCAGACATCACCGTTACCGGCTCAAGCGCCACGGTGCGCGGCGTGCCGTCCCTGCGCGGTGCACAGGTTATGGCAACCGACCTGCGCGCCAGCATGAGCCTTGCACTCGCTGGCCTTGTCGCGGACGGTGAAACCATGGTGAACAGGCTTTACCACCTTGACCGTGGATATGAGCGACTGGAAGAAAAGCTTCGCAAAGTTGGCGCAGATATCGAGCGCGTTACTTCTTAGGTTTGATAAAGCCGGTCGAATAAATCTGATCAATCAATTGCCGCTGCATCGGCAGCACCGACAAGCCGCCCTGTGTGCCGCCTTCAAACTTGCGCGACATGGCGCGCGCCGCATCCACATGCTGGAACTTGGCTTCCTGGCCCGTCAGGTCAGGCACATAGTCCATGCCATACAGCACCTGCAAATGATTGGTCAGGCCAAACACCTGCGGGAAGCCTGAAAATTCATACAGGCCTGGCACACGGCGCTGCCAGCTTTCCAGCTTGTCGCGCAGGGTATCGGTCCATGTTTCCGGGTTGGCGTTATCGCGCCAAAACTCTGTATCCGTCCGTTTGGTGATCGCATAGTGCAGCTTGATGAAGTCGATAATGTCGGCATACATCTCGTTCATGCGGCGGTTAAAATCGCGCGCTGCCACATCAAATTTGTCAGTGGTAGAAATAAATTCCGCCAGCCACCTGAGCGCCATATCCACAAGGAAAATACCGGTTGATTCCAGCGGCTCGATAAAGCCCGCTGCCAATCCAACGGATACGCAGTTGCCTTTCCATTGCTGCTGGCGTTTGCCGGTGCGGATATTGATATGCCACACGTCAATGTCTTCCCCGCGCGGCCCAAGGTAGGAACGCAAAAGCGCTTCCGCATTATCCTTGTCGGCATATTTGTTTGAATAGACATAACCAACGCCGCGCCGGTTATTCAGCGGAATGTCCCATGTCCAACCCTCGGTGTGCGCCGTTGCAGTGGTATAAGGGGGAATGGGGTCATCTTCATTTTCATACGGTATCTGGCAGGCCACAGCGCTATTGCAAAACAGCACGTCATTCATATTGGTAAACTCGGTGCCCATCGCCTTTTCAATAAGGCGGGCATGGAAGCCGGTACAATCAATATACAGGTCGGCGGTATAGTCACCTGCCTCTTTGGTTTTCACGACGGCGATATCGCCGTTTTCGGCCAACTCAACATCTTCTACTGTTGCAATAACCTGTTTCACGCCGCGCTTTTTGCCGGTTTTTTTCAGCAGTTCAGCAAGCCGCCCGGCATCAAAATGATAGGCATATTCCATCGGGCCAGTGAACTGTGGGTCGGTGATGCGCTTAGGGCCGCGCCCACCATCACAGATGCCGCCTTCAACCATGGCATAATCCACAAAAGACTTGCCACTGGCCTCCCGGTCCATCACCCAGTAAGGGGCCATCAAATCACCGTTCACCTGCTGAAAACGGCCAAAGGTATGATAATAACTGTGGGCAATATCGCCCATTTTTTCGGCACCATGCAGCCAGTTATCAAACTTGATCGCCAGCTTGAAGGTGGCCGAGGTTTCCCGCATGAACTCGGCCTCGTCAAAACCCATCAGATTCACAAGGGTTTTAATGGGCGGAATGGTTGCCTCGCCCACACCAACGGTTGGGATATCGCTCGACTCGATCAGCGTAATTTCAACGCTGCCTTCGCGCCCATCACCCATATGGCGCGACAGATAGTTAGCCGCCAACCAGCCAGAGGTGCCGCCACCAACAATCAGGATTTTCTTTACTTGAGACATAGCCCACCCTTGATTTGACCCAATTTGGGCAATAGAGCGTCAGCAGGCCCACACTGTCAAGCCAAACGGCAGCGTTGCCACATTCGGTCGCACCCGAATAGCAGCATATTCACACATTCGGCACTTGCAGCCATGCCAGTCAGACCCTACATTGCGCCGTGAAAACCTATTATTGGTTCCAATAGACCATCGGCATTCACTGCCCAAGATAAAGAGCCCCGCTTTCATGATTGAAGCCCTCAAACTGATCGCCCAAACGCCAGAGGACCTGACCGTTATGTCCAGCCTGATGCAGGACACCACAGTGAAGGTGGAAGATATGGCGTGGAAACCGGGTGAAAAGCTGTTTGCCTTTGTTGGTAACCGCTACCGCTGGGAGAAGAAAGGCTGGTTCCGCCGCCCCAAGGGCGAGCGCGTGCGCACCGCCGTGCATTTCTCGGGCGTTAGCCATGCGCAGCTGAACGGCCTTGACCTTGAAGCCAAGGACACTGTGCTAGAGCTGCTGGACATGGAAGCCCATGACACAGGCGTTGGCACCACCGTCCTTCTGAATTTTGCGGGCGGCGCAACTGTTAAGCTGACAAGCGAAGTTGTTGACGCCGCGCTTACTGACCTGACCATGCCGTGGGAAGCAAAAGCACGCCCCCGGCACAAAGATTAATGCTGGTCTGGATAGGATAAATCCAATGGAACTAAGCGACAAACTGGTATTGGCCCTGCCAAAGGGCCGTATTCTTGGTGAAGTGATGCCACTGGTACGCGCGGCAGGCATTGAGCCAGAGGCTGCGTTTGATGACCCGAAATCACGCCAGCTGGAGTTTGCAACTAACGTCAACAACCTGTCCATCATTCGGGTGCGGGCCTTCGATGCGGCCACATTTGTTGCCTTTGGCGCCGCGCATCTGGGTGTTGTTGGCAATGATGTGCTGCAGGAGTTCGGGTATGACGACCTATACTCCCCGCTTGATCTGGATATCGGTCATTGCCGCCTGTCGCTTGCCATGCCGGAAGATGAGCCAAACACCGACCCCAAGGAATGGTCACACATTCGGGTTGCCACAAAATACCCGAACCTCACGCGCGCTTACTACGCCAGCCGCGGTGTGCAGGCAGAATGCATCAAGCTGAACGGTGCGATGGAGCTTGCGCCCACCCTTGGCCTGTCAAAGCGGATTGTGGACCTTGTTTCCACTGGCGGCACGCTGAAGGCGAACAAGCTAAAAGAAGTTGAGGTTTTGACCGAAATTACCTCTCGCCTTGTGGTGAACCGCCCGGCGTTTAAAACTCGCCCACAAGAGATCAGCTACTGGATTGACCGCTTCAGAGAGGTGCTCGCCGATGGCGCAAAAGCTTAATAGCAAGTCCGCCGACTTTGCTGAAAAATTCGAAGCTTTGCTTGGGCAAAAGCGCGAAACTTCAGACGATGTGCGCGAAACCGTTGCAGGCATTATTGCGGACGTTCGGGAGCGCGGTGACGCAGCCCTGATTGACCTGACAAGCCGGTTTGATCGATTTGATGTGGCGGCGAAAGGCATAGCTGTCAGCGAAACAGAGATTGAAGCCGCATGGGCTTCTGTTTCCGATGACGTGAAGGCAGCGCTTACCGTCGCGGCAGGCCGTATTCGCGCGTTCCACAGCAAACAGTTGCCGCAGGATATTGACTACCGCGACGATGCGGGCGTGCGGCTTGGACAGGCATGGAAACCGGTTGAAGCTGTTGGCCTTTATGTGCCCGGCGGGCTCGCGAGCTATCCATCCAGCGTGTTGATGAACGCCGTGCCTGCCAAGGTGGCGGGCGCTGGCCGCATTGTGATGGTGGTACCAACGCCGGATGGTGTGCTGAACCCGCTGGTGCTTGCCGCCGCAAAACTGGCAGGCGTGACAGAGATATACCGCATTGGCGGCGCGCAGGCTGTAGCGGCACTTGCCTACGGCACGGATACCATCAAACCAGTTGATAAGATTGTTGGCCCGGGCAACGCATTTGTTGCAGAAGCGAAACGACAAGTGTTTGGCAAGGTGGGCATCGACAGCATTGCCGGCCCCAGCGAAATTCTGGTGATTGCCGATAATAAAACCAACCCACGCTGGATTGCCGCTGACCTGCTGTCGCAGGCAGAGCATGACGCAGTGGCCCAGTCTATCCTGATTACCGACGATCCGGTGTATGCCAAAATGGTCGAAGACGCAGTTGAAGACCATCTGGCAAGCCTTGACCGGCGGGAGATTGCGCTGGCGAGTTGGCGCGATTTTGGCGCGGTGATCACGGTTGAGAAACTGGATGACGCCATTCCGCTTGCGGACCGTCTGGCCGCAGAACACCTTGAGCTGGCGGTTGATAACGCAGAGGAAATGCGCCGGAAAATTACCAATGCAGGTGCCATCTTCCTTGGACGGCACACACCGGAGGCCATTGGCGATTATGTAGCAGGGCCCAACCATGTGCTGCCAACCGCCCGCACAGCGCGTTTTTCAAGTGGCCTAAGCGTTTATGACTTTATGAAACGCACCACCTTTGTCGAATGCGACGAGGCAAGCCTGAAAGCCATTGGCCCGGCGGCGGCCACACTCGCGAACGAAGAAGGGCTTGGCGCGCACGCGCTTTCTGTTACCATCCGGCTTAATGACTAAAGATTGTTCGTGAGCACTTATGACCAGCCGCAAGCTCGTTGATGTAACACTCGATGATTCCACAATCGTGCGCTGGAGCGCGGATGTGGAGCATGAGCGCCGTATCGCGATCTTTGACCTACTGGAAGAAAACAGCTTCCATCTGGTGAAATCTGCGGATGAAGCCTACGAAGGCCCATATAAACTACACCTTGGCACGATTGAAGGACGCCTACAGTTTGATGTGAAAGCCGAAGATGATCAACTGTTGATGAGCTTCCGGCTGGCGATGACACCGTTTCGGCGAATCATCCGCGAATATTTCGCCATCTGCGACAGCTATTATGAAGCGATCAAAAGCGCGTCCCCCTCCCAGATTGAAGCGATTGATATGGGCAGACGCGGCCTTCATAATGAGGGTAGCACCCTGTTGATGGAACGACTGGACGGCAAGCTGGAAGTGGACATGCAAACCGCCCGGCGGCTTTTCACCCTTGTGTGCGTTCTGCATCTCAAGGAAGGCAGGGGGCCAAGGTGATGAGCAGTGAACCCCTTGAAAATGATAAGAAAACCCAGAGTGTCCTGTTTGTTTGCAACCAGAATGCAGTGAGGAGCCCGATGGCTGAGGCGCTCGCAAACCGCCACTGCAAACGCCGGGTATTTGTCGATTCGGTTGGATTGATTGCAGGCAATCTGGACCCGTTTTCCGTTGCGGCAATGGCCGAAGAAGATATCGACATCACTGATCATGAGCCCAAGCCAATTGGAGCAATTGACATCTCTGCCTTTGATCTGGTGATCGCGCTAACCGCGGAAAGCCGCGACCATATCAAAAAAACGCACGAGGGCGCTGATTTCAGGCTTGAATATTGGCCAACACCGGACCCTTCCGACAGCGAAGGCAACCGCAACCAGGTGATTGATAGCTACCGGCTAGTGCGCGACCGGTTAGAGACCATGATCGCTGACCGCTTCCCCTTTTAATGTTGCGTCTGTACGCACCCTGTGACCTAAAATCTGCTTTTTTGGGCCCAAAATAGGGTAAAACACGCAAAAAACCGGGCAAAACGGTTGCTTTTTCGAACCAACCTCGTCATGTATGGGCCCGATTTTATAAGCCATGAGCAAGGAGACAAAATGGCTAAAGAAGAAGTTCTCGAGATGCGCGGCACGGTCACCGAACTGCTGCCGAATGCAATGTTCCGGGTAAAACTTGAAAACGACCATGAAATTCTGGGCCACACCGCTGGCAAGATGCGCAAGAACCGCATCCGCGTGTTGGCTGGCGACGACGTGCTTGTCGAACTGACGCCTTATGACCTTACCAAAGGTCGCATCACCTACCGTTTCAAATAGTCGGCCTGGTCCACGATGACCAGTCCATCTCCCACGCCTGAAAAACCTGAAGGCGTGCTTGTGCTCGCCTCCGCGTCACCCCGGCGGCTGGAGCTGTTGGCACAGATTGGGGTAACACCTGATAAAATTGTGCCTGCCGATATTGATGAAACACCGGCAACTGACGAACTCCCGAAAAATTACGCTGAACGCATGGCGCTGGAAAAAGCGGCAGCGGTCGCCCCTGCGTACCCACAAGCGCTTGTTCTGGCGGCGGATACGGTGGTTGCATGCGGCAGGCGTATCCTGCCAAAGGCGGAAGATGAAAGAACGGCGCGGGCTTGCCTGAAACTGCTGTCCGGGCGGCGGCACCGCGTAATCTCCGGCATTTCGCTAGTGCTGCCGGATGGTCGCCAACTCACCAAATCAGTCACCAGCACGGTCACCTTCAAACGCCTATCTGCGGAAGACACGGAGCAGTATATCAAAAGCGGTGAATGGGACGACAAAGCCGGCGGCTATGCCATTCAGGGCCTTGCCGCCACATATGTGCGCGCGCTCTCGGGCTCCTACTCCGCTGTTGTTGGACTGCCGCTCTTTGAAGTAGGCGGGTGGCTGAACGCCCATATGAAAGCCAATCACAATGACTAATCGCCTGACGGTTATCGAGCCCGGCATTGGCGGCGCACGCAGCGCTGACATTGATGAAGACGGCCTGCCAACAGACCTGCGCTTCCATGACGATGCAGACTTAAGCCCGCTTGATGGTCTTTATGCCGCACGAATCACCAACGTTGATGCCGCGAATGATATGGCCTTCGCCGACCTTGGTGGCGGCCTGACAGGTGCCATGAACCTGCGCCGGGCAAAACTGCGTGTTAAAGGCCAGGTGCAGTCGATCAAAGACTGTGTTACCGAAGGTGAACGCTTGCTGGTGCAAGTGGTTGCCGACCCAACCGCGATGGAGGCCAAAGCCCTCACCATCACACCGCGCCCGCGCCTGATGGGCCGCTATCTGGTGGTGGAAGCAGGCGCAAGCCGCCTGTCCTTCTCCAAAGACCTGCCGCCCCGCACGGTGAAAGCCCTTGAGGAAGCGCTGAAACCCTTCGCGGAAGAAGCCGCCATTATTGTGCGCAGCCGCGCCGTTGACATAGCCGCAGAGGCTATCATTTCGGAGGCGGAACGGCTAACGGGCGCGCTTCTTGCCCCCACCGACACACCGGGCCTTGTCCATAGCCTTAACCCGCTTGAAAAAGCCTTGCTTGCCGCACCGGACGATAGCGAGCAGATACTGGTTGAAGGCGGCGGTGCCTTTGCGGAGGCAAAAGCCCTCGCCGAAGAACAGTGGCCAGACCTTGCCGCCCGCATCGCCCCCTACAAAGGGACAGAACCCGCATTTGAACACTTCGGTGTGAATGAAGCGATTGATGAGGCACTCGCAGACCGTATAGAACTGCCATCCGGTGGCTGGATCAGCATCACGGAAACACCCGCGATGACCGTGGTGGACGTGAATATGGGCAGCGCGCTAAAGGGCCGCAGCGCATCGGACGCCAAAATACAAGTGAATCTGGAAGCAGCCCTTGCCACCCTGTATCACCTGCGATTTCAGGATATCGGCGGGCTGGTGGTCGTGGACTTCATCGACATGAGCGCCAAGGGTGCCGCACGCGAGCTGATGACCCTGATTGAACGCACCAGCCGCACGGACCGGGTGCCGCTATCGCACACCGGGCTTTCCACCTTTGGGCTTGTAGAATTCGCGCGCAAACGCAGCGGCGTATCCTTGCGTGGCCGCATGCAGGCCCCGCCCCTGCCACGCAGGCGCGCAAGTTCGGTTGCGATTGACCTGCTGCAGCGCGGCGCACACATTGGCGCGGGCAGCACGCCGGGCGCGCTGATTGTTTCCGGGCCGGAGCCGGTGATTGGCTGGATCAAGGCGCATGAGACCTATCTGGAAGACCTGCGGGCCAGCACCCACCGGCAGGTGGAACTGATGCTGGGCAATGAACCTGACGTGTTTATCAGGGGTAGTTAAGGAATAGTGATGACAGATACGCCAAAGGCCACTTCATCCAAATGCCCGGTATGCGGCAAACCAACAGTTCAAGCCTACCGCCCCTTTTGCAGCAAACGCTGCGCTGACGTGGATTTAGGTAAATGGCTGAACGAAAGCTATGTGCTGCCGGGCGATAGCGAAATCCCGGATGATATCGGGGAAGATGCTTAGGCTTCTGTTCGTACCAGCAATCGCTGTTTGACTTGTGCCTCACTGTTAATGGCCGCTAGGCTGGCAAAAAATAAAACAGCGACGGACCTAATAATGAAAAACCTGATCATGCTGGCCGTGCTGCTAATCAGCAGTTTTGCAGCCCATGGTGATGACATCACCACCGAAGACATTAACTTCACCAGCCTTGGCATACGCCTGTCCGGCACCATCGTTTTTCCGGCGGGGGACATTCAGGCCGCTGTGGTGTTTGTGCATGGCTCGGGCCCGCAGGTGTTAGTTTACATTATATATTAGACAGACCCGGGATGAGGTGTGATCCGGTGGGATTTGGTGGGAAATGATAGTGTTTCTGCGGGTTTTGGCGTGATGATCTGGGCGGACCTCCAAAAGCTTTAAAGATTGGACTCTGGGCCCGAAACCGGCTTTTTTACAATAAACACTGGACTCTCACCCCTGATGTCTTGAGGCGTCTCGAAAGTGTCTTGAAACCTCCTTAAAACCGTCCCTAAAGCACCTTAACCCCTTGAAATACAAGTGTCTCGAAAAACGGAGCTTTTTACCCTCTTTCCCTTCCATATCCCATAAAACCCTGATTTTACCGGTCAGTTTGAGGCGCTGGAACTGGCCGGTTTTGTCTTCTGCCTTCAAAAACCGGTCAGAAAGGGGTTGCGGCTTTATGTAACAAGGGGTTAGCTGTTTTTAGGCAGGGCGTTCACAGTAAGTGAACTGACCGGTTTTCGGCGTTTTCTCTGAAACCATATACAATTATAGGTGGTTTATTGCTTCTCTATACTGATCTCCCCATAGATCCCTGCCTTCGGAACGAAGGGGCATTCATAACGATAGGTCTCATAATATTTATGCCCGTTTCTTTTTATACCGTTCCTGTCTTTAAAGGAGCCGCGAAAAGAAAAGGGATTAGTCAGGGACAAGTAATCTTCGTGGGTCTTTGGCATTCCGGCGGCCTTGATCCAATCGGAGGCCCTGATCCATAGCTTGTCATCCGAGTTGAAAACGGGTTTCACAGAAGACCGTGCCAGCATCTTGCGCCTGACCTGGCTGTGGCAGTCTTTAAGGGCGGCTTTCATATGTGCCACATCACCAATCACCAAGAGGCTTAACGCGCTCTCCAGTTTCTGAAGCTTCTCCTCGGCTTCAACGGCTCTTTCACGGGCCGCCTCGACATCCTGAACCCGTTGCCCCCGGGCGTGTCTGGTCTGCTGTATCTCTTCAAGGATCTGTTCCCCCATCAATGCTGTTGCCTCGTTCAGCGTGTTCTCGGCCTTCTGGATCAGTTTCGTCTGGGCATGTCTGGTGCGTTGCGCCTCTTCGTGGATCTGGTCTTCCATTGAGGCGCTTGTCTGCTTCAGTTTATTCTCGACCTCCTGCGCCAGTTGCGCCTGTGCATGCAAGGCCTTCTGCGCCCCTTGAAGAAGTTGTTCCTTATTGATGCTAATCTGGCTCAGTGTTTTCTCCACCCCTGACAGCTTTTCCTGCGTAAGCCTGCTCCCCTTTTCCGACGACTCCGCCAATACCAGAAGATTAAGCGCGATGGTAATAACAGCCAGCAAGGCGATAACCATGCCCGCTACTGTAACAGATATAACTGCTAGCGTCATATAGTCGGGCATGGTTTTCGGTGTTGCGGGTGGTTGGCTGTTTGGTTGTATGGTCGCATTGAATTTTTCAAGAACTTCAGTTTGCTTTTTAACAGCCTTGGTTTGTTTTTTAATAGCCCCGGTTTTTTCTACAGTAAGTTCGATTTGTTGTTTCAGAAGCTCGATTTGTGCTTCAGTAAGCAGGTTGTTGTCGCGTAATATCTTGATCGATATGATGGCAGTAGTCAGAGCCAAGACAGCAGCATTTAATGTCTGCCAGTCTCTCCATACATTCTGTAAATAAGACCATGAGCACCCACCCTCATAAAAAGGCCACACAACCATGGCAAAGAAATAAACTCCTCCCAAAACACGCAGTATGATCCGACAATTTGCTTTTAACCATTCCATTATTACCTCCTGGCTTTAGGATAAGAGGCACACATTAATTTATGTATCTTCCCACATCAGAGCCTGTGCCTACAGCCTGTGCTTGACGGCCCGGACGGGCAAAATATGGTTCAGGGGCATATCGACCATCACGTCCCAGTCCCGGTTCAGGCTTTCCAGATTGAAGAAGCCGTCCTTGCCATTGTCAGGCCGACGCAGGCGCTTCAGGTAAACGGCATGATCATGCGCGCCGGTGAGGGTGACAACACAATCCCGTCCGACCAGTTTTTCCGGTTCGAACCGCAGCGGATCATCTTTATATATATAGGCATAATCACCGTCATGATATTTAGGCACCATGGAGCGCCCGCGCACGGTGAGGGCCACAAGGCCGCCGTGGCGGACAAGCTCGGCATCGGTAAAGCCAGGCGGCGGTATCACTGTTTCACCAGACGTGCCGGCAAACCAGATACGCCCATCGTTCGGATGATCGGACCCGCCTGCGGCAATATCACCATAATGATCCAGCATGAGGGTGGACCCGGTCACGGCATCAGGGTCAAAATCCCTGTCACAATTATCGGGGCCGGAGGCATCAGCTGACGGCACGGGAGAAGCGCTGCGCGGTGGGCCGATGTAGAATTGGAAATTTAATTTTTCCGATAAAGTAGCAGCAGAATCCACCGTAAGGTTTCGTCCTTCCAATACTCCCCTGACTAGACCTAAAGGAACATCAAGGCGCGCAGCAAGAGGCCGTAAACCTTCAGCTTCAACAGCTACTGATATTGCTGATTGTAATTCTTTCAAATAAAAACGTGTCATTCATGACACAATACATAAAACATAGCTTGACTCAATGTGCTATATAATGCACGTATTGTGCTATGGATTGCACACCTGAGAATATATGCCGTCTTTGCCGGATTTTAGCGATCAACACCAATCGAGCTGTCAGCACAATATCGCGCCTGACAACAGGCAGTGGTGATACAGTCCGCCGCCTCGAAAAGGGCGGACGCATTACCACCGAAAAAGCTTATAGCACTTTCGTTAAATTATCTGAATTATGGCCAAGATATCTTGCCTGGCCTGAAGACATTCCCCGTCCCGCTTCCGCTGTAAAGGAACCCTGTGATGCGTGAGTCGCGCCCACCTGAGTCGGATAAAGACGGTTTTCGCCCTGACATGACCACGCTCATGCGTGATCAGGCAGCGCGGCACTATATGGTCCAGGCGATTGATGCCTGGTTCCTGGCGTCCACCGAGCCGGTGACCCGCGAGACTGCCCGGCGCGCCCTTCAAGAGCAGTTTACCGCCCTGCTCAACCGCGCCATCCCTCTCTCCGAGCTTAAACCCTCCGAGCGTCTCAGCGGCACGTCCCCGGCAGCTGGCACCCGGCATAAACAGGAGCCCGCCAATGACTGAGCCGGGAACAACAGCCTTCACGGTGACACTGGAGGTGAAAGCCAGCCTGCTGACCAGCCCGGTTACCATCAGGGCCGGATCAGAGCGACAGGCGAGGGCTGAGGCCCGGCGGTTGATGCGCACCATCAAGGAGACCGGACGGCTGCCTGACGGCATGACGCTTGATTGGGCCTTTGATCTGCACCGCCTCAAACTGTTCGGCCTTGAGGCGGCGACAGAACCGGAAGACACCTTTGAGCATGAAGGAGCCATCTGATGCCGATCATCCCCAAGAGAAAACGCACCCCCGAAGAATGCGCCGCCTTTGCGACCGAAATGGCACAGGCGGGGAGGACGCCCATGGCTAAATATTATATCTCATTCGGTACGTCACCCGGCCAGCGGCATACCATAGGTGCTGTCACCACAGACCACGATCATCTCTATGAGATTGAGGCGGCGGATAGTGAGGACGCTCGATTCAGGACAGAGGGGCTGTTCGGCAGCCGCTGGGCTGCCCTGCGCACTGCCCGCGAGGCACAGCGGGCCCTTAACCGGCGGGACTGTTTCAAGGGCATCATCAAGCTGGATAGGGAGACCATACCATGTGGGTGATCTATGACAGCGAACTTGGTGAATATGCCGTCGACGAGGGCGGCCTGATGGCGACACGCTCCCGCACGCAGGCCGAAGCCTGGTGTGACATGGTCTCTGACTTTTGGGAAGTGGAGTGGATGGCGCCGGGTGACGTCGCCCGCCGCAACAGGATCCTTGCGGCTGAAGAACAGGAAAGGTCCCTGTCATGACAGACCTCCCAAACCTCACAGGCCTCACAGAGCGCCAGCGTGACAACCTGAAGAAGCTTGCTGATTATCTGGCCGCAGGCAACACCGCCATGCGGTTTGACATGGCCTCCTACTGCTGTGAGCCTGGCAAAATAAAGGTCACACCCCGCAACCATGCCTGCGGCACCGTGGCCTGTGCGGTCGGCCACGGACCCGCTGCTGGTATCGACCCCGAGGGCACGCTTAGCTGGAGTGATTATGTTGAGTGCAGGCTTTGCACGGACACGGATGTGTTTCACTGGCTTTTTGCCGCCCGCTGGCAGCATGTGGACAACACACCCGAGGGTGCTGCCGGGCGTATCACCTGGTATCTGGACAAGGGCCTGCCCGCTGATTTTCTGGCCCAGGTCCACGGCGAGGCGCCGCTCTGTTACCGCCCTGCGATCGCGCAGGAGGCGACCTGATGACCGCCGCCCCGGATAGTGTTACGGGTCATCCTGTTATTGGCAGTTTCGGGGACGCAGGCCACAAGCTGCTGGCCACAGCCGATATAGCGGTGCCCGAGCGCCTGCGCCTCACGGACGAGGATCATGTAGCAGCGCTTGCGGCTTCTATCGCTGACAAGGGCCAGATGCAGGCCACCCTGGTGGCCTTGAACCCGCGCAGAAATGGCCAGCCGTATGTGCTGATCGCGGGTGCCCACCGGCTTGCCGCCTGCGCGGCGCTCGGGATAGAGGTTACGTGTAGTATCCTGCGCTGGCGCGGCAAAAGCCTTGTGGATTTTGATATTGCCTGCCGATTGCGGGAGATTGACGATAATCTGATGCGGTATGAGCTGTCAGCCCTCGACCGGGCTGTCTTTCTGTATGAGCGCAAGAAGATATATGAAGAGCTGTACCCGGAAACAAAGCAAGGCGGTGATCGTAAAAGTGCTGATTTTAAAGAGAAAAATCAAAACGACATCATGCCGCTTTGTTTTTCGGAAGATACCGCAGAAAAACTTGGCTTTTCAAAACGCACCATCGAAAAATACTGCCAGATCGCCAAAAACATCCCCGCCGGCCTGCGCCGCCAGATCGCCGGCACCTGGCTCGCCAGGAAACAGGGGGAGCTTCTCTATCTCTCGAAACAGGATCCGGACACGCAGGAGCAGATTGTGGATACTCTGCTTAAAGACGGCAGCCGCCACAAGCCCGGCGCGGTCAAGTCCGTGGGCGCTGCCCTCAAACTGGTGGGCGGCGGGTCCCTTGGTCCGGACCTGGACACGCTCTTGAGGCACCTTAAAAGCGCCTATGTCCACGCGCCCGCCGCCACACAGAAAGCGTTTCTCTATTATTTGCGCGACACCGGCCAGATGAAGCGGATCGGGCCACCATCAGAAGAAGGTGTGGCAGAGGCAGGTGTGGCAGAGGCAGGTGTGGCAGAGGCAGGTGTGGCAGAGGCAGGTGTGGCAGAGGCAGGCGTGGCATGACGGCGCCCCTCATAAAAACAACAGGCATAAAAGGGGCAGGCCAGAAAGACTGGTTTACAGCCAGCGAGCTTGCCGCCGCCCGTTTGCCGGGTTTTCCGTCGAGCAAGAGCGCTGTTCAGGAGCGGATCGAGAAAGAGGGCTGGGCGCGCCGCAAAGACACAGACGGCACCCCCCTTGCCCGCCGTCGTCGCGGCCGGGGTGGCGGCATGGCCTATCATGTCTCCTTGTTGCCCCGGAGCGCCCGCACGGCGCTTATGCGTAATGCTGCCGTGGCCCGCCGCACTGCCATGGCAAAAAAGGTCGCCAGCGACAAAAAAGGGGCCACCAGCACAGCAGATACCCCGCCGCAGCCTGCAGTCAGCAGGTACGAGCTGTGGAATGCCTTCGAGCGGCTCTCTGATAAAAAGAAAGCGGTTGCCCGCGACCGGCTGGAGACCCTCACCCTCATAGAGGAGTTTGTGGCCCACCGCACCATGACCAAGAGCGAGGCGGTGCGGCATATGGCTGCCATGAAGGGTGTTTCCCCTGCCAGCATCTACGGCTGGTTCAAACGCATAGACGGCACACCCAAAAGCGACCGGCTGCCCATGCTTGCCGACCGGCGTGCGGGTGGGGGTAAGGGATGCACGGCGTGCAACCCCCTGGCCTGGGAGGTCTTGAAGGCCGACTGGCTGCGGCTCGAAGCGCCGTCCTTCTCCAGCTGCTACCGCCGGCTGACAGGCATGGCGGAGGTACGTGGCTGGCAGATACCCCCTGAGCCGACGCTGCGCCGGCGCATGGAACGGGAGCTCCCTGAAGCGGTGATGATCCTCTGCCGCGAGGGCCGCCGGGCGCTCGAGGGCATGTATCCGCCCCAGGAGCGGGACCGCACGGACTTCCGCGCCATGGAAGCGGTGAATGCGGACGGTCATATCTGGGACGTGTGGGTCAAGGACTGGCCGGGCGACAAGCCGGACGCAAAACCCGCGCGCCCGGTGATGGTGGCCTTTCAGGATCTTTACTCGAACAAAATCCTCAGCTGGCGCCTCGACCGGACCGAGAACGCCGATCTGGTGCGCCTCGCCTTTGCGGATATGGTGGCCGCACACGGCATCCCGGAAGCGGCCTGGCTCGATAACGGGCGGGCCTTTGCCAGCAAATTTATCACCGGGCGGCAGACCAGCCGTTTCCGGCACAAGATCAAACCGGAAGACCCCTCGGGCGTGATGACCGACATGGGCATCGAGGTGCACTGGACCAAACCCTATAGCGGGCAATCGAAACCCATCGAGCGGGCCTTCAGGGATTTCTGTGACGCGATTGCCAAACACCCGCTGCTGGCAGGCGCTTACGCGGGCAACAGCCCCGCGAGCAAGCCCGACTATCCGGGCGGCACCATTCGCCCTGTGCCTTATGACACCTTCATCCGTGTGGTCGGCGAGGGCATCTTTGAGCATAACGCGCGCACCGGGCGCCGGACCAGGGTCTGCGGCGGCACCCTGAGTTTCGATGAGGCGTTCGAGACATCCCTGGCCGCGCGGCAAGAGGCGGGCGACCTGCCGGTGCGCCGGGCCAGCGCTGACCAGATCGCTGCCTGCATGCTGGCCATGGAACGCGTGACGCTCGACCGCAAGGACGGCAGCTTCCGCATCAACGGCAACCGCTACTGGCGGCAGGCGCTTCATGAACACAGAGGCCACAAGATGACCATCCGCTTTGACCCGGACTATCTGCACGCGGGGGCCCGCCTTTACCGGCTTGACGGCTCCTATGTGTGCACGGCGGACTGTGTGGAGCCGGTGGGCTTTGCGGATACAGCTGCGGCCCGGGAGCATGAGCGCAAGCGCCGCCGCATGGCCAGGCTCACCAGAGAGCAGGCGGATACCCTCCGCAGCCTGCCGCTCACCGAGCTCCAGCGCCTCCTGCCTGACGTGGATGAAGGCTTTGGCGAGATGGGCAAGCCGTCCGGTACCAGGAACCCTGTGCGCCTGGTGGCGGCCAGTAACGGGGCGGCCAGTAACGGGGCGGCCAGAGCCGTTGCCGAAGAGAGAGCCGTTGCCGAAGAGGAAGCGGCGCCGGCAGGCGAGGAGGACGCCTTTATGGATGCACTGAGGAGTGGCCTCAAGCTCGTGAAACCTGAAGATGATCTTTTATAGGGAGACAAAAGATGACCCTGGAAACCAGAGCATTATCAGCGCCGGAAGGACAGAAAGAGCCGGCACCTGATATCGCCCAATTGGATACAGAAGAACGGACAGAGACAAAAGAACTGGCGGCAGCACGTCTTCCGGGAACAGCAGCGGCAGACGCCGATAAGGGCGATCACGACCTGCGCGAACGCGTGCGCGCGGTGATGCAGGCGGAGGGGATCACCCACCGGCAGCTTGCCAGCGAGAGCGGCCTCAAGCCCGGCACCAGCTCCAGTTTCCTGGGCGGCACCTACACAGGCCGCAAGGCGCCGGTGGCAGCCGCCCTCGAGAACTGGCTCCGGACAAGGGCCGAGCGCCAGCGGCTGCAGGCGGTCTCTGCCGCGGGGCCCGGGTTTGTCGAGACCCCGTCGGCGCTGCGGTTTATGGATACGCTGACCTTTGCCCAGAGCATGAGCGAGATTGTGGTGGTGGCCGCCGAGCCGGGCCTCGGCAAATCGGTGGCGCTCAGGCACTATACAAAAACCCATGCCGGCGCCTGGTATCTGATGGTCGAGCCCCATATGGCCACCCTGCCGCAGATGATGGCGGCGATTGCAAAAGCGGTTGGCGTATCCGGCAGCTACCCGGCAAAAAGGCTTGAGATGCTGGAGGACAGGCTCAGGGATACGGGCGGCCTGATGGTGATTGACGAGGCCCAGAATCTCTCCTTGCAGCAGCTGAACCAATTGAAGGCCTGGAACGAGCTGATGGGGGTGGGTATCGCGCTCTTTGGCAACCGGCATATCCACACCCGCCTTGAGGGCGCAAAAAGAGAGGCGGCCTACGCCCAGCTCTATAGCCGCATAGCCCTCCGGCTTAACCGCAAGAAACCGAAGGCGGGCGACATCAAGGCCATGCTGGATGCCTGGGGTGTGGCGGGCCGTGAAGAACGGGCGCTTCTTGAGACAGCCGCCCGCAAGCCGGGGGCGCTCAGGAACATGGACAAGACATTGAAGCTGGCGACCATGGTGGCGGGCGGCAGAGGCACGTCCCTTGATACGGATATGATCCGCGCCGCCTGGAGCCAGATCAGCAGTATCGAGAGCTGAGCGGGAGACTGGCATGCAAGCGCTCCCGACAAACCGGTACGGCATCCTTGTTGGCGCCCGGGTGGCCTGGGCCGGGCGGCATGGCAGGCGCCTGTCAGGCATTGTGACCGCCTACAGGGCCTGCGGCGATACCCTCAAGCTGCAGGTCCGCCGGGCGGGCGGCAGACACCTCTGGTTCCGGGCAAGGGACATTGAGGATCATGACTATTTTGCGGTGATCCGGCACGGCCCCCGGTCCCTTGAATACGGTCTTGATCTGGCCGGACGTATCCTGGCGGGCGAGATGGCGCACCTGCCCGCCGACAGCAGGCTCACCACGCTCGCGGCCACTGTGACCGCGCTTGAGACACAGCTGGAGCCGTGCAGGGACGCCCCAAAGAAGCACTCAGAGACGCAGCCGGCACCCGTGCCGTCCATGGCGGAGCAGCTGCAATGAGACCCTTTTTCAAATGGCTTAAGGCGCAGTGGCGCTGGCAGGTCACTCGTTTTGGTAAACCCCCAACCCTCAGGAGCAGAAAATGCCAGAAACAGCAACAGAGACAGTAGAAGAAACCCCGGCAGAAGAAACAGCAACTGAAACAGAGACTGTGACAGCAGAAACAGCACCAGCAGACCCCACCCCTGCAATCCCCGCAGGCTATATGATGAACGGGAAGGGTCACCTTATCCCGGAAAGCAAGGTCCGCGACCAGCACAAGCTGATGGACCAGACGGTGCGGAAGATTTTTGATTATGCCGATGACCTTTCAGCGCAGATCGCCCGCTTCAAGGGCCATACCTATGATGACCTGGCAGCGCTCACCGATCTGCTGCGTGAAAAATATGGCGCCGACAAAGGCGGGGCCCATAAAGGCACCGGCAAGGGCAATATGAGTTTCACCAGCTTTGACGGCAGGATGAAGGTTGTGGTGGCGGTTTCCGACCATCTGGATTACGGCCCGGAGCTGCAGGTGGCCAAGGAACTGCTGGACGATTTCCTGGCGGACGAAGCGAAGACGGCCTCCGACGCCATCCGGGCTGTTATCAACCAGGTCTTCAATGTGGAAAAACCCGGCCGGGTCAACCGGGAGGCCCTGTTTGCGCTTCGGCAGATTGAGGTGGACGACGAGCGCTGGCAGCGGGCCATGGAAGCCATCTCCGACAGTATCCGCATCGCCGGCTCCAAGACCTATATCCGCATCTATGCGCGCGATACGGCCGAGGGCCGTTTCCGGCAGGTGCCGCTTAGCCTCGCGGCTGTATAGGAGGCGGGTATGAAAAAACCTTCAGAAAAGCCTATAGATAAACTGCTGCCGCACCTGCCGGCGATCGCGAAAGATCTGGCGCAGACGCTTGAAGGCCACGCGGGCGCCCCGGTGGGCTTTGGCCTTGTGATCCTCAAGGGCGGCTTTTGCCATCTGATCGCGAACACTGGCAACAGCCGCAGGGACACCGGCGCGTTGCGGGCCGCGCTGAAGGCGGCTCTCAGGACGCTCCCGAAACCAGCCCGGAAACCAGGGCGGCAACCAGGGCGCAAACCAGAACGGAAGCTGCACTGATGCCTGCCCGTCCTATATCAGGCCGTCCTATATCAGGTAACGCCCCTATCACCGCCCTGGCCGTCACTGCCAGAGAAGAAAGGGCTGTACTGGAGGAGCTGATGCTCTGTGCCGCGCCTTATGTGCGCTCGTTCGGCAAAGGGCGCAACCGGACACAGGAACGGCTGCTTATGGCGGTGAACAAAGCGCGCGGGATTGTCAAACAGCCGGTGCCGGAACCTGTCATTTATGACGGCACCCCCACAGATCCCGAAGCGCTTTTCCGCGCCTATATCCTGGCGGGCGGTGACTGGCGCTGCCTCGTGGCGGCGGTCAACCGCTTTGCCGGCGAGGCAAGCTGCCTCAGGTACCAGATGCAGAAGGAAAAAAGACAGAAAAAGGAAACAGCGACATGAGCAGGCAACGACCGGACAGATTGTTTGAAGTGACCAACTGGCGCGGCAAATCGGTGATTGTGCTGGCGCGCCACGCCAAGGGCGCCCGCTCGGTCGCATCTGAGTATCTGGGATGGATCACGCCCCGGAGTGATGTGGTCGAACTGCCGGCACACCTGTCGCACAAGGCCCGTAACCGATCAGCGAACCGGTCAAGTACCCGGAAAGGGGTGTGAGATGAAAGCGGCCTTATCCGGCAGTCTTTTACTTGATCTGGTGTTTCAGCCAGGGATAGGGCCCTATGTCCTTCACCTGGGAGAGCAGGCGCTGATACCAGCGAAGATGTTTCTGGCCGCCCGTGCCTTGTCGGCTGCATTCCTCGTTATGGCAGATAACAGCAAGAATATTCATGGTTCGCAGTTCATCTGTCTCTATCATATGAAATCTCGACCGGAAGCTATCCATGTCTTTCTTTGTGATCCCTTCACCTGCAAGGGTGATATCAGCCAGCAGCTCGGTCACACGCCTGTAAAGACTTTCATAGCGCCCCGCCTTGTCGGACCATCCGAACACAAGGCTGCTGACGGTGATCGATACAATGAGGCCGCCGATAATGAGAGAGGGCACAAGCCCACTCTCTGTGAACCGGGCGATCACAGCGCTGCCGCCGATCAGGGTAATGGCATTGCCCCAGTCGTTCAGCCGCTTGAACCAGGCATGACGGTACATATGATACCGCCTGCTTCTGCCGATATCGAAAAGGAGGTCAAACTTCAGGGCGCCTATTTCTTCCTGGGCGGTTCTTTCTCTGTCTGCGCTGGCTCTTTCTGCGCTGGTGGCTGGGTCGGATTCTGCAAGGGTCCCTGCATTCTGGTCTGGGTGTTGCTCAGAGTCACGCCGCTCTCCTTGATGGGCTCGCCGTGCTCGACCGACTCCTTCTGCTTCGGCGTTTCTTTCGGTGGACATTTATCGTCTCCATCTCTCGACATTTTACATGCTCCTGTCTGTTTAGCTCCTGGTCAGGGGTATGGCGGAAAAGGGAGGTCTGATCCCTTTTCCGCACCAACCATAGCATATCACCCAAAACCATACAGGCCTGAAAACAGCCCGAAACACAGAAAGCAGAGCCCCTCCCTGTCGCCCCCATTTCCCGGTAACCACCTTGAAAGGAAAATCCCATGACACCCTCCAGTAATCTCTATTGCTATGTCTGGCGCACGGGCCGCGTGGAGCATGGCAGCGAGCTGCCCGAGGGCGCGATCCTTTTGGCAAGCGGCAGGCGCGCAGAAGATTTCGAGGCTATCCTGGCCGGCTGCCGGCTGATGTATGACGGCCGCCATGTGATCGGCAGTGTCTATGACGCCTGGCGATCAGGCGAGGCGGAAACGCAGACAGAAAAACACCAGATCACA
>CBDARB010000008.1:0-4311 GCA_965199355.1 Kordiimonas sp.
ACCACAGTCAATATGTTCGCGTGTTTAAGTTTCTGTCGCAGACTCTGCTCCAGTTCATCCGAAAGAGTGTCTACTTCAATTGCGGACACTGGTCGCTGAGGATCAAACAAGACAACGACAGAGTGACTTCTCCCTGCTTTTACAACCAGTAGTTCAACCAATTTGCCTCCAAATGACGCTATCGGCTCATTGACGACACCCAACACCATTTCATAACTGGCCTTTGGCGCTGCGACCCCTGCCAACTCGGCCAATCCCGCTCGAAAGTCCGCAAAATAACGAATTGCAGCCATCGAGCATAAGACTAGAACGATCAGAGAATCTCCGATGGGGGCGACAACCGCCAACGGCCCATCTTCTATCGAAGCGACCAAAAACAAACCAACACCCGCGGCGGCGGTTACAGCGCCGTCAAAGGCAGCCGCATTGGCCTCCAGCTTTAAGATATCACTGCGCTTTCCGCCCTTCCTCCAGGCTCTCTGATGAAACAACCAAAGAACCAGGCAAGTCATCAAGATGGCAGCGAGATAAACTGCGATGGGCTCAAACAGCAATGGTGGCGGCAGCTGACCGTTCGCGTATGAGCCGATGCTACGAAGCGCATTGATGATTGCGAAGAGCACCACACCAAGCAGCGAGAGAGCCCTAAATGTTGTGAAAATTGACTCTTCCGACCCGTAGCCAAAAGGGCGAATACGGTCGGGCGCCTTTTGGACCCTTCCAATTACCCTTAGTGCAAATAGTGCCGCTGCAAAACCGACAAATGAAAACAACCCATCTAGGAGAACAGCCTGGGAGTTTGAAAGAATGGCTGCGCCGATACCCGCGAGCCCCATCCAGAGCGTGCCAATCATACTAATGGTTAGAGCACGTTGCTCAGATGCATGTTCATTCTGCACGAGTGCCTCACAAAACTCTTGAGTGGACCGCTAAAGGTACAGTGCTTGAAAGGATCTGGCTGTCAAACGCCACGGCGTGGAATGCGATCTGGGATGAACTGCCGCAAATATGAGATCGATGCAGAAAGCCCATCGTCAATCATCTCGGGGGTCAGAGCCCCATGCCTCTGAAATGATAGGCTAAGGAACAGATCAAATATCTCGATTGCATGGAAGAAACGTAATTCGCGTTGGTCAATTTCAGGCAAAACAAAGTAGCTGTCCATGAGTTCCGCGAATTGTGCACCAAGCTCAAAGTCGTTCTGTCTATCGGTAGCCTTGATCGCAGGTGCCGTTGTACTCCCCAAGATAAGTCGGCAATAGCCTGGCTTCCTTTGGTACAAAGCGACGCCTCGGCGTGCTGCGTGTTCGAACAAGCTACGCCAATTCTCCAAGGCAGTGCCTGAGTAGGGCGAAATTATGTCTCCGATTAACTGCTCGCCAAAACGACCGGCCGCAGCTGCAAACACCTCGTTGGCCCCCTTGAAAAAGTGGTAAGCAGAACCTGACGGGATATCGGCTTCTGCCGCGATCCTGTGCATGGTGATATCTGGAAGGTCTTCATTTTCCAGAAGTGTTTCGGCAGCGAGGATCAACTTCAATCGTCGCTCCTTGCCTTTAGCGTAGTGTTTCATTCACAGTCTTAACCATTGGTATTTGACACGTCCGTACCAACATCAGAACCCGCGCGTCAAATTCCAGCTGCCCTACATCTTTGCTGTTTCATCTAGAATCGCTGGAACAACCTGTAGGAAAATCATTGAATTCATGCGTTCTGTTTCCGTCTGCGGGTAGCCACCGTTCATTGCAATGACGGTTTCACTTTCTGGCTCAACCACCAAAACCTGACCGTGTATTCCGACAAACGCCGCGAATTTGTGGTCACCAATTTCCAAGATCCGGATCTGATCTTTATACCACCCGTTTGGCGCGAGTACGGCCTCTTTTCCGTTGCTCCAAGCACCGCGGACCCTGTCGTTTCCCATCCACAGGGCGTCCAGGAAAGCGGCAGGGATGACTTGATCTCCAGCGTAGTTCTTACCTCCGGCGAGCATCATACGTCCGACGCGCGCGAGGTCACGCGTTCTCATGTTCAATCCCCCGGAGGCAACTGTTGCACCCGACGGGTCAGCCATCCAATATGCCTCGCCCTCAGCTCCTAGCTTTGACCACAACTTGTCTTGCAAGTACTCGGCCAATCCAACACCGGTCGCCGCTTCGACAGCAAGACCCAGAACTTCTGTGTTGGGGTCCTGGTACTGATAATGTGTGCCTGGTTCATACTTTCGTTGCGCGATTGTAACCAGGTAATCTTCGATGCCGTTCAAACCGCTATCATTGGGTCCGTTCCATTCCTGAGACTCGGTGAATTTTGGGTCCCAAGAAAGAAAGGGCGGTGTGGGAATGTCGAGGCCTGAATTCATGTCGGCCACGTCTTGCAGCGAAACGCCTTCAAACGCTGTCCCTTTGAACCTTGGCAGATAAGATTCCACCGGTGCCGTCATGTCCAGTTTACCCTCGGCCGCAGCAATTCCAGCAAGAATGGCAGTGAAGGACTTTGTTACTGACATGTCCAAGTGGGTAGATGTTTCATCCATCCCGTTCCAAAAATGCTGGTGCAGCAGGTCGTCGCCCTTCAGAATTACCATTGAATGGTTCTTGAGCCTGTCCCGCAACAAAGTCTCGATATCCAGTGGACCATCAGCGTCTTCAGCAGTCAGTTCGGACAAGTCGAGACTAATGGACTCCGTCCAGCTCTCGGGCTCAATGTCACCGCTCGGTTCAACAACGTAGTGACGCGTGAACTTGTAGGCATTGGGAAAGGTTACGGCTGCGTTTTCGCCGCTATCCCAGTTTTCTTGGGTGACACCAAAGCCTTCGACTTGATCGAGGAACGCCTGATCTGGAGGCAGTATTGACTGAGCATATGCTGCTGATGACAGGAGAAAGCTAACTGCTACTATACAATTGATTTTGTTCATCTGTTTTCCTTGATGCCGTTGAGCTTATTTCTAATGACTGCGCTGCATGTCTTATGAAATCGAAGCGCCGTCAGATCTGAGAAGTGTGCTTTGCGCCATGGGCTGAGCGCGGAATTTGTTATTCGAGTCCAGCTTCACCGATATGGTTACACCAAGAATGGCGATATCGACAAGAGTCGAGTTTTGGCTGGGATTTCAACTATACCGGGCTGTCGCTGACGCGCACCCTTGTTAAAAAATGAGCAATTTAGTAACTATATGGCAAATCAGCTTCGACAATTTCCCAAACCCAAACCCACTGCTCTCGAAGTTATCGACAAGAGTCGAAAATAAACTATAAAAATTTCGTGGGAGAATCTGGTGTATTTGACGTTAGGAGCATCCCTTGTCTTGCATAATTATTAGGCCCTGGGGCCGGGCAACTCAGTTGAGCACGCTAGCCAAACGACTATGTGTACCTTCCAGGCTGGTTCTCTTTGGTATTTGCTGCTCGGTATTTTTAACCTCTTTCGCCAAAGCACAAGAAGAGTGCGATGCCGCGTGTCAGGCCGCACGTAAGGCACAGGACCCGCTCGCCGCAGTCACCGCACTACTTACGGATAACACAATCGGCTTTGGCCCCAATAGCGACAGCACAACCTACAATTTTCAGCTTCAACCAGTTTACACGTTCGAGGGAGAAGCCGCGAATGTGATTTTGCGCGGATTGATACCTTATGTTGGATTGCCAGGTGGTGTAGCGGGCGCAGATGCCAGCCTCCCGGAATTCGCCCTTTCCGACAGTGGCGGAGGAACAGATTTCGGCTTTAGCGATACCATTGTTCAGGCTTTTTATGTTCCGGAAGTGGAGCCAGGGACGTTCAAGATCGGATACGGCGTCCAACTCTCTTTTGATACTGCCGAAGACGGATTCAACGGACCTGGAAACGGAGCGGGCCTTGCACTTGTTGGGTTCAATTTTGCTGGCGATTTGTCTTATGGCGGGGTGGTCGGGCATCTTTGGGGAGAGGATGATTTTTCGCTCACCACCATACAGCCGATAGTCTTCTACAATTTGGAGGATTTCCTCGGAGGCTCTTACGTCGGCTACTCCAATACGAGTAGCTATAATTGGAACACAGGTGACTGGGTTGTTCCCGTCGGAGCGACCTTCGGGAAAACGTTCGTCGTGGGTGGCGGAAATGCTATCGACCTGAATGTTGGTGCCTACTATCTCGCCGAGGCGCCGGACAACAGCAATGACTGGCAGCTCAAATTCGGCGTTTCCTGGTTCTTGCCGTGAAATCAACTCATGAGGACAAGTCAGCGCACTAGTTTCAAATAGGGCGCAAGTTGAGGCGTTATTTATGGGAATTCGAAGAAAACTAACTTCAGTAGTACTATGTGCGTCA
>CBDARB010000009.1:0-735155 GCA_965199355.1 Kordiimonas sp.
GCCCAGTCGAGACCGCGCGCCTTGAGGAACCGGGCGGCAAAATCCCCCGGCCCCTGTTCGGCCAGGCCAGGTTCGGTAAGGCCAGGTTCGGCCAGCAGACTGTCGATGAGCGTTTGCGCTTGCGTGTCGGATGCGCCGCAAAGCGCTAGGGCGATGGGGCCGAGGCTGAGGTCAAACAACCGGTTTCCGCGCCGCGATTGCAGGTAGTAATGGCGCCTGGGCGTGGCGCGGGCGATCAGCTCAATCTGGCGTTCGTTCAATCCGAAGCGCTCATAGGCGTCGCGCGCCTGCGGCTCGACCGCCCGGTCATTGGGCAGGAAGATGCGCTGCGGGCAGCTCTCAAGGATGGCCGGGGCGATCGCACTGTCGGCAATATCCGCCAGCGACTGGGTGGCGAAGATCACCGAAACATTCTTCTTGCGCAGCACTTTCAGCCATTCGCGGATGCGGGCGGCGAACAGCGGATTGTCGAGAAACACCCAGGCCTCGTCGAGGATCAGCAGCGTCGGCCGGCCTTTCTTCCCGGTCTCCGACAGACTGGCAAAGCGTTGTTCGAGCCGGTGGAACAGATAGGTCAGCACCGGCAAGACGACGCCTGCCTGGTGCATCAGCTCTTCGGTTTCGAAGCACTGCACGTCCGACAACACCAACCGGTCGTCTGCGGCATCGAGCAGACGGCCGAACGGCCCGTCGAGCGTATAGGGCTGAAGCGCCGCCTTGATCGGATTGGATTGCAGCAGCATCGTGAGCCCGGTGAGCGTGCGTTCCTCTGGCGGCGCGGTGGCGAGATTACCCAGCGCTGACCAGACCGCCTCCTTCACCTCCGGGGTGACGGTGAGGTTTTCGTGCGCCAGCAGGGTGCCGATCCACTCGGCAGCCCAGCTTCGTATCAAAGGATCGTCGATGGTGCGCAGAGGCTGGAAGGCGAGCGCGTTCGCGGTGTCATCAGGGGCCGCCCCTTCAGAACCGGCTCCAAGCGCATGATGTTCGCCGCCCATGGCAAGCACCGCGGCACGGGCCGAATTGCCCTTGTCGAAGATATAGACCTGAGAGCCTGCATAGCGGCGGAACTGCAGGGCGATCAGTGACAGGAGCACCGACTTGCCCGCCCCGGTCGGACCGACGATCAGCATATGGCCGACATCGTCCACATGGGTGGACAGCCGGAACGGGGTGGAACCGCTGGTCTGTGCGTACAACAAGGGCGGCGCCTCAAGATGGGCATTGCGCACCGGCCCGGCCCAGACCGCCGACAGCGGCATGAGATGCGCGAGGTTCAGTGTGTGAATGAGCGGCTGGCGGACATTGGCGTAAACATGGCCGGGCAACGAGCCGAGCCAGGCCTCTAACGCATTAACGCTCTCGCGAATGCAGGTGAAACCCGATCCGTTGACGATCCGCTCTATGGCGCGGGCTTTATCTTCAGCGGCCCGGGCGTCCTCGTCGAACACCGTTATGGTGGTGGTGAGATAGCCGAAACCGACATGATCGCCGCCGAGCGCCTGCAAGGCAGCGTCGGCGTCACACGCCTTGTTGTCGGCGTCGCTATCGAGCAGAGGTGCCGCCTCATTGGTCAGCACCTCGCGCAGGACAGCCGTGATCGACTTGCGCCTGGCGAACCATTGCCGCCGCAGCCGCGTCAGAACCCGTGTCGCCGCCGTCTTGTCGAGCGGAATGAACCGTGTCACCCAGCGATAGGCAAAATCCTGATGGTTGAGCGCATCAAGAAGGCCGGGGCGGGTGGTGGTCGGAAAGCCGAGGAGTGTCAGGGTGCGCAGATGCTGCTCGCCCAGCATCGGCTCCAGCCCGCCGGTGAGGGCTGTGTCGACCAGCACGCCATCAAGATACATCGGCGTTTCAGGGACAGTGACCGGATGGCGCTTCGTGGAGACCGTCCCATGCAGGAAGGTCAGGGTCTCCATATCATCAAGCGCGCGGATCTCGGGCAGGAAACCGCTGAGCAGGTCCAGCACCCGCTCGGTTTCCTGCCCGAACCGGGCCAGTTCCTGCCGCCAGTGCCGAAGGCCGCCCTGCCGGTCTCGCTCCAGAAGGGCATTTTCGGTGCGCGCCTGCGCGTCAGGCGGCGGCATATACAGCAGCGTGAGGTGATAGCGGCTCTCGAAATGCCGGCCCTGACGACCTTCTTCAAACGCGGCGCGGCGTTCCTCGTCCACAAGCCACGAGGCGGCGTCCGGAAATCTTGACGCCGGATAATGCTGCGCCTCAAGACGCTCTGCGTCGAAAAACAGCGCCCAGCCGGAGCCGAGACGCTTCAGCGCATTATTGGCGCGGGCGCACAGACCGACCAGTTCGGCCTCTGTGGCGCTTTCCAGGTCAGGACTTTGATACCGGAAGGTGCGCTGGAAACTGCCGTCCTTGTTGAGGACAACACCCGGCGCGATCAATGCCGCCCAGGGCAGCAGATCGGCAAGACGGTCGGCTTGCCCACGGTATTCGCCCAGACTTAACATGGAAACTCCCTCAGCATCGCCACCACCCCCGTTGACGCAGGTGACGGGCAAGCACGGTCATGAAGTCGGGATCGCGTTTGGCGGCAAACACGGCCAGCGTGTGCCCGGCGACAAACATCACCAGCCCGGCGACCCATTGCTGGAGGCCGAGGCCGACGGCGGCGGCGAGCGTGCCATTGAGGATAGCGACCGCACGCGGCGCGCCGCCGAGCAGGATCGGCTCGGTCAGCGCGCGATGGACGGGAACTTCAAATCCCTCAAGGGAGCGTTGCGCGGCCATCTAGAGAAGCGCCCCGCCACCGAAAGAGAAGAAGGAGAGGAAGAACGAGCTGGCCGCGAAGGCGATGGACAGGCCAAAGACGATCTGGATCAGCCGCCGGAACCCGCCCGAGCTTTCGCCAAAGGCCAGCGTCAGACCGGTGAGGATGATGATAATCACCGCGACGATCTTGGCGACCGGGCCTTGCACCGATTCCAGGATCCGTTGCAGCGGCGCTTCCCACGGCATGCCGGAACCGGCCGCATGGGCCGGGGCCGTAAACACAAACATGAGGGCGGAGACAAGAAGAAGGTGAACGACCGACGGGAGTGCTAATCGAAGCGTCTTGCGCATGAGATGTCCTTTCAGAGTTGCTGAAGCTGAGGGAGGGAAATGTTTGTGACGGCGTAATCGCCATGCTCGTCAAGACCCGTCACGTCGGCGATGGTCTCGATGCGGCGCCCGCAACCGCGACCGGCAATGAACACCACCATGTCGATGGCATCAGCGATCAGCCGGCGCGGCACGATGGTGACGCTTTCCTGCACGAGCTGCTCGATGCGGTAGAGCGCCGAGCGGGCCGCATTGGCGTGCACCGTGGCGATGCCGCCGGGATGGCCGGTGTTCCAGGCTTTGAGCATATCGAGCGCTTCCGCGCCGCGCACTTCCCCGACGATGATGCGGTCAGGTCGCAGGCGCAGGGTCGAGCGCACCAGATCGCCCATGCTGATCGCGCCCGCGCGGGTTCTGAGCGCCACGCAATCCTGCGCCGCGCATTGCAGCTCACGCGTGTCTTCGATGAGAATGACACGCTCATCGCACTCAGCGATTTCGGCCAGCAGCGCGTTGGTCAGCGTCGTCTTGCCGGACGATGTGCCACCGGCAACCAGAATATTCTTCCGATCCCGCACCGCCTTGCGCAAAGCCTCGGCCTGGATCGGCACCATGACATGATCGCGGACATAATCAGCGATGGTCAAAATCCCGGTCGCCGGTTTGCGGATGGCGAAACATGGCCCCAATGCTACCGGCGGCAACAGACCCTCGAAGCGCTCGCCCCCCGTTCCATCCGGAGAAGACGGCAATTCCGCACTGACGATGGGATTATCCGTATGCACCTCGGCCCGCACATAGGAGGCCACCAGGCGAATGATCCGTTCGGTCTCGGACGGATGAATGCGCACGCCGATAGTGCCGCGGCCCTCGCCGAGCCGGTCGATCCAGAGCCTGCCATCGGGATTGACCATCACTTCAATCACCGCAGGGTCGCCCAAAGCCTCCGCAATCACAGGCCCCATGGCGGTTTTGAGCATGGCGCGACGACGCTCTTCGGATGTGTCGCTCATTCCAAATCCTCCCCGGTGTTTTTGAGAGAGCGCTTGCCGCCCGCGATCTGGCGGCCAACCTGCTCGATGAATTTCCGGAAACGCTCGCGCGCCACCGCCTGCGCCGCCTGATCAGGCACGGGGGTATGCGCGTTGAAGGTGAGGTAAAGCTTGACGAAAAAGGCCAGGCTCTCGGTCAGCACATCGAGATCGCGCCGGACGAGACCCATGTCGCGCGTCACCCGGTCAAGGCGGATTTTCAGCGCCGCGTCGAGTCCCCTTGCGCCTTGATGGCGGATGTAATGGCGGAGGGCGTCGGAAATGATCGCCGATTTGGACGCCCCCGGCTTTGCCGCCAGCGCCTCCAGCTCGGCGCTGGTCTCTTCATCAATGTAAATATTGTGGCGTGGCTTCATCTATTCCTGTCCTGACACATGGAAAGTCGGAACAAGAATGGTCCAGGCTGCTGAAAACTCTTATATCCTTTATGTACGACGACGCACGATCACGTGCGGGATCTTCCTCAAAACCCGTCGAGCAGATCCCTGTCCGGCCCCATGGCTTCGTTGATACCATAGGCGCGCGCGGGTGTGGCGGCGCGATCCATCATGGTCTGATCGGCGCGGCTGTCAGACTCATCCTCCAGCAGGTTCGGCAAGTCGCCCTGCCCGGGCTCAGTGGTTTTAACACTTTCTTCCGCTACCCCCGGATGGCGCTGTTGCTGCATCCCGCCTTCGTCAGGGAATGTCGATTTTACATCCTCCCGGGCGGCAAGCCTCGTGTCAGCCTTGCGCACCTGCCGGCCCCAGTCATCGGGGCGGGGTTCCGGTTTGTCAGCATAATCGCCTGTTGCCAGCACCGGCGCAGGCAGCAGCCGTTCTGTAAAATTCCCGTCCTCGTAATATCTGAGTTTATGCGCCCGGATCGGCGCAAGGCCGGAGATCAGCACCAGTTCATCCGTCGGCGGAAGCTGCATCACCTCACCAGGGGTCAGCAAGGGGCGCGCCGTTTCCTGCCGCGACACCATGACGTGTGACAACCACGGCGCCAGCCGGTGGCCGGCATAGTTGCGCATGGCTCTGAGTTCGGTGGCCGTGCCCAGCGCATCGGAAATCCGCCTGGCGGTACGCTCGTCATTGCTGCTGAAGGCAATCCGCACATGGCAGTTATCGAGGATGGCGTTATTCTCGCCGTAAGCCCTGGAAATCTGGTTGAGGCTCTGCGCGATCAGATAAGCCCGGATGCCGTACCCGGCCATGAAGGCCAGAGCCGTCTCGAAGAAATCGAGCCGTCCCAAGGCGGGAAACTCATCCAGCATCAGGAGGCAGCGCCTCCGGGCAGGTTTTTCCGGGCCGTGACATGCTGGATCTCTGTGTTTCGGGTGGCCGACGTCAGGTCCGTCTTTTCCGGCCGGCACACAGGTCTCCGTCAACTGCCGCCCGATCTGATTGAGAATCAAGCGCACCAGAGGTTTTGTCCGCGAAATATCCGACGGCGGCACCACGAGGTAAAGCGAGACGGGATGCCTGGCATCCATCAGATCGGCGATGCGCCAGTCGCAGGCCGATGTCGCCGCCGCGACGGTGGGGTCACGATAGAGGCCGAGGAACGACATGGCAGTGGACAAAACGCCCGAGCGCTCGTTCTCCGACTTGTTCAGCACCTCGCGCGCGGCCGACGCCACCACCGGATGGACCTTCGGATTTTCCGCCGTGCCAAGATGATTGGTTTCCATCATCCGCCGCAGCGTCGCCGCGAAGGACCGCTTCGGATCCGACAGAAAGGCAGCCACCCGCGCCAGCGTCTTTTCTTCCTCGGCATAAAGCACATGCAGGATCGCACCCACCAGCAACGCATGACTGGTCTTCTCCCAATGGTTCCGGCGTTCAAGCGCCCCTTCGGGATCGACCAGGATATCGGCAATGTTCTGGACATCACGCACCTCATCCACCCCCTTGCGCACCTCAAGGAGCGGGTTATAACGGGCGGACCTCGGGTCGGTCGGGTTGAACAGGAGGCAATGCGAAAACCTGGCGCGCCAACCGGCGGTCAACTGCCAGTTCTCGCCCTTGATGTCGTGGATCACCGTCGAGCCTGTCCAGGACAACAATGTCGGCACCACCAGCCCCACTCCCTTGCCCGAGCGGGTCGGCGCGAAAGCCATCACATGCTCCGGCCCGTCATGGCGCAGGTATTTTTGCTGGTATTGACCGAGGAACACGCCTGCGGACCGGAACAGCCCGGCCTTGCCGATCTCGCGCGGTGAGGCCCAGCGCGAAGAACCATAGGTGTCTACCTGCCGCGATTGCCGCGCCCGCCACAGTGAGCCGAAAATAGCCGCCGCGCACCCCATGAAGCCGCTTCCCGCCGCCAGCATCCCGGCCTTGTCGAACACATCAGGTGCGTAGGCCTCATAGAAATACCACCACTCGAACAGCTTCCACGGCTTATAGACCGGCCAGCCGAACAGCAGGAACCACGGGGTGCCCAACTGCGCCTGATGGCCCAGCATCGCCGCGCACCACTGCGTCGCCGCCCATACGCCCAGAAGGACGATGGCAAACACAATAGCGATCTGGCCGATCAGCAGTTTGGTGGGGGTCATGGCGAGAGCTCCGTTCTTCGATAAGACAAACGGAATGATTATGGTGCGAGATGGCAAAAATCTGTTATAGCCTTTATGTACGACAAGATGCCATAGTAGTGAGCGTCTTAACCTTTCCGCCTTATTCAGTCTCGTAGAATGTCAAGCCTGCCAATTTGGCATTGTCGTTGACAACAAACGCCACGCTCTGTCTGGCGCGTGTGATCGCTACATAGATCTTATCAAGTTCCTTGCCCGCGTCCGCATGCTTACCCGTGGCAAGAAATTTCTTCAGCGGCCCGTGCGGGTAGATAAGGGTTCGATCGAATGTCATCCCTTTCGCCGCGCCGAAGTTCAATGGATGTCCTGTCACGTTCTTCGTTTTTTGGTTGTAGCGCAACGTTTAGGGTTTGAACTTCTCGATAAACGGCAACAGCGTGCGGCTGTATTCCCGAAGGTAAACTCTGTATCCATTGGTCAGTTCCTTTCGTAAAAAAACCTAGCGGAATGACACAGAATTTTAAACAGTCCCTTTTAAACAGTCTCTGGCATTGAAATCAACGTCCATGCCGAGGCGCCTGCTAAGGTCATTGTCACAGTGAAAAAACAGACACGTTGTTCAGTCTCCTGGGCGAATCTGTCGCAGGTGTGACACAAACTCTTCCTTATCCGTTCCATACTCATCATAAACATCCTTGACGCTGTGCCAGGAAATCAATTTCACTGTCGGTATTTTGCTTTCTCCGGCGGTACCGTCGCGCCCGTTTTGGCCAGGCCTCCCATCGTCCCCGTCCTTCCCCGGATTTTGATTTGATACAGTCCCCCCGAGCCCTGTACAACCTCGTCCGCCTTCACCGCCCTTACCGCCGGGCCCTGCTGCGCCACCTTGGCCACCCTGACCTCCGAGACCACCCCGGGAAACAGAAGGGGTGGTGAGTTCAGTGGATGTAAGAATCGTGATATTGCCAGCACTTCCTCCGTCTCCGCCATCTTCCCCATCATCACCGTTGCCGCCATGGCCGGCATCTTGGCCGCGCTCGGGAGAGCGCCATTCGCCCAATACGCCCGGACCACACCGACCATCCCTCCCATCAGCGCCATCTGCACCACGACTACCTCGAGCGCCATTCTCTCCATCACTTCCGTCTTTACCGTTGGAAACTATTTTCGTGCCGTTTATTTGGGCGCTGGCAACAAAAACGTCGCCGCCATTCAGCCCCCTCGTGCCTGACGAGGATATTTCGCCATTATCTATTTTCTTTGCGACAACATAAATATTGTTCCCATAGATTGCGCCGCCATTTCTCATGGTTATTTTATCGGCAACCAATAACCCGCCATATTCAACAGGAACTCTGACCCCATCAATTATCAGGTGCCCGACCCTGAGATAATTTGTATCAGGATGAGAGGTGCTTGCGGTGAGAACCAATTCCTTAAATGAGGGCTCATCAAATGGAGGCTCCAGTAAATCTCTATTTTCCTCTATGCTGAAAAAGTGGACATACAAGGTAGTAAGGGCCGCAACGAAGCCGACTGTACCAACGAGCACGCCGACAAGTGTTTTCACTCTGGGTTTCAAAATGGTTTCTCCTACATACTCGTCTGTAGCTGTTATATTTGTAGATCGCCTTTTTAAGCTGAAAAAAGAAGCCCCTCAATAAGGGCCGAAAAACTGAAATCAGACTCGCTGAAGAACAGCACAGGCCCAAAAACAGCCCTGACACCTCTAGAACAGCGTAAGGTCCAGTGTTGCTAGGTCGTCCCGCTTAAGGCCGCGGCAAGTAACACGATGGTGTCGTCATCACGGCTGATCAGCAGGCCGTCTGTGCCAGCCCGGGACGCCTCCTCCGCTGCGGCCCGCAGGGCCTCAACAGCTTTAGACATTGAACCGCCCCGAGTTTGCCGAAGAGTCTTTTGTTCAAGACGTCAGGCGACTTTATCAAGGCCTGAAATGGTTGCATGGAAGTTTTTCTCCCGTCTCGTCCGGTGTTGTATCATTGATGGCGCTGTGAAGCCTTTCACTATCGTACCAGTGAACCCACAATTGCATGTTTCCCATTCGACCTCTCCGATGGACTTCCAGGGCCCGCATAAGCCTGCCACAGGCCATCAACCAAAGACAATGGGAGACGCCTATGCCCCCGAGAACCGCCTGAGAACCGCCGATAAGAGGGTGGGACCCGACCCTGTTTGTGATCAGCCGAGCTGGGGGGCTGTCAGGCCGGGTCCCTTCCCGCAGAGCCTAGAACAGCGTAAGGTCCAGTGTCGCCAGATCCGCTGTCTCAAGATCCGCAAGGAACAGGTGATTGTCTTCCCCCAGCCTGATCAGCAGGCCCTCGGTGCCATAGCGGGTGACCTCCTCCGCAGCCGCCATCAGGTCAGCCCGGCTGTCAAAGGCCCCCTGGGTATACAGGATCAGACTGTCCTCCTCCGTGTTGAAGTCGGTCACATGGTCCCGGCCACTGCCACGGCCAAAATGGAAGCTGTCCGCGCCCCTGCCACCCGTGAGCCTGTCGTTGCCGGTGCCGCCCCAGAGATGGTCATCGCCCGTGCCGCCCGAGAGCCGGTCAGCCCCCGCGGCCCCATACAGGATATCATCCCCCGCACCGCCCTCAAGCAGATCAGCACCGCCGCCGGCCCCGAGCGTGTCATTGCCCGTGCCGCCATTGAGCCGGTCCACACTGGCATCCTGTGCCCCGGCCCAGAGCGCATCATCGCCCGCATTGCCGGTCAGGGTATCCCGTCCGTCCCGGCCAAGCAGCAGGTCATCCCCCGCATTGCCAGTGATACGGTCATTGCCTGCACCGCCCGAGAGCGTGTCATTCGCCGGGGTGCCCACAAGGGTCTGGCCACCAGAGGTACCGCCAGAAGTGCCACCAGAGGTACCAGAGCCTGAACTGCCGGCGCCACTGCCAGAACCGCCATCAGGGGTGGATGGCTGCATGGGTGGCGGGGTTGCCGACCCCGAGCCTGTGGTGCCTGTATCTGTGGTACCTGTGTCTGTGGTACCTGAGGGCTCTGGTGTGCCCGTATCAGGGGTTGCCGATGTTGGTGAGGTCTGGTCTGTACCACTGCCGGTTTCCGCCGGGGATATCACTTCGTTCACGACGCCCTGAACCACTGCAGTCGCCGCAGCGATGCCATCCGCGCCCGCTTCGATCAGTTCCTCAATCGTGGCCGCGCCGCCCAAATCATCCGCTGCAATCGCTTCATTGACGTCCCCGATATTATCGGCGGTTACACCGGTCACCCCCGCCGTGGTGTAGGTATCAACCGTCGGCGCGCTATTGGTCTGATCATCCTCGGCATAGGCCTCGATGTCGCCCAGGGCATTCTGGCGCTCGACTTGCGCAATAAATGCAGCAGCGTCGCCGTCCGTATCACCGTCGCCGGCTCCATCGGTGGCAGCAGGCGGGGTGCCGCCATCTCCACCGTCAGGTCCCTGGGCGGGCGTCGTGCCCGGGTCAGGGGTTGCCGATGTTGTCGAGGTCTGGCCTTCACCACTGCCGGTTTCCGGCGGGGATGTCGCCCCGTTCACGCCGTTCACAACGCCCTCAACAAAGTCCGTCGATTCCACAAGAGTACCGGACACAAAGGCACTGCTGCCCACAGCTGCAATCGCGGCGTTGACCGCATCAAGAGTGTCAGCCGTCACGCCGGTCACACCCGCCGTCATGTAGGTGTCAAGCGTTGGGGCGGGATTGTCCTGATCCTCGGCATAGGCCGCGATGTCGCCCAAGGCATCCTCACGCTCGGCTTGCGCAATAAATGCAGCAGCGTCGCCGTCCGTATCACCGTCGCCGGCTCCATCGGTGGCAGCAGGCGCGGACGCATACTCGATGTTCACCGCATTCACATCAGTCACACCGACAAGGCTGATCTGTGTGCCCGGAATTGTGAGCCGCAGTTCGCCGCCCACCACCTGCGGGGTCAACGCCGTGCCTTCCGACACATCAAGATGAAGCCGGTCGTCGTCCATGTCGAAATCCGTGATGATGACACTGCCCTCCTCGCGCCCGACCCTGAACAGGTCATTGCCAGCGCCACCCGCCAGCACGTCATCACCCGCACCGCCATTGAGTGTGTCATCACCCACATCGCCAATGAGTATGTCATCGCCGCCGCGGCCCTCAAGCAGATCATTGCCGTCGTCGCCGTCCAGACGGTTGGGGTCGCCATCGCCCCTGAGCGTGTCATTGCCCGGCGTGCCGATGATGTTCTCGATCCCGATGAGCAGGTCGCCTCCTGCCTGGCCGCCCGTGCCCGTGCCAGCCGCAAGGTCCACACTGACAGGGTCACCCCCGCCATAGACAGCCGTGTCATTGCCCGGGCCACCGTTCAGTATATCAGCCCCGGGGCCGCCATCGAGCCGGTCATCGCCCGCACCGCCATTGAGCCCGTCCGGCCCGGCCCGGCCAAGCAACAGGTCATCTCCAGCCCCGCCCGTGAGCAGATTAGCACCCTCATCGCCCGTGAAGGTCTGGCCGCCAGAGGGGCCGCCAGATGTACCGGAGCCTGAACTGCCAGAACCACTGCCAGATGTACTACCAGTACCAGCATCAGGGGTGGATGGCTGTACGGGTGGCGGGGTTGCCGGCCCTGAGCCTGTGGTGCCTGTGTCTGTGGTACCTGAGGGCTCTGGTGTGCCCATATCAGGGGTTGCCGGTGGTGGTGGGGTCTGGTCTTCACCGTCGCCGTTTTCCGCCGAGGATATCGCCCCGTTCACAATGGCCTGAACCTCGGCCGTCGTATCCAAACCACCTGCGGTCACAGTTTCACTGCTCACAGCTGCAATCGCGGTATTGACCACATCAAGAGTGCCAGCCGTCACACCGGTCACGCCCGCCGTGGTGTAGGTCGCCGCATCCGGCGCAGGATTGCTCTGATCATCCTCGGCATAGGCCTCGATGTCGCCCAGGGCATTCTGGCGCTCGACTTGCGCACTGAATGCAGTGTCGTCCGTATCACCGTCGCCGGTGCCATCGGGGGACTCTGTCGATGGCGTACCCATATCAGGGGTTGCCGGGGATGGTGGTGTCACAGACTGACTGTCTGTGCCTTCCGACCCACCTGCAACCGCCGCTGCCGCCGCAACATCCCCGTTGGCCTGCTGAACCAGCGCATCCACCTCAGACACCTCGTCCGCATCCTCGCGCTCTGCGGCTGCAACCCGCGCATTCACCGCGTCGAGATTGGCATCGGTCACGCCGGTCACACCCGCCGTGGTGTAGGTCGCCGCATCCGGCGCGGTATTGGCACTGTCATCATCGGCGTAATCCGCGATGGTCCCCAGGGCTGCCGCTGCTGCCACTGCCGCCGCAACATCGCCGTTGGCCTGCTGAACCAGCGCATCCACTTCAGACACCTCGTCCGCACCCACGCGCTCTACCCCGGCAACCCGCGCATTCACTGCCGCGAGATTGGCAGCCGTCACGCCGGTCACCCCCGCCGTGGTGTAGGTATCAACCGTCGGCGCGGTATTGGCACTGTCATCATCGGCGTAATCCGCGATGGTCCCCAGGGCTGCCGCTGCTGCCACTGCCGCCGCAACATCGCCGTTGGCCTGCTGAACCAGCGCATCCACCTCAGACACCTCGTCCGCATCCTCGCGCTCTGCGGCTGCAACCCGCGCATTCACCGCGTCGAGATTGGCATCGGTCACGCCGGTCACACCCGCCGTGGTGTAGGTATCCACCGTCGGCGCATCATCGCCCGTGTCATCCTCGGCATAATCCGCGATGGTTTCAAGGGCTGCCGCTGCCTCAAGCTCGGCCGCCGCTGCTGCTGCAACATCGCCGCTGACCTGAACCTCGGCCGTCGCCGCACTGGTGACCTCTTCCTCCTGGCCGCCCTCATCCCGGTAGCGGACGGTCACCCGGACGGTCCGGCCCGCATCCGCGTCTGTCAGGCTATAGCTGGCGCTCTCGGCCCCGCCGATATCCTCATAAACGTCGGCCGTATCGGTGCTGCGCTGCCATTGGTAGCGGAAGCCGGACGCCGCGTCCGGCAGCCCGTCCGCATCGCTAAGGCCGGACAGGTCGGCGCTCAGGGTCATGCCCGCCGTCAACGGGCCGCTCGCTGGGCCGCTGATCACAGGCACGCCCTCAGGCGCGTCATTGACATTGCTGACCGGGGCTGTGGGGGCCGAGGTCACCTGTTCGTCATTGCCGTCATCATCGCTATAGGTGGCCACAAGCCGGAGGGTATGACCCACATCCGCCTGACCAGGGGTATAGCGGGCGCTCTCGGCCCCGCCGATATCCTCATAATCGCCTGTCCCGTCACTGCGCTGCCACTGGTAGCTGATAAAGGGTGTGGTCGATGTGCCGTCCCCGTCCGTGACCGTTGCGGTGAGCGGGCTGCCCTGCGCCGCCGTGCCCGCAAGGGCCACCGTGCCGTTCCCGGCAACCCCGGTGAGGACGTCCGCCGCCACAAGGCGCACAGTGGCCTCCGTCAGATCGTCCGGGCTGTCGATGCCACTGACCGTCAGCGTGCCCGCTAGCGAGCTCTCGACCGCCGGCAGAGCAATGCTCAAACCGCCATTATCCGGCAGTACCGTGGCCGCGGCCTTCACCGCAGCAAGGTCCGCAAACAGCCCCTCCCGGAACTCCAGCACATCCTCGAGAGGGTCAAAGTCCGTGACGCTGTTGGTGCCATTGCCTCGACCAATCCGGAAGATATCCCGCCCGTCGCCGCCGGTGAGCTGGTCCTCACCCGGGCCGGGGACCAGCACATCATTGCCGGTGCCGCCCGAGAGCGTATCATCGCCCGCACCGCCCGAGAGCCGGTCATGGCCGCCGCGGCCCGTGAGGCTGTCATTGCCCAGAGGGCCGCCGTCCAGACGGTTGGCGCCAGCGTCGCCCCTGAGCGTGTCATTGCTGATGGTGCCGATGATGTTCTCGATCCCGCTGAGCCGGTCGCCTTCCGCGTCGTCGCCCGTGCCCGTGCCGGCCGCAAGGTCCACACTGACACTGACACCTATGAACCCGCCATAGACAGCCGTGTCATTGCCCGGGCCGCCCGTGAGCATATCGCGGCCATCGCCGCCGTTCAGGATATCATCCCCGGGGCCGCTATTGAGCCGGTCATCACCGGCACCGCCCAAAAGCCGGTCATCGCCCGCATTGCCATTGAGCGTATCATTGCCCGCACCGCCATTGAGCAGGTCATTGTTCGGGGTGCCCTCAAGCAGGTCCGCCGCATCCGTGCCCAGGACGCCGTCATCGTTTGTGGTCTCCCTGCCGGCCCCATTAAAGGTTTTGACCGTGGCCGCGGTGAGCTGATCGACCCGGGTGAGGCCCTCAACCCGCAAGACCCCGGCCGCATGCTGTGTGACCGTAGCGTCCGGATAGCTGACGCTCACCTGGGGGATGGTAATCTCCACCGCGCCGTCCCGCACGCGGGCAGCTTCCCTCACATGCGCGAGACTTTCGAACAGACCGATCCGGAAGGCCAGCACATCCGTGCCCATCATGAAATCAGTGATCACCCCGCTATAGCCCGGATAGATCCGGAACAGGTCATTGCCGTCGCCGCCGGTGAGCTCGCTGCTGTCCGACTCCGCCAGCCGCACCGCCCCCGTGGCATCAGTGTCCACCGTCCGTATATCCGTGCCGTTGCCGCCGTCCAGCGTGTCATTGCCAGCCCCGCCAATGAGTGTGTCCGTGCCGCCGCGGCCAATCAGCAGGTCATTGCCGGCCCCGCCCGAGAGCTGGTTGGCACCATCGTCGCCCGTCAGCCTGTCGTCCGCCGCAGAGCCGATCAGGTTTTGGATATCAGAGAGTACGTCGCCCTCGGCATGGCCGCCGGACGGCGTGCTGAAGGGCAATTGTGAAAGATCCACCGTCACACCCTTAGCGGCCCCGGTGGCGTCCACAGACCCGGAATAGTCCACCGTATCGTTGCCAGAGCCGCCGTTCAGTACATCCCGACCGGCCCCGCCGACCAACATGTCATCGCCCGCATCGCCGAAAAGAGCGTCATTCCCGTCACCGTCCGACAGAACATCATTACCAGCCCCGCCGCCAAGAACGTCATTGCCGGCACCGCCAGGGCCGTCTCATCGACAACCGTGACTGTCACGCTTTGCCCTTCTGAATACAGCCGGCCGTCAAACAGCCGGAAGACGAAGCTGATCTCGCTGCCGCCCGCCGTCGATGCCGGGGTGAAGACAAGCCGGTCAAGCTGGTCTGCCCGCACCTGCCCGCCGTCCAGCACAGGAGTCGGATTACCGCCTCCCGCATTCCTGAGCGCGAGCGTGCCGGTCGCGGGCAGGCTGGTAAACTCAACCAACCGGAGCGCGGTGCCGTCCGCATCCCGGTAGCCGAAGAAGTCTGCGGAAAAACCGGTAAAGGGCCGGCCTTCAACCGCGGTGATCTGCACCGGCTGGCCGGTGGGCGGGTCGTTATAGTCTATCCGGTTCGCGATATCCGCCAGGCGGCGGATCCCCGGCAGTTCCACGGTCGTGCCGCCCACATCAAGCAGCGTCAGGTCGCCGTCGCGGGTCCTGCCCGTGGACAGATCCGTGCCCCGGGGCACATCCGGCAGCACGAGCCAGTCCTCCGTCCCCCTGAAATCAGTGATGACCACGCGGCCCTGGCCCGGGCCGATGACAAAGCGGTCCCCGCCAGCGCCGCCGGTCAGCGTATCCGTGCCCGGGCCGCCCGTGAGCACATCGCTGCCATCACCGCCGATCAGCCGGTCAGCGCCCGCCCCGCCGTCAAGGGTGTCATTGCCGTCGCCGGTCTGCCAGACAAAGCGGTCATCGCCCGCGCCACCATTGAGCCTGTCCGGGCCCGGGCCGCCGGTGAGCGTGTCATTGCTGGCACCGCCCGCAAGAAAATCACGACCCGCCCCGCCCGTGAGCGCATCATTGCCATCGCCGCCCTCAAGCCGGTCATCGCCGGCGTCGCCCTCAAGCGTATCATTGCCATCGCCGCCGGTGAGCTGGTCATTGCCCGCATCCCCCGCAAGCCCGTCATCCCCGGCACCGCCCCTGAGCGTATCATTGCCGCCGCGGCCGCTGAGCTGGTCATTGCCGCCAAGACCGTCAATCGGCTCCGATGCCGCTGTGCCCCGCAGGATGTTCCCGTCCGCATCGCCGCTGATCAGGCCGGTCCCTGTGGTGTCCCTGCCGCTGGCGTCAAGGGTCTGCACACTGCGGGCTGTCAAAGCGTTTACACTGCTGATCCCCTCCAGGGTCAGCGTGTCCGAGGACTGGCCGGGGCCTGATGCCGTGCCGGGCAGGATGAGGCGCAGATTCTGGCCGATCACCGCGCCCGCACTGTCCAGCACATCCTCAATCCGGGCCTGTTGCCGGACCGCCGCAAGGCTGGCAAACAGGCCGCCGCTGAACTCCAGCACATCCTCGCGAGGATCAAAGCCTGTGATCGTGTCCGACCCGGATCCGGCATCAAGGCGGAAGATATCCCCGCCGGCACCGCCCGAGAGCGTATCGTTACCCCGGCCGCCATTGAGCACATCATGACCCGCAAAGCCGTCGAGCCGGTCATTGCCCGGGCCGCCCTCAAGCGTATCCCTGCCCGTATTGCCGGTCAGCGTATCGTTACCGGCCCGGCCCGCGATCTCTGTCCCGGTGGCAGAGGTGGCTGTCAGCGTGTCAGCCCTGCCGCTGCCCCGAAGGGTCGGCGCCGGACCGAGGGTGGTGTCATCGCCGGCCGCGTCAAAGGTCCTGACCGTGGCGGCAGTGAGCTGATTGACAGACGTCACGCCCCTCAGGGTCAGCGTGCCGCCCTCATGGACTGTGCCGTCATCAGTCCCGTCATCATTCCCGGGCACCCGGATGGCCGGTACAGCAATCTGCACCACACCGTTCTCAACGCTGGCGGCGGCCCGGACCGCCGCAAGGTTGGCAAACAGGCCGCCCCTGAACTCCAGCACATCCGTCCCCGTCCCGAAATCAGTGATGGTGCCGTGCCCGCCCGGGCCGATCCGGAACACATCATTGCCCAAACCACCGGTGAACCGGCCATCGCCTGTGCCAGCGTTACAAGCGTGGCATTCACGAGGCTCTGGACCTCAACCCGCGCGTCCGCTTCCTCGCGCGTCACCCCGGCAACCCGCGTATTCACTGCCATGAGATTGGCATCGGTCACGCCGGTCACGCCCGCCGTGGTGTAGGTGTCAACATCAGGGGCGGTATTGGCCGTGTCATCCTCGGCATAGGCCGCGATGGTTTCAAGGGCGACCGCTTCCTGGCGGGCTGCCCCGGGATCTTCCGCGACGGACACCTCTTGTACGCCAAGGGCATCATGCACGACAGGGGTCTGGATACCCGTGTTCTGGGAAGTGATCGAACTGGTTGTCTTCATATCATCTGGCATTGTTCATTCCAACTCTGGTGTTGCTGCGGGTCAGGCCTGCAGGGCCTGGGGTGTCAGTGGCCTGTACTGTATGGCCTGTACTGTATGGCCTGTACTGTATGGCCTGTACTGTATGGTTTGTTCTGATGGTGCGTGGGGCTCGCAGGTTTTGAACGGGGTTTTTGTGCGGTTTGTTGTATGGGCGCCCAGCCACCTGTTGGCGCTCTGTCTGCTCTTTGCCGGGTTGGCTCTCTGGCGGGAGGCCTTCCAGCGGCGTCCAGCCTGTGCTTCCGGACCCTCTGTGTGACGGGGGCTGTGGAGTTGCTTCGGAAGAGTGGAGCCCAGAGGAGTTTTGCTCAAGGGCGGGCCATACAGTCCGGACAGTCCAAGGCGCAGTCCGGGCGGCTGCACGGGCAGTCCGTTTCAATTGAGTCAGGTCGAGGATGGCCAAGGGCATCAGCTCTCCGGCGACAGGCAATAAAGCATAATCCGATCGTTCAACGCAGCCAGCCGGCAAAAACCGCTACTGATAAAGAAAGAAAAATCGTTTCTCCGCTCTTCCGAAGCAAGGCCAGTTGGCGGATGCTGCCTCCTGCATCGCGGCGGTCGGCATGCCGCCGGTGGCCCTCCATGCCGTCGTTCGCGTCGATTCACGGCGTTGCGACAAGGGACAAGACACAGGTCAGCTACCTGGGTTCCGTGGCGGCACAAGCGCCCGGCCTCTTCTGTCTCCCCGCGCCAGGTGATCCAGTGCCAATGGATGGTGGCACACGCGTCGAGGTATTGCTGAAAAATAATCCACTGGAAAAATAATCCACTGGAAACAGGGGGGCTGCTTTGCCTGAGCTCCTCCACCAGGCAGGCAATCACCCTGGCAAAACTCATGCACACTGGCAAAACTCATGCCCACTGGCAAAACTCATGCCCACTGGCGAAACTCGTGCGACCTGGCAAAACTCGTGGGCGCGGTTGCACCTACTCTCGATGTCGCAAGTGAGGTCTTGTCGAAAAGCGGGACGGAAACTGTCGCACAGCCTGGCGACTGGCTGAAAATCAGCGATCTTGATCTTGTGCATCGACTGCAGCCCGACCCTGACCCGGACGGGACAGGATCGCCAAAAGCAGAGCGAGAGCTCCTGCAACCGATCAAGGGTGACGATGGTCAGATATTCGGCCGAGCCTTCATATCTGCATCATGATGGTGGTCATTTTCAAGTGACGCAGGCCCGGTTTCAGGACTGCGCGCTGGACAGCGCCATAAGGTGGCAGGAATCTTGCTGGAAGAAGCAAGAAGCGGTGACCGCTGCTCGCGATGCCGCCCGGCCCCTTGCACCCAGCCCCTTCTTGCACCCAGCCCCTTGCGACGAGGGAGGCTCTCGCGCATCGGGCATAGAACAGGCAAAGGTGATTGCCGGCACCGTAAAAGATCAGGAACGCCAGGCGCGTTCTGCAGACGTTGTGCTTGAGGGCGGCGGTGACATCGGGAACCTCAAATTTATAAAATGGGGAGCGGATTGGTTGTCCACGCATGAGGTTACGGACAGACTTCGCTCCTGTAGCGAGCTTGCCATAAGTTTTGACGGCGCATGCGCCTATGACGAGGATCAAGACGATGTGCCCCCAGGGGAATTTCGGGCTGATTTTACAAGGAGCCAAAACATGGCTCTGGGTCCCAGGCACGATGGAGGAATTCTGACATTTGCCAACACCAGTTGGCCTAATTCTCTTACCGGACATGAAAAATCCAGGCCGGACATGAAAAATCCGGGGGATCAAACATAGAGGAATATAGGAGAAATCTTCTTCGTCAGGTGTGGGGTGATGACCTCGAAGAGGCAGAACGAGTAACCGGTCATGTGGCGGGGCATACTGATGTCCAGCGTACTGTGACGGTGTTCCGGGTTTTGGATAAACACGATTCGCCTTTTTGCCAGCAGCCATGGATTTCACGATATCCCCAGTCCCCTCTGCCGCCCGATGGTCCAGGAGATGGTCTCGCCGCGCATGATGCCGGAGACATGCTGGCCGATAGGGCGACCAAGGACAGGCCGCCAGGGGACGAGAGTGAACGCGCGGGATTTTTCGATAACGGCGTATGTGCCGCTGGCAAGGTCAACCGCGCGGCGCAACGTCCCTTCGACGGGTTCGCCGTGGCGGCTCTCAACATAGGCAAGGCCGAGCTGCTCGGAAAGCTGCCCGGCGACACGTGTCAGTTCGCGCCGCCGCAGGCTGTCCAGCATGTCGGCACGGTATAGGGTCTTGCCCTGCTCTTCACGCGCCAGCCCTTCCGCGACCAGCCATTGGCGGCGGCGGGATTGGGCCTCACGCACCTCGCGGCCAAAGCCGGAATCGCGCGGGACCTCGGACGTGTCGGCGATCAGGTCGCGGTCGAGCCAGGTCGCTCCATCGGAGCCCACCTGCTGATCGAGCGTCGGATGCGAGAGTTTCTCGACGATGACCGGCGCAGCCCTGGCCCGTCCGCGTTCATAGTCTGTCACCGTATCAAGATGGTCGGGCGTAAGGATCCAGGTGCCGTCCGGCTCGCGTTCGATGTTGCCGGTGGCACGGCGGATGGCTTCCAGCCTCCGGATATGGGTTTCGGCAAAACGCTCGCTGGCACCAGGATCGTGCTTCAGGTGGATGTCGATATTATAGCGGCCAGCATTGGCAGCGGCGACCTCCGTGACGGTGCGATCCACCTTGCGCGGTTCGATGCTTTTGGGTGTGACGCGCACGATCGAACCCTCTGGCAAAGGCTCGGTCGCCTCGCCCTTGCCGATGTCTATATAGTGGGCCTGCCCATCCACGCCGTCGACGATCAGGTAATGCCGATCGCTGATCTCGTCAGACAGGCCCCGCGCCACCACGCGCCCCGTGACAGGTGTGACAGCGACGGGTCTGGTGTGCGGATCGGCAGGATCATGGATGACGTAATCGGCAGGACTGCGGGCGATGTTCTTCCTCGCAAATTCGCGATGCAGGGTCTTGAGCATATCGCCGCGCTCGCCCATACGCCGGAGCGTATCCTCAAACCCCTCTTCCAGCCGCCACTGACCGGGGCGGAGTTGCTCGGCGAGGCCAAGGCGCGCCAGCGTCTGCAACCGGCCCGCCCGCACTGTCTGCCGGAAGGCGTCGCGCTCGCTTGCGGAAACCATGCCGTTCTCGTCCATCTCACGCATGAGGCGGCGGTCAAGGCTGGTCAGGCGTTCCTGCTCGACTTCCGCCCGCAGCCGGTTTTCGATCTCGCGGTCGGTGCGCGGGCCGAGGTCAAGGCTGACCAGTTCAGCGGCGCGCTCACGCATGCCGGTGGTGATATAGTCGCGGGCGATGATCAGGTCACGGCCCTGATCATCCTTGCCGCGCAGCAGGATATGCGTGTGCGGATGGCCGGTGTTGAAATGATCCACCGCCACCCAATCCAGGCGCGTGCCGAGATCCTCTTCCATCTGCGTCATCAAACGGCGGGTAAGCGGCTTCAGGTCGTCATAGTCGATGCCGTCTTCCGGCGCGACGATGAAACGGAATTGATGCCGGTCACCATCGGCGCGTTCGAGGAAGGCCTTGCCATCGGCGGTGTTCTCAAGCGCAGTGTAAAGCTGACCCGGCGCGCCCTCGCGGGTTACCCCGTCACGCTGGATATAGCGCAGATGCGCCTTTGCCGCATTCCTTCCTCTTGGCATCCCCTTGCCGCCCAGCCGGACAATGCGCGATTTGATGATAACCCGGCGCTGATGCAAGGCGGCATAACGGCCACGGCTGGCGAGCACGCGGCCAGCGCCAGCGCCGCGCCCGATACGGCTGCCGCTGAAGGTCGTCTTGCGCGATCTTCCTTTGCCACCCCGCACGGGGCCACCCCGCGCCAGGTTTGACGCGGCCAGGTTTGACGCGGCCAGAGTCGACGCAGCCAGAACCCGGTGCAGAAATTTGCGTCCCGCCTTCGAACCGCGCGAGCGGATTTTACCGACCTTCGGTCTGAAGTCATCGTCATCGGACATTTACTCTTCTCCTTGCCCCTCTATGAGAAGTATGCAGGCGGTCTTTGTAAACCGGTGCCAGCCACACCCGGCAAAATCAGGGTGTTACAGCACCCGTGGCACCATGGCATAGCGCCTGGCACCATCGGCCCTCCCTAAAAAACAACGTGCAGACAAAGGCTTACCCTTCGCGATTCCCGCCCATGGTGCCGTTGCTTTTATCTTGCCTTACGCGGCTCCCGTCCTCCCTCCTGCGACCCTCCACGATCCCCTGCGACCAATCCGCCATCGAAGCGGAAATCCCGGCAGCAGCAAGGCCGCGCTGCCGGGGGTAAAAACAGGCAGAAAGCGCGATGGGAAACAGCATTTTCATCTCATTTCCCGTTCTGTTTTTGGGCGGAAAGCGGCACGAAAAACTTGCCGTTTCGCGCGGGATTGTCGCTGTTTTCGCGCGTCGAAACCGGCAAAAACAACCGCGTATCGAAGGCAATTTTCGGTGAATTTTGTGTGGGCGATGGGCCGGGTTTTGCATTCGTGACGGTGGTTTCCGGCGTACCACCAGACGCCTCCCGGGTGCCGGCGGCACAGGCGCGGGTCTCGGCAGACAGCGGTTTTCCAGCGCGCAAAGGCTCCCCGTAGCGTCCCTGCTTTTCCACCTGGCCGGCATTGCAAGCAGCGAACAGACTGCCGAAGCGCTCATCCATCGCCTTGAGACAGACGGTTGCGGCGAGCATATTGGGGCGCGGACCGCAAGGATCGCTTCCTAAAGAATCGCTTCCCCAAGGATCACTTCCCCAGGGATCACTTCCCGGGCCGGGCCCGGCGCTCGGGTCGCGAGAATTCTCCGCCATGATGGCGGCAGCGATCCATTTTTCAGGGATTCCGAAACGCTGCGCGGCTTCTTTTATATGCGCCTGAAATGGGTCGACAGCGGCGGCCTCGGCGGGGGAAATGACGGCGGCGGCCGCAATGTTGAGAGGCGTTATTCGGTCCATAGCGGTACGAGCCTCCCGATGATCTGCGCACGCGGGACCGGCCCGACATAGCGGCTGTCGAAGGAATTTTCGGCTTCGTTCAGCAGGAAATATTCGTCTGCCTTGAGCACGCGACATTCATTCCATCGCGGCAAAGAGCGGCCCGCGCTGTCATGTTCAAGCTGATAGGCAACGGCGTGACCGTTGATGATAACGGCACTGTCAAAGGCGCAAACATCATCGCTGCCCATGGCCGCGATGCGCTTGATCAGCGGCACACCAGCGGGCAGATAGCCACGCCCGGCGGCCAGTTTCTCAACAAAGTCCGGCGGACGAATGAGAACGACATCGCCCCGTTTCGGTGTGCCGGATACGATGCGATAAAGCCCAATCGGCGCGCTGGCGGAGGCGTTCCAGACCAGAACCGGTGTGCTGATGAAAGCAGATATGCCGATCAGTGCAACGCCGGAAACAGCGACGAGAAGGGCGACAAGGGCAGTTTTTTTCATCACTGCGCCCCGTCCGATGTGGAGTCCGATGTGGAGGATTGCCGCCGCCCTTCCGACCAGGCTTCGAGGTCGGCGATATGATAGCGCACATAGCGGCCATGCTTGCGAAAGCGCGGGCCATTGCCGGTGAGGCGCATCTTTTCCAGGGTGCGAAAAGAGAGGCAGAGATAATGCGCGGCCTCTCTCGTGGTGAGGAACGGGCTGCCCTTTTTGGCCTCGCTTGCCCGTGTCTGATCGTCTTGCATCGTCAGCTCCTTTCGGTGTGCCGGAGCGCATCCAGCCGAAGTGGGAACCGGTTCGGCGTTCGAATGCGCGACCAGGCGCAGAGGGCCCAAGGATGGCGAGCAAGGGCGCGTCGCGGGACGCTCGAAAAACGGGGGGTATGGAAATCAAGCCCCCTCGTTCACCGCCCTTTTCGCACACACGAAAGGGACTGCGCGACACGGCTTGCGTCGAAGAAAAACGGCGGAGCAGAAGGGGCGCTATGCCCATAGGCGCTAACTTCAGCAGATTGAATGCGGGTATGAGTTAGTCTCCAAGCCATTTGAGTGGTTTCCGCCATTCGTGCTGTGCGCCGAAGGCCAAGAGAGAGCCCAGATCTACACGCTAAGTTCGAGGCCTACTGCACTTGCATCCGGCGGGTTGCAAAGCCCAATGCGGACATTCCGAAATGCCAAGGGCTCTTTACTGTGAACTCTTGCCGCTATTCCAAATGTCGAATTAGCTTGAGCATTTAATAAAAAGGGGCTTCTCAAAGATCATCTCGGAGGGAATCCACTAACGTCCCATCTTCGATAGTTGCTGTTGGCTTGGACACAGGAAACGACTTTATCTCATTAATTGCACGCCTTGTTTCTTCGTGTTTTGCTACAAAGGTCACAGCGGTTGTGAACTGAACCACTTGTCTGTTTTTTCGCTGCTATATTTATCCGGCTCTCTATTTAAGAGGGTACCATGAAGCCACAGGCCCATGACCCCGCGGGCTTGTTGCAGTGCGTCGATGAACGACTTGATATTTGGTATCGCTCGGTAGCATGACGGCTGTCACAACCGAACTCTAGCTTCGAACAGTTGCCCGTACAGCAGGTACGCAGACAAGTAGGATGATACCCATGACAGAACCATTTTTCAGTATAGGCGTTGATGTTGCCAAGAAGAAACTTGATGTTTATAGCCGTTCTTCAGGCGAGCATAAGGTTTTTCCCAATGACATTAAAGGCCTTGATTCGATGTTTCTCTACCTCAGAAAATCGAAAGTTGATCTCCTCATATGCGAACCATCAGGTGGTTATGAGAGGCTGTTTATTGTCCAAGCCACCCATCATCGTCTTCCAGTGGCTATGATGAATGCCCGCCAAATCCGCGATTTTGCCAAAGCGAAAAATATCCTCGCCAAGACAGACAAAATTGATGCAAGGCTGATCGCCGAGTATGGCGCTGTCTTCAGGCCTGCGCCTCAGCAATATAAAGCGAACACACTCTTATCAGACTATCTTTTGCGACGGCGACAGCTTGTGGATATTCAGCGCAGGGAGCAGCAGGCTCTGGACCATGTCCATGCCGAGCCTGTGCGCCAGGATATTGAAGCATCTCTGCAGCGGTACAAGGAAAAGATTGCCGTCATCAACGCCAGGATCAAATCTGTTATTGAGCAGGATGTAACAAACAAGGCTACCTATGACATACTGACCAGTTGCGCGGGAATTGGCCCTGTTACAGCGGCTGTTTTGCTGGCAGACCTTCCCGAGCTGGGGAAACTGAACCATCAGGCCATTGCGGCGCTTGTCGGCGTGGCTCCTTTTAAGTGTGATAGTGGGGCCATGAAAGGGACCCGGCGTATCAGAGGCGGACGCAGCTATGTGCGGAAAACCCTTTATATGGCTGTTCTCAGTGCCATAAAATATAACCCGGACATTAAAACCACCTATGACAGGCTGAGACAAAAGGGGAAACCCGCAAAGGTCGCTTTGGTGGCAGCCATGAGAAAATTGCTGATTGTGCTGAATGCCCTGACGAGGGACCAAAGGATGTGGCACAGTAAATGGAGCTGACTGAAAAACACAGTTGCTACCGACGATTGTCGGTAGGTTCGGGTCTGTGGCTTTCGATATAGTTCATGACGGTTTCATTTGTGACGTTGTTTGATGTAGAGCAAAAATAGCCCCGGGCCCAGAACCTTTGTCCCCAGTAGCGTTTCTTGATCTCCGGAAACTCCTGCTGTATCCGGCAGGATGTATAGCCTTTCACCCGGCGCATGACATCCGACACACTGTGCTTTGGCGGTATCTCTATCCATTGGATCAGCTGCTATCGAAGTCGGCACTGTACCATCACCCGGTTCAACATCGGAGTGCACAAAGAGCTTTCGGTTTTTGTTCTTCGTGTCAATAATTGTTTTAAGAATGTTCTCGACAGATTTATAGCTCATATACTTGTGGTTTAGGCAAGTTAGATAGACCTCATAGTAAGGGTGATGGTTTTAATCTGATACTGGAATGCTTGCCACTTGATGGCCGTGTGGTTCTAAGAAAGCCAAAGCCTAGAACTGATGAAAGTATGAAGTAAGCTGAAACCGCAAACAGGGAGAGCGTTGCTCTCCCGTTTGTATTTTGTATTACAGGCTATCAGCTCGCAGCCAGCCTTGAGCACCCGAGAGTTCTTTTTCAATAATTTGACGAAGCTCAGGATCATCAACTTCCCGACGAATTTCACCGAGTGTGGCGATGCTTTCACTTATGGCCACACTTGGTGACTCTGTTTCAATTTCTAGCCAAACTTCTAACAATTTAAAGATAGCTGCATCACTACGTCTGGTTTTAGGGGCGTCAGCTGTATGTGGACACTGTAATCGGGACAATTGGACGCCATAGTCAGGATTGATTTTTTACCGCTTCCAGACACCTATAAGACGATAAAAAGAAGCATCTCGGAAGTGTCTTGGGTACTTCTCAGGGTCGCCTCAGGCGTGTAAAAAACCCTAAAATGATTTGAGTCTAAAGTTTAATGCAAAGCTACAGCAGGCAAAAACGTCACCTTTCGGCCAGAAGCATGTGTAATCGGGCTTGACGAGATGAGTTAAGCTCTCGTGAATAAATAACGGGAGGGGGTATGAATGAATAGTGATCGGTCAAACGCCCCGGATTTGGTATTGAATTTGGGGAGGCGGATAGGTCTCAGGCTGAATGTCATCTTAGGGCATTGTGACCCTGTACGGGAGCTTAGCCTTCGCCTGTTTCCGAACAGCCCGCGTAAGGCCCGATATATGTCGGTGACCTTGTATAGGAGCTTGCTTTGGCCGTTCACACCCCCTATGGGGCTCCGCCTCCCAACAAATGGAGTATAGTCATGTCTTATATCGGTGTCGATCTACATACCAATTCTTTTACGAGCTGTCGTCTTGAGGATGATGGAGCGGAAGTTTTTGAGACCTTTAATCTGAGTGCCAGCGATCTGAGCCGCTTTTGTTTCAGTCTTGATGCGAATGATGAGATTGCTGTGGAGGCGACGGGAAACACGGCCTGGTTTTGCGATGAAGTTCGCTGCTGTGTCGGACGGATTGTGGTGGTCAATCCCCGTCAGTTTCAGGTGATCCGCAAATCGGTGAAGAAGACCGATAAGAACGATGCGCGCGCTCTGGCTTTTTTCCTCTCAAAGGATATGCTGCCGGAAACCCGCCTGAAGACAACAGCGGAATCAGAACTGAGTTCTCTGGTCTCAACCCGCGATGTGTTGGTCAAGCAGCGCACCATGCTGCTGAACAAGATCCATGCCCTGTTTGTAAAACGCGGTATGAAGTTGAAGAAAGAAGGACTGAGCAGCAGGAAACGTCTGCGCGACCTGGATCTTAGCCCCTTCACGCCTCTTGAAAAAGTGGAACTGGGCGTCCTGCGCGACCAAGCCCTCAGTCTCACTGCAAGCCTGAAGTCTCTTGATAAGGCCATTGAAGAGGCTGGATCCGATCTCCCCGGATACGAAGGGATCAGTTCCATCAAGGGGGGCGGGCCGCGGTCTGCTGCTGTCCTCTTGTCAGGTATCGGTAATATCAATGACTTTGAAACGGCTGATAAGCTGGCCGCTTATATGGGTATCGTTCCAAAGGTGAGCCAGTCCAATGAAACGGACAATCGGGGGCGGATCACCAAACGCGGCAACAAGCTGATGCGCACCACGCTGGTGCAATGCACGCTTATTGCTATCCGCTACAATGGCTATCTCAACAGCTTTTACCGGAGGATTAAAGAACGGCGCGGGTCGGGAAAGGCTATTATCGCAACCGCACGCAAGCTGTTGTCAATCATTTATGACACACTGAAAAACGGCTGGGTCTTCGAGGATTTTACCCACTTTAAAATCAAACAAAATCAATGTCATGCTGGACATTCATCATAGGAGCGATAATGGGTCAAAGGACATGACATATGGCGGGTAAAGCAGGTTTATACGCACGCTATTCAACGGATATGCAGAGAGAAGCATCTATTGAAGATCACCTGCGTGATTGTACCGCCCGTGCGAACCAAGAAGGCTATGAGGTTTATGATAGCTATGCCGATTACGGTATTAGTGGTGCAACCCTTATGCGCTCTGGCATTCAAAGTCTGCTTGAAGATGCCCGTTCCGGTATGATTGATGTTATTATAACTGAATCCATTGATCGCTTGTCCCGCGATCAGGAAGATATCGCGCATATCTATAAGCGCGTCACCTTTAACGGTGTGAAGATCATGACCCTTTCAGAAGGTATAGTGAATGAGCTTCATGTTGGTCTTAAAGGGACAATGGGCGCTTTATATCTCAAGGATCCAGCAGACAAGACCAGACGTGGCCTGAGAGGGCGTGTTGAAGCTGATAAATCCGGTGGTGGTAAATGCTATGGCTATGATGTTGTGCGCAAGATGGATGAAGCGGGTAATCCAGTTACTGGCGAGCGCACTATCAATGAAGCACAAGCGGCTGTCGTCAATCGTATCTTCAAAGCTTATGCAGAAGGCAAAAGCCCTCGCGCTATCGCTTTTGAGCTTAATAGCGAGCATATCCCTGCACCAAACGGGAAAGAGTGGGGAATATTCATTCAGCACTGACACAAGCATCCCTGTAAGCGTCCGGTGAACCCCACCTTTTCAAGCTGATGGCAGTCCTGTAGGCCTGTTTCAGCGCAGCAATTGGCGCTTACCGTTAAGCAGCTTTTTTGAGCGTGGTTTTGTTGAAGTTCCAGGGCAGCAGTTCGTCGATACGGTTGATCGGGTGATCAGCAATGGTCTCCAACACCCAGGTCAGATAGGCCTGAGGGTTAAGGCCGTTGAGCTTTGCGGTTTCCAGAAGCGTATAAGCCGCAGCAGCACGTTCTCCTCCCTTGTCGGAACCGTAGAACATAAAATTCTTTCTGCCGAGCGCAATGGGTCTCATACAGCGTTCAGCCGGATTGTTATCCAGCGATAACCTGCCATCAGTGAGATAAACTTCCAGTCGCTTCAATCTGGTAATGGCATAGCGCATGGCTCCGGCCAAAGTGGATTTGGCGGATATTTTGTCCAACTGAAGAGGTAACCAGGTTTGCAAGTCTTCAAACAGCGGCCCAGCATGCTTTTGCCTGACACCCTGTTTGATATCCGGTGGCTTTTGCCGGATCTGTTTCTCGATAGCGTAGAGGGCTGCTATGCGGGTAATGGCTTTCTCGGCAATAGGGGAACCAGTTGCCTTATGGATATCCACAAACTTGCGTCTGACATGGGCCATGCAGATACTGTCAATTATCTTTCGCACATTTGATTTCAGGCAACGCTGGCTCCTTGTGTTTGGTCCGCGAATAGCGGGTCCATATTCATGTACTTGCGGGTGGACCATTGGGGTTCCTGCTATAGTCTCAATCTGGCTGCAGCCAGATTGAGACAGGATTTTCCATCCGGGAACGCACCGACCACACGGGTACGGAGCCTGATCTCGCGCGTGATGCGCTCCAGCGGGTTGTTGGTTCTGAGCTTGATCCAATGGCTGTCCGGGAAGCCGTAATAGGTCAGCGTTTCATGGCCGCTTTCTTCCAGCAGCTCGGCCGCCTTTTTCAACTTCATGGCGCGCAGAGCGGCGATGACAGTGCGCATCTTCTCGGCGGCAGCCTTGCGATCCTCCTGGGCGTGGATCGCCTTCAGCATCTTGCTGACATCACGCACCTTGCCAGAGGGTACCAGACTGAAGACGTTCCGGTAGAAATGCACGACGCAGCGTTGCCATTGAGCGACTGGCAGGAATTCGGCAGCACTTTCGACGAGGCCACGACACGCGTCTGAAACGACCAGTTGCACGCCACTTAGCCCACGATCCACCAAATGCCGCAGGAAGGACGACCAGCCGCTCTTATCCTCCTTGGGGCCTTCCATGATGCCCAGAATCTCCCGGTAGCCTTCTGTGGTCACGCCAATGGCCACCAAGAGCGAAACATTCCGAACCTCACCCGCCCAGCTGCGCTTCATGACGATCCCATCGAGAAAAACGTAAGGATGATCGCCTTCGATCTTCCAATGCCGCCAATCGTCGATCTCGGCATAGATCTACTTTTTGAGATTGCTCACCGTGCCGGGACTGACACGCGTCCCCCAGGGCGCCTCCGTTATGTCCTCGACCCGGCGCACCGAAACACCCGCCAGTTTGCGCAGCTGACGAGGAGCCATGCGACGAGGCAAACTCTCGATCAGAGCCTCTTCGACCGAGCTTTCCCGGCGCTGATAGCGTTCGATGATGGCCGTCTCTTTGCGAATCTGACGAGGGAGCCACGCGACGAGGCAAATGTCTGCTTCCTGAGCTTCGGCATCTTCAGTTTCACCGGCCCGGCCTTGGTGTCGAGCGACCGTTCATAGCTGCCCGCCCGCGTGTCCTTGCGGCCCTCCGTCCGTTCATATTTGCTAGCACCGCACAACTGATCCGCCTCCGCATCCAGCATCGCGTTCAGCGCCTCCTCAACTGTGCCCCGCACCATCTCGCCCAGATGATCACGGATACGACCCTCGTCGATCTGGATCACTTGCCCCATCGCTTTGAGCTTTCCTTCTTCTTCCATTCTCTTGCTCCTCTCAGTCTGTCTGAAAGAAACCACCATCACCGCTAAATGTGCGAAAGATTTTGTACGTTATCGGCACGGCAAGCTTGCGCCTGTCAAGGACTGGCTGGCAGAGCGTATGCTCGGCAACAGAGACCTGACCCTGAATGAGTTGCGCCTTGAACTGGAGGCCCGTTTCGGGATTGAGTTTCATGTCAGCAACATTGCCCGGCGGCTGCACCAGCTCGGTTTCTCGCATAAAAAAAGACAGTTTATGCCAGCAAGCAGCATCGCAGTGATGTAAAGGCAGAACGCCGTCTGTGGCAGAAGGGGCGTCTGCCTTTCCTGAACAGAGCCATAGACCGGCTTGTCTTCCTTGACGAGACCGGTGTCAACACCGAGCTTCTCAAACAGGCCGGGTGGGGTCCTGTTAGCCAACGCCTGATTGATTATGGCCCCCATGGCCCCTGGAAAAACCAGACATTTATTGCTGGGCTCCGGCGCCATGAACTGGTGGCGCCATGGGTTATTGACCGGCCCATGACCAAACAGCTGTTCGAGGTCTATATTGAAACCCAACTGGCCCCGGTCCTCAGTAAGGGACAAGTTGTTATTTTAGACAATCTGTCCTCTCACAAGAGCGAGAAGGCAGCACAGACCCTCAGGGATATTGGCGCCAGAACTTTCGATGAGGTCTGGAAAGCTGTCGGAGACGTCTGCGACATGTTCTCCCCGCAGGAATGCAGAAACTATTTCAAGGCAGCAGGATATGAGTTTATCTAAAGGCGAAATGCTCTAAGCCCTTCCTGCTTCAAATCCTGAGCAAATAATATTCATGCGATTGCCCTGAGAGTCAATCAAAGTCACCTTTAGAAAAACAGTTTTTGAACTATTTTTCTCAGTTTTTCTTATAAAAGTATAATCCCCAGACCGTGATCGCTAAAGTCAATATCAGAATGAGAAGTAGATCGCTCCACAAGAACCATTCCACCCCATAAGGCTCTTTACCATCTTTGGCAATCATTCGAAACATTCCAGGGCAAGAGTGGGGGTTGAAAATTGCTTCAATTCGGCTGGTAAAGAAACCCTTTGCCAGGGGTTTTGAGGAATCCCAGCATGCTATCTTACTGTCGCGCATGTATCTGTATAACGCAGAATAGATGGCTATAGTATTGACAGAAAGTACAATAAACAGTGAACATCTTGCTATACTTAGCCTTCGCCTCTCGCTTTCCAAAAGCATATGCCTCGGCCACTGTATACCTTGGGTAGCTTCGGGGGCTTTTAAAAAATTTAAAGCAATTAATCCCATAGCACAAACCCCAGCAGTACAAAAAAACGCTCCAAAATAAGCAATATTTATTTTAAAGTCATCTTGAGTGACTGGAATGCCAGTGCCGAACACTGATGCCTGCCCCATACTTAGGAGAGTGAACGTCACTATTGCTGTTGTTAAGGTTCCAGTCGCTAATCGACTCCAGATAGCATCAAACGGGGTAGGACCGGGCGCTTTTTTTGACTCCTTTCCACTGTGGTTTTTGTTCATTTTAAGCTCCGTCCGTATGCTAAGCTACTTTTAAAAATTGACAGAATCAGACAGAGATTTCCGCCATTTATCGCCTTTCCAGTCATTCATGAAGCGTATCCTGCTTCGCGGAAGTAATTCCAATATTTTTCCGGTGTACAGGGTTACATATCTCCCCGATAGCCTCCAGCAATTGCTCAAGACTACGGCATCCCATACGTTTCAGGTGCGCCCTGAGTTGGAGAAAGCCATCTCAATCGGGATCAGGTCAGGGCTGTAGGGTTGCAGGAAGAGAAACCAGCACTTGTGCGTCTTGAAGATATCTGCTGCCCGGTCGCTCTTGTGCACGGCCAGATTGTGTCTCATCCTGCTTTCATAACTCAAGCAAACCGCTTCCCGCTTAAATTCCTCAGTATAAACCTTGTGGGGTGAAGACAGAAAACATACTCCTCATCATAATCAGATTATCCTGAGGCTCTCCACTTTACCGAAGCAAGTCCAGTTCAGCCGTTGCAGCGCTAAACGTTACATCATTGTTGGCATCACCAACTATGTCAGCCCCCAGAAGAGCAGCCCCCAGAATGGCCACTTCCCCAAAGAGGGTGTGCCTTTCAACAACATCCTTTTTTTCCTGAAACAGGTCATCGTCCTTGTTCGCCAGATGTCCCAAATTATGGGCCAATATGCCTTGCAGCTCTTCTTCATCCTGAATTTCTCTGACGAGCGCTGTCGATACCGTAAGTGTGTAAGGGTGGGCATAGCCAGCCATAGGCTGATCGCTGGAAAAAATGCAGAATTCAATCTGCTCACCTGCCTTGAGAAGAGGTGTTGCAAGGCGGCGAAGATAGGTGTGAATCATATAGTCCTGAAGATATCGATCATTACAGGCTTCCATGGCAGAATTTGAGGCTTTTGAGGGTCTTTTCAGCCGGTCAAGCAGCTGCGACGTTATGTGTCTGCCTGTCGATTGAACCGTTCCCTTATTTTGGCCAGCCGAATCTTGTGCCTGGAGAAAAAACATCCATTTTGATGCCAGCTTTCCGGCACGCTCACTTGGATTCTGGCCAAGATCATGCCCCCCTTCATCCCCAAACACTGTGGAAACCAAATATCCCGCCTCTCTCAATCTGTCCCTGAACCCAAGCGAGTGCTCAAAAAAAACCGTGTCGTCGTTCCGGTTAGCGGTCAGGAGGAAAGCTGTCCTTGAGGATGCTCCCTCTTCCTCCTTCAGGAGTGCCGCAGGAATCAAAAGGCGCGCCCGCAAACTCGCAGGTACAGATGTCGTGATATCGCTGCGGCCTTCGAATCCGTCCTTAACCGGTTTGAAAAAGGCTCCGCAGGCATCGCCTGTCAGATTGATATCGTAACAACCTGCATGGGCGGCAACGGATCGAAAAAGACCGGGATTTTGCAGCGCCGCCGTCACGATAAGAGATGCCCCGGCACTTGTGCCGTCCCCATATATCCTGAGCGGGTCTGCAAGTCCGCGATGCACCAAGTCTCTTACAACAAGAGTCAGGTCGTCTATGCTTCTTTGACGGCGTTCCAGGTCGGTCAGGTCAGGATCGAAGGTAAAGCGATATTCGCCACCTCCGCGCGGGTGGGCAACAACATAAAGACCACCCTTGTCAAGCCACCCTTCAACAAGACCTGGCTGGAACGCAGGTTTCAATGTCACATAATCATAAGCATAAGCGGTTATGACGACCGGAGCATCACCGTTTCCGATAACATCAGGGTGGCCAATAATCTCGTAGGAAACTGTGAAGCCATCATCGGACAAAATACTCCGTTGCTGGATGTCAAAGTCATTGCGCTGATTGCCTGTAGGCAGATTTATCGGCAAGCTGCGCCACTCATCCTCTTCCGGGTTGGTACCCAACCTGAGATAATGAAAACCGGGTGGCGTCAAATAACCTTCGACCTTGACGATGGCAGCATCCTCGACCTTTGAACGCTGTACGATCTCCACACTTCCTGCAAAAGGCAACACAACTTCCCGCAACGCCTTGCCGTGAGGCGCAAAATACAGTTTTTCACGCGCTTTCCGGACAGCGAAGGTTTTTAACAGCATTCCGGATTTCGTCCGCTGCACTTCTTCAAGAACCTCATCCGGCTTTGGGCGATATATTGTTTGAACATCGAGGTCACCACCCGGATTCCGGCTCAAAACAACGATCGGAATAGAAATGACGCTGTCCCTGGGTATTTGATATGATCTGTCGTTCGTGACCACCTGCTCGCTGAACTTCTGCCTGCAATACAGGCGCCCTTCCAGTTCGAAAAGCGGGAGGCAGGCCCGGTACACTGGATGCAAGCCTGTATCATTCGATGAACCAAGGACATTCCGGATTGCTGCACCCTCCGGCGTCACATGGATATCGACATAGCTTCCGTCGAAAAGCGCATAGGTTAACAGCGTACCAGCACGCCGGGACAAGGTTTTGATTGATGCGTTGGTAGCATTTTCAGGCTTTTCAATGATGATCTGTGCGTCACTGATAGGCGATCCATTCTTCCAGAGATAAAATGAGGGGGCAACCGAATTGGGCGCACGGGTTTTGCTGTGATGGAAAAGAATCTGTTCTCCATCTACACCCAGATATCTGGCATCATTGTAACCAAAGGGAAGCCAAAACCCCCTGTTGGTTGCTTGTCCGGATACAAGGTTCACTTCAACCACTGCCGTTCTGGCGTCTCCCCCGTTATTCAGGAACAGCAGACAAAGCATCATGTCATCGGTTGCACAGCGGATATCTGTTGCATACATGTTTGCAAGTGCTGGCGTTCCACTATAGTCGACGGTCGGTAATGCCAGCCATTCGGGGTTGCCTCTCAGATAATCCTGTAGTGCAGCCTGCTTTAGCCTTATGCCGCCCGGAATAATGTCAAACTCAGCAAGCTTGTCTCCTCTCAGCCCGGCACTGAAAACAGGCAGGTCGTTGAGCTCGTCCAGAATCTTTTGCTTTAGAGCTTCCAGGGCCAAGCCTTGCTGGACGCTGATCGCCTGTTCATGGCCATCGCGGTCGTCCAAAAAATCTCCGCTTGTCTCCACAGCGATCACTTGCCAGGCAAATAGTAACTGGAGTGCCACCCAAGTAAGAAACCTGAGCCCTATCTTGAACAACGTCATCATGGCCTCCAACTTTGTAAGGGTTTATAAAATCCGGCCGCCTCCATGACGGCCGGGGTAGAAATTTTGATTTAAAATTCGGTGCGGTATCGAATACGGATACCCGGTTCACCTTTCACTAATCCCGGCCTAACAGAAAGACCCGAGTTTCGGCGCGCAGCTTCAACTGCGGCTGCTTCACGACGGCGACGCTCTGCAATTTCCTGCGCAGCTTGACGATCACGCTCATACTGCGCCTGATCTCTCTCCTGCCGGGTGGGCGCTCCACTCCCGCCGCCATAACCACCAAAGCCACCACTGGTGCCACCAGTAGGTCCCCTATTGGATCCAAAGCCACCGAAACTACCCCCGCCACCGCTACTGCCGGAAAGACGAGGTGCCGTCACCGTAATTTCTTCAATGTCATCGCCACCACCGGATATAGCGGCGATTTCATCACAAGACAGTTCTCTTTGTTCCAGGTTTATGTTAACGTCTTTCATGTCTATTTACCTTTTTATCAGTTGGTTGATGACACGTGGCCTGATCTGCTCCAACAGATGAGGCCACGTCTTTCTGCTCAATCATCAAGCAGTACATACGCTGCAAGGCAGTCGTATTAAATGTCTGGCCGGCAAATCCTCTATTGCTCTAGCGTTTACTCAAAACATCTCAAGAGAAGAAAGCTGCCAGTCGGTTTGGTCCAACTAATGCTACCATTATTCAGGAATGCGTTATTACCATCATAACTGGTAGTAAAAAATTAACCATATTCGTTAACCTGTTTGAACTTGAAACTGTATTCAAACCCGAGCAAAGCTTATTTTTGCTTGTATAGGACATCCTTGTTTTCTAACCATAGACAACAAGGATGAAGCTTTACAGATGTGATCAAAATACGACTATTTTGTGAAATTTAACCTTCGTTAATTCGATCGACTCGACCAGAACAGGGGCTCGAATTATCCATTCGATTATGAGTGAAGCGATGCGGATTGCGGAGACGATGTTTGTTACGAGTTTGTCACATCATGTCGCGATACGCCTCCAGTCCCTGTCAACGCCAAAGTAAAAATCCCCAGAAGTGCCGAAGTAATTTTCCCCACTTTTTGGGTATGGTGACGAGCCATTTTATGCGTCAGCGTTTTCCTTTTTTTTGGCCTGCCCCGTTTTTTGGGAGGCGGCGGCGGGGTGATAGATGCTGTTGTCCTGACATGCTCGGGAATCAGGTCTGCATGCTGGCGCAGCCGGTAGCTTGCCCCTTCGATCTGGACAACCACAGCATGATGCAGCAATCGGTCCAGCAGGGCGGTTGCCACAACGGGGTCGCCGAAGACATCCGCCCATTCAGCAAAGCCGCGGTTTGATGTGAGGATCATGGCCCCTTTCTCATACCGGGCATTTACAAGCTGGAAGAAGAGATTGGCCCGATTGTCGCTCTGGCAGCCCCGATAGGCAGATAGCCTATCTCGTCAATGATCAGCAAAGCGGCCCTTGCGGCCGTGGGTTCGTTCGTATTTGCCCGCGCCGCACAGCCTGTCGGTTTCCGCATCCAGCATCGCATTCTATGCTCCTCTCAGCCAGTCTGAAAGAAACCACCATCCCCGCTAAATGCGAAAGATATTTGACAGTATCCAAGGTCACGCCGCATGCCCACGCATCCCTCGACAACAGCGCGCGCAGTCCCCCACCCCCATTTTCGAGGCTTTCCCAAGAAACAGCCCCGTCACGGGGACGCCGTGCGGGGCAGGATTTCTTTTAAGGTGTTGTTATATCTGGATATCCAGAGAGCTATAACAAAAGTGGTTGCGGGAGCCCGCCTTGGGCGTGCATGGCTTCAAGCGGAAAGATCATCTGTATGTCCGCACCCGTTAGCTTGCCACCCGCAAAAAAATCTTTTTCGCCCAATGCTTTTGCTGTGTATGTGAAATGATTGGCGATTTCACTTTGGATACGCGGTGCAAGTGGCGCTGCCGCATCGCCCAACCGGCTGGTGTATAGGCGCAGCAACAAAGGCAACATCAATGACCCTTCGGCATAATGAAGCCACTCCACATAAGCGTTATAGTCTGCATCCTCTGGCATCAGCGAAAAATTGCCGCCACCATATGTGCGCGCCAGATATTCGGTGGCTGCGCCTGACTCTGCAATTTTCACATCACCATCTTCAATCACCGGCGATTTCCCAAGCGGATGCACTTCCTTCAGGCTATCCGGTGCCAGATTTGTCTCCAGGTCGCGCGCATATTTGATGATTTCATAGTCACAGCCAAGTTCCTCAAGGAACCAGAGAATGCGCTGCGAACGGCTATTGTTAAGATGGTGAACTTTGATCATGACAAGCCCTTGCTGGTTAATGCTTATGATGAGTTAGAGCGCAGCCATTACCCTGCAAGACCAAAATGGCTTTATTCTGAACCAAACTCTCGAAGCAAATAAACGGCCAAGGCTTCCTCGTCTTCATCAGTCAGTTCAAAAACAGGCATCAAGCCGGGTGGTGCCGCGAACAAAGCCTTCAAGCTGCCAACATCATAACGGGCGGAAAGGCCCGCAAGCTCTTTCACCTGTATACCTTCCACGGCCACCGCAGGGTCATGACAACTTGCACAGCCGTTGTCCGCAAATATAGTACTGCCGGATGCAGCAAGTGAATTGATCGTGGCAGTATCATAGGACGCCAACGGATTGACGCGCACCTGTTCAGCAACCGCAAAACCCGGCACCACAACATCACCAAAACCAACTTTATACACCACGCCTGCATAGTCATCAGAGATATAGATGCCGCCATCCGGGCCAAAAGCCATTTCTACCGGGCGGCCAATAACATCTTCATCCAGTTCAAACCCGGTTAGGAAATCCCGCTGCTCCACACCACCGACAGCATCAAAATGCAGGGATACCACCTTATAGCCCGCAAGCGTGCTTCGGTTCCATGAGCCATGAAGTGCTGCAAGCGCGGCACCCGCATATCCATCTGGCGCGGTCTCAGCGTTGAAAAAGCGTATGCCCAGCGGGGCCCGGTGTGCACCAAACCCGTGCAGCAGGGGTTTTGATGCCTGCACCTTGTCTTCGTTGCCGACGCCAAAATCAGGGTCAACCTGCTGGTCATCATAGGCCCATGGCCAACCATAATCTGCGCCGTCTTCAACCAGATTAAGTTCACAGTGCGGGGTGTCATCACCGAGCAGGTCGCGCCCGTTGTCTGTGGCGTAAAGGCCGCCGGTTGCGGGGTGCCAATCAAACCCCACGGAATTCCTGAGCCCCGTTGCATATGTACGCGCCCCCGAACCATCAGGGTTCATTCGCAGCATGCTGGCGCGGTAAGGTTCTTCCTCTATGCACACATTGCAACTTGATCCAACGGTTACATAAAGCGCACCGTCCGGACCAAAACCGATGGTGCGGGTATTGTGGCCGCCTGCTTCGGGCATGCCTTCAAACACAGTTTCTAGCGTGCCGAGTGTGCGAGCATCCGCATCAAATACACCCCGCACGATACGCGTGGTTTCCGCGATATAAAGATAACCATCATGAAGCGCGATACCATGCGGACGGTCAAGGCCGCTCGCTATAACCGTGCGCCCGTCTGACGCGCCATCACCGTCTTCGTCGCGGTGCAGCACGATAATATCGCCAGGGCGCATGCTGGTAACAATCAGATCACCGGTTTCCGTCGTCGCGAGGGAACGCGCGTTATTAATATCGCTGGCAAATATCCCAACCCTAAACCCATCAGGGAGTTTCAGGCGCGCTTCCATAACCTCAGCAGTAGGTGCTTCAATCTGTCGACCGGTTATAAAGTCCAGCACCGGGCCCTTAATTGCGTAGTTTGCAGGCCAAAACGCCCATAACCCCACCGCAACCAAAACCACAATTGCCAAAACCCAGCCCAGAATTTTCTTCAGCATGCGCTCTTCTCCCTTGCAGGAGAGAGTAACTCTTTGGCAGGGTTGCAGCAAGCCGTGAGGAAAGCGGGCACCGAGCATGGGGAGACATCGTATGGATAGAAGAAGCTTTATTGGAACCGGCATTGCAGCGGGTGCCGCGATGGTTCTTGGTGTTGGCACCTCTGCCCGCGCGAGGCAAAGCGCGACGATGGCTTCGGCCTTAAAAGCAGGGGACGAAGTTCGACTGATTGCACCCGCTGGTGCCATTTTCGAGCGGGTTCGTTTCGACATTGCCGCGGAAAACATGCAGGGCCTCGGATTGAAACCAACGTTTGGCGAGCACGTGCGCGAGCGGCACGGCTATCTGGCTGGCACGGATGAAGAACGTGCCGCAGACATTATGACAGCTTACCGCGATCCGAATGTGAAAGCCATTTTTGCCCTGACAGGTGGCTGGGGTGCTGCGCGCACGCTTGACCATCTGGATTTTGATGTCATTCGCCAAAACCCGAAAGTGGTGATTGGCTATAGTGACATCACGTCTCTGCTCAATGCCATTTACACCAAAACCGGCACGCCGACATTTCACGGGCCCAACGGCACGTCCCGTTGGCGACCTGACGTTGTAACGGCAGCGAAACAAATTCTATTTGAGGGCGAGGCACCCCTGATCAAAAGCCCGGTGCCGAACCATAACACCCTCGCCCAACATGACCTGCGCGTGCAAACCATTGTGCCCGGCGTGGCCGAAGGCACGCTTGTTGGCGGTAACCTGACGGTATTGACCGCCCTTGCTGGCAGCCCTTACATGCCGGATATGAGTGGCAAGATTCTGTTCCTTGAAGATATCGGCGAGGCGATCTATCGCATAGACCGCATGTTATCCACACTTGAGCTTTCCGGTGCGCTTAGTCAGCTGAGCGGTATCGTGTTCGGTGGCTTCACGCGTGTGGGCAATGACGGCGACGGGTATGGTGCTTTTGCCCTGATGGATATTTTCGACCGCTATGCCAAAAAGGCAGATGTGCCTGCTTTCTATGGCGCGCCTTTCGGCCATATCGCAGGCAACCAGATTATGCCCATCGGCACCCGTGCGCGAATGGATGCAAACAATGGAACCATCCAACTATTGGAGCCCTCGGTATCATAGCTAGCCCTTTACCTGGTCAAACGTCTCCCCATATAGAATTGATAAACATAAGTTGCAGATATTGTGACAGGGGGAAAATATGACGACAGTAAATCATTCGCCATTCGGCGACGAGCAGCCACGTGGTTGGCTGCCATGGGGGGCTCTTGCTCCCATTTTGGCACTCGCTTTCATCATTCTTGGCCTCGTCGGCGTTAATGAGCTTTTGCTACTGCCTGCTGGGCTTGTCGACGAACTGCATGAACCTATCGGCTCCATCGGATTGTTCGCCATGCTGGTGCTTGCGTTCGGGGCGGTTGGCCTTCTAACCGTGGCGTGGATCAAGCTTGTTGAAAGACGATCTCTGGCAAGCGTCGGCTTAACACCCGGCGGCTTGAAACTTTTTCTTGGCGGGTACGGCATTGGTATTTTGATGGTACTGGTAACCGTTGGCCTGATCTGGGTTTTTGGTGGTTATGAAGTTGGGGCGTTTTTGCCCGCCTTTGCGTCAACAACCGCGCTCGTGAACATATTGCTGTTGCTGGTTGGCTTTGCCCTACAGTCCAGTGTGGAAGAGTTTATCTTCCGGGGCTGGCTTCTGGATGTAATGTCGCGCAAATTTAAGACTTGGGCAGCGATTGTCACAAGCTCAGCTCTCTTTTGCCTGTTGCACGTCAACCCTGAAAACCCCTGGTACGACAATGTTAACACGCTCGCGTTTGCTTTCTTTGCCTGTACGTGGGTTTTGCACACCAAGAACATCTGGGGGGCCATGGGATGGCACGCAGGGTGGAACTGGTTTATGGGGGTCGGGTTTGACCTTCCAATCACCGGTCTGGAAACCGGCGTACCAGCTCTTTTAGTAGAGCTTAAGCCCGACGGGCCACACTGGCTGAATGGCGGCGTAACAGGCCCGGAAGGCAGTGTTCTCTGCACGTTAGTTTTCGTGATAGGCACTATCTACTGGATGAAACGGGCACGAAATAACGTGTCAGACGCGACGTAATAGAAAATAGGCAAAGTTCTGAACAGAACCCCACGGTGTTTCGTGGGCTTCTGTTCTTTCTTCTTCCAGCGCAAAGCCCTTGCCAAACGTATCTAACAGCAGGTCAGCATCATACTGCACAATGTTGAGCCCACTGCATTTGAGGGGGCCGTCTTTGGCAAACGATGCAATGACCACTGTACCGCCGGGTTTCAAGTACGCCCTGAGCCGCTCCACATATCGGGCGCGCGCGACCTTATCTGTCAGGAAATGAAAACAGGCTCTGTCATGCCAAAGGTCAAAGTGCTGATCAGCCGTAAAGTCCGTTACGTCTGCGGCGATCCAGTTCACATCTTTTGACAGGTTACCAAGGCGCGCTTTCGAATGCGCAAGGGCAGGCTCCGCGATATCAAGCACGCTGATACCAGCGTACCCCTCTTGAAGCAGATGATCGACAAGCACGGATGCGCCGCCACCTACATCAAGAATGGCGCCGTCATGGTTGGGCAGCGCTTGCTTGATCAACGATAGAGAAAGAGTTGGTTCCTTCTGGAACCAACTTACGGCGTCAACCGCTTTGGTTTCATAAACATGAGTCCAGTGGGGCTTGCCACCTTCCATAGACTGTCTGCCTACTCAACGACCCAAGTTTGGCCAGAATAGATCATATCCCGCAAGGAACGTTTGCCTTTGTACTCGTTTACCTGATCCACCACCGCACGCTCATACGTGGTTTCCGCAGGTACGGCATAAATTACACCCATCGCCATCGGCTCACCCTCAGCGCCACCAAGTTCCGCCAGCATGCGGGCAAGTTGCAGGTTGGTCTGGTCGTGGGTCAACAGGTCATCTTCAGTGATGCCATCTTCGCCGATTGTCACAACCTCCAGAGCAAATGTCGCCGGGTTAAACCGGATGCCTTTGTTGCGCTCCGCACCAAAGATCATCTTTTCACCATGCTCCAGAAGGAGCTGCTTGTCCGCCGCAACAGACTTGTCTGTTACGCCTGCCCACGTAGCATCGTTATAAACGATACAGTTCTGCAAAATCTCGATGAATGCGGCCCCTTTGAAGGCATGCGCGCTTTTGAACACGCCCGGCATATGCTTTTGCGCGGTATCAATTGTGCGGGCGACAAAGCGAGCGCCAGAACCCAGAGCAAACGAAATCGGGTTCAGCGGCGCGTCAATAGACCCTTGCGGCGTTGAAGGCGCGCGGGTGCCGGGGTCGGATGTTGGTGAATATTGACCCTTGGTAAGGCCATAAATCTTGTTGTTGAACAAAAGAACATTCACGTCCACATCGCGCCTGAGAACATGCATAAGGTGGTTGCCGCCGATGGAGAGGCCATCACCATCACCTGTTACAAGCCATACATCCAGTTCAGGGTTCGCAAGCTTCACGCCCGTGGCAACCGCTGGCGCACGGCCATGGATCGTGTGAAAGCCATATGTGCTCATGTAATAGGGGAAACGGCTTGAGCAGCCGATACCTGAAACAAACACGGTGTTTTCAGGCGTTGCGCCCATTTCCGGCAGGGTGCGCTGCATGCTTTTCAAAATCGCATAGTCGCCACAGCCCGGGCACCAGCGCACTTCCTGGTCGCTGGTAAAATCCTTGATTGTCAGTTTCTGAGCAGGTGCTGTCATATCATTCATTGCCTTGCTCCCTATGCGCTAACTTCGGCACGGATCGCCGATAGTATGGTTTCAATTTTAAACGGCAGGCCGGACACCTGATTGAGCGGCTTGGCATCAATCATAAACTTGTCACGAAGCACTGTTTTCAGCTGGCCGTTGTTCATCTCGGGTACCAATATCTTATCAAAACCTTTGAGCAGTGCCTCCAGGTTACGCGGGAAGGGATGCAGGTGCGTGATGTGAATGTGGCTGACTTTCAGCCCGTCCGCACGGGCAAGCTTCACTGCTTCCGAGATAGGGCCATAGGTTGAACCCCAACCAACAACAGCAAGCGTGCCGGTTTCATCGCCTTGGTCTACTGCCTGAAGCGGGATATCATTGGCGATGCCATCAATTTTGGCAAAGCGAGTATCCGTCATCTTCTGGTGGTTTGCCGGGTCATAGGAAATATGACCGGTGTCAAAGCTCTTCTCGATACCGCCCACCCGGTGCTCGGTTCCCTTCACACCTGGAATGCCCCAGTTGCGGGCCAGTGTTTCAGGGTCGCGCTTGAACGGGTTAAATTCCTCGCCCTCATCTGGTGTATCTGCGAACTCAACTTTGAACGGCTCCAGCGCATCAAGGTCGGGCAACTTCCATGGTTCCGCTGCATTGGCGATAAAACCATCGGTCAGCAGCATAACGGGCGTCATATATTTTACGGCAAGGCGGCAAGCTTCGATCGCCACCTCGAAACAGTCACCGGGGCTGCGGGTTGCGATAACAGGCAGAGGGGCGTCGCCGTTACGGCCATAAATGGCTTGATATAGATCAGACTGTTCAGTTTTTGTTGGCAGGCCGGTTGATGGGCCTCCGCGCTGGCTGTTGATCACCACAACCGGCAGTTCGGTTGAAATGGCAAGACCCAGCGCTTCCCCTTTAAGGGCAATACCCGGGCCCGATGAACTGGTCACCCCCAGAGAGCCCGCGTATGAGGCCCCAATCGCAGCACAAATGGCAGCAATTTCGTCTTCCGCCTGAAAGGTTACCACACCCATTTCCTTCATACCTGAAAGCGTATGCAGAATGGGCGAAGCTGGTGTAATCGGATAACTGCCAAGAACAACTTGCAATCCAGCAAGCTCACCGCCAGCAGCGATGCCCCAGGAAAGAGCCTGACTGCCGGTAACCGTGCGGTAAAGGCCCGGTTCAGTCTTATTGGCACCAATCTGATAACGTTTGATTGAGACATTCAGCTCTGCGGTTTCCCCAAATGCATGGCCTGCATTAAGAGCCGCAATGTTGGCGTTAGCGATCTCTGGCTTTTTGGCAAACTTCTTGTTGAGCCAGTCAACAATTGGCTCGCGGTTGCGTGAGAACATCCAGAGCATAAGGCCCAGCGTCCACATATTTTTGGACCGCAGTGCTTCCTTGTTGCCAAGACCAAACTCTTTCACTGCCTCAAGGGTCAATTTGGAAATATCCAGATCAATGACCTGATAATCATCCAGCATCGGCGTGCCGATGGGGTTATCTTCATACCCGGCCTTTTGCAGGTTCCGTTTGGTGAAAGACCCGCTGTCCAGCACCAACAACCCACCAGCACGCAAGTTGCCAAGGTTGGTCTTCAATGCAGCCGGGTTCATCGCCACCAGCACATCAGGCTGATCACCCACTGTTTTAATCGACCGGGCGCCAAAATTAATCTGGAAGGCTGACACCCCGAACGTGGTGCCTACAGGTGCACGAATTTCCGCTGGAAAGTCGGGGAAGGTGGCAAGGCCGCTGCCTTCAAGCGCCGTAGAGGTGGTGAACTGGCTGCCGGTCAATTGCATACCGTCACCACTATCACCAGCAAACCTTACAACGGCTGACTCAAGTGTCTGGATTTCTGCACTCATTCCGATGTCCTTCGCTTCCCAAAGCACGCGCTCCTGGCGCTTGTTTCTTTCATATGCCGCTTTCATGGCACAGGCAATCTTTACACCGAATGATTGGTGCAAGACGACATATATTTTCTATTCTATTGCGAAATATGAGGTAATTGAGAAAATATATTCTAATTACCTCATCTGCATTAATCGCGCGGTGTCCGCATCAGCACAAATTCCTCAGCTGTGGAGGGGTGAACCGCCACTGTCTGGTCAAACTGCGCCTTGGTCAGCCCAGCTTTCACCGCAATACCAATGCCCTGAATAATTTCACCCGCATCAACACCAATCATATGCGCGCCAACGACCACATCTGTCTTCTTGTCGACAACCAGTTTGGTGAAGGCACGTTCATCGGATCCACCAAGCGTGTGCTTCATGGGGCGGAAGTCAGACACATACACATCAATGTCGCCGTACTTGGCCTCGGCCTGAGCTTCTGAAAGCCCAACAGTGCCGATTGGCGGCTGGGAGAAAACGGCGGTCGGGATGGCATCATGCTCAGGCGACGTTGGCGTATCACCAAACACCGTCAGCGCAAAGGCATGCCCTTCCTTGATCGCGACCGGGGTTAGCTGCACTCGGTCTGTCACGTCACCAACCGCATAGATGCTGTCCACATTGGTTTTGCCGTAGGCGTCAACCATGATCGCGCCTTTTTTGTTAAGCTCAACACCAACACCATCAAGACCGAGACTCTTGGTGTTAGGCGCGCGGCCTGTTGCATACATCACCGCCTTTGTCTTCAGTTCGTTGCCGTCTGTCAGCTGAAGCAAGAGACCATCGTCGGTTTTCTCAATGGATTCGATATTGATATTGGTGCGCAGATCGATGCCTTTTTTGATCATCTCGTCATTCAGACGGCTGCGGATATCGTCGTCAAAGCCGCGCAAAATTTGCTCACTGCGATAAAGCTGGGTCACCTTCGCACCCATACCGTTAAGGATACCGGCAAACTCCACGGCGATATATCCACCGCCCACGACAACAACGTCTTCCGGCAATTCATCCAGATGGAACACTTCGTTTGAGGTGATCGCATGCTCAATGCCCGGCACATCTGGCAAGGTTGGCCAACCACCTACGGCAACAAGAATATATTTGGCGGTGTAAATCTTATCGCCAACCCGCACACTGTTCGGGCCTTCAATCACGCCGCGACCGTTGATGATTTCAACATCATTGTTTTCAAGGTTTTGGATATAAAGGCCGTTCAGACGGTCAATTTCCGCATCCTTGCGGGCAATCAAGGTCTTCCAATCTAATGATGTTTCGCCAACAGTCCAGCCAAAGCCACGCGCGCTTTCAAAATCTTCTGAAAAATGGGATGCATAAACCATCAGCTTCTTGGGCACACAGCCGCGGATAACACAGGTGCCGCCCACCCGGTATTCTTCTGCAACGGCCACGCGAGCACCAAGATTTGCCGCAATGCGGCTGGCCCGTACACCACCAGACCCTGCACCAATCACAAACAGATCGTAATCATATTCCATTGAAAGTCTCCTGAACCTTGTCTGCCCTCATATCATGTGGAAGCGATATGGGAAGTCTGACGCGTTTGCCAAGCTTTATCAGGGCTATCCATTCATCACAATATTATGATCCCGATCATGGGCGAGAATCTTTCGATGACAGTAAGTGAAACACTCTGACAGTAAAATCCCGCTTGCAGCAGAAGGTAGGCTTGCCTAATGTCGCGCCAAAACCAACAGCCTCCCGGGAGATTATTCATGGATGTAGCAGGTAAAACTGTTCTTGTAACGGGCGGGGCATCTGGCCTTGGCCGTGCCACTGTTCGCTCATTTGTCGCAAAAGGTGCAAACGCCATCATCGTTGATGTAAACGACGACCTTGGTCTCGCGCTTGAAAAGGAATTGGGCGGGAAAGCCCGCTATATCCGCACTGATGTCACCAGCGAAGCTGACGTGAAAGCAGCGGTTGACCTTGCCGTGTCCGAATTTGGTGGCCTGCATGCGGCGGTAAACTGCGCCGGTATCGGTAACCCGGAAAAAGTGCTGGACCGAGAAGGCAACCGTTACCCGATGGATCATTTCCGCCGTGTGATTGGTGTAAACCTGATCGGCAGCTTCAACATGCTGGCAGAAGCGGCGCAAGCTATGGCCAAAAATGAGGCGGGCGAAGACGGCGAGCGCGGCGTGGTAATCAACACGGCGTCAGTTGCAGCCTACGAAGGCCAGATTGGTCAGGCAGCCTACGCAGCCTCCAAAGGCGGTATTGTTGGCCTGACACTGCCGACCGCACGCGAGTTTGCTCGCCAAGGCATCCGCGTCATGACAATTGCGCCAGGCTTTATCCATACGCCGCTGTTTGATGGCCTGCCCGAAGCCGCTGTTGAAAGCCTCAGGGAACAGGTTGTGTTCCCGAAACGCCTTGGCATGCCGGAAGAATATGCCAAGCTTGCAGGCCACATTGTTGAGAACGCTTACCTGAACGGCGAAACCATCCGTATGGATGCCGCAGCCCGCATGGCACCAAAGTAAAGCTTGCCAGCCAGAATAAGCCCCCTAGATTTCTGATAGAGCAGAAAGCGTTTAAGGGGGCTATTCATGGGACCACTTTCTGGATACCGCATCATCGAAGTTGTCGGCATTGGGCCGGGGCCTTTTGCCGGCATGATGTTCGCTGACATGGGCGCCGAGGTTATCGCCGTTGACCGCCCGGGTGGTGGCATGACCATCTCCAAAGATATTAACCGCCGCGGCAAACGCTCCATAGAGATTGACCTGAAGTCCGACGATGGCAAAGCAACCTTTCTGGAACTTTGCAAAACCGCAGACGCCCTGTTTGAAGGCTACCGCCCCGGCGTGATGGAAAAACTGGGTCTTGGCCCGGATGAGGTAGCCGCGGCAAACCCAAAGCTTGTCTATGGCCGGATGACTGGTTGGGGTCAAACTGGCCCCCTTGCCCAAACCGCTGGGCATGACATCAACTATATCGCCTTATCGGGTGCGCTGCACGCGATGGGCCCCGCAGATGGCCCGCCCACAGCACCACTTAACCTCGTCGGTGATTATGGCGGTGGCGGCATGATGCTGGCCTTCGGCCTTGTTTGCGCACTTCTAGAGGCACAGAAATCAGGCAAAGGGCAAGTGGTGGACGTAAGCATGGTCGAAGGTTCATCCGCCCTTATGTCCATCTTCCATTCCCTGATGGCAAGCGGCAGGTGGGCGCCCATGCGAGGTGTGAACCTATTGGATGGCGGCGCACACTTCTACGGTACGTTTGAAACTGCTGACGGAGAATATGTCAGCTTCGGCGCAATAGAGCCCCAATTCATGCAGGTGTTTATTGATAAAGCTGGCCTGGATGAAAGCTGGATGCAAAAACACCTGAACCCCGGCGAATGGGCAAGCTTGAAAGCAGAGCTAACCACCCTGTTCAAAAGCAAAACATCTGCTGAATGGCAGGAACTACTCGACGGCACCGATGCCTGCTTTGCTCCCATCTTGCCTTTCTGGGAGGCGCACAAACATCCGCACAATCAGGCCCGCGAAAGCTTCATTGAGGTGGACGGCCTTATGCAGCCAGCCCCAACACCAAGGTTTTCCGGCACAGCTCCAGAGGTACGCCACGGGCCTGCCAAGTCAGGGGCAGATACAGATGACATTCTGAGCGAACTGAAGGACAGTTAGGCGCTAGTCTTTCAGCACTGGCGAAACGATAGAGCCCACCTTTATCTCGCCACCTCGCACCACTTCTGCCGTCAGGCCGCCATGGCCGCGCATGGCATTATAGCCACCAAACCCAATGGCGGCTTCCATATGACTGCAGGGTGCGCAGGGGCCGGTGGTCCGCAAAATCACATCATCAATCCGAATCTCATGGTGCCTGAGCGCAAGCAGGTTGATACCCGATACTACAATATTGCGCCGTAGCATTTCAGGGGTAACCAGTTCCCTGTCGGCAAGAGCTGCGATAACGGGCAAGTGTTCCGCCTGAATGAGCGTAACAGCTCGCTTACCGGGATTTTCTCGCCGATCCCCAACAAGGCCACTTTCGTCAATTTCGGCAGTATCCACCACCACAATCGGTTCACGGCGCGCCGGGCGCAGGCCGATCCATTCCACCCGACCGTCGGCAGAGAACTTTTTCAGCAAATCTTTCATCATCACACGCTACTCCTCACCAGCGAGAAAAGTGTCATAGCGGGCTAGCAACTGCTCACCCAGTGAATTGGTGACCTCAAGGTGTCGCCGAAAAAGCTGCACAGCCTTCCTGCCGTCGGTACCGGCCTCAATTTCAGTGATCAAATTTACATAGTCCTGAAAGAAATAATTCAGATAGTCGGTATAATAAGTTTGTGTTTCATAGAGAGTAGCCAGACTACTCAGCGTTTCAAACGGGATCATCGCCGTGACACCCGGAGAAAGTTGCGCCGAACGCCACACAGCGTCACTGGCTGCACCACCTTCAATTTGCAGAAACGGCCCAACGGTTCGAATGCCTACCTCATCGTTATCGAGCGCTTGCTCCAGCCCTTTCATATAGGTTTCATGGTCGGCTATTGCGTCAACAAGCGAATTCCGGTTTTCCTGCACTTCCGCGCGAATACGGGTGAGGAAAGTTTCTGCCCTCTCGGCGCGTTCCACATCTTCGCGCCAACCTTCGAGCCAGAGCGCGAGCAAGACCGCAAAGACAATTGCCGCAACTTCAAACCCTGCCTTGCGCCAATCAAGTGATGAAGATTTTGTCATTGGAGCCCCCCTGCAATTTCCGCACTGTTTTCACGTGGGGGTTAGGGTCGAGCTTGTCAATCCGCCTTCTTGATACTCGCCAGCGCTGCGAGCGCCCGTTCCCGCGAGACTTTACGATCAACAATTGGCTTTGGGTATGTGCTGCCCAGCTTAACACCCGCCATTTCAAGAACACCGGCTGGTGCCTCAAAAGGTTTGTGAACATATGCATCCGGTAAGTCTGCAAGTTCCGGCACATAGCGGCGAACATAGGCACCTTCCGGGTCAAACTTTTCGCCCTGCGTGACAGGGTTGAAAATTCGAAAATAGGGTGCCGCGTCCGCGCCGCATCCTGCCACCCACTGCCAACTGGCGATATTGTTGCCGAAATCCGCATCGACAAGCGTGTCCCAGAACCAAGCTTCGCCGTCCCGCCAATGCCACAGCAAGTCTTTCACAAGGAAAGACGCCACAATCATGCGCACACGGTTATGCATCCAGCCGGTTTGCCAAAGTTGCCGCATGCCTGCATCCACAATGGGAAAGCCGGTTTGGCCCTTCTGCCATGCGGTCAGGTTTTCGCCGTCTCCTTCGATCCAGGGGAAGGCCCTGAACTGTTCCCGCATCGGCTCTGATTGCATTTGGGGTTGATGAAAAAGAAGGTGCGAGGAAAATTCCCGCCATCCCACTTCACGCAGGAAGTGGCTTGCGCCTTTTGCAATGGTTTCATCTGCTGCCATGCGTCGTTTGGTGTGCCACCAGATGGTACGCGGGCCGATTTCGCCAAAGGCTAGATAGGGTGAAAGGGCCGAAGTGGCATCGATTCCGGGAAAGTCTCGCGCTGCCTTATAGTCTTCTACGGGCCCGTCCAAAAACTCATGCAACCGCTCAAGGGCTGCCGCTTCGCCCGGCGTCCAAGCCTGCGCAATTGGTTCCGCCCAATAGGCAGGTTTTGGCTCTAAGCCCAAACTTTTGATGGGAAGGCTTTCAGGCCATGAGGTTGGCGTTTTCAGTTCTGACGGGGCCGGGTGAGGCTCAACCGTTTCAATCAATTCGCTTGCTGCACGCCAGAAAGGGCTGAAAACAGTATAAGGCGTACCTGACTTGCTGAACACCGACTCTGGCTCTGTCAGCAGGTTACCACCAAATCGACGGATGGTAACCCCGTCACCTGACAAGGCGTCATGAAGCGCTGCTTCAACACCCCGCAAGCCCGGCGTATACCCACGGGTAAGATACACGGTGTCGGCGCCAGATTGCACCAGCATGTCCATCACCGCATCAAGGATGCGGCCTTTGGCGATGACGATCTTGCTATCCATGCCCTCAAGCTGATTGGAAAGCGCGGTGAGCGACTGCATCAACCACCATTTACTTGCAGCCCCAAGCGGACGCATACCGTCTGAGGTCTCATCAAGTACATAGAGAGGAATAACAGGCTGACCACTCGCTGCTGCCGCCGATAGCGCAGCATTGTCTGCCAGTCGAAGTGTATTCGACATTAACACAAGGATCGGTTTCGCCATGGCTCTCTTCCTGCTGGTCCCTAACAGGTTTTACTACGCTATAGCTCGAGAATTCGATCAATATCTTTTGGCAGCGGTTTAGGTTTCTCCAGCAACGATAGTACAATGAACAGGATCATCGACGTGAGCAGAGCGATAAACCCACCCGAAATCGCGTACGGTATTTGAATCTGCGATATCTGGATGGCGAAATTGATCAGCAGACTGACCGTAATTGCCGCGATGGCAGCCCTTGTGCTCGCCTGTTTCCAATTTAGGCCAATAACCACAACCGGCACCAAGGCTGCTGCAAACGTGCCCCACCCAAAGGCCCCAAGAATCGCAATAAGCTGCCCGCTTGAAAGCGCAATGCCAGCCGCAACCAACGACAGGATGATTGTTGCCACCCGCGCCCAAAACAGTTCGTTATTGAGTGAACGGCCACGGATCGCCTTTGGAATGTCATGAATGATTGCTGCTGCACCAATATTCAGGAAACCATCGGCAGTGGACATGATGGCTGCAAACAACCCGGCAAACACAACGCCCGCCAGAACGGGATGCGCATAGGTGGACAAAAACACAGGTGCTGCTTCGTCCGCTGCGGCAAGAGGGAGCGCGACATCACCAACCACCAGCGCCCGCATAACAACACCGACAGACACCCAAAGCATGGCCGCAATCATATAGGCAAATACCGTCATTGGCAGGATGGCACGATTGTCCGATAGCTTTCTGTTCATCATCATTTTGGTCGCAACATGCGGCTGGCCAGCAAGACCAAGACCAAACAGGAAAAACCAAGCGAGCGAAGCCATTGGACCAAGCGTACCAAACGGCATGGCATCTTCACCATCATTCGCCAGCAGAATGCTGCTTGCTTCTGCAAAACCGCCATCAAACACATTTGCTGCTGTAATCACGACAAGGGCCCCAGCGACAATCATCACAATGCCCTGCACCAAATCGGTATAGACTGACGCGACAATACCACCGGTAACGCAGTAAAATATGAGCACAGCAGAGGATATAGCCACACTTGCTACCAGACTGATGTTTGCGAACATTTCCGTGCCGGCAAGAATGGATTGGAGCACCACCCCCATAGCCAGAATTTGCGTCGCCAGATACCCAAGAACACCAAGCAGAATGGTGCCAGCTGTCAGAAGCCTTGCGGTATCGCTGCCGTAGCGCGCGTAAACAATATCAGGAAGCGACATGGCGTTCCTGACCTCTGCGATCATACGGATGCGCTTTGCGATCAGAAAATAGCCGGTTCCGAAACCCAAAGCAGCGCATACTGACATCCAGACGGAACTAAACCCCGAGGCATAAACAAGCCCTGGTCCGCCAACAAACCCAAACCCTGATAGTGCACTTGAAAATACAGCAAGGCCAACCACCCACGGCCCAAGCCCGCGCCCCGCAACAAAAAATTCACTGGCAGACTTGGTCCGCCGCATGGCCCATAAGCCAACCCAGATGCAAGCCCCCATATAAAGGGCAACGAACAGAAGGATGATAGGCTGACGATACTCTTCCATCAATCAGCCTCCTCTTCGCCAGCCATGTCAGCAACAAGTGCGTGAAAAGCCGCTTCGTCGTCGGGATGCAGAAAATAGCGGTAAAAAGCGAACACATAAAAAAGATCGAAGGCAAGAAAACTTGCCCACACACCACCCAGCATCCAGCTTGTGGGCAGGGGAAAGCCAAATACGATGGTGGTTTCGCCGGTTTCAAGATAGTTCTGGTAGCCACCCCAGATCATTGACCAGACATACAGTGCGAATGCGACACCGGTAAAGAAAGCAACCTTTAACAAGCTATCCCGCCTGCGCTCTGGAACACCCATATAAAGAAGCGAACCGGCCAGCAAGATGACACCTATCTGGAAATAATATGGCGCTGCGCCAAGCGCCGCGGCACTCACCGCCGCGTCACCACTAACCGAGAGACCTGGGATTTCAGGGTGCGGAACCCCTGTCGCGCCGGGCGGCACATCGCCTGTCAAAACGGAAATCGTGATGCCCGCAATCGCTAGCAACAGAAGCAGAACAATATGAATGATTTTCAAACCGGCCTCCCCAACCAGATTTTGGGCGAGACTAGCGGCAGAAAGGCATCACGGTCAACCGATATTCAACGACTGTTGAATTATAGAGATTTGATCGCCAGCGCACATTCCCGTGTGGAAGCAAGATCAATGGCACCATCTGCACCACGCGGCGTGACCCACGAACCACCAACAACCGGCACATTGCCAAGCGACAGATAATCGCCTGCTGTATCAGCTGTGATACCGCCTGTAGGGCAAAACAGTGTGTTCGGCAGAACAGCGCCAGCAGCCTTCAAAAAACCGGGCCCACCGCACGCAGACGCAGGGAAGAACTTCAGCGCCTCGAAACCCATATTGGTTGCTTCCATGGCTTCCGACAGTGTCGACACACCCGGCAGGAACGACCAGCCCATTGCCCGGATTGCAGTACCCAGCTCTTTTGTCAGGCCGGGGCTAACACCGAAAACCGCACCAGCGTTCTTGGCAGCTTTTGCAAGGTCTGGTGTCAGGATTGTACCGGCACCAACCATCGCGTCAGCAGGCAAGCTCGATTTCACCGCTTTGATAGCATCCAATGCCGTGTCATGCCGCAGCGTAATTTCAAACACGCGCACACCGCATTCGTACAAAGTTTCACATGTCGTAACGGCTTCTTCGACACTTTTGAACGCCAGAACGGGCATCACCTTTGAGGCATTCAAAATCTGGTCAATAGATGTCATCTCATACTCCCTGAAAAACTGACCCGCCAAGGTCTGCGGTCGAAACTGAACTACGCATAGCAGCAAACAAGTCCCGGCCATAGGTCTGTAATTCGTTAGGCCCATTTGAAGGCTGTCGTGCCGCCAAGGTTTCCTCATCCACCATCAACTCCAGCCGTCCGCCTTCGGGGTCAAGCCGGATCACATCGCCGTCCTGCACCTTGGCAATCAGGCCGCCCATGGCAGCTTCTGGCGACACATGGATCGCAGACGGCACCTTGCCTGACGCACCAGACATGCGGCCATCGGTAACGAGCGCAACCTTAAAGCCCTTGTCTTGCAGAACACCAAGGCTTGGTGTCAGCTTATGAAGCTCCGGCATTCCGTTGGCGCGTGGCCCCTGAAAACGAATGACAGCAACAAAGTCTCGCTCCAGCTCACCCGCTTTGTATGCGGCGAGCATGTCATCTTGGTTTTCGTATACAACGGCTGGTGCTTCTACAAAGCGATTTTCCGGTTTTACGGCGGAAATTTTCATTACAGCCTGACCAAGTGGCCCTTCCATCAATGCAAGGCCGCCTGTCGGCTGAAACGGCTCCGTCGCACCGCGCACAATCATATTGTCTTTGGGTTCTTCAGGTGATTTTTGCCACGCGACTTTATCGCCATCAAGCTCCGGCATTTCACCAAACGGCTGCAGACCCCTGCCGACAATGGTTTCAATGTCGCCGTGCAACAAACCAGCACCAAGAAGCTCCTTGATCACGAAAGGCGTTCCGCCCGCCGCATGGAAAGCATTCACGTCGGCAACACCATTTGGATACACCCGTGCAAGCAGCGGGATAATCTCTGACAAGTCCGCAAAATCCTGCCAGGTAAACTGAATGCCAGCCCGCTCTGCAATCGCTACAATATGAAGCGTGTGGTTTGTGGACCCACCTGTTGCCAAAAGGCCAATCGCCCCGTTGATAATGGATTCAGCCGTCACCATGTCACCAATGCCAACTTTGTTTTTGGCGTCCGCGAGCGCGACCATGGTTTTCGCAGCTTCCCGGTCAAGCGCCTGCCTGAGCGGATCAGTCGGGTTGACGAAACTACTGCCCGGCAGTTGCAGGCCCATCATCTCCAGCATCATCTGGTTTGAGTTAGCAGTGCCATAGAAGGTGCAGGTGCCGGGGCTGTGGTAGGCTCGGCTTTCGCTTTGCAAGAGTTCTGTGCGCCCCACCTCGCCGGTAACATACTGCTGACGTACCTTCACCTTTTCCGAATTTGAAATGCCGGTTGGCATGGGCCCCGCGGGCACGAACACAAATGGAAGGTGGCCAAAGGATAGCGCACCCATCAAGAGCCCTGGTACAATCTTGTCACAGATGCCGAAAAGCATGCCGCCATCAAACACATTGTGGGTCATGGCAACAGCCGTGGACATGGCTATCACATCACGGCTGAACAACGACAGTTCCATACCGCTTTGGCCCTGAGTTACCCCATCGCACATGGCAGGTACACCACCTGCCATCTGGGAAACCGCACCTGCGTCCACAATGTAGTTCTTCATTTCATCAAGCTTGGCATGATAAGGCTGGTGTGCGGAAAGCATGTCATTATAGGAGCTAACGATACCGATGTTCGCCATACCATCCGCCGCCAGTTTCGCTTTCTCCGCTTCAGAACAAGCAGCGATAGCATGGGCAAGGTTGCCACAAGAAAGCCTTGGGCGAGGCCGACCATCTGCGCGCATCGCATTCGTGCGCGCTTCATAAGCTTTACGGCTCTCGACAGAGCGCGCTTTTACCCGTTCCGTAATTTCCAACAGTTTGGCATTTGTCATTTGATCTTACTTTCCTGAGCCTAAGGCGCCCAATAAACATCAAAAGGCTTCATATCGTGAAGCCGAGCAACCGGCAGTCCCCCGTCACCACCAAGCGCTTCCTCAAGAACCGCTTTCTTTTCTTCCCCGGTGATCATAAGCGCAACATGTGGCGATTTCGCTATAGCATCCGCAGACAAACTCATCCGCTCTACTTCTTCACCTGTCACATCGCTTTTGATCGCCGTTAGCGCAACGCACGTTGGTGCGCCGGGCTCAAACGCTTCCTGAAGCCCATCAGCCCCCGGAAACAGCGATGCCGTGTGGCCATCTGGCCCCATACCAAGCAGCACGCTGTCAAAAGGTTGTGCGGTAGACCGATAGCGACTGTTCACCTCGGCAACCGCCAGATGCGCATGCGTGTGGTCTGTTTTCATACCAACAAGACAGGCACTGGCGGCGCGCCCTTTCATCAAGCTACCAGCAACAAATGCTTCGTTTGACCGGACATGATCAAACGGCACCCAGCGCTCATCCACCAGCGCCACATCAACATGCTGCCACTCAAGGACGGATTGTTGCATGGCTTCAAAAAGTGGCTTAGGCGTCGAACCACCAGACACAGCCCAAGATGCCTGCCCTCTGGTTCGCACTGCATCGGCCAATACAGTCTCAACTTTGGACTTGAGACCAGCAACCATCTGTTCCCGGCTTTCAAAAACATGCCAGTTAGCCATTGCCTAGCCGACCGCTTGTTTCATAGAACCATTCGCGGCCATCACGCACCATAAGGTCATGCACCTCGTAAGGCCCCCATGTGCCCGCCTGATAACGACGCAGCGCAGAACCAGACTGCTGCCAATGCTCGATAATATTATCGACCCAACGCCACGCATGTTCCACCTCATCGCGGTGCACAAACAGGCGTTGATCACCACGCGCCGCATCAAGAATAAGCCGCAGATAAGGTCCAAGGCGCGCGCCATCTGCCACCACATCAAGGTTCATTTCCACTTCCTTGAGCGCTTCGCTGGCGGACCCATGGTTTTTGACCATCATACGCAGGGCCAGATGATCCTCTGGCTGTAAGCGAATAATGAACCGGTTCGGATTAATATGGCGCCCCCACCCTTCTGACGGTGAATGAGGGATTGGCTTAAACTGGATCACAATTTCCGCAAAACGGTCAGGCAGCCGTTTACCCGTGCGCAAATAAAACGGGACATTGGCCCAGCGCCAGTTTTCGATATATGCCTTGAGCGCTACAAAGGTCTCGGTGCTGCTGTCGCCTTCAAGCTTCAGGTCATCAGCATAGGAACCAACCGCTTCGCCGGCCATCGCGCCTGCATCATACTGGGCACGCACAACATTTTGGTCAATCTCAGCGCCAGTGTAGTTCTTCAGCGATTTGAGAACCTTTAGTTTTTCTTCGCGAATACTGTCACCATCAAGGCGCGCGGGCGGCTCCATCGCCACCAGACACAACAGCTGCAGAAGGTGGTTTTGCACCATGTCACGCATGGCACCTGTGCCTTCGTAGAACCCTCCACGTCCTTCAACACCAAGATCTTCCGCAATAGTTATCTGGATATGATCAATGGTGCGCGCGCTCCAAAGCTCCTCAAACATAATGTTGGAGAAGCGAAGCGCCAGCAGGTTCTGTACCGCTTCCTTTCCAAGGTAATGGTCGATACGAAAGGTTTGGCTTTCCTCAAAGAAACACCCAACATCAGCATTGATTTTCTGCGCTGAAACCAGGTCATGGCCCAGTGGTTTTTCAAGAACAACCCGGGCGTTGCTGCCATTAAGGTCATACTCGCCAAGCAGTTCGCATGTGCGGGTAAAGACGGCTGGTGGAATCGCAAGGAAATGAACCATTGGCCGGTTAGCGCTGCTTCCAAGCGACGCCTTTAGCTGTTCCCAGTCTTCACCGCCATCTGTCAAACCAAGCCCGACCACACGAACCATGGCCGCGAATTTTTTCAGGTCGGCTGCGGTAACACCACAAGCTGGCACATTCTTTTCGAAAACCTGTTTTAGCCAGTCACCCGTTGATGTGTCCGGTTCAGACCGGGACGTCAGGATAATCCGGGTATCCGGATGCACCCGTCCGGCAACCAGCCCCGCATAAAGGGCGGGCAACAATTTTCGGCGAGACAAGTCACCCGTTCCACCAAAAATCACCAAATCAAACGCGTCTTGCATTGATCTTTTCCTTTAAAATGGTGCTGTTCGGTCTACCCGAACGCACCGGCTTTCAGCGCAATCAGGCCGCTGAGTTTCAGCACCAGATCGTAGGCTTTATCTAATTGATCAAGGATATTCTGGTGCAGGTCGGCATAACCCGACGAAGAACTCCCTTGATAAGTTGTCACTTCACCGTACCCGTTGGTGTCACTTTGTTCTTCCGCTTCCGGGAAAATCTCCCTCAGCCGCGCGACAGTATCCGGCACCTCCAGGTGCAGCATCTCAACGAGCAATTCTTCCAGCGAGAAATCAAACCGACTGGAAAACCGTGGTATTTCCATGGATTTCACAAAGATAAACTGGATGAGGCCGATGCGTATTTCATGCAGCTCCATCAGTTCTTCGTCCACACCCGGAAGGTCCAGCATGCTGGTATCGCAGTCTTCCTCAAGACAGTCGGTCATCATACCTGCATCCCGGCGCAGGTTTCGGATACAGGCGTCAATGCTGTCGCTATCAAACAACCCTTCAAGCACGCCAGACAGGCGGCGCAGGTTACGACGTTCCCTGTCAGTTGCGGCGTTGTCGCTGCGGTCAAGCCAGTAACCGGGGCTGAGAAGCTTGGCGTATGATTCGATAATCCCAACGTCCGAGCGCGCAAGCGCATTTGTCGCCATACTGGTAACAATCTTCAAACGGTCAGACGCACTGTGAACCGTATTGAACTTGTCTGGTGAACGTTCGATCGCGGTTCCCAAACCCGCGCAACTGTTTGCAAGATACCCAAGCTGTTGCAAAACCGCATTGTGAGGAATGGCCCGTATCTGTGAGATACGCTCCAGCCGCTGGTGTACCGCCCCACCACTTTGGCGCCTCAGGGACCGTGAACCCGTGGGGTAAAGTAGGCTTCTACCGATGGAGTCGATAAGACGTACATAACCCGGGTCATCAGTAAGCTGGTTTTGGTATTCAACAAGCGTCAGGAAAAAGTCGAGCGACCAGCCTTTTTCCGCATACAGCCTATCGTCCTCCGCTTTGTGGTCAGCGAAACGCACTTCCAGAAAGTCCGTAAGTGTTGCAAGGGCAGTGTCTTCGCTCAGGAACCACAGATATCCCTCGCCGCCCTGGAAGCTAACCTCATGTTTTTCTGGGCGCGTCAGTTCAGACAGAGCTTGCCGCACTCTCGGTGGCTGAGTGTATGTAAAGCGATCCTTGAGGCTGCCCGGGAAAGCACCACGACCGATGGATTCCCCGTGAGTATCGAAGAACAATAGCTGAATATCGCCAAGACCACGCGCTTTCCACAAACGAATGAGCCGAAGCTTAAACCGTTCAATGGCAAGTGTTGCAGCCGGCTGGCCAATATAACGACCCGAATCTGAAAACCCGAGCTGCAAACAGAAACGACCTTGTCGCTTGATATAAGCCAGAAAATGGGGGTTATCGACCAGTTCGGCAATAACCCTGTCGCCGCGCTCAAGGCCAATCGCTGTTTCAAACAGCGGGGAAATTTCCACATAGTCTTCAACATCGAAAAGCTTGGCGTAATAAAGCGCCGCAAGCAGTGTAAAGGGCGTATCTGACTCTGCTACCAGCATGCGAATACGGGTTGCGGCATCGAAATGCTTGCAAAATTGCGCCGCCATCATGAACACCCGCTTCGCCGTCGTACGCTCGCCAGCAAGGTTGCCATAGTGAATTGACTGCGGCTTGACGCTTGCCAGCTTTTCGGTAATCGCCGCAAGATAATGCCGACGCATCGCGCTTTGGTCAGGTGCGCGGGTCAGGTTAATTTCCGGCCCCATAGCGTTATGGAGCTGCGCGGCGTTCAGCCGAAAATGAATGTGCGATAGCCCAAGCCCGACCGAATGCCATTCGGTTGAAAGAACCGCAGCTTCAGACCAGTCTTGCTCCGAGAGTGGCATGGCCAACAGGGCCTCGAGCGCGCTATTGATCTGGCCCCGGGCATCTTCCTTAATCTTGCGATTTTCGACCGTTAGCCGGTTAAATTCGGCGATGTTACCGTCACTTTCATCCTGATATCGCTCCAAAGCTTCCTCGCCAAGCTTGAAACGCCCCATGAGGGTAGCGAAACCTTCCTCGACCGCATCCAGACAAGACCTGGCTTCAGCATTCTCGGTCGCGATGCTGGCAACCGTTGCCTGACAAAGCTCCAGCCCGGCAATCGCGGTGCGGTAGCGGAACAAAAGACCTAACGACCAATTGATATCTGTCCTGCCATCAAGGTCAAAACCAACCCAACTTGCAATCGTGGTCAGGCGAGGCCGAAGAGCACGATACTGGTCTGGATAAAGCACTGCTGCCCGCCGGAAAACCGCCTGATACAGCACCCGCAAGCTCCGGCGCATATTGCCAAGCGCCACATTCGCATACTCTAATTCCTCGTGGAGAGTTGGGGAACGATTAGGCTCCACATGCTCCAGAGTTTCAGCGTCCAGCGCGGCTTCAGCTGCCGCCTGCCCTCGTGGCAAACCACTCATAAAGGCATCGGCACAACGCCAAGCTTGGGGTGACATAGAAAATGTTGGGTGAGCCGTAACGACAAAACCTGCAACTTCGTCTTCTATCAATTGCTGGAACTCTTCAAATGGCCGAAGCGAGCCCTCTTTATCATGCGCCAATGTATCGACGATGGCTTCAAGCCGCTTTTCATTGCGTGTGCGGTCAAGCTCCTGCCACCGTGAAACCATTGCTGTAAGACGCGCCTTCAACAATGGCTTAGACCTGTCTTTTAGCGACTGTTCAAGCTCAGGCAAACGGTGACCATCCGTCAGCAGATCACTGGCCAGTTTGTAAGCAACAGAAAGATGCTGCCGTCTTGTTTCGCCGTGAATGTTCGACTGTCTACTCATAGTCTGGTTTCCTGATTGGGGAGATCATGTTTCAGGGGATGTTGAGGCGCGCAATACAAGTTCAAACGGCAATTCTGTATTTGCATCCACATCAGCGGTTTCAGTTTGCTTTTGCCCACCCGGATTAGGCGAAATAAGCTGCATCAACTGTTCGGTGGCCAAACGGCCAATATCACCAATCGGTTGGCGAACGGTTGATAGTCCGGGCCAGAAGCGCGCAGCAAGTGGAGTGTCATCAAACCCGGCCACAGCAAGGTCACGCGGCACATTCAGCCCCATACGGTAAGCAACATGCATAACCCCTGTGGCCATTTCATCATTGCTGGCAAAAATAGCGTCTGGCCGCTTCTGCTGATTAAGGAGTTTTTGTCCGGCTGCGGTACCTGAATCAAAGTCAAACGTACCGTCTACGATCCAGCTATACTCAAGCGGCAACCCAGCAGCTTTCATAGCCGCACAAAACCCACTATAGCGCAGCTCGCTACAAGCGTGGTCCGCGGGTCCGCGAACAAATCCGATTTTCCTATAGCCTGCATCAATAAGATGTTGTGCCATGGCCTGCGCCGCCGCCTGCTCATCAATATAAACGGCTGGGCCAAGCCCCGTGCCGGACGAAGACACAGCGATAAACTTGCGGTTTTCCTGCAATAGCTTTTCAACCAGCTCTTTGTCGTCCGAAAGTGGCGGCGTAAGAATAAGACCATCTGGCTGCGTGGAGCCGATCCACTCCATCAGTCCCTTGGTCCTGTCGCCTGAGCTTGGTGCCGGACATAGAGCAAGGCCATAATGCTGTTCGGCGCAAGCCTCCAGAATACCGCGCTGAAGGTCGCCAAGAAAACTATCACTCGCGTTATCAAACAGCATACCAACCAGGAAAGTGCGCCCACCGGCAAGTCCGCGCGCCGCCAGGCTGGGCTTATAGTTTAATGCCTCAATCGCCTGCTGCACCAACTCGCGCGTATTCTGGCGAACGTTCGGCTCGCGGTTAACAACGCGCGAGACTGTTTTGATGGATACGCCCGCCTTTTTGGCCACATCATTGATGGTTGCCGCTGATGCCATGCTCGCCTCTCCTGGCCTGCCAAGGTGGATTGCCTCCCCGCAACCCTCAAGTCCAGCGACGCTGCACCCCTTCGCACAAATGCCTGTTCAACATACCGTCAGTACGGTACTAATGATCAGGATTAGCATAGCTTACATGACAGCGCTGTCAATTAATATCCAAAATCCATGGCCTCAATATACTCTGCTTTAAGACAAGCATGAGGCCACCTGAGACACTGGCAGGCGGAAATCAAATCATTCAGGAACTAGTGGTTTAGGCTACCGGTTGCGGTTGACCGATCAGGGTGCTCAAGCGCTGACGGTCCAGTTCAATCGAGCTTTTGATGGCTGTGCGGTATGGCTCCTCAAGGTCATCCACATCCGCATGCTTAACAGTTACACGCCGCTTGGTGCCATGGATGCGCCAACTCTCTTCAGTTTTGAAGAGGTAAAGCATTTCCTCAACCGTGGTAAACACATAGTAAGGCGCTTGGGATGTAAGAGGCAGGTTCCGCGAATAGCGCGGGAAATAAAAATTCAGCCCCTCTTGATCAACAGGTCCGCGAATGCCGCCAATGATACAATCGGTAAAGGTGGTGTCACTTACCACTGAACCCAGCATGTCAGCACAGGTCATGTTACAGGAAATAAATTCGCTGCCATCTATATCGCACGCACGGAACACCGCGCCTGAGAAATCACATTTGAAGAAAATAGCGCTTGAGACCATTAACAGGTGAAACTGAGCCTCGCTAAAGTCGCAGTTCACAAAGATGGTGTCAGACCAGTTCAGAACACTGCGAATCTTGAGCGCGCTGATACTTTCCTGAGCAAACTGCTCCCCCATAACCAATTTGTGGGAAGGAAACATATTGGTTAGCGTTTTCAGGTCCATCGAAAAACCCCATTGTGCTTACACGTCATTACAGAATCGAACCAAATTCGAATGACACAATAAAACATACCAGTCTTTTGATTTCGGTAAATGTTTGATTAAAATTTTACCTAATTTGAAACCTTCTCAAATTGCCGCAAAAAACGACGACCTGACGCCAACAAAAAAGGCCGCTTCCCATTTTAAGGAAACAGCCTTTGGTATATTTTATAAAACCTTGGGTTTCAACAACTTACCGGCGGATTGTATCCTCTGCCAGACCGGCCATCTCAGCAGGTGTAAGCCCCAAAGCTTCGACAACTTCGTTGAAAAACTCCACCTCAAACGGGCTGACTTTTCCATCAACTTTTATCAGTTTACCAAGCGAAGAAACCACCAATTGACGGTCAGAAACGTCAATTTTTGAGCGAATCTTAGATAAATAACGCTTCAGGCTCGCTTCTTTAAACAGGTCAGAGATCGCAGCGATTCGGATATCCTGCTCACTAATATCGGACCCAGTCGCCTCTTTGATGATGGTCTGTACACTGGCAACTTCAACTGAATCGATGTTGCAATCGGCGCTGGTTGCACGTGCAAGTGTCATCAGCAACACTTCCTCGACCAGCTCTTTCTTCTCGTCAGCAGACAGCTCCTTGTCGCCAAAACGGAACATTTCCATAATGTGGCTGAGTTTCGAGATGCTCATTACAAATATCCTTCCCCTATTGGATAACCAGCCGAATAACTATTCTGATACTGGCATATGCCTGACCGATACACGTCAAGCAGCCCTTGATGCATTGTTGCACGAATACCATCGCAAAATGGGGCGCGGGTCAACCCGTTGTCTGGTCAAATATGCGAATTCTTCCAATTTGTTGTGCTTATGCGCCCCCTGACTTGCGTCAAAAAAGAATATTCACTTTGCCATTTCGCAAAAACACCGTTCATCATAGCCTTTACAAGCACACCTCAAACCGCCCAAACGGCTGCGAATCATTTACCCCTTGTCGATTGGCAAGTCTGTCGCCATCTAAAACAGGCAACCGCGCGGGAAAGGAGCCTTATGAGCAGACGATTGCCTGACATTCTGGAAGACATGCGCCTAAAACTTTTAGGTCGGGAAAGCACAGCCACCTGGAGCGAGAACGCAACGTCTGCCTATGCCGCCACTGTTGAAGGCTTGAAAGAGTTCAGCGGCGACACGCTCGGCAAAACTGCCAGTCGCTTCAATGAAGCCCTGCCCTACATTGAGCGCGCCGGGTACGAGGTGACAGAAATTGAGGTTGGCCTTGGCCTTTCGCCCAAAGTTGTGCCGCACCTGCGCATCACTAAAATCATCAGCGAAGAGGAAAAACTCGTGCTGCTGGAGGAAACCAAAGACAAAAAACTGGTCAACACAGTGCTTGCTTCCCTGTTCCGCGCCAGCGCAGCGCGCAGCAAACTGAACTTCAACAAGTTTCATTTCAGCGATATTGAGCTTGAACTCAGCATCCTCCCCACGGTGGTGCTGAAGTTTAAACCGAATGATGCAACAACATTGATCGAAGAAAATACCGAGGACCGCGAACCGGAAGCTTAACCTTTCGCAAGCGCCTCAACAGCGGCTTTATGTGCGTGGGCTTCATGAACATAATGCTGCGCACCGGCCAGCATGTTTTTGTCCTCGCCTTCTTTCAAATCGCGGAATTTCCGGGCGGGCAAGCCCGCCCACATCTCTCCCGATGGTAACCGTTTGCCAGCCCCCAGGAATGCGCCCGCTGCCAGAAAGCCGCCAGACTCCACAACCGCACCATCCAGAACTGTCGCGCCCATGCCGACAAAACCCCGGTCTTCGATCGTGCACCCATGCAGCATGCATTTATGGCCAATCAGTGCGTCTTCACCAATCAGGCAGGGCGTGCCGCCAATGTCTGGAACGTCCACATGAATGACTGTGCCGTCCTGAATATTGCTGCGTGCGCCAATAACAATCTTGTTGCAGTCCGCCCTGAGTATAGAACCATACCAAACGCTGGCATCGGGGCCGATTTCAACATCACCAATTATCACCGCACCGGGCGCAATGAAGGCACTTTCATGAATGACAGGACTTTTGCCATCAAACGGCATAATAAATGGTTCCATGAAACTGGCCTTTCAAAACGGACAAGGCGCACAACATTGTGCGCCCTTCCAATAATCACACATTAATGGTGATAATAGATTTATTCCGCTGCTTGAACAGGGTCTGTTTTTTCTTCCACTGTTCCCGTGCCAGCACCAACCAGTGGCCAGAGCAGAAGCTGGGCACCAGAAACATTGTTCAGGTTTTCAACGCCATATTCTTTGGGGTACTGACGGGTAATTTTCGCTGTTCCAAAAATCATGTCCCACAGAAAAAACAAGTTTGAGAAATTGCCTTTATAGTGCGTTACACCGTCTGACTTGTGACGACCATGGTGGGCAGAATGCGTTGCCGGGGTCGAAATAGTGCGTTCAACAATCCACATCAACGGATTAAGCCATTTGATCTTATAGAGCGGCTCGTCCCAGTGCACGCTGGAATGCGCCCCAATGATCACAATGCTTTTGAGCACCACATAAAAGGCATACACCTCACCACCGCCCAGATACACAAGCAACCCGGTAATCCAAAGGCTTGGCATGGGCAGGTAATAAAGAATACCATTCCGGTAGGTAATGCGTACATTCAGATAATCGGCATCATGATGCACCCGGTGAAGGTTATACAGCCACGGGAAGGTGTGGCTCGCACGGTGCCACCAATATTGCATCATATCGTCGCCAAGTGCGAACAGCAGGAACATAGCCCAGAAAGGCAACCCTGCAAGAGCACCCGCCTGCGCCGGGAAAAGATAGGCTGCCAAACTCGCACCCGCCAGAATGACAAGCGGTACACTGAGGAAAAACACATTGGCCGTGGAGAATATCTCAATCACCACATCGCGTGTTTTGGTATTTTCCTTTTCTAGAAAACGCCCCGCCAGAACCTCCAGCACAATCACCAACAACCAGGCTGCAATAATTGTCAAAGAACTTGTCATAAAACCTCTCCCTTACATGATGACAATAGAAGGTAAGAATGATATAAAATAGTGATATATTTTTATTAATTAATAACTATTGGTGATATATTGTTAGACCTCAGGCATCTTCGTCATCTGGTCGCGGTCGCCGAAGAAGGCACGCTTCAAAAGGCATCAACTCGCCTGAACATTACCCAACCGGCCCTCACAAAAAGCATCCATGGCCTGGAAGACCATTTGCAGGCCAGTCTTTTTGAGCGGCAGGGCAGGCGCCTGCACCTGACCGAACTGGGCCTTCGCTTTGTCGAACAAGCCAGTGTTATCCTGCGCTCGGCAAAGGACGCGGAGACAATGGTCAAGGAATGGAATGCAGGTAGTTCAGGCCACCTTACCATTGGCCTAGGCCCCGCTTACACAGTGTTGCTGTCAGAACAAATCATAGCGAGTGTTGTGCATGACTTTGATACCGTAGAACTTCGCCTTGAAACGGGTGATACCAATAGCCTGATTGCCCGCCTTAATGACGATACCATTGACCTTGCAGTATGCGATCTGGCTGCCCCACCACATGATAGCGACCTTGTGGTAACTGACCTGTCACCACAACCGATTGTCGCGCTGGTGCGCAGTAACCACCCAATTGCGCGATTAACTGCACCGTCGCTGCAAGACCTGTCCGGTTTTGCGGTAGGCCACAGCCCTGCGCCTGCGCAGTTTGCGAGCATCAATGCCAGTCTCTCTGCCGCAAGCCTTGGCACCAGCCTATGTCTCAGCGAAAATTATGAAGCGCTTATCCGAGTTTCAAAAACATCTGATATGGTCACCCTGCTGCCGCTCAATCTAGCCCATGCCTATGCCGAACCGGGAGCGCTGGAAATTGTTAAGCTAAATGGCATACCGCAAGCGTCCATGCCCAAAATCCTTTACCGCAATGGCCCACGAGCCCTGCCCCCACTTGGGCATCGCCTGATCCAGAACATCACAACGCGTTTTTCCAGAGTTACAGCAATCAGCGTGTCACCGCAAACTCTGAACCAGTGACGCAAACCTGACAAAAAGGCGGGTCTTGCCAAAATGCCGATCAATGCGTTTCAAATGCTCAAAGGCGCGCATTACAAAGTCTTTCTCGGATTCCGTGAGAGACTTTGGGTCGCCTTTTTCATCGAAGTAGCGTAGCGCCTTGAACAATGTATCGCGCAAACTGGGGCTAGACGCCTTTGGCTTGCTGGCATTGACTTTCTTAAGGAAAGAAAGCGACAGCACCTCCGGTAACGGGTCGGTTTCTTCGCCTTCCTCCTTCGAAACTGTTGCTGCGACGGGAGCATTTTCAAGCAACCAGGTACCGCTTTCCTTCAGCATATCAACTTGTGCTTTTGCCTCATCAAACGACACGCTTTCGTTCATAACTGCACGGGTCAGGTCACAGTGGTAGGATTTGCAGGTTTTGGGCCGGTCGCCGTAAAGCGTACAACCCTGCTCCCCAAAGCGGTTGCAACGAAGATCAAAAACTGGCCTGTTCTTATCGTCACGGTAGATGCCAAGGCCCCTGTCTTTAAGCGCCTCCGCTTCTTCTTCGGAAAGTTCAACATAGGTAAACAAAACGCCGTCGCAGCAAATGCCACACGCCCGGCACAGGTCATTTGCCAAAAAAGCCGAGTTAATACCGCTTGAAATCGTCATGGATATTCCTGAAAACTGGCCAGACACGACACTAATGTCATGGATCAGGCCCCAATCGTCAATGACAATTGGGGCAATGCGCAACTGCTTCATCGCCTAGAGTTAACGATTTTTTTAAGCGGGCTGTTTAATTCTAATCTAGGCTTGATGGAAAAGGTTGCCCGAAGACAGCATGTTTAACGACTATCAAAATCGTTTTTGGCGCTATTGGAAATCTCTACCCAGAGAGGCGCACGCCCTTGTTCCCAATCGCAATTCCCTGTCACTACCTGGTTTGGCCACCCTCGCCCCCAAAGTTACCATCACAGAATATCTGGGCCCAAGGCGATTGGTGTTCCGTTTGGCTGGCACTGAGGTGGACGATCAACGCGGCGAAAATCAAACGGGTATAAATGTGTTTGATCAATGCGAGCCGGAGTCTGTGCCCTTCTTCGAGCAATTGTGGGCCCTGTATTTCTCTCACCCTGCTGGGTTAAGTCATCACTATCAATATCATAGCCAGCGAGCAAGCCACATTGTCTACAGTGGATTGCACTTGCCGCTTTGTGATGAAGAAGGGACTATTTGCTATAAAATAGCGCTGTTTACGCAAACCGGCGACACCCTAGGGGAAGATGCCTCAACACCGGGATGGTATGACAACCGACAAATGCGGGATATTCAGTGGATTGACGTGGGTGCTGGCATTCCCGAGTTTAACCCGGACAAGAGCCTTACCTGATCGGCATAGGTCATTTACCCAAAAGCTGAATTGATGCCGTTTGAAACAGTCATGTGTTTCCCTTGCCAACAAAATCCTGAAGAACCTGCAAGACCGGTCAGAACCCTACAACACCGAAATTACGGTACGTGACGGCATCGGCTACGTAAAAGTTGATTAAGGGATTAGTCACGCCAAGCTTGAGTAATACACGCATTTGTCACTTGTAATGCATCCCTGACATGAGGAATGATCTTTCTAGGTTGTGCGTCAGGGGAGAGAGTGCGTGACCGAAACTTATCGATACAAAGCCTTTATCAGCTATAGCCATGCGGACAAAGCAGCCGCCGACCGGTTATTGAAAGACCTCGAAAACTACCGAGTGCCAAGACGGTTGGCAGGCAAACCTGGGCAAAATGGCACCCTCGTGCCTAAACGTATCGGGCGCATATTTCGCGACCGGGATGAATTACCTGCAGCAGAAGATTTGACCGCAGAGGTCAAAAAGGCGCTAACCCAGTCGGAATTCATGATTGTACTTTGCTCGCCCGCCGCAGCTGCATCGCGCTGGGTCAATCGGGAAATTATCGAGTTCAAGAAACTCACCGGTGAAAGGCGTATCCTGTCGGTTATCCTGTCCGGGGAACCCTTCGCTTCCAACCAAGGGATGCCTGAACAGGAATGTTTCCCACCTGCCCTAAGGTTCAAGCTTGGCAAAAACGGTCAACTAACCAAAACACCCTCAGAGCCACTTGCTGCTGATTTGCGACCCGATGGCGATGGTAGGCGGCGTGGCAAACTAAAGCTCGTTGCCGGACTTTTGGAAATAGGCCTGGATACCCTTATCGAACGTGACCTTCAGCGAAAAATGCGCCGTGTGATGGCGGTCACAGCTGCCAGCGTGGTCGCGATGCTAGGCATGGGCCTATTGACAAATATTGCTGTTGACGCACAGCGCGCAGCTGAAAAGGCACGCAATGAGGCGGAAAGACTGCTTGACGTCGCTGTTACCGCGCAACGCGAAGCCGAACAAGCACGTAATGAAGCAGAAGGATTGATTGAGTATATGTCGACCGGCCTTAAAACGAAACTGTCAAGCGTCGGGCGCCTTGATGTCATGGCCGAAGTCAGTGAAAAAGCAATAGACTATTATGATCAACAGGGAGACCCCGAGGAACTGTCTGCCGATCGCCGTGAACGCAGGGGCCGCATTCTGAGAGATATCGGCATAATTCTGAGAAATATGGATAACAATGATGAGGCTGTTGGCAAACAGGATACTGCTCGCGCCAAACTTGAGGAATATTATCGCACTGCCAAGGAACTCTGGCAGGAAGACCCGGAAAACCCCGAAAGAATATACGCTTATTCAGTTGGAACGCACGAATTGGCTTCCGACGACTTTGAGAAAGGCAATCTGGAAGAGGCATTGCCTCAGTTGAGAGCTGCGCTCGACATTTTACAGCCAATCATAGGCCCGAACAGTAATAACAATCGCTATCTACAGCAGGCCGCACTACTCAATTCCAGTTTATGTGCCACCTATATCAACAAGAAACTACCTTTGGATGAGGCCGAGGCTTTCTGCCGGGACTCTCTTGAATTGGGTGAACGCCTTATCATGCTGGAGCCGCAAAATTCCCAGCTACAATACGAATATTATTTTTACGTCTCCTGGCTTGGGGAATGGTTTTCAGCAGTCGGCAAGCATGCAGAAGCCCAAGCAAAGACACACGAAGCACTGAAATTTTCCGATCAGCTGGTTGCGAAAGAGCCGATAAACAAACGTTGGCGGGAACAAAATATCGAACTGGGTCGCCGACACGCGAAAATTTTATCGCGTCAGGGCAAGTCCAAAGAAGCGCTGGTCTATCTACTTACAGCAAGAAAGACAGCACAAGAACTGGTTACAGCAGATCCATCCAACAAATATTGGGCTGGCCTTCTGGCTGACCTGATCACCCTAATCAAAGAGGAGCAAAGCAATGGCCAAAAAAGCAACGGCGAAATATGACAACATTATTTTCTATGAAATAAGCAAGGGAGCCGACGGCTTTGCGTATATATCGGACTTTGACCGCAAGCCCGCAGGATCAGAAGAAGAAGTAGAAGCCATGCTGAAACACTGTGTCAACGCTGATCAATTACCGGCAGACGCCAACCTGAAGAAAAGACCATATCCGCCAGATGGAAACCTGAGATGGTCTACCGTTGCAGAAAATGGACGAAATTTATATGTGTTGCGGATTGATGGAAACATGGGTGCACATTTCAATAAAGACCCCAATATGCCAGAGTCAGTGATATGCTTTGACCCGCATTTACCAACCAAATTGAAGCCGATCGAAGACGCCAAAACAAATGGCACTAATGCTCGTTGGGCGACATTTACGGTAGACACTGGCAAAATCATCCACGGCCTCCAACCACATGCCAAACATTTGGAACATGAGCACGAATGTGAACACCAAATTGGCTTGCCGCTTTACCTTAATCTCGTTGACGAGATAACCAAACTGCCTGCTTTCCTCGCTGCGAACCACCACCATACTGTTGCAGCGTCCAAGCCAAGACCTGAGAGCAGCTTGGGGCTATTTAGTCACCGGGGGCCGCATTTCACCAGTATCGTAAGCATGATGTATATTGACTGCCCGGAATAGAGGGTAAGACCACGGAATAAATAGAAGTCGCCTGCAACCTAGCACACCAACATGTTGCCTAGGCGACATTTGAACAAGCTGGGAAACGAGTTGGCTTTGATATCTGATAGAAAAATACTAACCCTTCTCCGCGCTGGTGCTCTTGAGCAGGCGGAGAAGGAATATTTTCTGCACCAACTGGACCAGGACACTTCAAGCGAAGATGTTATGGCGCTTGGCGGGCGCATCCTGAAGGCAAAGGCGCTGGAACAGCAGGCTGATGAACGCGAGCGGCTTGCCCTTCTGTCCGCAGAAAAGTATGGCGACGCCCACCGTCGTTTTGGCGGCACTTTCAGCGGCATCAATACCGCAGCAATGCTGCTGGTTGGCGGCGAAATTGCAACGGCTCAGGCGGTGGCCAACGATATCCGGCAAACTCTTAGAACCATGTCTCCAGCCCCTGGCCCAGATGCCTACTATCATATGGCGACCATGGCCGAGGCATGGTTAATTCTTGGCGATCAGTATCGGGCTGAACAGACCTTTGCAGATGCTGTACCGCTTGACCCTCATAACTATGACGCACACGCCAGCACGATCAGGCAATTTGAAATGCTACTTGATGCGCTTGGGCAAGAAAACAACTGGCTCACACGCTTTCACCCACCGAGGTCGCTTCACTTTGCTGGCCACATGTTTAGCTTGTCCGGAGACCATGCACCGCTGGAAATGCCAGAGGTTTACGGCTTGGAAAAAACTATCGATGACTATCTGGGCAGCAATGTTTTTGGCGCAGCTTACGGCGCGCTTGCCGCCGGTTCCGATATCATCATTGCCGAACGTTTGCTTGCAAACGGGATAGAGCTTCATGCTGTACAGCCCTGTCCGAACGATCTTTTTTCCACCCTCTCTCTCGACCCCTTCGGTCACGAATGGCAAACCCGGTTTGAAAGAGTGCTGGAGCGCGCCACCAGCGTACGCACTGTTTCAAACGACCAATCCGTATGTGATGACCTGACCACCGCCTTTGCAAGTGAAACAGCCATGGGGCTTGCCGTGCTGCATGCCGACAGGCTTGCAACAACCGCGGAACAGCTGCTCATCTGGGACGGGAAACCAACAGGCTATAGGGCTGGCACCGCACGCGACGCGAGGCTGTGGGCCGATACAGGCCGAAAGCAAAAGGTCATCCGCTTCCCCGGCGCCCGGCCCCGGCCCGTGCCCGCACCAGCCATTAACACGGACAAACGCAGCTTGAAGGCCATGCTGTTTGCCGATGTGCGTGGGTTCGGCGCGCTTTCAGAAAAACAGGTGCCGGTGTTTGTGGGTCAGGTGTTTGCAGTACTGGCAAACAGGCTCAATGCTCGCGGGGTGAAACCGCAGCATCTGAACACCTGGGGTGACGGCCTGTTTCTGGCGTTTGACCACATTGCAGAAGCGGCGAGTGCAGCTATGGAACTGCAAGCATGTTTCCAAGCCATAGACCTTCAGGCAGAGGGGTTACCGGAAAGTCTGGCGCTTCGCATCGGTGGGCATTATGGGCCCGTTCACTGTCTGGAAGATCCTTTCCTCCAAACTCCCGGATATTTTGGCCGGGAAGTTACCACAGCGGCACGGATTGAACCGGTGACCGCGCCTGGTTCCGTTTTTGTCAGCGAGCCGTTCGCCTGCGCGCTGTCTCATCGTCACCTTGGGGACTTCCGCTGCGAACCAATGCCAGAACAGATATCAATCGACGATACGCGGACCATGTCATTGTTCAGCTTGCGAAGAACCCGAGACGTCATGTCATCCGGCTAATCAACATTTGGGGCTGATGGATCACAAGGTCCGTGCCATGCTGAGTAATAACCCCTTCCGTTTTCAGTTCACTCACTGTTCGCGATACTGTTTCCCGAGCGATTCCAATTTTCTTCGCCATCTGGCTGATAGAAGGCATGTCTTTGACTTCGAGCAGCTCGGATGCCCCGGTGCGGTCTGAAAGGCGCATCAATTCGGCATAGACGCGTCCTTTGGAAGACAGCGTCGATTGTTCAAACATACGGTGTGTAGTGGTGTGCAGCCGCCGCGCCAGCATGCGACTGATCTGCACGCCCATAACACCGTGACGCTCCATCAAACTGATAAACACAGCAGCAGGAAAAAGGGCAACCTGAAGGTCAGATACAGCATAGATGTCTGCCGTTCGCTGACCATCCATAAGTACTGCCAATTCGCCGATCAGATCGCCGGACGCAAAAGTGTCGATATGAACTTCTGCTCCATTGACCGAATAACGCAAGGCGATAGCTTCACCGCTCAGAATGTAAAAAACACTCTTGTCGTCGTCCCCTTCGCCAAAAACCAGCTCCCCCTTACGGAAGGTTTTTCGGGTACTTTCAGCAGCCAAGTCGCTCAGCAAAGGCTGATGGTCGCCGAAAAGGGAAGAGAAGATGTCTGAATCAAGCACCGCTGGTCTCCGTTTTTTTGAAGTCGGGTCCGTTTGGCTTGCAGCGGAGGAACGATGGCGGAAAACAAATTTAGGGTCAAGCGCGACTATAGGAATAGTTGAACACACCTTTGAAGGACGACGTTTATTTTTTTAGGAAAGATGGTGCCCCCGGTCGGAATCGAACCGACACTCCCAAAAGGGAACGGGATTTTGAATCCCGCGCGTCTACCAGTTCCGCCACAGGGGCCTGTGAGGGTGGGCTTTGTTCAAGCGAGGCGCATCATAGCCAGCAATTGCCCGGCGTCAAGCGCTCTATGACAACCGGTGTCGCTTTTGTCCCTTGCCAGTAAACGCTGATTGTCTTCCGCGCGCGCGGTTGCTATGGATTCCGGAATAGTTTGTCGTTCGGCACCAACCAACTAACGATAAGACCACCAAAGGAGAGCAGCGCGTGATCAGGCCGCTTTATGACTGGATGATCAAAAAGGCACAAAGCCCCGCGAGTGAAAAGTGGCTGGCTGGTATTTCCTTTATCGAATCCAGCGTCTTCCCAATCCCCATCGACCTGATGCTCATTCCGATGATCCTCGCCAACGTTCAAAAAGCCTTTCGGCTTGCGACCATCACACTCATCTTTTCCGTACTGGGCGGTGTTGCCGGTTACCTTATCGGAGCGCTTCTTTACGAAGCCATTGGCCAACATATTGTTGCTCTTTATGGGTATGAAGAGAAGTTCGCAACATTCAGGCACTATTATGAAGACTGGGGCGTGCTGATTGTTTTGGTTGCGGGTTTCACACCACTCCCGTTCAAGGTAGTTACCATTGCAAGCGGCGTTGTGGGCATGAACCCGCTTGTGTTCCTGCTTGCCAGCATCCCTGCGCGAGGCGGGCGCTTTTATCTGGTGGCCGGGCTATTGTGGTGGCTTGGTGACCCGATCCGGGACTTTATCGAAAAACGCCTCGGCCTTGTGACAACAGCCATGCTCGCGCTTGGCATCGCGGGTTTTGTAGCGATTAAATATATATAACCATAAGGCAACGACAGCATGATAAACTCAATCCTTACTCTGCCAAACCGAAACCCGGTTTTGTTCGCAGGCGCTGCGGCGGCACTGATCCTCGCATCGGCGTTTGGCTTCCAGTTCGCCGGCTACCCACCCTGCGACATGTGCTGGTGGCAGCGTTATCCCTACATGATTGCCATGGGCATCACACTTGTCGCACTTGTGGTAAAGCAAGTACCGCAAAAATATGTGCTTCTGCTGCTTGCGCTTGTTTTTGCGGTGGATGCAGGGATTGCCATGTTTCATGTGGGCGTAGAACAGCGCTGGTGGGAGGGCATCAGCACCTGCTCCAGCTTTGTTGGCGTGACCGACAATGTAAATGATGCGCTGGACGCCATCATGAATGCGCCGCTTATTCGCTGCGACGAAATAGCATGGTCCTTGTTTGGCGTATCCATGGCAGGCTATAACTTCATTCTTGCAAGCGCGCTGACCATCTTTTGCGTTCAAAAAGCCCGAGCTTAAAACGCACCCGCCAGCCGCTGACGGAGAGAAGTGATGAGCAAACCCGCTACCCCAAACGAGACACGCCCCCTACCGGGTGACCGCACGCTTGAAGAAGATATCGAGCGCATGGTCCGCGTTGATCATGCGGGCGAGTTTGGAGCCGTGCGCATATATGCCGGGCAACGCGCTGTGCTGGGCGACAGCCACCCCAAAGCGGGCCTGCTGCGCCATATGCATGAGCAGGAAAAAGTTCATCTGGACCGGTTCAATAAAATCATCAACGAGCGCGACGTGCGCCCAACCGCTCTTGCCCCTATCTGGAATGTGGCGGGGTTCGCTCTTGGTGCCGCCACAGCCCTGATGGGTGAAAAAGCCGCCATGGCCTGTACGCAGGTCGTGGAAGAAGTGATTGATGATCACTATGAAGAGCAGCGGCAAAAACTGAAGGGCAAGGACCCGGAACTTGAGCAAGTGATCAAGGATTTTCAGGCTGAGGAAGTTGAGCACAAGAAAATTGCCGAAGCCCACGGTGCCGAAGAAGCCGTCGGTTACCCGGTTCTTTCCGCAACCATCAAGGCAGGCTGCCGTGCTGCCATATGGATATCTAAACGGGTATAGCTCACCCTAGTCGTTAAAGCCCATCTCGTAATCAGATGCGCCACCTGTGGGTACATTGGCTTTTTTGGCTTTGTTATAATTTTCTGGCGGCTCTTCAGGCTTGCTGGCGTGCCCCCAACGGCCATCCGCAGAAGGATGCAGATATTCCGTATCCGCATGTTCGGTGCCAATAGACCGGTGTTTCGGCCTGTTCCAAAACATCGCGTGATATTTCCAGTTAGTGCTTTTGCGCAGTTCCCCGAACCAGTTGGGCTCTATGCGTTTATCCACATAGTTGCCGTCAAACTTCAGGCCTCGTTCATAAGCCGCATTGATCATCCATAACAGGGCTCTGTCCGACAGGCCCGTATCCACATAGCCACCGCCAACATTTGAATGCACGCCAGGGAACCAGGCCTGAACAAGCGTTTGTCCCTCCGCCAGTTCGTCCGGCGTCCACAAAGTGGGCTGGAACGGCCCCCGGCGTTCATTAATCGCAATTGCGTGCCGCGCATGTTTGATATGCTTGCCCAGCTTTACGTCATGGAAACCACTACGCCTTCTGGTCCACCAGCCAAGCGGACCGCTTGTTGGAACACCAAGTGCGCCAACCGTATCCCACACGCCAACGAAATGAATTTCATTAGAACGGGATGTATGTTGCTCTCTGAAAGTTTTTGCAGCAGCAGTTCGCTGCTCTGAATTCTTGATGCGATATATATCCACAACGGATGACAGCAGGCTATTGGAAGGACCACCATCATCTTCAGGTGAGGCGATCCCGCATACCCCGACAAGTCCTGCAAGACTGCGCGCCGTATAGGCACCGCGTGAGAAACTAAATATATAGATTTGGCCGCCGTCCTCGTATGTCTCTACGAGCCAAGCATAGGCTTGCATGATGTTTTTCATGATGCCGCGACCAGTGGCACCGCCAATAACCTTGTCCAGCCAACCACCAGTGCCAACACCGGTGTCATAATAAACCTTCTGGGTTAATGAAGCACTGACCCGGCCCTCTTTGACCGCCCTGGCCATCTTGACCACGTTGCTGGGCACCTGTCGGCCCCGGTCCAACTGATCGGGCGTGTTCCATGTACCATCAAGACACACAATCAAATTGCGCATGATATCCCCCTTCTCCGGTCCGATGAGCAGCATAAATCATTCTATTTAAAAGTGCAAAATACGCCTTTTTAAAGATTCTGCTGGACCTGCGAACACAGGGATATGAGAGAAACGAGCCACCAGCCACAGTCTAACCGGGGCAATGACTTCTCAAGATTTTTTGATTCCGCTGTGAGCTTATTCAGATGGTATCGCTGACTATAGGGTATTTTCTAGGGGATAATTAGATGAAGAAGTTTCTCAAGGTATTGGGGCTGGTCATCATTGTGACTGGCGTCTCTATCTATGCGTATGTGAACTGGGACGAACCCGATCAGGGCGTTTCCGATGTAAAGTTCACGCAAGTTGACCTGCCGTTCGTGCACCGAAGCGATTTAACCAAATCCATCCCATTCATGGGTGGTGCGGCGCTTGATGTTGATAACGATGGTCGGGATGAAATATTTCTGGGTGGCGGCAAAGGCCAGCCCGACCAGATATTTACCTATAAAGACGGTGCACTGGTCGATACGGCCTATTCAGCAGGGCTGATCAAACCTGATGACACCGCAACCTTCGGTGCCGCCAGCGTCGACACCGACGGTGACGGTTTTGTTGACCTGTTTGTGGTGCGCGAAAACGGCCTTTCCTATTACCGCAACACCGGCACCGGCTTTGAAGGCGATGTGTTGCCTGTGACCATTGAAAGTGATGCTGCGCCCATGTCTGTCGCACTTGGTGATATCAACAAGGACGGGGCGGTTGATCTTTATATTTCCAACTACATCAAACTGAGCCTTGTGGAAGGTGAAACCATCTTCAACAAGCCGTACGGCCCACACAGCCAGCTGTTTCTGAATGACGGTAACGGCAATTTCACCGATATCTCGGAAGCGTCCGGCGTGCGCCACCGGCACAATACCTTCACGTCGGTGTTCGTCGACCTGAACGGTGATACCTGGCAAGACCTTGTGATCGCACACGACACAGGTCGTGTCGCCATTTTCAAAAACAATGGTGATGTCACCTTCACTGAAATGAAGAACCCGACGGTCTTCAGTTATCCGATGGGCATTGGTGTCGGTGACTATGACAATGACGGCGACATGGACCTGTATTTCAGCAACGTTGGCAACACCTTGCCGGAAGCTTTGGTAAAGGGCGACCTGCGCCCCGACCAACCCTTCAATACGGATTATATGCTGTTGCGCAATGATGGTGACTTCAACTTCGTGGATGCCGCCAAGGAAACCAAAACTGCTGTTTATGGCTTCGGCTGGGGTACTGCGATGTCCGACATGGACATGGATGGCCGCGACGAGATCATGATTGCGCAGAATTATGCCCGCTTCCCGGGTGTGGATTATCTTGAAAAACTGCCGGGCAGGATGTTGAAAAACTACCCGGACGGTATCTTCCGCCCGATCGAGGAAGCATCAGGCGGTGGTGACCCGCAGTTTGGCATTGCACCCATTGTTGCTGACCTGAACGGCGACATGTGGCCTGATCTGGTTTGGTCCAATCTGGTCAGTAAGGCGCGCGCCCTTATCAATGAAGGCGCTGGTACCAAGCGCGGCATTAAAGTGCGGTTGCCAAACGGTGTTGCATCGCTTGGTGCAGTCCTGACGCTGGAACGTAGCGACGGTGTTACGCTGACCAAGCATATCTATTCAAGCGAAGGACTGTCATCTGATCAGACACGCACCCAATTTTTTGGCCTCGGAGACACAGCGACAGCCAAAAGCCTGACGGTAAAATTCCTCTCAGGCAGAACTGAAACTTATGAAGCCCCAGACGCCGGAAGCGAGGTAGTGGTACAATGATTTCCCTTCAAACAACCAACGAAAAAACCATTCGCCTGTTTGGCTACTTTGGCCTGCTTGCATCTGTTCTGGTCGGCATTGCCGAGTTTTCAATCCAGTATTCTCCGGCAGGCGGTTACGAACAGCCGGGCTATCACTATTTTGCCCACATCCCGGAATGGCGCCTGACGCTCGGGCATTTTCTGGGCGTGCTGGCTGCCCCTCTCTATATCCTTGGCTATTTCCATATCTGCCAATGCCTGAGCCCGGCGAACAAGCGGGCCGCCATGGTGCTATCGCTGGTGGCAGCTTACTCATTCATCATTGGCACTGTGTGGCTTGGTGGCCGGGTTAACCTTGCGCTTGTTGTTCAGGCGATGGCGGAAGGCCGCGCAGACGCGCAGTTGCTTGCCGCAATTGCAAGTTACAACGAGCCACTGATCAATGTGCTGCGCGTCGCCATGCTGGTTGCCTCTGGTATATGGATATGGCTGATACTGACAGGCCGCACCATGTATCCGAAATGGATGGCGATTTTCAGCCCTATCCTGCTACTTGCGGTGATGTTCGCCAGCTATAATCTGGTGCCAGCGATTGGGCATTACTTATTGCCGATTGCCATGAATGCCGCACACTTCGTGTTGTTCAGCCTGTCACTGTTGACATTCAGCACCGACAACATCCCGGCGGAAGACGGATAGCCAAATGCGCAATTCAGGCCGCTGGTCGCCCTTATTGGGTAGAACTAGCGGCCTTGATTGGCAAAATAGACATCGATGCGGTGCTGAACATTCTCTTTGATATCCATATAGAACAGCGGCCAATCGTAGGAATGATACATCTGGCGCTCGTCAATCCCGCCAGCAAACACATTGTCTGACTGGCTTTCGATATAAAGCGTGCCATTTTCATCGCATTTTGCCCATGTAAGCCTCGGCACCGGCTGTTCCAGCCGCTCATAGGTTTTGCCGCTGTTACGGTTCAGGATCAGGTCCAGTGGATCAAAAGTGGTTGGCAGCGGCATAGAGCCTTTGTGTGCAGCCTTTTCTGCACGCTGGGTGTCATACCGCCAACTGATCGGGTTTACACACAGCGTCCGGTCCCCCGTGGTCCATTCCCAGCCGGTTTTATACCAATGGGTGATGCTACCGCTTACATTGCGTCCGTTACCGGCATCACCGTATGTGTCATAGGTGACAAAGCAACCAGTTTGGTCGGCGGTTTCACACAAGCCAATGGACGCCGGTCCTCGAACCAGCTTGTCAGCAGGAAACCAAAACCCGATAGTATAGGCCACGATCATCTTGTCCTGAAGCGGTGTGCCCTCAACGCGCGTTTCCATTAAACGGAAGGCATGCAGGCTGCCCTGGCTGTGCCCGGCAATAATAAAGGGCCGATCAGCATCGCGAGACGCCAGAAAAACATCAAAAGCTGCTTCAACATCGCGGTATGCAAGCTCAAGAGCCTTGAAACTGTTGTTAAGAGCAAGCTCCCCCGGGTCTTCCGGTTCACCAAAAACGGAAATGTGGGCCTGCCTGTAACGCGGTGCATAAAAACGGCAGCAGTCCGAAAAGATCGTGCCATGACCACCAAGCACTGTTTCCAGTGTCTGGGTGGCTGCCCCGCCAGCGTCCATATCGGAATTCCAGCCTGTACCGCCAAAATATGTGGTGGGGTGAACATAGAAAACATCAACTGGTGGCACACCCGTGACAACTGCGCCGTCAAGGGTAAGGTCTGCCGTGTCCGCGATATCTGGATGAGAGGCCCAGTAAGCCAGATCATCATAATCTGGCGGCGGCGGTGCATCTGCTTCAACAAACCTGTCCGGTGCCGCAAGATACGCCCTTGCGATTGGTTCGCTGAATATAATCAGCCCCAAAGCCGAAAGGGATACAGCGCCCAAAACGGACAGAATAATCTTCAAAGGTTTGTTCATAGTACACTCCAGATCGCCAGCATTATTTTATGCTTAGCAATCTGAAGCCTACCTTGCACCTAAGATTTTTTACCGCGTAAAATCACGGAGCCGCGCGGCGTATTGATCGTTAGCCAGATGTTTGGAATGCCCGACGGTTGCAACACAATAGGAAGCCGGTTGGTTTCAACAATTTCGCGAAGACCCGTCACCTGTGGGTTCGCAATCGTAAGCCGAATAATTTCGCCGCCTTCTGCCGCTGTGGTGGCAGGGTGTGGTTCACTGGTCCAGTCAATCACGAACTGGAACTTATCCGGGCCAAAATCAAAATCACTTAGCCCCGCGGTAACCCAGCTCAGCGCGCTGCCATCAGGCTTGTTGCGGCCACCTTCACTGCGTTCACCAAGGGTTAGTTTCGCCAATTCTTCAGGCACATTATCGAGATCAGCGCCAAGGGCAAAACCAGCCACATGTTCCCTCGCATAGGTGGCGGCACGGTCACCAAGCATCTCGGGCGTAACACCCGGCTTTGGACCCACGATTTCCAGATAGATACATGGCCCGAGCGACACCAGATAATTCGCGGTTACCCCGTTTGTATGCTCGCCGCCGTAAACAGGTTTGATAGAGGTCAGCTCTTCAAACCGAACGACATAATCTTCAAGGTCTGGCACAGCCCAGATAACATGATCAAGAGACACACCATTTGTACCGCAAGCGTCAGCCTGCCGCGCGGTGACAGACACACTCAGCCCCAACATCATCAGGGGCATTAAAAACAGATTTTTAAGATTCAAGTTCTGCATCCCAATATAAATAATCCCGCCAACTTTCATGAAGATAGTTAGGCGGGAACTGGCGACCATTGGCATTCAGTTCATGCGTGGTGGGGCGATGAGGTTTTCGCCTCGGGTACATGTCTGACTGCTTCGGCGTTCGCCCACCCTTTTTCAGGTTGCAGGGCGAACAGGCCGCTGTGATATTTTCCCAACTTGTCCGCCCACCCTGACTGCGGGGCATCACATGGTCGAACGTGAGTTCTTCCGTAGAACCGCAATATTGGCAGGTAAACTTATCCCTAAGGAACAAATTAAACCGGGTAAAGGCCGGATACTCCGGCTGGCGAATATATTTCTTGAGCGCGATCACACTTGGCAGCGCCACACTGGTGGAAGGCGAATGCACCTTGGTGTCATACTCTGAAATAATATTTACCCGATCCAAAAAAACGGCCTTAAGGGCCGTTTGCCAGTTCCAGATACTGAGTGGATAATAACTGAGAGGTCTGTAGTCGGCATTCAGGACGAGTGCCGGACAGGTTTCTGGCGTTGGAATTCTGGGCGCAAAAGCGACACCCATAATCGTTCCCCCTGATACTAGGGAAGGCGAGCCGACACCCATCACCGGCTCAGTTTCCTTGGCACAGCAAGGCCCTTCCGATGTCATCTAGAATCAAGATACAGTGTTACGTGCGTATGACAAGACATTATCTTGTGCAAAAAATGTCAAAACGACTCGGAAATGGGTGCTTCTCGCAAAAGGCCACAGTTTTGACGCGAGTCACATTGTCGCCTGCACTTTGCTCCAGCGTGCTTGTATTTCCTCAGCGGTCAGTTCTTCAACCTGATGCTGGATGAACCAGCTATAGCCGTATGGATCAGCTACCATACCACCTCTGAAGCCGTAAAACTGATCTTCAACCGGACGAAGTTCGGAGCACCCAGCCTCAATAGCATGAGCAACAGCCGCATCCGCATCTGACACCTGAATAGAGAACTTCACTGGCGACCCGCCAATCGCCACCGGCCCACGAGCGCCAAAATCAGGCCATTCATCGGACAGCATAATAGTAGTATTACCGATTTTTATCTCGGCGTGCGCAATCTTGCCATCGGGGTTTTCAAGCCGCAGGTCTTCAGTTGCCCCAAAGGCTTTCGCATAAAAGGCAATCGCTTCCGCTGCGCCGTTAAGCGTGATGTAGGCGGTAGCGCTTGCTGGGGCTAGTTTATAATCATTACTGCCGCCACTCATAGTCTGATCCTTTCTTCTGGTTATATTTTCCCAGTGGTTGGTGTTAATGCTTGTAGCATTTTTCTATTTATGTTACGTTACGTAACGTAATTAAAAAGAAGAGTCAACCACAGCAAACATGGCCGAAGAGCAGAAGAAAACCCGCGGGCGACCACGCAGCGAAGCAACCCGGCAAAAGATCATGGAAGCAACCGCAAATCTTATCCATGCGCGCGGCGTGCCGGGTGTTACAATAGAAGCCGTTGCCACTGCGGCAGGTGTTGGCAAACCAACTATCTATCGATACTGGTCAAACGCACACGAGCTGGCGATGGCTGCCCTGATGGACGCTGTACCTGATACCAAACAAGCAGAACGGACAGACCCATTGGAGGCGCTGCGCGCCCTACTATACGGCGTGGTGGCTACATTCAACGATCCGGCAGGCCGACATGTGGCAATGGTTCTGGCCAGCGCCGATACCAGCAGCGAAATCGCCAAGGCATTCCGCAGCCACTTTATCCAGTCCCGCAGACAGGAAGCCGAAACACTCATAGAACAAGCCATCAAAGCTGGGGACATGCGGGCGGAAACATCGATTGAATTAACTCTTGATATGATATTCGGTGCTGTTTTTTACCGGCTCTTGATGGGGCATGCCCAAATCACCCACGAGTTTATGGATGACCTTTTGCAGACCTGCATCCCATCCGAGGCCTAGAGCAACTGTTTTTTCACAGCCCTTTTAAAATCTGGTGGCAGGGCCTGGAAATCCACGTCCATTAATCCCGCAAACATGGCCCATAGAAAATTAAGTGTTACTGGACAGCCTTCAGCTTTCACCGCCAGATAAGCATCAACCACCCCATAGTTGACGAGATCGCCTACTGTCTGGATATTGATGGCATTCAGCTCATGCTTTGACTTGGGACCGAGGTACCGAATGCTTTCAACGGGGGCACTCGTGTCAAGGTGAGCACCAAGAATAAAGGAGGGGACCGGCATCAGTGTTCTCTAATTTTAATGAGAGTAGAACTACACTCTATGACCAATGACACGACAGATCAAACCGGCTTTGTCACGCGTTTTGCCCCTAGTCCGACAGGGCTTTTGCACAAGGGGCACGCTTTCTCCGCCTTAAAGGCTTACCGAGCGGCGCAACAAGCCGGCGGAAGGTTCATTTTGCGCATTGAAGACATCGACACCACGCGCTGCTTGCCCGAATACACAGATACCATCATGGAAGATCTGGCGTGGCTTGGTATCACGTGGGAAGAGCCCGTGCGTATCCAGTCCGCTCATTTTAATGATTATGCGGCCTCCCTTGAGCGACTTAAGGCGCTTGACGTGGTATATCCATGCTTTTGCACGCGCAAAGAAATTCAGACAGAAATAGCAAAATCACCGACAGCGCCTCACGGGCCAGACGGCCCCTTGTATCCCGGCACCTGCCGGGGCCGCTCAGACGATGAGCGTCAAGCCAGACTGGCGGCAGGCGAGCCCCACGCCTGGCGACTGGACCTGGACGCAGCGCTCAAACAAACCGGCCCGCTTCCCAAATGGCGTGACACGCTAAGGGGGGACATAGCATCTCAACCTGAGCAACTGGGTGATGTTGTGCTTGCCCGCAAGGACACCCCCACCAGTTATCACCTGAGCGTGGTGCATGATGATGCCTTACAGGGCATCACCCATGTGGTGCGCGGCGAAGACCTGTTCCATGCCACCCATATTCATATTGTTCTGCAAAAGCTGCTCGACCTGCCGACACCGCTTTATCAGCATCATGGCCTGTTAAGAGATGAAAATGGCAAACGTTTCGCCAAACGGGATAAATCCTTGACCCTGCGATCAATACGTCAGTCCAGCGTCAGCACAGCAGAACTGATCAATTCATTTGGTCTATAGGGTCTGGCATCTACGGCGGGCGCTACCTGCCACGATTATCCAGATTAACCTCTGGCAGTTCGGGTGCAGCAGGCCAGTTTAACTCGCTGCGGCTGCGGAACTTGTAGTTATCTTTAGGGAAATCATACTTGATGTTACCAACGACCACATTGCCGCGCAGCAGAGGAGCCGGCATGCCGTCCGCCAGATTAACAAACTCGGACCCACCAGCGCGGTCGGTTACAATGATATTCTTCTCAAGCTTCAGAGAGTTCTTGTCATAGCGGCCACCTTCAACACCGTATGACATAATGAACCAGTTCGCCGTGTTGGCCCCTTCAACCAGCAAGCTATTACGGATAACCGCCGTGCCACCGTTTGGGATATCAATGAGGTAACTGTCATTACCTTCAAGCGAAGCCACCACACTGTTTTCCACCAGCAAATACCGCGTCCGCGCCTTAATACCATGGCCTTCGTCTTTTGAGCCAACGATGCGGGACCGGCGAATAATCAATTGCTGCGCACCACTGATATAAAGACCGTGCGCCCGGCCTGCCCTGCCGTTTCCTTCAAACACGCTGTCTTCAATCAGGATTTTGTTGGCCTGATTCCATGTCAGGATACCGTTTTCGCTGTGTGAAAAATTAACATTCTTCAGCGTCAGATTGCCACTTTCCAATCGGACACAAGCGCCGTTCCTGTCACGCACAGAAACATTGCGGCATTCAACGGTATCGATGGTTACATTGTCCGACTGTAGAACGAAAGTGCCCTTACCCCCCACAACCGCACCATCAAAGATAACGCCTGGAGCCCCGCTGATCAGCACACCGTCTTTGCCTTTCTTAAGAATGGCACCTTCTGTGTAAATGCCCGGTTCAAGGCGAATAATGCCGCCAGGGTTCACATTATCGAAAGCTGTTTGCAGGCTGGCTTGCTGGACACCATCAGCATATATCCGGCCACTTTGAGCATTTGCACTGCTTGCAAACCCACTGGCCAAAACAGCAATCATTCCAGCTATCATCCACAATCGTTTCATTGTTATCCCCGTGCTTGACTTGAGACACTCTGTCGCGTCACCCGAAAACGCTCATGATAGACGTTGCCGTTCGGGCTGGGCCCAGTATAGTAGGCGCCTACCATGATTCAAGTGAGTCGACGATGAAATCTCTGTTCATATTAGCTTTACTTTCGGCGGTTGCCACCATGATCGTCATGTTCACCGGTGCCATCGGCATGGCCAAAGGGTCCGAGTTTAACCGAAAGTACGGCAACAAACTGATGCAATTGCGCGTAGCCTTGCAGGCCCTGACCCTCATACTTCTGGTTCTAACCGCAGCAACCGCCTAGGTCGCAGATGGTCAAGCTGACAAAAATCTACACCCGTGGCGGCGATAAGGGCAAAACTTCCCTCGCGGGCGGCAACCGTGTCTCGAAAGACGATAGCCGCGTTGCCGCATACGGTACGGTAGATGAAGCAAACGCAGCCATTGGCCTCGTACGCCTTCATACCTCTGGCAACCCAGACAGCATGCTATCGCGCATCCAAAACGATATGTTTGATGTGGGGGCAGACCTTGCAACACCGGGGGAAGACTTTACCCCGTCTGATATGGCGCTTCGGGTGACCGAGGAACAGGTTACCCGACTGGAGCAAGAGATTGATGCGTTAAACGATAACCTCGCAGACCTGACCAGCTTTATCCTGCCCGGTGGTTCGCCCGCAAGTGCATACCTGCATCTTGCCCGAACAGTGGTACGCCGCGCAGAAAGAGATGCAATCACCGCCGCTGGCGAGACAGCAATCAACCCGATTGCAATTAAATATTTGAACCGACTGTCGGATCACCTATTTGTACTGGCAAGGCACCTTAATGACGAAGGCAAGAACGACGTATTATGGGTGCCAGGCGCAAACCGCTGAGGTGGAGTGCGCCAGTTTATGAACGTCGGTTTCACATACGCTTTACGTAGGGTCACGATTGACTCCGCACAGGCGATACGATAACGCTGACGTTCCTTAGGAATCCAAGGGCTGGCGCGTGGTAGCGCAGGCTCACATCACCAGCAAATTGGGATGTCCCCATCCCAATGAATAAGTGGGAGACAGAAACCCCATGAAGATCATGGTGCCCGTAAAACGGGTTGTGGACTATAACGTGAAGGTTCGCGTCAAGTCCGATAATAGCGGCGTTGAACTTGCCAACGTAAAAATGTCAATGAACCCTTTCGACGAGATTGCTGTTGAAGAAGCAATCCGCCTGAAAGAAGCCGGCAAGGCAGAGGAAATTATTGTTGTTTCCATCGGTCCAAAAGCCGCGCAGGAAACTATCCGAACCGGCCTTGCCATGGGCGCGGATCGCGGCATTCTTGTGGAGCATGACGGAGATGCGGAACCTCTTGCCATTGCGAAGGTTCTGAAAGGTATTGTTGAAGCTGAAAACCCTGACATTGTGCTTCTCGGCAAGCAGGCAATTGACGGCGACAACAACCAGACTGGTCAGATGCTTGGCCAACTGCTTGGTTGGCCGCAGGGCACCTTCGCGTCAGAAGTTGCTGTAGACGGCGGTTCTGTGAATGTAACCCGTGAGATTGACGGCGGTCTTGAGACTGTGAAGCTGGCCTTGCCTGCGATCATCACCACTGACCTACGCCTGAACGAGCCACGTTATGCGTCTCTACCGAATATCATGAAGGCGAAACGCAAGCCTATTGACGAGAAGACGCCAGGCGACTTTGGTGTTGATATGGCACCACGCCTGACCACACTTAAAGTGGAAGAGCCGCCCAAGCGTCAGGCTGGTATCATGGTTGAAAGCGTTGAAGAGCTTGTCTCCAACCTTAAAGAAAAGGGAGTAATCTGATGACGGCCCTCGTTATTGTTGAACACGACAATGCGTCCGTTAAGGATGCGACCCTCGCAACCGTCACAGCGGCAAAAGCCTTCGGTGACGTTCATGCCCTTGTTGCTGGTTCTGGTTGCGGTGATGCAGCAAATGCGGCGGCAGCGATTGACGGCGTTTCCAAAGTACTGGTTGCTGATGACGCAGCTTACGCCCACACGCTGGCGGAAGAACTAACAGCTATCGTTCTTTCCGTTGCTGGCGACTATGATGCGATCCTCGCGCCTGCAACCACCACAGGCAAGAATTTCATGCCACGGGTTGCCGCAAGTCTTGATGTTGCCCAAATCTCTGACATTGTTGAGGTGGTGAGTGAAGACACATTCAAGCGCCCGATTTATGCCGGTAACGCCATTGCAACTGTACAAACATCTGACTCCAAGAAAGTGATCACAGTACGGGCAACTGCGTTTGACAAAGCTGCTGCCGAAGGTGGCTCCGGCGCTGTTGAAGCCATTGGTGCGGCAGCATCTGACGGCAAGTCCGAATATGTCGGCTCAGAACTTTCCAAGTCTGACCGTCCAGAGTTGACCTCTGCTAAAATCATCATCTCTGGTGGTCGCGGTATGGGGTCTGGCGAAAACTTCGCCATCATCGAAAAAGTTGCTGACAAGCTTGGCGCTGCCGTCGGTGCATCACGTGCCGCTGTAGATGCGGGTTTTGTACCGAACGATTATCAGGTTGGTCAAACCGGTAAGATTGTTGCGCCTGAGCTATATATCGCTGTTGGCATCTCCGGTGCCATTCAGCACCTTGCCGGCATGAAAGACAGCAAGATTATCGTTGCAATCAACAAGGATGAAGAAGCTCCTATCTTCCAGGTAGCGGACTTTGGCCTCGTTGCAGACCTCTTTGAAGCGGTTCCAGCGCTTGAGGCTGCACTGTAATAGCTAATCTGCAACAGCATCTAAAAATCACAAAGGGCGCCTTCTTTTGGCGCCCTTTTGCTCTATAATGACCAAAAGACAGAAACAGGCGGGCAAAAGCCCCGTAAAGACTACAGAGTAAGAGAAGCAAGATGGTTGATACAGTTGGCATTATTGGCGCCGGACAAATGGGCAATGGCATCGCACACGTAAGTGCGCTTGCGGATCTTGATGTTGTACTGTCTGACATGTCAATGGACCTGGCGGAAAAGGGCCTGAGTGTCATTCATGGCAATCTGGAACGTCAGGTTGGCAAGGGCACAATCACACCCGACAACATGGAAGCCGCCCTCGCCCGCATCACGCTGGCGGACACGCTGGCTGCCCACAACACCTGCGATCTGGTGATCGAAGCAGCGGTTGAGAATGAAGAAATCAAAACCACCATCTTCAAGGAACTGTGCCCGCACCTGAAGCCGGATGCGCTCGTGGCGTCCAACACGTCTTCAATTTCTATTACCCGGCTAGCCGCCAGCACCGACCGGGCAGACAAATTCATGGGCGTTCATTTCATGAACCCGGTACCGATCATGAAGCTGGTGGAACTGATCCCGGGTATCGCCACCGCCGATGACACGTTCGAGCGCTTCACCGCGTACACGGAAAAACTTGGCAAAACCACCGCGATTTCAGAAGATTTTCCTGCCTTCATCGTTAACCGCATCCTGATGCCGATGATCAACGAAGGCATCTACACACTCTATGAAGGTGTCGGCAGCGTGGAAGCGATTGATACCGCCATGATGCTGGGCGCAAACCACCCCATGGGGCCGCTGACGCTTGCGGATTTCATCGGTCTTGATACCTGCCTTTCAATCATGCAAGTGCTCTATGACGGTCTTGCCGACAGCAAATACCGCCCTTGCCCGCTCCTTGTGAAATATGTAGAAGCCGGCTGGCTGGGCCGCAAAACAGGCCGTGGCTTTTATGACTATGGTGGCGATATCCCGGTACCCACACGCTAATTACCGAACCGCTCAAACCATGCCTGAACCGTCCACAAATAGTATCATCCAGACGGTACAGGCGTTTATCAGCTTTCAGAGCTTGGTTTTCATCGGTTTCCTGATTATTGGAAAGCGATTGCACCACCGTACCAACCGGTATTTGCTGGCGCTGCTTATGGTGCTGGGCACTCACATGGCGCTCAATCTTTTGGCGCCTTATGAGGACCGCTTTTCGTTTGGTGCATTAACCATTGCATTTGGTTACTGCTACGGGCCCATTTTGAACCTCTATGCACGGTCCCTCGCGTTTCGAGACTTCAAACCCGGCTATAGAAGCATATGGCACATAGTTCCACCCGTTGCCGCCTTTCTCCTTGGCGTCGCAACAAACGTCAGTGCCTACTGGTTTGCAATCGGCATTTTCGTTAGTTTGACCACTTATGGCCTGTCTTCCTTAAAGGTCATAAGACTCTACAGATCTGTCCTCAGCCAAACCCGTTCAGCGTTTGACGCCATCGCTCTCAACTGGCTATCTCAGATGCTGATGGCGCAGTTTGCGCTGTTAGGCATGAATATGCTGAGCGTTAGCCTGTTTATGGCAGGGTTGCCTACTGCGGGTCAGTGGGCGGAGCTGGTTCTATTCATTGCATTAATGATGTTAGTCAATCTTGTCGTGTTTAAGGGCCTGCAACAACCTGAACTGTTTCAGGGTGTCACGAGTGAAGAGCGAGCACTTGATAACGACGCCACCGCAACGACCGGCTTTACCGAAAGCGATCTAAAATCGCTCTTTGATCAAATAGAAGGCCATATGCACGCCCATCAGCCCTTCCTTAACCCGGGTCTGACGGTAAAGGCGCTCTCACGGCAACTTCTGCAACCTACCCGCAATGTTTCACAGGCGATTAATCGTATCGGCGAGTGCAACTTCTCTGACTATGTAAACCGGCACCGTATTCGGTATGCACAGGCACTACTGACGAACGAAGAGACAAAAGACCAAACAATTCTGGATGTGATGTTGGCATCCGGCTTCAACACCAAGTCCAATTTCAACCGTGCTTTCAAAGCAAACACTGGCATGACCCCTCATGACTTCCGACATAGCCTCAAGGCGTGATTTTCCGCTTTCTAAGGTACTGAATCGCGATATGGGACGACACGGCTGACCATTTCTTTCACTGCATACGTCTGCGCGACCACCTTCGCGCAATAATGCAAACGACAGTGAAAGAAAAACCAATGTTCAATCTTAAACCCCTTCTCGCGGCCTTGGCATTAACGCTGCCTGTGCACTCTTTTGAAGCAGAGCCGAAAACTGATTTGCCCGCGGCGGCCATCGCAATCGACAAGACGCTGAAAGCCTACCACTACAACCCCGCAACCCTGGAACAGCCCGCCTATAAATCAATCGCCAGGCAAGCACAGGAACTAGCGAAAAACTCACCCGACACTCGCGCCTTTATAGAAGGCTACAACAGCCTTTGGGACAAGGGCCCCTTCTCCCATGTAAGGCTGGGCATGGCGCACGGAACCGCTGATCAACTGGCAGAGTATCTAGATAACATGGATGTTGGTGATGGCGGTGCCACCCTCAGTTGGCGAGATGATATTGCCGTTCTTACCATCAATACAATGATGGGGCGGGATACGATCCGCCGCATTGATGAAGCTTATGAAGACATCAAATCGCGCAGTCCGCGCGGGCTGATCATTGATCTTCGCAGCAATGAAGGCGGCGCATTTGCCATCCGACCCATGATCGAACATATCATCAGCGAACCCATGGACGCGGGTGGGTTTGTCGCACAGAAATGGAACCAAACACACGACACACCGCCAACCGCCGCCGACCTTAAAACTATTGCGCCGTGGAACGGCTGGTCGGTGCGTGCCTTTTGGGATGACATTCAATCATCTGCCCTGATCAAAGTTCACCTGACGCCTAGAGCAACCACATACGACGGGCCAGTTTTTGTGCTAACGAGCAGCCGCACAGCAAGCGCTGCGGAACTTGCCGTGGATGCCCTGAAAGGAGCGAAACGCATCACCCTCGCGGGCGAGAAAACGGCAGGCGAAATGCTATCCCAGAAACCTTATGAAATTGACGGTGGCTTTCACCTTTTCCTGCCCATCGCAGATTATTATTCAGCGACAAGCGGGCGCATTGAAGGGGCTGGTGTTACGCCAGACATAGAACTGCCCGCTTCAGACGCCATGGAGTATGCACTGAATGCGCTAAGAGGCAGATAGCGCACATTAGACGAACACGTGCCTTTGCCGGGGTTGCTTGAAAAAGCCAACTAGTCTTTGTTTGGCAACCGCCGGTAATCTGCACGGGAAAAGGGTTGCCACGCCTGCCCTGCATACCGTTCGCTAACAACAGAAAATGCCGCATCTGAATGCTTGATAATAATGCCCCGGCACTTATCAAGCGCTATGTTCAGGTCGCAAACCTCGGCGTCAAACTCCAGCCTGCCATCTTCGAAATCATCGGTGGAGCTTTGTATATCGCGGTAGCCTGTATTGGAAGCCGGTAGGCAACCGGGAAAACAGCAAATAATTGCGACCGAACAAAGAATCACCATATTTGCCACTAACTTGTTATGTACACAAACATGTAGCCGTGTAATCTATACGAAATTAACGGCACTTATTATTTTTTCTTAGATCTTTATTCATTGATATTTGGGGGTTCAATGCAACAGAATCTGGTGATTAACAAACTCTTCGATCGACTAAGCAGTGAAGACATCGACGCGCTTGATGCCGTCGTTCCGGAGATGGATGACCCTTATGCCCGGGAGTGGTGCAACCACAGACGCGACCAAACCAGATGGCGGTCGTTGACACTTCGGTTTTGCACACATTTTGTTCCGGAAAGCAGGCAATGAACCAAGTTAAGCCACATAATACCACCGGAAGGCATTCATATGATGCAGCGCGCTGACACTTGGTTTGTTGGCGATTTTTATTCATCTGACATGGTGGTTGAAGCACTTTCCGCCGCAAAAATTGATTTTAAACCTGACGCCAATTATCTGGATTTTGGCTGCTCCTCAGGCTCACTCGTTAGAGTGCTTGCTGCTTATAGCGCGCCCTCAAACTGGCACGGTGCAGACCCGGTGCCAGAGTCCACCGAATGGGCATCTGAAAACCTGCCACTGGGGTCCTTTCAGGCATCCCCGCAAAGCCCGCAACTGAATTATGAAGATGACTATTTTCGCGGTGTCACTGCCATATCTATCTGGAGCCATTTCTCGGAACAACTGGCCATCGACTGGTTCAATGAAATGGCCAGAATTATCGCCCCTGGCGGGTGGCTGTTTTTCACTACGCATGGGTTCCAAACACTGCGCTGGGCAAAACCAAGAACCAACGCCGAAACGCTTGAGCGCATACGCGTTGGCATGCGGCAGAACGATTACCATTTTGAAAATGTTTTTGCCGGGAACAAGCATTATGGCTTGGAAACACAGGACTGGGGCAATTCCTACCTGACGCCAAAATGGCTGATCAATAGCGTAAGCGATAAATGGGATCTGCTGTTTTTCCAGGAAGGGCGCAATCAGGCCAATCAGGATTGTTACGTCCTGAAACGGCGCTGGGTTTAGAGCTCACCGCAATGTAAGCGCACAACCCCATATATGATTAGACCATTCGAGTCATCTTTACTCGTCTCCAGTACACTTTTCATTGCACTGACAAAATACAACCTTTAGGTTTGCGCTGAACGCTTCTGACCTATGGCTTTAAGGTTCGTTTTTGTATTCTTTTGGGGCAAATACATGAAACTTCGACTCTTTTCTCAAGCAACAAAGCTGTTGCTGCTCACTATATCGCTTTTGGCTCACAAGGTTAACGCACAACAAACCAATTTGGAGTCAAGCAATCCTGCTGTTGCAAAACTTGCCGTAAGTGACTGGATTGAGGCGGTGAACATACCCGAGGTACCGGCTGAGCGTTTCAAGTCAATTTCCGACGGAATTTTGTATAAGCTGGTAGATACTCAAATAAAATGGCAGCCCGACGGGTACATATACTACAATCGCTATGTCTTTCAGATAACCGAACGGTCCGGTCTGGAAGAAGCTTCGAAAATCTCTCAGAAGTTTGACCCAAACGATACAGAACTCGCCTTCAATTTCATAAAAGTGACCCGTGACGGAGAAAGCGTTGACCGCTTACCGGAAGCCGAGATCACCGTTTTGCGTCAAGAGGACGAGCTTGATATCGATATCCTAACCGGCGATGTAACCGCCCTCGTCGTCCTTCAGGACATTAAGGTTGGCGACACGATCGATTATGCAGTTTCCGGAAGAGTTAAGCTCAAACTTTGGCCCGGTGAGTTTTTTGACGCTATGCAACGCGGTTGGTCAGTACCTGTTGGCGAGAGCAGATATCGTCTTATTTGGCCCGCCGACAAAACCTTGCATATCAAAACTTTTCTTACCACCGAACAGCCTGAAATCTCTGAACTGGATGATCAGAAAATTTACTCGTGGGTCCTCACAAACCCAGATCCAATTCCAACTGAAGAAGGTATCCCATCCTGGGAATATGGTTGGCCAGTTATATCGCTTACGTCAATGAACGACTGGGCTGACATCCAGAAATGGGCCGAGCCTCACTATGATGTGGATCAGGCTCTTCCCGACGACTTTGAAAAACAGATCAAACAAATAAAGAAAAACTGGCGCAAGCCCAAAGACCGAATGACGGAAGCCCTACGTCTAGTGCAGAACAATATTAGATATGTTGGCATCGAAATTGGGCTAGGGTCTCATGTACCACGTACTCCTGCAGAAGTTGTCAGGCGCGGCTATGGGGACTGCAAAGATAAAAGCGTACTTCTAGTCGCAGTTTTAAAGAAACTAGGTATCAAATCATGGCCTGCCCTCGTCCATAATTCGTCTGGTTTGGGGTTGATGGACGAACTTCCGTCCCCCTACGCCTTCAATCACGCAATTGTCAAAGTCAAAATCAAAGATGATATTTTCTGGCTAGACCCAACTCTGTCGCATCAGGGCGGGCGCGGCGACACCGTAGTGCAGCCCTCATATGGGTATGGATTGCCTATTGGTGGTAAAAACAAGGGCCTTGAGCGCATCATTGATACGCCCCCGACACAAGCCACCTTGCATGTTCAGGAAGATTATCTTGTGCCTCAAGACGGAGAAACGGCACTGGAGTTAACGGTAACGGCAACCTACCGCGACTATGAGGCGGACAGCCAACGGGTCTTAATCGCCTCTCAAGCACTAGAAGAATTTCGACGTTCGTACTTGAACTATTATCAAGGCATGTACAGCGGCATAGAGGTGTTGTCGCCTATCAGTATCAACGACGACCTTGATGCTAACCTATTGGTCGTCAGTGGCTCTTTTGCGCTTAGTAAAGAGCAAGCCGAAGTCATAGAATTACAGAAGAAAATGCCGTTGAACGCGTGGGCCGTAAGGGGGCTTTTCTATCAACCGAACGAGACCAAGCGTCGCACACCACTCGCGATGCCATATCAAACTAATCGAAGTCATCAGATCAATATTCAACTGCCCGGGTATCGTCCCACCGGGATTGATCCGACCGAAATAACTTTTGGAGAAGGGTCCTACAATAGAAATTTTGTATCGGACCGGGAAACTTTGCAAATAAACTATTCGGTTGTGAACAATAGTCATTCGGTACCAGCTGAAGATGCCGCTGAGGCAATAAAGTTTGCACAAGACATCAACGAGGAAACAAACCTCAGTTATCATCTTGATCAGGTTGGGCAAAGCTTTGCTGGGCAGTTTAAAATCGACGAAGCACACTTTGCCCCCTTCGAAGATCGTTTCACAAAGGCTCTGACATTGATTGGAGAAAAGAAACAGTCCGCGGCCCTTAAAATTCTAAATGAACTTGAGAGAGAAGCGACCCATAAGGACCGGCTTCGCGGTTTGATACAAACTCTTCGCGGGGAAACCTTGATCGCCCTTAATCGAAAAAGTTCAGCTAAAGGAGCGTTCGAAGAAGCGATCGAACTGTACGATGAATATGCAAACTCATATTTCAAACTAGCTGAAATTTATCGGGCTGAAGCGGATGCTGAGCAAGAAATCAACATTCTGATAAAATTAGCTCAAAATAAACCGGAGGAAGCTAGCAAACTTCGCAATAGATGGTTGAGTGACTTAAGTGCCAACCTTTACAAGGCAGAAACACCTGAATTGTTTGCACCACTCGCTCTAGCTCTTGCGCGGGCAAACTATGAAGGTGACGACGAATGGGGTGGAGGCTGGATTTATTCTCGCGCCATTGACGCCCTTATGGAAACGCCTGACGCGGTGCCAGAAACCGCGAAATCTGAAGTTTCAAAATATCTGAGAGAGGTAACCAGCCCACAAAGTCTGTTGCACCTGATGATGGACAGAAAATACGAAGCTATCTGGAACGAGGTAGAAGAATAGGCTGGGTCCGACTTGAGGCTTGCCATGGACAGATATGCGGAAGAGAAGAAAACCGCCTTTGAAGCTGACAACACAAACTATAAAAAACTGCATGCCTACATGTATGCCCTTCGCCAGTCAGGAAAAGTGAAAGAAACCCTGGAACTTGGTAGACCTTTCATCGACGACTGGGATGGTATTGCAGCGGAAGCCAATGACGCCTTTTGGGTTGCCAACACCTATGCCTATAGCCTAGCTGACATGGGACGTTATGAAGAGGCAAATGAAATACTGAAGCGGATCGACGAAATGCCAATCGGTGATTTTCCCGACTCTATCAGCCAACGCATTAATCTTGCTATCATGATGCAATCGCAAACAAAATTTGAAGACGCGCTGGAACTCGCCGAGTCGCTGGATAAAGATTACGCCAGTAAATTTGGAGAGATGTTTATTGATAGCGTCCGAGTTTGTTCCCTTTTTAAACTTGGTCGCAAGGAAGAAGCTCAATCACTTTTAGCCGAGATGGAAGAAACAAAGGATGAGAATATTTTCGCCTTCACCACCACGATTGCCTGCTTGGAAGACGATGAAAAACTAACACAACTCCTTATCGACCGGCTGGAAAACGAATCTCAACGGGAGGGGGTATGAATGAATAGTGATCGGTCAAACGCCCCGGATTTGGTATTGAATTTGGGGAGGCGGATAGGTCTCAGGCTGAATGTCATCTTAGGGCATTGTGACCCTGCACGGGAGCTTAGCCTTCGCCTGTTTCCGAACAGCCCGCGTAAGGCCCGATATATGTCGGTGACCTTGTATAGGAGCTTGCTTTGGCCGTTCACACCCCCTATGGGGCTCCGCCTCCCAACAAATGGAGTATAGTCATGTCTTATATCGGTGTCGATCTACATACCAATTCTTTTACGAGCTGTCGTCTTGAGGATGATGGAGCGGAAGTTTTTGAGACCTTTAATCTGAGTGCCAGCGATCTGAGCCGCTTTTGTTTCAGTCTTGATGCGAATGATGAGATTGCTGTGGAGGCGACGGGAAACACGGCCTGGTTTTGCGATGAAGTTCGCTGCTGTGTCGGACGGATTGTGGTGGTCAATCCCCGTCAGTTTCAGGTGATCCGCAAATCGGTGAAGAAGACCGATAAGAACGATGCGCGCGCTCTGGCTTTTTTCCTCTCAAAGGATATGCTGCCGGAAACCCGCCTGAAGACAACAGCGGAATCAGAACTGAGTTCTCTGGTCTCAACCCGCGATGTGTTGGTCAAGCAGCGCACCATGCTGCTGAACAAGATCCATGCCCTGTTTGTAAAACGCGGTATGAAGTTGAAGAAAGAAGGACTGAGCAGCAGGAAACGTCTGCGCGACCTGGATCTTAGCCCCTTCACGCCTCTTGAAAAAGTGGAACTGGGCGTCCTGCGCGACCAAGCCCTCAGTCTCACTGCAAGCCTGAAGTCTCTTGATAAGGCCATTGAAGAGGCTGGATCCGATCTCCCCGGATACGAAGGGATCAGTTCCATCAAGGGGGGCGGGCCGCGGTCTGCTGCTGTCCTCTTGTCAGGTATCGGTAATATCAATGACTTTGAAACGGCTGATAAGCTGGCCGCTTATATGGGTATCGTTCCAAAGGTGAGCCAGTCCAATGAAACGGACAATCGGGGGCGGATCACCAAACGCGGCAACAAGCTGATGCGCACCACGCTGGTGCAATGCACGCTTATTGCTATCCGCTACAATGGCTATCTCAACAGCTTTTACCGGAGGATTAAAGAACGGCGCGGGTCGGGAAAGGCTATTATCGCAACCGCACGCAAGCTGTTGTCAATCATTTATGACACACTGAAAAACGGCTGGGTCTTCGAGGATTTTACCCACTTTAAAATCAAACAAAATCAATGTCATGCTGGACATTCATCATAGGAGCTGGCAATGACCAAATTTGTTGTAGCCGAGGAAGCAGATTACACGGCGCCATTCGACAGGGAGATGATGACTTATCTCAGAGAAATACGGCAAACACCCGCTGTTCAAGCGGTTTTCAAAAAATACGGACGCATCTTGAAAATTGACGGGTCTGATGCTCATTGGGGGGGGTGATCTTCGCCCTGAGAAACGTTGGATCGAGAGCAGTTTACTGAATAACCAGCTTATTGACCCGGCAATCTAATCTGGTTTGTGGGCCCAAGAGCTTAGTGGTATTCCTCTTGGCCTCAACTCAAGAGAGGCACAGTCATGAGCGCACGGACCATCATCATCGGTAACAAAAACTACTCCAGTTGGTCGCTGCGCGGTTGGCTCGCAGCGAAACATACCGGACGCAATGTGGAAGAGGTCAAAATTGATCTTTACACCAACACATCAAAATCCGAGCTTTTGAAGCATTCGCCCACTGGCATGGTTCCCGCACTTAAGGATGGCGAAACCCATGTGTGGGACAGCTATGCCATTTTTGATTATTGCGCGCGCCTTGCGCCTGAAAAAATTTGGTGGCCTGATGAGGCTAACGCCTATGCTTTCGCCCGTTCCATCGCTGCTGAAATGCATAGTGGTTTTTTTGCACTCAGGAACCATGTACCTATGAATATTCGTGCCTGCTTCTCGGGCCTTGCACTCAGTAAGGAAGTGAACGCTGACGTGCGCCGCATCGAAGCGCTTTGGTCAGAAGCCCGCGACCGTTTTGGCACGAGCGGAGACTTCCTGTTTGGTGATTTTTCCGCTGCCGACATGATGTATGCGCCGGTTGTACATCGTTTCAACAGCTATGGCATTGAAGTAAACGAAACATGCCGCGCCTACATGCAGGCTATGTTGCAACATTCATTGATGCAAGAATGGACCGAGGCCGCAATGCAGGAAACAGCCATCATCACAGGTGGTGAAATTCCGGAAGGCTCAACACAGCTGGGATAGGTAATGAAACAGAGAAAACCATCCGCGCTATATCGCCATATCGAAGAATTACAGGGCGCACGACCATGGGGTGCCATGCTGGACGCTGGCACAGGCCCCAATTCCCTTGGCTGGGTAGCAAGCCTGCCCACAGAGCGCTGGACCGCGGTAACCGGCTCCTCAAGCGAAGCCGACTGGGTACGCGGTGAAATCAAGCCGGAACAACGCCTGCAAGATCAGGTGATTGAGGGCAACTGGGCCGACCCGAACCTGTTGAAGGGCGACGTATTTGATACGGTGCTTGCGGATTATCTGCTGGGTGCAATCGAAGGCTTTGCCCCCTATTTCCAGCCCTATATTTTTGCCCGCCTGCGCCCACTGACAAAAGGACCACTTTATGTGACGGGACTTGAACCCTATGTGCCCACAAACCGGCCAGACACGAGCGCAGGCCGCACCCTCTGGGAAATTGGCCGCTACCGCGACGCCTGTGTTTTACTGTCTGGTCACCGCCCTTACCGGGAATATCCGGCCCAGTCTGCCGCCGATATCATCAGCCGCTCAGGCTTTAAAGTTCGGCAGGTGAAACACTTCAAAATCAGCTATAAAAAGAAATTCGTCAGCACACAGATTGATCTGGTGAAACCCGGACTGGCCCAAATGGCGGACCGCACGCTTGCGGACGCATTACTGGCGCGCGGCGAAGCGCTACGCGCAGAAGCCTATGATGTGATTGAAGCGGAAGGCGCCCTGCGCCACTGTCGCAACTATGTGATCACCGCCGATCCTGTATAGTTTCAGCCTGTAGCTTGTCCCTGACTTTCATAAGGGCGAACCCCAACAGGTTCTCGCCTCTCCAATGCTTTGGGTTATCTGCGTGTTCATGGTCGCTCGGCAAACCATTCCCCCAAACCCGGTCAACCGGACTTGCCTCCACCAATACCCGGTCATTGGTGTTTAATAGAAACTCTTTCAGGTCTTCGTTTTGCGAGAATTTCAGAAAATTGCCAGTTACAACGATATCGAACTTTTCACCATCCCATACCTTTTGGTTGAAACCAGAAACTTGTCGGCCATATGCCTTGGCCTTCGCAGGTGATTCACTATCCAGTATCTTTCCAGCCATTTCATGGTCACCAAACAAAACAGCTTTCTGAACCATCATATAGTGCTCCGCAGAATAGAACTCCTCTCCGTTTGCATTCTGGAACTGGCAAGGAAACCACTGGCTGAAACATGTTTTAGTCGTGTGGTCTGCACGCGTCGTGTGCCCCCAGAAGAAGACGTATTTATTCTTCTTCCGCTCGGACAGTTTAATCAGTTCTTCCAAAGAGTATGTCACTCGCAATTCCGAATTTGGTGAATCTTATAAGTGTTTTATATACGCTTTTTAGGTTTGTCAAAGAACCAAACGAACCCACAAAACATCTTGGCTGGATCATATCCCTGGTATGGATTAGAGAAAGATAAGGGAGAGAGTTATGAAAAAAGCAATTCTATCAATCGCTCTTTTGGTGCTTTGCACCATGCCAGCCGCAGCAAACGGAAAGCTCTTGATCGTGGGTGGCAACCTCTCACCTGACAATAAAGCGATCCATCGCGCCTTTTTGGACGCTATTCCTGTGGGCCAGAAACTCGCCATCATCTCCGCGGCTTCAGGCACACCCGTGCAAAGCGCAGGTTACATGAGAGACGATTTCATCCGCTACGGTTTCGCGCCGGACAATATTGTGCTGATACGCCTTGCCATTATGGATGACAAAAGCACGGAAGAAGACGAACACACATGGCAAACCAATGGCGACAATGCCGAAGAAATTGCACGTTTGAAGGACGTTGGCGGCGTATGGTTCACTGGCGGTGACCAGGCCCGCATTGTGGCCACGCTTAAAAACGACGACGGCACCGACAAAGCCATGGCGAAGCGCCTGCGAGCCATTTTGGACAATGGTGGTATCATTGGCGGCACCAGCGCAGGTGCTGCGATGATGAGCGATGATATGATCTTGTTTGGTGACGCGTTAACAGCCCTTTTGAAAGGTAGCGGGCCTGACGGGTCCGGCGCACTTGGCATGGGTAAGGGCATGGGCTTTCTGCCAACTGGTCTTGTGGACCAGCATTTTGACGAACGCCGCCGTGTCGGCAGGCTGGCACGAGCTGTCAGCACGCTACCGGCACACAACAGGCTGGGGTTTGGCATTGATGAAAACACTGGCTTTCTGGTGGACCTCGACACACAAACCATACAGGTGGTTGGGGCTGGCTCCTTAACCGTCCTTGATGTCAGAGAAGCAAAACTTGCTACAAAAGGCACGGCTTTGACAGCCAGTAACATCATCCTTCATGTGCTAACAGACGGTGACAATATGAAGCTTGATGGCAGTGCTCTTAGCCCCGCCGAATACAAAAAGGGGACGGTCGGCAATGAATATTTCAAAGCACGACGGCCAGCCGGCGGCGGCATTGCGGTTCCCTATCCCGGATTTGCAACCTATCTGGCAGCCGATTTGTTAGACAACAGCGCCGCAGACAGCATCAGCGCCGTTAGCTTCAACGACAAAGGCCAAGGCGTGCGATACCTGTTTGAACAAACCGCAACATCAAAAGGCTTTTGGGGCCGCGATGAAAACGGTAAAGCCCGCTATAGCATCAGCGGTGTCCGCTTTTCGATTGAACCCGTAACGGTGACGATCAACTAAGCCGTACCGGGTCCGCCGTTCACTCGGCAGTAGCAGAAAGGGCGATCTGGTTGCCTTCAGTGTCTGTGAATTCAGCCACCCAAAAGCTGCCAGCTTGTGTTTTAGGGTAAGCAACTTCGCCGCCCGCCTCGACAGCACGGCGCAGAGTTTCATCAATATTCCCGACAGAGAAATATATGCGCGGGCCAGACGCCGACGGCACATAGCTATCTCCTTTTGCAAGCGCCCCTGAAATGCCTCTGCCATCCTCATAAAACGGGAAAAGCGCCATCTCGTTCCCGTCAATCACGGTTCTCTCCAGTGCAGCCGAAAACACAGCTTCATAAAAGACAATGGCCCTATCCATATCCGTCACAGGAATTTCGAAATAGGAAACAGGGTTTGCGCTCATTTCTTTTGCGCCTTTCTCTTGTGCTGAAGAACCTACCGCCATGGCACAAACACCAACAACCGAAAGGCTCAGGGCTGCTACGATGCTACGAAACATCGAAGCTATCTTCAAAATGCTTTACTGCTTTTTCGAACTTGTCGCGGCATCCGGGGTTACAAAAACCTACCACCTCGCCCTTGTAGATCGTCAGCGAGTCTTCTGACACCGGATCACCGGACCATGGGCAAATCTGGTTCACACAGTCTTCAAGTTTCAACTCACTCATCGAATAAATCCTCCATCCCGGATGCATTGTACCCAAGCCGACCCCAACCACAATAGCAACCAAGGATTTCGATGCCTGATTAACGGTCTGGTTTCAGCCGCGATCTTTCGCTACTAATCTCTCAACATCCAGTTCAGGTCTTTTTGTGAGGAAACCATGCGTCTATTTCTGCCCGCCTTTCTAGTTCTGATATCCAGTTACAGCCTCCACGCGGAGGACATAGCCCCACCCCGGCTAACACACGCCGTTTTTTTTGAGCTGAAGGAGAATGACGAAGCGTCCATTCAAGCACTGATTGACGCATGCTACAAATATTTGGCGCCGCATGACGGTATCGTCTATTTCTCGGCTGGCCCTCGGCACACCGACTATCAGCGCGATGTGAATGACCTCAGCTTCGATGTGGCCCTGACGGTTGTGTTTGAAAACACCGCAGCCCAGGACGCCTATCAGGTTACCGAGCCACACAAGCAGTTTATCAAGGAATTCAGCGACAATTGGGCGAGCGTGCGCGTGTTTGACAGTCTGGCAAGGGCCAGGTAGCAGCATGAGCATGCACACTGACTGCTGAAGACATCCATGCCGGGTAACTTTATCGAAACTTTGGGACTGGTGATTGGATTGGTCGGAGTAATAAACTCCTTCCTGATCGCATCAGTTCTGTTGCTACAGCATAAATCCGGCATGTACCGCGCAGCCTACCCGCTTGCGGCAATTCTGTTTCTGATGGGCACAGTGTCTGCAATGGTGATTGCAGAACACGCCGGTTGGTTACCCTTTCATTGGGTGCTTCAGGCAGCGGAAATAACACTGACGCTCATCATTGCGTCGCTGGTGCTGGTATATATAAACACCGTTCTAAACAGGGCATTGCCTACTTTTTGGGTCTATCTGCCGACTATCGCTTTCGCCTTCGGCGCGATAGCCCTGCAATCCAGAATATTCAGCTATATCGGATACGGGCATGTGGTTCTGGTCCATGTTTTCTTCCTTGGGCTAGGATACCTGGCCTTGCGCAACTGGAAGCGTGCCCGAACGCGAAACCCCGGCGAACTGGAAACCGTAAAGCATGTTGGCCTCATGCTATCATTGCTGCTGACCATATATATGGCAGAGGCCGTCAGAACAGCTTTTCCAGGGTCTCCCTATCTTGAAAACATCGTTCCATTAACAAGCTCTGTCGCGATTTTGCTGCTAACCATTATCGCGCTGAACCAGTCGAGGGTTCTGACCGGCCTCAGCCTGTCAACCACGGAGAAGGTCCAACAAACCTCCCCGATTTTTGACCAACTGGATGCACGGGTCATTGAACAGGAGCTTTTCCTGAACCCCAAAATCTGTCTCGATGATTTGGCCGAATTGATGGGGGTTGGCGCAAAGGAAATTTCGCGTCTTGTTAACAAATGCTCAGGCCAGTCTTTTCCCGATTACATTAATGCCTACCGCGTTAAACACGCCGAACAAATGCTGCTGGACAGCAAAGAAGCAAAAACATCGGTCGAAGCTATTGGACTATTATCAGGCTTTGGCACACGCTCCACATTCTATAACGGCTTTCAAAAGCTCCATGGGGAAAGCCCCGCCCAATACAGGAAAAACCACACTGGTTAACCCCAACGGCCATCTGGAAACTTGTCTCATTTCCTGAAATCGGACAGATTTCAGGTTGAGGGTCTTTGTTCCAAAAGTAACCCTATGCGATCACCGCAAAACAGCCGGCATGGCTAACAGGCCCATTCATATAACCGACAGGAAGATACAGGTTTGCAAATCAGAGACGAAAAACCGGGCGACCAACATGCTATTCACGCTTTAACAGCAGCAGCCTTTGATGCCGTTGAATTTAGTGATGGTTCGGAACCCTTCATTGTTGATGCGCTCAGGGAAACGGGTGACCTTTCCTTATCTTTGGTCGCCGTTGATGGTCATTTGACCATTGGCCATGTGGCCTTTTCACCCGTAAAGGTGGCCGGTCTTCATGACAGCTGGTTTGGGCTTGGGCCAATTTCGGTGAACCCGGGCAGGCAGAAGCAGCGGGTGGGAAGCAAACTTATTCATGAAGGCTTGAAGCGGTTGCGCGGCATGAATGCCAAAGCCTGTGTATTGGTCGGTGACCCCGCTTACTATTCCCGGTTTGGTTTTGAAGCTGGCACCGGCCTGACCTATGGCCCCATTGATACGCGCTACATACAGCGCCTGCTGCTTGGCGGCACCGACAGGCAAGGTGAAGTTACTTACTCACCTGCATTTGATACCAAGCAACCAACCTCAACATAATTCCGGCAGAACGGGCAATTCAGTCCGCCTGGCTCGCTTAAAACCTGTCTCAAATCATGATGCCGGACAAACCCGGGCTTGATGGGCAGACACTCACTCTTCAGGTTTGACCATCAAGGTACAAACATGAAGCGAGTGACAGAGAATGATAAAACAGACATGCGTGGCATACTTATTGATGCTCGTGCCCATCATCCCGACATCAGCGGAACAGGGCTTTAAATCGGATTGGCCCGCCTGCGGTACTGTGGACACATACCCAAAAGCGACGTGGCAACAAGCACAACCTCAAAACCACGGGTGGGACACAGCAGCCTTATCAAAAGCCAAAGCGTATTTTTCCGGCCTTGAATCCGAAGGCATCATGATTGTGCATAAGGGGCACCTGATTGCATCTTGGGGTAATGTTGAAACACCCTATTTGAACGCATCTGTTCGCAAATCACTGTTGAACAGCCTTGTCGGGCAAGCCGTAGCTTCCGGAGTGCTTGCTGCCGAGGCAACGCTTGCTGATCTTGATATTCAGGACATTGATCCACCACTAACAGAGGCCGAGCGACAAGCGACCATTGGAAACCTTATGATGTCACGCTCGGGCATTTATCATTCGTCCGCTTATGAATTTGGCGGGTGGCGCGATATCAGGCACCAGCTACTGGAAGAAGGATTTAGCGCAAAACCCGGTGAAACATGGCTTTACAACAATTGGGATTTCAATGCCCTCGGGCATATTCTGGAGCAGCGCACTGCCAAAAAAATCGGTCCATTGTTTGAAGCCAATGTTGCGACACCAATAGGAATGCAGGATTTTGATACCGGCGATGTAAGCTATGCGCGCGGTGATAACCTGAGCGAATGGGTAATGGGCAATACATCTTCCATACCGGCCTATCTGTTCAAAACATCTGTCAGAGACCTTGCAAGATACGGCCTTTTGTACCTCGCCTGTGGCACGTGGGAGAACCAAATTATCATAGACAGGGAATGGGTTATAACCTCGATAACAGGCACAGCCATTGAGGACGGCACACCGGAGTCTCTGAAGGGTTTTTACAGCACGCTGGGCAGCTACGGTCACCTTTTCTGGGTCGAAAAACCGGGCAGGCAAAATTACTTTCGCAGCGACTATGCGATTACAAGCCCATGGTATTATGGCTCAGGCAATCGGGGACATTTTTTGATGGTGTGGCCTGCGCTTGATTTGGTTATTGCACATCAGGTTGCAACCGAAGGGGATGCCGGTTTATGGAGCCAGCTTAGTCGTCGCCTGTTCGGCTCTCCCAGCATTTCCTATGGTGAAAGATGGGACTTAATGCTCGCTATCCTCAAGGCCCATCCGGACTTTGACAGTGCACTGAAGCCGATCGAACCAGAGTGAAGCGCAGAACCACAAACAACGTTTCATCGGCAAAACGATGAGGTGTGAGACTATATCTCACCCTTTTTCAGGGCTTCGAAAAGGGCAATGCCTTCGGGTTTGTCCCACGCGAGCGGGCCGATATAAATTGCACGCACCTGGCCCGCCTTATCCACTATAAAGCTGGTGGGCAGCTTGCCTTCCGCCAGATCAATCGCAATGCCCATGGTGGGTTCCGCATAAAGGTTAAGGCCCTCTACGCCCCATTCCTTCAGGGTTTCTTCCGCCTGAAAAATGCCGCCCCGGTCCACATTGATGGCAACAACTTCAAAGTCAGTATCGCCCAGTTGGGCTTGCAGGTTTGCAAGCTCTTTCATCTCTGCCCGGCAAGGGGCACACCAAGGGGCCCACAGGTTAATCAGCATCGCCTTGCCTGCCATGGCTGAAAGCTTTTTGGGCTCCCCGTTTTCAGACATAATGATATGGTCCGACAGCATCCGAGGTTCTGCCGGCACATAAAGCGCCGCCATCGACCCTTTGAGGTAAGGCTTGATACCACCAGTGACAGTTGGTTTTGTATTCATCACGATGAAAGCCGCGACGACAATTCCCAGAACAGCCATAATGATTTTTGATTTCACGAGCCTGCCTCCTCAGCATTTTGGGGCATTATACGCACAGGCGCCTGTAATGCCTAATTGCAATGCACCAGCCTCGCCCCTATAAGCGAGGCTTGACCATAGGCAAAGGCGCAGGAAAGGCAAGCCCGTGAGCGATCAAGATAACGCGAACAAGGACGGCAAATCGACGCAGCAAGCGGGCGGCGAAGGCCAAAGCATGTGGGGTGGCCGGTTCGGGGCAGGCCCATCTGCGGTGATGCAGGAAATCAATGCCTCTATCGATTTTGACAAACGTCTGTACCGGGAAGACATTGCTGGCTCCAAGGCGCATGCAAGCATGTTGGCAAAGCAGGGCATTATCACAAACAAGGATGCGAACGCCATCCACGAAGGGCTTGATCAGGTAAAGGCCGAGATTGAAGCCGGTAACTTTACCTATGATGCCGCCCTTGAAGACATTCATATGCATATCGAAGCACGCCTGCGGGAAATTGTGGGCGATGCAGGTGCACGGCTGCATACGGCGCGGTCCCGCAACGATCAGGTGGCGACCGATTTCCGCCTGTGGTGCCGCGGTGCGGTTGACCGGTTTGATGAATTGTATGCAGCACTGATTGCTGCGCTTCTTAATGCGGCTGAGGCGCACGCAGGCGCCATCATGCCCGGCTTTACACACCTGCAAACGGCGCAGCCCGTTACACTTGGCCACCATCTGATGGCCTATGTGGAAATGGCGTCGCGCGACCGGGGTCGGCTGAAGGATTGCCGCGCACGACTAAACGAATGCCCGCTGGGTGCCGCAGCGCTTGCAGGCACAGGTTTTGCGATTGATCGGCACCAAACCGCAGAAACACTGGAGTTTGACCGCCCGATGACAAATTCGCTGGACGCCGTATCGTCACGCGATTTTGCGTTGGAGCTTCTGTCAGCCTTATCAATCGGCGCCACACACCTGTCACGCCTCGCGGACGAGATTGTGCTCTGGGCTACGCCAGCTTTTGGTTTCCTGACGCTATCGGACGCCTTTTCAACCGGCAGCTCTATCATGCCGCAGAAACGCAACCCGGATGCTGCTGAACTGATCCGCGCCAAAGTAGGCCGCATTTCAGGCGCGCTCTCCGGCCTGATGATGGTGATGAAGGGCCTGCCACTCGCCTACTCGAAAGACATGCAGGAAGACAAGGAACCCGTTTTTAAGGCGGTTGATGACTTTGAACTGTGCCTTGTTGCCATGACTGGCATGATGGCTGACTTCCGTCCCAATCCGGATGCCATGCGCGCCGCTGCCGGACGCGGTTTTTCAACCGCAACCGATCTGGCAGACTGGCTGGTACGCGAGCTGAAAATGCCGTTCAGGGACGCGCACCATGTAACTGGTGCAATCGTAAAACTGGCCGAAGGTGAAAACTGTGACCTGGCGGACCTGACACTCGCGCAGATGCAGTCAGTGGAACCAAAAATCACCGGTGCCGTTTTTGATGTGCTGTCGGTTGAAGCATCAGTTGCGAGCCGAACCTCATTCGGTGGTACTGCACCGGATAATGTTCGGGACCAAATTCGGGCTGCCCGAGAAAACCTTTATATTACGGAGTCGTAACGAAATGACCATTCGACTGATTCTTGCACTGGCTCTTGTCGCGTCCCTTTCCGCCTGCGGGAAAAAGGGTGATGTGAAACCGCCAAGCCGGTCGGCTACATTTTTGACCAATTCGATTTCTTTTTTGAGCTAAAAGGCACCATTTATGGATCATTTTTCCTATAAAAACGGCGAAATGCACGCGGAAAACGTGCCACTGGGCACGATCGCCCGCGAAGTTGGTACGCCGGTTTATGTCTATTCAACAGCGACACTCCAGCGGCATTTCCGTGTCTTTTCCGACGCCTTTCAGGGGCTTGATGCCCTCGTATGCTTTGCTGTAAAAGCCAACAGTAATCAGGCTGTTCTATCGACCCTCGCCCGCGAAGGCGCAGGCGCTGATGTGGTCTCTGTCGGTGAGCTGGAACGCGCACTCCGGGCCGGAATTCCGGCAGAACGCATTGTTTTTTCAGGGGTTGGTAAGAAGCCTTCTGAAATGCGCCGCGCGCTGGAAGTTGGCATCAAACAGTTCAATGTGGAAAGCGAGCCCGAGCTTGAGGTTTTGAACGATGTCGCCGGAAAGATGGGCCTGAAAGCCGCCGTATCCCTGCGGGTAAACCCGGATGTGGATGCGCGCACCCACCACAAGATCGCAACAGGAAAGTCCGAAAACAAATTTGGAATTGCATGGGATAGCGCACCCAAAGTTTACAATCGTATCAAAGAGTTAGCTAACGTGCACGCAACTGGTGTTGATGTTCACATCGGCTCCCAACTGACTGATTTGGCACCTTTCAAATTGGCTTTTGAGAAGGTGGTTGGCCTTGTGCGCGACCTACGCACAGCAGGCCATGAAATCCGCCATATCGACCTTGGTGGCGGGCTTGGCATTCCCTATGACCCGGAAGAGGAAACACCACCCAGTCCCGGTGCTTATGGTGACATGATCAAAAGCGTGCTCGGTGACCTGCCCTGCAGCATCATCCTTGAGCCCGGTCGTCTGATCGCAGGAAATGCAGGCATTCTGCTCTCGGAAATGCTTTATGTAAAAGAAGGCGAAGACCGCCTGTTTTACATTGTGGACGCCGCTATGAACGACCTGTTGCGCCCTGCCATGTATGAAGCTTTCCACAATATTCTGCCGGTAACAGAACCCGGCGATAATGCTCGCAACTCTGCGGTTTCCGCCGATTTTGTCGGCCCAGTTTGTGAAACCGGGGACACCTTTGCCAAGGCCCGCAAAACAGTGCCTATGTCTCCCGGTGACTTGGTCGCCTTCAAATCCGCTGGTGCCTATGGTGCAGTGATGGCATCCACCTACAATAGCCGGGAACTGGTTCCTGAAGTACTGGTGAAAGGTGATGAGTATGCGGTTATTCGCAAACGGCCATCGCTGGATGACCTGATCAACCTGGACCAGCTACCAAACTGGCTGGATTGAAGAATGAGCTACTAGCGTGCACCGATGCTTTTGCTCGGTGTGCCTAGCGCCTTATTCACTGCGGCCATCAGTTCATCTTTGTTGAAAGGCTTTGAAAGCAGGTCTTCGATAAGAACGGACAGATTGTGTGCACGCTGACTTTCATTGGCATATCCCGTCATCAGGATAATGGGCACATCTGGCCGGGTGGCACGGACCTTCAGGGCGAGAGAAATACCATCCATAATTGGCATAACAATGTCGGTCAGAAGCAGGTCAAAATGATGCTGGTTCATCAGCTCTACAGCCTTGGCACCATCTCCGGCTTCAATCACGCTATGGCCATGCAAAACGAGTACACGGGACACAAACTCGCGCACCGTATCTTCATCTTCAGCCAATAAAATCTGTGCCACCAATCATTCCCCCAGGAAATTCGCTATCAGGGCCCCTGCATTTCACACAGCTTCATCGTCAAGACCTCATGAGGCCCAGCACAAGATAGAATAAATTCTGAACTTAAGCTCGGCCCATTTTGCCGATGAAGGGCAATTCCCTGTACCGGTAGGCAACATCCATACCATATCCGATTACAAAGATATCAGGGCACTCAAAACCAACGAAATCAGGTTTTATTTTAGTGTCACGTCCACCACTTTTGTCAAGCAATACTACGCTGGTTACTGATTGCGCGCCGGCAGTGGTAAAATGTTCATGGGCAAATGACAAGGAGCCGCCATCGTCATAGATATCGTCAATCAACAGAACGTCACGCCCTTTGACGCTCAGGTTCGATGCTGCGGTCAAAGTGACATTACCGGTTTTGCGGTTCTTTTCGGTCTGGATAAAATCCATTTCCATCACACAGCCCCGAACCGACATGGCACGTGACAGGTCAGCAGCAAACATCATGGCCCCGTTCATCAAAACCTGAGCGACGGGCTCTTCATCAAACCAGCGCACGAGCCGTGCTGCAAGGTCATCAACCTTCGCAATAATTTCGTCGGCGGTGAAAACCGGCTCAATGCCATGGTGGGCATCACCGGCTTTATTCCAGTCAAAGAAGGGATTCATAGTCGTGATGGTGCCCTGTTATCCGAACGTGTGCCTTCAAGCGGCTTAACTTCTACGGACTGTGCCCCCGCAGGCGCAAGTCGTCTCGTTGCAAACTTTAACGTGCTGCCACGGCGCAGCACAAGGCCCGGCGGGTCATACACCCATTGATCCAATACCCGGCGGCGATTATCCAGAATGCTTAGCTCCACCTTGGGAACGGAAGCCGCTCTGCTACCTGTGTTTTCAAGTTCGCCTTCAATTATCAGATAATATTGACCGCCCTCTTCTTCATACCGCAACTTATCTTCAAACAATCCCGCTTTAACATACACTTCCGTTTCGGTAATCGGTGGTGTCAGCGGCTTGTCTGTTTCTGGCTGAAAACGAGCGTTTGCCTGTTTTTCTGCAAAATACTCATAAAGCTGAATTGTACCGGGGAATTTAGCAACCACCGTATCTTTCATAAACAGAAGCGACCCCAACACCCCAAGAACAAACACAATTAAAGCCGCCCAACCAATGGTTAGAAGCTTTTGCTTTATTGAGGCGGCCCGGCGCTGCGCTGCGCGTCTGAGATCCCCCCGGCGACGGGCGAGGATATCGTCTTCATCATATTCGTCGTCATCAAAATCATCATCGGCAAAATCGTCAGAGCCTTCTTCATCAATGGCAAACTCGTTTTCACCATCAAACTCTGGCGCGTCGTCAAATTCACTGTCCGTATAGTCTGCTTCGTCAATTGATGTGCGAAAGCTGCTTTCGTCTTCCGCAGGTGCATAACCCGCACCCTCGTCGCCGATACCTTCATCAAACGTATTTTCCGGGGCATCGGTTGCAGGGCGAACCTCTTCTTCACCCACTGTCCGCCGCAACGCTGCGGCTTGCGCAGCAGTGCCTGCATCCACTTCCTCAGCTGGCGGTCTGAATGTCTCGGCAGCCGCAGGTGCTCGCACAGGCGTCGCGGCTGCAGGCCGCGCGGTTCTGGGCGCGGCTGGTTTTGGGGCTGCTTTCAGTTCATGCGCTTTGGTTGCGTGCCAAGCATGGCCGCATTGAACGCATCGCACTTTCCGACCTTCGGGCGGAATTGCATTATCCGGCACTTTGAACTTTGATTCACAAGAAGGACAAACAAGGATCATAAGATATCAACAGCTTTCGACCGCCAATTAAATTGGGCATACCGTACGGGCAAAAAGTTAACATTGCCTTCACGCTAACTCTATAAGAGACCGGGGCAAAAAGACAAGTAGACGTTCGGTTTCCCGTGTAAAAACGTCAACCACTGGACGGACCGACCCGGCTGTGCAAAGGTGCGACCGAATAAACATCAGGCCACCATCTATGATATCGTTCGAAAATGTCGGCATGCGCTATGGCATGGGTAATGAAATCCTTCAGGACATTTCCTTCGTGCTCGAGAAGGGCTCGTTTCATTTCCTGGTTGGCCCATCAGGCGCTGGCAAAACAACGCTATTGAAGCTGCTATACCTGGCGCACCGCCCATCACGCGGCTTGGTAAATTTTTTTGGCAAAGACCTGTCAACGCTTGGCCGTGATGACCTGCCCAGACTGCGGCGGCGCATCGGCGTTGTATTTCAGGACTTTCGTCTGTTTGACCATCTTACCGCCTTTGAAAATGTTGCCCTGCCCCTACGCATCAAAGGGGCGACAAAAAAACAGGTGCAAGACCATGTGGAAGAATTGCTTGCATGGGTCGGGCTTGAAGATCGGCTGCATGCTCGCCCCGCTACGCTTTCCGGTGGGGAAAAACAGCGTGTTGCCATCGCCAGAGCGGTGATCAACAAGCCTGACCTTCTGGTCGCTGATGAACCAACCGGTAACGTAGACCCGGAAATGTCTCAGCGTCTGATGCATCTTTTTATCGAGCTGAACAAGCTTGGCACCACAACAGTTGTCGCGACCCACGACCAGAATTTGGTTTCTGCCATCGGCGCACCAGTGTTTCGACTGAGCAAAGGCAAGTTGGACCAGCACGCTACTGGCCCGGTTGAGGGAGGCATGTAATGTGGGGCCGTACACTACAGTTCCTGCCACGCGCGAAGGATCGGGAAGGTTTACTGCCGTGGGTTATTGGCGTGATGCTGTTCCTCAGCGCTCTTGCCATAGCCAGCGCCGTTGCGATCGGCAATGGTATTGACCGCTGGAGCCAAGGGCTCGCCTCCAATCTGACTGTGCAGGTTGTTGTAGCAGACCCTGACGAGCGCGCGCACCAGACAGAAGCCGCCTTAAGGCTGCTGCGCGCGACCCCTGGTATCGCGGACGCAAGCCTGCTGGCCAGCGCAGACGTGATGGCGCTTGTGTCACCTTGGCTTGGTGAACTTCCGATTGACGCAAACCTGCCTATACCGAACCTGATTGACGTAACGCTGGATGGCGCAACTCCTGTAAACAGCGCTGCCCTTGCTGAACGACTGAAAGTCGCAGCACCGGGGGCAGAGCTGGATGACCATCAAGCATGGCTCGGCCAAATACTTGATTTGGCTGCCGCCGTCCGCCTGCTGCTGATTGCTGTTGTGGTCATGGTTGTTCTGTCCACCATTGCAATTGTTATATTTGGGTGCCGAGCGGGGCTAGCCACTCACGCTGAACCCATCGCAATTATGCATTTGATGGGTGCTGAAGACAGTATGATCAGCCGCGCCTTCGACATGCGCTATCTTGCTCACGGGATAAAGGGCGGCATTGTCGGCATCATTTTCGCGTTGATCACTTTGTGGCTGATTTCCCGCATGGCCGCAGAGCTTGGTGAAGGGCTTGTATCCGCCTTTGCGCCGTCAAACGACTTTGCATTTTGGCTTTTGTTAATGCCTTTATTTGCCGCTATTTTGACCATGTCGACGGCGCGCCTGACGGTGCGGCGCGCACTCCGGGAAATGATGTAGAGGCATGTGGTGAGCGCCAAGAAAACATCGCCGATGCGCCAGGTGGGTAGAGTAGTTCTTGGCCTTGCTGCCCTTTGGCTTGCAGGCTTTTTGCTTTTCCTTATGCTGATGCCTTCCCCTAAAGACACGGCAGGCTTGAAGCCAGCGGACGCCATTGTTGTTCTGACCGGTGGACGTGATCGGATAAACGCCGCCGCAACCTTACTGGCCACCCAAAAAGGCAAACGCTTGCTGATCTCGGGCGTACACCACTCAGTTGCCGATGCGGATATCGCGCGCCTGACCGGCACAACCCAGTCGATTGTCGATTGCTGCATTGACCTTGACCGCGTTTCCGCTGACACAATTGGTAATGCGGAAGAAACAGCGGCCTGGGTTACCCGCCATGGCTACCAGTCAATATATCTGGTGACATCTGACTATCATATGTGGCGAAGCAAGTTACTGTTGGCAAACGCCCTGCCGGATTGTGAAATTGCTATCCACCCTGTGGTTTCGAATAGCTCCATACAGGCACTGGCGATAGAATATTCCAAATTGCTCGTGACATATGTGCGAACACTTGTGCCCATTTAAACCTTCAAACCGAGACAATATAGATGCCCGGACTTGTAAACATTCGAACAGTTATCACCAGCCTGGTTCTGATCACTCTTGGGTATGTTGCGCTTTGGTACACAGTTGGGTTTCGCACCCAGCGCGAGATAGCAGGCACACTTGCGTCGTGGCTGGATGATGGACTGAGTGTAAACTACGGCGACATCCGCCTTTCTGGTTTCCCTTACCGGCTTGTGATTGAGGTTGATGACCTTGATGTCAGCACGCGAGATGGTGGCCTAGCTTTTCAAAGCGAGCAATTAACCCTGATTTCACATCTATGGACCCCGGACCATTGGATTGCGCAGTCAGCTGGCAACCAGATAAGTTTGGCGGATGGCGGCATATCCCTGTTTGAAGAATTTTTGCAGGCCAGTTACCGCCTCCATAACGAGGACAAGCTGGTCATCAAGATTGATTCAGCCGGTGCAAGCGACATGCGACTTCGCTCGCCAGCAGGTTTGCCAAAGCTCAGTCAGTGGAGTTTACTGCTTGGCAAGGATTACGGCGAGACACCAACAAGTGGCGGTCTATATGAGAAACGAACGCTGGAGTTCCGTTTTTACGCGGATGCGGATGGGTCAATTCTCGAGTTCACAGGCGGCATCAGCGGCCCATCGGTCAATGATTGGTCAGCAGGGCAACTTGCGACCTGGCGTGACGAAGGCGGACTTCTGGAGCTGGATGACTTGATGTGGAAAACCGGCGAACTTTCGTTGCAGGCAACCGGTGACCTGACGCTTGACGAAAATTTCAAACCGCTTGGCAGTGCCAGCGTATCGGTTTCCGACTGGCAAACTGCAAAACGCCTGCTCGCTCAGTTTGGTGCAGATGTGCGGGCGGGCGCGCCAGAAGAAACCTCTGTTATGCTGCAAAACGGCGCTGCTCTGATTGACGGAGAAGTGGTTCGGCGTCTGCCTGCTGTTGTGGACAACTGATTGCGTCAGTCGTCGTGCGGGCGACCGAAATCGACCACGGCCTCATCCTGGCCGGCATCAATGATACGGCGACGGATATCGCGTGTACGGGTAAACAGATCAAAAAGGGCCTCGCCATCCCCCCATCGGATAGCGCGCTGTAGTGCGCTCAAGTCCTCATTGAAACGGCCCAGCATTTCAAGAACAGCTTCTTTATTATTCAAGAAAACATCACGCCACATGGTAGGGTCAGACGCTGCGATACGGGTAAAGTCACGGAAACCACCCGCAGAGTATTTAATCACCTCGGACCGGGTAACCGTTTCCAGATCATTTGCTGTGCCAACAATATTGTAGGCGATCAGGTGCGGTACGTGGGAAGTGATGGCCAACACAAGGTCATGATGGTCTGCGCTCATCATCTCAACCGTGCTGCCAAGGCGTGCCCAAAAGTCCGACAGTGTTTTGGTCGCAGCCTCGTCCGCACCTTCGGGCGGCGTCAGGATACACCAGCGGCCTTCAAACAGGCTTGCAAACCCCGCACTCGGGCCAGATTGCTCGGTTCCCGCGACGGGATGACCGGGAATACAGTGCACTCCTTCAGGGACCAGAGGCTGAATGGCTTTAAGCACGCTTGCTTTTACGGACCCTACATCACTGACAATTGCGCCGGGCTTTAACGCGGGCGCGGCAGACCCTGTGACAGAAGCCATCGCCCCAACCGGTACAGCCATAATCAACAGGTCAGCGTCCGCAGCAGCAACAGCGGCAGAAGTGCTGTAGCTATCAGCGAGAGAGAGGCTTTCGGCTTCCTTGAGGATTGCCTCGTCCGCATCGGCCAGCGCGATCTGTTTGGCTGCACCGCTCTGCCGGGCAGCGCGCACAACCGAAGAACCGATTAGGCCCGCGCCGACAACCGCGAGCTTTTCAACAACCGGCGCAGCACCGTTCATTCAGGGGATCCGTTCATAAACTCGGTCAGCAGGGCAATAACCGCGCGGTTCTGCTCCGCAGTACCGATGGAGATACGCAGGTGGTTCAGCAAAGATGGCAAAGCGCGCACGATATAGCCTGACTGCATCAGGAAATTGTTGGCGGCAGCCGCCGTTTTCTCGCCCTCTTCCGGGAAGCCAACCAATACAAAGTTGGTCTGGCTGCTGATGGGGTCGAGCCCCAGTGCCGCAAGGCCAGCCGTCAGCTCTTCGCGCCATTCACGATTAAACTCAACAGATGCCGCGAGGTGGTCCTGGTCTTTCACAGCTTCAATCGCCGCAGGTTGCCCCGGCAGGCACACATTAAACGGCATACGAACCCGGTTCAGCACATCAATAACCTCTGCGGGACCGTAGGCCCAGCCAACCCGCAAGCCGGCAAGTGCATACATCTTGGAGAAAGTGCGGGTCATGATCACATTGTTGCTGCGTTCAACCAGTGCTTCGCCTGCCTGATAATCCTCCGCTGTTACGCATTCCGCATAAGCAGCGTCCAGCACCAGCAAAACATGTTCCGGCAAGCCGGCGTGCAGGCGCTCAATCTCCGACCACGGCAAATGCGCGCCGGTTGGGTTATTGGGGTTATCTACAAAAACAAGCTTGGTGTTTTCAGTGATCGCTCCCAGAATACCATCAACGTCAGCCGCCCAGTTTTTGTTAGGAACGGCAACGCCTGTCGCCCCAACAACACGGGTTTGCACCGGATAGACCATGAAACCATACTGAGAATAGACAACTTCATCACCCGGACCAGCGTAAGCATGGATAAGAAGGGTCAGAAGGTCATCTGACCCGGCACCGCAAACAAGGCGGTCGACGTCAAGGTCGTAAACATCTGCAATGGCCTGCCGTAGTTCCGCCGAATCAGCTTCGGGGTACCTGAGCACATTATCGATGGATGCTTTACAGGCTTCAAGCGCCTTTGGGCTTGCACCATAGACGCACTCGTTTGAAGAGAGCTTCACGGGCTCTTTCACGCCATCAACTTTCGCCTTGCCCGGCACATAAGCCGCCATGCCTGCAATCCAGCTGTGTGCTTTTGGTCCTGCCATTTTCCGCTCCATTTGTCCGACTTTTTGGATCATCAAAATCCCGCATAGGCTTAGACCTCAACGACGCTAAAGGCAAAGGAAAGTTTGTCTGTGTTGACAAGCAGCACTGGGAAGGCTTTTCTGTCGCCCACTTTTGCGCAGGAGCCAAGCCGTGAACCACGCCGCCATCAACAGCATTCGCCTTTTTGAAGACGAACCACTTTTGCTGGATAGTGGCGCGGAATTATCACCCGTTGATGTGGCATTTGAAACCTATGGTACGCTGTCTGAAAACAAAGACAATGCGGTCCTGATCTGCCATGCGCTAACCGGTGACCAATATGTGGCCAGCCCACACCCCGGCACGGGCAAACCGGGTTGGTGGTCTCGTATTGTTGGCTCGGGCAAACTGATTGATACCGACAAATACTTCGTTATTTGCTCCAACGTGCTCGGTAGCTGCCTCGGCACCACTGGCCCGGCATCAATTGAACCGGAAACTGGTGAGCCATGGGGGACGCGTTTCCCGGTCATCACCATTCGGGATATGGTTCGGGTGCAAAAAGGGCTGATTGAAGCACTTGGCGTTGACAAGCTGCTGATGATCGTCGGTGGTTCCATGGGCGGCATGCAAACCCTTGAATGGCTCACTACTTATCCTGAGCATCTGCATAGCGCCTGTATCATCGCCTCTGCCGCACGCCATACAGCGCAAAATATTGCCTTCCATGAAGTGGGCCGACAAGCCGTGATGGCAGACCCCAACTGGAACCAGGGGCGTTATTATGACGGTGACAATGGACCGGCAAAGGGCCTTTCTGTCGCACGGATGACAGCCCATATTACCTATTTGTCCGAAGATGCCCTGACCCGTAAGTTTGGTCGTAACCTTCAGGAACGCGAAGCGGTTACCTTCGGCTTTGACGCTGATTTTCAGGTGGAAAGCTACTTGCGGCATCAGGGCTCCACATTTGTGGATCGCTTTGACGCGAACAGCTACCTCTACATCACACGGGCAATGGATTATCTGGACATTTCAGGCAGGCATGATGGCCGCCTGGCGGACGCCTTCTTGAACGCGCGCCATGTCCGGTGTTGTGTGGTTAGCTTCACATCAGACTGGCTCTATCCAACGGTCGAGAACAAACGAATCGTCCATGCGCTGAACGCGGCGGGTGTGCCGGTTAGTTTTGCCGAGATTGATGCACCACACGGCCATGACAGTTTCCTGTTGGATATGCCGGAGATGGACCGGATGCTGGAAGGCTTCCTTGCCACAGCCGCAGACACATATGAATCAGTGGAGGGCAGTGATGACTAAACAAAACAGCATTCGCCCCGACCTGAAACTGATCGCAGACCTTGTGGAGCCGGGCACACGTGTGCTTGATATCGGCTGCGCCGACGGCGAGCTTTTGCACTATCTGGTAAACGAAAAACAGGTGGACGGTCGCGGTATTGAGCTAAGTCAAAGTGGTGTGAACCAATGCGTGGCGCGGGGCCTTTTTGCCATCCAGGGTGACGCTGATAATGATCTGGCTGAGTATCCGGATCAGAGCTTTGATACCGTCATTCTATCGCGCACCCTGCAAGCGGTTCGTCAGCCGCGCGAGGTGTTACTGGAGTTACTACGCATCGGCAAACAGGCCATCGTCACCATCCCGAACTTTGGCCAGTGGCATGTGCGGCTTAACCTTCTAATGCGCGGACGCATGCCGGTTACCAAAGCGCTTAACCGCACTTGGTACAACACCGACAATATCCACTTTTGTACGATACTGGACCTGCATGACCTGATCACACAGGAAGGTATCAATCTACTAGAATTTGTGCCTCATCAAAAAGATGGCCGAAAACTAAACATGGGTCTTGCGCGCGCCAATTTGATGGCAGACCAAGCCCTGTTCCTGATGAAAAGATAGGTTTGCTGGATTTTTAGGGCATAGAGACAGCGTATGCGTTAGTCTTCGGTGTCCAATGATGGCAACTCATGGGACACCACAACACCGTCCTGGTCCGCAATCACCCAGTAACCGGGCTTAATCACAACGTTGCCAATTGCAACATCCACGTCCAGCTCACCACGTCCACGCTTTTCGCTTTTTCGCGGGCAGCTACCAAGCGCCATAATGCCAACATCTTCCGTGCAAAGCTCATGCAGATCTCTCACACATCCGTGGATGAGGACGCCCGCCCAGCCATTTTTTGCCGCGTCCGCAGCAAGATTGCCACCCATCAGGGCGGTGCGCCGACTACCGCCACCATCAACAACAATCACTCTACTTTCCCCCGGTGTTTTCACCAGGGATTTCAGGGCAGAATTATCATCCAGCGTCGCCAAAGTGACGGCAGGGCCCGCAAAATCGGGCCTACCGCCATAACTTTTGAATTCCAGCGGCAACAGGCTGACAGCATCACCAAGTGCATCACACACGTCGGCTGTCGCAAGTTTGGGGATGGAAACAGATGTCATCTTTCACATTCCGCTGGATAGTTCGAGACTAGTCCTGTTTATGAATAATCGGCACCAGCATGTCGCCCCAGGAGCCTTCTTCATTATGATAACGAGAGGCGCGCATTAGCTCGACAGTAACGCCTTTACCAACAGCGCCGATCACCGCATCGTTCAGCCGGTGCAGGGCATTCGCCACCTGCCGGATCGCCATTTCCTGACTTTCGTCCATTGTCGAATCAGCTTTTTTATCGCTCATGCGCTTTCTCCATTACTCAACAGGTTGCCCTATCACACAAGGTGATTATTGAAATTTTATGTTACAAAAAATATAGTTCGAGAAATTATAATACAATGGCAATTTCACCATTACGGACCAAAATCTTTGTTTTAGTGACCAGTGTTGCCCGATCACATCGCCTGAAGAGCCCAAACATCAGGGCTTTGGCTTCCGCAGAGCTGTGTCGTTTGGTAGCCCCGTTAAGGCGGGTTTTGCTTTTACCCGCACCTTGCCTTCAACCAACGTACCATAAACCTGCTTACGTGCAGACAGGACCAAAGCGCCGCCCATATTTTTACCGAGCGAATGCATGCCTCGCTCCACACCGCGCATCAGTTTCGCCGTACCCGGCCAAAACAGGGGTGGCACCATAAGCGCCGTATCCCATTTTTCGGGTGGTAGCATCTGATCAGCCATCAGGCTTGAAAGCTGCGTGCGCGAATAGGGCTGTCCATAGCCAAACGGTGTTGTGTCAAGGGCCGACCATGTTCTGCGTCGGTTGGGTGCCACAACAACCACCTGCCCACCCGGGGCCAGTACGCGCCAGATTTCCCTGAACAAATGGGCGGGCCGGTCCGAATGCTCAATTGCATGAACAACAAGCAAGCGATCTATCGACGAGTCTGCAATTGGCAAATGATATTCATCCACGAGCGCCGTGGCGCTTTCCTGCATGCTGGGCCAGTGGAACACACCTTGCGCTGCTGGCATCAGGGCAAAATAACCAACAAGGTCAGCTTCATCGCGCGCGTGCTCCAAATAAGGCAGCGCATACCCAAGGCCATAAAGCGGCTTTTCAGTTGCTGACCACAGGGGATTAACACAGCGGTGAATAAGCTGGCTGACCGCCTGCCCTAGCGGCGTTTGATAAAATTTATGCATGGCAAGAACGTCAGGCCGCACAGCATACCTCATGGATAAACCCGGTCTTTCAGGCTGGTCTTTCATCTATTTAACATTATAACCAACTGATCGCATAGTGGCAGTTGGTCCATATGGCCCGATCGCTATTATCGCAATCTCATGGAACTGGAAGGACAATCATGCCCGTCATTTTACTGGCGATATTTATCGACCTCGTCGGGTTTGGCATAATCGTTCCGCTTTTGCCGTTCCTGACACTAAAATATGGCGGCGATACTTTTACCGGCACTGCCATTATCTCTATTTATGCGCTGGCTGCATTCGCGATTGGGCCCATATGGGGGAAAATCTCTGATCGGATTGGCAGAAAACCGACCCTTGCTTTTACCTTCCTTGGCGGGGCGCTTGCCTACCTTATGCTCGCCTTTTCCACCAGTTTGTGGATGGTTTTTCTCGCCCGTGCCATTTCGGGCGCGATGAGCGGCAACATCGGTATCGTAATGGCCGTGATGGCAGACCTGACAGACGAAGAAAATCGCGGTAAGGCCATGGGGCGCATCGGTGGTGCATTTGGTTTGGGTTTCGCATTTGGTCCCGGCCTTGGTGGTTACCTTAGCAGCATCGGCGGTGAAAACAGCATCTTCTTGCCTGGTATGGCAGCCTTTTCACTTTCGCTACTAGCCCTGGTTCTAACCGCAATATTTGTGCCCGAAACAAACGCGGAAACTGTCCGGCGCAACAATAAAACGTCAGCCCCAGAAGCCCCAGCCAGCCAATCAAAGGCCGCCGACACCACACCAAGCGGCCACTGGCGGGACATTATTCTAGCCCCCAACCGGCTATCCTTATTCGTTATGTTTGTGGTAACGGCAACAGCCCAAAGTATCAGTTTTGCCATCGCCCCCTTCTGGATGGCGGCGGTGCTTGACTGGTCAGAATTTGAAGTTGGTTTTGTCCTGATGGGGGTGGGTGCAATTATATTCCTGTTGCAAGTTTGGCTTGTCGGACCACTATTTCGGATGATTGGCGAGATTCGCTCCCTGCAACTCAGCGCCGTTTTCCATATCATCGGATGCCTGACCATTCTTTTCGGCCCGCCAACCATCTTAACTGTTGCCATCGGTTTTCCGCTGGTAATGGGGGCATTGTCTGTCTCTTACCCTGCCCTCAACAGCTTGTTATCGCGCAGAACGGACAGGCGTATCCAAGGCGCAGCCCTTGGGCTTTCAAACGGCGTATCAGCGCTGGGTAGAATTGCAGGCCCGCTCGCAGCAGGCATTGTTTTCACAGCCCAAGACCCCGGACTGCCCTTCATTCCGGTTACAGTGATAGGTTTCGCTGTCTTTGGTTGGGCGTGGTGGGAACATACAAAGCGCCCCTATAGGCGCAAACCGCTACCCCCGCAGTAATTTAATTATTGCAGCGCACAAGCATCTGCTGTTGAGGCCACCCATTCGCCTGCGTCACGGCTGATCGAACGCATTGCCTGATCAAAACCGTCTCTCACATCTGCACCGTCAGAGCCACGAATGAGAACAGAGGACTTAAAGACCGGGTGCCCTATCAACCGGTTGTCGCTGTAGCGGGCAAGACTGAATTCAATCTCCACATCTACACGGTCGTCGCCCGCATTATCACCGGGCACAAATTCAAACGCCCAAACCTTTAGCCCCATGTGGCAGCCGGCCGTCACGTCAAGAGCCCCCTCTCCAAGCATCCGAATGCCGGACTCTTTTGTCAGGCCGCGCACAAGATAGTCCCGCACAAGATCACCTGAGTTGGTGGACCAACGCACCCCCATTAGGCTGGTACGCTGGTTACCGGGCAAAACGACCGCAAACTGCGTACCGCTGAGACCGTGGCTCATTAACGGTTCTTCCACATACACAAGTGTATTCAAATCATCGCTGGTAGGGGCGGCATCTTCATACTCAAGGCTGAAAACCTGATCAGCCGGACCATCGTCACCGAAGGAGATGAGCGGCCCACAGGCGGACAACAGCAGCGCGGACACGAGCGCCAATGGCTTGGCCACATAATCGGCGGGATGTTTGAGAGCGTTACGCATCATTCGTTTTCATCCTCTACTGTTTTGCGGGTTTTCAAGTCATACTCGGCCTCATTGGTGCCAAAGATCACCTCTGACGGGTTTTGCTCAATCCTGCTCATCAAACGCGACAGGTTTCGCGCTGTTAGTCGCAGGTCAAGGATCATCCGGGATACCTCGGGCAGGCTTGTATTCACAAACTGGTTCACTGCGCCCTCGTTAGCTGCAACCACACCGTCCACCCGCGCGAGCAATGCGGTCGCAGTTTGCATGGTTTTGACGGTTTCATCGATCAGGCGCCTGGCATCTTCTTCGAGAAGAGTGTTACCTGTTTCAGCAAGCGCATTGACCCGTTCAACGGTTGTTTTCGCTTGCGTAAGAATTTCCTTCACGTCAGCAACGATCAGGTCCAGTTGCTCGGTGCCGTCTGCAAGGTTACCGGTCAGCCGTTCCGTATTGCGCAGGGTGCCCGCGACGCTGTTGATGTTCTCATCGCTCAAAAGCTTTTGAACCTGCCCAATCGTCAAGATGGCTTCATTCACGAGGTTCGGCGCATTTTCAAATATGGCCAGCAAAGGGGATGCTTCTGATTTGATGACCGGACGTTCCTGCCCCGGCAGAGCCACCAGCGGGGGTGCATTCGATGACGTGCCCCCATAAAGCTCGATATAGGCAACACCTGTCAGTCCCTGAAACTCCAGCTTGGCGACAGATTCTTCGTTCACAGGAACTTCGGCACGCAAGCGAATCCAGACATGCACTTTGCCTGGGTCATCCGGCGCAAGCGCGATATCACGTACATCACCAACCGGAATACCCTGATAATAAACGATGGAGCGCTTTAGAAGGCCACTAACTGTACCTTCGAAGTATATGTCATAGTCCTCATACTCGGCGTCCAGATCCACTTTGGCGATCCAGATCGCAAAGGCAACTAGCCCGGCAAGGAAGGTCAGCACAAACCCGCCAACCAACATATAGGATGCTTTGGTTTCCATATATCCCTTCCCTATTTAATTCCTGCGGCCCGCGCTCTGGGCCCACCGAAATACTCTTTCACCCAAGGATGGTCAAACTTCACCACCTCTTCAAGTGGCTCGTTTACCAGAATATGCCTGTCACCAAGGACCGCGACACGGTCGCACACCCGAAAGAGCGTGTCGAGGTCATGTGTGACCAGAAATACGGTCAGCCCTAGCGACCGACTAAGGTCTTTTACAAGCCCGTCAAACGCCGCCGCACCGATTGGATCCAGCCCTGCGGTTGGCTCGTCAAGAAACAGAACATGCGGGTCAAGCGCCAGCGAACGCGCAAGCGCAGCCCGCTTGCGCATGCCGCCAGAAAGGTCTGACGGATATTTACAGGCAGCATCAAGTGGCAAACCGGCCATGGTTATTTTGCTGCGAGCAAGATCATCCATCACATCCTGCGGCAGATCATAATATTCCCTAAGCGGCACCTGAACATTCTGGGCCACCGTTAGCGAACTGAACAAGGCGCCGTCCTGAAACAAAACACCCCAGTCCTGTCGGGACAGACGCTCTTCTGCATAGGACAGCGCAGATTGGTCATACCCGTTGATGGTGATAGTGCCTGTTTCCTGCTTATTCAGACCGATGATGGTTTTGAGAAGCACTGACTTGCCCGCACCTGATCCGCCCACAACACCAAGGATTTCGCCGCGGCGCACGTCCAGATCCAGATTTTCATGCACCACATGGTCGCCAAAAGCATTCTTCAGGCCGCGAACCTTGATGATCACGTCATCCGGTATCGGGCCTTCCTTATGGGTTTGTGCTGCCTTCAAATCATCCATGGCACTTCCTAAAGACCAATACTGGTGAAGAATATGGCAAAAAGCGCATCAAATGCGATCACAAGAAAGATAGCCTGAACCACACTTTTGGTGGTCCGGGCACCAAGCGAATCTGCGCTGCCTTCCACACGGAACCCCTGATAACAACCGCTGGCAGCGATAATTGCCGCAAAGAACGGGGCCTTCAGGATACCAACCCAAAAGTGATCAATGGATATTTCTTCCCTGAAATAGACAATGAAATTACCGGGTGAGATATCAAGCTGCGCCCACGCCATCAGCATGCCGCCCGCAATGCCCACGATATCCGAATAGAAAGCAAGCAACGGCAGGCAAATCAGCATGGCAATCAGGCGGGGCAAGACAAGGACATCAATGGGGTCCATTCCCAGTGTTTTCATGGCGTCAACTTCTTCATTGAGCACCATGGAGCCTATCTGCGCCGTAAACGCGCTACCGGACCGGCCTGCAATAATGATGGCTGTTAGAAGAATACCCAGTTCCCGTAAATGCGAAATACCGAGCATGTCGATAACAAATATATCCGCACCGAACCGAGCCAACTGGATTGCCCCCTGGTTCACCATCACCGCACCAATAAGAAAAGATATCAGCCCCACAATACCCATGGCCCGCAAGCCGGTTACATCCATCTGATGGATGATGGGCACGAGCCGAATACGCGTTGGGTCCAGTATCGACCCACCAAGGCGCACCAGAACCAGACCGAAGAAATTCAGCAACCGCGCGAGCGAACGCAATGCATGCCAAACGGCTTCCCCTGTACCAAGAATGGGCACTATGTACCAAGGGGGCGCATCGGGTGTTATGGCCGCTGGTGGCGGGCATGCCGTGATGACATCAAGCAAGGGCTTATGCTCATCTGGCACGCCCATCAGCTTGGCTTCACAGCTTTCGCCAACCTGCATGGCAAACCGCCGCACCATCACAGCTCCGGTGGTATCAAGGCGGCGGATACCACGGCAATCCAACATGGGCAAAGCTGCGAGCTTCTTGCCGGCAGGAAACAACTTTCGCATGGTGTCATTGATGGCGCGCGCATTTTCGATGGTCCAGTCACCAGTCAAAATCATGTGCGTGGAACCTTCGATTGCCTCGAAAGTTACAAACTCGCTATCCAGAGCCGCTGCTGCCATCAGGTTTCCTCTCGCGCAGTTCTGCATCAATGCAGAATAGTCAGCGCCATACCCTCGCCAAACTTGATCAGTCTTTCAAGAAGATAACATAAAAACAATAGCAGAAAGCCAGCTAAATCCGCACTTTAGCCCGCAACCCGCCGAGCTTGCAGAATTTCATTCGCCAGCTTCTTTGACCGGAAATTATCTACGTCAATAGGCGCTTCGGGGAACGGCATTCTGATCGCCACCAGCTTGGTATCGAACTTTTTGGACAAACGGGCCATGCCTTTATCAAGGCTATAGAGCGCAAATCGATAGGCAATCGCATTCCATAGGCCAAAAGCTTTGAGCACGCGAGCGAGGCTTTTGGCAAACTGGCCGCCCGTTGCGAACACACTGGCAAGGTCACTGGTTTCCCGGTCGACAACAGCATAGAGGTTGCAGTTGGAATATTCGTTGTCCGCAAACTTATGAAAACGGCGCTGTCCGTCCGGATATACATCAAGCAGGACTGCTTTTTCCGTTACCGCGAGCGCGGCCCGCGCGTTCTGTTCCACGATACTTCCGCAGAAATGAGAGACCATAGCCGGGGTCAGTAAAACATTGTCGGCTGTTGTAATGATCGATGGATACCTCCCGCCTTCAACGGCACCGAGAAAACTTGAAAACAGGTTTATGCCTGCCTCAACGGCGCGTGCCTTACCTTCTTCTTGCAAGCATTTGAAAGCTGGCACAGCCTCAAGCACGGCAACATCGTCAATCGATACCGTTATTTGATCAATTTCAGGACTGGCATCCAAGCAATCGAGCACGTGCTCAATCAATTTCTTGCCATCCATCTCAATGAGACACTTGTGACTAACGCCTGCATCGGCTGCAAGTTCATTCACGACACCGACCCGCTGTGCCGCCATCACCACCGCGTGAAATTTCATCGCGCCCTGACCCTTTAGATTATCTCGTCCTTTGACACCACGCCCTGACGCAACATGCTGTGAGCCAGAATGGTTTCAATCAATTCAGAATACTCTACACCAGCCGCTCGCGCAGCGAAAGGTACAGCTTTCTTGGACCACAAGTTGCAGCTCAGATTAATCTCAAGGAAATTCAACGAGTCTGTCGCTGGATCATATTTGAATTCCATGCGCGCATAATCGCACGGCCAAATTTCCGGCAGAATATCGTGTGCATGCCGGTGAAGTCGGTCGATGATTGGTTGTTCGTCATAGACCTGCAAAACCACATCGTCGCTTGGGGCAAGGTGGCGTTTCTGTTCGTAAGAACGGATCGCTAATGGGTCGTCGACAACAAAACGAATGATCGGCAATATCCAAGGGCCACGGCCACCAATAATCGGAACCGCAAGCTCGTAGCCATCAACAAAAGATTCGACAATCACGTCATGGCCTTCTGCATGAAGATGATCAATATGGGCGCGCGCATCGTCCCAATTTTCCACGGCCTTGATACCCCACGACGCTGAACTTGCGTTCGGTTTCACGACCATGCGTCCATCTTTGAAGACTGGTGGATTTATTTCATGGCAACCGCGGCGATAAATTTCCCAGTCCGGCGTTTCAAAGCCACGACTTTTGGCTGCGAGTTTCATCAGGTGCTTGTCATCCCCAAGGCCACGCAGGATTGGACTGGCGCCAAGGAATGGCACCTTACGGTATGTACCCAGTAAGGGTGCCAGCATTTCACTGTTCAGGAACCCGCCTCGATTAAAAAGCGTGAACAGAAAATCATAGTTTGGCTCGTCAAACAGGCGCTCATAGCGGCCACACGCTTCAACGTTAAAGCCAATTTCTTTCAGGGTTTCGCGGAGTTCATAGTGATAAGTGGCATGAGTACCATCTTCCTTGTCTGGCGTACCGTCGCCTTCAGCCCATTTGGCGAGGAAGAGGATTTTCAGTCTTTGTTTTGTGCTTTCGCGCAAGTGAAGACACTGTTCGTGCGGCATAACTACCTCGTTATCTCGATGCTTCTGCAACTAGACCATCGTGACGCTTCGGCTGCGCCCTCCACACGCGCATCTCTGTCATCCCCAGCCTGCCCTCCCTCTACATCGTTTTTGAGGTATTGCCAAATTGTTTCGCAGCACCGACAAGCTGTATTCAAAAACTTGTAACACTCCCGCCACAAGGCTACAGTTAGAAAAAAGGAAGATAATTGCGCGCAGACGGCACCACATCACTCAGAACCCTGTACCCGGCTATACAGCCCTACCGAAAGGAATGGCTGACAGTCAGCGATGGCCACAAGATTTATGTGGAACAGTCTGGGAACCCTTCTGGTCTGCCGGTCCTGTTTGTGCATGGTGGCCCAGGTGGCGGCACCAGCCCGATCCAGCGGCGCTTTTTCAACCCAAAAAAATACCGTATTATTCTGTTCGACCAACGTGGTTGCGGCCAAAGCAAACCCCATGCATCTCTGGAAAACAACACAACCCATCACCTGATTGCCGATATGGAGCATATTCGCGCACATCTGGGTGTGGATAAATGGATGCTGTTTGGCGGGTCATGGGGCAGCACCTTGGCGCTGCTTTATGCACAGACATATCCGGAGCGGGTAAATAGCCTTGTGCTGCGCGGCATCTTTTTAATGCGCCAACGCGAACTGGACTGGTTCTATAGTGACGGCACAGGCCGTATCTTCCCCGAGGCTTGGTCACGCTTCACTGGCATGATCCCCGAGGGCGAGCGCGATGATATTATCGCAGCCTATTATGACCGACTGACAAGCCCCGCGTATGAAGACACGCGGCTTCGCTTCGCCAAGGAATGGAGCCTTTGGGAAGGCAGTTCAGTAACCCTCGTTCCAGACGAAGAACAACGCGCCCATTCGGTTGATCCAGTTTTTGCGCTCGCCTTTGCGCGCATCGAAGCCCACTATTTCCATCACAAGGGTTTTCTGGAAACCGACAATCAGATTTTGCGCGATGCAGGGCGGCTGATTGGTATACCAACTACCATCATTCAGGGACGTTACGATTCGATTTGCCCTCCAATTTCAGCGTGGGAGCTGTCAAAAGCCATGCCGTGGGCCAAGCTGAAGGTGGTTCCGGTGGCTGGGCATTCCGCCTTTGAACCCGCAATCCAGCACGAACTGATCTGCGCGACAGATGCGGCATAACGTCCGACTGGCTTGACCCAAACAACGCAAAGCGGCATCTAGCCGACCAAATTGTCTGGTCGTGAGGAAAATATGAAAACCCTTATCTCATCGCTTGTATCGTTATTGTTTCTGTGGTCGGCACCGCTAACGGCGCATGAAAAAGCGGGCGAACCGGCTCTGGAAATTTCAGATGTTTGGGCCCGCAAGACGCGGCGCACCACATCTGCCGCCGTTTATCTGAACATCCATAATACGTCAGATCATGCTGACACATTACTTTCTGCTGCAACACCGATGGCTAATATGACCAGCCTTCATATGTCGTTTGAGGAAGACGGCATTATGCGGATGGAAATGCAGAACAGCGTGCCTGTTGAAGCCGGTGGCACCGTTCACTTCAAACCGGGCGGCATGCATGTCATGCTTATGGGCCTGAGTGAACCACTAAAAGAAGGCAGTGTTTTTCCGCTTAATCTGACGTTCGATAAAGCAGGCGTCGTTACCGTTTACGTACAAGTAACTGGCCTGTCAGGCCCGGCCAAACAATAACGGCTAAAGCCAGCCTGCTGCATCCCGGCGCACCACAGATGCAAGCATATCCATACCCAAATCAGTATCGTTAAGGCACGGGATGTAATGGAAGTGGGTACCGCCTGCTTCCATAAACTGCTCTCTAAGCTCGATATTCAGTTCTTCAAGCGTTTCAAGGCAATCTGCCGAAAACGCTGGCGCCATGACAGCAAGTTTTTTCACACCGGCTTTGGCAAGCTCGTCAACCGTTTTATCAGTGTAGGGCCCTACCCATTCCGCAGGCCCTACGCGGGACTGAAAGCTGGTTACGATGTTTGCACTGTCAAACCCGCCAGCCTCGCCAAACAATCGAGAGGTCTTTTTACAATAACAGGCGTACGGATCACCCTTGTCGTAATAAGCTTTTGGAATGGAATGATAAGACATCAAAAGCTTCTCAGGTTTCCAATCAAGGTCCGCAAGAGACGTTTTGGCTGATTGCACAAGCGCATTGATGAAATCTTCATTGCCACAATATGGGGCCACCGTATGAACAGAAGGTTGCCACCGCATACCACGCAGGCAGTCGAACACCTTGTCAAACACTGAAGCCGATGTGGTTGCGCTATATTGCGGGTAGAGCGCGAAAACAACGATCCGCTCGCATCCTTTTTCTCTCAACTCCTTCAGGCCGCTTTCAATAGACGGCGACCCATAGCGAAAAGCCCAGGCAACCTCTGCACTGCCCTCCAGCCGGGCCTGCATTTTCTCAGCCTGTGATCGCGCGAATGTGCGAAGCGGTGATTCGTTCCTCTCATAGTCCCAGATTTTTGCGTAAGCTTTGGCTGAGCGCGCAGGCCGGAACGTGAGGATAGGTCCATACAGAATGGGCAACCACAAAAGGCGCGGTGTTTCTATCACCCGAGGGTCCGACAAAAACTCAGCCAGATAGCGTCGCACCGCGCTGTATGTTGGCGCATCCGGGGTGCCAAGACTGACAAGCAACACGCCTGTTTTGCCGAAAGCAACTGGCGGATGGTCAGCGGGTAAGGAAGAATTAGTCATAAGAGGCCCCTGCGAACAAAAACTAATGCAGTATACGGACAAGCATTGCGCCCGGTTCTCTTAAAGGGTCTGTGGCAATAGACAAGACCATACCTTTATGCGGAGAGGTATAACTGGCAATTTCGCTACCGAAGGCATCGACCACTGTAGCCAGTTTTTGGCCCTTCTCCACCTCGTCCTTCAAGCCAACATGAATATAGGCAAAGCCGCCATGGTCAGTGTAAATGTTAGTGGTGTTGGCGCCAACATAGGGCTCAACGCCAGGCACCTTCACAGCACCATCCAATAATTTCAACCGGTGCATGACATTTAAAACACCTTCGATAGCCCTTGAGATCAACGCCGGCTGCCAAACCTTGGGGCCACCAACCTCAAATGTCACGGCGGGCACACCGGCATCCATCATGGTGGTCTCCAGGCTACCTGACTGGCCAGCGTCATTTTTGATCATGTCCGGACCCAAATCGTATGCCATTTGGCGTGAAACAGCATTGCGGAAATCGGAAAATACAAACAATGGATAGTCCGACCCTTGGGTCTGGGTGTGCAGGTCGATCATGTAGTCCGCGTTGCCCCGCAGGATGTTTTTCCAGAGCTTGGCCACATAGCGTTCAGCCGTGCTGCCGTGCTCTCCGCGCCCGGGGAAAACACGGTTGAGGTCAGTCATATGCCCACCGCCGCCTGCACCAACAAAGTGCCGGTTATTGGCGTTCAATCCGGGCTGGTTAACGCCGGGCACCAAGATGAGAATGCCATTCAGGGTTTCGGGGCTTACGCGTTTTATCAGTCCGTGCACGACGGCGATACCGTTCAGCTCGTCACCATGAACAGCCGCGGTGATCAACATACGCGGGCCACTGTTTGCCCCCTTAATCACCATCACCGGCAACCAAATCGCTTCGCCCGTGTTGCGGCTACCTGCGTTGAACAGAAATCTGTGAGTACCCGCTTCGAGTGTTTTGGTATCAAGCGTTTCAACAACCTCAACGGGCTTGCCGGAAGACTGCAACTTTTCATAGAGATTTGCGCTTGCCGGGAAACAGATAAGGAAAAACAGACTTGCTGCTGCAAAAAGTCGGGCCACGATGGAAGGTTTTTTCAAATTCATAATTTATGTGCTCAAGGGCTTTTGCTGTGCCAAAGGCTTTATTCACCTTGTTGATAAAGGGTAAATTGCTACATGCCGAGTCATTTTCACCTTGCGCGACCCGAAACAAATGGGCCTAATAAGTAAATAGTATCAATAATTTCAGGAACCAGTGATGGGCGCACATTGTTGTGACGATGTGAAATTTGACGGTATGGATCCAGCTTACCGGCGGATCCTGTTTGTGGTTATCGCCATCAATGCCCTAATGTTTCTTGTTGAAATGCCGATGGGTTTTATTGGCCAGTCGCAAGCCCTGAAGGCCGATGCGCTTGACTTTCTTGGTGACACACTCACCTACACCATTTCCTTGCTTGTCATTGGAAAAAGCCTGTCCTTGCGCGCCAAGGTTGCCATGCTAAAGGGGCTCAGTCTTGCTGCCATGGGTTTGTGGGTACTGGGTTCGACTGTATACAGCGTCTTTTACACGCAGGCGCCAGTTGCCTCTATCATGGGGTCCATCGGTGCGGCGGCGCTTCTTGCCAATCTTGCCAGCGTGCTATTGCTGATGCGCTACAAAGACGGTGACGCCAATGTGCGCTCGGTCTGGCTTTGCAGCAGGAACGACGCCATCGGAAACATAATGGTGATGCTGGCGGCCTCTGGCGTTTGGTTCTCCGGCACCGGATGGCCAGACTTGATCGTTGCCGCCATCATGGCGTCGCTATTCCTTAGTGGTGCCATCACCATTATCCGGCAAGCACGCCATGAACTCGATCATCATCACGCACCGGCTGAATAGTGGCTGGTCGTTCCCAAAACTATATGGCAACTCGTCGGTTCATACCGATTTTTCTGACCCAGTTTCTGGGTGCCTTTAACGACAATCTGTTCCGTCAGGCGGTGATTATCCTGATCACGTTCCAGTTCGCCGAAGAGTTGGCGATGGGCTCCGCCATTCTGACCAATCTGGCTGTTGGGCTTTTTATTCTGCCATTTTTTCTGTTTTCTGCGCTCGCGGGGCAGCTCGCCGACAAATATGAAAAAGCGACACAGGTCGTTTGGATCAAAGTTTGGGAAATTGGTCTGATGATGATTGGCGGCGGCGCTTTTTATTATGAGAGCTTGCCCTTGATGATCGCTGTGCTCGCCGGGCTGGGCCTACAGTCCACTTTCTTTGGGCCCATCAAATACGGCATCCTGCCAGACCTGATGAAACGGGAAGAACTTCTGTCCGCCAACGCGATGGTGGAAGCGGCAACGTTCATCGCCATTTTGCTTGGTACCGTTATTGGCGGCCTGCTTGTGGCAAGTGAAGGCGGCCTTGGTAAAGTTTCCATCTTCATGATTGGTATTGCCGCCCTTGGCACCCTCACGGCCAGAACCATACCCAAAACAGGCCAGGCAGCGCCCGACCTTACTGTTCAAAAGAATATTTTCAGCTCAACCGGCGCTCTGCTGAAAGCAAGCTGGGGCAGCGACATCAGCCGCCGGTCCATACTGGTGATCAGCTGGATTTGGCTCCTGGGCACCATCTTTATCGCCCAAATTCCGGACATTGTTAAAAACAGCCTTGGTGGTAGCGAAACAATCGTCACGCTATTCATGGCCAGTTTTTCTCTGGGCATTGGTGCTGGCTCGCTTGGTTGCAATAGTTTCCTGAAAGGTGAGATCAGCGCGCGCCTCGCCCGCCCCGGGCTTATCGCACTCGCCTTAACGACCGGTCTTCTATACATCCTGCTACCAGCATCACCCGTTGCTGAGGGCGAAATTCTTTACCATTCAGCGTCCGATTTTATTGCTTCGCCAATCAACGCTATGATCACGGGGTTATTGATATTGATTGCCATGGGCGCCGGTGTGGTGATCGTCCCCCTCTATGCCATATTGCAGGACCGCACCGACCGCAGCGCCCGCTCGCGAACCATGGCAGCCACAAATATTGTCAACAGTGGCTTTATGGCCGGCGGTTCACTACTTGCTGCTGCTCTCATCGGGTTTGGTATTAGCTCGGCACAGGTCCTCCTGATAGCCGGAGTTGCAAACCTGCTGTTTGTCCCGCTGGTAAAACGCCTGCAAGCATCACTTTGAAGTCACTGTGCCGCCAAGATAGATACATTTGAATCAAAGACTTGAGGCTTAGCGCAATCAGAGATTATAGTGGCCCAAAGGGGAAGAGACGTGTCGCGGATATTTAGCCGAAGAAAACGACCAATCATCGAAGGCATTGGCCAGGCGATGATCTTCCTGTCGTTTGTCGGTGCTGTTATCTACGGTGGCGGCTGGTACCCTGATGGCCTGCTATGGCAGGTACTCGCCAAAGCAAGTGCGGTTGGTTTCCTTGTACTTTTTGTCCTCGTAACCGCTCAAACCATCAACCACATGATTTTGCTGCTTGCCCTGCTGGCGTCAGTGGCCGGGGATGTTTTCCTCGCCCTACCGGCAGAAAACAGTTTCATGCGCGGGCTGCTGGCGTTTTTTGTGGCACACATTTTCTATATTGGCCTGTTTCTCAAAAACCGCCTGCCTTTCGAAGATGTCACGAATATCCGAATGCGCATCAGCGCCTTCTGCTGGGCTGGAGCAGGGATTGGCGGCTATTTCCTGTACCCCGGCCTCGGCGATATGATGGTACCTGTTTTCGCCTATATCGGTATACTTGCTGTTATGGCAACGGCTGCAATGATGAGCCGCTTCCCTGTCAGGCTGGTCGGTGGGGGCGCCCTTCTTTTCCTGCTGTCGGACACAGCCCTTGGTCTGAGCACCTTCCTTGACCTTGAGCTTCTGGGTCCACTAACTGTGTGGGTTCCCTACTATATGGCGCAACTTTTCCTCGCAATCGGTGTTATGCTTCATGATGAGCGCCCGACAAATTTTGGCGGTTATCGATTTGACTAACCCGCTTGTTTGGCGCTAACCATCAGTTTCATTCAACCTGCACCGGAACTTTGCCCTCGTGGAAAAACAAAAAAAGAAATTACAGCGTAAAGCGGCCACTCTAGTCGAAGCTTTGCCCTACATGCGTAAATATAGCGGTGAAATCTTCGTCATAAAATACGGCGGACACGCCATGGGGGACGCCAAACTTGCCAGACAGTTCGCCGAAGACATCACCCTATTGCGCCAAGTCGGCATAAACCCGGTTATTGTGCACGGCGGCGGACCGCAAATTGGTGAAATGCTATCCCGCCTCGCCATTGAAAGCGAATTTATTGACGGCCTGCGCGTTACAACCAAGGCGACGGTAGAAGTGGCAGAAATGGTACTCTGCGGTTCGGTCTGCAAATCAATCGTTGCAGATATCAACGCCGTTGGCGGTAGGGCAATTGGTCTTTCCGGCAAAGATAGCCATTTGGTTACTGCCCGAAAAGTTGAACGCAGCAAACCCGACCCGGACTCGAACCTTGAGAAAGCCATCGACCTGGGCTTTGTCGGCGAGCCTGCTGTGGTTGACCCAAGCATTTTAATACAAAGCCTGGAAAACGGCATTATTCCAGTGGTGTCGCCCATTGCCATGGGCGAAGACGGCAATACCTACAACATCAATGCAGATACAATGGCGGGTGCGATTGCGGGTGCGCTGAAAGCGCGGCGGTTTGTGCTCCTGACTGATGTGCCCGGCGTTCTCGACAATGATGGCGACATGATCGCTGAGCTGTCGGATCAGGAAATCCAGACGCTGAAAGATAGCGGTGTTATCTCTGGCGGCATGATCCCCAAGGTTGAAACATGCCTGAATGCGCTACGACAGGGTGTTGCGGGGGCTGTTATACTCGACGGCAGGGTAAAGCATGCCATCCTGTTGGAGATTTTCACCGAAAGCGGTGCAGGTACCTTGATACGACCTTAGTCTTTTTCCGTGAAATAGCTTAGGTGCCACTCCAGCTCATCTTCCTTGATCGGATATTTGGTGCCATGTTTTGCGTTCAAAAGTTGCGCGGTTGGCACAAGCGCAAATTTTGTTTGCACCTCATAAGCGGTACGCATGCTCAAGCCCGCCTTCCAGCAAAGAGCCGTAACCGCACGCCCGCTTTTTGACGCCATAACCTGTCGGACAATTTCCACTGTAAGGTCAGACATCACTGCCATGCATTGCATCAAGAGTTCACGTCGATTGGCAGTTATCTGTTCAATGATAAAACTGTCGTTCAGCATGCCGCGATCGTAGAATTCTTGTGCTTTGGCAGCGAGTTTTTTGGTTTCATCATCGCCCACCTTCTCTGCGGCGAGCCTTTCACGAACCTTCTCCAGCAGTTCTTCTGCCTGCTCTTCCGATAGCTCGCTTTGCTCCATCATTGCATGCACCAAGGCAGACGCAACAAAACAGGCGATCCGCTTCATCGCCCGAACCGAGAGTTGGGGCCGAAGCGCCAGCGGTTTATGCAGGTCTTCAACGCTTTCTGCCTGAGCGATAATCTGATCGAGCGTATCTTCCCTGATCTGAGCATTTTTATTGGTGAGCAGGGTCGCAACCGCAGGCACATCCAGCGTACCCGCAATGTCTGCCGATACGTCCTCCGAAACGGAGCTTCTGCGGGCAATGGCCTCAAGCGCCTTGGAGCTGGTACCCGCCGCAATAATTTCCCGCAGGTCATCATCGTTCAATAGCGGCGAATATTCCAGAATGGGGCCACAAACAATATCTTCAATATCACGAGCCAACCGATCAACCAGTGCTTTGGGCACTTCGTTTGATCGCTTTATTTCCTCGGCGACCATCGCGCGCACGCGCGGCAGTTGGTCTTTGGCCAGTTCTTCCAGAAGTTTGATGGACTTTTCGCGCAGAGACGCCTGTTCAGCCGATGTCATGCCCGGCACGAGCCGCGCTATCTTGCGCGCAAGCTCTGTTCTTACGTCGTCGTCCGTATCTTTGCCCAGCAGCTCATCAGCTTGTATCGGCGTTGCTGGGTTGCCTGCAATGGCACGCCGCACAGACGCTGACTGATCTTCCGCCAGATAATACAGAACTTCCGGGCGCGCATCTTCACGGCCCGCAAGCTCCTTCTTTTGCTTCTCGGAGCCCTCTTTGAGGATAACCTGCTCATCTTCCGCACTAAGCGTTTTGGGAAGAGGTTTCTCTCCAGAGAACAAAGATTTCAGTTTGTCTAGCATCACCCTTGCCCCCCGGCAGATGCAACTTTTGCCTCAGATGGCGGTCGTGCCATCGCCACGCTACTGCGACCGGCATTTTTAACCTCATAAAGGGCTTCATCGGCCCTGTCAGAAAGCTGACCAAATTTCAAATCGATACCAGGCACTGAAGCACAAACCCCAACAGAAGCTGACAGCTTCAGATCATGAGCGCCGATTTGCTCCCGAATGCTTGGCATAGCGTCAATAAGGGCGCGCGCCTTCAGGGCTGCGTCCGCTGGCTCAATGTCTTCCAGCCAGATGACAAATTCGTCCCCGCCATACCGGCCAACGGCATCACAAGCCCGCACGATGGTTTGCATCGTATCCGCGACCAGTTTGATGGCTTGGTCACCTGCCGCATGGCCAAGGGAGTCATTCACCTCCTTGAAATGATCAAGGTCAATGAACAACAAACAACCAGACTGGCCTGAGCGTCGCTGGTGCCTTAAACGCCGCTCAACAAAATCAACAATCGCGCGCCTGTTCATTATGCCTGTCAGTTCATCAATTGAGGACAGGCGTTCCAACCTGTTGATAAGCTGTGCCTTGCCGAAGGCTGCGGCCAGCGCATCCATAATTGCTTCAAGAAGACTGCGTTCCTGATTGGACCAAGGGAAATTTATCGTATCCCGGCACATCACGAGCATACCAATCCCTTTTTCATTTTCTTCCAGGCGCACTACCAAATGCTTAAAATCACCGTCTTGAACCTCAGCAATCTGCTCGCCAGATGACCGCAGGCTTTCCCAGATCTGATCAATGTTTGGCAGGAACGTACTTTCGCCCGACACGGCAGCAGGCACCAAGCCTTCAGGGTATTTTACAATTGCCCAAACCTGTTCAGCACGAAGCACTTCAAGAAGCTCGGACGATGCACGATCCAGAAGCTCATCGGAGTTCTGGGTAGTATTCAGCAGGTTAATAACCCGCTGTTGAAGGCCAAGACGCAAATTATCCATCCGGGTCTGACGACCATCAGCCACCTGATGAGATACATCCCGGCACACCCCTCGCACCCCCATAAACACATCACCGTCCCAGATAGGCTCAACAGAAAAGCTGACCCAGCCAGCTTTGCTGCCGTCTATATTCACGGCTACAGACTCGTATTCTGTCGCCGTTCGGGACGAAAACGGGTTTCGGGCAGGCAATTTTCCATCGCCCCAAAAGAAGTCGTCCGCTTTTTGTCCAAGCCAATCATCGGACGCCTGACCAAAAACGTCTGACGGGGAAAGGAATGTAAAAGCCCTGTCCGCATCCACTTCAAAGCTCAGATCAACCGCTCGGTCCAACAGCCCCTTGAACAGACTTCGGCTATCAAGAAGTGCCTGGGTCATACGATCCGCAACCGTTGTGTCGCGCGCAACCACCACCACATCATTGCCGCGTGCGACTGCTGTCAGTGAATAGCGACTGTCACCGTCACGAACGAGCCTTGCTTCTGCCACGGAACCGCTTGCTCGCACGTCTGCGACCAGCTTGACCATTTCCGGGTCTTTGGCCTGCCACGCCGCTACAAGAGGGCCGGCGCTCTCGCTGACATTTGTCAGTTCATCGCGCGCATCGATAGCCACAACGCTTGACGCTGTGTCAGCAAAGTTAACTGCTTGCGCTGAACCACCTTTCAGGAATTTTAGCATCCTACCCTGTCTTTCGCGGTGTTTAGCCTAGAATCTACATCAACTGTACGGTAAGAGGACAGAGTTAAAACAGTTTTAACAAACCATCTTATTGTTCACAGAAACATTTAGCCTCGGGATAGCGCCGGTGACCGACCTTGCCTCAGTTTTTAACAATCGCGACACTTATGTTTTCGATTTGGACAACACCCTGTATCCCGCAGACAGTGATCTCTTCTCACAAGTCGATGTAAAAATTGGCGAATATGTGCAAAACCTGCTGCAAATGGATGCGGCAGAGGCTCGCACTTTGCAAAAAAAGTATCTGGTAGAACATGGCACAACGCTGAAGGGGTTGATGGCAAATCACGATATCGACCCCTACCATTATCTGGACGCTGTACATGACATTGATATGTCGCCGATCAGCGAAGACATGGCGCTAAGGGAAGCACTGCTTTCCATCGATGGCCGGAGAATCGTGTTCACAAATGCTGACCAGCCCTATGCCGAGAAGATACTAAAGCGGCTTGGCGTTGCTGATTTGTTTGAGGGAATCTTCGATATTCATGGCGGCAATCTGGACCCGAAGCCAAAGCCACATGTTTATGACATGTTCCTGAAAGAGTTCGACGTGGACCCCGCGCGCTCAATCATGTTTGAAGACATGGCGCGAAATCTTGTACCTGCCCACGATTTGGGTATGGCGACTGTATGGATCAACACCGGCCATATATGGGGCGAAGCCGGGTATGATGCGGACAAAATCCATGTGGAAACCGACAAATTAACCACATGGCTGCGCCCCCACCTCGGTCTTCATCCGTAACAGGCAAATCGCGCTTTTAAGCATTCTCGGCATCGTGAAAGCGGCTCACATTGACTTAGGCGGCAGGATCGCTATTGTTTGCGCGCTTTTTAGTCGGTTACCAACTGGTAGCTGACCAATGTATTTTTTGGAAGGTTTCCCCCATGGATTTTGCAGCCCTTGAACAGACCATCAATGAAGCTTTTGATGCTCGCGATACCATCGACAGCCGCACAACAGGCGCTGCACGTGATGCGGTAGAAACCGCCCTTGGCCTTCTGGATGATGGTACCCTGCGGGTTGCCAGCAAAACCGATGATGGCTGGGAAGTGAACCAGTGGCTCAAGAAAGCCGTGTTGCTATCGTTTCGCCTGAATGAAATGGAAACCATCGCTGGCGGCCCGGGTGAAAACACCAACTGGTGGGACAAGGTACCCAGCAAATTTGCCGGCTGGGACGCGCAGCAATTTGCGGCAGCCGGCTTCCGCGCCGTTCCCGGTGCCATCGTGCGCCGCTCCGCCTTTATCGGAAAAGGCGCGGTATTGATGCCTTCGTTTGTAAACCTCGGTGCCTATGTTGACGAAGGCACCATGGTAGATACATGGGCAACGGTTGGCAGCTGTGCGCAAATTGGCAAAAACGTGCACATCTCTGGCGGTGCTGGCATTGGTGGTGTTCTGGAACCGCTACAGGCCGGGCCGGTTATCATTGAAGACAATTGTTTCATCGGGGCCCGCGCTGAAGTGGCAGAAGGTGTTGTTGTGGAAGAAGGGTCGGTTCTTTCCATGGGCGTGTTCATTGGTGCCTCAACAAAGATTGTTGACCGCGCAACCGGCGAGATATTTGTCGGTCGCGTACCGGCTTATAGCGTCGTGGTTCCAGGTACATTGCCGGGTAAGCCACTACCGGATGGCACACCGGGCCCAAACCTTTATTGCGCTGTGATTGTAAAAAGAGTTGATGAGCGCACGCGCTCCAAAACGTCTATCAATGACCTGTTGAGAGATTAGACCTTGGCTACCGTTGACCCGATTGAGCTATCGCAAGCACTGATCCGTCATCCCAGCATTACCCCTGACAAGGGTGATGCGTTGGACCTGCTGGCGTGTGAACTTACAGCTTTGGGCTTTACATGCGAGAAGCTCACCTTTGAAGAGGAAGGCACCGACCCGGTGCCCAACCTTTATGCGCGGCTTGGGGATACAGCGCCGAATTTCTGCTTTGCTGGCCACACCGACGTGGTGCCAGTGGGCGCGCTCAATAACTGGAGCGTCGACCCATTTGCCGCGGAGATCAAGGACAACAATCTCTATGGTCGCGGCGCTTCGGACATGAAGTCTGCCATCGCTGCCTTCGTGGCAGCAGTAAGCCATTTCCTTCAGGAACAAAAACCAAACGGGTCCATTTCTCTGCTGATTACCGGTGATGAAGAAGGCCCCGCTATCAACGGCACTAAAAAGGTGCTCGACTGGTTGCGCGAAAACGGCGAGAAAATTGACCTGTGCGTTGTCGGTGAACCGACAAACCCGCAGCAAATGGGCCAAATGATCAAAGTTGGTCGCCGTGGCAGCCTGCATGGCATGCTGACCATTGAAGGCATACAAGGACACGTTGCTTACCCGGACCGCGCTAAAAACCCGATCCCTGATCTGGTTGCTGTATTGGCGGAACTGAACAAAGAACCTCTTGATACCGGTAATGATCTTTTCCAACCCTCTAATCTGGAAATTGTGAATGTGGATGTAGGTAACGATAGCCACAATATCATCCCGGCTGAGGCGAGAGCGCGGTTTAATGTTCGGTTCAATAACGAGTATTCACCCGAAAGCCTGCAAGCTGAACTGATCCGCCGCATGGACCGGGCTGGTGTTGACTATAAGATCGATTGGTGGGTATCGGGCGACAGTTTCCTGACCGAGAAGGGCCCGCTTTCGGATGCGGTCGCTGCGGCAGTGAAAGAGGTTACTGGCCAGCAGCCGGAACTATCCACCACTGGTGGCACATCTGACGCGCGTTTCATCAAGGATATGTGCCCTGTTGTGGAGTTCGGCCTTGTTGGCGCAACGATGCACAAAATTGATGAGCATGTTGCGGTTGCAGACATTCAAGCCCTGACCAAAGTATACCAAAACATCCTGTCACGCCTTCTTTAAGGGCGCAGCGGTTGAGCGTGCAATGTACCCGATTACACAACCAATACGATTTTACTTCACCTTTTAGGTGTATTTGCTAAGATTGGAGCGTTCGCGAAGGTTCGGCGTCCCAAACTAGCGTCACCAGACAGCCCACACCCCTGTTTTGTGCGACGTGGCCGAACCAAGCAACATAGGTGGCGACCGTTTCACCCCCCGGAGCTCTAGCACCAGCGGTCGTCACCACTCTTCCTCATTGGTCATTGAGCCGGCTGTATCACTAGAGAGAACTAGCGAATTGTTTCGACGTTGGCTTCCCAGTTTGCGCCGTCAAACTCGGAAACATTGATTGATCGAACTGTCGCGCGGTCAACACAATTTGCGTTTACCGACCATCCATCAGGGTGGCTTCGTGGCACATAAAAGGGTTTAACCCCACAGGTTTTGCAAAACAGATGACGAGCCGTACCCGTGTTAAAACGATAGTCGGTCAGGTTGTCCTCGCCGGTCAGAATTTCAAAGTCATCCCCTTCGACGATTAAATGATGAAAGCCCACCGCCGCGCAAATGGAACAGGTACAGGACAACACGTCCAAATCTGCCGGGGCTTTCACCTCAAACGTCACAGCGCCGCAATGGCACCCACCTTTATGGGTGACCTTCTTCATTAGCCAACCTCCCCCCGTGCACGCAGGGCCGCGGCAAGCGTGCCGTCGTCCAGATAGTCAAGCTCGCCGCCCACAGGCACCCCGTGCGCAAGCGCCGTTACTTTCACGCCAGTGTCAGCCAGCCGTTCGGCCAGATAATGGCTGGTGGTCTGGCCGTCTACGGTGGCGTTAAGCGCGAGAATGATCTCGCTAACCTCACCTGATGCCGCCCGGTCGATTAACCCGGCAATATTCAGGTCATCTGGGCCAACACCATCAAGGGCGGAAAGCGTGCCACCGAGCACATGATACAGCCCTTTGTAGGTTTCGGAGCGGTCAAGCGCCCACAGGTCCGCCACTTCTTCAACCACACAAATCACAGACCGGTCCCTGCGCGGGTCTTCGCATACATGGCAGGGGTTGTGGGTATCCACATTGCCGCAGACCCGGCAGATTTGAACCCGCTCCGCCACATCATTCAGAGCAGTTGCAAGCGGCACCATGACACTGTCTTTTTTCTTCAGAAGCTGCAAAGCAGACCTGCGCGCGGAGCGCGGGCCAAGGCCCGGCAGTTTTGCGAGCAGCTGAATCAGCTTATCAATATCGGTACCGTGAGAACGCGGCATCAGGCATCCTTTACAAGAAACTCTTCCAACAACTTTTTGCGGAATTTCCGGTCCCGTTTCAAGTGCCATTCCCGGCTCATGGCGTCGGAACGATTTTTAAATTCTTCAGTGTGCAAAATAACCCACTGCCGCCCGCGTGTTGATTTCGCGCCAGTACCCGCGTTGTGAGCGGCGAGGCGCTTCTCGAGATCATTGGTCCAACCCACATAGGTTTTCGGCGCACCACCAGTGGCACTGCCAACCACATAGGTGAAACAGGCGTCAGCCATTGATATCCATCAATGTCATGATTTTGTGTAGCTCCTCAACGCCGTATTTTGGGTCTTCGGCACGGTTGTCCGCATCCGACAGAAAATGCCAAATCTCTTCCGGAATTGTGGTCCCATTGGGATCGCTTTGAAGGGCCGCTACCATTTCCTGCGCGCGATCATACCACGCCTCCAGACTAGCGCCTTCCATCTCAAGCGAGATCAGTTCTTCAACCCATTCTTTGAGCGATTTGTTTTGCCGTGTCACGTCAACCCTGCATCAAAACGGCATTTTGAAGCCGGGTGGCAGGCCCATACCGCCAGCAAGGTCTTTCATCTGCTCGGCAGCGGCGTCAGCAACCTTGGCTTTGGCCTGATTGTGCGCCGCGAGGATAAGGTCTTCCAGCACCTCTCGGTCTTCACTGTTGAACAGGCTGTCATCAATTGACACACCTTTCATGTCGCCCTTACCGTTCAGGGTTACTTTCACCATGCCTGCACCAGCGACACCTTCAACCGTCATATCCTCCAGACCAGCCTGCATATCGCCCATTTTGGCCTGCATTTCCTGTGCTTTTTTCAGCATGTCCGTAAGGTTTTTCATGTCGGTCGTCCTTCAAACTCTAAAAATCGAAATCGCTCTTGTCTTCAGCACCGTCATCATAGGCAAAGCCGCCATCATCGGCCTCGGCTTCTTCGATCTGTTCCTCCAGCGAGCGCCTGTCGCGTACTGCAAGCAGTTTGGCATCGGGGAACATCTCCAGAAGCGTTTTCACGTTAGGGTCTTCGAGCGTTTCCTCACGGCGTTTTTGGTCGCGCGCGGCATGCTGTTCCCGGAGCGTGGTTGTCGCCTCTGCCGCCTGCTGGTCAATGCTGATCATCCATTCAGTGCCAGTCCAGGCTTTCAGGCATTGTTTCGCCCGCATAATGAAATCATTCGGCGTCTGGCGCGTGGTTGTGATGGTGAAAGCACCGGGCTTATAGTCCACCAGCCGCACATGGTCCGTCAGTACGGTGGCAAGGATGCCTTCTTTCTCGGCCTGAAACATTGCCACCATTTTTTCAAAATCAATCGGCATCGGGTGCTTCGGGTGATCGCCCGGTGGTTCAGCCCGCAAGGCCACAACCTCTGCCGAGGCTCGCGCCGTTGGTGCCATCTGCTGGGGTGCTGCTGCCTGCGGCCCACTCATTGGGCCAGCGGGTGCGCCGCTTTGCGCTATCGCTGGCGCAGCAGCAGGCGCATTTTGAAGTTTCTTCACCAGATCAGCCGGGCTTGGCAGGCCGGACGCATACGCCATGCGAATGAGCACCATTTCAGCCGCTGCAATCGGACTTGGGGCCATACGCACTTCGCCAAGACCCTTCATCAGCATCTGCCACGCCCGTGTCAGATGGGGCATGGAAAGCTCGGTCGCCATCTTGCCACCCTGCTCTTTCTCCGCCTCTGATACCAGCGTATCAATACCCGTATCAGGTGTTACCTTCAGTCGGGTAAGCCAATGGGCGACTTCCAGCAGGTCATTGATAACCACCACCGGGTCAGCGCCAGAATCGTACTGGCTACGCAGTGTTGTTAGCGCCTCGGCAATCTCGCCTTTCATAATCTGTTCAAACAGGTCCAACACCTGCGCACGGTCTGCAAGACCGAGCATATCACGCACCTGGCCTTCTGTGACTGTTCCAGCACCATGAGCAATCGCCTGATCAAGAAGCGACAAGCTATCCCGAACGGAGCCTTCCGCCGCACGGGCGATCAGTGCAAGCGCCCCTTCTTCCGCTGAACAGCCTTCTGCTTTCACAAGCTTGTCGAGATGCGCAACGAGAACGTCAGATTCCACGCGCTTCAGGTCAAAACGCTGACAACGCGACAGAACCGTGACAGGCAGCTTCCTGATTTCAGTAGTCGCGAAAATGAACTTCACATGCTCTGGCGGTTCTTCAAGCGTTTTCAGAAGCGCATTGAAAGCGGACTTCGACAGCATGTGCACTTCGTCGATGATATAAATTTTGTAGCGAGCCGACACGGGCGCATAGCGCACGCTTTCGATAATCTCGCGAATATCATCAACACCCGTGCGCGACGCCGCATCCATCTCCAGAATATCGACATGGCGGCTTTCAGCGATGGATTTACAATTGTCGCATTCGCCGCACGGTGCAATGGTGGGGCCATCCGAGTTGGTACAATTAAGCGCCTTCGCGATAATACGGGCAGTGGTGGTTTTACCAACACCGCGCACCCCGGTCAGGATAAAGGCGTGGGCAAGCCTGCCGGTATCAATGGCGTTCGACAGAGTGCGTACCATGGCTTCCTGACCGATCAGATTTTCAAAATCAGCCGGGCGGTACTTACGAGCCAGAACCCGATAGTTTTCTTGCGCAGGCGCGTCACTCATATGGTCGTCACTCCGATAACTCTTGGTAGCTTTAAGCGGCACCGGCCCACACCCCCACCCGGCCACCCATAGGATAATACCGTGCGGTGGTCGGGTGGGGGTGTGGGCCGGAGATGCCCAACTAACTCAAAGGAGACTAGCAGGATTAATGGTGCCATGAAAGCGCCTTTGTACTCAAAATGAATACAAGGATTAGAACTATGAAGGGGGATTTGGAAAGGTGGGAAAGCCTGCACGACCCAGGCCAATACTCGTTACGGCTGCTTCCTCTCGGACCTGACCGGATTGGCGAGCGGCATGTCCGCCGGCTCTCCCGGGCGCTTATATGGCGTTTCATGACAAAACTTGCAAGTGGATTCATCGCGCCCTAGTTAAACTATGTGGGCTAGGGAGGGTTTTCATGGCACTGGCAGACATTCAGACCGCATTTTCAGGCAATCCGCTGAACCGGGCCGACAATATGCGTGCGAACCCGGAGATTTTCGGCGAGATCATGCAACAGAGCGACGCCCGAGTCGCCCTGCTGGCTGGCGAAAGCAAACAATCCGATCTGCCAAGCAGTGTTAAATTGCTGGGTGATGCACGCGTGCTGACCGACATGGTTGGTGATATTGCATGGCAGAAACCCTCACGCCTGAAATACCTGCCTGTTGCCACTACTATTTTCCTTGGACTGGAAGACAGCGCACCGCGCTATGCCGCCATGCTGGATGGCAGTGCAGACGAATTTGAAGACATGTTCGAGGCCGAACACGCAAAGTTTCGCGATGGCAGAGGCATTGCCTTCAAGCTTGGCAAAGCCCACCCATCCCTAGGCATTATCGCACAAGCCAAAAGCATGCTGATGTGGCATGAAAGCCATCGGTTCTGCGCCAAATGTGGTGCCGAAAGCAAACTTGTGAAAGCCGGATACGAGCGCAAATGCGACAATTGCGGCGCCAGCCACTTTCCCCGCACAGACCCGGTGGTGATCATGCTGGTACGCAGCGGTGACAAGGCACTTCTGGGCCGGGGCAAGGGCTGGCCGGAAGGAAATTATAGTGCGCTTGCTGGCTTCATGGAGCCGGGCGAAAGCATGGAAGAAGCTGTCGCCCGCGAGATTTATGAAGAAGTGGGCCTGACGGCGACAAAAGTGGTTTATAAAGCAACCCAACCTTGGCCGTGGCCTTCAACACTGATGATTGGCGTTCATGCATGGGTGGAAGACGGCGAGTTGACCATCGATAAAACCGAGCTGGAAGACGCCATTTGGATTACAAAAGACGATGTGCTGGCCAGTATGCGGGACGAGCATGAATATAGGCTGGTGCCACCGCCATTCGCCATCGCCCACGATATCGTCAAAGCATGGATTGAAGAATAGTGCACGCGGCGTCAGTTGTATTCGCCTAGATTGCTGGTTGCATAACCTTGTGGTAAATTACCCTGATAGACAGGCAACCGGGGGATACTGCCATGGCGACGCGCTTTTCTGAGACCGAGTGGGCCAAAATCATCGAAAAACTGGAAGAAAACCCAGCGGGTTTTGGTATGCCAGAAGGTGGCCGGGAAGCTTCGCTGGTTTTCGCGTCCTTCAACATTCGGAAAATTGGCAACCTGAAAACCGGCTCCCCGAAAAAAAGCCGCATGCCCGAGTTTGATTTCATGGCCCGTTTTTGCGCGCGCTGCGATTTTGTCGCTATTCAGGAAGTTCAGGATAATCTTGATGGCCTGATCTACCTGAAGGAGCGCATGGAAGCGAAGGTGGCAGGCGACGATGAGTTCGCCATGGTGGTTTCTGACATCACGGGCTCCGTACCTGGTATGAGCGGCATGTCAGAACGCCTTGCCTTCATTTACCGCAAACGGCGCGTTCGCCGTACCGACATGGCATCTGACCTGAATATTGACCGGTCTGCTGTATTGGAGCATTTTTTTGATAACCATGAACTGCTCGTGGAGCACCATAAGGAATACCAAGCCAAGGTTCGCAAATCAAAGGAACAAGGTAAAAAGAAACCCAGCTATCATGCGCCCGCTTTTGTAACCTTCCTACGCTCGCCACATGTGGCTGCTTTTGAAATTCCCGCTGCGAACGACGAGAAGCCAGTGAGCTTTGCGGCTGTGAACGCACACCTTATTTTCGGCAAACCGCATGAACGCGAGGCAGAGTTTGACGCTCTCTTGAGCTGGCTTGTCAACCGGCTGAAAGCCCGTAAGCGCCTGACCGTCGATAATTTCATATTGCTTGGTGATTTAAACCTTGATCTGGACAATGCGGATTTTGACCGAGCCCATATTGAGAGCAAAATGAAGGCGCTGAACAAGAAAGTGTTCAAAGGCAAAAATAAGGACAGGATTTACTTTCCCTTCATTGACAAGCACCCCAACACGGATGCGCCCATCAGAAGCAATGCCAAACAGGATCAAACCTTTGATCAAATCGCCTTTTTCTTGGGGGCAAGAGAAAAACGGCTCCCCAATCATAATTGGAAAAACCTGATCGCGAACGCGGGACCCGACGACTATGACTATGGCATATTCAACTTCATCGAATTATTTGCACAAGCAATCCACGATTGTTCTTTCGATGAAATGCCCGCGCGCGGCCTGTCCCAGTCGGCTTTCATTGACCGTTTCGAACATAATGTAAGCGACCATATGCCCATATGGGTTCGCCTGCCACGGCCCGGCTTCGCGCCGCCACCGCAACCTTAACCTGTCTGAATTCTGCTAAAAGATTATTCGCCAGCAAAGCCGTTCATAGCGGTTGCCATGTCAATGTCAAGCACGGTTACACCGTCCGCATCATGCGTCGTCATGCGCACTTCTACCCGGTTATAAACGTTGAACCATTCAGGGTGGTGATCCATTTTTTCAGCCAGCAAGGCGGCGCGGTTCATAAAACCCCACGCTTCGCTGAAGTCTGCAAAGGTGAAGGTTTTGTTGATGGCATCGCTGCCTGCATCATAAGACCAGCCGTTCAAGTCTCTAAGGGCAGCTTCGCGGGCTTCATCAGAAAGTTTGGTTGGACGATCACTCATGGTTTTCTTTCCTTAATCCAATAGCTCATCAACAAGTGCAGGCAGCAGATCACCTGCACGTCCATGTCGTTTTTCGGCAAACAAGCTGGCTCCCTCGCTTGGCTCCAGATTCACTTCAATGGTGTGCGCCTTGCCGTAGGACCGAACCGCAGAGACAAAACCCGCTGCCGGATACACATTGCCACTGGTACCCACCGAAATGAACAAGTCGCATTCATAAAGCAGGTTTTCAATGTCGTCCATCTGGAATGGCATTTCACCAAACCAAACAATATGTGGTCGCAGCGCAGGCACACTTCCACACGCCGGACATGCGACTTGCTGGGTACAGTCTTCCATCCACTCAAATATGGACCTGCATTCGGTGCAGCGCACTTTTGCAAGCTCGCCGTGCATATGAATGATGTTTTTACCGCCGCCTCGCTCGTGCAAGTTATCAACATTCTGGGTGACAATCGTCACCTTGCCATCAAAAAACTGCTCAAGCTTACCAAGTGCAATGTGCGCCTTGTTTGGTTCCACGGAAAACAGCTGGGCGCGGCGCATATTGTAAAAATTTTGGACCATATCAGGATCGCGGGCAAACGCTTCAGGTGTTGCGACATCTTCAATCCGGTGCTGTTCCCAAAGGCCGCCACTTTCCCTAAAGGTGGAAACTCCGGACTCTGCTGAAATACCTGCCCCGGTTAGAACAACGATATTTTTATAGCTAGCCACACAGCGATCCTTTTGGCAGTAATGAGTAGCGCTAGCCTAGCGTTTTGATTTTTGAGCACAAGGGGAGTTCACGTTGACCTCGATTCTTTTTGTCTGCATGGGCAACATCTGCCGATCCCCCATGGCTGAAGGTGCCTTCAGGGTGGTTGTAGAAGAAGCCGGACTTGGCGATGCAATCCGCATTGATAGTGCAGGCACCATCGGATACCACGCCGGATCATCACCCGATATAAGAGCCCAGGCAACCGCACGTGAAAACGGCGTTGATATCAGCGGCCAACGGTCCCGCAAGGTGACAGACGCCGACTTTGCAGACTTCGACTATATAATGGTGATGGACCGGGAAAACCTGTCAGACCTGTTGGCCCGCTGCCCACACGAATGCCGGGACCGGATCAAATTGTTCCTGACCTATGCCCCAGACTTGCTTGGGGATGAAATGCCGGACCCATACTATGGCGCCGACAATCAGTTTGATCGCTGTTTTGAAGCGGCAGAAAAAGCGGCGGCAAATCTTCTTTCGCACATTAAAGATCGGCATTTCTAGCAATGGCGGGGTCGATCAGTGCACGCCTTGAAGACGCACTTGGTGCCCGCATAGTCAGGTCGCGCCCGCTCAGTGGTGGTGATATTGCTGATGTTTCACTTCTAACGCTTGATGATGGCCGTCAGCTTGTAGCCAAACGCCCCCGTATGGACCAACCCGACACAACAGCCACCGAAAAATTGATGCTGAAACATTTGGCATCAAAATCCAAATTGCCTGTGCCAGAGGTTTTGTTTCAGGCCAAAGATACCGTAATGGGGCTTGGCACGTCCTGCTCCGTTTCGGCGTGTCGTGACGGTGGATAGGAAGGGGGTGTCGTTGCTCCTGATGCAGTAAGCTGTATCTACGGCGTCGCGCCATGAGGCCTGCGCCATTTTATCAATCAAAAAGGAACAACAACATGACTGTATTTATAGGACTAGACGTCTCTCTGGCAAGCACGGCAGTCTGTGTACTGACGGGTAAGGGTGAGATTCTCAGGGAGGCAAAGGTGCCCAGCGAGCCGGCAGCGCTTGTGGGTTTTGTGCACAGCCTGGGGTGCGATGTCGCCAGCATTGGTCTTGAAGCAGGGCCCCTGTCCCAGTGGTTGTACAAGGGCCTGACGGAAGCGGGTTTCGAGACGGTGCTGATGGAAACACGCAGAGTGAAGGCCGCGCTGAAGGCCATGCCGATCAAAACAGATCGCCGGGATGCGGAAGGGATTGCCCGCCTGCTGCATCTGGGCTGGTTCCGGCCAGTCCACTGCAAATCCGTTTCGTCGCAGGAGATACGGGCGCTGCTGACGACCCGCCATGCCATCCAGAAGGCCCTGAAGGCTCTCGAACTGTCGGTGCGGGGTATCCTGCGCAATTTCGGTCTGAAGATGGGCAAGGTGTCGAAGGGGCGGTACGCGGCACGGGTGCGCGAGCTTGTGACCGGCAACCCTATGCTGGAAGCTGCCGTCGAGCCTGTCCTGCACGTGCGCGACACGCTGCGCAAGGAGATGGCAGGTCTGGAGAAAAAGATTAAAGGGCTGGCGACGGCGAACCCGGTCTGTGACCTGTTAATGACCATGCCCGGTGTAGGGCCGGTCGTGTCGCTGACCTTCCTGTCCGCAGTGGATGATCCCGGGCAGTTCCGCCGATCGAAGGATATCGGTCCATGGGTGGGGCTAACGCCGGGCCGGGACCAGTCGGGGGAACGGGATGTTACCGGCCGCATCACGAAGGCTGGCGATGTCGGCCTGCGAACCGCCCTGTATCAGGCGGCGACGGTCATGCTGAACGGGGGCAGATCCAACTGGCTGAAAGCCTGGGCGTTGCGTCTTGCTGCCCTGCGGGGCAAGAAACGTGCAACGGTCGCCCTTGCCCGACGCATCGGTGTGGTGCTGCACCGGATGATGGTGGACGCAACGGTGTTCTGCTTCACCCGCGAAGAGGCTGTCCGCTCTGTATAAACCCGTTCAAGCAGCGTACGAGAAGAAACAGGAGGTTTGGCCGCGTCTGACAGGGGTCGGCCACCAGTGTCCCTGCCGGGACGCAGTCCCCGATGATGCACGCAGGATGCCTTGTCGCCGGACCCCGCACATATGTAGCGCAGGGTTCGAGCACGCCCCAAAGATCCAACTGGCTGAAAGCCTGGGCGTTGCGTCTTGCTGCCCTGCGGGGCAAGAAACGTGCAACGGTCGCCCTTGCCCGACGCATCGGTGTGGTGCTGCACCGGATGATGGTGGACGCAACGGTGTTCTGCTTCACCCGCGAAGAGGCTGTCCGCTCTGTATAAACCCGTTCAAGCAGCGTACGAGAAGAAACAGGAGGTTTGGCCGCGTCTGACAGGGGTCGGCCACCAGTGTCCCTGCCGGGACGCAGTCCCCGATGATGCACGCAGGATGCCTTGTCGCCGGACCCCGCACATATGTAGCGCAGGGTTCGAGCACGCCCCAAAGATAGGCACTCGGGAACTGTATTGGACAAGGTATGAAGTTGGCGGCCCTTGCCCTGCATGGCGCCGACCACGGACGGAAGCACGTACCCGGCGGTGATACAGGAAGGTGACCTGACTCCAGAAGGCAAAGGCAACGATCCACACAGTCAAAATCCAGGCTTTCCCCCTGTATACAGGGACGCCGACAAGACCCTCTCCCGTGAACCGTCAACCGTGTCGCGCCGGCTAATTGTGTGATAAAGGTGCTTGACATCAACTGCCCCATTACGGAAGCACGCCCCAAAGATAGGCACTCGGGAACTGTATTGGACAAGGTATGAAGTTGGCGGCCCTTGCCCTGCATGGCGCCGACCACGGACGGAAGCACGTACCCGGCGGTGATACAGGAAGGTGACCTGACTCCAGAAGGCAAAGGCAACGATCCACACAGTCAAAATCCAGGCTTTCCCCCTGTATACAGGGACGCCGACAAGACCCTCTCCCGTGAACCGTCAACCGTGTCGCGCCGGCTAATTGTGTGATAAAGGTGCTTGACATCAACTGCCCCATTACGGAAGGCATTCTGGTGATCAGCCACATCCCCCATCGCGGGATGGAAAGTGCTGATGAGGCGGCTACTGATATCGCGCGCCATGTAGCAGCCCTTCACAGCGTACGCCCCAAAGGCAGCAGGCCCTATTTCGGATTTGATAAAGACACATACATAGGCCCCCTACCGCAACAGAATAAACCCGGCGGCAACTGGGTTGATTTTTTCACCGAACATCGCTTGCTCGCGATGGCGGGCTCCGCCACTCGGACGGGGAAAATGCCCGAAAGCCTGTTTGGCCGCATTGAGGGCCTTGCCGCAAAGCTTGCTGACTTTCTGCCCGCGCAGCCTTCATCCAGCCTGCTTCATGGGGATTTGTGGTCTGGCAACATGCTGGTTGACGGTGGCAAAGTGGCCGGGTTCATCGACCCTGCAATCTCATACGGCCACAATGAAATGGACCTGGCTTTCATTGACCTGATGGGTGGCCTTTCGTCGGTGTTTTTTGATGCTTACAATGAGCTGAACCCGCTTGAACCCGAGTTCCACGAGACGCGAAAACCCCTGTACCAACTTTGGCCATTACTTGTGCATGTGCGCCTTTTCGGCGGCGGGTATGTGGGACAGGTTGAGGTCACCCTGTCCCGCTTCGGTTTTTAACTGTTACCCGAGACTAACTGCGGCCCCGGTCTGCCATCCTCCACCACATAGGACTTGAGCGTCCGTGCCTGCATATCGGGTGAGCGTACATCATTCACCACACGCAGGTCGGTGGTCATTTGATCCTTGGTCAATGTGCAGAGCGAATAGCCCCTGTGTCTGCCTTCATACAGCTTGATGTGGGGATTGTCGGCAATGGTTGCTGCATTACGGTCATGGTGCCAGTTGCCGCTGGTGATGGATGTGCACACAAACTCGCTCGCGAGCGTTGGCGAATCCGGATCATCAAAATCCTTCTTCACATCACAAACATAGGTGGCGTGTACATCACCGCCGATAATAACAGGGTTGGATACGCTTCGTTCCTCAATGGTTTGCAAAACACGATCACGAGACGCGGTATAGCCATCCCAATATTCGCTACCGAACTGTTCGCCTTCACCAATTTGATAGTCATGCTTTGAAAACAGCATACCCTGCGCCATCACATTCCATTTGGCCTGACTGCGCCCCAGTCTTGACCTTAGCCAGCGTTCCTGCTCATGTCCGAGGATCGACCGGTTCGGGTCAAGCCGTTCTTCGCATGTGTCATCGATCAAACGCCATCCGCCATCGTCAGGCAACTGGCAGGGCTGATCATCCCGGTATTGCCGGGTATCCAGCATATGAATTTGCAGCAAATCACCAAAGGTCGTGCGCTGGAACAAGCGCGAGTCCGGCCCTTTTGGGCGCGCTGCGGCCCGAATCGGCAAGTGTTCATAATAAGCTTTGTAAGCCGCTGCCCTGCGTTGCAGGAAGGTGGCCACTGGCTCAAAATCCTGATCCTGATCGGCGGCATAATCATTGGCAACTTCATGGTCATCCCACGTGAACAGCCAACTGGTATGCGCATGACCAAGCTGCAGGTCTTTATCCAGCTTATAACAAGCATGAAGCTGGCGATAGTCTTCGAGGGAGCGAGCCTCATAAATCGGTATGCGCCGCGTTTCAGCATCATAGCTTTTTTCGTAAATATAATCGCCCAAATGTACGATCAGGTCCGCATCTTGGGCGACCATGTCACGGTACGCTTTAAAGTAGCCGCTTTCATAGTTTTGGCAGGATGCAAAAGCGAACTTGTACCCATCAACCACGGCACTTAAAGCAGGGGTGGTGATTGCCCGGCCAACCGGGCTGATTTCCCCGCCTGCCCTGAAGCGATAATAATAGGGCCTGCCCGGTGCCAACCCTTCAACATCCACATGAACCGCGTGTGCATTCTCCGGGTAAGCCACAACACTGCCTGTTTGCACCGGGTTTTTAAACTGGTCGTCCAGTGCAATCTCATACCCGACCGGTATCGGGTCCATCCCTGTCGCGGAACTGTCGAGAGGAGACGGCGCAAGCCGGGTCCAGATCACGAAGCCATTCGGAATAGGGTCACCCGACGCCACCCCAAGTTTAAAGGGGTAGTCAATGAATTTGGCCGAGCCTGTTATCCAAGGGGCCGCCATAAGTGGCTTTGCAAAAGCAGCAGCACCGAGCAAACTTGCTCCGCGCAACAGATGACGACGTGAAATTCCCATTGGTCCCTCCTTAAAACAACGCACCTTTCTAGCGCCTGTTCATCTATATGCAAAATGACTATTCAATTAATGTGACCATCGCGTTTCTTGATAGGCTTTATCGCGGCACATCACCTTGAAAGTTTGCGGCATTGCCCTCAAGTCAATGTGAACTGTAATAAAGCGCTTGATGGATTAGACTGAAACTCACAAACGAAGCGAAAGCGCATGAGGCTTGCCCGTGTCACGACTGAAAAAATACTGACCTCTCTTAGGTTTTGGGTGGTTATTTTCATCCTGCCATTCGCCCTTATTGGCTGCGCAGGTATATTTATTGATAGCGACCCGGATTTTGTGAGCGACGAATATGTGGCCCGCGAAACAGTGACAGTTGAACTGGAAGACGAGACAACTCTCAGTTATCTGCGCGCCGGTGATCCGAACGGTCAGCGGGTGATTTTTGTCCATGGTACGCCGGGGGATGCGGCCAGCAACTGGTACAATATGCTAAAAAATGTGCCAGAAGGCTTCGAGTTTATTGCAGTAGACCGACCGGGTTTTGGTTTCACCCGGCCAAAAGGACAGGTTGTTGAACTAGACGCCCAAGCAGCCGCGCTTGAACCGCTGTTTGAAACGCGGAACGGCAAGAAAACAATTCTTGCCGGCCACTCCCTTGGTGGCCCCGTTGTTGCTGCGGCTGCTGCCAACTACCCAGACCGGGTGGGCGGCATTCTGGTGCTGGCAGGGGCACTGGACCCTGACCTGGAGGACGTGCGCTTTATCCAGTATGTGGGCAATGTGCCACCGATCAGCTGGTTATTGCCCCGAGTATTAAGAAACGCCAACCGCGAGCTGATCTATCTTGAGGATGAGTTACGCCTGCTTCAGCCCAAACTGCCAACTATCACTCAGCCGGTTACGATTATTCACGGCACGGTGGATAAGCTGGTGCCCTACGATAATGTTCCCTTTATGGAGGAGCATATGACGGGCACATCAAAGCTCGAGATTATAAAGCTCGACGGCATGAACCACTTCCTGCAATGGCAAAAACAGCAGATTATTATGGATGCTGTACTAGAAATGGCAGCGACTTTGGCGCAGCAAAACCAGGAAGATACTGTTACGGCTGGCGAATAGCGGTTATTCAGCGCCGACAAGTTGCCAGTCCGCAACTTGCATCTCGTCCATATAATCGTCAGACAACATATCAAAACCGTCTGCGTGAAATTCCGCTTCCTGCCGGTAAAATGACCCTTCAGAAGTACGTTCACTGGAAAAGAGAGTAAACCTGTCCGCAAACATCGGGCCAGTCGAAAGACGCTCGTTTTCAGTCAGCCAGTCTCCGACACGCGCAGACGCACCACGCCGGAAACGCGCCAATGTCACATGGGGTTTGAACTTGCGACGATCTATCTCCACATCAATCTGATCCATCGCCGCTGCGATTTTTTCATGCAAATGCATCAGTGGATATTTATTTTCCACACCAGCCCACAACACTTTCGGCTGTTTGGGCTTGCCGAACATCCCCACCCCGGAAAGGGTCATTTCAAAGGGTTCAAAACGGATACGCGCCAGCGCGTCTTCGATCTCACGTTTCGCTTTTCGAGAGGCATCGCCAATAAAGGCAAGGGTAAGGTGAAGCTGGTTATCACGTTGCCAGTGGGCACTTTCAACACCGCCGCGGGCATCAGCGATGTCGCCAATCAGTTGAGGGTCTAGCTCCAAGCCGACAAAAAGACGGACCATGTGCACCTCCTATAATGGCGATGCACAGATTCTAACCCGAATCGAATCACTGGGAAAGGGCTTGTTTTATAACTGGGCCAATTTTCTCGATGATAATGGCCACGCCCTCTTTAGTGGGGTGAATTCCATCATCTTGATTTAGCTCGGGAATTGTCGCCACGCCGTCCAGAAAAAACGGATAAAGCGGCACATCATATTGTGCGGACAATTCCGGATAGATGCTGTTAAAGGCCGCTTCATAGTCCGGTCCCCAGCTTGGCGAGGCGAGCATTCCCGCAACAAGCGTCGGGATATTACGCTCTGTCAGCAGCTTCAACATGGCATCCATATTCTGGCGAGTAATCTCGGGCCCAACGCCTCTAAGGGCATCATTGGCACCAAGCTCAAGGATAACAAGGTCAGGCTTACCAGACTTTATGGGTGACAACGCCCAATCAAGGCGCGAGCGGCCACCGCTCGATGTATCGCCGGAAACACCGCCGTTGACGACCTTCACGGGCACATCAAGTTCAGCATTCAGCCAAGTCTGTAACTGATCAACAAAGCCATCACCCGCTGGCAAGCCGTACCCTGCTGTCAGGCTGTCGCCGAATGCCAAAATGGCAATGGGGTCGTCTTCACGACCGCTTTCTGTCGCATATAAGCTGCTGTTTACCGCAAAAAGCAGCCCGAAAGCCGCGAATAGCTTCAAAAATAATATTTTGGTGAGGCGATTGACCTTCATGATCCGAGTCCTTAGCTATGGACGTAAATAACCACAATAAACTTCATATTGGCCGCGAGGAATAAAAATACAATGACAAAGCCACAATCTGTTATCGAACTCACGAATGTTTCATTGACGCTGGAGTCCGGCGCCGGACCCGTCAATATCCTGAAAGAAATTAATTTTGCCATAGGCGCAGGTGAAACTGTCGGCATTGTTGGGCCATCCGGTTCCGGCAAATCATCGCTGATGAGCCTGATGACAGGACTGGAACAGGCCACCACCGGTAGTGTGCTTGTGGATGGCCTTGCGTTTGAAGGCGCTGACGAAGACGCTCTTGCCCGTCACCGCCTGAGCCGTGTTGGTATCGTGATGCAGGCATTTCATCTCATTCCAACCATGACAGCACTGGAAAATGTTGCCGTGCCGCTTGAACTTGCGGGCATTAATGATGCGTTCGATCGTGCTGCGAAAGAGCTGGAAGCTGTTGGACTTGCGCACCGGATGGATCATTACCCCGCCCAGCTATCGGGCGGCGAACAGCAGCGTGTTGCATTGGCACGTGCGATTGCGCCTGAACCCTCGATTCTTTTTGGCGATGAACCAACCGGCAATCTGGATGGCAAAACAGGCCGCGGCGTCATCGACCTGATCTTCGACCTGTCAAAAAGCCGGGGGTCTACCCTTATCCTTGTGACCCACGACCCAGCCCTCGCTGATCGCTGTGACCGTGTTATCTCCATGGTGGATGGCCGCATTGTTGACGACACCGGCGACACACAGTCGGTCAGCATTGATACAGACCTGATGCCGAAAGCTACCCAGGCATGATTACCCGTCATGCAAACACCCCAATAGCCCTCAAGCTAGCGCTTCGGGAACTCCGTGCCGGTCTGAACGGCTTCAAGGTTTTCATGGCTTGCCTTATCCTTGGTGTGGCAGCAATTGCCGCAATCGGCTCGCTCACACGGGCAATTCAGGAAGGGCTGGAGCGCGAAGGCCAGTCCATCCTCGGCGGCGATGTGGAAATCAATATTTTTCAGGGTCAGCTCGACGCCGATGCCCGCGCGTGGCTTGAGCCACAAGGCACGCTTTCAGACTCTGCCCGGCTCAGAACCATGGCGCGCGTTGACGGCGTTCCAAAATCGACCCTTGTAGAGTTGCGCGCAGTAGATGAACTCTATCCGCTCTATGGGTCGTTCGAGACATCACCATCTTTGGATAACGATGTTCTGTTTTCAGAGGTAGACGGCCTTTGGGGGGTAGCGATTGACCCTCTGCTCGCTGACAAAATGGACGTAGCGGTTGGTGATCGGTTGGTCTTTGGCCGTATCAAAGCAGACATTCGTGCCCTCATCGACCGGGAACCCGACAAGGCAAATCTTGGTTTCCAGCTTGGGCCAACGGTGATGATCAGCCGTGCTGCGCTGGAGCAAACCGGCCTTGTAACCGCTGGCAGCCTTGTCAACTTCTACTATAAACTGAGGCTGCCTGCTGGCGCAGACATCAAGGCATTCCGTGACCAGATGAAAGAAACCTTCCCGGACGCAACATGGCGTGTACGGGACAGAGGCACCAGCGCACCAGGCTTACGTCGCTTCATTGATCAGATGGGCATGTTCCTGACCCTTGTGGGCATTTCCGCTCTGGTCGTTGGCGGTGTGGGCGTCGGCAATGCGGTACGCGGCTATATGGACCGGAAAACAAGGACCATCGCCACCCTGAAGATTCTGGGCGCTGATGGTTCAACCGTATTCCAAACCTATTTCCTGCAAATTGTCTTGATCGGCGCTATTGCGATTACAATTGGCCTTGTTGCTGGCGCTTTTCTGCCCAGTAGCCTTGAACAGTTCCTGCCCGATACCCTGCCTGTGAAACCAGAGGGGGGCGTCTATCCGGTTGCTCTTTTGCTTGCAGCGATTTACGGCATGATGATCACGGTTGCGTTTGCCGTGTGGCCACTTGGTAAAGCGCGTGACCTGCCTGCTGTTCGCCTTTTCCGGGCTATTGTGGCGCCAGAAAGCAGATGGCCGCGGTTCATTTACACCGCCACTATTTTTGGTGCAGCAACCACGGTGGTTCTTCTGGCGGTTGGGCTTTCCCAGAACCGCGGACTTGCCGCCGGGTTCCTGATAGGTTCCGCAGGCGCACTTGTGCTGCTTCGGCTCACCAGTTTGGCAATTGAAAAGCTGGCCGCATCAGCGCCTCGATCCAAAAACACATTGGTGCGGATGGCGATTGCCAACCTGCACCGTCCAGGCTCTGCCACAGGTGCTGTGGTCGCGTCGATGGGGCTTGGCCTCACGCTCTTTGCCGGCATCGCACTAATTGAAGGTAACATGAGCAAACAGCTTGGTGAACAGGTTCCGTCCGAAGCGCCAGCCTTCTTTATGCTCGATATCCAGCCCTATCAGGTAGAAGAGTTTACCGAGACAACAACATCCATCGACGGTGTTGATGATGTAGAAATCATCCCTAACTTGCGCGGAAGGGTGACCCACCTGAACGGCACGCCTGCAAGTGACGTTGAAGTGGATCAGGAAGTTCGCTGGGTACTGCGAGGTGACCGCGGCCTGAGTTATATGGATGAGTTGGGCAAGGGCAGCAGCCTTGTTGAAGGCGACTGGTGGCCCGCTGGCTATGCTGGCGAGCCGGAGGTCAGCCTTGGTAAAGAGGTTGCTGATGGCCTTGGCCTTAAAGTTGGTGACACCGTTACGATCAATGTGCTGGGCCGGGATATCACAGCAACCGTGCGTTCCTTGCGGGACATCAATTGGGGCACCTTCGGCTTCAATTTCGTGATCCTGTTTGACCCCTACACACTGTCGCAAGCGCCGCATACCTATATGGCAACGCTAAAAGCATCAGGGCCCGCGGAACAGGAAGCCCATACCCTTATTACACGGGATTACCCCAATATTACGGCAGTACGCATGAAAGAGGTATTATCGTCAGTAAACAACATGGTGGCGCAAATCAGTACGGCGGTAAATGCAACCGCAACTGTCTCGATCATTGCGGGTATCCTTGTGCTGGCGGGCGCCATTGCAGCCGGTTTCCAACAGCGTGTTTATGAAAGTGTTATCCTGAAGGTTGTCGGCGCAGTCCGCAGCCAGATACTGAGGGCTTACCTTCTGGAATACATCCTGATTGGTATGGTCACAGCAACCATTGCCCTTATGCTTGGCACGCTAGCCGGTTGGGTTGTGGTGGAACAATTCATGGAAATGGAGTTTACATTTCTGCCGGGGCCTATGCTGTTTACTGTCGCGGTCAGCTTGGCAATAACGGTATTGTTTGGTCTTGGGTCAAGCTTCCGGGCACTATCTGTGAAGCCAAACGCTGTCTTGCGGACCGAATAAAAAGCGGCACAAAACAAACGCGATAAGGCACACTCAAAAAAGTGACTAACCGAAAACCGGTTACGGTTGCATTGGGGTGCCTTAATGCCCATATTAACTGCAACACTTATGACTAACTTCCATGGGGAGTAACAATGGTTGAACGTTATGGTACCGCCTATCGGGCGGAAACAGCGGCACAAGCCGCAGAGTTTGATGAGGGCCTGCGCGCCTATATGCTCAAGGTCTATAACTATATGGCCTCGGGCGTACTGCTGACGGGTATTATTGCCCTTTTAGTTGGTACTAACGACGCATTGCTCGCAACTATCTATTCCGGTGGTTTGCGCTGGGTAGTAGCGCTTGCGCCTCTTGCATTTGTAATGGTGATGAGCTTCGGCGTACACCGCATGTCTTCCGGCACGCTTCAGATGATTTTCTGGGCGTTTGCGGCAACAATGGGCCTTTCGATGGCGTCCATTTTTGCGGTTTATGACGCTGAGTCTATCGCACGGACCTTCTTCATCACAGCGGCTGCCTTTGGCGCGCTTAGCCTCTATGGCTACACCACGAAGAAGAGCCTTTCAGGCATGGGCACATTCCTGATGATGGGTCTGTTCGGTATTATCATCGCGAGCATCGTCAACATCTTTATTGGTTCAAGCATGCTGCATTTCATCACTTCGGTTATCGGTGTGTTGGTCTTTGCGGGGCTGACCGCCTATGACACTCAGCGCATCAAGGAAAGCTATTTCCTGATGGCAACCGGTGAAGCTGTTGCTAAAGGTGCAATTATGGGTGCGGTTAATCTGTATCTGGATTTTGTGAACCTGTTCATGTTCCTGTTGCAGTTCCTAGGCAACCGCGAATAATTGACCTGATAAATCCTCCTGAAAAAGCCCGGTTTTTACCGGGCTTTTTTGTTTCTCTCAATCAAATGATTGTAAAACTATCGTTTGTACCCATATAATCAGATATGGGTTCAAACCCAATTGGGGGCGCGGCTTGCCGCAACTTTCATGCGTTTAACCGCACAAACATTGTGTTGATGACGCCTGTATGCTCCTGATTGGTTTCGGTGGGGACAGGTTTTATGACTATTTCCCGCCGAGGTTCGTGGGTAATCCCATTATAAAAATATAAAAAACGATCGTAACGACGCGAGAAACAGGAGTGAAACATGTTCAAGAAGATAGGCGCAGTGTGCCTATGCCTTGCTTTGGTACCCGCATCTTTTGCGGCTGATCTGCCAACAGAATTTGACCCAAAATCCAAATACCGGCTCGATTACAGCGACATGAATGCTGTTTTAAAAGCTTCGGTGCTTGATATGGGGCCTTCGACCCACAAGCGAGCAAAAAAGCCAAAAAGAAGCACATCGTCCCGAATGATTTTGGCCAACCCGCTGCCATCCCGACTTGAAGGTAACCGGGTGATGTATGACAAATTTCAGGAACCTCAGATAGAGTTCCTGAAGGCAATGCGGGATGACCTGCTTGCTATTCCGTCGCAAGTGCCAATCGAGAGGCTTCGGAAAAACGAACAGCTTGCTTATTGGTACAACCTGCACAATGCCATCGTTATGGCTAAACTTGCGGAAGAGTATCCGATCACTCGGTTGAAGCCACTTTTCGATCCGGAAGATGAAGATGCTTTCTACAAACAACGCATCTTTGACATGAGCGGTACCATGATTTCTCTTGAAGATATTCAGGACCATGTCGTCGAAAACTGGGACGACCCCCTTGTCATCTATGGTTTTTATATGGGTGCAGTGGGCACACCAAATATCCGTCAGGCTGCCTACACAGGCCGTACAGTATTTGATGACCTGAAGTCTAATGCTGTTGACTTTGTAAACAGCGTGCGGGGCACTCAAGTCTGGAAAGATAAAGAGCTGCGCGTTGCAACATACTATGAGCGCATGAACGATAGGTTCCCGAATTTTGATCAGGACGTTATGAACCATGTGCGCGAGTACGCAAAACCTGCGTTCCTCAGAAGAATGGATGCGGTTGATGAAATTAACCCGCGGATTGAGGACTGGTACATCGCAGACCTCTATAACGGCAACCTTAATCAGGTTGGTGGTTCAATGGCTGGCAACTCAAGCGATGCGCTAGGGATCCAGATTATTTCTGGCCTGCCGGACCATGTGGTTGAACTGCTGCGCTACCGCGACGAGAAAAACGCAGAAAACCCACGTGACGGCACTGTGGACGTGGAAGAAGTGGTTGGCGGTCGCTAATCAAAAGCAATAGAAAATTTACCGAAAGCCCGGCTATCCGCCGGGCTTTTTTTATCCCGCAATCAAACCCTTTTGCGACAGAATTTCGAAGAAGGTATCGGGCTCGGGCCGCACCCGATAGTTATCGGTTTCATCCACCCACTGCACAACACCGTCGCCATCTGTAATAATCACTGTCGGCAAAACGGTGTCGCTTTCGTAGCCCAAAGCCTGCATGCCAAATGGCGTACCGAACCGGTTATCAATCCCAAGGGCTTTAGCAGCAGCTCCGCCTTCATCCCGCAAAAAGTCCATCGCTGCATCAAACTTTTTAGCCAGCTTACGGGTATGACTTTCTGGCTGTGGAGAGACCATAAACACCCGCACACCCTTTTCTTTCAATTCATTGTATCGTGCGGCCACTTCCTTAATCTGGGCAATGCACAGCGGGCACCAGTTCCCGCGATAAAACATGAAAATAGCTGGTTGGCCCTTGAGCGAGCCCGAAGGCACTTCGCCGCCCTCCACATTGTAAAGTGTAAATTCAGGCAGAGTGGCACCAACTTCAATCCGTGACTGTGAGCGATCAAGCCGCGAATACCAATAGTCATAGCCAAGATACAGAAGCACCATCAGCGCCGCCGCCGCGACCTGCTCAATCATCGCCTGCCCGACAACGAACTGGCTGGCAACCACGGCTAAACCGATAAGGCCCGATACCAGGATAAACCACAGCCGGTTGCCTGTTCTCGCGCGGTCTTCCAAAAGCATGATCCGCCCGATCATCAGAACAATCGGACCACTTGCCAGCAACACCCCAACATTAGCCGTCACAAACTCGCCGCTAAAAAGCGCCGATACGGTTAAAATGCTCACAATCGAAGCAATGGTCAGATAGGTAACTATGTAAATTGATTTCAGCATTCCGCTCTCCCCGCTAGAGGCATAGTCTCTAGCAGGAAAAACAGCTGATCAACCAATCAACTTTAGCGGAGCAAGTTTACGCCGGGTTAAGACCGATTTTTTTAAAGAGTGCCAGGTCTTTGTTGTTTTCCGGGTTTGGTGTGGTCAGCAGTTGCTCTCCATAGAAGATGGAGCTAGCACCCGCAAAGAAACACATGGCCTGCAATTCTTCGCTCATGCTTTGACGCCCTGCCGACAAGCGCACTTCAGACGTTGGCATCATGATGCGCGCAACAGCAATTGTGCGGACAAACTCGAACGGGTCGAGCTTATCGACATTCTCTAGCGGCGTGCCCGGCACTGCCACCAACATATTGATTGGAACACTTTCCGGGTGCTGTGGCAGGTTCGCAAGCGTACGCAGCATACCGGCGCGGTCTTCCCGCGCTTCGCCCATGCCAACAATACCGCCCGAGCAAACATTTATGCCCGCAGCCCGCACGCGGTCCAGCGTATCAAGGCGATCCTGATAGCTGCGCGTGGTGATGATCTTGCCGTAATATTCTTCTGACGTATCCACATTGTGGTTGTAATAATCGAGGCCAGCTTCTTTAAGCTGGGTTGTTTGTTGGTCAGTCAGCATGCCAAGCGTCATGCAGGTTTCCATACCCAGCTCTTTTACGCCTTCCACCATGGCCACCAGGGTGTCCATGTCCCGGTCCTTGGGGCTTGTCCACGCGGCCCCCATACAATAGCGCGAAGCACCGCCTGCTTTGGCTTTACGTGCGGCGCTTACCACCCGCTCAACTTCCATCAGTTTGGTTGCTGTCAGGCCGGTGGTTTTCTTGTGGCTGGATGCCTGCGAACAATAGGCACAGTCTTCCGCACAACCACCCGTTTTGATGGAGATAAGCTGTGACAATTGAACTTTGTTTGGGTCGTGCCACAGCCTGTGCACACGCTGCGCTTCATAAAGAAGGTCCATCAAAGGCAGATCAAACAGCTCAAGAATTTCCGCCTTTTGCCAGTCATGGCGTGTGGCGGCTTCTGCTGATGGCTGATCAATGGCACTGGGGGTGTGTAAAGATAGTGAAGCTGACATGGATAGCGACCCTTCCTGGAATCAATACAATCGTGGGCGCAACCTCGCGGCACACCCTCTGATAGTCAAGTAAATTCGCTCCCTTATCAAGGCCATCAGCCCCCCGCACCAGCGTCGGCAAGCTTTGCCACTAGGCAATTTACGGCGGCACAATATGCAAGGAATTCCGGGATATAGCCACACCAGACGATCTAACTTGAGAGGAATCAAGGGATTCCCGATCACCATCCAGTTGGCATGGGCATTGCTACTTAAACCATCAAACCGATTAACTGGAGAGTACCGATGCCACAGCAGCTGCCTTTTGACCCCGATTATTATTTTGGATTGGTTGCGGATAACCTGCTGAAAAATTTTGGCGTGAAAGCTTTGAGTTATGCAGACAGTGCCCTGACAAAAATGCGGGCGATTGGGGACGATGAAGGGTTTGATATCTGGATGGAAATCCACGCACATCTGACCAGCAAAGCGGCTGGCGATATGAGGCCCGCTGACACTGTTCTGCACTAAAATCAGAATCAGCAAACAGGGAATCTCTCAGCACCCACACCCAACTTTCTCTGTTTGCGACCGGAACATACCCAATTCCGGTCATTGGCCCGCCCCCACCCAGGGGCGGGCCATTTGATTCCGCTGATGATTCTACTGTTGATTCCACTGGCGCCACTTCTGTTAACACCCTATTGAGAATTGCCGATTAAACTAGTCAGCAGGTTCAAAATTTGGGGTGAACAGACGCGCGATGACCGACGCAGGCAAAATACATCTGGATGTATCAGGCATGTTATGCCCGCTGCCGGTTCTAAGGGCCCGGCGTAAGCTCGATGAAATGCGGACAGGAGACACGCTCGTGGTCACAGCAACCGACCCTGCGTCGGTGCGGGATATGCCAGCCTTTTGCAGCATGGCAGGGCACAAGCTATTGATCGCCCGCGAAGACAACAAAAGCTTCATCTTTGAAATCAGGAAAGGCTAGCGCTTGCTATTTCTTGCCAAGCACGCCAGCAAGCCACCCGGCGCTAAGCGCCACCAAGACAGCCGTAATGCCGTACCAGAAAGGGTAGCCGTGGGCAAAATCATACGCAGCGCGCTCAAACCCTTCCTTGTCCACGGTTAGCGGAATGCGGTTGCGAGCCACGATGCTTCCTTCGCGGAATATGAAAGTTTCCACCAGAAATTCGCCAACCGGCACGTTGGCGGGCAAGCGGATATCGGTTTTAAACAGGCCCTCCCCGATGTGGACGACCGCATCACGTTCCTGACGGTAGAGATCTTTTGTCGCCTGAAGCCGGAAAAGCGCCGCTCTAAATGCCGGGTCCGGCGTCGCCAGACCACGGTCGGTGCGAGCAAGCAGTGGCAAATGATCAAACCCGATACCGTAACTTTCAAACGCGGCGTCACTGGCAATATCTGCGAGCGAGCGAGACGCCGCCACCGCGTAATAACCCGGTGCTGTCGGAAACGAGAGGCTATTTGCGTTCACCCAGATGGGGCCCACCTTCTGCTTTTGCCGGACAACGGTTTCCACTTCCGGCCCTCGCACCACAATAACCACGTCAAATTCATCGTTCACCGGATCAACCGCAGACGAGCCCACGGCACCAAATAGAATAAGGTCAGCCCCGTTAAAGCTGTATCGTATTTCAATGCGCTTGTTTGAAAGGTCAGTGACAAGAGCAAAGGCAGAACTGCCACAAAGCAAACCAATACAAACAAGTATGGGAACCAGCCACCGCATCAATGCACCCCTGCCTCACCCACGCTGAAAAGCTCGGTCGGCTCAACCACCAGGTCAAACCCCATCTTGAAGCATACCATCAGCACCATCAACGCCAGCAGCGCACGCAGTTGCTCTGCTTTCAACTTAAGGCCCATCCGGGCCCCCACCTGCGCCCCAACGACAGCACCAAACAGCAGCAAAACGGCAAGAAAGATGTCAACTGTCTGGGTGTTTACAGAGTGAAAGATAGTTGTCAGGGCTGTCACAAAAATAATCTGGAACAAGCTTGTGCCCACAACCACATTGGTCGGCATGCCCAGCAAATAAATCATGGCTGGCACCATCACAAAGCCACCGCCCACGCCCATGATGGCAGCCAAAACACCAACAAACATGCCAATGCCAAGCGGTAGCAACGCTGAAATATAAAGCCGGGATTTGCGGAACCGCATCTTAAACGGCAGCATATGAATCCAGGCTTTGTGACGGTCCTCCCGCGACTTGGGTGTTGGCACGATGCCTTTGCGCTGCCTGATGATGGCGCGCACGCTTTCCCAGAACATCAGTCCGCCAACGGAACCCAGAAACACCACATAGGCAAGCGAGATCATCAAATCCACTTGCCCCAACGACCGTAGATACGTGAAGACCTGTGCGCCAAAAAATGACCCAATAGCCCCGCCAATAATCAAGACGACGCCCATCTTCACGTCAACGCCCTGTCGTCGCCAGTGGGCAAGAGCCCCGGAAACTGATGCGGCAGTAATTTCGTTTGATTCAGTTGCCACCGCAACAGCTGGCGGCACACCCGTGAAAATAAGAAGAGGTGTCATCAGAAAGCCACCGCCCACACCAAACATGCCCGACAGGAAACCAACAACCGCACCCATGCCGATGACCAAAAAAATGTTCATCGAGAGTTCAGCGATCGGTAAATATAGAGGCATAGGGACGCGCAGTCCTGATTGATCAATTTACGGCGGCAGCTAGAGCCGCGTCTACTTATTCTGTCCTAACCAAATCCCACCATAAATGCAATGAAGGACCGTAAGGGCATGGCCGCTTTTTTAGCGCTGCTAGATTCGCACGCCTTTGCTATTACGCCTGCCATATTGCTCCAGCGCGTCAGCCATGGCTGGGCCAATTCGGCCCGTTACCCAAAGGCTGTACATTTTATAGTCACCGAGCAAGGACCACCATGTGTAGTCGAACGTAGCTGGTCGGTTCTTTTCAAAAACAAAATGCCCGACCCACGCAAAACCGTATCCAACAACCGGATAAACCAGCAGCATCCACCAATTCTGGCTGTAAAAAGCGTAGGCCAGAACAAGGGTGGCAAGCGTTGTGCCGATATAATGGAGACTGCGACACACCGGGTCAGAATGTTCAGCCAGATAATATGGGAAAAACTCCGCAAAGCTCTCAAACTTGGGTGCCATATCTTCTCTCCTGGGTCATAAACATGGGGCGGTTTTGCCAGTGATTCACCTGTATAATCACTTAAACCCGCGATCAGCAAAAGCAAATCGCCTCAAATTATAGAAGGATTCCAGCAACCTAGCAAAATGATTCATTACAGACTTGACGTTAACGTCAACGTAAACAATATAATGTAATACATTAATTAATCAGTTCAGTGTGTTTCATGACTGCAGAGCAGACCCGCCGATATACCATTAAACAATTGTCAGCCGAGTTTGACGTGACCCCGCGCACCTTGCGTTACTATGAGGACCAGGGCCTGTTATCGCCGGAGCGCCAAGGCCAACATCGTATTTATCATACAACTGATCGTGTCCGCCTTGCGTGGATACTGCGCGGTCGCCGTGTTGGCTTTTCGCTCGCAGAGGTGGGGGAAATGCTGGACCTCTATGATCTGGGCGATGGCCGCGAAACACAGCGCACCGTAACCCTTGAGCGCTGCAAGGAACGCATCAAGGCCCTTGAAGCCCAGCGCGAAGATATCAACGCAACCCTTACCGAACTGAAAGGCTTTGCGGAGCTGATCAGCAACGTGACCCGCGACAAAAACACGGGTCAATGGATTCATAGCGAAACTGGTAAACCTGTCGCCAGTTTTGGCCCCTAATTCCCGAGTAACAAGAGGATTTATCATGCCATCTTATACCGCCCCCGTAAAAGACATGCAGTTCGTTCTCAACGAAGTCCTGAACATCAGTCAATATTCCAGCATGCCGGGGTACTCCGAAGCGTCCCCCGATCTTATCGCTGCTATCCTCGAAGAAGGTGGCAAATTCTGTGAAAATGAAATTGCGCCGCTTAACCTGTCAGGGGACCATGAAGGCTGTGTCCGCAACGATGATGGTTCTGTTACCACTCCTAAAGGGTTTAAGGCGGCCTATGACCTGTTTATTGAAAGCGGCTGGACCGGCCTGACCTCCCCCGAAGAATACGGCGGCCAAGGCTTGCCACACGTTCTCGGCTTCTGCCTTGAAGAGATGATGGCCTCTTCCAACATGGCGTTTGCCATGTACCCGGGCTTGTCAGCGGGCGCACGCGCATCTATCGAAATCGAAGGTACGGACGAGCAAAAGAACCTGTATCTTCCCAAAATGGTGGAAGGCATTTGGACCGGCACCATGAACTTGACCGAGCCTCATTGCGGTACAGACCTGGGTTTGCTTAGAACCAAAGCTGAACCAAATGACGATGGTTCATACGCAATCACCGGCACCAAAATCTTTATTTCTGCCGGTGAGCATGACATGAGCGAAAACATCATTCACCTCGTGCTTGCCCGTCTGCCAGATGCACCAAAAGGTGTGAAGGGCATTTCCCTCTTTATCGTGCCCAAGTTTGACGTGAATGAAGATGGCAGCCTGGGCGACCGCAACTCATTACTCTGCGGCTCCATCGAGGAAAAAATGGGCATCCACGGTAATTCAACCTGCGTGATGAACTATGACGGTGCCAAAGGCTACCTGCTTGGTGAAGCACACAAAGGTCTGCGGGCCATGTTCATTATGATGAACGCCGCCCGCATCGGCGTGGCTGTTCAGGGTTATGCCCAGTCAGAGGTTGCCTATCAAAACGCCGTTGCCTACGCCAATGACCGTATTCAAGGTCGTTCGCTCACTGGCCCAAAGGCTGAAGACAAAGCGGCTGACCCCATCATCGTGCACCCTGATGTGCGCCGCATGTTGATGAATGCGCGCTCCTTCAATGAAGCTGCGCGCGCGTCCGCCATGTGGTGTGCATTGCTGATCGATATTTCACACAATGCGGAAAGTGAAGAAGAACGCGAATGGGCATCCGACATCGTCTCTGTTCTCACACCCGTAATGAAGGGCGTGTTCACCGACCGGGGCTTTGAATATGCAGCATCAAGCCAGCAGGTCTTCGGCGGCCACGGCTATATCAGTGAATGGGGCATGGAACAGTTCGTTCGTGACGCCCGCATCACCCAGATTTATGAAGGCGCAAACGGCATTCAGGCGCTCGACCTTGTTGGTCGGAAACTGGGTGCCAACGGTGGCCGTGCAATTCAGGCATTCTTCAAACTGGTTGGCCGCTTCCTGTCTGATAATAAAGAAAATGAAAAGCTGGCTGACTTCATCGCGCCACTTTCCGGTGCGCTCACAGACCTTCAGGGCGCAACAATGTGGCTGATGCAAAATGGCATGGCTAACCCGGACAATGCTGGTGCAGGCTCCACGCCATACATGCACATGATGGGGCATGTGCTTCTTGGTTACCAGTGGGCACAGATGGCGAAAATTGCACACGATCAACTGGACGCCGGCACAAGTGACCCTACCTTCTACGAGAACAAAATTATCACCGGGCGCTACTACATGAAGAAACGCCTGCCTGAAACCAAGGCTCTGCTTGCAGAACTTGAGGCTGGTGCAGACGATGTAATGGCGCTGGAAGCGGCCAGTTTCTAATCGAAACAGCCTAAAAATTGGGAAGAGAAATATGACCGAAGCCTATATCTATGATGCGATTCGCACTCCCCGTGGTCGTGGCCGCAAAGACGGGTCTTTGCATGAAATCACGCCAATTCAGCTCGCGACACAGCAGTTGGAAGCAATCCGTGACCGTAACGACCTTGATACCTCTCTTGTAGACGATGTGATCATGGGCTGTGTGGCCCCTGTGGGTGAGCAAGGCTCTAACGTAGCTCGCGTCGCGGCCATTAACGCGGGCTACGCAGAAACTGCATCCGGCTTTCAGGTAAACCGCTTCTGCGCCTCTGGCCTTGAAGCTGTAAACATTGCAGCAGCCAAGGTGATGTCAGGCGAAGCTGACCTCACAATTGGTGGCGGCGTTGAAAGCATGAGCCGCGTGCCAATGGGTTCTGATGGCGGTGCGATGGCATCTGACCCGGCTGTAGCCTTCAAAAGCTACTTCGTGCCGCAAGGCATCTCGGCTGACCTGATTGCCACCAAATATGGCTACAGCCGCGATGATGCAGATGCTTATGCCGTTGAAAGCCAGAACCGTGCAAAAGCCGCGTGGGACGACAACCGCTTTGAAAAATCCATAGTGCCTGTGAAAGACGTGGTTGGGATGGACGTGCTGGACCATGACGAATTCATGCGCCCGGAAACAACCATGCAATCACTTGGCGCACTGAAGCCATCATTCGCAGAAATGGGATCGTTTGGCTTTAATGACGTGGCGCTCCAGCGCTACCCTGAGATTGAGCGCATCAAGCATGTTCACCACGCTGGCAACAGCTCCGGCATCGTGGATGGTTCTTCTGCTGTTCTGGTTGGCACCAAAGAAATAGGTGAGAAGCTGGGCCTGAAGGCACGTGCACGCATCAAATCCATGGCGTCCGTTGGTTCAGAACCAACAATCATGCTGACCGGTCCGTCTTTCGCTGCTGAAAAAGCATTGAAGCGCGCGGGCATGAGCAAATCTGACATTGATGTTTGGGAACTGAACGAAGCCTTTGCTTCCGTTGTTCTGCGCTTCATGGATGCGCTCGACATCGACCATAGCGACATCAACGTCAACGGCGGTGCAATTGCCATGGGCCATCCGCTTGGCGCTACTGGCGCCATGATCCTTGGCACAGTACTGGATGAGCTGGAGCGTTCTGGCAAGTCAACAGCCCTTGCAACCCTTTGTGTGGGTGCCGGCATGGGCACAGCAACCATCATTGAGCGCGTCTAGTCGCCATAGTTCAGGAGTAATAAGATGACTGAAACAATTCGCTATGAAGTAGACGCAGACGGCGTTGCCCTGCTCACGATTGATCTCCCAAACACTGGCATGAATGTTTTCAATGCCCAGCTGATTGAAGACCTGAACACCTGCGTGGATAAGGTTCTGGCTGATGATGCTGTAAAGGGTGCTGTTATCACATCTGGCAAGCCAGCATTCCTCGCAGGCGCTGACCTTAATATGCTTGGTGGTCAGGCGTCCGCTAACCCAACCCCGCAGGAAGCATTTGAGAGCGCCTTTGGCCTTAACAAATTACTGCGGAAAATGGAAACCGGTGACAAGAACCGCAAGGTTCTGGCGAAAGAAGGCACCAAGCCTTTTGCGGCGGCGGTAAACGGCCTCGCGCTTGGCGGTGGTTTTGAGCTTGTTCTTGCATGTCACTACCGTGTTCTGGCTGACGTACCGGGCATGCAGCTTGGTTTCCCGGAAGTACAGGTTGGCCTGCTGCCGGGTGCTGGTGGCACACAGCGCCTTCCACGCCTTGTTGGCCTGCAAGCGGCGGCACAAGCGATAACAACCGGCAAGCCTTACAATGCGCAAATCGCACAGGGCCTTGGCATCGTTCAGGCCGTTGTGCCACTTGATGACGTTGTGTCAAACGCTAAAGAGTGGGTTAAAACGCACGCAAGCGCCCTCGCCCCGTGGGACAAGAAAGGCTTCAAATACCCCGGCGGCGCCGGCGCCATGAACCCCAATTCCGTTCGCACCTTCATGGGCGCAAGCGCAATGGCCCAGAAGCAAACCAAACACAATTACCCGGCTGTTGAAGCAATCCTGTCCTGCCTCTACGAGGGCGGCATTGTGGACTTTGACACCGCTATCCGTATCGAGAGCAAATATTTCATGAAATTGCTCGCCGGCCCGGTTGCGAAAAACATGATCCGCAGCCTGTTTATCAACAAGCAAGCTGTCGAAAAAGGCTCCCTGCGTCCAGAAGGCTTTGACCGCAAGAAAGTTAAACGCCTTGGCATGCTGGGTGCTGGCCTGATGGGTGCTGGTGTTGCCTATGTGTCCGCAAAAGCAGGTATGGAAGTCGTCCTTCTGGACCGCGACGTAGCCGCCGCTGAAAAAGGCAAGGACTATAGCCGCAATCTGGTCAAGAAAGGCATGGAACGCGGCAAGGTTACACAGGAAAAAGGTGACGCCCTTCTGGAGCGCATCATCCCGACCGACAATTATAATGACCTGAAGGACTGTGATCTGATCATCGAGGCTGTTTTCGAAGCTGAAGACATCAAGAAAGATGTAACCGAGAAAACAGAAGCAGTGATTGGCAAAGACGTTGTGTTTGCTTCAAACACATCCACCCTGCCGATTACGGGCCTTGCGAAAAACTTCACGCGCCCACATCAGTTCATCGGCATTCACTTCTTCTCCCCGGTGGACAAGATGCCACTTGTTGAAATCATCATGGGTGAAAAGACAGATGATGAAACGCTGGCGCTGGCGCTGGACTATGTAAGCCAGATCAAGAAGACGCCGATTGTCGTGAACGACAGCCGCGGCTTCTACACCAGTCGCTGCTTCGGCACGTATGTGCAGGAAGGCTACGCCATGGTGAAAGAAGGCGTGAACCCTGCCTTGATTGAAAATGCTGGCAAAATGGCCGGTATGCCGGTTGGCCCGCTTGCCGTGGGTGACGAAGTTGCGCTTGATCTTTCCTATAAGGTTGGCATGGCAACCCGTAAAGCACTGGGCGACGCCTATGTGGAAAGCCCTGCTGACGGCTTTGTTGAAAAAATGGTTGTCGAGCTGGAGCGCTTTGGCCGCAAAAACGGCAAAGGCAACTATGTGTACCCAGAAGATGGTGGCCGCAAGTATCTGTGGCCGGGCCTTGCCGACCACTTCCCTGTGGCTGAAGAGCAACCAAGCGTGGACGAAGTGAAATCCCGCTTCATGATCCGCCAAGCCGTAGAAGCAGCGCGCTGCTTCGAGGAAGGTGTGCTGATTGATGCCTCTTCTGGTGACATTGGCGCCATCTTCGGCTGGGGCTTCGCACCATTTACAGGCGGCCCGTTCAGCTTTATCGACACCATGGGTGTTGCAGAGTTTGTGCGTGAAGCAGACCGGCTTGCTCAAGCTTACGGGCCACGCTTCACACCGCCGCAGATGCTGCGGGATATGGCTGAAAAAGGCGAAAGTTTCTACAGCAAGGGTGACACCCGTGGTCGCATCGCCAAAGCCGCGTAAACCAGGCGACAAATTGAAACACACAAAGGGCTGCCAAACGGCGGCCCTTTTTGTTAGCGTTCTCCAATGGCATTGAACTCTGAAACAATTCTAAAAGTTAACCATGCGGGCGAATATGGGCTGCACAGATTTACGCTGCACAAATTATGGTTGCGAAATTGTTTGGCTACAACTGCGTCGAACAACTCCAGCACATGAAGGCTCACGAAGTTGAGCATTTCGCAGTGTTTGATAAACTGGCTTCAGATCGAAAAAGCCGCACATGCAAAGCGCTCTGGCTCTGGTCAGCCGGTGGCTACCTGTTAGGTTTTGTAACAGCTTTGTTCGGCACCAAAGGTATTTGGACCTGCACAATCGCTGTAGAACGCAACGTGTTCAACCATCTAGAAAACCAACTGGCATGGGCGGAACAAAATGACGTTGAACTTCATCATTCCGTCCAAAAGATTATCAATGACGAAGCCGAACACAGGGACCAAGCGATCAACTTGCGCGGACAAGTTAGATACATCGACCGAATTCTTGAGAAAATTGTAGCTGCATCAACCAATTTCGCTATTTGGCTTTCTCACAAGCTCTAGCAGCGTTCGCCAGTCCGTGATTTGCGCTAAGGTCAACTCAAGAATGTAAATAATACTTGACATAAAGTCAGGTAATTATTACATCCCGATATGTAAAAAATATTATACACAAAGAATAATAAATTTAACACCCGGCTCGATCACGACATTTGGGAGAAAACCATGACATTCCTTGAGCGCGTTTATTTCGGCATCCTTGTCATTACCGTTGCCTTTTTCGGCATGTATTTTTTTATCACCTTTGGCAGTGTTGACATTGCAACCGCCAAAATCAGCGATCACACCAGCACAATCTGGATCATGTTTGGCATCTACATCGTGCTAACCATTGTCGTCGCCATATCATCATGGTTTGTCGACCGCGAAGCAGACGACGAATTCGACGAACGCGACAATAAAATCGACATGTTCGCGGAGCGCGTATGCAGCTATTTTCAGGCAGGGGCCCTGCTCCTGACACTCGTACTGGTCATGTATGAATTCAACGCCTTCATCGTCGCACATGTGGTGCTGGCCGCTATTGTGCTGACGAACATAATTGGCCTCGCTACCCGCCTCTATCTCTATCGTCGCGGGATTTAGATCCATGGTGAAACCAACAGCGATCAAAAACAACATCCGTGCCCTGCGTTTTGCCGCTGACGAGATGACACAGGAAGCGCTCGCGAAAGAAATTGGCGTCACGCGACAAACCATCATCGCGATTGAGCAAGGCCGCTATTCGCCCTCTCTGGAAGCCGCCTTCAAAATCGCACTCGCACTGAAGGTTGGACTGGAAGACGTGTTTGAATATGCGCCGCCAGCCGCCAAAGACTGAGGCATACTGAACCATGGAAAAGATAAGCCATGCCATGATACTGAAAACCTATCAGGGTCGCATCTCACTGACGTTTGTCATCCTGATTATTGAGCATCTGTTGCTTCTGCTCGAACCGCTGGCAATTGGCATGGCAATCAATGACCTGACCCGTCAGACTTGGTTTGGGGTTTATCTGTTCCTCGGCCTTGAGGTGGCTGTCATTCTTGTTGGCGTCTTGCGGCGGCGCTATGACACACGTGCTTATGGCAGTATTTACCGCGAAATCGGGCAGAACCTGTCCACCAAAGCCATCGAGGACCATGAAGACCTTTCGCCCGCCATTGGCCGCGCCGACTTGTTGCAAGAGGTGGTGGATTTCTTCGAAAATGAACTGCCCATGGCAGTTGGGGCAGGTATTTCCATCATTGGTGCCTTGATCATGCTGCTGGTCCTGTCGCCATCGGCTGGGGTTTTTGCACTTGGCTCCGCACTGGCGATCGCCGCAATCTTTGTCCTCAGCCGCAAGCGAATCAAAAGCCTGAATGCACTGGTGAATGACGAGCTTGAAGCGCGTGCTGGCTTGTTCATGAAACGCGACCGGGCACCCCTGCTTGCTCATTTCACAAAGCTGGTTGGCCACCGCATCTCGCTCTCGGACTTGGAGGCCCGCAACTTTGGCCTTAGTTATCTGTTCGTGGTTTTACTGATTGCCTTCGCACTTTATCAAGCAGTGGCGGTATCCCAGTCTGCCATTGGTGATGTATTTGCCGTACTGACGTATGCCGCCCAGTTTACTGAGGGCGTTATCGTGCTGCCACTGATGTATCAGCAAATATGTCCGCACAGCTGAGATTACTGGCCGCATCAGCAGCGACACGGCTGCGGATGACATGGGCTGACAGGTGCCGGACAGTGCCACGAAAACTTAATCATCAAAAGGGTCGCATCTGCGATCCTTTTTTGTTTTGATGGCATTGTGGAGGATCGCATATGAGCTGGATAGAAACAATCGAGTTTGACGCTGCCAAGGGCAAACTGAAAACGATTTACGAGCGTGTCAAAGGCCCAGATAACAATGTCGACAATATTCTGATGGCGCACAGTCTGCGCCCCCACACCCTCGAAGGACACATGACGCTTTACAAATATGTGTTGCATCACCCGGGCAACATGCTTCCGAAATGGCTTCTGGAAACCATCGGAACTTATGTCAGCATACTGAACAACTGCCCCTATTGCATTGACCATCATTTTGCTGGCCTGTCCCGTCTTATCGGTGATCAGGAAGAAGCTGATCGCATAAAAGCAGCGCTGGCCGCAGGCAAGCCAGAGGATATTAGCGATTTTTCCCCACGGGAAACTGCCGCTTTGCACTATGCCGCAAAACTGACGACCTCGCCATCGACGATCACTGAGGCGGATATTGAAAATATGCGAGATAGCGGCCTCACCGACGGTGAAATTCTGGAAGTTAATCAGGTTAGCGCATATTTTGCCTACGCCAACCGCACTGTATTGGGCCTTGGCGTTAATACTGACGGTGACATTATTGGCCTTTCGCCAAATGACAATTCGGACCCAGACAACTGGGGCCATCAATAGAGTAGCACCGAGCAATGCAGTTTCAGATTGATCCCAAATTTTCGGAGTTAGGCATGGCTGTGCACCTTGGCGTGCTGGACTATGAAGTTCAAGTTGCCCCAAGCAGCGATGAAATGAAACAATCGATGGAGGAAGCCTCCCAACTGCGCCAACAGGAACTGATGGGCGAAGCGGCATCCTCGGACCCGGTTATCGCCGCCGTGCGTGCTGCTTTCAAGGCGGCAGGGAAAGACCCTTCCCGCTATCGCCCCTCATCCGAGGCGCTTACCCGCCGGGTGGTGGCTGGCAAAGGACTGTATTACGTGAATAACGTGGTTGATGCGGGTAATCTTGTCTCTCTTATGACCGGTGTTCCGGTTGGCTGCTATGACGCAGCCTGGATCAAAGGTGACCTGACACTTAGGGTCGGTACACCGGGTGAAACCTATGACGGCATTGGACGCGGGGGGATTAACCTTGAAGGGCTTCCTGTGCTCGCAGATGACGACGGGCCTTTTGGCTCCCCTTTTTCCGACAGTGATCGCACAAGCGTGAGCGACCAAACACACAATCTGGTGTTTGTGCTTTATGGCCTGAATATTGATGTTGCCCATGTGGAAGCCGCTGCCGAAATTGCCGACGCATTAATCACCCAATATTGCAGCGGTAACTAACACCGTATCAAAGATTCGCCCTTTCGGTTTTTCGGCCAATATTCATGCCAAAGCACCAAGAGAGGACCCGAAATGCAGTTTGAAACACTGGACGTTACACAAGATGGCAGTATCGCCACAGTAATTCTTAACCGGCCCGACAAATTAAACGCCATGAATGGCACCATGTTTCGCGAAATTGGTGAAGCATTCCGGTATATCGATTCGGAAACAAACGCACGCGCTATTGTACTGGCTGGGAACGGCAAACATTTCACCGCCGGGCTTGACCTGAAAGAAAGTGGTGCCGTCCTTGGCGCACACGAAGGCGACCCAGCCCGGGTCCGCGAAAAGCTACGCCGCCATATCTTGTTCTTGCAAGACTGTTTCACAGCCCTCGAAGAATGCCGTGCCCCCGTTATCGCCGCTGTTCATGGGGCCTGCCTTGGCGGCGGGATTGACCTGATTTCTGCATGCGACATGCGCGTATGCACCGAAGATACATGGTTTTCCATTCAGGAAATTAATGTGGCTATTGCGGCAGATGTGGGCACACTGCAACGTGCACCGCACCTGCTGCCAAACGGCATCCTGCGCGAGCTTGCGATGACAGGCCGTAAATTCCTGCCGGAAGAAGCAAGCAAATACGGGTTTGTAAACTATGTGACCCGTGACCGGGACGCCGCAATCGCCAAGGCACATGAGATCGCCGAGGAAATTGCTGGCAAAAGTCCTCTTGCAGTTGCCGGTACAAAAGCGATACTCAATCACTCAAGGGATCATTCAATTAAGGATGGTCTCGATTATGTGGCAACATGGAACAGCGGCCATATGCTGGGCGAAGACCTGATGAAGGCTGCCACGGCGGTGCTGACGAGAGAAACGGTGTCCTTTGCGGACCTGTTGGAGAGCGACGACTAGATGCTGGAATCAGCGGTAGCATGGGCAAAAGAATACGGTGATGTACTTGGCACTGTCGGCTTCCTCTTTGCCCTGACTACAGTTGTGCTAACCAACGGAAAAATAATCCTGCAACGCATGCGCGGGGAAGCAGTGAGTCCTCTGTCGGCGGATGCAATTACATTGGGCGGGGTTGAAAACTCATCACCCACACATTCTACCAGCACCGCAATTGTCGATGCGCCACCAATAACACCGGAATACGGCGGCAAAACCCCGATTGCCGTTATGCCCCCTAAAGAACTGGGTGATGTAGCCGAACATTTCACCGCTGGCCTCGCAGATGATATTGTCGCCGACTTGCAGCAAGCTGGTTTTGCGACGCCTGACCTGAAAACAGTCGGTAAGCTGGCTGACCGCGATTCGGGCCCACAAGCCATCGCGCATCAGCTTGGCGTGAATCATATCCTGAGTTGCAGCGTCAGGCGGCAGGACAATAAGCTGCGCATCACCACTCAACTTGTGGACGCAACCGGCGCCGTTTTGTGGTCCGACCGCTATAATGCTGAAGGAGACGATATGCTCGCCATTCAGGAGCATATGGCATCCAAGGTGGCAGAAGGTGTCACCGGACTTGTCAGCCCCAGCACTGGCCTTATGAACCCCATGACCGGCCATACCTACAGCACGCGCGAGGAAGCGTTGGATGCTGTCAGCTCAACCAAAAGCAGGCTAGTTGCACTCCTGTTTTGTATTCCGCCCCTTGGTATTTTTGGCGCACACCGCTTTTACGTGGGTCGCCCTTTCACAGGTACACTGTATTTCCTCACCGCAGGACTAATTGTTTTCGGTTGGATAATTGATACTGTTCTTATCGCATTGGGCATGTTCGCCGACGGAAAAGGACGCCCCGTTCGGTTTTGGCAACCCGACCCATTGAAGCAGCTCGCTGAAAAGTCATGACGGTGGACGTGAAAATCTGTGGCCTGTCGACCGGGGAAACGGCGCAGGCAGCGTCGGATGCTGGGGCGGCTTATCTTGGTTTCATGTTTTTTGAACCGTCACCAAGGCACCTCACATTTGAGGCTGCGAAGAACCTTGCGCAGGAACTACCAGAAGGGCCTGCACGCGTCGGTGTATTTGTCAACGCATCTGATGCTATGATTGATCGCGCGATTGATGCGCTTAATCTGGACTGGCTGCAACTTCACGGTCAGGAAACACCCGAAGATTTAGTCCGGCTGAAAGGTCGCACCGGGCTTAAGGTTATGAAGGCCATCGGCGTATCAAGCGCATCAGACATTGAAGCAGCAAGCCCCTATTTTGATATTGCAGATGCCGTCCTGTTTGATGCCAAGCCACCGAAAGGTGCTGTGCTGCCCGGCGGGAACGCCATTTCCTTCCCGTGGCAGATTATGCAAGGCGCCAAATTGCCGGAAAAATGGCTATTGGCCGGCGGGCTAACACCCGAAAATGCCGCTGACGCCATAAAAACATCAAACGCCAAAATCCTCGACGTATCCTCTGGCGTAGAAACAAGTCCGGGTGTTAAATCCAAAAGCTTAATTGAAGCCTTTCTTCGCGCGGCAAAAGCCGTTAGGTAGAAGGCCGCAATGGTTCCGCCGGAATTTCCAGCTCCGGTTGGTTTGCCGAGTTAGTTGTTTGAAGGACATGGCCCATGGCCCAGAATAGTCACCGCAATAGTTATCGCACCGGCCCCGATGAAAGGGGTCATTTTGGTCAATATGGCGGACGTTACGTTTCCGAAACCCTGATGCCATTGGTGTTGCAGGTGGAGAAGGAATACGGCGAAGCCATGAAGGACGACGGCTTCCTTGTGGAACTGGACGAATTGAATAGGCAATATATTGGCAGACCAAGCCCGCTTTATTACGCGGAGCGACTGACCGAAGAGTTGGGCGGCGCCAAAATCTACTTTAAACGCGAAGAATTGAACCATACCGGCGCGCATAAAATCAATCATGCCATCGGGCAAGTGCTGTTGGCCAAGCGCATGGGAAAAACCCGCGTGATCGCCGAAACCGGCGCAGGCCAGCACGGTGTGGCAACCGCAACTGTCGCAGCACGTTTTGGCCTTAAGTGCACCGTCTTCATGGGCGAAGTCGACATCGAGCGACAAAAACCAAACGTGTTTCGCATGAAGCTGCTTGGCGCAGAGGTGAAACCGGTAACAAGCGGTTCCGCCACCCTGAAGGATGCCATGAATGATGCGCTGCGCGATTGGGTAACCAACGTGCATGACACATTCTATATCATTGGCACAGTTGCCGGACCGCACCCTTACCCCATGATGGTTCGGGATTTTCAGTCCATCATTGGGCGTGAAACCAAAGAACAGATTATGCAGATGGAAGGCCGTTTGCCCGACAGCCTTGTTGCCTGTGTGGGTGGTGGCTCCAATGCGCTTGGGCTTTTCCATCCGTTTCTTGATGACACGGATGTTGAGATGTTTGCCGTTGAGGCAGCAGGGCATGGTGTTGACACTGACCAGCATGCTGCATCGATCAGTGGCGGCACACCGGGCGTTCTGCACGGCAACCGCACCTACCTGCTGCAAACAGAAGATGGGCAGATTGAAGAAGCCCACTCCATATCCGCGGGGCTTGATTACCCGGGTATCGGCCCAGAGCATGTGTGGCTGCATGAACAGGAACGCGTGACTTATGTTTCGGCAACAGACAAAGAAGCACTGGATGCTTTCCAGCTTTGCTGCCGCACTGAGGGTATCATCCCGGCGCTTGAAAGCTCTCACGCGCTGGCGCACATCGTTCGCATGGCCCCCGAGCTACCGAAAGAACATATTTGTGTACTCAACCTCTCAGGACGCGGTGACAAAGATATTTTCACTGTTGCCAAAGAGCTTGGCGAAGAAATTTAGGGAGTAGATCGATGAGCCGTTTAACTTCCTGTTTTGATGCCCTTCGTGCTGAAAACCGTGCCGCTTTTGTAACCTTCGTAACAGCTGGTGACCCGAACCACGAGATCTCCCTGGAAATTCTGAAGGGGTTGCCCGGCGCAGGTGCGGACATTATCGAGCTTGGCATGCCCTTCACCGACCCATCGGCGGATGGTCCAGCGATTGACAAAGCGGCGCAGCGGGCAATCGCAGCCGGCGCATCAATGGTACGCACGCTGGATATGGTAAGGGAATTCCGCACAGGTAATGGTGAAACGCCAATTGTCCTGATGGGGTATTTCAACCCGATCTTTGCCTACGGCCTTGATCGCTTCTGCAAAGACGCTGCCTCCGCCGGCATTGACGGCCTTATTATTGTCGACCTTCCACCAGAAGAGGACGACGAGTTGCTTGCGCCCGCCAATGCAAACGGTATTGATGTTATCCGGCTCGCGACACCCACATCTGATGATGCACGGCTACCAACCATCCTGAACGGTGCGAGCGGATTTGTTTATTATGTTGCTGTCGCAGGTGTAACCGGCGGCAAATCAGCTACCGCCGACGATATTGGTGAGGCCGTTGCCCGCATTCGTCGTCATACAGACTTGCCCGTTGCGGTTGGATTTGGTATCCGCACCCCCGAACAGGCTGCAGGAGTTGCAGCTCATGCAGATGGTGCGGTAGTTGGTTCAGCCATTGTTTCCATGATTGAACACGGGCTGAACAATGGGCAAAGCCAGGACACGATCGTTGAAAATGTCTTGAATTTTACCCAATCTCTCGCACATGGTGTAAGATCAGGCCGTCAATAGGCCCATTGGTAACTAAAAAAAGGGGTATGTGGCATGAGTTGGCTAACCAATTATGTCAAACCAAAGCTTCAGAAAGTCTTGAATGCGCGGGATACCCCCGACAATCTTTGGCACAAGTGTAAAAACTGTGGCCAGATGATTTTTCAGAAAGAGTTTATCGCCAATAACCGCGTATGTGCACACTGCGACCACCATGACCGTGTGCCGCCAATGGACCGGTTCACAGCGCTGTTCGACAACCAGCAGTTTGATCTGATTGCGATGCCAAGCGTTAATCAGGATCCGCTGAAGTTTCGCGATACCAAAAAATATACTGACCGGCTGAAAGCTGCCCGCTCCAATACCGGAGACGAAGACGCCATCAAGGCCGCTGTTGGTAAAATTGATGGCCAGAAAACAGTTGTTGCCGTTCAAAACTTCTTCTTCATGGGCGGTTCCATGGGCATGGCAGTTGGTGAAGGCATTATCACTGCAGCACGCGAAGCGCTGAAGCTTGGCGTGCCATTTGTGATGGTTACGGCTTCTGGCGGTGCCCGCATGCAGGAAGGTATCCTGTCACTGATGCAAATGCCGCGCACCACAGTGGCCATTCAGATGCTGCGCGATGCAGGCTTGCCTTATGTGGTTTTATTAACTGATCCAACAACAGGCGGTGTTTCAGCCTCCTACGCGATGCTTGGTGATGTGCATATTGCTGAACCCGGCTGCATGATTGGCTTTGCCGGCAAGCGAGTGATCGAGCAAACTATCCGCGAAAAACTGCCAGAAAAATTCCAGACAGCTGAATATCTGGAAGAACATGGCATGGTTGACCTTGTGGTCCACAGGCATCAGTTGAAAGAAAAACTGGGCTCTGTTCTTTCCATGCTGATGGCTGGTAATCGCAGCAGAAAAGCCGCTGAATAATTCGGGCTACGCCCTCATTCTGGCCAAGGAATAAACACCGTCATGGAAACTGACCAGACGGCCACCGCCAAGAGCGATCAGATACTGGCACGCCTTATGGCGCTGCACCCCAAGAAGATTGACCTGTCGCTCGGGCGCATGCATTCCATTTTGGGAAAACTCGGCAATCCGGAAAAAAAACTGCCGCCTGTGGTCCATGTCGCAGGCACAAATGGCAAGGGCTCGACCGTTGCCATGCTGCGTGCCATCGCAGAAGCGGCGGGCCACCGGGTTCATGTTTACACATCCCCGCATCTTGTCAGGTTTGCCGAACGCATTCGTATTGCAGGCCAGTTGATAGAAGAAGACGCGCTTGCGGACCTTCTCGCCCGCGTAGAAGGCGCCGCGGGCGATGACCCGATCACCTTCTTCGAGGTCACCACCGCCGCAGCATTGCTGGCGTTTGCAGAAACACCTGCCGACCTTTGCATTCTAGAAGTAGGACTTGGCGGCAGGCTGGACGCCACAAACGTGGTTGATAAACCGGCTGCGGTTGGGATCACGCCTGTCAGCCTCGATCACCAGCAGTTTCTCGGTGAAACTTTGCCTGAAATTGCTGCGGAGAAGGCAGGCATCATCAAACGCGGCAGCCCGCTTGTGGTTGGACCGCAGATGAAAGAGGGCCTGAAGGTCATCACTGATGTGGCGGACGCGCACGGCGTTAAACCCCACATAATTGACCATGCATGGCATGTGGAAGCCAAAGATGATGGCTCACGCTTCCTGTATGAAGACTGGCGAGGTGTGCTGGACCTGCCGCTGCCGCCACTAACCGGACCACACCAGATCAAGAATGCCGCCATGGCAATTGCCCTTGCCCATGCGCAGCAGGCTGTTGCTATCCCGGACGCAGCGATCAAAGCTGGCCTTGGCTGGACCCGTTGGCCCGCGCGGTTGCAGGAATTGCAAAACACTCCTCTGAACAATCTATTGCCAAGCGGTTCCGACCTTTGGCTGGATGGTGGTCATAATCCAGCTGCGGCTGATGTGTTGCGCACATTTTTGCAAGGGGTAGACCCTGTGGAGCGCTCAGTTACACTCATTCTCGGCATGATGGGTACCAAAGATGCGGCAGGTTACCTTAAGCGGCTGTCAGGGCTGGTAAACAGGGTGATTGCAGTACCGATTGATGGCGAAGACGGAGCCGCAGTACCTGCAGCGCTCGCTGCTTCAGCAACGGACATTGGCATCAATGGTATTGTCGCCAAAGATGTTCGCTCAGCGCTAAAAACAATCACCGATAAAGCCCACCCTGACCGTCCACCATTTGTGCTGATCGGTGGCTCGCTCTACCTCGCTGGCGGTGTGCTCAAACAGGCAGACCTGCTGCCAACATAAACCGTATCAGTCAGGCCGGCGCCCACTGATACCTGTCTTTCATGATCTCTACCGATTTGACGATCAGGTCTTCAAGCACATCAAGGTCAATGTCTTCCAGTTTATTGATATAAAGGCAGGATTTGCCCGTTTTATACTTGCCAAGGGTTTCCATTTGGGCCGCAAAGGGCTCAAACCCCGGCATGATATAGACGGTTAATGCACTCTTGCGCGGCGACAAACCGGTGATCATCCATCTACCACTGTGGCCGCTTTCATAGGTGTAATCATAAGCGCCAAAACCAATGATGGAAATGCCCCACATCCTGGCCTGCCAACCAGTCAAACGAGCCATCAGGTCACACACCTGCCGGGCGTCTGCCTGCCGTTTGTCATTGTCCACTTTGGTCAAAAAGTCTTCGACCGAACTATCGTTTTGCTGCGTTTTCTGTTCGGCCATTCATCCATCCTCAGAGCAGTTTTAGCCTATCAGGGAGGTTTCCTTTTCAACGGCAGACAAACTGTCTTTGCCAAAGAATATTTCGTCTCCGACAACCATTGTTGGCATGCCAAATATACCAAGGTCAACGGCTTCCTGAGTGGCAGCAGCCAGCCCTGCCTTCACCTCATCACTTTGCACCATCTCCTGATAGTAGGCGCTGTCGAGCCCAGCATCTACAAGCACAGACATAACCACTTCGGGGTTGCCGGTGTCTTTCTCCTGCTCCCACTGCGCGGTCATGATGGCCTCTATGTAAGCGTCCAGTTCGCCTTTCATCTGGGCAGCGATTGCCCCGCGCATCACCAGCAAAGTATTGATGGGAAAGTGGGGGTTCATCTTGAAACTGGTCAGGCCGTGATGGCGGATGAAACGCATCATCTCCTTACGCATATAATCCATCTTGGCCGGGATAGCAGAGAAGGCCATCCAGGGCGCCTGATTGCCCGTTGCTTTAAAAATACCGCCCAGCAGCCCCGGTTTGCGTTCAAAGGAAACACCGAGTCTTTTTTCCAGATCCGGCAGAGTTTTATGGACAAAATAGGCATTGGGACTGCCAAAATCGAACCAGAATTGAAGTTTGCTCATTGTCTTATCCTCCGAATGATTCGTTAAATGGGCGCACGTCCAGTTCATGCGTCCAGCAGTCTTTGCTTTGGTTGTGGAGCATCCAGTATGTGTCCGCAATGGACGCAGGATCAACAAGCGGCACCTTGTCAATGGCCTCTGGTCCGGCGCGTTCGGTAATCAGCTCGCGGACCCATTCGGTATCCACCGCAGAGTCGATAACCAGATGCGCGACATGAATATTCTTGGGGCCCAACTCCCGCGCCATCGCCTGCGCCATACCTCGAAGGCCAAACTTGGCGCTGGCAAAGGCCGCATACCCGGGGCCGCCCCGCATACTGGCTGTTGCACCAGTAAAGAAGATAGAACCTGCCCCTTGTTCCAGCATCACCCGCGCAGCCGCACGCCCGGTTAGGAAGCCTGAGTAACAGGCCATCATCCAGACTTTCCTGAACACACGCTCCGTGGTTTCTGTGATGGGGAAGTTCACATTGCCGCCTATGTTGTAAATCACGATCGACAAGTCACCCAGTTCCGCCGCTTCGGCAATGAAGGCATCCACTTCATCTTCAGATCGTGCGTCCAGGCTTTTGGCAACAAACCTGCCGCCCGCTGTTTCGATCTCCCGCTTTAGGGGGTTCAGCTTATCGCCGCCACGCCGGCCACCAACGATGGTATAACCTTCGCGGGCAAATCGGCGGGCGATGGCAGCACCGATATAATCCCCCGCGCCGACGATGGCACAAACCTTGGTTTTATCCATATTATTGGATTCGCTCATGTGCGCTCTCCTTCACCAAGGAGAATAGCGCAATAAAGCCATAAAAAAAGGCGCCCATATGCATGGACGCCTTTCGAATTTGTATAGATAGAAATTAGGCAGAAGCGGCAGACGCCCCGCCAACAGCACCATCAATCCAGCTTGCAAGCTGTGCTTTTGGCTTTGCACCCATCGTGGTTGCGATTGGCTCACCATCCTTGAAAATCAGGATGGTCGGGATTGAACGCACACCGAAACGAGTTGGCGTTTCAGGGTTTTCGTCAATATCCATCTTGGCTATCACGATATCGTCGCGCTCGTTCGAGATTTCCTCTAGAACCGGGCCAATCATTTTACAAGGGCCGCACCATTGTGCCCAAAAGTCCAAAAGAACCGGCTTACCGGCGTTTACTACATCGTCTTCAAATGACGCATCAGTTACAGCAATTGTTGCCATGGTATGTACTCTTTCTCTGATACACACGGGTAAACCGCGCGCACTTTGTGTTCGATGATTTCCTCTGGCGACTAACCTAAGAACGTACCCCTGATTGGTCAAGGCCCAGTAACACATGCGTGACCAATTTAGGCTGTTAAAGTCCTATCTTTTTGAGCGAATCCTCAAGGGCTGGTTCAGGAAGTTCCATCAAAAACGGCCCATCAGTCCAAAGAAGCGCGCAGGAAACCGCGTGGGCCGGATAAATAGATTTCAGAACGCGCCGATACAGGCCCATCTGCCGGAAATAAATATCTGGCACGTCCTCAACCTTTCGTGGCGGAGGGCGGTTGGTTTTATAGTCCACAATCAGGATTTCAGTGTCTGTCACGATCAATCGGTCCACCTGACCGGACACCGTGCGCGAAACCAACCCATCATGGGACGACAAGACACCAACAATCGGCACTTCAGCCCGGCTGCCCGGGCCGAAGATGGCGGCAAAGGAAGGATGATTGAGCACTGCTTCAGCTTCCGACCAGAAAGCTCTTTGCTCTTCTTCATCCAGATCGGCAGAGCGCTGAAGGTGAGCAAATGCAGCTTCCTTGCGCCTGTCACGATCAAGGTCTGGTAACCATTGCAAAAGCTGGTGCAAGATATTACCTCGCCGATAGCGAAGGTTTCTCTTACGTTCCAGCGGGCCAGCAACAGCCGGTTCCTCATCTGGCCTTGAGGGCGATAGCGGGCGGGCTGGTGTGGGCTCCTCGGGCTTCGCTTGTTTTAACCAGGCAGGCTTTGCATACTCGCCCTTTGCGTCCGTTTGTATCGCTTTTGCGGCAGGTACAAGCGCGGTTTGCGCAATTTCATGACGCTGGACATCAACACCGAGAAGCGACTGAGCCTGCTTCGCCTCAAGCCTTTCAAATCCTTCTTCAACAAGCCGATACCAACAATCTGCTGATGGTTCAGCACTCCCGCGCCAACCACTCACATATAGTTCGTCCTCTGCGCGGGTGAGCGCCACATAGAGAAGGCGGTGATATTCTTCAAACTGGTTTGCCTTCAGGCGGTCTCTCGCCTCCTCCACCTCGGGAAGACCTCGGCCATGGCTCGCCCAAATTGGCAAGGCGGGCTTACCGCCTTCCGCTGCAAGCGGCAATAATCTGCCATCTTTGGCGATATCGGGTGTGCTGACGGTGTCTGCCAAATAGACGATGGGGGCCTGCAAACCCTTGGCGCTATGGATAGTCATGATCCTGACCTGATCACCGGCTTGTTCCATATCCCGCTTAAGCTGGCTTTGGTTCCGTTTCATCGCTTGCGTGAAGGAAAGCAGTGAAGCGGATTTGGTCAGTTGGAACCGCATCGCTTCCTCAAGCAATTCATCAATCGGGTCATCTATCTCGCGCCCGAGGCGTTTCGACAGGTTTCTACGACCATCAAGATCAACCAGAACATAACTGAAAAAGTCAAACGGACCACCAAGGTCAACCTGTTCCAAGACCCGCCATAAAAACCGATGGGCATCCGCATAGCGTGCATCGGCTTTCTGCTTTTGCAGCTGCGCCCACAGCGTGCCTTCACGCCCGTGAGCTAAATCAAACAAAGCGTCATCATCAAAACCAACGAACGGACTTTTGAGCACAGTAGCCAATGCCAGATCATCATCAGGCAAGAGAGAAAACTGAGCGAGCACCAAAAGGTCCATCACCGGGAGTTCGTCAATAAGCGACATACGGTCCCGCCCTGAGACCGGAACACCGAAATGTTTCAGTGCCCTGATCAGATGGTCGACAAAGGCAGACCGCCTGCGAACCAGCACCAGATTATCACCCGCTTGCACTGGTCTTCCTTTGGCAGGCAGAGGGCGTGCGCCGATCGAGCGCGAGATATGATCGGCTATCTTCCAGGCGGAACGTTGCTCTGCATCGTCACGGGTTTCCTGACGCAGCGGTAACTGCCAGCCCGTTTCCTCTCCATCCGGTTTACGGGCAGGTGTTTCAAGCGGCCACAGTTCCACCAGTCCTCCATGGCCCTTGCGCTGAAACCCATGCCTGATTTCTTCGCCGTCAAAAGATAGCCCGCCAACCGCACGGCCATTATGCGCAAATACCTTGTCCACAAGACCAAGTACCGCCTCGCCTGACCGGAAGGACGTGTTCAACGGAACAGTTTCTGCCGAACGGGTCGCATCATGCGCCCGCCCAAAAACGCGGTTTTGAGCCCGGAGAAATTCAGCCGGGTCTGCTTTCTGGAATGAAAAGATAGACTGTTTCACATCACCAACCGCAAAAACGGTTCGCTCAACCTCCCGTGCGCTCTCGCCCGAGAAAAACTCTGCCGCCAAGGCTTCCACCACGGCCCATTGGTCTCTGTTCGTGTCTTGCGCCTCATCCACAAGAATATGGTCAATCTGGTGATCAAGCTTATAGAGAATCCAAGGCGCGGCATCCGCTTGGCCAAACAAGGTAACGGTGTGGTCGATCATGTCATCAAAATCGACAAGGCCGCGCTCTTGCTTGGTACGCCGGTAAAGGCTCAACTGCTCCAGCCCAAGACGCAGAAGGGCCGCAGTTGCAACAGCGGCCTGCTGGCGTTTTCTTGTTTGCTCCACTTCAAGAAGGCGCGATTGCTCGTTATCAATAATGCCCTCCAAGGCATCATCTTGCGACAGCACCTTTTTTGTCGCCACAGTCTTCAGCGGTGTTCCACTTTTTGTGAGAAAGGCGGAGCGGTAGTCAGGATAAAATTGCGGCCTATGTACCTCCGACGCCTTGATGAAAGCCAATATCGCAGCGCCGCGCTTGGCGTCTGCTACGGACCCTTCTGCAAGAGCATGAGCCAACCGCTCAATGGCCGGCGTGTCCATCACACCGGATTGGCAAGCCTCTGTAACAATGGATACATCGGTTTTGCCGGGCTCAGCCTCTAACTGATGATACACGGCCTCCAACAGGCCCTGCATACCACCATAGCTTCTAAGCGCGCGAGCAAGTGTGCTTGCTTCGAACACCAGCCGGTCGATAACTTCGTCGAACGTGTTTTCTGTTACGAGCCCTGCCACAACAACAAGTGCATCTTGCAGTGGTTTGGCAAGCGGCTCTCGCGTGGCGGCCAGCATTCGATCCTTGGCCGTCGTCATAATCTCCACAGCTTCGGTGTCATCCACCCCTTCAAACCCGGGGGTAATGCCTGCCTCAATAGGAAAGCGCCCGAGAAGGGATTGGCAAAAGCTGTGAAAAGTCTGAATTTGAAACCCACCAACCAGATCAAGTACGCGCGCAAAAAGTTGCCGGGCGTGAGTTAGCATCACATCATCAGCCATCTCATCCGTGCGGCTGTAGATTTCGCTCCGAAGTTCATCGTCCGAAAGTGTGGTCCAGCGACCAAGCTCGGCAAATATCCGGTTCTTCATTTCCGCCGCTGCGGCTTTGGTAAAAGTAAGACACAGAATGTTTTCAGGCGGCGTACCCGTCACCATCAGGCGCAAAACTCGCGCGGTCAACACATGGGTTTTCCCGGTTCCCGCAGACGCGCCAACCCACGCGGTTAATGCTGGCTCCGTCGCCCGAGCCTGCTCTGGCGTCATGCTGGATTTGGCAGCAGAACTGGGGATCATGGTCCTTCCCCCTGCGAACTGTCAGAAGGGGCCTGATCGCGCCATTCCTTCACACGCGCCAGATGGTCAAAGTCACCATATCCTGCAACAGAAGGCCGAGGGTTAGAGAGGTAGGCCGTATTCTGGTCGGCAAATGCTTTCACCAGCGCAGCCAGCCCTTCAACGGCTTCGTCTGCCACGCCAGAAACATCCTTCAAGGGCCGCTTCTGTTCCTGAACCGGCGTACCACCTGACAGTTTCCAAAATACAAGGTCTTCAACCGGTGCCTTCACCAGCCCGTCAAACGCCCCTACTTCGGCAAGCCATGCTTCAAGCGGCAACTGCGGCGCAAACCCGGCCTCCATCTGACGAGTGGTTGGGACGGTACCGGTTTTATAGTCGATCACCATTAGTGCACCGTTTGATCGGTTCCTATCAATCCGGTCGGCTTTGGCAACAAGCGTAAAGACTGGTGCGCCGCCCACGATTTCGACAGCCTTTTCCGCCCAGCCTTCCACCAACACTGTCTCATACCGTTCGCTATGAACCGGATGACTGTCTACAAACCAGCGGGCGATTTTTTCAAACCGGGGCCACCAGAAGGCGTAAACGGTGGGCTGCGATACAACAGGTTCAAAAACCTCGCGCCCAATCGACATAAGCCGAATTAATCCTTCAGGCCCCGCAACCTCACCGTCTTCCGTCAAGAAGCGCTCCAGCGCCTCATGAAGGATAATGCCTTTCTGCGCCGCGTTTGGTCGATCATCAATCGGGTCTAGAACTTTCAGTCCAAGGATTTTCTTGGCAAAAAGGGCATAGGGGTCGCGCATCCACTCCTGCACCTGCGTCACCGACAAACGCGTAGGCCGGGATGACACTGGTGGCCTTGGCGCAGGCGGCAATACTGGCGTAATTTGGTCCGGCTTATCAAGCTCTCTTGCCCACGCCAGATAATGATCCGCACGCGGTATTTCACGGCCAGCGAACGCCTCGATACGGAACCACCAGCGGCTTGGTACCGTTGGAGCACCGTCAATTTTCTCCGCTCTGGTTACCAGCACCTTTGGTGCGGACACAGCCATCACAAAGTCATGGGCCGACTGACCTATTTTCCCCTCGAGAGGTGGCAGGCCAAATTCTGCCCTCATGGACCGGTTCATCCAGGGGTCTGTTGTGATGTCGGCAGGCCACACCCCTTCGTTCAGGCCACCAATCACCATCAGGTCCGCCTGCTGCAAGCGGGCCTCCAAGGGGCCAAGGATGGACAGCCTCGGATGTTTGTTCCATGCGGGGCGAACAGTGACAGTGCTGAAAACTTCGGCGAACAAGCTTTCGTAACCATCTGCTGATGGCACTTGCAATTCTGCCGCATGCTCAAGCAAACTGGCGAATTGAGATGCGAGCGCTGCTCCAGCCTCTCCAGCCCACAGCTTGTCAGCGCCAGATTTGCTTTCCTCAGTGCATAAGGTTTCCACCACCTCAATATGAAGAGGTAGAAGCGTTTCAAACGCTGCCGGTTCCTTGAACGCTTGCTCAAGTGGTAAGAAAACACCAATAATCTCTTCAAGCATCGTTTGATCAGGCGGGCCCCAATCATTCTTTTTATCCACCGTCAGCGCCGCGCCCCGCGACTGTATCCCCTGCAGACCACCAGCAGGTCGCACACCGCGCAATACCAGGCTGTCTAATCGCCTGACGAATGTGAGAAAATCACCTCTACTTTTTCCAAAGGCCGTAAGTGGGTGTTGCAACAAGGCAAGCAAGGAGAGCGGGCCAAAATGATCACTCACCGCAGCAGCAAGGAGGGACAGCAAACGCCCCGGCAAGCTGGCAAGCGCCTTGTCACCGCCTGAGTCGTCAATATCAATTAACCACTTCCTGAGCGCTGAGCGCACATGCAAAGCAAGTTGCCGGTCCGGTGTAACAAGAGCAGCGGTTTTACCAGGTTCTTCGAGCGCTTCCCGTAGAACAACAGCAATGGCCGTGGCCTCCTCCCGCCTCGACTGTGCAACCAACGCCGTAAACCCGTCAAAAGCCTGGTCCAGATCACCTTGCGATAATTGCAAGCCGCGCCACTCAGATGTTTGGGCCGCCGGCAACATCGCCGCATGCAACAAACTTTTGCGCCCGCCAGATACCGCCTGCGTGTGCCAGTTTTCCACCTCAAAACGGCTGACCTTTATATGTTCCAATATATGCTTTAGTGCATGTTGTGGGTGCGTTTCATCAACAGCATTCCACACATCATCGTTCAACTCATTCGCCAGCCCCGGAAGCACGATATGGCCAGCCGGTAATCGGGCAACCACCTTCATTAAGGATGCTGTTGCGGGGATAGACCCCGTAGAACCCGCCAGCACGATGGGAAATGTTGGCACGCGCTCTTCAAAATAGCTGGCAAGCGCAACGATGGCTTGGTTCCGGTGCGCAGCAGGGTCTTGCATCTGCAACTCTTGCAAGATGGCCGGCCAACGCAGGGTCAGAATGCGCAGAAAGTCCAATGTGTCCACCCAGTGGCTTGCAAGGTTTTCCGGCACAAGGTCTGCCAACCGGTCAAAGCTCACATCTGCGGTGTGCACATGATCCAGAAACGTTGCCAGTTCGGACGCCAACCGCCACGCCTGCGCGGGCGCGAGCGTTTGTTGCCCGGTTGCCGGCTGTTGCCACCTTTCCACCAGTTGCACCAGCAAAGCCTGCCGCCTGAGCACTGGGATAGGCGGCATAATTTGAGAAAAGTCGAGCCCCATTCCGGCGCTGATGGTTTCAATCTCACCTTCGTCAATGTCACCTACGGCGCGAAGGTCAGGCAGCAGCATAGGTTGGTCGCCATGAAGGCGCAGAAATGCCTCCCGAACCGATCTGACGGCACGGCGGTTCGGCACCATCACCATGACAGAGGAAAACTGGAGCGGGTCATCGCCAAAGCGCGCTGACAACCCTTTAACCAATTCATCTGCAAACGAATGGAATGGATCAATTGTAAATACAGAGGGCGCGCGTGTCATTTATGGCCCGTCAAACTGTTGCATGAGTGGATGCAGTTTTTCCGTCCATGCTTGTTGGTTCCAGGAAAAAGTCACCTGCCGTTTGCCTGTATCACCGACATCTATCATGAATGAGATATGAAGCGCAGAACCCAACCAGTCAGCGGGCAAGCGGTCCGGCCATTCAACAAGGAAAATAGAGCGGTCTCTTTCCTCATCCAAACCAAGGTCATAAACATCATCTTCGTTTTCCAGCCGATAAAGATCAGTGTGATAAATCGGCGTCCCATCCGCATGCTCATAGGTTTGTATCAAAGTGAAGGTAGGACTGGGCACATCAAGTTCCGCATCGTGCGCTGCCGCACGGATAAAAGCACGGGCAAAGGTACTTTTTCCCGCACCCAGGTCCCCAGACAAACAAAACACATCAGAGGCTGTAGCCAAATCAGCCAATTGCGCCGCCAATTCTTCTGTCGCCGCCTGGTTTTCGAGCGTGTGCGAATAACTTTCTGTCATGGGTGTTAACTATCGGTTTTGGAGCGTTCGCGGGGCAAGTAGCACGAAAGGCCAAGGCCAGATTCGCCGACTGCATCCAGCACCACTCTGCCGCCATGCAGGCGCACAATACTGCGCACCAGCGCCAGATCAAGCCCCGTAGCCCGTCGTGCACCGGGTGACACACCCATGGCAACAGTTGTCAGCAAACGGGTCCGTTCCGCAGGCGTCAAACCGGATTCCAGATTGGTGATACAAACATGTATCTCCTCGCCCAGATTGATCAGGTCGATCACCAACTCCCCGCCATGACGGGTAAAACTGAGCATGGACGAAACCATGTTATAAAAGACCTGCTTCAGCCGCGGTGCATCCGCAGAAATCAAACCAATTTCGTCACCCACTTTCAGTTTAAGCTTGGTCGCGGCTTTATGTGCCAATTCTTGCGCCAGCACGGCTGCTTCCCGCAGCGTATCAGCAATCGCTGTTTCGCTCAGTTCAAGGGACATTTCGCCGGACTCGATCACAGCAAGATCCAGAACGTCGGAGATCAAGTTCTTGAGTTCATCAGACGCACTCAGAATATTTTTCACATAGTCAGCTTGCTGGTCGTTCAGGGTACCAAATACTTCCTGATCCAGAAGCTCCCCAAAACCAATGATGGTATTCAAGGGTGTCCGCAGCTCATAGGACATATTGGTAATAAACTCGCTCTTGAGTTTATCCGCCGCTTCGAGCGCCTGTGACCGCTCGCGCAGTGCCTGCTCGACTTTATGGCTATCGGTCACATCCGTCTGGGTCAGCATCACACCGCCGTCAGGCAAGGGCACGATGGTATAGTCAATCACAGCCCCATCATCACGGTACCATTTTCCTGTTTTGTAACTGCGAGCAGCAACCCAGGTGACAAGGTTTTCCGCGAAACCATTATCATTGGATTTGGTTTGACTGAGGTTTGAAATTTCCATCAACTCAGTCAAATGGGGCTCGCCCTGAAGCTGATCAGTCGTTATCTGCCAAACTTCATTGAAGGCAGGGTTTGAAAGCTGTAGGCGACCATCGGTGCCGAACACCGCCACACTCTCTCGCATATTGTCCAGCGTTTCCTGCTGCACAGCAATCAGTGTGTTGTACGATCGCTCAAGCGCTAGTTTGTCGGTCACATCTTCGAACAGGATCAGCAAACCACCCAAGGGGTGAGGCTGTGTCACCACACGGTGTGCAGTACCATCGGGCAGGTGCCACATTTCTTCAGACGACTCCAGAAGTGTGGTATATTGCTTCAGAATACCATCTTTCCATTTACGGAAATTGGCCTGCTCTGGCAATTTTCTGCGCTCGTGCATGGCATCCAGCAGCTCGCCGTGGCGCATGCCGCTTGAAAGCTGTTCTTCAGAGACACCGGACAAGCGAGTGAAAGCATCATTGTAAAAGCGAAGCGTCTGGGCTGGGCCAAAAATTGCGACCGGGCTTCTAAGCCGGTTCAAGGTTTCCGACTGACTTTCCAGTACACGTGATAGTTCCGTCAGGGCTTCTTCTTCCCCCGTGACATCAATAGCGATGCCCATTGTACTACCCTCTTTATCGAGCGGGGAATTCGTTACGTTGAAAGCCCGGCGTTGACCGTCAATTACGCCGAAACGTCTTTCGCGTAGTGGCATTCCTTTTTGGTAGGCTTTGCTTGCGGCTGTAGGACCAGCATTGCCAAACAATTCAATACCGCGCTCCACAACATTTGCGATAGAGCCTCCATCAATGGCTTCCACATAGGCGTCATTCACTTCAAGTAGTTTGAAGTCCGGGCTTCTCAGCCAAACGGGGAACGGCAAGTGATTGAAGGCGCCCGTTAAGTCCTTGAGCCTAAGCTCCAGCGCACGAACACCAGACCGATTGGTGCGAATTGGCCGGTCAACAGACTGTTCAAGCCACATAATACCACTTGGCCAGCGGGCGTCGCGAGACGGCAACCACTGTAAATCTATAATCGTGCGGGCACGACCCTGGCCATGGTCAACGACAAGAGGAGACGGCACATCGAGGCCCCGTTCGACACCCCCGCGAATAAGCTCCACTGTTTCGCTGGGCAAGCCATCACCGTTTTCACCGACAAGATCATCCAACCTGCTCACATGCTCCGGGAAGCCAGCAATGGCGAGGGCTGCAGGGTCTGCCTGCAAGCGGCCATCAGGCCAAAGCCAAACAGGGATACGGTGGTCAGTCCGGATCATTGTATCCAGAAAGTCAGCCAAATCCTTTAACGCTGTGGCACGGTCGGTCATGCGCCCGGCACGCCAGAAGGCATACAGCGTTGCCGCTATCCAGACAAAGAGTGCAACGGCCACAATGGCCCCTACCCACCCTATGTATTCGCCGCCTAGCTCCAAGTGCCCCTCCGGTCTCAAGACTGAAAACAGAGACTAGCCTCTGATGGTGACGCGTTACAAGGTCAGTTCACCTTCTGCCAACAAAAAAGGCTCGCGGAAACCGCGAGCCTTTCGATTTCTGGTTAGTTAAGCCTGTTAGGCGCCAAACTCGCGCTTCAATGCGTCAACAAGGTCTGTCTTTTCCCAAGAAAACCCGCCATCGGTGTCAACAGCACGGCCAAAGTGACCATAAGCGGCTGTACGGGCAAAAATTGGCTTGTTAAGACCAAGGTGCTCGCGGATGCCTCTCGGGCTCAGGTCCATCAACTGTTGCAACACGCTAGAAAGGCGCTGCGGGTCCACACGAGGCTGATCACCCCATAGGTCCACATACACTGCAAGCGGCTTGGAAACACCAATCGCATAGGCAAGCTGAATGGTGCAGTTGTTTGCAAGGCCAGCAGCCACAACATTTTTTGCAAGATACCGCGCGGCATAAGCAGCAGAACGGTCAACCTTGGTTGGATCCTTGCCAGAGAAAGCACCGCCACCATGAGGCGCAGCCCCACCGTAGGTGTCCACAATGATCTTACGGCCTGTCAGACCAGCGTCCCCGTCAGGTCCGCCGATTACGAAATTACCGGTTGGATTGACGTAGAACTCTTCCTCCGGGCACATCCAACCTTCTGGCAGCACGCTTAATACGTGACCACGCACCAGCTCTCGCAAATCTTCCTGGCTAACACCTTCTTTGTGCTGGGTTGACACCACAACAGATGTTGCACCAACAGGACGACCATCAACATACCGCAAGGTCACCTGGCTTTTGCTGTCAGGCTCAAAGGCCCCTGCTTCACCGCTGTGACGGGCTGCCGCCATTGACCGAAGAATTCGGTGTGAACAGTCAATAGGCGCGGGCATCAGGCTTTCGGTTTCATCGCAAGCGTAACCAAACATTATGCCTTGGTCACCAGCACCTTCGTCCTTGCTGCCGGCTGCGTCCACGCCCATGGCGATATCGGCAGACTGCTCGTGGAGGAAATTGTCAAAGCTGGCGTTCTCCCAGTGGAAACCATCTTGTTCGTATCCAATGTCTTTTACCGCATTCCGCGCCACCTCTTCGACCTTGTCACTGGTGATGCTGGCAGGACCGCGCACTTCACCGGCAACAACAATACGGTTTGTTGTCACCAAGGTCTCGGCGGCAACACGCGCATCAGGTTGAGCACCCAGATACAGATCAACGATTTCATCTGAAATACGGTCTGCAACCTTGTCAGGGTGCCCTTCGGATACGGATTCACTTGTAAACAAATACTCAGACATATTTTTCTCCCGCGACTAGAGCCGCATAGTGTTACGGCCCTTTTAGTAACGGTAATGTTCAGGTTTAAACGGCCCCTGAACTTCCAAGCCCAGATATTGAGCCTGATCTTCGGAAAGTTCTGTCAGTTTCGCGCCAAGCTTCGCAAGGTGGAGCGACGCCACTTTTTCGTCCAGGTGCTTCGGCAATACATAAACATCTTTGCCGTACTTGTCCGCATTTTCCCAAAGTTCGAGCTGGGCCAGAACCTGGTTAGTGAAGGAAGCAGACATCACAAAGCTTGGGTGGCCAGTGGCACAACCAAGGTTCACGAGACGACCTTTGGCGAGAACGATCAAACGCTTGCCATCAGGGAAGACAACCTCATCGACCTGTGGTTTCACTTCTTCCCATTTATAGTTTTCAAGGGCAGCAATCTGGATTTCGCTGTCGAAGTGACCAATGTTACAAACGATCGCACGGTCTTTCATATCCCGCATGTGGTCGATTGTGATCACATCCTTGTTGCCGGTCGCTGTAACGAAGATATCGCCAACTTTGGCGGCATCGTCCATGGTCACAACCTCATAACCTTCCATGGCGGCCTGCAAAGCACAAATTGGATCAATCTCGGTTACAAGAACACGCGCACCTTGGCTGCGCATAGATTCAGCAGAACCTTTACCAACATCACCATAACCACAGATAACTGCAATTTTACCAGCGATCATCACATCTGTTGCACGCTTAACACCGTCCACCAGGCTTTCGCGGCAGCCATACAGGTTGTCAAACTTGGATTTGGTCACGCTGTCGTTCACGTTAATCGCTGGAACGGCGAGCCGGCCTTCTTTTGCCATTTCATAAAGGCGCATAACACCAGTGGTGGTTTCCTCTGAGATGCCTTTCACGCCGTCCATCAATTCAGGATAGTCATTGTGCATCATCACAGTCAGGTCACCGCCATCATCAAGGATCATGTTTGGAACCCAGCCGTCAGGGCCTTTAATGGTTTGGTGGATACACCATTCAGCTTCCTCTTCTGTTTCGCCTTTCCATGCGAACACAGGAATGCCAGCAGCAGCCATCGCAGCAGCAGCCTGATCCTGAGTAGAGAAGATATTACAACTAGACCAGCGTACTTCAGCGCCGAGCGCTGTAAGCGTTTCAATAAGAACAGCTGTTTGAATTGTCATATGCAGACAACCGGCAATGCGCGCGCCCTTCAGAGGTTGGCTTTCGCCATATTCTTCGCGCAGAGCCATCAGGCCCGGCATTTCGGTTTCAGCGATGTTGATTTCTTTGCGGCCCCATTCAGCAAGGGCAATATCGGCAACTTTATAATCAGTCATTGAACGTCCTGTTTGAGCAGATCAAGAATTGACCCGCTTATATCAGAACCAAATGAAGAGATAAAGATTTCTTTATATAAGAAAATTCGAATGTTTATTCCGCTTCGCCAAAGCGGTCCGAAATCAATTTGACAATTTCATCAAGGGCCAGCTGTTGATCAGCGCCATTGGCAGCAACTCTGACAGTGTCCCCCTTGGCAGCCCCCAGCATCATCAGGCCCATAATGGACGTGGCGGTAACACATGTATCATCCTTGCAAACAGTCACCTGTGCATCAAAGTTGCCAGCTTCCCGCGCCAGACGCGCAGACGCCCGGGCGTGCAAACCCCGACGATTAACAATTTCAACGGATTGGGAAATGCCTTCAGCGGCTGTCACGAAACTATACCTCGGATATCAAAGCCAGAAGCGCCTATTAACCACCCAATATCTGACTGGCAACATTGATGTATTTCAAACCGGCTTCACGCGCCGCTTCAACTGCTTCATCAAGAGCCACCGACTGTCGCACACTTGCAAGCTTGATCAGCATTGGCAGGTTAATCCCGGCAATCACTTCAACCTTGCCTTTTTCCATGATTGAAATTGCAAGGTTAGAGGGCGTCCCGCCAAACATGTCAGTCAGCAGCACAACCCCGTCACCGGCATTGACAGCTTCAACCGCATCCATAATTTCCTGCCGGCGCTGTTCCATATCATCGTCAGGACCGATGCATATGGCTTGAATATTCTGCTGGGCACCAACCACATGCTCTGTGGCAGCGATAAACTCTTCCGCAAGTCGCCCATGCGTTACCAGCACCATTCCGATCATATAAATTCAGTCCCTCTCAAGCCGATATGTTTTGGCCAACTATGTTTTAGGCAATTCGCGGTGATACAAATTTACCGCCAGACCATCAACAGACATTTGGCCTGCAACTGCCTCCGCTGTTGCCACAGACCGATGCTGACCTCCCGTGCAACCAAATGCAATGGTTAAATAGGCTTTTCCTTCCGCTTTATAGCGGGGCATCAGGAACGAAAGCAGGTCTCGAACCTTTTCCACAAACGGGGTAAAGGCATCATCTGCCCGCACATAGTTTGATACAACCTCATCACGCCCCGTAAGCGGTTTAAGCTCTGGAATATAATGGGGGTTACGCAAAAACCTTACATCAAACACAAGGTCTGCGTCTCTTGGCGCACCGTGTGCGAAGCCAAAAGACATGAAGGTGACAATCAGGTCATCGCTTTCCTTTGCGAAACGCCTGCGCACAATGCGCCGGGTTTCGGCGCTGGTTCTGGCACTGGTATCCAGAATGCCATCAATATGCTCTCGCACAACGGTCATCAAATCCCGCTCTTGCTGGATTGCAGCGCGCAAAAGCTGCCGGTCCCCCAGGGGGTGTGGGCGTCGTGTTTCTGAAAAACGCTGGGTCAGCACATCATCAGACGCATCCATAAACAGGATATGAAGACGGATATCATCACGGCTCCTTAGACGCTGCTGCACCTCCACAAACAAGTCAGGCGAAAAATGCAAGGTACGGGAATCAACACCAATGACGACAGGTTTGGTCTCTCCCGATATATCCAGATTATCAACAAGTGATTCGATCATGGTCAGCGGCAGGTTATCAACAGCCTGAAAGCCGATATCTTCAAACGCATGCAATGCAGCCGACTTCCCGGCCCCTGAAAGGCCAGTGACTATAACCAGTTGCAGTTTGTTTCTGACCAGACTTTCTTTCACAAGCTTCCCATCATCCGCCATCGACGTCCCCCTGTCTGCCGGTAGACCCTATTCGGTCCGGGTTTGCTGCTGCCAATTCAACCTTAATTGGTGCAGAAGATTCGAAAGCATGCAAGTCCAATTTGGGAATTATCGTGCCCTCAAGGCCGACAGTTTGCCTTTCCGGCAACCTTTGCATCGCTGGTGGTTCAATCAACTCTACAACCAGTTTGACGGGCGTGGATTTGATAGCTGGCAGGGTTATAATACCCAGTCCCCGCACTTCAATAAGGCCGTAAAGGGCATCGGGTGCATACCCAAGCGGCCCACGACTTGATAATCGAATCTGGTACCGATCATCCGCCACAAGGGTAGCACCGCGATCAATCAGACGCAGCGCAAGGTCAGACTTGCCCGAGCCTGAGGGGCCGCGCAGCAAAACTCCCTGCCCTGCGATATCAACAATGGTGCCGTGAAAAGTTTGCAACCGAGCGCTCCAGACTGCCAACAGACCAACCTTAGACCACAGTTAAGCGGCCACCAGCGGCAATGTCACGACAAATCTGGCCCCATTGATCTCACCATCTTCTGCAATCAAATTTTCCACGCCAATGACCCCATCATGGGCTTCAATCACTTGCCGGGAAATAGCAAGACCAAGGCCCGAGTGGCTGCCAAACTGCTCTTCAGAGGGACGCTCGGAATAAAAACGGCTAAATACTTTTTCTTCTGCGCCTTCCGGGACACCGGGGCCTTCGTCATCAACCGTCAGGGTCACACGCCGGTTTTTCACCGAAAGCGAAACGGTAACAGTGCCGCCTTTTGGGCTGAAACTGATCGCATTATCTATGAGGTTACGCCAAACCTGCCCAAGCCGCCCCTCAATACCCTTCACCAGATACACACCAGCTTCATCATTATCGAAGCTGATCGTCACGTCATCGCACTTGCCTGTTGTGCGGTATGCATCTGCAAGAGTGGCTATCATCACACCAAGGTCAATGTGACTTGCTTCGCCGCGTGTCAGTTCAGCATCCAGTCTGGACGCATCAGAGATATCTGTAATCAGTCGGTCGATCCGCTTTACATCTTCTTCCAGAATGGCAAACAGCTTTTCGCGGACATCCTTTTTGTCGGTCATCCGAATGGTTTCTAGGGCGCTGCGCATACTGGATAGCGGGTTCTTGATCTCGTGTGCCACATCAGCAGCGAAGGCTTCAACCGCATCAATCTGGTTATAGAGCGCCCCCGTCATATCAGACAGAGACCGCGACAAGTCACCAATTTCATCACGGCGATCTGCAAACTCGGGGATGCTTTCCTCCCGACCAATACCTCTTTTCACCCTTTCTGCCGCGCGTGCAAGAACTCTAATGGGTCGCACCAGCGTTCGCCCGAGGAAAAACGAGAGCAGGATTGTCAGTCCAAGCGCCCCAAAAAACACCTTCACGGTGAGCATCTGCTCAGCCCGGACAATCGTGTCAATATCATCGGTTTGCGCTGTCAGCAGAAGCGCACCAAGCACACGGCGAAATCGCTGCACCGGTGCCGCCACATTGATCACCAATTCCCCGTCCTGCCGTTGCCGAATTTGGCCGGTTAGCTGACCTTCAAGGGCACGCTGTACTTCATAAAGGTCATCGGCGCGAACTGTGGGGCGGTCTATGTTTGCGGGTGCTGTAATATCCTGCGTGATGGTATCCAGGATTTCATGCAGACGGTTAACAATCTGTTCCTGCAATGATGGCTGGTAATCAAGCTGACGCAGCGTTTCTTCCACAAGCTCTTTCTCGCCTGCCAGAAACAAACTGTCCGCGATCATGCCGCCGGATGTAGCAAAAAGCCGGGCCCGGTTATCGGTGGGGCCCACAAGCCGGACAATGATCTGGCGCGCAGGTGGCAGGTCAATTGCTATTGCTTCTGGCCCTGCCACTGCGGATTCGCCCAAGGCACCCGCGATAATACTCGCCTGCACGGAAAGGGCTTCAGTTCTGGCTTCGATAAGATTTTGACGAAAATCATTCAGATACAAAACACTGCCCACAAGGATGATGAGAGCAATCGCATTCACGAACATGATGCGCACCATCAAAGGGGACAAACCACGCATATAGTGGCGAGGCGGCAATGCTTTCTTAGCCGCCGCCTGATTGTTTTCGCGCGGCAATTCTGCCTGAGCGCTTACGCTATTTGAGTCCGTGGCCAAGATTTCCGGGTTTCCTACCCTTCTTTGTATCGATAGCCCACACCATAAAGAGTTTCGATTGCGGAGAAGTCGCCATCAACCATTCTGAACTTCTTGCGCAGTCTTTTGATGTGGCTATCGATGGTTCTGTCATCGACATATACATCATCAGTGTAAGCAGCATCCATCAACTGGTCACGACTTTTTACATGCCCCGGGTGCTGCGCCAGTGTTTGCAGGATCAGAAACTCCGTCACGGTCAATGTTACATCCTTCTCGCACCAGGTTACCCTGTGGCGCATCGGGTCAAGAACCAGGCTGCCGCGCGTCATCACTTCGTCGCTGGTTTCGATATCTTCAGGCTCTATGTCCTTGGCGTTCATTTCCACACGGCGTAGAAGCGCGCGAATACGTTCAATCAACAGGCGCTGGGAAAATGGTTTGCCGATGTAATCGTCAGCCCCCATACGAAGGCCAAGCAGCTGATCAATCTCTTCATCTTTGGAGGTCAGGAAGATAACCGGCATGGTCGTAACTTCCCGCAGCTTACGCAGCAATTCCATACCATCCATACGTGGCATTTTTATATCCAGCACGGCTAGGTCAGCCGGGTTTTTCGACAAGGCATCCCAAGCCTTTTGCCCATCAGGGTATGTCCGCACACGGAAGCCTTCAGCCTCCAGAGCGATGGTAACTGATGTCAGGATGTTTCTGTCGTCATCCACGAGCGCGATGGTTGCGGTCATTGCTATCCCCTTGTTCTTTGTCCGCTTGGGCGCTGGCACGAGTGTAGGTAAAATATATCTATATCGTTTTACCCGTACAGACCCTCTTTTTTGACTATTCCCGCTTTGGGACAAAAAAAAGGCACATCAATGGCAACAGTGGGACCGGATGCTGACTGCTTTGTCAAGATTCAAGAGTCAAAATGACAGCGCTATCATTTTGAAATCATTGATATTTTGGTTGATTTATAGTGGCGTTTCCGCAAGCTTGTCGCCCGTTTTACAGACGGATTGGGTCGATACGGATCAAGGAAAACCAGTTGCGGAACAGGTGGTCCGTCAGAGCGAAATAGCAACCGCAACAGCACTCGCGTAAAATTCATGTTGGAGGACAAGACGTTGCAAGTCTTTGGCGCCTGTCACAGTACAGTTAGTCTCGATGCTCAGGGCATCACCGATACCGGAAATCAATATTGGAATTTGGGCACCGCCCAGCTTTATGAAGAAGCGATTCGCCGCGGCGAAGGCAAAATGGCCAAAGATGGGCCTTTGGTTGTTAGAACCGGTGAAAAGACCGGTCGGTCTGCCAACGACAAGTTTACCGTCCGCGATGACATGACGGAAAACACGGTAGATTGGGGCAAGGTAAATTGCCCAATGTCACTAGAGCATTTCGACGCCATTCATCAGGCGTTCCTCGCTCATATGAAAGACAAGGATCTCTTTGTTCAGGATCTTTGGGGTGGCTCGGACCCCAACCACCGCATTGCCGTTCGCACCATCGGTGAACTGGCGTGGCACAGCCTGTTCTGCCGCACCATGCTCGTGCGCCCGGAAGGCGACGAGCTGACAGGCATGGCACCTCAGTTTACCGTCATTAACCTGCCAAGCTTCAAGGCGGACCCGGCTACAATGGGCTGCAATAGCGAAACAGTGATTGCTGTAAACTTCAAAAAAGGGCTCGTGCTTATTGGCGGCACGCAATATGCGGGCGAAAACAAGAAGTCGGTCTTCTCTATCCTGAATTACCTGCTGCCGGAAAAAGGCATCATGCCTATGCACTGCTCCGCCAACATTGGTCCGGACGGTGATGTGGCGATCTTCTTTGGCCTTTCCGGCACCGGCAAAACAACGCTTTCCGCTGACAGCAGCCGTACCCTCATCGGTGACGATGAACACGGCTGGTCAGACGATAGTGTGTTCAACTTTGAAGGCGGCTGCTACGCGAAGATGATCAACCTGTCTGAAGAGGCAGAGCCAGAAATTTACGCAACATCCAGGCGCTTTGGCACGGTTATCGAAAATGTGGTGATGGATGAGGAAACCCGTGAACTGGACTTCGACGACAATACATTCGCCGAAAACACCAGAGCGGCCTACCCAATCCACTTTATTCCAAACACATCTGAAGAAACCCGTGGCGGCAAACCCAAAAACATCATCATGCTGACAGCGGATGCGTTCGGTGTTCTGCCACCCATTGCGCGACTGACGCCCGAACAAGCCATGTATCACTTCCTGAGCGGTTACACGGCAAAAGTGGCTGGCACTGAAATTGGCGTGAAGGAACCACAGGCAACCTTCTCAACCTGTTTTGGCGCCCCTTTCATGCCGCGTCACCCCAGCGTATACGGCGACCTGCTGCGCAAGAAAATCGCGGAAGGCGGCGTGAACTGCTGGCTGGTAAACACAGGCTGGACCGGCGGCGAATACGGCGTTGGACACCGCATGCCAATCAAGGACACGCGCGCGCTATTGCACGCCGCACTTGATGGTAGTTTGAACTCCGCGCCTATGCGGGTTGATGAAAACTTCGGCTTTGAGGTTCCAATGGAAGTTGCTGGTGTTGGCGGCAACATTCTGAACCCACGCGACACTTGGGCCGACAAAGATGCCTATGACGCAAAAGCGAGCTATCTGGTTGAACTGTTCATCAAGAACTTTGAAAGCTTCGCCGCCCATGTGGACGATAGCGTGAATGCCGCCGCACCGGGCAAAATTACCCGCGCCGCTGAGTAGTTCTGCAAATATAGAGATTGAAACGGCACCCATCATGGTGCCGTTTTTTATTATTAAGTCCCGGCTTCCGCCTGTACTTCATGTTTCAGGAGAACCCGATCACGGGTTGAAACGCCAAGCAGCCCGGCGACTTTCGCAAGCACATTATCTTCGAAATTATCAATGTGCTCGTCAGCAAAGGCAACGCGCCACAGAAGCTTCACAATCTGCTGCCGACCTTCCTGATCCAGCTCGCTGGTGATCCGGTGCGTAAACCCATACAGGCTTACCGCGTCGGCCTGGTCTTTTTCCGCCCGAACCAGAATTTCTGCGGCCAGTTCATCTGTCAGGGAAAAATGGTCTTTCAACACAAGAAGCAGCTTTGCGCGCTCTTCATCACTGAAGTCACCGTCGGCCTTGCACACCTGTACAAGAAGCGCGGCTGTAGCAATGGCCAGCCCATCCAGCTCTGGTGTCTTGCCAGCTTTTTCATGGCCAAAAAGTTTGGAGATTTTATCAAACATGCTGTCGTTCCAACTTAAAACTATCTTTTGGGAAACTATAAAAGCATGTGTCTTCGCTGTCCATCCGACAGGCGGCAACAGGTTTATCGCAAGCGACCAGACGCCCGATTTCTAGAGATTCGGGCCAACACTGAGGGCCAGAAGGCGCGATATATGGGCAAACGGCCTGCCACTTTCTTCCGCCCACTGATTGAACGCCTCCTGCACCTTTTGTTGCGCACCCTTGCCGGTGGGGGCCTTGTCAATCACGCCTTCGCGCACCAGCCCGGCGACCACATCACGGCTCATCACCCAGCCATCCTTCCCGAGAAAACGCAGAAAATACTGTGCAGTGGCGCCGCCCATCCGGCTGCCGCGTTTGTGCAACATCGCCAGCAGTCCAACAAAATCCGCCATGGGCCAGTTGGCAATGCAGCCCGCAGCACTGCCATACTCGTCTTCCAGGTCGCACAGCATAATGGCGTTGTCGCGCACCGTCTGTATTTTCATGCCGTTGCGGACAATGCGCGTATCTTTTAAAAGGTCATCAAAATCATCATCAGACATAAACTTCCAGCGCACGGGCACAAACCCCTCGAAAGCCTCTTCAAAGCCAGGCCATTTGTTTTCAATTACTTTCCAGCTGAAACCCGCCTGAAAAATCGCCTTGGTCATACCCGCCAGAATTCGGTCGTCACTCAGGCTCGCGATATCGTCTGTGGTCTTGATGGTTGGCATCATGTCTTCAATAACATCCCGGCTACCCCGATGCTCTGCCGCCAGATCAAAAAGCTCGTCAACACTGCGCATTTGCCCCTCCGAATCCATTTGGATAGGCAGCATAAACACTTTCTTTCGATAAAGCTGGTTTGTTTCCAACGTTGAGCGAAACAAGAGTGAACCAGCCCCTTAAAGCCGCTTGCAATTAGAGCCGTAATGATCGACAGTGCGCAGCCTCAAATTCCCCACATCACAGCCTGTGATCAGGGAAGACTTTGTGACCAAAACGCAGTAATCTATCGTTATGCCCAGCGACCACATCAGAAGCTTTGGATTCCCCCGGTGGGGCGAATACGGCAAGGACAAAGACGCCGAAGTTGTGCGCATGTGTGATTATGCGGGCTGCACCGAACGCGCCTATCACCCTGCGCCAAAGTCGCCCGGTTCGTCCGAGCGTTGGTATTTCTGCAAGGCACATGCAGCTGAATACAACAGAAACTGGGATTTCTTCGCCGGCATGAGCGATGAAGAAGCCCAACGCCACATGGAAGATAACAGCCAGTCGGCTGACGCGTTTGCAAGCGCGCGCACTTTTGAGTGGGGCGGTGCCTTAGATGAAAACGGCTTTTCAACCACCGAACAAGCTGCGTTTGACGCACTGGAACTGGATAGTGGTGCCAGTCAGGATCAGATCAAAAGCCAGTACAGAAAGCTGGCAAAAATGTATCACCCTGACGCCAACCCCGGTGACCCGGCGGCATCGGAACGGTTCCATGAAATTCAGTCTGCTTACGACTTGTTGAAAGAGTAGGACTAGAAACTCTCCCCCGCCCGCAGCCGGGATAGTTGCCTGCCATCCTGATCAAAATTACCCGGCGAAAGCCAGTCCCCAAAACGGTGCTTCACATCACTCCAGTCTTTATCCGTCATGGCGTACCATGCCGTGTCCCGACTTTGGCCCTTCATAACCATATCGTTCCTGAACACACCTTCAAACCGGAAGCCAAACCGCAAGGCTGCCCGTCTAGAGGCTTCGTTTGCGTTATTGCATTTCCACTCGTACCGGCGGTAACCAAGGTCATCAAACAGGTGCTGACCCATCAGATAGATGGCTTCGCTTGCCGCAGCTGTGCGCTGCAATTCAGGACCAAACACTACGCAGCCAACCTCAGCACTGCCGTGCTCCGCCCGTATGCGCATAAAGCTGGCCATACCAAGCACCCTGCCCGCCACCTCTATTACCATCGTTTTCCATCCGCGATTAGCCTCTGTGAATTCCAGCACCTCACCCAGGGCACTGGCATTCTGAAATGGCCCTACAGGAATATAGGTCCATAGAGTGTCATTGCAGGTTGCAGTATAAAGGGTTTCCAAATGCGCTGACCGATTATAGGGGCGCAGCACAGCATATTGCCCGGTCAATGTTTCAGCGCCCGGCACTTCGCACGGCTTCCAGTTATCCAGATCATTGGTCATGGAGATATCTTTCACGCAGCTCGCATATCTATTCTTTCGGCCAACCGTATGCAGGCATCAGCGGATGCGAAAGGGGTGCAGCCTCCCCTTCAGGGGCCACTTCAGGCGCATGTTGCCGCATACTGATCGGCACCACTCCGGCCCAGACAGGAAAATCTGCTTCATCACCATCACCGGGTGGGTCGGCGCGCACCTTGGCCGCAGCGTCTTCAATCTCCATCTCCAGCAAGCCGGTTGCTTTAAACTCCTGATCGGTCATCGGCCTGAGCGCCTCCCAGCGGCCCGGAGCCAACATGTCGAAAAAGAGTTTCATTTGATAATCAAACTGCTCACGGTCGGTTACCAACCGTGGGCGGCCATAGGCGATGACAGAGCGATAATTTACGCTGGTGCTAAAGGCTGAGCGCGCAAGCACCAAGCCATCAAGCTGGGTAACCGAAACTGCTGCCGGATTACCTGCTGCCAAATGGCGCACCATCATGCTTTTTGAAGAACCATGCCAATATAGCTTGTTACCTTCGCGCCAATGCGATGTTGGAATAACAAAAGGCTGGCCTTCTTTTTCAAACGCCACATGACACAGGAAATGACTATCCAAAATATCATAAACCAACGCCTTGTCGTAAGATGCGCGCTTGTGGCCTCGTTTCACTGTGTTTCTTGCGTTTTTTTCAAATGATTCGGCTTCGAAACGTTTTTCATCAAGACTCACTCTCAAACTCCTTTTGCTTATGAAGCGGTATCTTGCCTGCCGACTTGGCTTCTCAAGTGGCTGAATAGATCTGAATGAACTTTTTCGTCACCGGGGAAGTCCAGAAGCTCTGCCTGGTCTTCGGCGGTTCGGTTCGCACCAAAACTGTCATACGCCCAAATGTTAGCTGTCGTTCCATCGGCACTGTCTCTCTTTCAGCTTTTCGTGAGAGTAAATCTGCCTTACTATTGACCCTGTAAAAAGAGCCACTTTTTAAATTTTAATAAGTCCAATTATGAAACAAGAAACCCGACTATGGCAGATCAACCTGTCACACGGCAGCACGGTACCACTGCAACAGCAGCTGCATCTGCATATTCGGGATGCAATCCTGAGCGGCAACCTGGAACCGGGCTTTCGTTTGCCGCCAAGTCGCACCATGGCAAAAGAACTGGGCATTGGTCGCATAACAGTCACAGAAACCTATGACCAACTGGTCGCAGAGGGATATCTGGTAACAAGACCGGGTTCGGGTACCTTTGTGGCAGACTATATTCCGGACCAGATGGTCAGCCTTAAGGCTCAAGCAAGCCCCCCTCACGACAAACCCGCAGACAAAATGGCTCCACCCTTGATGTCGGGCATGCCAGCGCTTGACGCCTTTCCGGCAGATCGCTGGGCCCGAACTGCAGGCCGGGTAGCCCGCAGGCTTGACGTTCGCCACATGTATCATGGTGATGCCATGGGGTACCTGCCTCTACGAACATCTATTGCGCGTTATCTAAAGGATACCCGAAACGTATCCTGCACCCCTTCACAGGTACTGATAGTTTCCGGCCTTCAGCAAGGCTTGTTTCTGCTCGCGTCAACAGCCATGTCGGTGAACAGCCCCATCATACTGGAAGACCCGGGGTATGATGGTTTGCACGCTGCTGCGGTTGCCACTGGAAAGCCAGTTCGCTTCACATCTGTCGACACCTTCGGGGCCGTACCGCCGGGTGAACCCGGTTTGCTGGTCACCAGCCCGTCGCGGCAATACCCCCTTGGATACACCATGCCCCACAGCAGACGACTTGAGCTTCTTGCCTGGGCGCGGGAGACAGACAGCTACATTCTTGAAGATGACTATGACAGTGAGTTCAGATACGCAGGCAGGCCGCTAAATTCCCTGCAAGGGATAGCCGGTCAAATGGCTAGCGGTGGGGACCGCGTAATTTACGGCGGCACCTTTTCCAAGTCACTGTTCCCGGCCTTGAGGCTTGGGTATCTGGTGCTGCCAACCAGTCTGGCAGAGCCGGTATGCCGCCTGCGTACTGCCATTGACAGTTTCCCGTCCATCAACAATCAGCAGGTTTTGCATGCCTTTATGGAAGACGGGGAATTTTCCCGCCATGTGCGGCGGCTTCGAAAGCTGCACAGCCTACGTAAAGACCTGTTCGCCGCCAACGTTCAAAAGCATCTATCGCACTGGATTGACCTTCAACCCTCTGACGCGGGTTTACACATGCTCGGCTGGTTAACAGAGCAGGCATTGGCATTAAACTTGAAAGACGATTTGATGGCGGATTGGGCGCAATCAATTGGTATCGGTGTAGTGGCTGTTTCAGCCAGTTACCGGAAAGCACCGCCCCGACAAGGCGTGTTGATGGGGTTTGCCAATTTGACTGAAAAGCAAATTGAGCCTGCAATACAGGCACTTGCCGCCCGTATCCGCCAAGAAACAGGCTTTTCAAGTTAGACCGCGAGGTGTAGCCTTAAAGCCGGAATGACTGTGAGCGTTTGGAGGACCCCTATGGCTTCACGGACTTTAAAATATTGTATCGGACTGGCTGCCCCTATCGTTGCAGCTGCAGCAGTTGCAAACGCTCAGGATACCTGGAGCTACTCTGGCTCTAACGGGCCAGACACCTGGCATACACTTTCAAACGCCAACAGCCTATGTGCAGCAGGCAGGTTCCAGTCACCCATCAATATTGAAGGGACAGAGCCAGTGGTTATGAACCGCTTGCGTCCTGATTACCGGGTGTCTGCTGTGAATTTGGCGCACCGTCGCACCATGGTTTCCATGGACTATGAAAATGGCAGCTACCTTCGGGTTGGTAACAAGGTGATGGCCTTAAACGGTTTCATTTTCCGCACACCGGCAGAACACACCATCAATGGTGAAAGTTTCCCGATGGCGATCCAATTCCTGCACCGTGCCTCAAATGGGGACCGCGCCATTGTGGTGGCAACCTTCAAAGAAGGCCGCGAAAACCGCGCCCTTTCAGAACTGATGCCACACCTGCCCATTGAACCCGACCAGAGCAACCGCCGGGAAGATGTGCTTGTTAACGCTCGCGACCTGATGCCGGACAATAAAGATTACTTCCGCTATGAAGGCTCGCTCACCACGCCACCCTGCTCCGAAGGGGTTAGCTGGTATATTTTCAAGGAACCGATTGAAGCGTCCGCTGAGCAGATCAACCTGATCAAAGGGGTTATTGGCGGCGACAATGCGCGGCCACTTCAGCGCAGGGGCAACAGGCTTATTCTGGATGCGCGGGGGCAATAGACAATGAATTTGACCTCAGCCCCAAAAAACATCCTGTCCGCCTTAAAACTTACGCCACTGCTGTTTGTCGCCGCGTGCAGCGCATTTTCAGCGTCTGGGCCGACGACCCGCACAAGTAGCCCAGGGGCAACTGCGGAAATGCCGAACGACCTTGAAGCAGCCCTTTGCCTTGGGCAAGCAGCGCAGGTCGCTGAAGCCTTGCTTGCGGAACCGCTTACATCACCAACTGACCGCTTTTTTACCGCCCTTGCGCTTGAAGAAGCGGGGGCCGCCTCACAGGCACGCCTTCTTTATGCTGCGGTGATGCAGTCAGGCTCACAGGCTTCTGTTCGCGCCCGCTGCCCGGACCGTCTGCTTGCGGATGGCCCCGTGAAGGATGAGGCAGGCCGCCGCCTAGCAGCCCTTTCAGAGCTATTGACCGCGATGGACGCAAATCTTTCACCAGAACCTTCCCTTCATGAAGGCATACCCTCTGCTGGTCCGACCCGCGTGGTTGATGGTCGCAAATTCCCGGCAAGTTTTGCGAGCGGACCACCGCAGTCTGTCGCTAGGCCAGCCAGTCAATCACCGCTTGGCCAGTGGTTTGTGCATTTGTCGAGCTACCGCACGCTTGATACAGCGATGAAAAACAGGTCCACGCTTGAAGCCAAATTCCCCGCGCTCACTGGTATCATCGACCAATGGGAGTTGGACGTGAACGGCAACCTTGCCATTCGTCTTGGTGTTCGGGTCAGTGACCGAAACGACGCAAATCGACTGTGCAATGCGATCAAAAGCCAGCAAGAATATTGCGCAGTTATTGACACATCAGGCTGACGAACGCTAAAGCTGCGGGAGGATTTGCTGCTGGCAACATGCTTAGCTGCAACGGGGGATGTGCCCACGAACTGAGGCACAAACGTAAATAGTTTTTCTAGGGGAGATGGGTTTCATGGCTGGAGCTTCACAACACGCGCATTGGTCTTCGCGCTGGACTTTCTTGCTGGCAGCGGTGGGCAGTGCTGTTGGACTGGGGAATATCTGGAAATTTCCGTATGAAGCGGGCGAAGGCGGCGGCGGTGCCTTTGTGCTTGTTTACCTCGCCTTCGTTTTTGTTGTTGGCTTGCCTGTACTTATTGCCGAGCTTTCTCTCGGTCGGCGCGGGCAGCTTTCCCCGATCGGCTCCATGAGCAAAATCGCTGCTGAAGAGGGCCGCAGCAAACTCTGGAGCATTGTTGGTTGGTCCGGCGTGCTGGGCGGCTTCATTGTTATCAGTTTCTACTCCGTTGTTGGCGGCTGGGTTCTCGCCTATTTGGTGAAAGCACCGATGGGCTTTGCCGGTTATGATGCGGCCATGTCGACACAGACATTTGGCAATTTTGTCACCGACCCAGTTAACCCCATCATTGCGCACTTTGTTTTCCTTGCCATCACCGTTGGTATTGTGGCGCGCGGCGTTCAAGGCGGGCTTGAAAAAGCAGTCACCTACCTGATGCCTGCGCTTTTCATTCTGCTAGTGGTGCTGATGGTCTATAGCGGCATTGAAGGTGACTTTGGCGCGGCGATCAATTTCCTATTCAACCCGGAATTTGAAAAGCTGACGATCAGCAAAGTTCTGGAAGCACTGGGCCTTGCGTTCTTCTCGCTATCGCTCGCGCTTGGCTCGATCATGACATATGGTTCGTATCTCACCAAAGACATGAACATCCCTCGCTCCGCCGTCACCATTGCTGCGGCGGACAGCGGCGTTGCTCTGATGGCTGGCCTTGCAATCTTCCCGATTGTGTTTGCTTACGGTCTTAATCCGGGCCAGAGCGTCGGGCTCGTGTTTACCACTCTACCGATCGCCTTTGGTCAGATGCCAGGCGGTGTGATTGTTGGTACGCTTTTCTTCTTCCTGCTAACGGTTGCGGCAGTCACAAGCGCGATCTCGCTTCTCGAACCAGCCGTTTCCTACGTTGAAGAACGCACCGGCGTGGACCGTAAGAAGGTATCCATCTATATCGCGATTGCAGCCTTCGCACTCGGCACTCTGTCCGCATGGGGCCAAAGCGGTAACATCCTTGGTGACGTGCAAATCCTCGGTCGGGATTTCATGACCCTGAAGGATAACCTGACCAACAACTTCATGATGCCACTTGGCGGCATGTTCATCGCCATTTTTGTCGGCTGGTTTGTCAGCCGCAAAAACATGATGGACGAACTGGCGATGGAAGAAGGCACCTTCAAACTATGGTACTTCCTCGTGCGGTATGTGTGCCCGGTTGCGGTTGGCGCGGTATTTGTCACGGTTGCCCTGCTATAAGGGACAGACCAGATTTAAAGAAAAGGGGCCGAATGGCCCCTTTTTTATTGACCGCTTTCAGCGATATCGCGAATACGTTCCACCATCGAAAACAGGCCATTCGCCCGCATGGGTGACAGGTGCGCCGAAAGGCCAAGGCCGTCCAGTATCGCGCGCGCATCGGTGTCGAGGATTTCCTGCGCTGTCTTGCCCGAGAAAACAAGAAGCATCAGCGCAACCAGCCCTTTAACAATGTGGGCATCACTGTCACCACGGAAATGAATGCGGCCTTCGGCGTCTGTTGTTGGCACCAACCAGACCTGGCTTTGGCACCCACGCACCTTGAAGGCATCTGTCATTTCCTCAGGTGCCAGCGGCGTCAGTTTGCGCCCAAGATCAATGATCGTTTTATAACGATCTTCCCAGTCATCCAGAAACTCGAAGGTATCGATAATTTCATCAAGTGTTGTATTTTCAAGCGACATTGTTTAGTCCCGATTGAAGGCACCCGGTATCACAAGGCTTGACATGGGCTCTGTTTCCCGGACTGTCTACTGCACTGTCCGCAAAAATCAATATGCAATTGGCCGCAGGGCACGGCAAAACGCGAAGGGAGCGTTTATGAGCGAAGATACAGGGTCTCAAGGATCATACCCGAAACCGGCGGTTGCCTGGTATATGGTGATCCTGCTTTTGGTGATTTATACTATCAGCTTCATCGACAGACAGATTCTTGGTCTGCTTGCTCGCCCCATCATTGAAGAGTTTGAGATCAGCCTGACCCAGTTTGGGCTGTTGACCGGTTTTGCCTTCGCAATCTTCTATGCAACATTCGGCCTTGTCTGCGCCCGGATTGCGGACAGCAAAAGCCGCCGGGGCCTGATTGCCTTTGGCCTGTTTTTCTGGAGCCTGATGACAGCGGCAACGGCAACCGCCAAAAGCTTTTTCACCCTGTTTTTGTTCCGCATGGGTGTCGGTGTCGGGGAAGCAACGCTTGCCCCTGCTGCCAACAGTCTGCTTGCTGACAGTTTCCCGAAGCACAAGCTTTCCACCGCGCTATCTGTTTACTCGATGGGTATTCCGGTTGGTACCGCGCTTGCGTTCATGGTTGGCGGCAGCGTTATCGCGCTCGCTGACAATGTGCCTGACATTCAGCTAACCTCGGAGTTGATGATCACCGGCTGGAAAAAAGTGTTCTTGATGGTGGGCATACCCGGCATGATCCTGACCATACTGATGTGGAGCTTCAAGGAACCAAGCCGAAAGGATACGGCAGGTTCTGGCGAAGCCCTGCCAATCGGCGAAGTTGCTGCCCATGTTGGCAGCAAAATAAAGGCATATTCCACCGTATGTATCGGTGTTTCCCTGAACGCCGCGCTCGGGTTTGGCAGTGCAACTTTTGTTGCTCTCTTTTTCCAGAACTATCACAGCATGTCCGCCGCAGATATTGGCCTGACGTTTGGCAGCATCACGATATTTACCGGGCCTATCGGCTTGCTGCTTGGCGGCTATCTGGCAGACCGCTGGTACAAAATGGGCAGAAAAGACGGTCACATACTTGCCCTTATGGCGGCACCGCTTGGTTACGGCATCCCGAGCCTCGTGTTCCCGTTCGTTGGTGACACAACGCTCGCGTGGGCTGTTCTCGGCTTTTCGAATATCTTCATCAACCTGCCTTCGGGCGTTGCCTATGCAGCGATGCAGATTATCACCCCAAACCAGATGCGCGGTCAGGTGGTTGCAATGTATGTGCTGTGCACCACCGTTATCGGTTACGGCATGGGACCATTCCTGCTTGGGCTTTTCACAGATCAGCTATTTGGTGGCGACATCATGAAGCTGCACCTGTCTCTTGCGCTGTTGGCCGCCATCACCACGCCGCTTGGCATCGCCACTTTCCTTTGGGGCCGTAAAGCATACGCGGCGGAACTTGAAAAAGAAGAAGAGCGACTGAAGGCAACCGGCGAAGGTTAAAAAAAGGCGGGCCGTTTTACGAGCCCGCCAATATTCTTTCACTTCGGGAGGAAGGGAAAGACAAGATCATTCCACAAACAAATCCATAAAGGTTTTTGCCAGTGGAGAAGCTGTTATGTCGGCACCGTTAAGCGGGTTGCCCCAATGGAGGCCGTCTGTATTACCAAGGGCGACAAAGGCGAGTTTTTCCTCGGGCACGAGAATGAGCATGCCTGCATAGGCATCGGGCCACCAGCCACCATGCCACACAACTTTTCGCCCGTTAATCTCTTCAACATACCAGCCGAGGCCGTATGGTTCGCGCGTGCCTCCAGCACCTAATGTCGGTGTCCACATACGGGCCAGAAGGTCATTTGACAGTATCTTGCCGTCCATCAATGCTACCCCATAGCGCGCCAGCGCAGCGGCTGAGGCAATCACGCCTGAACTGGCGTTAAGTTCGGTGTTTGGCAGCGCGGACGGTTTATAATCAACCTCACCGGCTTCGTTTTCCACATATTCGAAAGGAGGAGCAAAATTGGTGAGCACCGCGCCACCAGATGGGTCGCGCCACCCAAGCGACAGGCCGGAGAGGTTGCCAGGCTCAGTCACATACTGCTTCATCCATTCGCGCCACGGCCTACCGGTTTTTTCCTCAACATAATGGGAAAGGCGACCAAAGATAATCGGATTATAGATGAAGTCTGCGCCGGGTTCTCCGTTTACACGATGCGACAGCACATCCTCCAGACTGATGGTTGCAGCGCAATCAATCGCCGGAATTTTCAGGTCTCCAAGGTCAGCGCCACCAAAAATAATGCCGGAGTTTACAAGCCAGTTACAGCGGCGATCCCATTCAGAAAATGTGGTGAAGTCATCCTCTAAACTTATGTGGCCATCAGCCTCCATGCCCAGCAGTGTGATGGCAGTGAATGTTTTGGTGATGGAAGCGACAAGGTAACTGGTTTCCGCAGTTGTCACCTCCTCTGCATCATGATCCTGAAACCCATAATTTCCGGTAAAGAGAATATCACCGTCTCTAGCAATAGCAATTGACAAGCTTGGCATCGTTTTGTCGCTGCGGAACTGTTTTGCAAAAGCATCAAGCGTATCAATACGGCTTTGATCATCGGCAGCAACGGGCGACGAGAAAGCAACAAAAAGTGCCAGAGCCGCGTTTTTTCCAAACGTCATAGGCATACTGGCACTCCTTGTCATTTTGGCCGATTGCAAGTCGAAGAGGTCTAGTCTTCGAGTGCCCTCAACTCGCGCTCCAGCTTGAAACGCTTGCTGGTCATATAGGCTTCCATCTCACTGGTGCGGCGCTCAATGTCCCGAAATCGGCGGCGCAGTTCAGCGGCGGTATAGTCTGGTGACTTTCGGGTTTGTTTCCAGAACTGTTCTTCCTGCTCGTCCTCATAAAGGTCACGTGGCTTTGGATCCAGGTAGAGCGCACAGATGATATAGCCAATGATGAGCGGCCAAAAACCGGTGAAGATGGTGCCTACAATTGTCAGGCCGCGCACAAGACCAACTTTGACATCGAAATAGTCTGCAATACCGGCACAAACCCCCGCGATTTTGCCTTGGTGCGGGTTTTTGTAGAGGCGCGTCGGGCTTTTCTTAAAACTTGTCATTTGCTGTGCCTGACGTTTTGGCTTTCAGTGCCTCAAGTTCTTTTTCGATCGAGTCATCAGCTTCAAGGCCGGCAATCTCTTCAGCAAGAGTTTGCTCTTTACCAAGCTCCAGTGACTCAGCCTCAGCTTCAATGCGGTCCAGCCGTGCATCAACTTTATCGAACCGATCGAACGCATCCTGAATGCGGTTATCGGTCAGATTCTTACGAATACGTACAGTGTTTGAAACCGCTTTGTGGCGTGACTGGATGGACGCTTTCTTCGCGCGCGCTTCCCGCAGCTTTGCCTCAAGCTTGATCACATCTTCTTCGTTGCGCTTCAGCGCTTCATCAAGATGTTTGGCTTCTTCTTCAAGGTGCGCTGCCATGTCAGCCAGTTTTGATTTTTCGATCAAGGCACCTTTGGCCAGATCATCACGGCCTTTGGTAATGGCGAGTTCCGCTTTCTTCTCCCAGTCGTCCTGCGCTTTGTGCAGCTTCGCGAGACGGCGATTGATGTCTTTCTGATCAGCAATGGTTTTCGCCGCACTAGAGCGAACTTCCACAAGCGTATCTTCCATTTCCTGAATCACCATGCGGATGATCTTTTCCGGATCTTCCGCCGAATCCAGAATGGCATTGATGTTGGAATTTACGATGTCTGTCAGGCGGGAAAAAATACCCATTGTTCTGTGTTCCTTTCTATGTTCCTCGCGTGTGTCCCGGACCTTTTTGGCCATCTTTTTGGACATTTCCGTGGGCGCTTCCTCTTGAACCTTACGGTTTCTTTTTTAGCTCCCTCGACCCTTCGCTGTCGTACCCGGGCCTGTTGATCAAGTTTGCTTTATTAGTTCCGGCGGGCCTGAACCGGGGACGCTGCTACCATTTTACCCTGAAGGGTGCGGTAAACGCTCCGGCGCTCAAGCACTGAGCCCGCAATCACACCAGCAAAACGATTTGCAAGCTGGCGCATGTTCGTTGTGGTTAGTGGCTCGATGATCAGTCCGCTCATTTTTTTATTTCCTTGATCCTGGTTCGCTGTCTTTTTTTTGCCCCCATTTTTGGGTGGACATGCCAGTTAATAGCAGGAGGTGTGCCAGTTTTTTAAAAAATATTAAGCCATTGATTTATATAGATATTATTTTTGACTACGCCAAAAAGAGTAATATTGAGAAAAAATAAATACTAAACATTAGTAATTTTCGCCATATATTGGCCTCATGGTAAATCACTCAGATCAGATTATTGGTGCCTCACCCGCTTTCCTTGACCTAATGGATAAAGTTAGTCGGGCAGCACCGCTTGACCGGCCCTTGCTGGTTGTTGGTGAACGCGGCACAGGTAAGGAGATGATTGCGGCACGTTTACACTTCCTGTCGCAGCGCTGGAACCAAGTCTTTCAGAAGATGAACTGCGCAGCGCTCACGCCCACTCTCTTGGAGAGCGAGCTTTTTGGGTATGAACCCGGCGCATTTACCGGAGCGCAAAAACGCAGGGCCGGGCGGTTTGAAGCTGCTGATAGCGGCAGTCTTTTTCTGGATGAGATTGGCACCATGGCAATGGCGGCGCAGGAGAAGCTGCTGCGCGTTATTGAATATGGCGAATTTGAACGCGTTGGCGGCACAGATACCATCAGCGTTGACGTGCGGGTTGTCGGCGCCACCAATATTGATTTGCCGGCAGCCGCTGATGCCGGTGACTTCCGCCATGACCTTCTGGACAGACTGGCCTTTGATGTAATCACCGTGCCACCGCTTAGGGAACGCAAGGAAGACATTGTGCTACTTGCCAACCATTTTGGCATGGCCATGGCACGAGAGCTTGAGTGGCTCAAGTTCCCGAGTTTTTCGAATATCGCCATTGAACAGATGATGGACCACGACTGGCCCGGCAACATTCGGGAGCTTAAGAATGTGGTGGAACGTGCGGTTTACTGTGCCTGGGACGGTGAGGCACCGGTTTGCGGGCTCGTATTCGACCCATTTGACAGCCCTTACAGGCCCGCATCACATGCCGGAGCCACAACCAGCCCTGCAATACAAGAAACAGAGCCCCGAGAGCCTGACAGCTCAAAAGCGCCTGCTGGCCCTATTGACCTGCGCGAAACCCTGCGCGAGCAAGAGAAGAAATTGCTGGAAAATGCCCTGACAGAAAACCGCTACAACCAGCGGGCCGCGGCCAAATGGCTAAACATCAGCTATGACCAACTCCGGCACGCCCTGAAAAAGCACCAACTCATCGGTTCGTGACTTGTGTAATGGCGCGCGCCTGCCCATAGTGCGGTCATGAGTGAGAATCTTTTCATAAAGAAGCGCCAGAAAGAAAGGCGCAAGCATACTTTCCTGACAGTTAAGCTGATCATGCGGCTTGTTTTCGCTAGCGCGCTTTTGCTGCTTGGGTTTCATTTTTTTGTTGGCGACCCCACCGACGGGCTGTGCGCTGCCGGGTGCGAAAGCGAATACAGTCTGGCCACCTATGTATATGCGGCTTTAATCATGCTGGGCGCCGTTATCGTGCTAGGCGGGCTTACCGGTGCGCTTTTCGCCTACTTGCGCCGCAACCGTCAAAGTGACGGCATGTTTACTCTGCTTGAGCAACAGGAAACTGACGAGAATAACTGACGTTCTGATAAATCAATCAAAAACGTTTAGTCAAACACCTCCGTTTTGATGCGTTCAGTGTTTTTCCTGATAAACAATAACCTGGATACCATTGGGGTCCGTCAAATAGACATATAAAGACCCCCAAGGGCGAAGGATGGGGCCACTGTGGTCTATTTCATCTCCAAGATCTTTAACGAAAGCTTGGATATCCTGAACTTCGAATTGCAGGCTAACGCCATCAAAATTCTGGCTCTCATGCGAGACGTATAACTCCAATCGGCCAGAACTTGCGTTCCCTAAAGGTTTGAGAATTATACCTTTGTCATCTGGTTCATTCCAGTGTTCGACAATTTGCATTTTAAGTACATCAACGTAAAAGCGCTTGGACGCCTCCAGGTCCGTAACTAAAATCTGGGTCTTCATGGCATTGATCCCAACATTTGATTGACCAGAAAAAGTCGATGAAACAACAGGGCTACTCATCGCCAGCGCGCTGAGACATGCCAACACCAATATAATCCTACTTGTCAGCATTAATGACATTTTCATAGTTAGAGATGTTCCAATTTGGAGGTGCTTTTTAAATTTCAGGCATCAATATAAACTCGACTTTGACAGCCTGGGCCAACGCGGTATTTAAATGAAGCCTCACGCTGCGGCCATATTGTTAGCCGCGAAAGAGGGCATACCGCAACCCGCTAGCCATAAACCCGTTCAGCAGGCTGCGGCTGGGCCGACGGTCCTGAGGGTTTCCATTTCTGCTTTTTCTTTGGCGTGGCGATAATGCTCTTCTTCTCGATCTTGGTCACGCCTTTGGCGATGATCCGGTCACCAACCACCCGACACAGAACAATCGTGATCAAAAGATGGTAGAAAAAGTCAAACGCAGCAATATTCACTGTCAGGCCACCAACAGCATAACCAACCAGACTGAGTTGGATTGCCCCCGACATGTCGCCGACCCACTCAGTTTCCTTATATTTCCGGAACTCCTTCGCTGCCGTACCTGCCGAGAACCACCCAGTAAACAACATGGTTAGGAAAAGGAACAACCCGACATATCCATGCTCTCCGAGAACCTCAAAATAAATGGAGTGTGGCGCCTTCATGCGATAGCCAAACGGCATATACTCGGGGCCAAGACGCCGGACATAAAAGACGTTAAAACCGCCCCCTTTGATCGGATAATCTTCGGTCAGGTTGCTTGAAAACTTCCACATGGAAACCCGACCAATAAAGCTATTGTCCTCGGTCGCATCTTCCGTACTTTGCATCCGCTCCTTCCAGCTATCGGGCATGAAGTTAACAGCACCGATCGCGAGCGGTATGCCGATTGCCAGCAATAGAAACTTACGCTTGGTTTTCATCAACAGGAGGAAAAGCACAGCGCCTACCGCCACGAAACCACCCCTTGACTGCGTGCCAATGGCTGCAAAAGGCACAGTCACGGTTGCGATTGTTGCAGGCCATTTAAACAGCTTGTGCGGATTGTGTTTTATCAAAAACAGAGACAGCGGAAACACCATCGCCATCGCCATGGCGAGCTGATTATTGTCCCCCATCATACCACCAGCACCCTGCACCCGCGCACCGCCACCGGTCATTAGCGTAAAGGCCCCTCCTTTAACTGCAATGAACAAAAGCGATACCGTCATCACATAGAAAAAGGCTTTCAGCCTGTTTGGAGACTGCATGACCACAACAGAAATAAGTGCAAAAACAATCACCTTGATAAACTGCGTGATCTTTGGCTCTCCGGGGCCCTGATCAATCGCGAGAATGTAGGTAATGATGGTCCATGCCACATAGACAAGCATGATCATCAAAACCGGATGTCGGGGAAAATGCTTTGGTTCTCTGGCCAGCACCATGCCGACCGCCGTAACAACACCCACAAAAACAAGGAAGGGGAAAGACCGCGCAAAACCAAAGGTATGCGCGTGCGGGATCATGTGAGACACCCAGTTCCAAACCAGCACGCCAACGTGCGGCTTGAAGAGCACAAAGGGTATCCACATAAATATCAACAGGGCGACAAGTAAACTGCGCATACAAAATCCACCACGGCTGCGATCCAGCCCATTGTGCCTTTTTCGGTCGATTGGCGCAAGCTTCAGCGCTTGACATGACACGACCCCTGTCTAGCATATGCTGGCAGGAGTGTTTGCTATGAAGCCATTACTACAAGTTTTTCTCGCCGCCACCGCCGTTTGGTTTGGTGTATTTTCCAGCGCATCCGCACAGGAAACCGCCGCAGAGTCTACGCTCGAAGCGGAACCTTTTGTTACCGCTGACATGGTTATATGGGATGGCACCATCTACACCGCAGAAGATAGCGGGCCAACCGCCGAAGCGGTAGCAGTACAAAATGGCCGTATCATTTACGTGGGTAACCGCGAAGGGGCTACCGCCTACGTCACGCCGGAAACACAGATTGTCAGCCTTGAAGGCGCAACGCTCTATCCCGGCTTTACAGACGCACACGCCCACCTTTCCGGCATTGGCGAGAGGGAGTTATCGCTCAACCTCGAAGGCTCACCATCCCTCGCAGCTTTTCAAGCAGCCCTCCAAAGCTACGCAGAACGAAACCCTGACCTCGACGTGGTGGTTGGCCGCGGCTGGATTGAAACACACTGGCCGGAAGCCCGCTTCCCTTCCCGTTGGGATTTGGATGATGTTGTGCCGAACAGGCCCGTTATTCTCTTTCGGGCAGACGGCCATGCCGCTGTTGTCAACAGCGCCGCCCTGATGGCTGCCAACATCACGGGAGACACCGTGGCCCCGTTCGGCGGTGCCATCCAGAAAAACGCCCTTAACGAGCCAAACGGCATGCTGATCGATACTGCGATGAGTCTTGCAACCACGCTAATACCGACACCAAGCGACGAAGTGCTGGCCGAACGGCTAATGGTTGGCAGCCGGGTGTACAGCCAATATGGCTGGACCGGCCTCCACAATATGTCCGTTAGTTGGCGAGAAGTGGAGCTGCTGGAAGCATTGTCCAGTCGGGGTGACATTCCTGTTCGCGTCTATAATTCCATCAACTCTGAAGACGCAGTTAATCTGTTCACGGGCGGCATTCGCCAAAATGACAATGGCCAGATTATAACGCGCGCGATCAAACTATATATTGATGGTGCTCTTGGCTCCCGTGGGGCAGCGCTTCTCGAGCCATACGCCGATGCAAACTCAACTGGCCTTTTGCTGTCAAGGCGCGAGGACGTACTGCCACTACTGGAAACCGCCCTGCGGCAAGGCGTGCAAATTAACATGCATGCCATTGGCGACCGCGGGAACAGAGAGCTGCTGAACTGGTACGAAGAAGCCTTCAACCGGGTGCCGCCTGAAAAACGCATCGTGGGCACACCTCGCTGGCGTGACGAGCACACCCAGATCGTTGACCCTGATGATATTCCTCGGTACGCTGCGCTCGGTGTTATCCCATCCATGCAGCCAAGCCACGCAATTGGCGACCTGCATTTTGCTGCCGACCGCCTCGGCGAAGAACGGCTTGAAGGAGCATACGCCTGGCAGACCTTTCTTGACACCGGCGTCATCATCGCAGGCGGCTCAGATGCGCCTGTTGAGCGCGGCGATCCGTTGATCGAATTTTACGCCGCCACAGCCCGCCGTGACCTTCAGGGCTTTCAAGGAGAAAACTGGCACCCCGAAGAAGCCCTGACACGGGAAGAAGCCTTAAAAATGTTCACTCTATGGCCAGCCATTGCCTCTTTTGCAGAAAACGAAATTGGCTCCATCGCAGTTGGCAAGAAAGCTGATTTCACCGCCTTTGATATCGACCTGATGACAGCGCCTGAAGCTGACATACCAAAAGGCCGCGCCCTCTTGACCATTGTTGATGGCCAGATCGTGCATCAAGCGCAGTGATTTGGGTTTATTGAGGAAGAGCCCTGATGACCGAAAACAGTATCCCCTCCTGCACCCTGCCTATTCGCTTTGATGGGGATATCATCATGGATGCAGAGGAAGCGCGCAAGGTTGGGGCGTCCCTAAGCGAACGCTATTTATCGGCGCCGCCCTATCCGCATATTGTTATCGATAACTTTCTGCCGGAAAAACTGGCAGACGCCATCCTTGAGGAGTTCCCCGCAGGCGACCCTGGCGGGGACACGATGGCGAACCCTTATGGCAATTTTCTCAAACGCCAGACAGCGCCAAGCGAGACAACACCATTTGCACAGCGTTTTTTTCAATTCATGAATTCGGGTCCGGTCTTACAGTTTCTGGAAGGGCTTTCGTCGATTGATGGCCTCATTTCCGACCCCTATTATGAAGGCGGCGGGTTTCATGAAATGTATCAGGGCGGACACCTTGGCATCCACGCGGATTTCAGGATAAACCGACGCCTTCTTCTCGCCCGGCGGCTCAATATGCTGATTTATCTCAATAAAAACTGGAACGAAGACTATGGCGGCGCGCTAGAGATATGGGACCAGTCGATGAGCGAAAAACACACCAGCGTACTGCCGGTGTTTAATCGCTGCGTCATATTCAACACAGACGCAAAAAGCCATCACGGGCACCCGGAACCGCTGAACACTCCCGGTGACGTAACCCGCAAATCAGTGGCGCTTTATTATTACACCGGCACATCTAAAATTTGGGAAGAAGCGCCTGTGCATACCACCATGTATCAGTCCCGTCCGGGCACAGACATGAAAACCAAAGCCGGTTACTTCCGGCGGCGCATGGGCAACTATCTAACCGACTGGACGCCACCCATCCTGTTTCGAAATTTTAAGGCAGTTAAACGGCGCTTGTTCGGCGAATGAAAAAAGGGAGCAGCTGCCCCCTTTTCTTTACACGCCCAAAAGCGTTGATTTACTCAGCGCCATTATGGGCTTCAAACCAGCCAAGAATATTGCCGACCTTCTGCACAAGGTTCGATGGCCTGCCGGCGATGCCATGACTGGCCCCCGGTATGCGGACCATCGCGGTTGGCACCTGCTGAAGCTTCAGGGCTTTATAATATTGCTCGGTTTCCGACATGGGGGTCCGGTGGTCTTCCTCCCCGGTCAAAAGCATGGTTGGCGTGCTGACATTGCCAACAAGCGATAGAGGCGAGCGCTGCCAATAATGCTCCGGCGCATTCCACGGCATGTCAGGGAACCAGTATTTGGCAACCAGCGAGCTGATATCTGCCGTGAGCACAAAGCTTGACCAATTGATCACTGGCTTAGCGACCACTGCAGCCCGGAACCGGTTTGTTTTACCGACAATCCATGCGGTTAGCACACCACCACCAGAGCCACCCGTGACATAAAGCTGACTTGGGTCAATAGAACCGGCTGCAACGGTTGCGTCCACGAGGTCCATCATGTCGTCATAGTCTTCACTTGGATAGTTATGGTGGATCAGGTTTGCAAACTCTGCCCCATAAGAAGTGCTACCCCGCGGGTTGGTATAAAGCGCCACATAGCCTTGCGATGCCATCAATTGAACTTCGCTGCTGAAAACGGGGCCATAAGCCGAATGCGGGCCGCCGTGAATTTCCAGAATAAGCGGATACTGTTTGCTTGGGTCAAAGTTCGCGGGCCGCACTATCCAGCCTTCAATCTCCCGGCCATCAAAACTTGATGTGGTCGCGATCCGCTCCACAGGCGCCATCGCGCGCGTGCCCAGAACATCGTCATTCAAGTGGGTCAGCTGCGTAACGGTGCCAATACGGTCTACAACGGCAAGGTCCGCAGGTCTGTCGGTCTTGTTCAGGGTGAACACAAGCTTGCCGTCAGGTGCCACGCGGTACGTGCCACTGGCATAAGGGCGCCCAAGCGATAGCCCGCCAAGATCATCGGTTATAATCCGCCCATTACCCGCCAGATTAGTGAATGCAACCAGTCTGTTGCCCGAACTATTGTAGGCATAGTAAAGGCCGCTGCCATCAGCATTCCACTGTATATTTCCAATGCCGCGGTCCACTGTCGGGGTCAGGTTCTGCACGCCGCTCCCGTCAATATTCATCACATAAAGCGAAGCGTTCTGATGGCTCATGCCATTATCGTCATTACCCGTATAGGCGATGCGGCTGCCATCTGGTGACACAACAGGGTTTGTATCCGGGCCGGGCCGGTTGGTGAGCTGGGTGACACTACCGTCAGCGAGAGAGAAAGCGTAAATTTCGCTTTCTCTCGGGTTCAGTTCCCAGTCAGCATAACGGTTGGCCGACACGAGAATGGCGCTCGAATCGGGCATCCACGCAACTGTGCCTCGGTGGTTGAAGTTACCGCTGGTGATTTGGCGCGGAGAGCCGCCATCTGCTGGCACCACATACGCGTGAGTAAACCCATTTGGCAAATAGCCTGCACCATCAAAACGGTAGATGAACTGGTCGATAACCTTTGCGTTCCCTGCCCATTTCGCGCCTTTTGGCTTTCTGGGGAGCGAAAAGAACGACGGCCCTTTTGCAGGCGTAAACATAGTGAAGGCGAGCTGGGTGCCATCCGGTGACCAGCTCAGATTACTTGGCGACAATTCGAGATCGGTAACGCGAGCGGTGGCGCCGCTATCAAGCCAGCGCACATAAATCTGGTTTTTGCCCTCAACCGTTGAAACATAAGCCATGCGTGTTCCGTCAGGGGAGAAGCGCGGCATACGGAAATTGGCCTTGCCTGACAAAACCGGTTGATGATCGCCGCCCGAAAGGCTGACAGACCAGATATTGCTGCGAACCCGGTCAGTCATGATATCCATGGCGCGGCGCTCGTAAACCACATGCTGGCCGTCCGGCGTTATCCTTGGGTCAGTTGCATATTCCAGATTGAAAACATCTTCATACTGCATACCGTTTGGCACAGGCTGCGCTACATCAGCGACTGCGCCGCTTAATGGTGTTAGCACCGACAGTGCCGCAGCGACACAGACGGCCCCAGCCGATTTAATTGACAAGCCAGATAACTGTTTCATTTGCCTTCCCCTGCAATTTGCCCGTTTCGTTAACCCATTTGTTACGGGTGCGTGCTAACCTTTGGTGAAAGCCTAGCGATGGTGCGTGACGATGCAAGACTAAAGTCCAGACAAACCCTCGGTATTTTTGACTTGAGGTTTAATTGGAGTTGTGATTGGCATGGTTACCACCTAGAAGCGTTAATAACATTCGGCCAGATGCACTTTTGGGGGCTCTATGTCATCATTGATTGACGAACTGCGAAAAGAACGGGAACGCTTTGTTGCCTTCGCTTTTGCTGCTGCGGAGATTTTTTTCGAGGTTGATTCAACTGGTAAAATTCTTTTTGCTGGCGGCGCCGTTGAAAAAATCGCCTCGGAAAAGCCCGGTGCAAGCCATATCGGCAATTCTATTCACGACCTGATCGATGAAGATGACCGCGAGGTTTATCTCGCGCTGAAAATGCATCTGGAACACAAGGGGCGCCTTGGCCCTATCCCGCTGCGCTTCAAGGGAAGTCAGGGGTATAATTTCGCCCTCAGGCTTTTTGGCCTGCATATGCCCGGCGAAGATAGTCGCACCTTCATCGCGCTTCGCTCAGCCCCGCTTGGAAGCGGTGTTGGCGAAGGAGCCGTGGACAATGAAACCGGCCTCCTGACACGGGACAGTTTTCTTGACCTTGCCGCAAACACCATGGCTGCCGACGGGGACAGCAGCAACAACCTTTATATGACGGCGGTTGAAGTGGAAGGCTTGGACGAAGCCAAGAAAAAGTTTGGACCCAAATTTTCCAAAAATTTGGCGGGCAGGCTGGCTGCACATCTGAAAACCATTTCTGTTGATGGTCAAATGGCGGGGCAAATTGGTGAAAAGCATTTTGCCTTCCTGCACCGCACCCAAAGCGACGGCAAATATATTGGTGAAAGCCTGAAAAAAGTGAATGACAAGGTTACCCTTAAAACCGCTGTATCAACCATATCAGCGGACGGTGACATGTCGGAAGACCAGATACTACGCACTCTGTCCTATGTATTGACGAAATTCTGTGAAGATTCATCTTCCGTTGACTTCGAGAAACTCGATGCCGCTTATGATGGCATGGCCGCTGAAGCAACAGCCAAAGTCACCGACATGCGTACAATGATTGAAAGTGGCTCGTTTAAGATGGCCTTTCAGCCTGTGGTTTCTTTGCAAACCGGCGACATTCACCATAACGAAGTTCTGAGCCGCTTTGGTGAACATAACGACAATAGGGCGCCAAAAGATGTTATCGGCTTTGCCGAAGAAATTGGCATGATTGAGGAATTTGATATCGCGCTTTGCCGCAAAGCGATTGATTATGTTCGCAAGATGCGTCGGCTTGGGGAGCCTATAACCCTTGCGGTCAACCTGTCCGGGCGCACCCTTGAGAGCAGCAGGTTTGTAGACGAGTTTGTTAACCAGCTCGTGCAGGCGAAAGATGTAGCCCGCGACATCATGCTTGAGCTTACAGAGACCAAAGCCATCAAAAACATGGAAAAGGCCGAGGCAATTCTGAGCGACCTGAAGGCCGTTGATTATAAGGTTTGTCTGGATGATTTTGGTGCTGGCGCTTCCGGCTACCAGTATTTGCGGGCCTTCAATGTTGATTATGTCAAAATTGATGGTGCCTATGTACGGGACATGAATACACCCGGTTATAAGCCTACCTTCCTGCTGTCGATTGTGCGCCTGTGCAATGACCTTGGCATCAGGACAATTGGCGAACATGTGGAAACACGCTTTCAGGCTGATTTCCTAAAGTCTCTCGGTGTCGACTTTGGTCAGGGCTTCCACTTTGGCAAGCCTGAGTTTTCACCAAAAACTAACCGCTGATACCCAATTAATGACCAGCGTCTATGCCTTTATCGGAATGGTCTTTGGCGCAGCCCTTTGGGGCTTTGGGCGATGGCGGGAAAAGAAAACCCTACTGGGCAATGTGCCGATTGTGCCGCCAATCTTGCTGCAGTTTATTGGACTGCTTGTGGTGCTCGCCTTTGCGGCAGACTTTATTGCGGCGATAACAGGGGTAACCTGGACATCGCCGTTTCGCCGCTAAACAGCTTAAATGAGCAACACAAATTAAACTGGGTGTTCTGCTTCCGGTCGGGCTGGAGCGCTAATTTCAAACAGCCGCCAACCCCGCGCCGCATATATCCTTGCACCAAAATAACCGCTGAAAAACCGCCGTTTTCCCAGCTTGCCTTGCGCAATATAGAAACCCTGAGGGTGCTGCCAAACATGTCTGCCAACCGATTTGCTTTCAGCGATGAATGCGTCTTTGTCGGCGGATGTTGCACTTACCCGGTAGCGCGCCATTGGCTTCATGCGCTGACGGGGTTTACGGGTCTGCCGGAATTTCCAGGCACGCCACCAAACAAGGCTGACCACAAGCATAAAGCCAAGCCCAATCGCAACAGTGCCCATCACATAAACAATGTTGATATCTTCTTCGAGTTCAAGACGGTCAACGCCTTCAACGACGGCTTGGTCAACAGTTAACGAGCGATCGCCGGAAAGCTCGCCTTCATTGTCAAAAACAAGGATAAGACCATCATTCCGGTTGAAGCTGGAGACAATGCCATTCCCACCATAAACCGCCACATACCCATTGGTGGCAACAGTCACACCGTAAAGGGGGTCACCGCTACATTTTGCTTTAAAATCAATGATGTTAGCCCGCTGGGAAAACACCTGATAGTCAGTTAATCGGGTACAACGGAAACGGAAGATGCGGATCAATTCCTGAAGGCGCACAGCAATGGTTGCCGGCTCGGAATTACGGTTAACTGCCGCAACAATATCGAGGGAAAGCTGACGTGGGTCATCTGTGTCAATCAGCGCCTGTCCAGCAACCGGGCTTTGTACCGAAATCGCCGCAAAAAACATCAGAGAAATGCAAAACAGTTTCTTCATCAAGGCGTTACCCCGCATCAGTCACCTCACTCTCCCCTAAATATTTATGCAGGCTTCACCTGAGTTTGGCAAGGTTTCTGCCCGGCTTTTTTTATGCTGAAGATTCCAATAAAAAAGCGGAACCGCTATCGGGGGAGAAGGGGCGGTTCCGCTGGACACAGTCAGATCAAGGGAGCTAATAAGCTGTATCAGTGATACCCTTTATAAGTAGAGAATCTTAAAATTAGGTAAAAAACGGGACTATTTCAGGCCATTTCTGGTGAAAAAATCGCCAAAAAAGGAAGATTTTTGGCAAAAAACAGAGTCCGAACGCCAGTTATGAGAAATGCTTCACTCTTCCATCGCGCTTTCCTGTTGACTGATTTTTCCTGAGTCGCCAACCCCAAATTAGTAACAGCGCAAAATGCTCAAAAATTTTGAGCCCCTACATAATTTTGAGTCTCTATAAAATTTGAGCTTCTGGCCGTGCATTCCAAAAAAACAATGGAATATTAATGCGCAATAGGATTTTCCTATGTCATGAACATCACCGCCTCGCGTCCTCACGGAGATACCCTATGCTTCTGAACAAGCTCACTGTGCGACAGCTTCGTTATCTGGTTGCGCTCGAAGATGCAGGGCATTTCCGGCATGCGGCAGAGTCCTGCAACATCAGCCAACCATCGCTCAGCGCGCAAATCCAGCTTCTGGAAGAAATACTCGGCGTCCAGCTTGTGGAGCGGGACCGCAGCGGCGTTACCCTTTCCCCCGTTGGGCGCGAAGTCAGCGCCCGCGCGCGCAAGGTGCTTGATGAACTGCAAGGCATCGTTGATTTCACCGCCGGAGCGCAGCATGGCCTTATCGGCACCATTCGATTAGGTGCGAAAACTACCCTTGGCCCTTATCTGCTGCCCCATGTTGTTGCCACGCTGCACAAACAGCACCCGGAACTTAGCCTCTATGTGCGGGATGCGTCACCTCAGCAACTAGTGTATGAGCTGACCCGCGGCCTGCATGACGTGGTGCTTGCGCAACTGCCTGTCACGGGTGCGGAACTTGTCACCAGTCGCCTGTTTAGGGAACCGCTGTTTCTTGCCATGGCAGTGGACCACCCGCTTGCGGAAAAAGATGAAGTGGACGTGGATGACCTGTCGGGCCTTCAGGTACTGTCCCTCAGCCCACAGTATCATTTGCATGACCAGATCAACACACTGTGCAAAGAGTTTGGCGCCACTCGCCTGCGCGACTATGAAGGCACCAGCCTTGATGCCCTGCGCCATATGGTTGGCATGGGCATGGGTGTCACCTTCCTGCCAGCTCTTTACGTGCAATCGGAAATTTCCGAGCGAAGCGAGATTGTAGTCAAAAAACTCAGGGGGCGCACTTTCACCCGGTCAGTGGGTCTTGTCTGGCGAAAAAGCGCGGGCCGCGCCCCAGCGTACCATCAACTGGCCGAGGTCATCCGCGATGTGGTGAAAAACAGCTTCCCCACCGTTGTTGCCGAACGCTGACCCCACCTGTTCTTTCGGTCCACAGGCCATCAGGGCACTCCTTCTCAACAGCCGTTAACAATTGATTAACTATTATTCATAGCTTTTTCCTATCAAACTCTATGCCGCCGCCATATTGAGTGCGTCAGAAATACTGCCATATTCAGGGCACACCATTTGTTTCGCTTTTGGGATCAAAAATGCTCAATGCCCTTACAACCCTGATGCCCCCGATCTCGCATGCATCAGAAACTGTGCACACAGACCGGATTCGCACCCCATATCGGTCTGGCGGAGGGTTTGAGCGGTTGATCTCCGGGCCCGGCGGGCTCATCGCGGATGCACCTGTCGGTGGACTCGCCGGGCTTATTTTTCGTCGCTGTTCACCGCGACGCCTCAAAAACTATGTGCTTAATCTGGGCGGCATTGCAGCCATCAGCGGCATCGCTTTTTCCGCATGGCAAAACTGGAATACGCTTGCAGACCAAAGCGCAACAGGTGATCAAGGTTCTTCCCCGGATGCGGTTGCTGTGCCGAGCCAGCCCGCATCGCCCCCTCTATTGCTCGGCACCAATTTCCTGCCAGCCTCGGAACACGCGCAACAAAAACTCGCACGCACCCTCGTGCGGGCTATCATCAGCGCGGCCAAGGCTGGCGGCTCCCTATCCCCTGTAGAACAACACAAAACCTACAAGGCGCTTAAGGCCATGCGCCTGCCGCAACTGCACAAGGATTTCCTGATTGAGGAACTGGTCGCACCCAAAAACATGCGAACGCTTGTGGATGCGGCCACCAGCCCCGAAGTGGCAGCAACCATGTATCTGGCGTCCATCCTGATTATTCAGGGGGACACTATGGCAGAGAAAGATTATCTGAACCTGCTTGCCGCGCGCCTGCGGCTTGCACCGGATCTTGTCGCCCACTTGCATGCCAGCGCCGATGCGGCAACCATCGCCTGACGCACAGGCAAAGCCGACTCAACCTAAATCAACCAACTGCTCAGATCGACGTAGGACGCATATCCGAGCGCGGCGATACGCCGAACTTTCGGGCGTATTCGCGGCTAAATTGGGTGGGGCTTTCATACCCCACCGCGAAAGCTGTCACAGAAACATTGTGCGTGCCGTCCATCAAAAGCCTGCGAGCTTCCATCAGACGGAGATCCTTCTGAAATTGTAGCGGGGTTCGGTTCGTCACTGTTTTGAAGTGTGTGTGAAAAGCAGAGAGGCTCATTCCTGCAACACCGGCAAGATCGGCGACAGGCAGGGATTCCGCGAATCTTTCCTTTATGTGTGCAATGGCTGTCGCCACTCGACTTTGCGCACTCGTCCTGTCCAGCAGCAAACGCAGCCCGCTGCCTACCGAAGCCAGCAACAAACGGAAGTGTATTTCACGAATTATAAGAGGTGCCAACACTTGTCGTTCAAATGGTTGGTCTATCAAATCAAACAACCGCGTCAACGCATCCATAAGAGACGCATCTATGGGGGCCTTCTTCACAACACCTCCATCGGCCTCGATCATTGCAGGTACTTCGTCAATCAAACTGCGAATGATGGATAGATCAAGTTCCAGCACCAATGCAACGTGAGGTTCTTTTATACTGGCCTTCACAATCTGCACCATCAAAGGTACCATATGGCTAACCACCACCGCGTCACCCGCCGTTAGCGAAAACCGTTCTTGACCAATGCTTGTTTCTTTCTCTCCTTGCAGAATCAGGCATATTGAAGGCTGGTACAGAACAGCCTGACCAGTAGACGGCTGGCGCATTCTGAAAACTGTTAAGTTGGGCACGGGCGTCTCGAATGCACCGTCACCTAGTCCATTATTTTCAGCATAAAGGTTAACATTGTCTGCCAAAGTTAATGTCGACATTATTCACGCTCCTCCGCATTCATAACCATAAATTAATCACGATACGAAAACAGAATTTTTGTAATTCCTGCACGATTAGGCAGGAATGCAGGATTATTGGGCAGGCGGGCGTAGCTCCCAAAAACTATCTCTATGAGGCAACACCCCTAACCTTATGGAGACTATTATGTCTAAAACGATCCTTATCACCGGAGCTTCAAGCGGAATTGGTAATGCCACAGCCAAACACTTCCACAATCAAGGCTGGAACGTTATCGCCACCATGCGCACGCCCGAAACCGCGCAAGACCTTCCGACCAGTGAAAATATGCATATCGCGCGACTGGATGTAACGGACAGCAATTCGATTCAAAAAGCCGTGCAAGAGGGCATTGATCGTTTTGGGAAGATTGACACCCTGCTCAATAACGCTGGCTATGGCGCTTATGGGCCCATGGAAGCCTTCCCAATGGAAAATGTGCGCCGCCAATTTGACACCAATGTCATCGGCTTGATTGAAACCACCAAAGCAGTGTTACCTCACTTTCGCACCAACAAGTCTGGCACGATCATCAATATCTCGTCTATCGGCGGGCAGATGACATTTCCGCTGGGTAGCCTGTATCACGGCAGCAAATTTGCAGTCGAAGGTCTTTCTGAGGCGCTGCACTATGAACTAGAGACAATTGGCATAGCAGTCAAAATCATTGAACCGGGAATGATCCGCACCGATTTTTCAGGGCGCTCGTTTGACTTTGTCAATGATGCCAGCCTGGAAGAATACCAGCCAATCGTGGGGTCAATGCAGGGAGTCTTTTCCCATTTTGCCGCGACCATGTCTGAGCCTGAAGTTGTTGCGGAAGTAATCTGGCAGGCCGCTACCGACAATAGTGATCAACTAAGATATCGCGCAGGTGCGGATGCCGAATTTTTACTGGATGCACGTAAGAAAGAAGATGATGAAACCTTCTTTAGTCTCATAAAAAGTCGGATGTAGCTATTCAATTGGGCAGCAATCAGTTGCTGCCCAACCGCGCGGAACGCAGCCGCGCGCGAGAAGACTGAGGCAAAACGCTTTAAAGCATGCCTTCTATCAGCTGGCGTTGCAGTGCCAGTTCCCGTTCAATTCGTTCAAGGATCGCCTGCCCCTCTCTTACTTCCAGCACGTCAGCGAGAAAGGGGGATTGTTTAAGCCAGGCGATATCGCGCCACCCGAGGCTGACCGCATGTGCCAAATAACCAACCGCCTGTTCGTGCTCGCCCGCAACGGCAGCAACCTCTGCCATTTTCACATGGCTGCCGGGCCATGTATCACCAGCCAATTTGGCTTTGTCATACTCGGCCAAAAATCGGCGCGCCAATTCGGCATGGCCTCTGAAGGCCAATAGTGCGACAAGCTCTTTGCGGGTGTAATCACCAGCAGCTTCAAAAAACTGTTGCGCCTCATCCATGCGCCCAAGCGCCATCATGGCCCGACCGCGAAGCTGCAAAATTTGAGGCGCGGACTGGTCCGCGCCTTCGGCTTGATCCAGCACATCGAGCGCAGCCCCCGGCTTCGCTTGACGCAGGTAAGAGCGCGCAAGCTCGCTTAAAACCACAACCTGACCCGGATTGAGCGCCAGCGCCTGCTCTTGCCACTTGGTCATGTCGGAATGCCCGATTAGTTCGAAAATCTGGGCAATTTGAATTTCAGCATATTTATTGTTGCCGCCCGCTTGTTTTGCCCGCATTTCAAGCACATAAGCCTGTTGCAGCTCGCCGCGGATCAACAGATTGTGTGCCGCGCTCGACATGGCGATGGCGTTACCGGGGTCCAACTGGAACGCATATTCGTACGCCGACGAGCTTTCATCCAAACGCCCTTGAGACCCCAGAGCATAGGCAAGCAAAGACCATGCATTGCTGTTTTCAGGCTGTTCGCTGATCAGGGAACGGGCAAGTGTTTCCGCTTCCTGTTTCATCGCGTCATCACCGCCGAACTTTGTCGCCTTGGTCGACAGCGCAGCACTGAGCGTGCTGCGGGCGTCAAAGCTGTCAGGGTCTTCAAGCAGCGCCTGTCGCAGCAAGTCAATTGCTCTGTCCGTCTCTCTGGACTGATGCAAACTCAGTTGGTCCCGGGCGCGTTCCACCAAAATGGCGGCGGTCGATTTTTCAGATAGTTCTGTTTCATCTGTTGCAGGCAGCACAGGTTCTGCGCCGCGTGGCAAAAGTATGCCAACGCCCACCATCATGAGGATGCCTGCTGCCAGCGCCGCAGTTTTTATTGCGGCACTAGTATTTCTTGATGTCGGTTCCGCAAGGGTGGTCACAGGCCCCGTGAGCGCGTAACCCGTTCCACGTACTGTGCGGATATAATCGTAGTCACGCTCAGGGTTTTTCAGCGCCTTACGCAGAAGGGCAATACGCTGCGCGATTGTTTCCGCGCTTACATGGTCCGCGCGCCAAACATCGCGGCACAGGTCATCATAAGTAACCACCGCCGGTGCGCATTCAAACAGCTTCAACAGCGTATCGAAAGACAGATCAGGCAGGGCGATAGCCTGCGAACCGCGATGAACCGTTCGCTTTTCGCTATCCAATTCAATGTCTTCAAAACTGTAACGCATGGTCGGAGCATACTCTGTTTGAAGCAGGTGCCTTCAAGAAAATTCAACTTTCTTCAAGTGACCTTTAAAAACACTTCTTTCAAGGTTTGGCCATCTGATCACGGATCAAACTTTGAGGTAAACACATGTATAAAAAATTACTGGGCCTTATGCTCCTGGCCGCAGCGCCAGTCACGCCTGCAACTGACAGCCGCTGGGCCAACATGGAAGCGGTAACCACCAAAATCGAGGCGGGTGAGTTTGGCACCGTGACCAGCCTTCTAGTGATGGAAGGCGGCAAGGTTGTTTATGAGGGTTACTTCAACGGGGCGGACGCAGCCACCCTGCACAACACCCGGTCTGCCACCAAAACCATGACCAGCATGGCTGTTGGCGCAGCCGTTGATGATGGCCTGTTTGACGTGAACAAACCCGCCGCTGGTTATTTTGCTGACATCGCCCCCTTTGATAACCCCGACCCCCGCAAGCTTTCGATGCCGATTGAAGATTTGCTGACCATGTCCGGCATTCTGGAATGCCATGACGATGATATATTCTCGCGCGGCAACGAAAGCCGCATGCATAATGTGGAAGACTGGCCTTCTTTCTTTTGGGATTTACCGATCAGGGGCTATCCCTCTTGGGTGGGCACACCGGATACCGCAAAATATGGTCGGCTTTTCTTCTACTGCTCGGCTGGCACCGAAATGCTGGGCGAGATTGTGGAGCGCGCCACCGGCGAGCCCTTTCAGGATTATGTGAAGCGCAAGTTTTTCGACCCGCTTGGCATCACAGAGTATCGGTGGCAGTTCAACGGCCTTGGCAACGCCCACAAAAGCGGCGGCCTTGCGCTCACCACACGTGGGCTTGGCAAATTTGCCGAAATGCAACGAAACGGCGGGATGTACGATGGGCGCAGGGTGCTTTCTGAAAACTGGGCGGCAGAATCCGTGAAACCGCGCGCGATTGCTTACGCTGACCGGGGCGTTGAATATGGTTACCAATGGTGGCTCGCGCCCTACGACGTGTCGGGCAGAACCTACAGGAGCTATTATATGGCGGGCAATGGCGGCAACCGCGTGCTGGTGATACCCGCGCACGACCTCGTGGTGGTGGTCACCAAAACAGACTTCAACACCCGCGGCATGCATCAGGCAACGGAACGTTTGATTGAAGATGAAATTGTCGCGCGGTTATCGGATTAGCCCAGAAGCGGCAATCATCAATCATGCTAGAATTTTAGATTAACTAGCATCGCCGGCCCACACCCCCACCCGGCCACCGCATGGAATTATACTTGGGTGGTCGGGTGGGGATGTGGGCTGGTACCGCATCAAACTATAATTGCGCGAGGCTTAATTCTCGCGCATTTTCAGGGCAGCGATGAAGGCATTGTGCGGAATTTCCACCTTCCCGTACATGCGCATTTTGGCCTTACCCTTCTTCTGCTTCTCAAGAAGTTTCTTCTTCCGGGTAACGTCACCGCCGTAACATTTTGCCGTTACGTCCTTACGCATGGCGGAAATGGTCTCGCGCGCGATCACCTTGCCGCCAATGGCTGCCTGAATAGGAATTTTGAACAGCTGGCGCGGGATCAGGTCTTTCAGGCGCTCACACAGCGCGCGACCCCGGCTATCCGCCTGTGACCGGTGCACCAGCATCGACAGCGCATCAACGGGTTCCGCGTTTACAAGGATCGACATTTTCACCAGGTCAGACCGCTCATAGCCCGCCATCTCATAATCAAAGCTCGCGTAACCACGGCTGACGGACTTCAGCCGGTCATAGAAATCATAAACCACCTCATTGAGAGGTAATTTGTATTTCATCATCGCCCGCGCGCCCACATACGTCAGGTCTTCCTGAATGCCGCGCTTGTCCTCGCACAGCTTCAGCACAGCACCTAAATGCTCATCAGGCACCAGAATGGTGGCGTTGATCCATGGCTCTTCCACATAATCCACCTTCACCACATCGGGCATGTCGGCAGGGTTGTGCAGTTCCTGCATGGTGCCATCGGTCATATGGATTTTATAAATCACGCTTGGGCTGGTTGTGATCAGCTCAATATCAAACTCGCGGCTGATGCGCTCCTGGATGATCTCCAGGTGCAGCATGCCAAGGAAACCGCAGCGGAAGCCGAAGCCAAGAGCCGCAGACGATTCTGTTTCATACTCAAAGCTGGCGTCATTCAGCCGCAGTTTACCAAGCGCATCACGCAGTTGTTCATACTCGGATGTATCAGCCGGAAACAGGCCACAAAACACTACAGACCGGCTCGGTTTAAAGCCCGGCAGTGCTTCCGTGCACGGTTTTTTCGCGTCGGTAATCGTGTCACCCACATGGGTGTCGGCCACTTCCTTGATGGAAGCGGTGAAAAAGCCCACTTCGCCGGGGCCGAGCGATGGCACCATCACACCCTTTGGGGTGAACACGCCGACGCGTTCAATCTGATGCTCCGTGTCGGCGGCCATCATCTTCACCTGCTGGCCTTTTTTCAGCGTGCCATCAATCACCCGCACCAGCACCATCACACCAAGATAGGCATCATACCAGCTATCAACCAGCATGGCCTTCAGCGGGGCGTCCGGGTCGCCTTCAGGCGGCGGCAGCATGGTAACCACTGATTCGAGCACATCCTCGATGCCGATGCCCGACTTGGCGGAGCATTCAATGGCCTCGGATGCATCAATGCCAATCACATCTTCGATCTGGGTGCGCACACGCTCCGGCTCTGCCGCAGGCAGGTCGATCTTGTTCAGGACCGGCACGATTTCATGATCGTTATCAATGGCCTGATACACGTTCGCGAGGGTTTGAGCCTCAACCCCTTGGGAGGCATCCACCACCAGAAGCGAGCCTTCGCACGCCGACAGGCAGCGGCTAACCTCATAGGCAAAATCCACGTGGCCCGGCGTGTCCATCAGATTGAGCACATAATCCTCACCGTCCTTGGCTGTATATTCCAGCCGAACGGTTTGCGCCTTGATGGTGATGCCACGCTCGCGCTCGATGTCCATGCTATCAAGCACCTGGTCCTGCATCTCGCGGTCCGAGAGCGCGCCTGTGTTCTGGATCATGCGGTCCGCCAGCGTGGATTTGCCGTGGTCAATGTGCGCAATGATCGAGAAATTGCGGATATGTTTCTGGTCAGTCATCGCGGCTGTATAGGGCCATTTTCAAGGGGGAGCAAGAGGGAGAGTTGAGGAGCGCGTACGCACTCCTCAAAATCTGGTTTTTTACCAATTCAAAACCAGTTACGCCGCTGACTTTGGATACTCTTTACGAATTTCTGACCATCGATGTAGCAAATCGTTGTATTTTTGTGTCAGGCGTTCAGCTTCATCACCAATTAACCCGACATCTTCGATACCAAAAGCTTGTCCACGTAAAACATCAAGAATTCTCATATCGGCGATGTCATACTCGGGAAAAGCTTGGCTCATTATCCAGAGTCCTAGTTGAGTTTCTTCTTTATTCAAGGAAGGGTTTTCAGCAAAATACGGATATATCAATCTCATCGCACAAGAATCACCTTCCCCAACCTGAACAACTAACAAGTTCTCTACCTTAATGGTTGCTTTAACACCCGGCGGATTTAGATGAGCCTTGACACTTTGCGGGGTAATTTCAAACTTTTCATTACTCCAACAACGTTTGTCGTTCCACCACCGTAGAAAACCATCTTTCATTTTAGGGTACAGGTTGCGCCGCCTCGGATTCTTGCTGATCCGCAGCTCAGTTAATTCGGTTAAATCACCTTGGTTGGCAACGAAAGTTTTTGCATCAGCCCAGAATGGTACATGAAAGTCGCCACCACCTGAATTGTGCCCTTGCTCCTTCAAGATGGTTAGTCGAATGTCACTCCGCAATTCAGATACTAACAGTCTCTCGTCCGCACCTAATAGCTTAATGAGTTTACGTAAATTAATTTTATCAAGCGACATTTATTACTCCAATATCAATCGCTTGCGCTTGCATTACACAAGCACAGGTTTTGTGGACCACACTTTTGATATTGAAACCCGGAGAACTATCGTCTACGCTTTGTGTGCAAATACTGTACGCAAACTATGTGTACTCAGGGGTCGCCCAAGTGGCGGCCCTTTTACTTGGAACGAAGAAACTCACTCTTCGAATGAATTTCCTGATTACAAGCTCAACGTCACGGACCTTGGGTGTTATTAGATCATATATACTACACGCAGGAGGTACATTCAAGTCCCACTTATAGTCGAGAGAGATTTTTTTTACATTCAACTGTAGATTTTCGCCAACCCGCCTGTTAGGTTGCCGTCGAATGTAGTGGGGGATAAATTAATGCTCATCCGATTTACGGTTGAAAATCACCTGTCGTTCCGAGAACCGACAACCTTAAATATGGTTAAGAGTTTGGAGCGGCAGCTTCCGCAACATATCTATGAAGACAACCCTAGTGGACACAAGTTGCTAAGGGGCGCGATCATCTATGGAGCAAATGCTGCAGGAAAGTCCAACTTGATCCATTGCCTGCAAACAGCCCGAGACTATATAGTTCTTGGAATAGAGATACCTCAGCGAAAAGCGTTCAAACTTTCCACTGAACATCGCCAATCACCCTCGAAATTCGAATTTGAGATTGCAGTAGAAGAGTTCGCTTATAGATATGGTTTTGAAGTTATCGAAGGTAAGCCGATTAAAGAATGGCTGTATGAGATTGAATCCAACAAGGAACCAAAGCAAATTTATACTCGACACATAGACCAAACCTCTACTGTGCTTGAGCTCGGAGTCAGAATTGAGAGATTGTTAGGATCAAAAACTAAAGCCAAAACACTACATGATTTGATAGTTAGCACACCGTCAGATAAATTGGTTTTGTCAGACATTGGCCGTAGAAATCTGGATGAATTGATCGGCACAGATGTCGCCAGATTTTTGATGCTGCCATTTATATGGTTCCTAGAAAAACTAGAGATAAAAAGAGTAGGCGAAAAAGCAGACCCCTATGACCTTGAAAGATTGTTAGAAAGCAATGACGAGAAATTTAAATCGCAGATCGAAAACGTTTTGAGGGCCTGCGATATTGGAAACTCTAGAATCGAATTTCAGGAATATACCGGCGACCTGAATGCACTATTTCCGAGTAAGGAATTTTTGGACCATCTCCATTCCCTAAAAGAGGGAGAGCGGACCTTTCTAGAAATTGGTCGGCGAAGATACCTATTTAAGAAGGAAGCCGACAGAGTCATTGTACTTCGGATGTTAGTGGTAAAACTTGACAACAATAACGAAGAAAACTTTTTTGAACTCAATGAAGAGTCTGAAGGCACGAGGAGAATCATTGACTTGATCTCTCTGTTCCTTAGAAATCAAACTGATAGAACTATAATAATTGATGAAATGGATCGTAGCTTACACCCTGCCGTGACAAGATACTTTCATCAAATGCACTTTTCTGAACAAAATAACAATCAACTGATCTTAGCCACCCACGAACACTATCTACTTAGCCAAGATTTCTACAGGCGCGATGAAATTTGGTTTGCTGAAAAAGATGCAACCGGCAACTCTGAACTCCGCCGCTTGTCTGATCGAGAGTCAGGCTTGAGATTTGATAAAGAACTCCGGCGAGATTACCTACAAGGCAAATATGGAGCTGTCCCAGCAATGGGTGAAATTGTTTCCAATTAACAAAAGTTACGCTGATAATCATTCAAGCCCCCCAACTCCACCTATCACATGCATCACCCAACCCGCCGCTCGGGGCTTGCGGTGGCTTGTTGTGAAAGCTAGGGTTTCCCGATAACGCCCATGATGGATGGCCTTCTGCCCAAACCGGCAAAAGGGGGCGTTCGATATAGAAAACTCAAGCGGGGGGAATGCATGTCTTCTTGGGATGATCGTTTATTCAATTTCTTGCAGGAAAAGAAACTGCTTGTGGGCGGGGCCGCGGTGCTCTTGTCCATCTTCACATGGACTGTGGACCTGACCGGCCTTGTTTATGAATGCCCCTTTTGCCGAACGCAACGCACGGTTATTGGCTTGCTGGGCCTCCTCTATATGGTTGGCAACCCGATGAACTGGATTGTGCGCTGGTTCGCCAGCGTGTTTGCCGCGCTCGGCCTTGTGGTTGGTGGCACGCAGCATTTTCGTGGCTGGGCCCGCATTATGTCAGGCGAGTTTGAATGGGGCGAGCAGTGGTATGTGAACAGCTGGATGCTGTCTGGCTTTGCGCTTTTTATCATCACCGGTCTTTTGCTACTGATCTGGTCATGGCGACCCACCGCCGCGGAAAGTTTGGCAGAAAGCGCAGAAGAAGAAACCGCGCCGACAGACTAATACATACCATACCACCAGTGTTTCAAAGCGTCGCTGCAGCCCCTGTAGCGGCGCTTTTGCGTATGGCACGCTTTTATTCAAAAAAAGAATCTCATAAACTAGTTTACATTATAAACCAAATACACTAGATACTGGCTAACGACAGCGGGGAACGGTGCATGCGCACAGCATGCCTTCCCAATAGTTGGCCTGCTACCCGGTGCGGCACACGTGCCAAAAGCAGGGTGGCAGGCTACCAAGTAAACAGAAACGACAGGGAACAAATGCAATGACATTGAATGCAGAAACAGCACAAGACGACCTCGCCTTCATGCGGGCGCTCGTCAGCGAAGACAGCGGGTATGAGCGGGGCTTTGGCCTTGTGTATGGGGCGGCGGGCCTTCTTTACGGCCTTCAGTGCCTGATAAACGGCTGGATGCTGATGGCGGCGGTAACTGCCCCCGCAGCAGTTTGGATGGCGGTTGGCACCGTGCCCTCGATACTGTTTATGTTTGTGATTATCTATAACTTCTGGCAGCGGCGCGACCAGCCCGCCTTTGGCACGGGCGCATCAAAACGGGCGCTGAACGGCGCGTTTGCGGGTGGTGGCCTTGCCAACCTTGTTCTGGCGGCGGCCTTTGGCTGGGTTGCTTACTCCAAGCGGGACTGGACCATTTGGTTCTTCTACCCCGTGGTGGTGGCAGCACTTCAGGGTGGCCTGTGGTACGCGGCAACCGTTATCCGCCGCAGTTTCTGGACCGGGGTAACAGCCGCAGGCTGGTTTGTTGCCGCAATTGTTCTCGCGCTGCTGCTGGATGATACAAACGCCTATATCACTGCGCTTGGTGTGGTTCTGCTGGTGCTTATGGCGGTGCCCGGCTATCTGATTATGCGCAGCAGCCCTGATACCAACAACACCACACAGGCATAGCGGGACTTCCATGTCAGAGTTTGATATCGACAAAATCAGCGACATCATTCATGGGCGCGTGCGGCTGGGGGTTATGGCCACCCTCGCCAACGAAGAGGCCGCAACCTTCACCGAGCTGAAAGACAAGCTGAAGGTGATGCAGGGCAACCTTTCGATCCAGCTGAGGAAGCTGGAAGACGCGGGTTATATCACGGTGGATAAGTCCATCGTGGGGCGAAAGCCGCTGACAACACTGCGTTTAACCCCGGTGGGACGCAAGGCGTTTGCCGCCTATCTGGAAGCCTTGACCGGTGTTATCGGCGGTTCGCTGAACGGTTAACCCCAGCCAAATAATTTGGTGGTTACGGCCAGCCTGGATTGGACGCAGCCACCAACCGGCGGGCAACGGCAGTTACCACCCCATGCTGTTGCTCGCCCCTTTTGTTTTGACTTTGTGGTGGCACCATCGCTGCCACTGCCCTAATAGAAAGGAACATGCCCAACCGGGCATACCGCAAAACAAAAGGCAGCATACCCCATGACCATCCGATCCATCTTTTTCTGGGCGCACTTAAGCGCAGGCATTGCCGCAGGCGTTATCATCCTGCTGATGTCCGCAACCGGGGTTCTGCTGACCTATGAGCGGCAGATGGTTGCCTCCGCCGAAGCAGATTTTATTGGCGCCATACAAGGCGCGCGCCTGCCCCTTGATGAGCTGGCAGCCAAAGCGAGTGTCTTTGGTGACGGCATAGAGATGGATATTCCCGCTGACCCGGCGGCACCCATCCGCCTTTATGAAGGGCGCACCAAACATTTGATGCACCCGGTCACGGGAGAGGTTTTCCCATCGGTGGAAACGGGCACCGAAGCCTTCATGGATGACATGACACGCCTGCACCGCTGGCTTTCGATGACAGGAGATGATCGGGCAACCGGTAAGGCGATCACCGGGGCAGCGAACCTTGTGTTTATCTTTCTGACCCTGTCAGGCGCATACCTGTGGTTGCCGCCTGTCATGCGCTGGTCAGCTACAAAAGCAAGGCTGCTGTTTCGCCGCAGTTACGCCAGCGGCCATGCACGGGACTATAACTGGCACCATGTGTTTGCGGTTTGGATGCTGATCCCCATCCTTGTGATGGCGACAACCGCCACGGTGTTTGGCTACCGCTGGGCGCATGAGCTGGTGTATGCCGCCTACGGTGAAACCCCGCCACAACGGGGCCGCCGCAGTGCGCCAGAAGTGACGGAAGCAGTGCCCGCACCAGCAACAGGGGCAGCAAGCCTGCAAGCCCGTTTCGATACAGTTGTGGCCGCTTATCCCGGTTGGCAAACCGTGACGATGGACGCTGACGCAGCGACCGGCCTGCCCACCCATTTTGAGGTAGATCTGGGCAATGGGGCCCAGTACCACAAACGGTATGAGGCAACGGTATTGCCAAACGGCACCATCACGGACGAGAGCCGCCCGTTTGACACGCGTACGCCTGCAAGCCAGGCCCGCATTACCATCCGGTTTCTGCATACGGGCGAAGTATTAGGACCAATTGGCCAAACCCTTGCCGGGCTTGGCTCCCTCGCGGGTATTTTTCTGGTCTGGACCGGATTTGCCCTCAGTTACCGGCGCCTCATCCGACCCTTGTTCAAAAAGAAATCACAGGACGCCTGAGCGTAACCAACCGCAAAAGGTGGCGGAGCGACAGGCTTTGGGTACCCCGCTCCGCCCGGGCCGGTTTACAATCAACCGTGGTTCAGGCCCTTAAAACATTGGCGGCAAAACAGCCCCGCTTGGCATAGTGCACCTGAAGGTAGTCGGTCTGCGAATTTTCGAAAAAACGAATGAAGATGTCTGCGGCGTCCATGCCCTCAACCACATCTGCATCCACCATCATATGGTCTGCATCAAACGCACGCACGGACAGCAGCCGCACACGAAGCGGCTCCGGCACTTCGTCGGCTGCAAACACTGCGGATACTGACCCTTCAGCCACATATATTGCATGCGCCGACCTGTAGGGCGATGCGGCGGGCTGGTGCGCATAGTTCACGAGCAAAACTCGGTCCCCGGGCCTTGCGTGCCCAAGGCTGACCCGGCATGGATAGCCTGGTTCACTGTGGTCTGCTACCAACATTTCGGCATTGTGGGCAGCAAGCTCCTGCCTGCTCATGGTGAAGAACTGTTTGAACGGTTCGGGCTGAATTCCTGAAACCTGAAAGGCCATACCTGTCTCCTATCGCTGTTTGTGCCTCCTCTGATACGGGCTGCACTGGCTTGTGCAAAGCAGGTTGCCCAACCCACCGCCGGAAACGGCCAGTTCTCCACTTGCCGCCCTGTTACGCCTGTGACGGTCAGCAACAGGGAGGGTGGAACAATGGCTCGTTCTTCGACTATCGGCCTATGGCTTTTGATTGGTTATGCGCTGTCGCAGGGCATCAGGGATGTATATCTGGCGGGTGCTTTTGGTGCGATTGGCTTCTTTGATTTAGTGCTGCTTGCCTTCACCGGGGCGACTTTGTTTTTCAGCACATGCCTGTTCGTTGCGAGCCCGGCGGAATTTGGTGCCCTGCGGCGGGAATGGCGCAACCTACTCGCGGTCAACCTGACAACAGCGGTTGCCTGGTTGTGCTTCTTTGGTGCGCTCAATCTGTTGGAACCAACAGTGGTTAGCACGGTGTTTTCCGGAGTCGCGCCAGCGGGCGTTGCTCTGCTCGCCTTGTTTGGCCTTCAGGCGGCGGGCAATGTCCGTGCGGGCGCGACAGAACGACTTTCCCATATGAGCATCGTTGTCGCACTGGTGTTCCTTGCATGGGTGGTACTGTCGGGTCGATCCGGTTTGGCAGATGTTTCTGTTGGCAAAGGCCTGCTTAGCCTGTTGCTGGCCGCCTTCAGCGGGGTCACTATTGTTGCTGAAACAGTGTTTGCCAAACGCATGAATGACGCGGGCATTTCGGCAACGGGTGTGCTTGCCCTGCGGTTTGTGCTGATAGCCTTGATTGGCGGCGTTGCCGTTTTCGCCTTTGGCAACACGGAACTGACAGGTGTGAGCGCAAACGACATTGCCACCACCGCGACTAAAATCTTGGTGCTGATGGTTGCGCCGCTTTATTTGGTCGGCAAGGGCCTTGCTCTCACCTCCCCGCTAACAACTGGCGTTGTGGCAGCTTTTGGGCCGACGATTGTATTTCTTATGCAAGTGATCGAAGGCCGCATACCCACATCCATATGGGTGCTTGCCGCTACAGTTACATATTCGGTATTCACCTGCACCAGCCTGTTCTTGCGCGCCACAAAAGAAAAATGAAAAAGCTTATTTAAATTACCATTTTAATATTGAGACTCATTATTAATTGCATTATACAGACTTTCTGTTTTCCTTTAAGGTGACACGCCCGGCGGGGTTACGCTTCCGGTCTGGCGAGTTTATCATGATGGGCCTGATGGTGAACGAAAAGCCACTGATGCGCGCCTATTCTATCGCCAGCCCGAACTGGGATGATGAGCTGGAGTTCTTCTCGATCAAGGTACCGGATGGCCCGCTCACCTCCCGCCTGCAAAAAATCCGCGAAGGCGACACCATTCTTCTTGGGCGCAAGCCTGTGGGCACGCTGGTGCTGGATGCTTTATCACCAGCGGAAAACCTGTATCTCTTTTCAACCGGTACCGGCTTTGCACCATTTGCAAGCATCATCCGTGACCCGGAAACCTACGAAAAGTTCAAGCGCGTGATTGTAACGCATACCTGCCGCGCTGCAGCAGAGCTGGATTACAGCAAGCAAACCATTGCTGAACTGATGCAACATGAATTTCTGGGTGAACTGGTGAACGGGCGACTGCGCTAATTTTGACAGCATGACGCGCGAACCCTATTTCCGCAACGTGCGCATCACCAGCTTCATGGAAACGGGCGAGCTTTACACCCGGCTTGAAATGCCACCCCTTACCCCTGCAACTGATCGTGCGATGATCTGCGGCTCCACCCAGATGATTGCGGACACCGCCGCCCTTCTGGAACAGGCCGGGCTCAAGGAAGGCTCAAACGCAGCACCCGCAGACTATGTGATTGAAAAGGCGTTTGTTGGTTAGATATAGGCGGTACGCACCCACAAAAGTAACAAAGGCCGCCGGGTAATCCGAGCGGCCTCTTTTTTAGCATTGTTTACGTTGCTTTAGCCAAGCGCGCGGTCAAACAGCGCAAGGGTGCGGGCCCATGCTTTTTCAGCCTGTGCTTCGTTGTAGACACGGCTGTCGATGGGGCACCAGCCATGCAGCGTGCCCTCATAAACCTCGATCTCAGCCGGAATGCCGTTCGCGGCATAGGTTTCCGCCAGCACAACCTTCTGGGTCGGGTTGCGCTCATCATCATTTTCTGCAACGGCATGCAGCACATGGGCTGGCGACTGTGGGATCAACAGATGCGGACTATCGTCCCGGTCGGTCACAAGGCCGCCACCATGGAAGCTCGCCGCCGCACCAACGCGCTCAGGCACGGCACCCGCGGTGCGCATAATAAGCGGTCCACCCATGCAATACCCCATGGTGCCCACCTTGCGGGACGTGTCGGTTGCATCCTGCGCATCCAGAAAGCGGATATAATGCCGCGCATCCGACATGGATGCATCCTGCGTCAGCTTGCGCGCCATAGCAATAAGGCGCGTACGAACATCAGGGTCACTGAACTGTTCGCCGGGGGCCACATGCGGGTGCTTGCCGTCCCGGTAGAAGGGGTTGGCAACCAGCACCGAATAGCCCTGCATGGCAAGCCGCTTGCCCATGGCCTTGAAGGCCGGGCGCAGGCCACGAATATCCGGCCAGATCAGCACACCCGGGTAGGTACCGCTTGCAGGCCGCACAAAATAGCTGTCGGACACGCCGTCTTCCATCGGCACATCAACTTCTGACTCGACAACCTCAAGGCCGTCTTCCGCGAAAGCCGTTGCTGGCAACATCAGGCTGAGTACAGCAGCAGTGCCAAGCTTGCTGAAATCGCGGCGGTTTACATCACCGCCAGCTTTGGCAAACTCTTCATTATCAATTTCTGTAAGTTCATCGCACATCGTGACCTCCCCACTTCAAGACGATAGCTATAGATCACCCAGACCATAGCGCGTAAGCGGTGGAGGTTACACTCACTTCGCTGTGAGTGAGATAGATACGCCCTGAAAGGCCAAACCCTAGTGCGGCAGCACACGGTCCGGCGGGCGATGGCCGTCAATGAAGGTCTGGATATTGATCAACACCTTTTCGCCCATGCCGGTGCGGGCCTCAACAGTGGCGCTGCCCATATGCGGCAGCAGCACAACATTATCCAGCTCCAGAAGCTTCGGGTTGATCTCCGGCTCCGCCTCAAACACGTCAAGTCCAGCACCTGCAATGCGGCCAACCTCCAGCATATCAGCGAGGGCTTCCTCGTTGATAATCTCACCGCGCGCTGTGTTGATGATCACGGCATGAGGCTGCATCTTCTTGAGCCGTTCCCGGTTCAGAAGATGATGCGTTTCTTTGGTCAGCGGGCAGTTGACCGAAACAAAATCCATGCGTGACAGCATTTCATCAAGGTCCGACCAATAGGTGGCTTCAAGCTCGCCCTCAACCTCCGCAGGCAACTGCGTACGGTTATGATAATGTACCGCCATATTGAAAGCCTTTGCCCGGCGGGCAACAGCCCGGCCAATACGGCCCATACCAATGATGCCAAGTCGCTTGCCCTGAATACGGCGCCCCATCAGGAAAGTGGGGGTCCAACCGCTCCAATCGCCAGCCCGCAGAATTTTCTCCCCTTCAAACAGGCGGCGCGGCACCGACAGCAAAAGCGCCATGGTCAGGTCTGCGGTATCTTCCGTTAACACGCCGGGCGTATTGGTAACGGCGATACCATTTGATGCAGCAGCTTTAACGTCAATATGGTTCACGCCCGCACCGAAATTCGCAATCAGCTTCATTTGATCTCCGGCGGCGGCGATCACATTTGCATTAATGTCATCTGTCACGGTTGGTACCAAAACATCTGCTTCTGCCATCGCAGCCTTTAACGCTTCTTCATCCATCGGTGTATCAGACAGGTTGAGCGTTACGTCAAAAAGCTCGGCCATGCGGGTCTCGATCGGGTCCGGCAGCTTGCGAGTGACAATAACCTTCGGGCGACTTCTCATTCCTGTTTGACTCATACGAAAAAATACCTTTTTCTTGGGCAGCAGGTGGCAGGGGCCACGATGTTGTCAGGGTGTTACCCGCCTGTTTCGGCTTCTCTAGCAGAAGCAGCGGTTACCCGCAAACACCAAGGCACCGTATGATGGATTCGCGCAGGGGCACGGGCAAATTATGAGGTTCAAATACTGGTTTTCTGCGGCTTTGGGGCTGGCGCTGACGATTAGTGCTGCGGCAACTGCACGTCAAAACATTGGCCCGAGCGGCAACCCACTGCCCCGATTCGTTGCCATGAGCGCTGGTGAAGCCAATATGCGCACCGGCCCCGGCAGGCAATATCCAGTGCGCTGGGTCTACAAGCGGCGCGGCCTGCCGCTGGAGATTATTGACGAATATGGCGCCTGGCGCAAAGTCCGCGATCATGAAGGCGAAGAAGGCTGGATGCTTGTGTCGCTGCTTTACGGTAGCCGCTCAGTGATGGTACGCGGCAAAACCCGGAACCTGCACGCCGAACCCAATCTGTCCGCCCCTGTCCGTCTGACCGCAGACCCCGGTGTTATCGGCGTTATTGAGCGCTGCCGCGATCGATGGTGCGAGGTTACAGTAGACGGCACCAGCGCATGGATTGAACGCCGCCACGTGTGGGGCGTTTACGCAACCGAAGAGCTGGACTAGCAGGTAAAATTCTATCGCCTGCATCATCGTGCGCACCCTCCCGATACCCTATCTGAATTTTCTTGCGCGCCACGCTCTTGAAATAATATATAAGAACTTATATAATTAATTATGTTATTAACAAAAGAGTCTCCCGATGGCTGAAGAACTGTATCTTGAACTAGGGCTTGGCACGCGCATGCGCCGCCTTATTGAACTGCTGACCAATGACATGGAACGGATCTATGCTGAGGAAGGTATTGAGTTTCGCTCTGGCCACTTTTATGCGCTTTATGCCGTTGTTGAGCGCGGCCCACTGACAATTAACGAAATCGCTTCGCTCGCCGGGTTCAGCCAGTCAGCGGTGAGCCAAACCATAAAAAAACTGATTTCAATGGGTGTGCTCGAAACCCGGCCCACAGATGACGCACGGCAAAAAAGCGTATGCCTTACGCCGCACGGCGAGCGTGTGGTGGAAAAACTGCGTCCGACCTGGGTAGCGATTGAGGCCGTGGTAAAGGATGCGATCAAGGAAGGCGGCGTAGATTTTGTTGCCGCAATCACCGGCATAGAAACCGCTTTTCGCCGCGTGAGTGTTTATGACCGGCTGCGGGAAAAGCTTGCGGCACCAAAGGCACGGCAACCCTTTGAAATTGTGCCCTATCACACCCGCTGGCGGCAGGCATTCTATGACCTGAACATTTGGTGGATGGAAAAATACTTTGAGGTGGAGCCCATAGACACGCAGATTTTAAGCGATCCGGAAGGAGAAGTTTTGGATCATGGCGGTGAGATTTTCTTCGCTGTTATTGGCGACAAGCCTGTGGGGGCCGTTGCCATGAAATATGTCAAACCCGGCGTGTTTGAACTGACAAAACTGGGGGTTGACGCCAGCGTCCATCAAGGCGGCATGGGGCAGGCCCTCTGTGAAGCGGTAATCGAACGGTTTAAGGCCCGCGGCGGCAAAACCCTGTTTCTGGAAACTAACACGATCCTGACACCTGCCATTCGGCTATATGAAAAAATCGGCTTCAAGCAATTGCCTTTCCCGACCCAAAGCCCCTATGTGAGAGCAGATTATTATATGGAATGGCAACCATGAGCGACATCACCATTGAGACCGCAAAAACGAAGGCAGACATTGCAGCCGTTAAAGCCATTTTTGAAGCCTTCATTGAGTTCTTGCCCATTGACCTTGGCTTCCAAGGCATTGATGAAGAGATGGATGCGTTCCCAGGCTTCTATCAGTTCATGCTTGTTGCCAAGCTGGACGGACAGCCCATCGGGGCTGTCGCATTGAAGGAACACGACAAACAAGTTTGCGAAATGAAACGGCTTTTTGTATTGCCCACCGGACGCGGCACAGGTGCCGGGCGTTTGCTGTGCGAACAGTTACTGAAAGATGCAAAGCGACTAGGGTATCGCACCATGCTCCTCGACAGTCTCAAGCGACTGGAAGCCGCGGTTTCCCTCTATAAAAAACTGGGGTTTGAGGAAACAGAGCCCTACAATTTCAACCCCGAAGATGACGTTATCTATATGAAAAAAGCGCTCTAGTGCTGTCATGCACTGTCAGTGGTTGTACTTTCAGGCGGAAAAATCAGTTTGGCATCGGTGCCCGAGCCCAAGCGGCTTTGAATATAAAACTCTGCACCCAGCAAACGCGCAAGCGATTGCACCAATGGCAGGCCAAGCCCTGTACCACCTTCTTGTTTCAAATAGGCTTTTTCCGCCTGTTCGAAGGGTGCAAGCACACGTTGAAGTGTTTTCTCGCCCATCCCGATCCCTGTATCGGACAGGGAAACTTCCACACCGCCGCTCGGCGATTTGGTCGCGAGCATAACAATGGTGCCGCCCTCTTCAGTAAACTTGATCGCATTCGACAGAAGGTTCAACAGCATCTGACGAATGCTGCGCGCATCAGCGACAAGGTTAGGCACGTCACCAACAACATCAATCACTAGCTTGATGGATTTACCCGCAAGCAAGCTCAAAGCCATTGTTTGCATCTCTTCAAAAACGGCTTTGATGTTTATGGGTTCCTTCGCCAGCTCCATTTTGCCAGCTTCAATTTTTGACAGGTCAAGAATGTCGTTGATCAATGACAACAGATGATCAGCGCTTTTCTCAATGTCCGCCGCATACTCTCGCTTCTTATCATCAGCAAGCTGGACGCCTGCCTCCCCCTTTATTACCTGAGCAAAGCCGGTAATCGCGTTAAGCGGCGTGCGAAATTCGTGGCTCATGTTGGCAATAAAAGTTGATTTGGCCACGTTTGCCTGCTGGGCCTTTTCCGCGGCAAATTCCAGCATGCGTGCATGGCCTTCCAGAGCTTTCAGCTCTGTATCTGCAAGCGCGCCTGCGTGAAGGTTTTTTGCCAGAGCAGAGAACACAATCAGCAACGACAACTGACCGAGCAGGGCTGTTATTAGCAAAATAGCGTGAGGGTCGTTGAACTGAACAGGCCCAAACGCAAGCCCCAGCAAAACACTGACGCTGCTAGTCGCAAAAAATATCCCGCCCCAGCGCCTTTGTGACGGTATTGTCGCGCCGAAAATTAAGGCAACATAATATATTGGTACCCATGCCAAATAGAATTCGACATTACTGTTATATGTCAAAGCGCCTTCAACCAACCCACCAAGTGCAACAAGACCAGCAAACACTTTAAAAGCGGTCGCCACCGCGATAAGGCTAGGCTCCGAAACCATCATGAACGCGACAACAAAGGCGAAGGATATCACCACATAGGATGGGCCAAGCATCTGTTCGTAGGGTGTCAGAAAATCATATTCGGTGCCAACCCAGGTAAACGCCGCCGCTGCGAGGCAGGACAACCCCACACCCCACGCGGCACCTGCACGGGAAATTCCCAGCAGTTTTTGTGCGCTGGTTAAAGACACAGCTCCCCCCAAACATTTAAGCACCCCGCTAAAATTTAGCTTAAATTCCCCATGAAACTCTAGCAGGGAAACATGCGCACGCTAACCCGTTGTGATAGAAGCGTGATTATGGACACCAGTGCCCAGAAAAATAATGAAGGTTTACCCAAGAAGATTGTAACAGGTCAGTAATGATTCTATTTGCATCCAATATTGTGCTTAAGACTGCACGAGCACTCCTCTTCATTACGAGGCAACAACAGTGACTTCCAGTACGACAAATCAGCAATTAGATGAGCACATTCTCGAGTTGGAGAAGCAGCTTGCCGCCCCTATGAGAAGAATGGATGCGGAAACACTTGACCAGTTGCTCGCAGACAATTTTGTTGAATTTGGGGCGTCCGGGCGAAGATTCACCAAACAGGAAATTATCGCCCTCTTGGCCGCAGAAGAGAGCTTTACCCAATATGATTTGCTTGAGTTTGAGGTTCGACGGCTGAGCGACGAGACTGTGCTCGCGCTCTACCGCATTCCCGCCCGCACCAGCGCTGATGGCACGCTCTTACCCGGCTCCCGCAGAAGTTCGATTTGGACGCTCACCGAGGGCAGGTGGCAGCTATCATTCCATCAGGGTACGCGGATAGCTGAAACATAAACAAAAAAGCCCGGTGAACCCGGGCTTTCGTTGAATTGACTTTAAAGCGCTTGGTGTCGCTAGTCGCCAGAAGCAATCCGATCAACCAGTTGCTTCACTGTTGGTACGAACCCGTTTGAATAGAAAGGGTCGCTGCCAAAACGGAAAGCATTATGGCCTGCAAACACCAAATTGTCGTCAATGCTGCCGTCCTTGGCCACATCATCCAGTGTTTTCTGAATACAGAAACTGCGCGGGTCGGCAAGGCGGCCTGTTGAGTTTTTCTCGTTAGTGGCCCAGCTGGAGAAACGACACTGGCTCAGGCAGCCGACACAGTCCGCCTGATCCTTACGGATTTCAGAACATTTATCAGCGGTCACGAAAATCAGGCTATCATCCGGCGTTTTCATCGCCTTCTCGAAGCCTTCCGCTTGCCACGCCTGCACTTTTTCAACGTCTGCACCGCGCACAAAATATTTCTTCCGGTCAATCACCATTTCGGTGTTGAACTCTTCCGATGGCTTTCCAGAAAAATCAACCTGCCTGTCGTTGCGGCCAACCAGTTCCCAGATGAAACTGTTTTTGAGCGCTGAGGAGAAGAAGCCAGTTGGGCTGAAGTTTTGCAGCAGGATGTCACCTGCTTTCAACTCGGTAAGTTTCTTTTTCCATTTGTCGGAAATCGGGCTTTCCTTGGTCAGAAGCGGTCGTGTACCAAACTGGAAAACAATCGGACCAAGTTCCTTGTTATCGATCCAGTCTTTCCATTCCTTCAGGTTCCAGACACCGCCAGCCATAATGATCGGCACATGATCCAGCCCCAGCTTACGCATAATATTGCGAAGCTCCAGCACCCGTGGGTATGGGTCACCCGGTTTGGTTGGGTCTTCCGCGTTTGAAAGGCCGTTATGACCGCCAGCAAGCCACGGGTCTTCGTAAACTACACCACCCAGCAGGTCGGCAACATTCTTATAGGCACGTTTCCATAGCAAGTTGAACGCACGCCCTGAAGAGACGATGGGATAATAGTGCACGCCGTATTTACCGGCCAGTTCACCAAGCTTGAACGGCATGCCCGCACCGCAGGTTACGCCGTGGATCATGTCTTTGGCTTTTTCGAGAACACCGTGCAACACCCGCTGGGAACCGCCAAGTTCCCAAAGCATGTTGATATTGATCAGTCCCTCACCTTTAGAGAGTTCCCATGCCTTGCGCACCTGATCAATCGTTCCCTTGATGGAGAAATCCACCATTTCTTCATGGCGGTCTGTGCGTGTACGGCCTTGATAATCATGCGGCACGATGTTGCCGTGCGCGTCATACTGGTCAGCGATCACAGCAGAAATGGTGCCGATACCGCCCGCCGCAGCCCAAGGCCCGGAGCTGGCGCCAGTGGAAATGGCAACGCCCTTGCCACCTTCAATCAACGGCAGAACCTCTTTGCCGCCAAGCCTGATAGAATTCAGGTTAAAACTCATTCATAATCCCTTTTGGGCAAAATCCCTTTTTGGGTCTGTCCCTCATTTTCCGCAACCTTGCGGCCAGTTTTCGCTCCCGTCCCCTGAGTAATAACCCTGAGAGCTTTGAAACCGGCGTGAGTTTAACACACGCCGGCCTCGTTTCAATTAACGGATCGACGAACCGTTAGTCGCGGTCGCGACGTGGGCCCTTCTTAGGGCCAGCCTTTGGTGGTGCGGCGTTCGGGTCATCTTCGCCAGTTTCCTGATCAACAACCCGCATGGACAGGCGAACCTTACCGCGACCATCAATTTCAAGACACTTGACGTAAACTTCGTCACCTTCGTTCACCACGTCGGTTACTTTCTCGACACGCTCTTCAACCAGTTCAGAGATGTGTACGAGACCGTCACGGCTACCCATGAAGTTCACAAACGCACCGAAGTCCATGATGCGGACAACTTTACCTTTGTAGATTGTGCCAACTTCAGGCTCTGCAACGATGCCAGTGATCCAGTTTTTGGCTGCGTCAATTTCGCTTGCCACAGAAGAAGCGATCTTGATGGTGCCATCGTCTTCGATGTTCACTTTCGCGCCAGTGGTTTCAACGATCTCACGGATCACTTTACCACCTGTACCAATCACTTCGCGGATCTTGTCCACCGGAATCTTCATAGTCTCAATACGTGGTGCATGCTCTGAAAGCTCGGTGCGCGCACCAGACAGGCCCTTGTTCATTTCATCAAGGATATAGGCACGGCCACGGCCAGCCTGCTCGAGGGCAACTTCCATGATTTCCTTGGTGATGCCATCGATCTTGATGTCCATCTGAAGGGCAGTCAGGCCCTTTTCAGTACCGGCAACTTTAAAGTCCATGTCACCAAGGTGGTCTTCGTCACCAAGAATATCAGACAGAACCGCGAATTTGTCGCCTTCCTTGATCAGACCCATCGCAATACCGGAAACCGGACGGCTGATTGGAACACCTGCGTCCATCATCGCGAGGGATGAACCACATACTGTTGCCATGGAAGACGAACCGTTTGATTCAGTAATCTCGGATACCAGACGAATGGTGTATGGGAACTCTTCCGCATCCGGCAGAACCGCGCGAACAGCACGCCATGCCAGCTTACCGTGACCAACTTCGCGGCGACCAGTGAAGCCTACACGGCCACATTCGCCAACAGAGAAGGGTGGGAAGTTATAGTGCAGCATGAAGTTAGAGCGGTAAGAACCACCAAGCTCATCAATGATTTGCTCGTCTTCACCAGTACCAAGCGTTGCAACAACAAGGCCCTGTGTTTCACCACGGGTGAAAAGCGCAGAACCGTGTGTGCGTGGCAGGATACCCGCAACAGATTCGATGGCACGAACGTCATCAAGGGCGCGACCATCAATACGATTGCCTGTCTCCAAAATGTTTCCGCGAACGATTGAGCTTTCCAGTTTTTTGGTAAGGTCACCCACCATTTGCTCTGTCAGGTCATCGCTTTCTTCAATCATCGGCGCAACCGCTTCCGCGATAGCTGATTTGATTTCTGCGATACGGCCAGAGCGCTCTTGCTTAACAGTGATTTCGTAAGCTGCACGCATATCTGCTTCGGCTACTTCAGCAATCTTGGCTTTCAGTGCAGATGTGTCTGGGCCTTCTGCAAGCTCCCATGGGTCTTTCGCTGCAGCTTCAGCAAGATCAATGATCAGATCGATCACTTTTTGCTGCTCGTCATGGCCGAACATAACAGCGCCCAGCATCACGTCTTCAGACAGTTCTTTTGCTTCTGATTCAACCATCAGAACCGCATCCCGCGTACCAGCAACCACAAGCTCAAGGTCACTTTCCTTGATCTGCTCAAGTGTCGGGTTCAGGATATATTCACCGTCTTTGTAGCCAACTTTCGCACCGGCAATTGGACCAAAGAATGGCAGACCAGAAAGCGTAAGCGCTGCAGATGCACCAATCATGGCAACAATGTCGCTGTCGTTTTCAAGGTCGTGGCTAACAACGGTACAGATAACCTGTACTTCGTTTTTAAACCCGTCCGGGAAAAGTGGGCGGATAGGACGGTCGATCAGGCGGCTAACCAGCGTTTCTTTTTCGCTTGGACGGCCTTCACGCTTGAAGAAACCACCAGGAATTTTACCGGCAGCATAATATTTCTCGGTGTAGTTTACTGTCAGCGGGAAAAAGTCCTGACCCGGCTTAACAGAGCGTGCACCCACCACGGTGCAAAGAACGGTAGTGTCGCCGTAAGAAGCCATGATCGCGCCGCCAGCCTGGCGTGCAACATGACCGGTTTCAAGTGTCAGGGTACGGCCACCCCATTCAATAGATTTACGTTGGATATCAAACATATTTTTACCTTTCACGGGCCGCCGGGTTCATTTCCTCTGCCGGTCCAGCCCTGGCACACCCCCTATGGATGCGCCTCCTCTAGTCTCTTTCCACCCATCTCATATGGACAGAAAGCTTCCTTGCCTGTTGACGGGATGCGGCAACAAGAAGCCGCAAATACATACCCCTCAAAAGCAAGAAGGCCGGTCCAAACGGACCGGCCCAATTGATCAGCTTACTTCCGAAGACCAAGCCGACTGATGAGCGATTTGTAACGCTCTGCGTCTTTGCCTTTGAGGTAATCGAGAAGTTTACGGCGCTGGTTCACCATCTTGATCAGGCCACGGCGGGAATGGTTATCCTTTTTGTGGTCCTTGAAGTGTTCGGTGAGCGTCGCAATGCGCGATGACAGGATAGCGACTTGTACTTCCGGTGAACCGGTATCGCCTTCTTGCGTTGCGTATTCTTTGATCAGTTCTTGTTTCTTTTCAGCAGTAATCGACATCGATCTTCTCCTAAAATTTACATATTGAAGACCCGCAGGGGACGAACCATTTCGCCCTCAACCTCTGCGATGGCAACCGGTGTATCACCGTCCATCAAATAGCAAAGGCCCTGCTTAGCTTCAGCTTGCTGGATTGGCCGACCAAGTTTGATGTCAGCGGCTTCCAGGGCCGTTACGGCGAGCGCCGGGATGTCGTCCAGCGCCGTCGTCACAGACCGCAACAGGTCTGAAGCGCGCGCACTATGGCCCAAGTCCTCCAGCTTTTCCAGCGAAATCGCTGTATCCAGCGCAAACGGACCCACACGGGTACGCCTTAATGCTGTTAAATGGCCGTAAGTGCCTAGTTTTGTAGCAATATCTCGCCCGAGAGACCGCACATAAGTACCTTTACCACAACCAACGGAAAACTGGCTTTCGCCAGCTTCTGCGTCATGAGAAATTAGCTTAAGTGATTGAACTTCAACCACTCTTGCCTTCAGTTGCACATCTTCACCTGCACGAGCCAGGGCATATGCCCGCTTGCCATCGACCTTGATAGCACTGTGGGCAGGTGGCACTTGTTCAATCGAGCCAACAAAATCAGGCAGGATTGCTTCAATCGCTGATTTTTCGGGAATACTGCCACCGGACTGTGTGATTTCACCTTCTGCATCCGCCGAATCGGTGGCAATGCCCCATTTTACGGTGAAGTCATACGCCTTGGTTGCATCAACAATGTAAGGCATTGTTTTGGTCGCTTCACCAAGACCAATGGGCAAGATGCCTGTTGCCATTGGGTCAAGCGTACCGCCATGGCCCACCTTCTGTGCATTGAAGATACGTTTTACGATTGCAACAGCTTTGGCGCTTGAGGCACCGAGTGGCTTGTCAATCACAAGCCAGCCATCAACCTTGTCGCCCTTGCGGCGGCGTGCCATCAGGCACCCTCCTCCGGGTCTGTATCAGCATCAGCAGCAAGGTCGCGCTGAACCTTCGGGTCTTTAAGCAAGGTTTCAATATGACTGGCTTCGTCAAAGCTTTCGTCAATTTTGAACTTTAGGCGCGGCATATATTTCATATGCACAACCTTGCTCATTTCACCGCGAATGAAAGCACTGTTCCTGTTCAGCGCTTTGGTCACCTTGCCATCTTCGTCACCGCCAAGTGGCATAACAAACACGGTCGCATTCCGCAGGTCAGGGCTTACCCGAACTTCCGATACGGTCACCGACGCGCGCTCCAGATCAGGGTCCTGCACGTCACCGCGTGTCAGGATCGCCGAAATGGCATGACGCACATTTTCACCCACGCGCAACAGGCGCAGGCTTGGCCCACCATTGGTGTGCTCTCGCTTAGACATGGGTTTCTCTCAAACTAACAGGGTGCCGGAAAGGCGAGCGCGCCTTAGAGAACGCGCTCAATTTCTTCCAGCTCATAAACTTCAATAACATCGCCAGCCTTGAAGTCATGATAGTTTTCAAATGTCAGACCACACTCCTGGCCTGCGTCAACCTTCTTAACGTCGTCTTTAAAGCGACGCAGATTGTCGATCTGGCCTTCGTAGATGATCACATCGTCGCGCAGGATACGGGCCTTAAGGTCGTTACGAATAGAGCCTTCGGTAACCATACAACCTGCTGCCTTGCCGGCTTTACCAGCCTGGAAGGCTTCCTTGATGTCCGCACGGCCAACGATATTCTCTTTGAACTCTGGACCAAGCTGACCAGCCATCGCTGCTTTCACTTCATCAATCAGGTCGTAGATGATTGAATAGTATTTGATGGTAATACCATCTGTTTCAGCGGCATCGCGGGCCTGCTTGTTCGGGCGAACATTAAAGCCAATCACCAGTGCGTTGGATGCATTGGCAAGCGTAATGTCTGCTTCGGTAATACCACCCACGGCACCATGAAGAACCCGACACTGGATTTCATCATTACCAGCTTTTTCAAGTGCTTGTGTGATTGCCTCAACAGAGCCCTGCACATCGGCCTTCACAACAACATCAAAGCTTTGCTGGCCCTCAGCATGCTTGAGGTTGGAGAAGATGCTTTCAAGCGTTTTCGGTGCGGCAGAAGCTGCCTGACGTTTCTTGCGTGCTTGGTCCTGACGATAGTCAGCAACCTCGCGCGCACGCGCTTCGTTTTCAACAACGGCAAAGTCATCACCCGCGCCCGGCGCACCGTTAAGACCAAGAACCTCAACTGGTTGGCTTGGACCAGCTTCTTTAACCTGAGAGCCCTTATCATTGATAAGCGCACGCACACGGCCCCATTCAGCGCCAGCAACAAAGATGTCACCAACTCTCAAGGTACCACGCTGCACCAGAACAGTGGCAACAGGGCCACGGCCTTTATCCAGCTTGGCTTCAACAACAACACCTTCCGCTTCGCGGTTCGGGTTGGCTTTCAGCTCGAGAATCTCCGCCTGCAGGGCAATCGCTTCCTTGAGTTTGTCAAGGCCGGTACCTTTAAGGGCAGACACTTCCACTTCCTGCGTATCACCAGAGAAGGTTTCAACAACCACTTCATGCTGCAACAGCTCGTTGCGCACGCGGGTTGGGTCAGCACCTTCGCGGTCCATCTTGTTGATCGCCACAATCATCGGCACTCCCGCTGCCTTTGAGTGGTTGATCGCTTCAATGGTTTGCGGCATTACGCCGTCGTCCGCAGCCACAACCAGGATCACGATATCGGTCACGCTTGCACCGCGCGCCCGCATCTGGGTGAACGCCGCGTGGCCCGGTGTATCCAGGAATGTGATTTTCGTATTGTCTACAGATACCTGATAAGCACCAATATGCTGGGTGATGCCGCCTGCTTCGCCAGAAACCACATTGGATTTCCGGAGCGCGTCCAGCAGCGAGGTTTTACCATGGTCAACGTGGCCCATCACGGTCACGATTGGTGCACGAGATTGCAGGTCTTCTTCACGGTCTTCTTCACCGACAAGGCCAATTTCCACATCAGACTCGCTTACGCGTTTGATGGTATGGCCAAACTCTTCAACGATCAGCTGGGCAGTATCCTGATCCAGCGTGTCATTGATAGTTGCCATCATGCCCATGTTCATCAGTGCTTTCATTACAGCAGTAGCTTTTTCAGCCATCCGCTGCGCAAGCTCCTGAACTGTAATAGCTTCCGGAACGGTAATTTCACGGGACTGACGCTGTTGCGGCTGACCAAAATTACCGCCCATTTCAGCGGCACGCTTCTTGGCTTGTGCCCGCTTGTAGGCAGCAAGTGAACGCTGACGCTCATCGCCGGCTGTTGCGGTTGAGATGGTCAGGCGGCCACGACGACCACCCCGTTCATCACCACGGCCACGGCCACGCTGGTTACGGTCTTGCTGACCGCCACCTTTCTTGTCCTTGCGCTTTGGCTTGCCAGGGCGCGCAGCATCATTGGTGGATGCAGGCGTCGAGGTTGTGCGCGCTTCATTGGCTTTGCGAAGCTGTACCGCACGGGCCTCAAGCTCCGCTTTTTGGCGAGCCTCAGCTTCCGCTTTTTCGCGGGCCGCCTGATCGTCAGCAGCTTTTTTCGCAGCTTCCGCCTCAGCTTTTTCCTTCGCTGCGACTTCAGCACGCTTTTTCGCGTCTGCTTCGGCAAGCTTGCGAGCTTCTTCTTCCGCGTCACGGCTAGCGGCTTCTTCGGCTTCACGACGCTGACGCTCTGCCTCGAGTGCAGCGCGCTGCTTCTTCTCTTCTTCCGCCCGGCGCTTGGCTTCATCCAGAACCCGCTGACGGTTTTCGATCTCCGCATCCGTCAGGTTACGGTTCGCATCAGATGCTTTTTTCTTCGGCACATAGGCTTTTGGAGCCTGCGGCGCAGGTGCTGGCGCAGCCGTGTCTGCCGGGCCGCCCTTATGGAGGACACGTTTCTTCTTGCGTTCCACCACCACAGCTTTGCTGCGGCCATGGCTGAAGCTTTGACGAACCTGACCGGATTCCACACCCTTTCCAACGCCAAGGGTTGTTCGACCGGACAATGTTAATTTCTTTTCGTCGCTCATACTGTTCTTCGTTCCTCTGCGCGCCTTGCGCTTTCGGCTATTCTTTAGCAGATAATCCGACCAATCGGCCAATATCTGTTTTCAATTTTTCAGTGCCCCCGCTTTTAAGCAGCAACACATGAACCACATTTTCCCGACCAAGGGCAGCAGAAAGCTGTTCCCGGTCAAAAATTTCCACCAACGGTACATCCGCACCAACGATGGACTTCATCTTCTGGCGACCGTCTGCCGCCCCGTCCGTCGCCGCCAAAAGCAGTGCTGGCTCTCCAGTCGCTTTTTTACCCAGCGCGGATTTGATCTTGTCAAACCCTGTCACAAGGTTGCCGGCTCGCTGCTCCAATCCCATACGGTCAAGACACCGTTTGGACAGGAGCATAATCATATTTTCCACCAGCCCTTCTGAAACAGCGCTTGGCTTCAGCGCCATTTTCAATGACCGGCTGGCCGCCTTCACAAGGTGACCACTTTCCAGTTCCCGTCGGACCAATGGTCCGTCGGCAGCAATCCAAACACCCCGACCCGGTAATTTGGCAGCTACATCAGGCACCAAGTTCCCATCCGGGTCGAGCACCAACCTGACCAGCCCGTCAACGGGCCCCGATTGGTGTGACAGAATACAGCGGCGTTCAGGCATCAGCTTCTCCTGCGCCGCGTTCCTGCCTACGCTTCCGCGTCGCCTTCAGGGGCTGCTTCTTCAGCAACCTCTTCCGCAGGTGTCTCTTCTTCAGACGCTTCTGCTTCAGCTTCTTCTTCTGCCCCGCCAAACGCTTCTTCAGCGGTCAACCAGCCAAGCGCAACACGAGCAGACATGATCATGTAGCTCGCTTCTTCTTCGGCCAGCGGATAACCTTTGAGGATACCGTCTTCTTTGCTGGTCAGCTCGTCGGCGGCACACCCGGCGAAATCCTCCAGGGTTTTCACCTGATCTTCACCAAGCGTTACCAGCATTTGCGGTGTCAGACCTTCAACATCAGCAAGGGCATCTTCAACACCCATTTCGCGACGTTTTTCGTCCGCTGCACGTGCTTCCGCTTCAAGGAAGTCGTTCGCACGGCGCTGAAGTTCAGCAGCCAGGTCTTCATCAAAGCCTTCTACGCCCAGCAGTTCTTCAAGCTCGACATAGGCCACTTCTTCTACTTCAGTGAAGCCTTCAGCCACCAACAAGTGGGCAAGAGTGTCGTCCACGTCAAGGGCTTCCATGAAGCGCGCCGACTGCGCCATAAATTCTTCCTGACGGCGTTCGCTCTCTTCCGCCTCAGTCATGATATCGATGGTCCAGCCAGTTAGCTGGCTCGCCAGGCGCACGTTCTGACCACGACGGCCAATCGCCAGTGAAAGCTGATCATCCGGCACAACCACTTCTACGCGAGACCGTTCTTCATCAAGAACAACCTTCGCAACTTCAGCAGGCTGAAGCGCATTCACGATGAAAGACGCCACATCTGGTGACCATGGAATAATGTCGATCTTCTCGCCTTGCAGCTCGTTCACAACAGCCTGCACACGGCTACCGCGCATACCAACACAGGCACCGACCGGGTCAATTGAATTGTCGTTAGAAATAACTGCGATTTTCGCACGGCTACCCGGGTCACGGGCAACGGAGCGAATCTCGATAATACCGTCGTAAATCTCCGGCACTTCCTGTGCAAAAAGAGCACCCATAAAGTCTGGCTTGGTGCGTGACATGAAAATCTGCGGACCGCGATTTTCACGGCGAACTTCATATATGAAGCCCCGCATACGTTCGTTCTGGCGCACGTGCTCGCGCGGGATCACCTGATCACGGCGCATAACAGCTTCTGCGTTACCCAGGTCAACAATCACGTTGCCATATTCAACCCGCTTAACAATACCGGTGATAATCTCGCCAACACGGTCCTTATATTCGTCATACTGGCGCTGACGCTCTGCGTCGCGAACCTTCTGCACGATAACCTGCTTGGCAGTTTGTGCGGCAATCCGGCCAAAATCCATTGGCGGCAGGGATGAAGCCAGATAGTCACCGATCGCAGCATCAGGCTTGTCTTCACGCGCTTCTTCAAGGCTGATCTGAACCGCCGGCTCCTCAACCTCTTCAACAACTTCAAGAACCCGAAACAGGCGAATATCGCCGGTCGTCTTGTCTATTTGGGCGCGGATTTCATTTTCCGCACCATAGCGAGACCGGGCCGCTTTCTGGATAGCGTCTTCCATCGCTTCAAGAACGATATCCTTGTCGATTACTTTTTCACGCGCGACCAGCTCCGCAATCTGCAGAAGTTCCAGCCTGTTTGCACTGACAGCCGTTGCCATCATCTCTACTCCATCGCTTAAAGGGGGCACGCCCCACCAGCTTTCCGTTTTCCAGCCTCTAGTGCTGGGTGCCTTTATCGTCACCGGGCGCAGATTTCTGCACCGCGGCAAGCAATTCATCTGTGAGGATCAGCTTTGCCTTTGAGATGTCATCAAATGGCAAAACCACTTCACCTTCGTCTGTTACCAAACGCACTTCACTACCGGTAAATTCAGTCATCCGACCTTTAAACCGGCGGCGTCCATCCATTTGGGTCGCAAGCTCAACTTTGGTTTCAAAGCCAACCCAGCGTTCAAAATCCTTTGCGCGTGTCAGCGGACGGTCAACACCAGGGGAGCTAACTTCCAGCAGATACTCGCCAGGCAACGGGTCTTCAACGTCCAGAATCAGTGACACTTCGCGAGACAAGCGAGCGCAGTCGTCAACAGACATTGTACCGTCTGGACGCTCAGCCATAATCTGCAAGGTGGGCTTACGACCTCCACCATAGGTCACACGTACAAGCTCAAACCCCAAGCCTTCAACCGCAGGTTCAATCAGGTCACGTATCTGAACGGATGCTTCCGTCACTTTAAGTCCTTTCATGCTTCTCAGGCACCATTGGTACCTAACGGATTATAGGTGTGCGGTATGGCTGAGTGAGCTTCCGCCCACCCCGGAAAATACCAACAATCCAGGAGAAGTGGCCTCTATATACAGTTAAGACCAGTCCGGGGCAAGGGCTAAAACACATGTTTCTTGAGGCATCTACAGCGCTGCGACCATGACATGCCAGAATGGCGCTAAAACGACTCGAGCCAAGCCAGCTATCTTACATTTCGCACATCTAAATCAGAGCACTTCAAAGTGCCTTTCATGGTGCGTGTAAACGATTGTCAGGTCGGCTGAAAGTGGCGAGTCGTTGATGATCTTGTGCGCACGTCGACGCTGAAGTGCCAATTTTTCACCGGCCTTAAGTCTCTTTTGCTGCCAAAGATCAGTGCTACCTTTGGCGACACCCGCCATCTCGACCACAATTTCACCCTCTTCCACGTAAATGAACTCATGTGCATTGTCATGAAGGTGTAGGTCCGTTTCGCAACCGGCCCGCAAGCTCATCTTGGCAAAGCTCATACCAAGGCCCTTATGGCCGCGCTCGACCCATTGCATCATTCCCCATGGGAAAGCTTCGATTGTCATGGATGTGTGCCTCTAGTGTTTTCCGTGACATCACTGTTAGCACAAAAACGAAGGCAAAACTTGGACGCCCCAAAACTCATTAACTGCGCGGCAAGCGCTGGTAACGGAAATAGGTCGCGTGCCCTTCAAGGGCTTTTGCTTCATAGCGCGTTTCGGGCCAATCAGCCGGACGATCAAGCCAGTCATTCGGATTGTCGGCCAGCCACTCAAAATCACTGCGCAAGCTCATCTGGATTGTGGTCCATTCGCGGTAAATTGGGTGATCGGTTCCAACCCGAAACTCGCCACCATCAACCAGCACGCGTGCAATTTGATCCAGATTTGGCGGGTTTACAAACCGGCGGCGCGCGTGCCTGCGCTTGGGCCACGGGTCCGGGTGCAGCAAAAACACACGTTCCAGCGACGCATCGGGAAGACGCGAAAGCACATGACGAGCATCATCGCCGTATACCCGTATATTACCAATGCCCTCTTCCTCAATATGAGACAAAAGCCCGGCAACACCGTTCAAGTAGGGTTCGCAGCCAATCAGGCCAACATCGGGATGATGGGCCGCCTGCCATGCGAGATGTTCGCCCTTGCCAAACCCAATCTCCAGCCAACAGGCGCGCGGTATATCATCGAAAAGCGCTTTGGGTTGCAGGTCACCAGCCTTGGCATCTTTCTCCAGATCAACCGGCACAGATATGCGCGGCAACAGATCGTCCATCAAGCCTTGCTTGCGATCCGACAAAGCTGGTCCTTTGCGGCGCCCAAAAAAGCGCAGCTCTGGCGGCTGGAAGTCTGGTTTATGGTCAGGTGCATCACTCATGGTCGCGGCTATATCGTATGGGCAGGCCCTATGCCAAGCCTTTTTGACAAAGAGGTCCGCTTAACCTTTACTGCGACGCAGCGCTGACACAATAAATCCGCCAATAACGAGAAGAGTAGCAATAAGAACAAGCAGCATTTTCATGCCCGTTGACACCGATGGAACCTCAAGCGCCCTTGGTAGCGGGCTGTCGAGCACACCGGCGCGGTCAACACCAAGTTTGGAAACCGTTCGACCATACCCATCGATAATGGTGCTGACGCCGGTGCTTGCGGCACGCACCACCGGCAGACCCTCTTCAATGGCGCGGAATCGCGCGAGCCCCAGATGCTGATATGGGCCATTAGTAAGGCCAAACCAACCATCATTGGTGATATTCAACAACCATTCGGGCCGGTCAGCAGGGTCCAGCACCTGACCGGGGAAAATAATTTCATAGCAGATAAGCGGCGAAAAGGGCGGCACACCGGGCAGGCGAATGGTCTGTGGAGTATCACCCGACGTAAAGGCGACGCCCCCGGTTAGCTGCTGTAACCCTAGAGCGTTCAACACACCCTGAAATGGCAGGTATTCCCCAAACGGCACCAGATGATTTTTGTCATATCGGGCGTAAAGCTGCCCCTTAGAATTGAAGGCAAACAGGCTGTTATAATAGTTAACACCGTTTGGTGTGCGTTCAAACCGGGGGGCACCCGTGATGGCGTATGAACCAAACTCCAGCAGGCGGGACATCCGCCATCTGAGCAGTGATCCATCCCGGTCAAAGGTTTCCCGCTGCACGGCTGTTTCTGGCCAAATAAGCAGCTTCACACCCTCCGCGCGCCCGCGATCACTCTCGCTACGGGAAAGGCGCATATGCCGGTCAAAATGATCATCAACCAGATGAGAGAGCCACTTTTCACTCTGTTTAACGTTGGCTTGCACCAACCTCAGGCTAACCGACAGGTCATATTTGGTTTCCGCAGCAGACAGCCGCATATGACCCCAGATAGTGAAAGCCACAAGCGCCAAAACAGGAACCGCAACAAACAGCAGGTTCGCCGGTCGGACATTTCTGTCAATCAAGGCAGCAGGCGCAGCGGCAGCAAAAACTGTAAGAGCCGATAAGCCATAAATACTGAGGAGGGACGCAGACTGTGCCAGTGTGATCCAGTCTGCCCACATGGTTCCAACCAGATGCCACGGGAAACCGGTAAACAGAAAGCCACGTGCGAATTCAAACAGCGTCCAAACGGCAGCAAACAAAAGTACCCGAGCGGGATGCCGGACCCACAGTTTTTTACTGACCCAAAAAGCAACCGCGATATAAAGCGCCATCAAGCCCGCCAGCGCTAAAATCGCAAAGGGCGCTAGGACGACTGGCACATTGTCCTGCTGAGTAAAAGAATGCCCTATCCATGTTAACCCTACAGAAAAAAGACCAAAACCCGACCACCAACCAGCGGCAAAAGCTTGCCGCGTGGTCTTGGCATAATCAATCAGGAAAACCATCAGCGGAAAAGCAAGGAATGCGCCCGGCAGAAAACTGAGCGGCGAGAAACTGCTGGTGAGCAGCGCACCGGCAAGGAAAGACATCAGCGGCACGCGCCAACTGGATTTGGCGTCCAGCCAGTTTTCAAGCCGTTCAACCTGCCGATAAAGCATACCACCAGATGCGGTAGTCGCATCTGTTTCTGGCAAAACCGCGTCCTCGCTCACCCGTTTTCGCTTTCCTTGTTGGCGCTTGCACTATCTGCCTTATTGGCTTCTGGCCTTGCAGCCGCAAGCGGCAAATGAATCCGAATACGCCTTATACGCCGAGGGTCGGCATCAAGCACCTCAAATTTATGGCCTGTGTCATGGGCGATAATTTCGCCGATATCCGGCACGCGGTCTGCCAGTAGGAAAACAAGCCCGCCAAGCGTATCCACATCCTCAGCGCGTTCTTCCGGGGTCAGGTCAATGCCCACGGTTTCTTCCAAATCCTCGATATCAAGTCGGGCATCCGCGTCATAACCACCGTCCGGCAAGGTTACGAGCTCCGGATCTTCAACCGCGTCATGCTCGTCTTCAATTTCGCCGACAATTTCCTCTACCATATCCTCAACGGTCACCAGCCCGTCAGTACCGCCATATTCGTCAACCACAACAGCCATGTGAGTGCGGGATTGGCGCATCTTCGCCAGAAGATCAATCACGCGCATGGAGGCAGGCACATAAAGCACAGGCCGCTGGATGGAGGCGAGCTTGAACTGCGCAGGGTCAATACCATCTGCCAGCAGCCTGAGCATGTCTTTCACATGCACCATGCCAATCACATCATCCAGTGTTTCCCGGAACACCGGCATGCGCGAATGAGCGGCCTCGGCGAATACTTTAACCAAATCCTGAAAAGAGACCTCATTAGGGACAGCGACAATGTCGCCGCGCGGCACCATTACATCATCAACGCGCAACTCGCCATACTCGAGCACGTTAAAGAGCATTTCCCGCTCTTTATCGCCAAGGGTGACCTTGTTCGTGTCTTCCTCATGTTCTTCGATAGCCTCTTCAAGGCTTTCCCGAAGCGACACGTCACTTGATTTGGCACCAAAAAACTCGCGCACAGCCCGCAGAAAACCACCCGAAGCAGGGTTAGTCGGTGCACCATTGGGTGCGGGCTGGGTATTATTATCTGTCATCAGTTGTTATTTGCAGCATAAGGGTCATCGATACCGAGGCCCGCAAGAACTGCTCTTTCCTTATTTTCCATTATTTCCGCTTCCTCATCCTCCATATGGTCATAGCCAAGCAAATGCAAAAGGCCATGAATCAACAAATGGCTGAAATGATGGACAGGAAGCTTATTTTGTTCGGCGGCCTCGGCTAGAACAACAGGCGCGGCCACGATAATGTCGCCGAGCATAAGCGGCGGCCCGCCCGATGCGGCCAGTGCGATAGCCTGCTCCATAGCATCAGTTTCCACCGCCTGAAACGACAGTACATTTGTTGGCTTGTCCTTACCGCGATGATCCCGGTTAAGGGCTTGCATCTCGTCATTGTCCACAATGCGAATATAAAGTTCGCCGGCAATGTCAGATGACAGGCCCTCAGCAGCAAAAAGGGCGGCACAGAGGCTGACGGACAAATCATCAAACGGCAGCGCAAGACTGGCGTCTTCCACATCGATATCGATCTCAAGGTCGGGATACGCTTTACGCGGTGCCCGACCGATAATACTTGAAGCGGGGTCGTCCGGTGTTTCCGATATGCCTGCACTGATGGACATGTTACCGACCGTCATCATCCCCGTAGGCGTCAACAATACGACCCACAAGCGGATGACGCACCACATCACTGGCCTCAAAACGGGTAACCGCAATACCATCAATATCACGCAGCTTGTTAAGCGCATGCTTCAGGCCGGAGGTTACGCTTTTAGGCAAATCAACCTGACTGGGGTCACCGCAAATGGCCATGCGACTGTTTTCACCAAACCGGGTGAGGAACATTTTCATCTGCATGGGCGTGGTGTTTTGTGCTTCGTCCAGAATAACAAAAGCGTTTGCAAGAGTACGCCCGCGCATATAGGCAAGCGGCGCAATTTCAATCTGGTTGCTGGCGATGCGTTTTTCCACCTGTTCGGCAGGCATCATATCATAAAGCGCGTCATAGAGCGGGCGCAGGTAAGGATCCACTTTGTCCTTAAGATCACCGGGCAAAAAACCCAGATTTTCACCCGCCTCAACAGCAGGGCGCGACAGGATGATCCGGTCAATTTCGCCCGCCAGCATGCGGGCAACAGCCATCGCAACAGCCAAATAGGTTTTACCTGTACCAGCCGGGCCAACACCAAACACCATGTCAGCGGTTGCAAGCTTTGCCATATAATCAGCCTGCCCCTTGGAGCGCGGCATGATAACCCGGTTTCGGGTGGTAATTTTAATATCACTGCCTTTAGGCATAGGGGCAGGGCTCACACTTCGTGCCTGCGGCTCAGAAAGGCCATCGTTGGCAACAGCCGGTCCTTCTGCCATGCGCACGGCACCGTCTACTTCGCCGGTGTCGATTTCCCGGCCCTGTCGGGCAAGGTCTGCTAAATCCTCGAGAACGCTGAGCGCCGTTTCCGTTCGCTCGGCAGAGCCTTCAATGGCGATCCGGTTACCCCGGTTGATCAGCACCACACCCAACATTTGCTCAATGCGGGCAAGGTTCCTGTCATGTTGTCCAAAGACAATGGCCGCGAGGCGATTATCTTCAAACTCGTAGATTTTTTTGCGGATTTCAGACCGCTGTGCTGCAGGATGGTGGGTGCCAGATTTCGCACCGGACCGGGCTGGGTTCTTGTCGCTCTTAGAGCTGACCTTGGCATACATAGAAATTGGCTTGCGGCTCCTAAATAGGCCGCGCCCGGCTATTAATGCAGGGCGCTAACCAGTTCACCCTTCAGGCTATTTGGGCCACCTTCGGAAATTCGAACGCGTACCAATTTACCCATGTATCCACTGTATGGTTTATCGGCGTCTGCGGCAAGCGTGTTTTGCGCTTTTGACACATCAACGTGCACAGCCTGCAAATAAGGGCTACGACCCAGCAGCTGGCCTTCAAACTTGCCAGGACGCTCAAGCAGCACATCCATTTCCGTACCGATGGAGGCTTCGTTGAATTCAAGTTGATGCTGGTTAATGAGAGCTTGCAATCGCGCCAAGCGCTCTGACTTAACGTCTTCAGGCACCTGCGTTTCAAGGGTTGACGCTGGCGTGCCCGGGCGTGGGCTGTATTTGAAGCTATAAGCAGACGCGTATTTTACGCGGCGGACCAGATCCATCGTGTCTTCAAAATCCTGATCGGTTTCACCCGGGAAACCGACGATAAAGTCGGAAGACAAGGCGAGATCAGGCCGCGCATCACGCAGACGGTCGATAATATCAAAATAATGCTCTCGGGTGTGCTTACGGCTCATGGCATCCAGGATAGCATTAGAGCCGGACTGAACCGGCAAGTGCAAATAAGGCATGCAGGCTGCGATGTCGCGGTGCGCCAGAATAAGCTCGTCGTCCATATCCCGCGGGTGGGACGTGGTGTAGCGAATGCGGTCCAGACCGTCGATTTCGGCAAGCTCACGGATCAAGCGGCCAAGGCTTGCCGTACCGCCATTTTCCAGTTCACCATGATAGGCGTTCACATTCTGGCCAAGCAGGGTAATTTCCACAACACCAGAGCTAACAAGCCGTTTTGCTTCGTTTTTAACGTCCAGTACCGAGCGGCTATATTCAGCGCCGCGCGTATAAGGCACCACACAAAACGCGCAGAATTTATCACAGCCTTCCTGAACTGTCAGGAACGCAGCCGGGCCCTGATAGTCGCTTTCTTCCGGCAGGTGATCAAACTTGGTATCAACCGGAAAATCCGTGTCCAGCACGCGCGCGCTGCGCCGACCACCTGTGCGCTGCTCTTCGGCTGATTTCAGCATATCAGGCAGGCGGTGATAGGTTTGCGGGCCAAGAACCATATCAATGGCGGGCGCACGCTTCATCATTTCCGGGCCTTCGGCTTGCGCAACACAGCCCGCGACGGCAATATACATATTCTGGCCATCGGCAGCTTTCGCTTCTTTGGTCTGCTTCAAACGACCAATTTCAGAATAAACCTTTTCTGCGGCTTTTTCGCGGATATGGCAGGTATTCAGGATCACCAGATCAGCATCGTCAGAGCTGTCCGAAACTTCATAACCAACGGGCTTGAGCACGTCCGCCATCCGTTTCGAATCATACACATTCATCTGACAACCATAGGTCTTGATGAAGACTTTTTTACTCAAGGTACGCTCCTAAATTCCTGGCCAGCCTGACGCCGGGTTCCAAAAAGGTGCCGGAGACTACCATCAAGTTATCAGGAGTCAAGAAAACTGCGGCCTTGGGGCGGCTGCGTTACGATTCCGGCAGGGCAAGCGTGCGATCGCGGGGCCCCAATCGCTCTTCAGCACGGTGGGCGCGCTCCAATCCTCGTGCGATTTCGTCTTCGCAGTAACGCGCCAGTTCTTTTCGGCAGTTTGCGCTTTCAAGGGAAATTGGCTCATGAAACTCGACAGTAACAACAATTCGACCATGATTGAGGAGTTGTTGTAAATGCGAGAACAACTCAACATCGCCAAGCCATGCAACCCATGGCTTTTGGCTTCTTACAAGCGGCATGCCGTTCACTTCTGTGTAGGCAAGCGTTACAGGCTGGACGCGCAAGGGTTCGTCAATATGCGCAGCCACATGCTCCGCGACTGAAAAAAGCGACGACTTAAAGGGCGCCAGATGTACGCCGCTCGTGTTGGTCCCTTCCGGAAAAAGGATAAGACCATGACCGGTTTTAATGCGTTCTGCCAGATAATCACGCTGCCTTGCGCTATCGCTTCTGCGCCCACGATTAACAAACTCGGTTTTATGAAGGGCGCATAGCTTCCCAAGCAACCCCCAACCTGCCACTTCAGATTTGGCAATGAAGCTGGCGTTCTGGAGATAGCCACCAAGAACCAGAATATCAATCCATGAAATATGGTTGGCGGCATAAAGGGTAGCACCCCTTTGCCGTTCCAGCCCGATAAGGCGAACTTCCAGGCCAACGATGCGGCAAACATTCCTGTGCCACATACCGGCAAAGTGCCACCAATGCCGTTTGGAAACTTTCACCATTATTGCCTGAAGGGAAATCACAGGAACGGACATAACCACAATAGCCAACAGGCGCATGAGGCCAAGGCTGGTCCAGCCCTCTTTCCTGAGGTTAGCTTTCAGCCCGCCGTATTCGACGGGCCCTGCCGGATCGGCAGGGGACGTGTCAGCTATCTTTGTCAAGCGGAACCCCATAGAGTTCCATACGGTGGTCAACCAGCTTGAAACCAAGTTTGCGGGCTATTTCTTCCTGAAGCTTTTCAATCTCGTCACTGTGGAATTCCAGAACCTCACCAGATTCCAGATTGATCAAATGGTCATGGTGGTCATCTGTTGCAGGCTCATAGCGCGAGCGACCATCGCGGAAATCATGTCGCTCCAGAATCCCGGCTTCTTCAAACAAGCGCACGGTCCGATACACGGTTGCGATGCTAATCCCGTTATCAATAGCTGTAGACCGGCGATACACCTCTTCCACATCAGGGTGATCGGTTGCATCTGTCAGCACACGTGCAATAACCCGACGTTGATCTGTCATACGCATGCCTTTTTCAAGGCAAAGTGCTTCGATATCCGGCTGTTGGCTGGTCATAGGGTATGCCCGCTCCTTAGTTATCTGGAAGGTTTGAACGGTGTGCTCACAAATTGGGGCGACAATGCCATAGAACAATGGCAAGAGCAAGCAAAGCCGGGATCAATGCGACGCAGTTGCAACTTTGGTTTCTACTCTATATTTCTGAGATAAATATCCCTGTTTTCAACATGATATCAGTTTTGCATTATCGGGCCATGACAGACCTTCAACAATCATCAATTGATCTGGACTTAAGAGGCACTGTTTGTCCGATGGCTTTTGTGCGACTGCGCCTGTTCGCGGACGCTCAAAAGTCGGGGGAGGCTTTTAGCGTACTGTATGAAGATAGCGCTGCAAACGGTCCGCTGCGGCGGTCAACCGAAGCGCTCGGGTATCAGATTGTTTCAGAGGAAGATGTTGAACTAGGCGGTGTCAGCCTGAAACTAATGACAGTCAAAAAATCAAGCTAGGCTAATCCAAGCTTGAAGATAACCGCATCCAACCGTTCGCCGTTGGATGTTTTATAGTAGTTCTTGCGCAGCCCGGCGCGCACAAAGCCATTGTTTTCGTAAAGCGTCCGTGCAGGCATATTATCGGCACGTACCTCAAGAAAAATTGACGCACATTCTCGTTCAGACAGGTATTTTATCGCGGAAGCCAGCAACCGCTGGGCAATTCCCCTACGCTGATAGTCCGGGTCAACCGCCAGCGTAATCAACTCCGCTTCATCGACAGTTTGCCTGAAAAGCGCAAAGCCCGTTGCCGCCTCCTTATTGTTTGATGCGACAATAAACCCGCCACTGCCCAAAAGCACATCGCCAATTGCTCCCGCGGTCCAGCCCTCCTGACCCAGCCCCGCAAATGCTCGCTGGTGAACAAGCGACAATGCCGCCAGGTCAACATTGTCGGCTGACGAAAAAATATGAACTTGAGTTTCCGCGGACACAGGCTAACTGCCTGCATTTGGCAGGATAGGCACCGCCTTTTTTGCGTCCGCCGCCCGGAAATATGTCGGCTCCGGCGGGTACGCGCTGGCATCAAGCTCAGCTGACAAGCGAGCAAGCACCAAAGGACTGATTACGCGGTCAGGGTGAAACACCAGCCCTTCGGTTTCCAGCTCTTTCTGTTGACCAGCTTCAACGAGAAGGTCAACACCGCTCCCAACCAATATGCCGCTTGCATCTCGAACTTTGGGTATGATTTCTTCAACAAACAGCCCAACAGGTTCCGCAAGCGCTTTTGGCGTTCCGTCGGCATTCCTACCGTCAAAAGCCTGATAAAATGCCTGACCACCGCGCCCGCTGATTAGCGAATGAACGACAGTGTGGTCGCCCCCTTCTTGCATCACTTGGGCTGCCAAAACGGTTAATCCCGTCAAACCGATACAGGGTAAATCAGCCTGTAAAGCCAGACCGCGCGCAACCGAAAGGCCAATGCGCAACCCGGTGAAGGTTCCCGGCCCTGTTGTAACAGCAATCCGGTTTAGGTCGGCGTAACTATGCCCATGCCCCTGCAACTGTTCTTCGATCAGCGGCAACAACCTTTCGGCATGGCCACGACCAATAGGCTCGCTTACGGAACATAGGTCTGCGTCACCTTCCAGCAGCGCTACACTACAGGATTGCTCGCTTGTATCTATGGCTAACAGGGTCATTAAGGTCCAGATCGCTAGAGGATTGCAGCCGCGTCATCAAAGGCAAGGCGCGGGCTACGCTCGAAAATCTCTTCATCAGTGCCATAGCCAAGCGCACAAATGAAGTTTGACTTCAGGGACGTGCCTGCGAAAAACTCGGCATCAACAGCGGCATTATCAAACCCGGACATGGGGCCACAGTGCAACCCAAGCGCCCGAGCGGCCAGCATAAGATAGGCACCCTGCAACGTGCCGTTGCGCATGGCTGTCACGTCAGCAACTTTTTCGTCTGCGAACCAGTCTTTCGCACCCGGATTATGCGGGAAAAGCTCAGGGATTTTGTCGGCAAACTTAAGATCATTCGCAATGATCACAGTTACTGGTGCCTGCATCACCTTAACGTCGTTGCCTGCCATCACCAACGGCTTGAGCCGCTCTTTCGCCGCGTCAGATTTCACGAAATGAAAGCGGGCCGGACAGCAGTTTGCTGATGTAGCGCCCATTTTCGTGAGATCGTAGAGCTTATGCAGAAGCTCATCGCTTACCGGTTTGTCACGCCACACATTGATCGTGCGCGCGTCGCGAAACAGTTGGTCCAGCACAGCATCTGAAAGAGGGTCAGTGAAGGGGAAGTCCGCCATGGATCGCTCCTGAGTAAAGTTGCAATAATCGGCACGCAGCCATTTGTTTGGCCTCGTCTTGCCACCAAGCGCCAAACAAGGCAAGCTATATGCGAAATCGGTCAAATTGTAGCGGAGAGTCCGGTGCGGAAACTAGTCACCAGTATCAGTGCTTGCCTTTTGGTGTTGCTATCGGTTGTTAGCGCTTCTGCTCAGGACAGGTCTGCCGTTGTCTTGGTCTATCACCGATTTGGCGAAGACAATGTGCCCAGCACCAATATCCGGCTTGAACAGTTTGACACTCACATCGCCGAACTGACAAATGGCAACTACAACCCTCTACCGCTTTCAGAGATCGTCAGACGCCTGAAGGCACGCGAACCCTTGCCAGAAAAAACCGTGACCATCACGGTGGATGATGCTTTCAGGTCTGTTTACGAGGAAGGCTGGCCCAGATTGCGTGCAGCAGGACTGCCACTCACGCTATTTGTGTCAACAGACCCAGTGGATGAAGGCCACCCAAACTATATGACGTGGGATCAAATACGCACTCTTCAGGCCGAGGGGGTGGAGATCGGGCATCACACAGCCTCTCATCTTCACATGATACATTCGGGCACCGAACAGTCGCTGGAAGATGTGCGGCGCGCGAGCGAAAGATTTGAAGAAGAGCTGGGCGCAGTACCACCTATGTTTGCCTACCCTTACGGCGAATATGACTCGGAGTTAATGCAGGAAATCCAGTCACTTGGCTTCGACGCGGCCTTCGCTCAGTTCTCCGGCCCCGCAGCTTTCTGGAGCAACATGTATTCACTGCCACGGTTTGCTGTGAACGAACGGTTTGGGGACATCGGAAGGTTTCGCCTCATCGCGAGCACCAAAGCCTTGCCAATTGAAGACCTGACACCTCTTAACCCAGTGGTAACCGCTGCATCCAACCCGCCCTTGTATGGCTTTACGGTCGATATGACGATTGGGGGTCTGTCTGCCATGGCCTGTTACCCGAGCCATCTGGGCAGAGCAGCGGACTTGTTGATGCCAAGCCGCAACCGTTTGGAGGTCAGATTTGAAGAACCCTTGCCGCCGGGTAGAAGCCGGATTAACTGCACTATGCCAGCCGGTGGTGGCAGATGGTACTGGCTGGGTAGCTTTTTCTATGTTCCCGGTGGTCCGCTGGACTAATGTTTTTCGGGCTGGCGCTTACTGCCCCACCGCCCTTACGTCCACCACTTCAGGCACATAGTATTTCAGCAAGTTTTCAATACCGTGCTTCAGCGTGATGGTTGAGCTTGGGCACCCTGCGCATGCACCCTGCATCTCCAGATAAACTACGCCTTCCTTGAAGCCATGATAGATGATGTCGCCGCCATCTCCTGCAACAGCGGGGCGTACCTTCTCGTCCAGCAGGGTTTTGATCTGGTCGATGATCTCTGCGTCTGCTTCATCTTCTTCAATCGCGGGCCCGGCAGCTTCATCTGTATAGGTCAGAACCGGGGCACCAGAGGCAAAGAACTGCATCAAAGCCGCCAAAATTGTCGGCTTGAGCGCAGACCACTCTTCTTCAGTCGCTTTGGAAACCGTTACGAAGTCGTAGCCGATGAAAACACCTGTCACGCCTGGCAGCGCAAACATGGCCTGCGCCAGTGGTGATGCATCCGCAGAATCAGGGCTGGTGAAATTGGCAGTACCATTTTCAAGCAAGACCTGACCGGGCAGAAATTTAAGGGTATCGGGGTTCGGTGTAACTTCGGTTTCTATAAACATGACCAAATCCTTCCTATTTAGCCCACCATTTGGTGCGGAAGCGTATAAAGGTCAAGTTAAAACTGTCGAATGAAGGAGGATTTTGACGAAATCTATTTGGGCTATCAGCCAGCGTCTGCCGCGAATCTTGCATCGCCCTCCAGTTCCTCAAGGCATCTATCCAAAGACGTGCGGCTGTTTTGAACGCGGCAGACAACAAGCGCCCCCTGAATACGTTCCACTGCATAATCTGCCCATGATTGAGCCTCCGCATCTGTGGCACCCACATTGCGGTAGGCATGCGCCCACTGAGCGCGCCATGCTTGCACCGCCACAGCAACATTTTTGGCAAATAATTCCTTACCACTTCCGAGAGTTATACTGTTCATCATGCACTGCGGCTTGTCGCCAGAATAAAACGCCGCCACCCCATGCAAACTTGCAATAAGGCTATCAAGCGGATGTTCTCCCTTAAGCGGCGCGAGCACGAGTTGCTGAAGTCGGATACCTTCCTCGCCCAGCACCTTTTCTGCCATTTCTTCTTTGCCGCCCGGAAAGTGATGATAAAGGCTGGCCTTGGACAGCCCTGACGCTGCCGACAAGTCCTGCATGGTGGCACCGTCGAACCCATAGGTGCGGAAAACGCCTGATAGTTTTGCAAGCAAATCACTTCGGCTAAGGCTGGCAGGGCGCGGCATTGCGGCTCCAATATCGAATTATATACCAATCGTTCGGTTATTAATATCAACCGCTATACCATGGGTCAATGAACTCGGTACGAAAACAGCTCTTAACTTTGCCGCATTTGCATATCATGATATGCGCTTGATTGATCGACCAACACGCAAAGCAGGCCATGGCAAAAAAAGACACTCCCAGTTTCAAACGCAAACCCAAGTCGCTATTGGCGCGGCTTGCCTACGGCGCTGCTGTCGCTGGCGTTTGGGGCACCATGCTGGTGATCATACTTATTTCGTACCTGTCGCTCGACCTGCCTGACCTTGAAAACCTGCCCGCTGCGGGCAGTCAGGACACAGCCGTTGTCGTCAAAGCGGTTAACGGCGCAACGCTGGTGCGACGCGGCCCCATCTATGGCAACTGGGTCAGCTATGAAGAAACACCGCGCGCGCTCGTCAACGCATTTGTTGCCATTGAAGACCGATCCTTCTTTGAGCACAGTGGAATAGACAGCAAAGGTTTGCTGCGCGCAGTTTGGTCGAACCTGCGGGCTGGCGGCGTGCGTGCTGGCGGCAGCACCATCACACAGCAGCTTGCTAAAAACCTGTTCCTCACCAGCGACCGCACGATCAAGCGCAAGGCCCAGGAACTTCTAATGGCGCTATGGCTGGAGCAGAAATTTACCAAGGAACAAATCCTCACCCTCTATCTGAACCGTGTCTATTTTGGTGGCGGCGCCTACGGCATTGACGCAGCAGCCCGCAAGTTCTTTGGCCATGCAGCCAGCAACCTGTCCATTGCAGAATCTGCAATGCTGGCCGGGCTTGTTAAAGCGCCGTCCCGTCTCGCGCCGCATATTAACCCTGACGGCGCCTGGGACCGCGGCAAAGTGGTTTTATCTGCCATGTCTGCAACCGGCTCGATCACTGAAGCAGCGCGCACCAAAATCTCTGAACAGCCGCCTGCCTTGCGAAAACCCGCAACAGGCCGGGATGTGCGTTATTTCACCGACTGGGTGGAGGCACAGGCCCGCACCCTTGCGCCAAACGTAAAAGGTAAATCGCTAGTCATCTTCACAACGCTCGACCCAAGCGTCCAGCGCGCGGCAAGCTTGGCAGTTAAGCGTGGTCTGAGCGGAGAAGGTAAGCGTGTTAACGCAAGCGAAGCAGCGCTTGTCGCCATTGACCATGACGGTGCCGTGCGCGCCATGGTGGGCGGCAGCAATTATGGCAAGAGCCAGTATAACCGCGCAACTCAGGCCAAGCGCCAGCCAGGTTCTGCCTTCAAATTATTTACCTATCTTGCTGCATTGGAAGCCGGCAAACGCCCCTCTGATCGCTATGTGGACAAAGCTACAATGGTCGATGACTGGGCCCCAAAGAACTATAGCGGTGAATTCAGCGGCGAAATGAGCCTTCAGGAAGCCTTCGCGCGCTCCATCAACACCGTGGCGGTTCAGGTTTCCGAACAAGTGGGGCGCGATAAAGCCGCAAATGTTGCCAAGCGCCTTGGCATCACAACACCCATAAGTGCTGTCCCGAGCTTACCGCTTGGCACAGAGGAAGTTCGCCTGTTGGAGCTGGCTGGTGGCTATGCCGCTGTTGCAAACGGTGGGCATAAAGCAAGCCCCTATAGCATCGTCGAGATTACCACCCTTGAAGGTGAGGTTTTGTACCGCAAACGCCCAACTGCACCGCGTACAGTGCTGCGCTCGGATGTGGTTGACGATATGACAGCCATGCTTTCAAGCGTTGTAAAGTGGGGCTCAGGCAGGAACGCGGCGCTTGCGCGCCCCGCGGCTGGAAAATCAGGCACATCCCAAGACAGCAGAGACGCGGTGTTTGCGGGTTTCACAAGCGACATGACCGCCGCCGTTTGGGTTGGTAACGACAATGGCGCGCCGATGAAAAATGTAACTGGCGGCGGCCTGCCCGCACGCATATGGCATGACTTTATGACAGAGGCGCATGCCTCCATGCCGGTCAGGCCCCTACTCGCTGATGCCTCCATCTACGCCAACGCCGCTACACTTCAAAGCGCTGAGGAAGAAGCAGAAGCCATAGTCGCGAGCGCAGATAAGCCGAAGAAGAAGCGCAGCTTCTTGAGCCGACTGTTTGGCGGCTCCTAAGCTTAGCTTGCACTAAATCTCAACCGCATCAAATCAGAACCATTTGCCCTCAACCATTTTCGGTGGGCAGCATAATCCGGCATAATCGCAGCCACATGCGCCCAAAAACGCGGCGAATGGTTCATCTCCAGAAGATGCGATACCTCATGCGCGGCCACATAACGCCTGACAGCAGGCGGTGCGAGCAAAAGCCGCCAGTTAAACCGCAAAGTTCCAGTTGAAGAACAACTGCCCCAGCGGGATTTCATGTCACCAATACTGACGCGGCCAACTGAAACATCCAGCTGGCCTGCATAGGCAATTGCGTCATCGCCAATGCGTTTTTTTGCTTCAGCCCTGAACCAGCGTTCAAGCCGCGCAGCAGCCTGATCGGCGGGCCCGCCCACCAGAATACGCCCCTCCAAAACCTCAACTTTGCGTGGCGCCTCATTGAGGAACGCAACGATGTGCGATTGCCCCATATAGGGGATTGTATCGCCGTGAGCGAGCGGACCTTGAACATTCAGTTTCGCGCGCTCCCGTTCAACCCAGCCGCTGTGCTCTTGCAAGAAAGCGCGCAGTGAAGATAGGCTGACATGTTTTGGGGACGTCAGTTTGATGTCACCATTCACACCGTCGACGCGCAAAATCATCTTTTTGGCGCGTGCGTTTCTGCGCAGCCGAACGGGTAGTGTTTCACCGGAAATTTCGACGGTCAGGTCATCGCCTTCAGAGACAGACCTCATGCCGGCCAGTCCACCAAATGGTCTTCAAAGTCACCTGCTTCACGTTCATCGATGATCCGGCCTTTGACCGACTGACCCGCTTCATGAATAGCATTTCTGTTGCCCGCCACAAGCGGGTGCCACCCAGGCAGCTCCTTGCCTTCATAAAGAAGTCGGTATGCGCAGGTGCTGGGCATCCATGGCAATTGATCCAAAAGCTCAACACTCATGACCACACAGTTGCCCACATAGCGCTGGCGGGTCAGATACTTTCCACACTGAATGGTTTCATGATCCAGAAAACGGCACGCCACATCAGTGTGGCGAATTTCACCTGTATCCTCGTCCTCAAGCTTGTGCAAACAGCATTTGCCGCAACCATCACACAAGGATTCCCATTCCTCACGGTTCAATTGATCGAGAGATTTTTCGCGCCAAAATGCCATGCGAGCCCATGCGTATAGTTGAGTGTCAGCCCGCTTGTTGTAACACCGGCCTGAGGCTATCTGCAATATCGCTGGGTTTATCACGCGTGGAAAAAAGACGCACATACTGGCCTTCGGGGTCCATCGCGAAAATCAGCGCAGAATGATCCATCAAATAATCGTCCGTGCCTTCCTGTTCCCGTTTGGCGAAATATACTTTGTAATCACCGGCCACCTTTGAAATTTCGTCCACTGTCCCGGTTAAAGCAACCAAGCGAGGGTGAAAATCGGGCACGAATGTCGCCAGCTCTGCTACCGTGTCCCGTTCCGGATCAATGGTAATGAAAATCGGCTGGATCGGTGTGGTATCATACCCCTCTTCCTCCAACTGATAGAGCGCAGCAGAAAGCTTTTGCAGGTCAAGCGGGCACACGTCAGGGCAATAGCTATAACCAAAATAGATGAGCATATAGCGGCCACGATACTGCTCACTTGATATGGTTTCACCCGTATGCGCTGTCAGCACAAAATCACCGCCCGGGCCACCAGAACTTGCCGTTTGCTGTTCGTCTTCCCAGCGACCAGTGAACTGGGTGAATGCAAAAACAGCGACAACCACCACCAAAACCCAAAGCACCAACCGCACCATTTTCATCACATCTCTCCGAAATTTGAACAGCAGAGCCCTTTTTCCTTGGGCTTAGACCTTGAGAGTCGGCGAAGGTTATAGATATATGGGGCGTACTTGTCACTGCCCCTGCGACAAAATTGACTTTTGCGGCAAACGGGCAAGTTGAACAAGTCAAGACGATGGAGTGAGTATTGTGATGAAATCCCGCAGAGTTTTCCTGTTTTCCCTGATCAGTTTTTGCCTTGCCGCGCTGGCACCAGCAAATGCGACCACGCCTCAGTATAAAATGCTGAGTGCGGTTGAAGATGGCAACATTGAAGAGGTAACAAAATATCTGCGCGAAGGCGTTTCCCCTGACACACGTCGCCGCGGCGCGGAAGGCACGCCTGCCATTGTTGTGGCCGCACAAGAAGGCCATTTTGCCGTTATCAAACTGTTGCTTGACGAAAACGCCAACCCAAATCTGGCGGATCGTCTGCGCGGCGAAACCGCATTGATGCGCCGCGCTGTTGTGGGTGACACAGATATGATCAAGCTTCTTTTGTCTTACGGTGCGGACCCTAACCGGGCCGACATTGGGCAGGAAACCGCGCTGATGAAAGCTGTTCGTGGTCGCAAATACAAGGCAGCGCAGGCCCTTATCGAAGGCGGTGCAGACCCTAACGTACAGGACCTGACAGGCAAAACAGCGCTTGAGTATGCGCGCATCAGCCGGTCTCGGCGGTTCATTCGCCTGTTGCAGGATGCAGGCGCGACATACTGACCTGACTATCAAATTGATTTTACCGAGGCACGCCCAGTATTCAGGACCTGATCCAAAGCCATTTAGATACCATATTGCCCTTCGTTCTATTGTGGTTGGGGGCAATTGCTCTTGATGCATTGTTTGGCGGCAGGAAAGCCCTTGGAGCCATTCCGTCTCTCGACACGCTAAGCCAAGCTCTGTTCACGGCGCTTCAAAGCCGCCTTGAACGCAAGGCGCGCGGTAGCGCCGCGCTTTTCTGGCGTGGCACGCTGGTTTTAATTGTGCTTGGTGGATTGCTCTCGGCGGCTGGTAACATCTTAAACAGCATCGTTTTTTATAATGCTGGCATAGCAGCTTTATCCACCGCCATTCTGGCCCGATACCTGAAACTCAAAATCCTGTTCCAATCCGTGAGAGAACGGGCAAGTGAACCGTCAGGCACCACCCGGCGGCATGCAATAGAAGAAAGCCTGCACTATTTTGCGGCCTATTATGTTCCGGCGTTGGTGTTGTTTGCAATCGGCGGTTTCAGCCTGTTGGCGCCATACTATCTGCTTTATTGGGTTGCGACACAGAATGGCGCTGATGCTGGCTCTCGCTATATCAAGTCATTCCTTATTGCCAGGAATATGGTCGCGTTTCCCGGCGAAATGCTTGCTTCCCTTTTTCTTCTGCTCGGTGCTTCTCTGTGGCCCAACACACACCTGTTGCAAGGGGTTAAGGGGTTAATGGTTTGCGGCACCAATATAAAGCAATGGAGCCCTTCAATTATGGCGCATGCCTTTGGCATATCGCTCCGCTCCCGATGGCCCGGCGTACCCAAATGGTTGGGCAGCGATCTTGGCACTGCCGATGTCAGCAGCACGGCAGGGCGAAATGCGCTAATTGTCGCGCTCATTGCATTTGCAGCTTCTTTGGCGTTTTTGTTAGTAATAGTTGCAGCATCCCTGCTTGGGTAAGCATGTGCCGAACACACAAGGTCAACCATCTATGTCACCATCGCCGCAACAAAATGGCTTTCGGGATATCTATCCCGAGTTTGGCAGTGAAGGGGGGGTCCGGCTCGGAACCCTGGTCACGATTCGCTGGATGGGATTTGCGGGGCAATTGTTTGCCCTTGCAATTGTCGATATCGGTCTGGGGTTTGATGTCAAAGCGGAAATCACACTGCCCCTTGTCCTGACGCTAGGTCTCGTTAACCTTTGGTTCGCTCTCAGGTCCGACACCAATGCACGCCTTCAAGACAGTCAAACCAGCAGCCATCTGGCATTTGATCTGATGCATTTGACCGGACTGCTGTTTTTTACCGGCGGCTTGTCGAACCCTTTTTCAGTGTTAATGCTGGTACCCACAAGCGTGTCAGCAACCATGCTGCCCCGCAAACACACCTATATATTGATTGCCCTTGCGATCCTTCTTGTTTCTCTGCTTACCGTAACACCCTACCCCTTGCCCTGGAACGGAACACCGCCCGTGGTGCCTGCCCTTTTCAAAGTTGCACTTTGGATCAGCCTTTGTTTCAGCATGGTGTTCCTCGCCGTTTACATGGCACGGGTTGGCCGGGAAAGCCGTGTACGCGCGCGGGCGCTTGTTGCTACCCAGTTTGTGCTGGAACAGGAACAAAAGCTTGCCGCACTCGGCACACTTGCCGCTGCCGCTGCGCACGAGCTGGGCACCCCCATGGGGACGATCATGCTGGTCGCCAAAGAACTGGTGGATACATGGGACGGCGACGAAGTGACAAGGGCTGACCTTGAGCTTATATTGTCTGAAATCACGCGCTGCCGGGACATTCTGTCTGAACTTCGTGAACACAAGAAAGCAGGGTCTGATCAGCACTTCGTCACCATGTCCGTAGAAGCAGTCCTGCGCGAAGCAGCAGAACCTCACGAAAAGCGGGGTGTCGCCATTCGTTTCAATATTGACCCTTCTGCGGAATTTGACATTCCCCGTACACCGGAAACGATCCATTCGGTGCGCAGCATCATCGAAAATGCTGTTGGCTATGCAAGACGCAAAGTGACGGTAACAGCGCAAGCCGAAAACGATGCACTAACCGTTATCATTGACGATGACGGGCCCGGTTTTGACCCACAGATTATGCGCAGCCTTGGCGAACCCTATGTAACCACACGGCGCCCAAAGGCAGGACGAGACGGCGGGTTGGGCCTTGGGCTTTTTATCGCCAAATCCCTGCTTGAACGCACAGGCGCCATCCTGACATTTGACACAGCCCCCGAGGGCGGTGCGCGCACCGAAATCAAGTGGCGACAGGTCAGCAGAAACCTGGCTCCACCTGCTTCATCACCATAAGGAAAGTAACCACAATGTCTGACCAAGTTGAAATTAACCCAGACGACACGCTTTTGATTGTTGAAGATGACCGCGCGTTCAGGCAGCGCCTTACACTTAGCATGGAACGAAAGGGTTTTACGGTTGTTGCCGCAGAAAGCATCGAAGAGGCTGGCCTGTTAGCCGCTGACCACAAACCCCGCTATGCCATACTCGACATGAAGCTGACAGACGGCAACGGCCTTGACCTCGTGCCGACCCTTCGGCATCTCCGCCACGATGTCCGTGTGATTATTCTGACCGGCTACGGTAACCTTGCAAGCGCGGTAGCTGCGGTAAAAGCAGGCGCAGTTGATTATTTGGCGAAACCCGCTGACCCTGATGAAATCATCAAGGCACTGTTTGCTGAAAACGGTGAAAAACCAGAACCACCTGAAAACCCCATGTCTGCCGACCGGGTGAAATGGGAGCATATTCAACGGGTTTATGAGCTGTGTGACCGCAATGTTTCGGAAACGGCGCGGCGCCTGAATATGCACCGCAGAACCTTGCAACGCATTTTGGCAAAACGGTCACCTCAATAGGCCATCAGTCGAAATAGGGGCCTTGAAACAGGCTGATTCCCAGTTGCTGACCAAGCTGCACATCATGTTCGGCTGAGCAGCCATCAAGAATCACGCGCGCTTTGCCAATGTCAGTTATGGCGGCTGCAATGTCAGGCTTTGCTGAGTTGGTCACCCAATCGACCTCAAGGTCGGTTGGTTTATGCAGCTTGATAAAGGTTGCGTGTAGTTTTTCATGGTTAAGCCAAACGAGCGACTCTGGCTCCACATCCGCAAGCGCAACCTTATAGCCCTGTTTACTGACCCGCGCGAAAGCCGCCTCATACGCGCGCGGGTGCGCCAAAATATCGATCAAACTAAATTCGATCACAACGGCGTTCTTGGCTGATGCAGGCAACTCATTGTCGAACCGCTGAAATTCAGCTGACAGAACCGCAGAACAGGTCAGGCGGATGCTGGTGGCAATCGACGCTTCGTTGGCCAGATCGGGCTTTGCTTCCAAAAGCTTGGTAGCCACGGTTTCAGAGAGGTAACCTTCAAGCCAGCGGTCATAATGATCGACCGTTATATTCGTCAGCTTCTCAAGCAGTTTCGAAAAATCGACATACTTGTGAATCAGAGCTGGAACCGGCTTGCTATCGCCAACAATCGCATAAACGGGCCGTGCGGAGAAAGTCTGAGACACGTCAGCCCACGGTATTTTTCGCATGGCCCCGGCAAGCACAAAGGCATCAAGTTGTCGGTGTTCATCTCCCGCTGGCGCTTCTTCGGGCGTACTGTTTTGGCTTGCAGGCTTTTCCGCGCGTTGTTCTGGTTTTTTTGCAGGTTTACTGGTCGGCAGACCCTCTGGCTTGGCCCGGACAGGTTGCTCAAGCTTTTCCGAGAGCTGCTCCACATAGGTGGCGAAATCTGCATAGTCACTTTCAAGGTCAAACCATTCGATGAAAGCATCGCTCACACCAACCATAGGGTCTTGAGATGACAAGGTAGCCGAATCATGCAGTTTCTTGCGAATATCATTGATGGTTGGCGCAATATCATCAAGCGAGGCATGATTGGTTGTGACAACAACATCAGCATTAGGCAATGCAAATAGTTTCGCACCACGGTTGGTTACCAATGGCCTTAGCGCAGACGCAACCTCACGCCGATAATAGGGCTCCTGCATGTGGCGCTCCAGCGAAGAAAGCTTGATATGCAGAGCACGCCTACCTTCTGTGTGGCGTTTTAGCTGACGCACATAGTCCAGCATGGATTCGAGAATTTCTGTGTCTTTACTCATTTGGCTTTAAACTTTCAGAAACTCTTAACGGCCAAACCGTCGAACCTGGTGCAGCCACCATCCATTTTCATTGATGGAATAAACGGGTCGATAGTGCAAAATTTTTGTGTGAGGCAAAATGCCATCGACCTGATTATCCAGAATATGGAACACGCCTTCAACCTCAACAGCAAGGACCGCGTGCGCAATGCGCAGGTTTTCGTCCTGCAAAATGACCAGCCGCATCACCGAGGGGTCAATGCCGAGCCGCTTTAAGGTGACAAATTTACTGATCGCATAGTCTTCACAGTCACCGTCTTTCAGGAAAAACTCATCGGGTGTCGCCCAATAATCCGGGATACCCCAGTTAACCGGATCAATGATGTAAGGCGACCTGTTCATATAGGCATTCACAGCGCTCAGCAGTTCAACAGTCGGGACAATGCCGCCGTCAACCGACAAACCATCTTGCTGTTCTGCGAGAAACTCCTCCCAAGCTTCGCGACTGCATTTTGCGCGGTTCCTGCCTCTGCAATTCTTTTCCACAGACGACGGCAAAGCAGGTTCCTCAGCTTCCTTGGAGCGCTGAAGGTTATGGCGGCGCCAAAGCGCAGTCCATTTGTCGAAGGATTTCATATTGGTCGAATGAATCTCTCGGCTACCAAAAAGCCCCAGTGTCCGCCCCTGTGCCTCCACAGCAGCTCCCACCAGCAGGCAAAGCCCAAAAATTCCAATGATGATCCAGTTTCTACTCATAAAACCCTAGATACCTGCCGGTTGCAGAAATTACCAATGTAAGCGGGCCCGAACGGCATAAAAACCTTTAGCAGACCATGATGACAAATTGTCTTCACAGTCCTAATATTGCGTTAAGAAAAAATTCAGGCTCAAGCTCTATCTGTCTTTTAATACACCGCCAAGCGAGGAGAGGATCATGTCACAGCAAAGTGAGTCCGGTCGGTCAATATTGGCACCAGCCATTGGTTTGGCGGCCATACTTCTTATCGCTTTGTTTGCTGTTTTCCAGTTCGCTGAATCTGAAGCAGAAAAAGGCTTGGATAGTTGGAAAAGCAGGATGGCGCTTATTGCTGATAGCCGGGTTGCCGAAGTATCGGAATGGCTCAACCGCCACCTGCGCCATGTGGAACAATTGGCTGCTGACGCATCTGTACAACTATACACATCGACTATCGTACAGCAGGATGAAGGCAGTGCGGAGGCACAGCGTGGCTATATATTCTCTCTTTTATCGGCGGAAGCTGAAGCAGGTGGCTTCCATGAACAAAGAGCCATAGACACCGTCGCCGCCAACGTACGGCGGCCAAACCGCGCGGGTCTTGCGCTCGTTGATGGACAAGGCCGGGTGCTGGTTGCCTCTGCTGGTATGCCGCAACTACGCCCCGCCGAGTTGGTAGGCAGTGAAGATCGTTCCTTTGTGAAACTTGGCCCTCAGCTTGATGACAAAACCCCATTGGTGTTGGTTGGCTCTCCTGTTGCAAGGTCCGAGGACGGCGCGACAGTACTTGCCTGGATCATCGGCGCAAAGCCGCTTGATAATGATTTCCTGCAAACACTTCTACAGCCCGGTGATGACAGCCAGACAGCAGAAACCTACTTGGTGACACCCGGCGACGGTGACGTGGTAATGGCGCTAACGCCTCTGAGGCACGGCGGCAGGCTGGGAGACGCCCGCAATGACCCCGCTGCTGCTTTCGCAGCACGCCAACCCGGCGGATTTTCTGAACTGAATAACTATGACGGGCGCGGCGTGCTGGTAACCGGAAGGCAGCTAAGCGCCCCAGTGCCGTGGGTTCTGGTGCGCACCATTGAGACAAGCGAAGCTTTTGCAGACATTAATGAGCGCCGGAACGGGCTTTTCGCCACCCTTGTTTTTGCCGTTATTTCTATCTTCATCGCTTTGGTACTCGTGTGGCGGCATGGGGTGTCCAGGCGGCTTGAGAAATCTTATCAGCAACAGGCCAAGCTCTCGACCCAGAACCAGATGTTAAGCGGCTTCCTGCAAGCGGTAAGCGACAGCCAACCAACGGCAATTGCCGCACTCGATGCAGACATGACAGCCCGGCATATCAACAAAACCATGGCGAACGTTGCCGGTGTTTCGGCACAAGACCTACAGGACAGGCGGCTTGATACCGTGTTTGAAAAAGAAACTGCAGAGAAAATGCGGGCCGCTGTTATTGGCGCATCAAATGGCACACCCACGGTTATACCAACCTTTAAGCCGGACCCTTCTTCGGACCAGGTTTTCAAAACCGAAATCCTGCCGCTAGAGGCAGCGGCAGACACATCGTCCGCAAAGGCGCTGCTGGTGATGCAGGATATTACTGACCTTGTCGCAGCGAATGAGCGCTCGGAAACCTTGTTCCGTCAGCTGGTGAGCACTCTAACCCAGATCATTGATGCCCGGGACCCCTGGAGCAAACATCATTCTGCCCGCGTGGCAGATGTTGCCGGAGCAATGGCACATGAGATGGGCTGGGATCAGGAAAAAACAGAAGCCATGAAAATTGCCGGGCAATTGGTCAACCTTGGCAAGATTTTTGTACCGACTCACATTCTGACCAAACAGTCACCGTTGACAGACGAAGAACTTGCACTGGTCCGCGAGAGTGTCAGCAAAGGTGCCGAACTGATCAAAAACGTGGAGCTGGGCGGTAATGTTGCCTGTGCGCTTGAGCAAATACGCGAACACTGGGATGGCAGCGGTGAACCCAAAGGGCTGGCGGGCGACGATATTGAACCGGGTGCCCGTGTTCTATCAGTTGCCAATGCATTTGTTGGAATTGTTTCCGCAAGGGCCCACCGGGAAAGCCTTGGCTTTGATAAGGCTATCGATATCCTGAACGCTGACGCTGGCTCCCGTTACGAAAGACGTGCAGTCGCAGCTTTACAGAACATCCTTGAAAATAAAAATGGGCGCGACGGGTGGGCCGATTATACCAAAATGCCGGATGCGGAGGTCACCGACTAACCGGCATAATTCGAGTAAAGCCACTTTTGCATCTTTGCGCCAAACGACTCCAAACACTGATTCATTATTTTAGCGTGGAGTTTTGTCTGGCATATCAAACAGCCTCTTGATGAGTTCAGCAAACATACCTTGAGCATCATAAACACACCCTGAACCATTGGGCTTATCCATCCTCTATAATGAATGCTCGACTGAGGCGACTGGCAGCAGCCCTCGCCATTTTCAGATGCAGCGTTTTTCGCCTCGAAGGGTGTATTTTGTTTGGCGCAGCTTTGCGGACTATTTCGCCATCAAAACCATCCGCAATGATAACACCTGTCACATCAGGCAAGCTTGCTTCCTCATCCAGAACAGAAAGAGGGAACTGCTGATCAACCGCAAAATAAAACGCATCCGCATAGGGAAGATAGTGCTGCCATTTTTTGTCTGACCGGAAATCAGACAAACACGATTTCACTTCAACAATGGCAACTCCGCCTGCCTTATCAAGGCCAACCACATCAGCACGCCGACCATTCGTAAGCGGTAATTCACACATTGGCGCATATCCCAGCGAATGTAATAGCCGAACCGCCCCTCGTGTTACCATTTCAGTAGAAGTCATATTTGCTATCACCCGTTCATCCGAAGGTAACGGTGATAGATTCGTCAACTCATGACAAGAGAAAAGAACAAATAAAGAACATAATTCTAAGATTCTTCGCGAATTATCTCTGAAAGGCGTGTCTGTAGCGCCGCACCTTTTTCACCGCCATCTCCCTGGATTCGATGCTCCAGCACAACTTCAAACACCCGAACATGGGCTGCCACCACTTTTTGCGACACCGTCTGGTCGCCGGACAGTTCTTTCAGATAATTGCACAAAGACCCGCCAGTAAAGGTCATCAGCGGGAAATCAAAGCTTGCCCCCATACCCTTGATATTGTGGGCAAGGTCATAAACACGGTCGGTTTCAGCATCCGACCGCACCTCATTACCAGTGAGGGCAGTTGCGATTTCCCGAAGTTCGGTAACGGCGTCGGTGGTCCACTCAACAAACTGCGTGACCAGCTCCGCGTCATCGGCATAGGAAAAGTCGCCATCTCCTGTCGGCATTTTTCCTTGTTCCCCAAAACATTAACAAGCCATCTCTACCCTAGCCCAGTCGCCGATAATACTCAACCTCTCCGCTTAATCGGTAAAATATACGGTTTTGCTTGCATCAAGGTACCCGGGTTGGATAAATCATGACCACACCCCACTCATTAAGGAGCGTGCTTTGACACCGAACGACACAGCCCGGGTACAGGCGTATCTTCAGCGCAAGTTCAACAATAATATGATTCGGCTTATGCGTCGGCCACAAGCGCCGGATTCGGTTGAAGTCATGCTTGGGGACGAGTTCATCGGCGTGGTTTACAGAGATGAGGACGAAGGTGAACTGTCCTTCTCTTTCAACATGTGCATGCTCGACGAAGATTTGCCGCAGTTATAGAATCTGCAAAGGCTGCATTCTTTTTCAAGACTTCTGATTAGCCTTATCCGGCTTGCTTGCCGATTCTTCCGGGCGCGCCACAGGTGCCATAATCGCAGACATAACCACCAATGGATTCTCCCGGCTTGCGGAAGACCAAAACAGCTTGGCTATCTCTTGCAGGTGATGATTAATCTTGGTCATGGTGCGGTCGTCCGGCGCGCCAACCACTCGAAACACCCATGTGTTTTTTGTTGGCCCTTCTGCGACGACCGCATCGGTTTCCATACCTCGTCGTAGATCTCTCGCAGACTGACGCGCCTGCGCATCACCAATTCTGGAATAAAGGGCAAAAGCACCCGGATCATCAAAGGTCATACCATACCTGAGTGTTCGACCCGGTGCCTGATAGAGCTTTTCCTGCCGACGATTTACCACACGGGTGCCGGCAAGTTCTATCAAGTCTACCTGAAGCAGCAAATCAATATGATGATACAGGGAAGAGGGTTTCACACCGATCAGAGACGCAATTTCGCGTATTGAGCGCGGGCCAGTATTGGCAAGCAAGTCAATAATATCCATACGCCTTGAAGACATCAGGCATTCATACTGCTCACGCCTTGTAATCCAGAACGTATTGTCGTCTGTGTTTTCTGTCATTCATTTAAGGCGCACGGAGGACAGCATTCCTGTCCTCCGCGCAGCTCCAGCTTGGGCCTGCCCAGGCCCATCTTCTTAACGCCAAAGAAAAAGAAAACATCCTTTTTAATACCGGGTATCTCTTTCTGTTCAGCGCTAGACTTCTCTGATCGGAACCCACCCCGGGACACGATCTGAACTTGCCACTGCAAGCATCAAAACGGTATCGGCGAAGACATCCTTGTTCAAATAAATTATGTATTTTGAATAGGAAACTAAACCAATTGTATAAGACTGAAGCCAATTGTTGCGCTGCATTGCCATCCGATACTTCTGTTCGCCCTTTCATAACCTTTAAAATACGACTCGTGCGCTTAGAAGAATTCCACCAATAAAAGTGGACTACCCTAACCGCTCCCAATATCGACGTTGTGGGGAGTGTTATGCTGGGTGCGAAAAAACTGTTACCGGCCTTTATTCTAGCCCTTTCATGTTGGCCAGTTGCGAGTGTCGCAAGTGGTGATGATCCTTCCGGTCAGGACTTCGCACCCAGTATTTCGCCCGACGATAGATATGCGGCTTTTTATTCCTACCGGGACCATGCTGGCCACCTTTCGGATATTTATGTAGTGAACCTTGAAAATGGTGCCGAAACACAAATCACTCATACACCCGATATATTTGAAATCGAACCGAAGTGGACTGCCGACGGCAAGCGCATAGTATTCGCAGCCGGTCCCTCGATGAAGGAACTGGCGCTTTATTCGATTAAGCCAGATGGCCGTGAATATTCACTTTTTTACGATGGTCGTGGCAGTGGCTCACCAACTTTCTCCGCGGATGGTTCACAAAGCCTTTTTTGGCATGAAAATGACAACGGTACGTCTGAACTGCTGATCCATAACTTCAAAAGCGGCAAAGACCAGATCGTGGAAACCGGACTTGGCGGAAAAAACCAGTCACCGGAATGGTCGGAAGAAGCCAATACCATTCTCTTTTCGCATCGCGCCATCGATGACAATGGCCAACCCTACATAGACCCCCACCCTGAAGATGGACTTTATGAGATAAATCTCGCTACTGGTGTTGCCAAGAAACTGACCCAAGTTCCAATAGCTGCATTCAGTCAGCTATTGGCACCCGACGGATACATTTATTTCATGGCTAAAAATGGCGAGGGAGCAATGCATGTGCAGCGTATTCCAAGCTCTGGCGGTTCGCCGGAACAGGTAACACCAGATGAAAACAGCCCTGCTTATTTTCCATCGCTAAGCGCTGACGGTAAGACCCTATTTTTCAGCGGGCGTGCCGCTTCAGGTGACACTCGAATTCTCAAGATGCGCCTACCGAACGGCCCTGTTGAAGAAATAACAGGGACAGCTGACGCCCAAAATAATCACATACGGAGCCACCAATGAAAAAACTTCTATCCATTGCAATACTCACATCACTGTCGGCAACACCGTCTGTCGCAGAAGAAAACCCATATGACACTGCACCAACTTGGAGCGCAGACGGCCAAACCATCTATTTCTATAGTTATCAGCATGGGGCCGCTGAACTCTACATGATGAAAGCTGATGGTAGTCATCAAACCCGCCTTACCGAAACCGACCATAATGAGTGGTGGCCATATGTTATTCCGGACACAGGGAAAATAATTGTCACGTCCGACCGAGATTCAGGTGGGAGCTTCAAAGGCTCCAACCTCTATCTGTTTGATTTGCATACTCGGGAGATGACGAACCTTACCAATGTCCCGGAAGGGCACTGGGCCGCGCGGGGCGACGTTGCGATGGAAGCAAACAAAATGCTGTACACTGTTGCGGAGAGTTTTTCTAAATCGGAACAGGAAATATATGTGATGGATCTGGCGACCGGGGAAAAACAGCTTTACGGCGATGACCTGGCTCACGCCAATACAAACCCTGCGATTACACCCGATGGTTCTACCATTGCCTATACAAGCAAACGAGACGGGGTCACGGGCATTTATCTAAATGACGCTAGCGGCAAAAATGAACGCCTTTTCATGACCGTTGACGCGGGCATGCCCTTGGTGGAGTTTTCGCCCGACGGTGAATGGCTGGCCTTCACATTGTCTGCCACTGCTCGCATTCGCATCGACGACGGCGCTAACATCGCGGAGAGAGACATTTACTTGGCAAAGCTGAATGGTAGCGAAATCAAACGCTTGACGAGCGCTGCCGGTTCTGATCATGCCCCGGCATGGTCACCGGATGGCACATCGATCGCTTTCGCCAGCTATCGCCATGGACCGTCAGATATCTTTGCCGTCGCTACGGATGGTACCCATGAACGAAATCTGACGCGCACTTCGCTTGCCAACGAAGCAGCACATTAATCAGGCGCGACCTCAGGGAAACGTTCAATCAGGCCCGCTGTGAGTTCTTCACGGCGGTCCCACAGAGATTGGTACCAATCCACTCGCTTGTGAATATGGTGCGCGAGCATGCGCTCCTGCAAAACATATTCACGCGCAGCATTGCCCATTTGTACACGCATCTGCCTGTTCTCGATGAGTGAAACCAACATTTCTTCCCAGTCAGAAACCGACCTGGCAATAAGACCGGTTTCACCATGTCGTAAAGTCTTTTCGTAAACAGTTGGGCTTGCGATAACCGCAAGGCCCGCAGCACCTGCTTCCACAAACTTGATATCGCTTTTGCATCGCTTGAACCTAGTGTCCTTCAGCGGCATGATCGCAATGTCACACTTATTCATCAGTTGCAGATACTGTTGATACTCCAGGATACCGCTAAAATTCTTATTTGGTGACTCAATAGCGTCAAAAAACTCTTTATCGAACACTGTAACAAACTGCACATGGGGATATTTTGCACCAATGCGGTTAAAAATAGGGAGCAGGTTTTTCCAATCATCCTTCCGGTTAAGAGCCCCGAAAAAAATCCGGATATTATTGTCTGTTCGAACCTCCAGCGGCGGCATTTGGTAAAGGTGATTGTTAAAGACCCCGATCTCATTACTGTAGGGCCTGATCACGTCCGCAAGCGTATCTGTAGACACCCGGACAGCATGGCAACAGGAATAGGCTTGCCAGCCCATAGACCGTTCCCATTTGTTTTCATTCACTTTTAAGCCGGTATCCAGTGGATAGTCATCCAACTCCATGACAGCGAGCCACCCTCTACGCAGTATTTGCTTCAAAGCATTTGGCCATTCGTCGGGACTGGGCAGCATACGTTGGATTATGATTATTTTTGGCTCATCGGCGGGAACATTTTTTGGTGCCCTAATAACCTTCTCAGCGAATTCCACTCTCACGCCATGTGCCTTCAACAGAGCGTTAGGTTGCCCAATACGGACATCCATAAATCTGGAAGAAAAACTACAATAAGACAGATTAATAGGTCGCGTCAGAGAGGAATTCGTCATTTCGATACCAGCAAAAATAGGAGATGCGGGCCAAATTGCCGCCCACACCAGATATTGTCAATCATCTGTGATGAAGCTCCACCATATTTCTCTAGCTCGCAGCAAAAGAAGCGGGGCGATCATATCGCCTCGCTAAATTTATACAGACACCGCCGTTATTGGAGGACAAATGCCTTCGCGATGATCTTCCATTCGCCGTTAACCTTGCCAAGTGTCAAGGCATCATAAAAGCGGTCCGTTGACCGGAACAAAACAACGGCCAGCCGGCCAGCCACCATGTTTATCGAAATAATCTCTCCGTCGCGGTCACCACCCGGTGGGTTTTGATTAGCAGCCCACCCGTTAAGCACTGCTGCCATATCCTTCCAAGATCGCACGGACTCACTGCCGTCATCCCCGCGCAGGACACCTACCATGGTTGCGTGTTCTGCTTCAAAAGCGCGAAACAGGCGCTCTGCGCTGGCCTCACCCTGCCCATGGAAATAATCAAAAACAGCGGCTTTGATTTGCTCCCGGTCTTCTTTGCTCCCGTCATGGTCATCGGCAGCAACTGAAACCGTTCCTATCAATAGCGCTGATAAAAATACTGCTAGTTTTTTCATTTTATTCTCCTATGATGAATGTCCAGCATGACATTGATTTTGTTTGATTTTAAAGTGGGTAAAATCCTCGAAGACCCAGCCGTTTTTCAGTGTGTCATAAATGATTGACAACAGCTTGCGTGCGGTTGCGATAATAGCCTTTCCCGACCCGCGCCGTTCTTTAATCCTCCGGTAAAAGCTGTTGAGATAGCCATTGTAGCGGATAGCAATAAGCGTGCATTGCACCAGCGTGGTGCGCATCAGCTTGTTGCCGCGTTTGGTGATCCGCCCCCGATTGTCCGTTTCATTGGACTGGCTCACCTTTGGAACGATACCCATATAAGCGGCCAGCTTATCAGCCGTTTCAAAGTCATTGATATTACCGATACCTGACAAGAGGACAGCAGCAGACCGCGGCCCGACCCCCTTGATGGAACTGATCCCTTCGTATCCGGGGAGATCGGATCCAGCCTCTTCAATGGCCTTATCAAGAGACTTCAGGCTTGCAGTGAGACTGAGGGCTTGGTCGCGCAGGACGCCCAGTTCCACTTTTTCAAGAGGCGTGAAGGGGCTAAGATCCAGGTCGCGCAGACGTTTCCTGCTGCTCAGTCCTTCTTTCTTCAACTTCATACCGCGTTTTACAAACAGGGCATGGATCTTGTTCAGCAGCATGGTGCGCTGCTTGACCAACACATCGCGGGTTGAGACCAGAGAACTCAGTTCTGATTCCGCTGTTGTCTTCAGGCGGGTTTCCGGCAGCATATCCTTTGAGAGGAAAAAAGCCAGAGCGCGCGCATCGTTCTTATCGGTCTTCTTCACCGATTTGCGGATCACCTGAAACTGACGGGGATTGACCACCACAATCCGTCCGACACAGCAGCGAACTTCATCGCAAAACCAGGCCGTGTTTCCCGTCGCCTCCACAGCAATCTCATCATTCGCATCAAGACTGAAACAAAAGCGGCTCAGATCGCTGGCACTCAGATTAAAGGTCTCAAAAACTTCCGCTCCATCATCCTCAAGACGACAGCTCGTAAAAGAATTGGTATGTAGATCGACACCGATATAAGACATGACTATACTCCATTTGTTGGGAGGCGGAGCCCCATAGGGGGTGTGAACGGCCAAAGCAAGCTCCTATACAAGGTCACCGACATATATCGGGCCTTATGCGGGCTGTTCGGAAACAGGCGAAGGCTAAGCTCCCGGACAGACCCTATGAGCGCGTTGCGGCGGTGACGTTGCTGTTGTTTTCTTGGCAACCACACAAGTTTGACAAGGAGATACATGCTCATGGAAAAAACGGTTTATGTTGGACTGGACGTCCATGCGGATACGATAGCAGTGGCCACAGCCGATGATGGTCGGCAGGGCGAGGTCAGGTTTTACGGCACAATCACCAACACTGCTGATTCAGTTCGCCGCCTGGCGGCCCGCCTGCGCCAGTCCGGCAAGGGTCCGGCCTTTTGTTATGAGGCCGGCCCCTGCGGCTACGGCCTGTACCGGCTTTTGACCAGGCTTGGTTTTGACTGTGCTGTTATTGCAAGCCCGATTGCAGAGGCCATGATCCCGCGCAAGGCGGGGGATCGGATCAAGACGGACCGGCGGGATGCGGAGATGCTGGCACGCCTGTGGCGAGCGGGCGAGTTGACACCGGTCTGGACACCCAATGAAGAGCAGGAGGCGATGCGTGACCTGATCCGGACGCGCAAGCAGGCGGTCGATGCCCTGCAAGTAGCCAAACAGCAATTATTGAGTTTCCTGTTGCGTCATGGGCTGCGCTACAGGAGTGGCAATTACTGGACAAAAAGTCACCGACGATGGCTTGCTGACCGGCGCCGGTTCGCCTATCCGCACCAGCAGATCGTCTTTGAAGAACTCAAGCGCTCACTGACGCAGATTGAGGCTCGCCTTGCCACCCTGGACCGGACAATCAGGGGTGCCATTGAAGAGTGGCACTTTGCGCCACTTGTCGATGGCTTGCGGGCGCTGCGCGGCGTGGATACGGTCGTCGCCGCTACCGTGGTTGCCGAGGTTGGTGATATCAGCCGCTTTGACAATCCGCGCCAGTTGATGGCCTGAAGTGAGGGTCATTTTCTCGGACTGGTGCCCAGTGAACATTCAAGCGGCTCTAGCGTCCGGCGGGGTCGCCTGACCAAAATCGGCAATAGTCTGGCCCGCACCATGCTGATTGAGGCCAGTTGGTCCTACCGGCATCCGGCAAAAGAGGGGCATCGCTATCTCAAACGCTCAGCGCATCTGCCACAGTCCATCCGCGATATCGGATGGAAGGCACAGGTGAGGCTCTGCAAACGCTTCCGGGATCTTGCGCGGGCCGGCAAACCTGAACCCAAAGTGGTGGCTGCTATCGCCCGGGAACTGACAGGCTTTATCTGGGATATCGCCCGAAAAACACCTCTGAAAACACCTTTGCCGGTGTGAAGGGTAACCACGCAGCATGCCTGTGTATGACGCTGGAGGCGACGGCCAAAGATAAGGGAACCCTCGCCGACCCTGAGGATTGATCAATATCCGTTGACAGAGAGAGGCAAGCCCAAATCGAACAGGGACAGGCGGTATCCAACCCGCGGATAAGAGAATGATAACCATCGGTTCCGACCGTCGTCTTCAGCGCCATGCACAGGCTACATAATTTGACCAGCCTGCGCCACTGGGCTATTTTGGTATGTCGGGAAAACAGAAAGCGCTCATAAGAGGGTCATAATGCCTTTCCAGTTATTCATGAAGCGTATCCTGCTTCGCGGAAGTAATTGTAGCATTCTTCCGGGGTAAAGAGGTCACATACTTCCCCAATGGCCTCTATCAGTTGCTCTAGACTACGGGCTCCAATGCGTCTCAGGTGCGCCTTGAGCTTGGAGAAAGCCATCTCGACCGGGTTCAGGTCAGGACTGTAGGGTGGCAGGAAGAGGAACCAGCACTTGTGCGCCTTGAGGATATCTGCCGCCCTGTCGCTCTTGTGCACGGCCAAATTATCTAAAATGACAACAGTGCCGGGGGTCAGTGTCGGTGCCAGCACCTTCTCGATCCAGGTATTGAACGCCTCCCGGTTCAGGGCACCGTCGATAACCCCATTCTCAAGAACCAAAGGGAGCCACAAGGCCGTCATAAGCCAGCCCGGCAATCATGGTCTGGTTTTTGCTGCGCCGACACGGGACAGTGCCAAACAGCCGCTCGCCTTTCAGGCTGCGGCCATAGAGACGGGTCATAGTGGTGTTGGTCCCCGTCTCATCGATAAAAACCAACCGGTTCGGCTGTGCCCGCATGGTCTTTTGGCGCCGCAACCAGTCATGCCGCGCGGTGCGAACCGCTGGCTTGTCCCGTTCCTGAGCGATCAAGCCTTTTTTTATATCTGTATCCATGGCGGCGCAGCACCCCGTCTATGCCGCTCGTGCTACAGCGCACCCCTTGCGCGTCCAGAAGAGCTGACTGTCACTCTGTCAGCGTGATGTCAGGGTCCTGATCAATCAGTCCTGCAAAGAAAGAAATATAGGGTTCCAGCTTGCCGCTGCCCTTCCCAAAGGCTCTTTTCGGTCCCGATGGCAAGGGTTCAAGAGACCGACCTTCCCGTACCTTTTCCCCCAGCGGGCTGCCGTCGCCCGGCTGACCATCAGCAGTTTACCGGCCGCAGCGGCACGAAGACCATCCTCCATAAGCTTTCTGAAGCGGGTCCGTAAATCCATAGAAAGGGCATTGGCCATGAAAAATCTCCCGGGTAGCAGCCAAAAATCACTCGCCAGAGAGAATCAGAAAATCAACCGAATGGGAATCCCAAAAAACGATTCAATTGCTTAAGGCAATGCTGTAATGCCCTAAACACCGATTCAACCTGAAACCTATCCGCCTCCCCAAATTCAATACCAAATCCGGGGCGTTTGACCGATCACTATTCATTCATACCCCCTCCTATTTTTTCCGTGACGTTACAGCAACGTCTCTCCGGCACATTATGATGCCTTCCGTAATGGGGCAGTTGATGTCAAGCACCTTTATCACACAATTAGCCGGCGCGACACGGTTGACGGTTCACGGGAGAGGGTCTTGTCGGCGTCCCTGTATACAGGGGGAAAGCCTTCCGTAATGGGGCAGTTGATGTCAAGCACCTTTATCACACAATTAGCCGGCGCGACACGGTTGACGGTTCACGGGAGAGGGTCTTGTCGGCGTCCCTGTATACAGGGGGAAAGCCTGGATTTTGACTGTGTGGATCGTTGCCTTTGCCTTCTGGAGTCAGGTCACCTCCTGTATCACCGCCGGGTACGTGCTTCCGTCCGTGGTCGGCGCCATGCAGGGCAAGGGCCGCCAACTTCATACCTTGTCCAATACAGTTCCCGAGTGCCTTCCGTAATGGGGCAGTTGATGTCAAGCACCTTTATCACACAATTAGCCGGCGCGACACGGTTGACGGTTCACGGGAGAGGGTCTTGTCGGCGTCCCTGTATACAGGGGGAAAGCCTGGATTTTGACTGTGTGGATCGTTGCCTTTGCCTTCTGGAGTCAGGTCACCTTCCTGTATCACCGCCGGGTACGTGCTTCCGTCCGTGGTCGGCGCCATGCAGGGCAAGGGCCGCCAACTTCATACCTTGTCCAATACAGTTCCCGAGTGCCTATCTTTGGGGCGTGCTCGAACCCTGCGCTACATATGTGCGGGGTCCGGCGACAAGGCATCCTGCGTGCATCATCGGGGACTGCGTCCCGGCAGGGACACTGGTGGCCGACCCCTGTCAGACGCGGCCAAACCTCCTGTTTCTTCTCGTACGCTGCTTGAACGGGTTTATACAGAGCGGACAGCCTCTTCGCGGGTGAAGCAGAACACCGTTGCGTCCACCATCATCCGGTGCAGCACCACACCGATGCGTCGGGCAAGGGCGACCGTTGCACGTTTCTTGCCCCGCAGGGCAGCAAGACGCAACGCCCAGGCTTTCAGCCAGTTGGATCTGCCCCCGTTCAGCATGACCGTCGCCGCCTGATACAGGGCGGTTCGCAGGCCGACATCGCCAGCCTTCGTGATGCGGCCGGTAACATCCCGTTCCCCCGACTGGTCCCGGCCCGGCGTTAGCCCCACCCATGGACCGATATCCTTCGATCGGCGGAACTGCCCGGGATCATCCACTGCGGACAGGAAGGTCAGCGACACGACCGGCCCTACACCGGGCATGGTCATTAACAGGTCACAGACCGGGTTCGCCGTCGCCAGCCCTTTAATCTTTTTCTCCAGACCTGCCATCTCCTTGCGCAGCGTGTCGCGCACGTGCAGGACAGGCTCGACGGCAGCTTCCAGCATAGGGTTGCCGGTCACAAGCTCGCGCACCCGTGCCGCGTACCGCCCCTTCGACACCTTGCCCATCTTCAGACCGAAATTGCGCAGGATACCCCGCACCGACAGTTCGAGAGCCTTCAGGGCCTTCTGGATGGCATGGCGGGTCGTCAGCAGCGCCCGTATCTCCTGCGACGAAACGGATTTGCAGTGGACTGGCCGGAACCAGCCCAGATGCAGCAGGCGGGCAATCCCTTCCGCATCCCGGCGATCTGTTTTGATCGGCATGGCCTTCAGCGCGGCCTTCACTCTGCGTGTTTCCATCAGCACCGTCTCGAAACCCGCTTCCGTCAGGCCCTTGTACAACCACTGGGACAGGGGCCCTGCTTCAAGACCAATGCTGGCGACATCGCACCCCAGGCTGTGCACAAAACCCACAAGCGCTGCCGGCTCGCTGGGCACCTTTGCCTCCCTGAGAATCTCACCCTTACCCGTCAGTACACAGACTGCCGTGCTTGCCAGAGAGACGTCTAGTCCTATAAATACAGTCATGTTGTTGTTCCTTTTTGATTGATAAAATGGCGCAGGCCTCATGGCGCGACGCCGTAGATACAGCTTACTGCATCAGGAGCAACGACACCCCCTTCCTATCCACCGTCACGACACGCCGAAACGGAGCAGGACGTGCCAAGCCCCATTACGGTATCTTTATGGTGCGCAAGCTACGTGAAGCCGGTGCCATCGTTATGGCAAAAACCAATATGGCCGAATGGGCCTTCAGCCCGCGCCAGACCATCAGCTCGTCCTATGGCCGTACGGCCAATGCCTATGATCTTGGGCGGACACCAGCAGGGTCCAGCGGCGGTACCGCGTCCGGCGTTGCCGCGAGCTTTGGTGTTGCGGGCATGGGTACGGACACGGGTAACTCTATTAGGGGTCCGTCGTCCCACCTCGCATTGTTTGGGATTCGCTCTACCATCGGGCTTACCAGTCGGGGCGGGGTAATCCCGCTGTCCTTTGATTGGGATATTGCAGGGCCCATGGCTCGCACAGTCGAGGACGGTGCGAGGCTGTTTGATGTGGTTGCCGGATATGATCCAGCGGACCCGTTCACGGAGCTTGGTCGCGGGAAGCGCGAGGCCGACTATACGAGTTTTCTGGATGCCGAAGGATTGAAAGGAGCACGTATCGGCGTTCTCCGGGCGCTGGTGAACACCGATGACGCGGACGAGGAAGTAACAGCAATTTTTGAGCAGGCGGTCGCCGACCTTGAAGCCGCTGGCGCAACTATTGTTGATCCGTTTGAAGTTGAAGACTTCGCCGGCCATTTGGAAGCAGATGTATTTTGCATTCGCTTCCGCTATGACATGGAGCAATATCTGGCTTCACTTGGTGAAACAGCACCCATCAAGGATGTGATGGAAGCCTATGAGGCAGGTCAGTATTCGGACTATATCAAGGACAGGTTGGCCTTCTTTGGTGGATCACCGCCGGGTCAGCACCCTGCGCAAGCTGACCCGCCGTGCCTCGACTACCCCGACCATCCGGCGCGTAAGGCGTATCTGGACGCTGTTGTCAGCGCGATGGATGCAGCCGGCGTGGATGCAGTTATCTACCCAACCTGGACGAACCCGCCTGCGCCAATAGAGACAGCCAGCGAAGATTATAAAGGCGACAATAGCCAGCTGGTTGCACCGGCAACCGGCCTTCCCGCGGTTTCTGTGCCGATGGGCTATAGTCGCGAGAACTTGCCTGCCGGTTTGCAGATTTTAGGGCGACCTTATGCTGAAGGATTATTGATTAAATATGCTTACGCCTATGAGCAGGCAACGCAGCACCGCAAACCACCGCCAATATATAAAGCCGAGTAAGGTTTATCCCTCTTATTGACTGATTGGTCCTTCAATATTGACCTTTCCTGCCAAACTTGTCCCAAACTGATTATTGTTAAGATAGGCTCATCTTGAGAGGTATGAGTGTGAGATCAGCTAACAAATTCAAGATTCTGCTTTCCGTATGCTTATTAGTTTTGGTGACGCCATTTGACATGGGGAATGCCTCCGACCAGCCGCTTAGGCAGGACTTTGGGCCAAAGATTTCTCCAGATGGTTCGAGTGTTGTCTTCTATTCCTACGTTGGAGACGGCAAGCCGGATATCTATATTGTTGATGCAGATGGCAAAAATGTCCGCCAGCTAACAAATACGCCGGATGTTTGGGAGATTTTGCCGCAATGGGCTCCAGATGGTTCCAGAATATTTGTGACAGCCGGGCCGGCGATGGGACAAACCGCGATTTTCTCGATGCGCCCTGATGGAACTGACTGGAGGCAGGAAAGTTTTCCGCCAGCAGGGTTTGGTGATGGAGATGCCACACTGGCACAAGGAGAAGATGGGCCTTTGTTGATTTACTCCCGCGGTAACCCAGATGCAGGACAACAATTGTTGTTGAGCCAGCTGGATAGTGGCCAGCCAAAAGTCGTTATGAGCATGAATATTGAAAATGCCTATGCCGCCCGTCTTGGTTTTCATCCTGACGCCAAGCGGGTACTGTTTACCGCAAGCTTTGGCGTTAAAGAAGGCCCCAAGCCATATGACCTGTACACACTTGATATAAATACTGGGCGCGCCAGCCAGATTACATATTCGCCAGAAGTATGGGAACGCCAGGCTGGGTGGGCTCGCGACGGTAGCGGTATTTTGTTTGCCAGCAATAAAGAAGGCAGTTTCGATATATACCGTATTCCGCCGGACGGAGGTGAAATGGTGCGCCTCACAACCCTTTCGGACTCGCATGAGCTGTTCAGTGACCTTCGAGGGGATTTATTGGTGTTTGATGCAGGACGCTATCCAGATGATGCGCTCAGTTGTATTTATGCGGCTGACGCAGATGGCGGTAATGTTCGACGACTAACAGGTACATGTGAATATCATTTGAATGATGATTAACGCCAGAATTCAACGAAGAACTGGACCGGACCCAGAGGTTTCACATGGTGTAATACCTCTGGTTCTATGACAGCTTGGCTGTTCGGGGTAATTGTCTCACGGAATCCACGGGACGGCACCACATACTCCAGCGAACCCTCCAAAACTGTCAGCAGGCCCCAAACTCCAGCCTTGGTGGCATGATCATTTAGAATGCCTGCGGGCACTGTTTTCTCTGTGAAAACGGGCGTTCGTTTGTAAGGTGTGCAGGTTTTCGGGATGGTCATGGATGAATTCGTCCTGCAGCTCGGTTAAGGCTGGGCAAGCCAAACATGCCAAGCTGAAGGCTTTTGGCAATCATTTGTGACTTGGCAATAAACTGATCTGCAATTTCAGGAACACAGACTTCTTTCACGGTGTCTTCAAACAGCCCGAGCCAGACGGTGAAATGCGCAGGTGTCACTCCTTCGAGCGCCTGGTGTTTGGGCATGGGTTGGCCCTTATAGCGGCCACTGGTGTTCATTACCGACGACCAGAAATCAACCATGGTTGCCAGATGTGGGCCCCAGTCCGAGATCGCATTGTTGAACACAGGCGCAAGAACCGGATGCTGGCGCACCCGGTCATAGAAGGTGTGAACGACTTGTTCGATCAGCTGATCCGGCACCATCATTTCTGTGTCCCTATTCTGCCGCGACAATAGTGTCTGGACCGCCAGGTTCCATACCGCCCTTGATAGCGTTGGCGAAACCATGGTTGCGGTCGCGGTGGCCTGCTTCGTCCTCACGCACAGCGATTACCACATCGCGCAACCGCGCGTCGGCACTCAGATTCCAGTAATCAATGGCTATCTGCGGGGCAGCCACGTTCTCAAGTCGGCCAGCATCAATTTCTTCCAGATAATGTGTGTAGCTTGTAACAGCTTCCTCTTCAAAATAGCCCACAACGCGGTGCGCGGTTTTTGAAGAGAAGAGATAGAGGAAGAAATAAACATTATAGAAGATCAGTTGCACCGTCATGATCAGGGTGCGTTCAAAAACAGTTGGCTGCGCGATCTTAATGAAGGTCATAAGATGCATACGTTCATTGTCGGCTTCTTCAAGAAGTTCAGCAATCCAGCCCTGATCGTCACGGATATGGCGTAGCGCCTTCAAGTGCTGCAACAGGCCGCCAACCATGCCCGGAACCGCTGCAACGGTTTCCAGAACCACCGCGCGGTGGCCGTAGCGTTTGCGGAAAAAACGATCAGCAAAAAACCGGAGAAATTTCACAAACAGGAACGCGAACTGGTCGCTAAAGCCCGCAGGTGTGTGGTGTTCACCTGATGCCGTGGGAAGGGCGTGGACGGGATCATGTTTCGGGGTGGTTTGGGGAGTGTGCGGCGTCATAATTGCCTCCTGTAGGGTCCGCGGGTTATCCACCTGATCTGTTAAAGATGTATTTTATATGCATGATATAATCGTACGCTTGCATAAAAGCAATAACAAAAATATATCTTTCACCTCAAAGGAGCAGACCATGCGTTTCACTCGCTACACAGACTATGCGCTTCGGGTGCTGATGTATCTGGGCCGCAAGGGCGAAGAGCTCTCCACAATCAAGGAGATCGCATCGCGCTACGGCATTTCGGAAAACCATCTCATGAAGGTTGTCCATCAGCTCGGGCGCCATGGGTATATTACGACAATTCGCGGTCGTCAGGGAGGCATGCGGCTAGCTGCCGCGCCGGAAAATATCAACATCGGTGAAGTTGTGCGCGCCACAGAGGATGACCTGAATATTGTCGAGTGTTTTGACGGTACGCGTAATGATTGCCCTATAACCGGGGTTTGCGGTTTGACTTCAATGATTGGGGAGGCTCTTCAGGCTTTTCTGGCGGTGCTGGACCAGAAAAGCCTTGCCGATGTGCTTGGTAAAAGCCCGGGGCTTGGCGCTGCCCTTAAGCTGGATTAAGGGGTGGCAGGCTCACCCATCTTTTTCAGAAGGTCAGCATTTTCCATTTGGCGAGCAAAGTCCGCAGCGGAAAAGCCATAGCTGTTTTTGTGATGAGGGTCCGCGCCCAGTTCAAGCAGCTTCATAACAGCATCCATCTTGCCCTCACCGAGTGTCCATAACAGGGGTGTGCCGTTTTCGCGGCCCTTGGGGTCAATATCCGCCCCCGCATCGGCCAGTAGCTGCACCATGTCAGGGTTGCCACTTAATCCAGCCATATGCATTGGCGTCAGGTATAGGGCGTTCGCATAGGAACGCCGGTTTACGTCTGCATCCAGGCTGATCAAGTACCGTGCGACGTCGATTTTATTATCTCTTACTGCTTCCATCAGGGGGGAAAAGCCAATTTCGTCCACGGCGTCCGCCTCAGCGCCCGCTTCCACAAGCCGGGCAACCAGTTCAACATTACCTGTACGTGCAGCAAGACCAAGGATAGGGCGACCGCTAAAATCGGTAGCGTTTGCAGAAGTACCGAGTGCCAATGCATCCTCGATGGCGTCCATGTTTTCGGTAGCTACACCTTCAATCAGCAGCGCTGTGTCGGGGGAAGGTAATTCTATTTCTGCAGCTCGCGCCATCAGCCTGACGAAGTCCTGATGGCCGCGACGCATGGCAATCTCGCGCGGGTTTCCGTGGCCAACCTGTTCTGTATCCGCCCCGGCTTTCAACAACTGTTCTGCAACGTCAGTATAGCCATAGTAAGCCGCCCAGTTGATCGCTGGGTCACCGTTTGTGTCGGGCAAATTTACATCTGCGCCTGTTTCCAAAAGCAGGTTGACGATCGGGATTTCATTATAGGCTGCGGCCATCATCAGCGGGGTTGCCCCGATATTTTGCTCGTTAACAAAATTCACATCAGCACCCTTGGCAATAAGCATTCGGGCCATATCAATGGATTGCTTGCGAACTGCTTCATAAAGCGCACTGCCGCCTGTTTCGTTGACAGCATTCGCGTTCGCGCCTGCAACAAGCGCCGCTTCGACAGCGTTGGTATCATTACCCTCGATGGCTTTGAACAAAACTGCATTGTCCTGCGCGTTTGTGGGTGCGACCAGGAAAAACAGGCATAAGAACAGTGTGTGGAGTTTTCGCATTAATCTCTCCTTCCCCGAAAGAGTTGCTGCATTTTCTATGAAGCCAGACGGCGGGGACTTCAAGATAATCGAAGGTTTAATAACCTGTCATTTCCAAGTAACCGACCGCTTCGTGGCTGCCCGAAACCAATATCGGGCCTTCCCAGTAAGGGATGCTGGTATGCATCCAACTATTTGGGTTAAGGGCGGAAACCGTGAGGTCGGTCTTTTTTGAAAGGATTGAGACCTGCCAGCTTGTGGGGACGCTATGCCCTTCCATATCGGTATATGCAGTTGGGGTGAGCTTGATATCATCGCTGTCAAGCTTGGTAACTGTGCCGTCTGCGTCAATCCAGCTACCGGATCGATAGTTTTTGCCTGCGTCATCACGAAGGCCAAAAAGCATCAAACGATCGCCACCATCAAACTTTATCGAAAACCAGTCCCAGCCCTTTTGGTTGCTGGCAAGCGGCTGGCTGCTCCATTCCCTGTCAAGCCAGGCGGCACCAGTCACTTCCATGGCTTTACCGTTGACGGTGACTGAGCCTTTGGCTTCAAGGAAGGGGTGGCTGAAATAATAGGAAGCTTGACCCTGGTCTGACTTTACGCTGAACCCGGCATCACCGTGTAGCACTTTTGGTCCTCGCTCAGAAAGCTGAAGGTCATAGGAGAAACCGTCTCCATGAGCCTGTAGGGTCAATCCTCGTCCGTCCGCCTGCGAAGAAAAACGCCAATCATCGATCCATGCGTCCAATCGGTCGTTTCTCGCGCCAGCCTGGCCGCTACCGCCTCGGGCAAGTTTTTCGGCGATCAGATGTTGGTCAGTTGTGGTGATTGCAGCATGCCCAAGCCAGAATTCATGCGATGACCAGTTTGATTCGGCAGCTCCGGGTTTTGTCGCTTGCCGGAACAATGTCCATTGAGCACCGAGTATGGTTCCATCTTCTGCTTTGAGGTTTGCGGTCACGTACCACCATTCGATCCGATAGTTGGGATGGGCACCAAAGGCTCTCGGAAACTCGATTTTTTTACCCGGTACGACCTCGGCAAAACCATCTGCTGTGGTTCCCAGGCCAGCGAACCCCTGGCTAATCGCAGCGGATGCTGTAAAGAGGCAGAAAAATAGGGCGGTTACAGCAAGCCTAATGATCATGGCTAAACACCTTTGAAAGAGCAGCTGGCGGTGTCCTGCTCAGTTTGATGAGCGGATACAGGGAAGCTAAGCCTGCTGCGAATACGCCCAATCCGGCGAGTGTTGCCCATTGTTCCGGAAACAGATAAAGCGGCAAGCGCCAGCCAAACGCCTGAACATTGATAACCGCGACCAGACACCAGCTAATGGCGATGCCGAGGGGAATAGCTGCGAGGGCGGTCAGGAGCGCGAGCATCAGGATTTTGAGGCCCTCCAGCCTCACAATCTGGTTTTGGGAAACACCCATTGACCACATTGGTGCAACGCCGTTCAGGCGCGCACCGGTAAGGGTAAGCAGGCTTGTGACCATGGCAATGCCCGCCACGCCGAGCGTAAGCGTGCTCAGGGCACCTGTTATGATGAAAGTTTTTTCGAAAACCGAGCGAGAGAAAGTTTTTAAACCTGCCTGTTCAATCATTTGGTCTGATGGAACACTCAAATCATCAGTGATGTTGGCTTTGAGTGCGCTGGCATCCGTGGTGTGCAGGGCCACCCGGCGCCGCTCGGATGAAGGCCAATAGGTTTCTATCGTGACATTTGGCAACCTGATTTCTGCAAGGGGATTGCCGTAGTCTGAATATATGGCGCTAACGGTGTAATTTAGAGGGCCGATCTCGCTTTCCAGAGTAAAGCTATCGCCGACGTTGAGGTTTTGCCGGTAGTGGAGTTGTTCATTGATCAGTGCGCTGCGTCCTTCGAGCGCATCTTTCCAAGGCGCTGCACCCGCGGCTATCAGCGACCAGGTTTGCCTATAGGACGGGTGGTCCTCAAAGCCTGAAATGCTTACACGCTCCGGCCCAACGGAACCGATAGCTCCCCAAATGGGCAAAATCGCGGTGACAGTTTGCTGTTCCTTTGCCCAACTGATCAGGTCAGCTGCATTCTCACCAGAGTTTGCGAGCACATACAGGTCAGCCGACAGGCGTTCTTCAAGGAACGCATTAAATGTTTGGCGAAAGCCTTCCACCATACCGCTCACGCCGATATTGGTGCCAAGCGCGAGGAGCAGCGCCATCAAGGCAAGCGACAGGCCAGAAAGTTGCTGTCGGCTATCTGCCCAGAACCATAGGGAAAGGGGCCCGCGCGCGGTTTTTTGGCCGAGTTTCAAACAGGTGGCCAGCACGACAGGCAGGAAAAATGCGCTACCCAGCAAGAGGCCGGCCATTATGATGAAGGCATGAGCCAGTGTTTCGCTGTTGAAGGCAAAGTAAACCGTGATCAAGCCCAACGCTGATGCGGCGGCTGACAGATATCTAAAGCTTTTGTTTTGCCGTGCTCGCCAGGCGGTGGTGCCGCGGGTTGCGAACAACGGCATACCTGCGACTTTCAGAAAGGCACCCAATGATGCGAGAAGCGCCCCAGCGACACTAACGACCAGCCCTCCGAGAAGCCAAAGTGGATCAAGGCTTAATGCGCCACTGACCCGCGCGCCATATAAGCCGCGCAAGCTTGCTGCAACGTCGGGTAATAGTTGGGCTGCCACCATATATCCGGCCACTACGCCAGGGGTACCCGCAAAAAGCGCAATAAGAACCATTTCACCCACCAGCAGCGCCATAAGTTTGCGCTGGGAAATGCCGCAAATACGAAGTGTTCTGATCGCTGCTATCCGGTCTTCAATCGCCAATCCTATTGCCGAATAAACGATGAAAAGACCAACCAGAAAGCAAAGCAGCCCGAATGCCGTTAGGTTCAGGTGAAAGCTATCCGTCAGGCCCTGTAAATCGACCCGAACCGGTGGCTCAATAACGGTCAGTGCGCTCCGCCAATTTCCGGGCAGTGTTAGGGACGCAATATCTGTGTTTCCTGGCAGAAGCAGCTTGTTAAGCTTGCCTTCCATTTTGAGCAGTTTTTGTACAACGGCAATGTCACCAATAGCTTGGTCAGTGCCTATTCCAGCATCATGCTGCACCACCGGCCTCTCGCCCTCGGGTATTTTTTCTAACAGTTCTGCGAGACGACCTGCTGTTTCCGGGCTTGCGAGTAATATCCCGAGGGATTCCATGAAGTCTAAGGCATTGTTTCCTGGCGGAACTGGGCCTGGCTGCCCTTTGAGGTTGCCGAACGATAGAGGGTCAATCCCGGTTAAAAGAATGCTTCTTGTAGGTGGCCCAAATCGCCCCTCCACAATAGGGGTAACTTTCAAGCCGGCCCGGCGCAGTTCCGCAAACGCCTGTTCGCCGAATGGTTGGCGATCCAGCGCAGCGATGGCGGGTCTGTCGAAGGCTGCGACTGTCTCTGCCGATCTATCATAACTTGAGCGTGCATGGGAATTCAGGGCCTGCACTGCTGTCCAAAGTGTTGTGGCGGAGGCAAGCCCAACAACCAAGGTAACCAACTGGACTTTATGACGGCGCCAATGGCTCAATAGTGTCATGAAGATCAGCAAGTTTGAAGCAGGGGATGCTGTCATGCCAGTAGGCCATTACTGAGTTTGAGGGTGCGGTCCGCGCGCTCTGCGAGGCGTCTGCTGTGTGTTGCCATAATCAGCGTTGCGCCGGTTTCTTTTATCAGGTCAAAAGCGAGGTCAAGAACGCGGTCACTGTTGGCTTCATCCAGGTTTCCGGTTGGCTCATCCGCCAAAATAAGGTTCGGGCGCGCTGCAAGAGACCGACCAATGGCAACCCGTTGTTGCTGCCCGCCAGAGAGCTGTTCGGGATATCTGCCCAACAGTTCTGTTAGTTCCAATCGTTTGGTTAGCTCGTGGGTCCAGTCCATATCTACCCTTTGGGCGAGTTGGGCTTCAAACATCAGGTTTTGGTGTACTGTTAAACTGGTGATCAGGTTAAATTGCTGGAAAACAAGACTGATTCTGTCGCGACGCAGGGCGGCGCGTTCCGCATCTGACAGGTTGTGGAGAAGCGTTCCATCGATAGAGATAGACCCTTCATCAACTGAGTCTAAACCGGCAATAACATGTAGCAGCGTACTTTTGCCGCATCCGCTTTCGCCCATAAGAGCAAGGGTTTGACCGTTTGAGGCTTCAAAGGACAGTCCACGCAACACGTCAACACGCCCTTGCGCAGTACCATAACCTTTTTTCAGTCCATCAACTTTCAGCATCTGTCTGACCTTTGGGTTGCGTGTCTAGCCTCTTTGCATGGCATACCACATTGGTGGGTTTTCGTGATGCGACTATTCGCCCATTTTAGTTGGCACCCAGATGGAACCGTTTTTCAATAATGTACTCCGACATGGTCGTCTCTTCTGATAATATTTGGTGCCGGTGAACGCCGACCACAACGACAGAAGGGAGGGGGTATGAATGAATAGTGATCGGTCAAACGCCCCGGATTTGGTATTGAATTTGGGGAGGCGGATAGGTCTCAGGCTGAATGTCATCTTAGGGCATTGTGACCCTGCACGGGAGCTTAGCCTTCGCCTGTTTCCGAACAGCCCGCGTAAGGCCCGATATATGTCGGTGACCTTGTATAGGAGCTTGCTTTGGCCGTTCACACCCCCTATGGGGCTCCGCCTCCCAACAAATGGAGTATAGTCATGTCTTATATCGGTGTCGATCTACATACCAATTCTTTTACGAGCTGTCGTCTTGAGGATGATGGAGCGGAAGTTTTTGAGACCTTTAATCTGAGTGCCAGCGATCTGAGCCGCTTTTGTTTCAGTCTTGATGCGAATGATGAGATTGCTGTGGAGGCGACGGGAAACACGGCCTGGTTTTGCGATGAAGTTCGCTGCTGTGTCGGACGGATTGTGGTGGTCAATCCCCGTCAGTTTCAGGTGATCCGCAAATCGGTGAAGAAGACCGATAAGAACGATGCGCGCGCTCTGGCTTTTTTCCTCTCAAAGGATATGCTGCCGGAAACCCGCCTGAAGACAACAGCGGAATCAGAACTGAGTTCTCTGGTCTCAACCCGCGATGTGTTGGTCAAGCAGCGCACCATGCTGCTGAACAAGATCCATGCCCTGTTTGTAAAACGCGGTATGAAGTTGAAGAAAGAAGGACTGAGCAGCAGGAAACGTCTGCGCGACCTGGATCTTAGCCCCTTCACGCCTCTTGAAAAAGTGGAACTGGGCGTCCTGCGCGACCAAGCCCTCAGTCTCACTGCAAGCCTGAAGTCTCTTGATAAGGCCATTGAAGAGGCTGGATCCGATCTCCCCGGATACGAAGGGATCAGTTCCATCAAGGGGGTCGGGCCGCGGTCTGCTGCTGTCCTCTTGTCAGGTATCGGTAATATCAATGACTTTGAAACGGCTGATAAGCTGGCCGCTTATATGGGTATCGTTCCAAAGGTGAGCCAGTCCAATGAAACGGACAATCGGGGGCGGATCACCAAACGCGGCAACAAGCTGATGCGCACCACGCTGGTGCAATGCACGCTTATTGCTATCCGCTACAATGGCTATCTCAACAGCTTTTACCGGAGGATTAAAGAACGGCGCGGGTCGGGAAAGGCTATTATCGCAACCGCACGCAAGCTGTTGTCAATCATTTATGACACACTGAAAAACGGCTGGGTCTTCGAGGATTTTACCCACTTTAAAATCAAACAAAATCAATGTCATGCTGGACATTCATCATAGGAGGAGGAGCGTCGCAACAAGGAGACCTGATACATGACCGCACCCGATCACACGTTCAGACGATAGCCAAAAAACCTTGCACAACCGGTGGTATCCATACATGTCTGCCGCGCAATCGCGCTGACGGAAAGGCCTTGTCTTTTCAAATCATGTATCACAATAACATTCCTCAGTTTTATCACTCGATATCTGCCTCCTGCAGCCTCTTCTTCGAGTGATTATTCTGGCCGAAGTTTATTCCTGAAGGCATGCCTTCAGGAATAAACACCTCAGCCCTGGAACTGGGGAGTTTTACTTTGGCACTAATGGGGAATATTCATCCGGTACTCACACATGCAGGGGTACATCCCTGTGATGGCAGCCGGCTTTACGGGCCGGAAAGCTATCGGTCAAACCGCTACTGGCCAAACCGCTATTGGTCAGCAGAGTTGCTTGAGCAGCGGGGCTGCATTGTGACCGTGCGGTTTGATCCGGACCATCCGGAGAGCGTGCGGGTGTATGGGGCGGAGGGCGACTTTCTCTGCACGGCAGAACGGCTCAGCCCCGCGGGCTTTGATGATACGCAGGCGGCAGGAGAGCATGCAAGAGCCCGAAAGACTTTCATGGTGGAGGCAGAAAGGCAGGCAACTGTCGCCCAGGGTGATAAAGCAGTCTGAGAAAACAGGCTGATGCACCACAGATCGTGCACAGGCGAAACCCCACAGACGGAAGGCTGCCCGGGTCTTGATAGTGCCCTCTGTTGACTCTCTGTGATCAACTCCCTGTGGCCTATTGTCTCTTGAATATTTGCTATTACTTGCCAGTCAGCAGTTATAGTGCTGATCTCCCTCTGACTGGTACCAGTCAGAGGGAGAGCGGATGGGCAACCGTCAGGCCCTTGGGTTTGTAGCCCGTAGAGATCAAGGTCTCCCATCCGCCCCCTTTCAATCGCTTGAAGAGTTGCAGGGGCCTCTGATGCCACGCCCGCAGACAATCCTAAGCAAGAAGGAGGAGCATAGCATCCCCATGGACAAGACCCAACCATCTTACACTGCCTTTATCGGCTTTGATGTATCGAAAGAAACTGTCACCGCTTACCACAGCCAGACAGACGAGACCGTCGACATAGACAACACACCAGCCGCTATCGGACGCTATTTGCGGCACCTGGACCAGCACTGCCTCGCAATCTGCGAACCCCCATCTTGAGCTTGCGGGCGGTCATGAAGCGGTTTTGCTGGAAGCGCTTATGGACCGGGAGATACCAGCGCACCGGGCCGATGCACGCAAGGTCAAGGCCTTTATCCGCTCCCTCGGTATTCACGGCAAAACCGATGCTATTGATGCCAGGGCCCTGGCAACCTACGGACAGGAACGCCATACCAGGCTGCCTTCCGTAATGGGGCAGTTGATGTCAAGCACCTTTATCACACAATTAGCCGGCGCGACACGGTTGACGGTTCACGGGAGAGGGTCTTGTCGGCGTCCCTGTATACAGGGGGAAAGCCTGGATTTTGACTGTGTGGATCGTTGCCTTTGCCTTCTGGAGTCAGGTCACCTTCCTGTATCACCGCCGGGTACGTGCTTCCGTCCGTGGTCGGCGCCATGCAGGGCAAGGGCCGCCAACTTCATACCTTGTCCAATACAGTTCCCGAGTGCCTATCTTTGGGGCGTGCTCGAACCCTGCGCTACATATGTGCGGGGTCCGGCGACAAGGCATCCTGCGTGCATCATCGGGGACTGCGTCCCGGCAGGGACACTGGTGGCCGACCCCTGTCAGACGCGGCCAAACCTCCTGTTTCTTCTCGTACGCTGCTTGAACGGGTTTATACAGAGCGGACAGCCTCTTCGCGGGTGAAGCAGAACACCGTTGCGTCCACCATCATCCGGTGCAGCACCACACCGATGCGTCGGGCAAGGGCGACCGTTGCACGTTTCTTGCCCCGCAGGGCAGCAAGACGCAACGCCCAGGCTTTCAGCCAGTTGGATCTGCCCCCGTTCAGCATGACCGTCGCCGCCTGATACAGGGCGGTTCGCAGGCCGACATCGCCAGCCTTCGTGATGCGGCCGGTAACATCCCGTTCCCCCGACTGGTCCCGGCCCGGCGTTAGCCCCACCCATGGACCGATATCCTTCGATCGGCGGAACTGCCCGGGATCATCCACTGCGGACAGGAAGGTCAGCGACACGACCGGCCCTACACCGGGCATGGTCATTAACAGGTCACAGACCGGGTTCGCCGTCGCCAGCCCTTTAATCTTTTTCTCCAGACCTGCCATCTCCTTGCGCAGCGTGTCGCGCACGTGCAGGACAGGCTCGACGGCAGCTTCCAGCATAGGGTTGCCGGTCACAAGCTCGCGCACCCGTGCCGCGTACCGCCCCTTCGACACCTTGCCCATCTTCAGACCGAAATTGCGCAGGATACCCCGCACCGACAGTTCGAGAGCCTTCAGGGCCTTCTGGATGGCATGGCGGGTCGTCAGCAGCGCCCGTATCTCCTGCGACGAAACGGATTTGCAGTGGACTGGCCGGAACCAGCCCAGATGCAGCAGGCGGGCAATCCCTTCCGCATCCCGGCGATCTGTTTTGATCGGCATGGCCTTCAGCGCGGCCTTCACTCTGCGTGTTTCCATCAGCACCGTCTCGAAACCCGCTTCCGTCAGGCCCTTGTACAACCACTGGGACAGGGGCCCTGCTTCAAGACCAATGCTGGCGACATCGCACCCCAGGCTGTGCACAAAACCCACAAGCGCTGCCGGCTCGCTGGGCACCTTTGCCTCCCTGAGAATCTCACCCTTACCCGTCAGTACACAGACTGCCGTGCTTGCCAGAGAGACGTCTAGTCCTATAAATACAGTCATGTTGTTGTTCCTTTTTGATTGATAAAATGGCGCAGGCCTCATGGCGCGACGCCGTAGATACAGCTTACTGCATCAGGAGCAACGACACCCCCTTCCTATCCACCGTCACGACACGCCGAAACGGAGCAGGACGTGCCAAGCCCCATTACGGTATCTTTTTCCTTCAGTGCATCCATCAAAGTTGGCGTAAAGTGAAGTCCTGCGGTTGGTGAAGCAACTGCCCCGTCCTTGTCGGCATAAATGGTTTGATAGTCTTGCTTGTCACTGTCATCAACAGCGCGCTGGGATGCAATATAGGGTGGAAGCGGCATTTCACCGTGAGCTTCAAGCGCATTGGTCATCTCACCGGGCGCTACATTGAAAGTGAGCGTGCGCTCACCGTCCTCGCTAATGGCAGTTACTTCAGCCGCAAGGCCAGAGAAATCAATAACATCGCCAAGCTTTGCTTTCTTGGCAGGTTTTGCGAATACCTTCCAAACGTTGGCGCTTTCACGTTTGTGAAGGGTTACTTGAATGCCTGCTTCACCCCGTTTACCAAACAAGCGCCCTGGGATAACCCTTGTGTCATTAAACACAAGAACATCCCCTGCCCTCAATTGGGACGGCAAATCGGCTACGCTGGCGTCTTCAAGGCCATTATCGTTAACAAGCAGCATGCGCGCGCTATCCCGTGGCGAAACGGGGCGCAAAGCAATACGCTCTTTTGGTAACTCAAAATCAAATAATTCTACGTTCATGGCGCGGCTTTTACTGGATGCAAGGGCGCAGAACAAGGCGATAAACAAAAACAGGCCGGCAAAACCGGCCTGACAATCACTTTTGGGGTGCCAATCTTACTTATCGGCGTCGGCAGCAACCTGCATTTTAACAATAGCGCTCGGGTTTCTTGGAGGCTCACCAACCGCAATCTGATCAACAAATTCCATACCCGAAACCACACGGCCCCAAACGGTATATTCATAGTCAAGCGGCGCACAACGGGTGAAACAGATGAAGAACTGACTGTCTGCACTATCTGGGTCTGTTGCCCGCGCCATGGATGCGGTACCCCGAACATGCGGCAAGCGATTAAACTCTGCTTTCAAGTTCTGCCCTGAACCGCCTGTACCATTACCATCCGGGTCACCGCCCTGCGCCATGAAACCGGGAATTACACGGTGAAATTTTAATCCATCATAGAAGCCTTCACGGGTCAGCTCTTTTATGCGTGCAACATGATTTGGCGCTACATCTGGTCGCATTGCGATAACAACACGCCCAAACTCGAGGTCCATATAAAGAGTGTTTTCCAGGTCCAGGTCCTGGGCTTCTGTTTCATCGCTCATGCCTAATCCAATCATCAATGACAAAATTGCTAACAGTCGTACCATTGTCTTGGTCAATGCTCCACTTTACCGCGCCGCTGTTTGGGCACGTACTTTTTCAACCACTTCCTTACCCACCTTACCGGGCACAAATGCGGCAATATTACCGCCATACATAGCCACTTCCTTGACGAGGCGTGAGGCAATGGTCTGGAATTTCGGGTCTGCCATCAGGAAAACCGTCTCAATATTGGGATTAATCTGATAGTTCATACCAGTCATCTGAAACTCATATTCAAAATCGGCAACGGCTCGCAAACCCCGGATAATAAAATCCGCGCCAACCCGCTCAGCAAACTTCATCAGCAGCTCATCAAATTGCGTCACCTCAATTGTAACGCCGGCCTCGATGGCAAGCTCACGCGTTTCGCGTTCAACAATCGCTACCCTTTCTTCCAGCGTAAACAAAGGGTTCTTACTCGGGTTCGTCGCAACCCCGATAACCAGTTTATCAACAAGCCCCAGACCGCGCTTGATAATATCCAAGTGGCCATTGGTAATAGGATCGAAAGTTCCCGGGTAAACGCCGACACGCTTTTTTGCCATGATAAGCCTCACAGAAGAATGGGCGGACTTTTGAATTGCTTTGCGGCAACATTCCCGAATATTGATAAAAACTCAAGCCTAATCGACGACCTGTTACTTGTTTGGATTTCAAGTTTGCCCGGTGATTGTTATGGACCCAGTGCTATTATTTCTGTTTGCGGTGGCAACTATTGGCTACATATTCACCCCTGGACCTATCGTTAGCCTGATAGTGGCAGAGACACTGCGAAACGGCCCAAAACATGGGTTCGCGGTCGTTTTGGGTGCGACACTTGTCGGTATTATTTACATCGCCATTAGTTTCTCGGCTTTTTCACTGATTGCATCGCTACCCATCATCGTGCTGGAAAGCGTTCGCTATTTGGGGGCTGTTTATCTGTTTTATCTTGCTTACCAAGCATTTACGCGGCCTGTAAGTTCGGAAAACCCTGATCTACAGGCCGGAAAAAAAGCACTTTTTACGAGCTTTACAAAGTCCGTCCTCGTCTGTTTCACAAGCCCTAAAACCATTCTGTTTTTTGCGGCCTTTTTCCCTCAGTTTGTAAACAAAGAGCAGCCGATCGAGCCACAACTCGCGGTACTTTCGGTCACATTTATCATAATCGCATTCAGTATTGATTCCACATGGGTACTGATTGCCGCCAAAGCAAAGAAATGGCTGACACAGAATTACAAGCTCGCGACCGCGAACAAAATCGCTGGCACAACACTTACCGTTGGTGCTACATTATTATTGATAATAAATGACTAAGATAGTTAAAAGGAACCATCATGCAGGTTGTTTTTTACCTTGCCCTAACTCTCGTTCTTTCAACACATCTCTCTGCGCAAGAGCTGTCTTCAATATGTGATGAAGATGGTGATGGGCAGGTCGAATTTTCTTTTTATTTAAAAGGCTTTAAAAACACCTTTAATCAAATAGATAAAAACAAAGATGGCAGTCTCTCAATGGCAGAAGCAGGAGTCGTACTACCAGAAAAAGGACAAAGCATCCCTCTCACAGCCAGTACGAAGGAGTTTTTACTCTCTGACAAAAATGCTGACTATAAATTGTCTTGGGCGGAGAGGGAGCAATCCATTCTGTCAGAGCTTTCAAAATACGACACTGATAGGAACAATAAACTCGATGAATTCGAATTGGCGAATTATCCTCTTGGATTTGCGTGCCTAAAAAAACAGGGACCAACCCCGCCCAAAATCGTTGTCAATTAACAACCGTAATGGAGAGCCAACGGTTTGACGGCTCTCTTGACTTTATCTACTCGTTGACTTTCGAGGCCGCTTCTTCAACTATATTTTCTTCGCCCGCCTCATCCTCGTCTTCGGTTTCCTGAAGCTTGGCAACAGAAACGATCGATTCCTCGTCAGCCACCTTAAACAAAGTAACGCCCTTGGTATTACGACTTGCGATACGCACATCATGAACTGGCGTACGGATCAATTTGCCTTGGTCCGTCACCATCATAAGCTGCTCGGTCTCCGTAATCGGGAAAGCCCCAACAACTGGCCCGATTTCCCCGCGCATATCATCACTTGACGGCACATTCCAGATACCCTGCCCGCCACGATTAGTAAGACGATATTCATGGCTGCTGGTACGCTTACCAAAACCATTTGAGGTGACGGTCAGAATGAATTGCTCCGTCGCTGCCAAATTAGCCACGCGGTCTTCAGGTAATGTCTGCTCACCGGGTTCTGACTTCCATGCCGCAGATTTCAGGTATGCTGTGCGTTCATCCGCGCTCGCGTCGGTGCCATTGATGATACACATGGAGACAACTTCTTCATCATCACCAAACTTCATGCCCCGCACACCGGTTGACGTGCGGCCAACGAACAGACGTACGTCAGTTGACTTGAAGCGAATTGCACGCCCGCCACTAGCGGCCAGAAGGACATCATCATCTTCCGTACAAACGTCAACGCCGATCAGCTTGTCATCCTCTTCAGAGAAGCGGATTGCGATCTTGCCGTTTGCCATAACATTAGAGAAGTCGGACAGTCTGTTACGGCGCACGTTACCTTTTGCTGTCGCAAACATAACATGCAGGTCTTCCCAGGTATCCTCATCTTCAGGTAACGGCAGGATGGTAGCAATCGTTTCACCCTGCTTCAGCGGTAGCATATTGATAACCGCCTTGCCTTTGGACTGTGGTGTCCCAAGCGGCAGTTTCCAGACCTTCATCTTGTAAACCTGCCCAAGGTTAGAGAAGAAGAGTACTGGCGTGTGGGTATCGGCAACAAACAGCGTGGAGAGGAAATCCTCGTCCTTCGTTTGCATGCCGGAACGGCCCTTACCGCCACGGCGCTGCGCACGGTATGTGGAAAGAGGTACCCGCTTGATGTAGCCAGAGTGAGTAACCGTCACAACCATGTCTTCGCGCGCGATCAGGTCTTCATCTTCAAACGCACCAACGGCGTTCAGGTCAATTTCTGTCCGGCGCTCGTCGCCAAATTCATCACGTACAGCCTGTAGTTCTTCACGCAGAACCTCAAACAGGCGGTCGCGGGATTGAAGAATTTCAAGATACTCACGGATCTTTTGAGCAAGGGCTTCCAGCTCGTCACCAATCTCGTCACGGCCAAGCGCTGTCAGGCGGTGCAGACGGAGATCAAGAATGGCTTTAATCTGAACTTCTGAAAGCTGGTACGTGCCATCGTCGTGAGCCGTATTGGCTTCATTGATCAGTTCCAGATACGGCAGGATATCAGCGGCATCCCACTTTTTCGCAGCCAACGCCTCGCGTGCAGCAGCTGGTGACGGCGCACTGCGAACAATGGCAACAACTTCATCAATGTTTGCAACAGCCGTAACAAGGCCAACCATAATGTGGGCTCGGTCACGTGCTTTGTTCAATTCGAACTTGGTGCGGCGTGTGATAACCTCTTCACGGAAGTCGATAAATGCCTGAAGCACAGCTTTCAGCGTCAGCTGCTCGGGTTTACCGCCGTTAATCGCCAGCATGTTAATGCCAAAGCTGGTTTGAACAGGTGTAAAGCGATAGAGCTGGTTCAGAATCACATCTGGCACACCGTCACGCTTCAGTTCAATAACCACTCGCACGCCATCACGGTCCGATTCGTCGCGAATATCAGAGATACCTTCAATCCGCTTGCCCTGAACACACTCAGCGATTTTTTCGATCATGGATGCCTTGTTCACCTGGAACGGCACTTCTGTGATCACAATAGCTTCGCGGTCCTTGCGCACTTCTTCGATGTGCGTTTTGCTGCGGATCGTGATGGATCCCTTACCCGTCTCATAGGCTTGGCGGATACCACCGGCACCTAATATGGTTGCGCCTGTCGGCAAATCCGGGCCTTTAACATATTCCATCAAACCAAGCGTATCGATTTCAGGGTTATCGATCAGCGCAAATACACCGTCGATAACCTCTGTCAGATTATGAGGCGGAATGTTGGTCGCCATACCAACGGCAATACCGGTACCACCGTTTACCAGCAGGTTCGGAAAACGTGCAGGCAGCACAACAGGCTCATGCTCGCTTTCGTCATAGTTCGGACGGAAGGCTACTGTATCTTTCTCGATATCTGCGAGAAGAACGCTGGAAACCTTGTCCATGCGGGCTTCGGTGTACCTCATGGCGGCAGCGTTATCGCCGTCCATCGAGCCAAAGTTACCCTGCCCGTCCACCAGCGGCGCACGCATGGAAAAGTCCTGCGCCATCCGCACAAGAGCGTCATAAATCGCGCTATCACCATGCGGGTGATATTTACCCATAACGTCACCGACGATACGGGCAGACTTACGGAATGGTTTGTTCCACTCATATCCGTTTTCATGCATGGAATAGAGAATACGGCGATGCACCGGCTTCAAGCCGTCCCGCACATCCGGCAAAGCCCGTGATACGATCACGCTCATGGCGTAATCGAGGTAGGATGCCTTCATCTCGTCTTCAATTTTGATCGGCTGGATATCTCGCTCTTCCGGCGGAATAGGTGTGTTATCGCTCACCAGCTAAGACCCCTTTGAGTGGGCAGGTTTTCCTGCGTACGCTGAAACAAAGATATAGCCCCAATCACCCCTGTTACCCCCGAGATATTGTGGCTACCTAAGCTTGTTTCTAACAAGTGACGCCCCCCATAGCAAGGCGAATGAGTGCTAATTTCGTCTCAAAATGACGATCCTGTAACTTTAGGCTTTACGAGCGCAAAACTTGTCGCTAAAACCCCTCGCAGCTTCAACGCAAGCACCTACAGCATTACGGCATGGGCAGGTGGCAGAGCGGTTGAATGCACCGGTCTTGAAAACCGGCAAGGGTGCAAGCCCTTCGTGGGTTCGAATCCCACCCTGCCCGCCACCATCATAACAGAATTATCAAACTTGCGGCCAACACACGCAGTTCGCATATGTGTCGTGGCGATTTTTCACTTTTCCGCCGCCGATCCCGTGTTAAACAGTCAAAACTTGGCTGTTTATGAGGACTTGCAGGAACGTGATGGATAATATAGCGCCAACATGGGGTGAAACTGCGCCCTGGTTCTCCGCAGAGGTAGCAAATGGCAGCTGCTACAAACTGGAAAATATGGCAGGCAGGTTTGTTGTTCTTGTGTTTTTGGGCAGCTGTACTTCGAGCCGCGCCTCAATCTTCCTGAATGAACTTCAACTTCGCTTCCCGGAAGTTGATCAGCGACAAGTTCTGATATTTGGATTAACCAATGATCGCGCAAAATTGGCTGACACTTCTATTCTAAAAAGCTTTCCCCGTGGACGCCTTTTCCTGGACGAAAACAACAAGATTGCGACCCGGTATGGCCTAATACCCGAAAGCTCTGGGCCGGAACCCAACCCCTACTGGTTTGTCCTGGATCCCACATTACGGATTTGGACCCATGGCACCCTGAAAAATTATGATCACTTCTTTGGTACCGTGACCTCTTTGCCTAGTCCGGCTGGACACAGTGGTACTACAAGCGAGCCTTGGGCACCTGTTCTTTGTGTACCACGCGTTCTTTCGTCAAAAGAGTGCCAACGCTTTATAGACTACTACCAAGACAATACCCCACGCCTTTCAGGTTTCATGGTCAACGAAAATGGTATGACCCGCGAACGCCATAATAGCCAAGTAAAATCGAGGTCAGATGTAAACATTGAGGAAGCAGACCTTCAGGCGGTGTTACGGCAAGCAATCAAAACTCGCTTAGCTCCTGAAATTGAAAGAGCTTTTCAGTTTAAGGCGACACGAATAGAGCGTTTCATCGTAGCTTGCTACCGTGCTGAAGACGGTGGGCGTTTTCAACCACATAGAGATAACACTACAGCCGCCACCGCACACCGAAATTTTGCCGTCACCATCAACCTGAATGCGGAGGACTATGAAGGTGGAGAACTGAGGTTCCCGGAATTTGGCGCCCGCACCTACAGTGCTCCGACTGGCGGCGCAATAGTCTTTTCGTGCTCATTATTGCATGAAGCCTTGCCTGTAACAATGGGCAACAGATATGCGACACTCCCCTTCCTCTACGGTGAAAAAGAAGCGAAAATGCGCGATGAGAATCGCAAATACCTGGCGCAAGACTAGAACTGAGGGTGCAGACATGAGCGGAGAGAAGAACCTTAGAAAGCTACTGGCGTCAATGACCCCAAAATTGGTGGACGAAACCTATGTGTTCGCAACCGTCGCCACAAACTTCGACTATTCCGCCTTGCGTCCACGTATGGCGTTTACAGAAAACGAAGGCATTACCCTGATTTTAGAAAAGGCAACTGCCATTAAGCAGGGCCTAAAATGGGAGTTTTCCTGTCGCATGATAACGCTGAATATCCATTCAGCATTAGATGCTGTTGGTTTCCTCGCTGCTATCACGGCCAAACTTGCCGCTTTGGATATGGGCGTAAACCCCGTATCTGCCTTCTATCATGACCACCTGTTTATACCGGAAGTGTACGTGGACACTATATATTAGACATACCCGGGATGAGGTGTGATCCAGTGGGATTTGGCGGGAAATAATAGTATTTCTGCGGGTTTTGGCGTGATACCCTGCCCGGACTTTCAAAAGTTTTCAAAACTAGACTTGAGGCCCAAAAACGGCTTTCTGATATTAAAGACGGATTCTTGCTTTCGTGCCCCGGCGTGTCTTAGAGGTGTCCCGAAGCCATCTTCTGATCGTCTTTATGACCCTATAACCCTTTGTATTATAATAACCTTTCAAGCCGTACCTTTCAGATCAGCCCTTTAAAGCACACGGCCAGCCGTTGATAGATGTTCAGGTTAAAGACCTGTAACCCGGACCTGCAACAAATCTGTAACATACCTGTCCAAGAAAGGGACTTTTCTATTATAGTCAAGGGTTTGGCTAAAATAAACACGGAGATTCCCTGATTTGGTAACCCGGACATGTCCGTCTTTTCTCTCCGGCGACACTATCAACCATGGGCTGCATGCCTGGCCTTCATGCTGACTGTATCGGGCAAGGTGCGCGCTCTTTGAAACACAGGATGATTTTCCACTTGGTTTAGTGTGTCTGTTGCCGGTTTTGCAGCATCCGGACAGTCCTTTTTCTTGTCTGTCAGGTAAATCTGTATCCTTTATTGCTGCCCGCCCTGCCGTACATACATGGTGGATCAGAGGATTGCACTGTTCGCAGCAGACCTGACGCTATGCACGACGCGCGCATTGGCTTGACAGATGATGCGTATGGGCGTATGGCTTTATGTGTAGCGGCAAACTCCGCTGCCGGGATTGGAACCCCGTATCTCTCAAGCGCTCAAGCGCTCCAAGATATTTATCTTTCGAGCGTTTTTCCGTGCCATATCCATATGGCAGAAGCGGGCGAGGCCGCGTATGCGGGCCGTTTTCTTGAGAGCGGTAGTTCCAACCTCGTTCGTTTCTGCCGCCAGGAGATTGGAACCTCCAGCGGCAGAGTAACCTTATCTCAAGGAGCTGCTCTTATGGCACATGACAGCGCTCATCTGCATGAACTATTCACCATCTGTTTTCCTGACACCAACCATCACGCAAGACCCGAAGGGATATCTGATCCTGTTTACGGGAACAGGAAACGCCAGCTTTCCTCGGTCAATGATCCCTCAGGCAATGATCTGTATGATGCCAGCCCTGTCACCTCCGGTCCCGTCAACTCCAGTGCCATGAAGTTCGGGGTTCCGGTTCAAGGGGTCCCTTTTTCTGACACAACAGAAGCCAAGTCCATAAAGGCATGGCTGACAGCATCCGAGATAGCGGCAGCAAAGCTGCCGGGCCTGCCTTTTACTGCAAGGTCTGTACGCAGGCTGGCAAAGCGCCTGTACTGGCACAGAAGCTGCGATGCGGAAGGTCGTCCTCTTGCAAGGCAGCGGCGTGGTCGGGGTGGCGGACTGGAATATCATATCTCTTTATTACCCTTGAGAGCGCGTGCCGTTTTTATAGGCCGTGCTGCTATGGAGGCAGGGCAAGCCGCGCTTAAAGGAAAAGGAGACACCTCCGGTGCCAGGAAGCCTGTCTCTGATACATCAGGCCCTGATATGCTTGTCTCTGGCACTTCCACCTCAGATACCTGCCGTTACCGGGAGATGTGGGCCGCTTTCGAGCGCCTGCCTGAGAAAGCCAGGGATATTTCTTTTGGTCGTCTGGCAGTCCTAACGTCTATTGAGATGCTTGTGGCTGAGGACGGTTTCATGAAAGACAGAGCCATTCGCCATATGGCGCAGACAAAAGGTCTGTCGCGGGCTACTCTTTATATCTGGTTTAGGCGGATACGAGATGTGCCGCGAGAACACTGGCTGCCCTTTCTGATAGACAGGCGTGCCGGTAACTATGCTGGCAAATATTCTGGTCACTCTTCAGGCCTCCATACTATCAGGGGCAAGCAGCTGAATACCGGTCCATGCCCTCAAAAACACAATGATGAAAACCACAGGGGTGAAGACGCCGGTGACAGGGAGGCCCTCTTTGAGCCCTCTCCTGCAAACCAGGGGGCAGTCGATGCTGGTACCCTTGCTGTTTCACGGAGCCCCTGCATGGACAGGCACAAAAGCAACAAACGGGTGGGTGATGCACAGCCTGATAAACAGTCTGATCAACGGTTCGGCTTTACGGGTACCAGTTCCAATTCTATCAGTCCCCACTCTGCCGGTCTGGGCACAGGCGCTGAAGACCAAGAGAAACACAGGTCCCGCAGGCGCGCCTGCCCTGAGGCAGCGTTTGATATGTTGAAGGCGGACTGGTTACGCAATGAAAAACCGTCCTTTATGAGCTGCTATCGGCGGCTTGAGGCTGTGGCTGCAAGAAAGGACTGGGTGCTGCCCTGTGCCCGCAGTCTGTACCGTCAGATGATGGAGGATGTGCCTGTTGCCACAAGAGTGCTCTTGCGCGACGGACCCTCTGCGCTCAAACGGCTGTATCCGGCGCAGCAGCGGTACCGGTCGGTTTTTCATGCTATGGAGGCAGTGAATGCGGATGGGCATGTTTGGGATGTATTTGTGCGCTGGCCGGGCGTTAAGAAACCCGTGCGGCCGGTGATGGTGGCCATTCAGGACCTCTATAGCGGCAAGGTCCTTGCCTGGCGTATCGGCCGCCGTGAAACCACAGAGCTTGTGCTGCTGGCTTTTATGGATCTCATAAGGGACTATGGCATCCCTGAGCATGTCTGGTTTGATAACGGCCTGGCTTTCAGGGGCAAACGGCTTGTGGGCGGCCTGCCACAAAAGCAGCCCAGAAACAATCAGGCCAAAGAACAGGCTGAAAAAGAAGCGAACCAACAACCCTTACACAATCAAGCTAGCAATGGCAGGTGCCAAAAGCCGCTTGTTTCAGGGTCAGGTGGTCCGAAGTCACACCGGAGCGGGCTCGGCCAAAACCCGCAGCATCAGGCTGGGCTGTTGACGATGCTCGGGGTCAGAGTGCACCGGACACTACCTTATAGCGGGCAGTCAAAACCTATTGAGCGGGCGTTTCGGGATTTCTGTGATACCATTGCAAAGCATCCGCTGCTTGCCGGGGCCTATACAGGTAATAGCCCCGGGGACCAGCCCGCTAACTATGGAAACCGGGCGGTACCCCTTGAGTTGTTTCTCTCTGTTGTTGAGGAGGGGATCAGGGAGCATAATGCAAGACCCGGCAGGCGCACAGGTGTCTGTGGCGGCAGGCTATCTTTTGATGAAGCGTTTGACGCTTCCTTTTACGGTCCCGGCAAGACTGTTGCCGTTAGAAAAGCCACAGCAGAACAGCGTGCGTTTTGCTTGCCATCTGCCGTGGTAAGGCTTGACAGTCTGGATGGCAGCCTACGGCTTTCCTTTCTGTCTGCAAACCCTGCATGTGTTGATGCAGGGGCAAATCCATGTGACGGCAGCAGGCGCTATTGGGCTGAAGCGCTGCTTGAGCACAGAGGCAGCACTGTAACCGTGCGGTTTGACCCGGATCATCCGGAGAGCGTGCGGGTTTACAGTAGGGATGGCTGTTTTCTCTGCGAAGCGGCTCTGCTCGCTCCGGCGGGTTTCAATGATACAAAAGCGGCGGGGGCGCACGCAAGGGCCAGAAAGGCTTTTATAGCGGAGACAGAAAGGCAGGTTGGGGATGTTATGCCCGTTGGATAGTGTTGCGATTTGAAGGAAACGACTTAAAGACACTTGGGGAAAGGCCCTGCAATATAATATGGGCGATGGCAAGCGTGGCTGGGATGAGATACGCAGGAGTAAACCGGATTGCTTTTACGATCAAGTTCACTTGAAGTGCTGTTGATAGCAGATGTCGATTCCGGGTCTTCTATTAACTTTATATGCGACAGTTTCAACGCCAATATATCGATTGATGGATCAAATCTGGGAGACACAGCAAAAAGGAACGCCCGGCTTGAATTTTCAAGCCGGGCGTTTACCGTCATGGAAAATCCATTTACCGTGGTTTTCCTGCTGATTTCCCAGATTATGAGTAACAGATTGCCTAGAAGGTTTCAATCGGTTAATTTAGCGATATTGCAAATCGGGAGAGGATGATGCGTATTCTTGGCCTGGACGGCGGGATAGCCAGTATTGGCTGGGCGATAATTGATCTTGATGCGAAACAGCATCAGGGCAGGATAGCTGAGTGCGGCGCCCGGATGTTCAACTCGCCCGAGGGTCAAAACAGCACTGGCGCACCGATCTTGAAAAACAGGGAACGGCGCGACCATCGCGGTGCCCGCCGTGTGGTGCGCCGCCGCCGTCGACGGATGGTAGAGGTTCGTCATCTTTTTAAAAAACATGGCCTATTACTACATGATGATCACAATGCTCTTCCCAGGCTTGATGCATATCAGAAACTGTGTATTCAACAAGCGCTTGGTCATGCTGATTTTGTAAAAGGTGTCAAGGCCCCAGACCCTTGGAAACTGCGTGCTCAAGCGCTGGACCATGCTCTTGGGCCTATAGAACTAGCATTGGCACTTGGCCATATCGCAAAGCATCGGGGGTTTAAATCCAACCGTAAAGTAAAAAATAGCAGCAACAAGGCTGATGACGCTAGCAAAATGCTGTCGGCAATTGGTGAGACATGTGAGAAGTTGGCGCGATACAGAACGGTTGGGCAGATGTTTGCCCGTGATTCCGTATATGCGCAGCGCAAACGAAACCGCGAGGATGATTATACCCGTTCGATTTTACGGGATGATCAGGCAAAAGAAGTTCAGGAAATTTTCAGGGCACAGAGGGCGTTTGGCAATAAGCAGGCGACGAAAGAACTGGAAAAGGAATTTATGGAAATCGCCTTCTTTCAGCGACCATTGCAATCCAGCCTTGATCTGGTTGGCGATTGCCGGTTTCTGGCGGGTAAGAAACGCGCTTCATCATTTGCACCATCCTTCGAGAAATTTCGGTTTCTGTCGAAACTTGCTACCCTGCGCATTATTTCGGGTCGTAATATACGGCACCCGACACCTGCGGAAATCAAGGCGGCACAGGCCTCTTATGGAGCGAATAAGAGTTATAGTTACAAAGCCCTGCGAAAAGCAATGGGCCTTGGCGATACAGAAGGTTTTGACCGGGTTGGACCTGATGGGGAAGCTAATGATTTCGTGTCCTCCAAAGGGGCGACCAAGGGTACAAAAACACTGACTGACCTTCTGGAACCGGTCATTGGCAATATTGAAACACAAAGTCTTCTGGCACAAGGCGAACCGTTTGATGCGGTCATGACCGTTATTGCCTTCAATGAAGATATGGGGGAAATCCGCAAGGACCTTGATAGGATTGATCTGCCTGCCGTTGCGGCTGAGGTTATTGTAAAGGCGGTCAGAGAGGGGCAATTCGATTTTGTAAAAGGGACGGGCCATATCTCAACCGTTGCGGCGCAGCGCCTGAACCTGCATCTGGAAAAGGGATTGCGGTATGACGAGGCCTGTGCTGCCGAGGGATGGGATCACGCAGTTCAGCCGGACTATGACCTGAAAGACATTAAATCTCCAGTTGCGCAAAAAGCCGCGCGGGAGATACTGAAACAGGTGAAGGTTCTGGAACACATATACGGCCCCTTCGAGATGATTAATGTCGAGATGGCACGTGATGTTGGCAAGAGTATTGAAGAACGCAGCAAAATTGAGCGGGGCATCAAGCGACGCACAAAAGAACGGCTTGAAGCCGAAAACGCCCTTAAGGCATTACTGAAAATCGACCATGTTTCCAGCGAGGATATAGTGCGTTATGAACTCTGGAAGGAGCAGAATGGGCGCTGCCTATATACTGGTCAAGGGATTTGCCCGAAGGCTATTATGGCCTCTGATAATTCCGTACAGGTTGACCATATACTGCCTTTCAGCCGCTTTGGTGACAATAGCTTTCTCAATAAAACCCTATGCCTGACGGCAGCCAACCAGAGGAAAAAGGATCGCACCCCCTTTGAATGGAAAAATTCTGCCGATCCCGGGGATTGGGAACGCTTTCGTGCCGAGGTTGAGTCCTGCAAGGCACTCAAGGGCGTCAAGAAGCGCAACTACCTGCTTATGGATGCCGCCGAGCGTGAGGGACAGTTTCTGGAACGTAATCTCAACGATACCCGCTATGCACTGCGTATAGTCCTCGGTCTTTTACGGAAGACTTACCCTGACATCCCCACTGGTATGAGAGACAATGGCTCGGAACGAAAGCGGCGGCGCGTCTTTGCACGCCCGGGAAGTGTTACGGCAGCCTTGCGTCGGGCCTGGGGTGTTGAAAGCCTCAAGAAAGATGAGAATGGCAAACGACGACAAGATGACCGTCATCACGCACTTGATGCTATCATCACCGCCTGTTGTTCGGAACGGTTGCTGCAGCAGGCGACCCGACACGCGCAAGTACAAGAGCAGCGTGGTGAAAAGTTCGAATTGCGTCATTTACCGCCGCCCTGGGGTGACTTGTCTCAGTTCCGTAGAGAGATTGAGCAAGCCGTCAATACTGTTTTCGTCTCCCGCCCGGAAACAGGTCGGCTGCGAGGCAAGGCTCATGACGTCATGATCAAGCAGGTCCGGGAAGTGAACGGCGAGGAGAAACTGTTTGAACGCAAATCGGTCAACGACCTGAAACCAATCGACCTCAAGCGCATTCCCGTGCCACGGCCCTACGGCAAGATCAAGGACCCTGCCAGGCTTCGCAACCAGATGGTGGAAAACCTGCGCGAGTGGATGCAACAACGAGAGGAGATAAAAAAGCAGATTAGTAGTATAAAAGGTAAGTCCGATGAGAAAACGGCTTTACAGGAACAGTTGAAGAATCTGGTGCCGCTATCACCCAAGGGTGATGTCATCAGGAAGGTGCGACTGGAAATAAACGACAAAAAAGCTGTCCCGATACGCGGGGGCAGTGCTGCCCGGGACAGCATGGTGCGGGTTGATGTCTTTACGAAAGCTAACAGAAAAGGGGCTGAGCAATATTATCTGGTGCCAATTTATCGGAACGACATTTATACCGCGGACGGAAATCTGAAAGAAATGCCACCAAACCGTGCAGTCAAAGCCAATACTCCGGAAAGCAACTGGCCGCTGATGGATGAATCCTATACATTTCGATTCTCACTGCATTTGTTTTCCTTGATTGAAGTCAAGCCTCCAAAAGACGATAAGTCAGTCTTGAGGTATTTCAGGGGTCTGGACCGTGCTACTGGCGCAATTGCGCTTTCCCGGCATGAAAATTCATCCGCAGTGCGCCGAGGTGTTGGGGCAAAAAACCTGCAGCACTTTAGAAAGTTCCATGTTGACCGTATAGGCTCTTATCATGAAATCAAACAGGAAACCCGAACATGGCGTGGAAAGGTGTGCATATAACAAAGCCAGCGCGACTGTCGCTTTCCCGCAGTCAGCTTTCCGTCGCTCAGGAAGATGGCGAGACAACGATTTCGTTGGAAGATATTGCCTGGATTGTCGCTGATGACCACAGGATAACACTATCCGTAGCACTGCTTGCCGCTTGCGCTGATCAGGGGATTGCCGTCATCACTTCCGATACGCGCCACATGCCCTCCGGCCTTACACTGCCTTTTCACACACACCATCGCACCGCGGCTGTTGCCAATTTGCAACTTGGTGCCAGCCTGCCGCTGAAAAAGCGCCTTTGGCAATCTATTGTTCGCTCAAAAATCTCCAATCAGGCGTTAGTACTTGACCAGATTGGAAGCCAGCATGCCAAATCGCTCCTTAAAATGGCTGCCCGTGTAAAGTCAGGTGACCCTGACAATATAGAAGCCCGTGCAGCAAGAGAATATTGGGCTGCATTGTTCAACAACTTTATCCGCTGCGATGCAGGAGACCTGCGAAACAAGGTCCTCAATTACAGCTATGCTGTAGTACGTGCCTGTATTGCACGGGCACTCGTTGCTTCTGGTTTTGTGCCAGCCATCGGGTTACACCATAATAGCATGACCAATCCATTTAATTTGGTCGACGATATGATTGAGCCATTCCGTCCAATCGCCGATTTTGTTGTTTACAATCATCTTAAAGGGCGTATTAGAGAAGATGATTTAAAGTCGGAAGACAGGCAAGCTCTGGCTACAATACCCCTGTGTCAGGTCGATTTGTGCTCAGAGATGCTCAGCGTGCTCCATGCCGCTGAGGCCGTAGCGCAATCACTGGTAAGAGCACTTGAGGCCAATAGCGCAGACAAACTCAAGCTTCCTGCACTCCCTTCATTATTACCTGTTATTCCGGGATGAGGGCTCGGAGCATAAGGTTCATGTGGCTGATTGTATTTTTCGACCTGCCAGTAGGTACTAAAAAACAACGACGTTACGCTACCCGTTTCCGGAATTTCCTTAAGCGCGACGGCTTTTTGATGATACAATTCTCAGTATATGCTCGCATTTGCCGGGCTGAGGAAGCTGTGGATAAGCATCTCGCTCGTGTATGCTCAAACCTGCCACCTAAAGGCAGTGTACGCACTTTGCAGGTGACAGATAAACAATATTCGAGGATGAAATTACTTGTTGGCGAATCAGAAAAATCCGAGAAAAAAGCTATTGAACAGCTGGTGCTGCTCTGACTTTTCCTTAGAAGAAAAGGGAAAGTCAGAGCAAATTCAACCTGTTACCGTGAAGAAACCATACCACAGGGAAATCGGCAGGGAAACCACGGCTAGGTCCCGATCGCATGTGTCACGGCCTAAACCATACCACAGGGAAATCGGCAGGGAAACCACGGCTAGGTCCCGATCGCATGTGTCACGGCCTAAACCATACCACAGGGAAATCGGCAGGGAAACCACGGCACTTTATTGAAGAAGGTTATGATGAAAATCACCATACCACAGGGAAATCGGCAGGGAAACCACGGCTGGCCCGTCTACTGGTTTATTATCGTCTCTACCATACCACAGGGAAATCGGCAGGGAAACCACGGCCCCTGCTAGCAACTTGGCGTGCTGCGAGCAACCATACCACAGGGAAATCGGCAGGGAAACCACGGCCGTCGCTACCAATGGGTTACTGCCGGTAAGACCATACCACAGGGAAATCGGCAGGGAAACCACGGCCTTATGCTCAATGGTACCGTGAACATCCTCACCATACCACAGGGAAATCGGCAGGGAAACCACGGCTAGGTCCCGATCGCATGTGTCACGGCCTAAACCATACCACAGGGAAATCGGCAGGGAAACCACGGCGACAGGCGGCGCGATATGCACATGTATGGATACCCTCGGTAGTGCAAGGTTTTTTTGGGATATAGTCTGAACGCGTGATCGGGTGCGGTCATGTATCAGGCTTCTTGTTGCGGCGATGATATGTGCCGCGAGCCGGTATGGTGATGCGCGAACCCGGTCCATAAGGGCGGCGAACAGGAGAAGCAGCCTCGCACGCGCTCCCTGGCTGGTGGCGCCCAAGACGCCGTTCCCGGCGTCACCGACTGCCAGGAAGCGCAAGCACGGCTTTGCCCTCTTCACGCCCACCCGCCGCCGCTGGCTCAGGATTGTGGTGGAAGGCGGCACGGTCGCTGGCGGCAAGCTGCAGGTGGGGCGTATCATGATCTCAAACGCCCTGCAGCCCACATGGAACCATGCGCTTGGCAGCAGCATGGCACGCAGGCCGCTTGTGGATGAGGCGGTATCCCGGGGACCGGGCAGGTCTCAAGACGGCTGTGGCAGCGGCGGCGTATCCTCACCCTGCGCTATCCTGAACTGACGGAAGAGGAACTCTACGGTGAGCTTATGCCGATCGCGGAACAGGCAGACGCGGAACCGGTGCTGATTATCCAGGAACCGGCAAACACCCGCTACCGCATGGACAAGATGTTCTACGGCATGCTTACCGTGCAGACCAGCAAGATCAGCCCCGGTGAATATGATGCCAGGCTGACGCTCACCGAGTGGAGGTGATATGCATATTTTTGGGGACGGTAATCATGGGATACTGTACTTGATGTCGTCTCAAAAAGGCCCTTCCGGTATGTTGGTTTTGTTGTTATATCCACCGCCATTTAATTCGTACTCTGAAATCCACGCAGGTATGTTTTTGATTCAACGCTGCGAAAAGTGCGGATGGGTTTAACCTTAAGGTGAAAATATAATGAGACGGTTTCTGACAATAAGCGGCGCTGTGATTGGTGCATGGTTTGGTGCTTCCATAGGTATCGCAGCATTTGGTACCGCGATTAACGGCAGCGTGCCCTTCTTCTTTATTGGTGGTATTATAGGCTTTCTGGCCACGCCAGATTTATCCAGACTTTTCCAGAAGACTTCTAAGAAAAAGGATAATGCTCACCGTACAGGCAAACAAGGTCCGACCAGATGAGGATAATGCAATGCTTACACCGACAGAGAGGCTTTAAGAGGTGCGCGTTGAATACGGCAATAGTGGTATCACCTGACCGGTCCGGTCTTTAAGGTGCATAAAATTGCATCATTTTCTTGTCATATCTTGTATTGTGTGATTCTCGGTCGTGAGATATATGGGTGCAATTTTGTTACGAGGCTGTGCAAAAGGAGAGGGCGAATGACGGACAGAAGACATTTTTTTGGTAACACGGAAGCTGATCCTGAGCTCGTGAAACTGATCGAAAAAGCTAGGGAAACAAAAGTGGATGAGGCCATGCTCCGGGAGCAGCGCATCAGTTTTGCCTATGGTAATGCCTTCGGAGAGGCTGGGATCACCAAAGAGTCTGTTCGCAAGGCAGCTCAATCCATCCGCCTTAACCCTGCATAAAAGTACGTTTGCGACATGTCAGTTAGCAAGCATGAAAATCCTGCATTGTTTGCCAGGATTACGCGGCTGAACTTGCTACGTCAATATGACCTACTGACCAACTGTATTGAGATCGGTCTTGAAAAAGGGATTGAAGGTTTTGATAAATATACCCTTTGGCAACTTAATTGCACAGCCGTTGCCAATATCGCCCAGTTCGGGGGAAGGTTTAGGGAGGTACCGGTTTATGTAGGCAACCATATCCCACCACGCTATAGTCGAGTCCCAGACCTTGTTGATCAGTATATATCATTCATCCATGAAAACTGGGCCAATCCGGATGACCACCCTTTAATGCTGCCTGCCTATGCTTTGTGGCGGCTTAACTGGATACATCCTTCATTGAAGGCAATGGACGCACTGCCAGAGCCGCTTGCTACTATCTTATCTGCATGAGGTATGGCATGTTGTTACCCGGCAAGAAAATCATCCCTGAACGTATCCAGAAAAACAGACAGCCATATCTTGATGCTCTAGGGGACGCCGACAGACATTGGGCAGACGGCCACTTCAATGTCAGTGCGTTACAGATATACCTTGAGGGCTTGCTTGCGGAACAACTGGCTGAACAAAACGGCTAAAAATTTTCCAGCGATGAATAGCTTCTGAGGCATGCCCTGAACGCGTCTTAATATCGCCTTAGGCGTGTATATGGCGCTAAAATGATTTGAGTCCAATCTTTAATGTAAAAATGTCTAAAGTTTAATGCAAAGCTACATCGGGCATCGCCACCCATGCTGCGACAAGGGCGAGGCCGTTGATGTTTAGACCATACTTAATAATTGCGTTTTGACCTCGACTACTATAGCGCCGTATGCAGTCCTTTAGATATTCAATGGTGCCTGCGGTCCATCGTTCATCATTGGATTGAACTATGAGTTTGTTCTCATTGTCATAACCTAGCTGCAATGAAATTTGCTTTTTTATCCCGGTACTACCATCGTCCGCTTGAATATCTATTTTTGAAAGTTCGCTTGGTAAATCAGAAAGAGCAAGGAATGTGTCTGCGAACATCATTTGTTTATAGCCATCAATGCGTGCAGTGATTATTGGATGCCCCTGAATGTCTAAAACTTCTCTTATCTTTGTCAGTATGATTGACAGTTCTTGTCGGTGAATGGTGAGTGCCGATAATTCAGCTTCACGAATGATTAGTTTTTCAGGCTTACGTGTTGCGGCTTCTAGGCCAGTCGCTGTTTGGTTTTGAGTAAGTGACCAGTTGGCGATGCCAGCGTTACCGTCGAACAATTGCCACTCTGAAAAAAGAGCACTATCCGCTCTTAGTTGAAAAGAAATAAAACCAACGGGCGCAGAAGCATCGTCTGCGATTGGCTCAATATCCATGGGGTAGAGATCAAATGTGTCAGGTCGGTCTTGTCTAGAAATACCGGAATATTTTTCGACCACGCCATTTACGTTTGCCGATAGTTCTATATTAGTGCGCCCTTCGTTCGCGATTAGTTTAAGATAACCGTTGCCGATGTGCGTTCCTCTGATATCTCCAACCCACCTGTATGTGCCATGTGTGGCTATTGGCATTTGTGTTCTTCCCCTTAAATTCTGTTGAATATTATATTCGCTAAATGCGGTTATACAGCCTTTCCATTTATTCATGAAGCGTATCCTGCTTCCTGTTGGCATTGCCTGTTTCATAACGGGTGCGCTGATAAAGGCAGACAAGGCTATGATGTTCGGGGATTTAATTCTTTTTGAAACATGGCGTGATATTGCTTTTGTTTTTGCTGTGCTGAGCCTAGTGTCTGTATGGGTTGTCAGAAAGCTCTTTCATAAGTCCGCAGGCAGTTCAGATATCAACCAGTATTGAAAATCGCCTTAATCATTTCCAGCCAAAGCTGTGTAACTCATGGCAGATGTGACGCGCCAATCCTGCATTAAGGAACACATCCAGGACTGCGGAGGGAGCATAACGGCTTCCTGCCATGATTATCTATTATGCATTTTACCCAATTCTCAACTCTTTTAAGGTTATGCAAAAATGACTAGAGTCTGTTGACAATTATCTTGCAGCAATGAGTATGGCCGTCAGGTTCCTGTTGGCTGCATAACTTGTATCGGTTTTATCGTAGCGTGTTGCGATTCCTCTGAATTCCTTGATCTTTGCAAAATAGTTTTCCGCCAGGTGACGCCATTTGTACATGTCCTTATCGTACTCACGTTGTATTTTCCGGTTCGCTTTGGGCGGTCAGCGAGACCACGCTTATCAAGCCCCTGAAGCAACTCCACCCTGTGTTTTTCAGTCCTTGTCCAGCCCTTGAAGAGGACAAGCTTACCGTAGCCCGATGGATTGACCCGCGTCAACATGAGCGGTGCCGCATTCTCGTCGTTCAAGCGGATGGGTTTGGGCATAAGAGGCTTCCTGGAAAATGCTGCCATGCTCCGAGAGAATATTGCCAAAAAAAAATCCCTGAATCTAAAAAACCTGATAACGCTCTCATCAAATGAATTGACCAGATAAACCGGGATTTGGGAATCCCTATCAGCAATTCGCCTATCCGGACTTGGGGTTTTTATATTTTTCCCTTCCATTCCTGTTCGCGCAATTCAATCCGCCTTATTTTTCCGGAAACCGTCTTGGGCAGTTCTTCTACGAACACAATTTTTCTGGGATATTTATAGGGCGCTGTCACTTTCCTGACATGAGATTGTATGTCGCGCTTCATACCGTCATCACCACCATATCCAGCAGCAAGAACAATATAGGCAGTAACGATCTCTCCCCTCGTTGAGTCCGGACTGGAAACAACGGCACTTTCGACGACCGCTTCATGTTCAAGAAGGGCACTTTCGACTTCAAAAGGACCAATGCGGTACCCCGCCGATAAAATCACATCATCTGCCCTGCTTATAAACCAGAAATACCCGTCAGAATCCCTGTATGCCCGATCCCCTGTTAAGTACCAATCTCCTCGAAAACAGGAATTTGTGCGCTCTTCATCGCCTTTATATTCCTTGAACAACCATGGCGGTCTGTGTGGCTTCACTTTCAGGGCTATATCGCCTTCTTCCCCGTCCGGCACAATATTTCCATAGGGGTCAATGATCACCAGTTCCACCCCTGGTGCAGGTTTGCCCATCGACCCAGGTCGAACATCAAAAGCCGGAAATGAACCGCATAAAATTACTGTTTCAGTTTGGCCATATCCATCATGAATAAGACGTCCCGTGGCGTTTTGCCAAACGCTGATGATTTCCGGGTTCAGCGGTTCACCAGCCCCGACACAGTGCCGCAAATGCGGGAAGCTATATTGTTCTAAATCCTCCTGGATAAACATACGGTATAGTGTTGGCGCACCGCACATAGTGGTAATAGGATAGCGTGCAAACATGCGCAAACACACATCTGCGCTAAATCTGTTTGAGTGGTAAACAAAGAGCGTCGCTCCCTGCAGCCACGGAGCATAATAGCTGGACCACGCAGCTTTCGCCCATCCCGTATCAGATATATTCCAGTGCAGATCGGCCTCTGTCAGATCAAGCCAGTATTTACCCGTGGTGATATGTCCTTGTGGATATCCGTGCGTATGCATGGTCATCTTTGGATATCCTGTTGTACCTGATGTAAAATAACACAGTGCATCCTCTGCTGCTGCGGTATCTACTGTTTCAAAAAAGTCGGAAGCCGCAGTTACATGTTTCTGATAGCTGATCCACCCGCTGCGATCACCATCAACGGTAACACGCACAGTCAAATCGGTTACTGTATCGATAATTTGATCAACCTTATCAGCGGTAACGCTATCCGTAACGATAGCGACAGCGCCTGAAGCTTTTACCCTATATGCAATATCACTGGCGGATAGCTGCGATGTGCCCGGCGATGCTACAAACCCCGCTCTGATACAGGCGGTCAGCGTTTCCCACCATGCAATCTGCCGCGACAAAATAAGGATGACGGTATCCCCCCGTTTCACACCCGCAGAGACCAGCATATTGGCGACGCGTTTTGATCGGTCACTTATCTCTGCAAAACTTATGTCTCGCTCAATACCATGATCATCAACCCATAACATCGCGCGCTTGTCAGGCTGCTCAACCGCCCATTTATCAATAACATCACGGGCAAAATTATACTGCTCTGCTGACGTCGGTATAAACGAGGCACACGCGGCTTCATAATTTTGCATATTAGCCATGCTGCACCTTTTACCTGGCGATGTTCACAACTTTCATCTGGGTAAATTCTTCAAGCCCTTCCTGAGCCTGCTCCACACCTATGCCTGACTGCCTGTAGCCCGCCATAGGGATATGTGGCCCGATATTGGTATGCTGGTTCACCCACACGGTACCACTTTCAATCTGATTGGCGATATCACACGCCTTTGATATATCGGCCGCCCACACAGAAGCGCCAAGACCATAATCAGATGCATTTGCCCGTTTAATCACATCCTCAACATCAGAAAACTTGATCAGGGGCAGGATCGGCCCAAACTGTTCCTCGTCAACGATTGAGTGGCCATCTTCCACATCTTTCACAATGGTGGGTTCAATAAAATACCCTCTGCGGTCCGGCACATTGCCGCCTGCAACAATAGTCCCTTCGCGACGGGCGGCCTCTATAAGGTTTTTCACCTTTTCATATTGCATTTTATTTTGCATGGGCCCCTGGGTCGTTCCCTGTTTTGTGCCTTCATCTACGATTGCCTGAGAGGCCAGATTTGACAACTCATCACACATATCCTGATAGATATTTTCGTGTACATACGCTCTCTTGATAGCCATGCAAACCTGCCCGGCGTTTAAAAAGGCGCCGCCATAGATTTTTGAGGCCGCCTCTTTTACATCAACATCCTCAAGGACGATTGCGGCATCATTTCCGCCCAGTTCAAGGGTTATGCGTTTTAAGGTATCAGCACTACTGGCGGCAATTTTCCTGCCCGTGGCTGTCGATCCGGTGAAGGTCACCTTCGCTACATCCGGGTGGCTGGTTAACAGGGGCCCGAGATCATTGGCATCTGTAATAATATTCACAACGCCGGCCGGGAATATTTCTTTACAAATTTCCCCCAGCAGCAAGGTTGTGGCGGGCGTGGTTGGCGACGGCTTGACAACAATGGTATTCCCTGCCAGAACTGCCGGACCGATTTTCCAGCACGCAATCAGTAGCGGGAAATTCCAGGGAACGATACCGGCAATAACCCCCAACGGTTCCCTTCTGGCCTCAATCCGGCATGCTTCATCATCCTGAATTATTTTATTGTCCAGAGAAAGCGATGAATAATGCCCCAGATACCCCGCTGCCCATTCTACCTCACCTCGGGCTTCCGCGATTGGTTTACCCTGTTCACCCGTTAAAACACGCGCTAAATCGTCCGCTCTGGCCGCAATGGCATCAGCAAGAGCCTTTACCCTGGCTTGTCTTTCTGCCAATGGCGTTTCCGCCCATATCGGGAAAGCATTTTTCGCGGCTTCTACAGCTTCATTGGCCTGCTCCTTCGATGCCCTTGCAACAATGGCGAATATCTCCTCCGTTGCTGGATTAACAACATCCATGGTCAGATCACCGTTACGTAATTCTCCATTTATCAGAAGCTTATAGTCCATCATTTTCTTTCCCCTTCACACGTCTCTTGAAACCCAAACCTAAGTTCGCTGCTTCAGTTCGGCTTCCATATGTTCCCGCATTACAAATTTCTGGATTTTCCCTGTTACAGTCATCGGAAATGCCTCTACCACTCTGATATGCCGTGGTATTTTATAGTGAGCGATCTGCCCCCTGCAGAACTGTTCAATGTCATCGGAGGTAAGAGTGTGCTTTTTCCCGGGAATAACCCAACAGGCTACTTCTTCACCGAATTTATCGTCCGCAACCCCAAACACCTGCACATCCCGAATAGCGTCGTGACGGTACAGGAATTCTTCGATTTCTCTGGGATAAATGTTTTCCCCACCCCGGATAATCATATCTTTCACACGGCCCGTGATCCTGACATAGCCTTCGTCATCCATTGTGGCCAGGTCGCCTGTATGCATCCAGCCTGCAGCATCTTTCGCTTCCCGGGTTTTCTCCCTGTCATTCCAGTAACCCTGCATAACACTATACCCTCTGGTGCACAGTTCCCCCTGTTCGCCACGCTTCACTATGCGGCCCTGGCTATCAATAATTTTCCCTTCAACAAAGGGATGGATTTGCCCTACCGTACCAACACGCTTTTCAAGGCTGTCGGTTGTTGTACTCTGAAAGCTGACCGGACTGGTTTCAGTCATGCCGTAACAAATTGTGACTTCTTTCATATGCATTTCAGTGATGACCCGTTTCATCACTTCTATGGGGCAAGGTGACCCGGCCATCACTCCCGTGCGCAAGCTGGACAGATTATGCTTTCCAAAATCCTGATGCTCTAACTGGGCGATAAACATGGTCGGCACACCGTATAATGCTGTACATTTTTCTTCGGCGACTGCCTCCAGAACCTTACCGGGATTAAATGCTTCGTCAGGAAACACCATACAACTGCCGTGGGTGATGCATGCTAAAACGCCCATAACCATACCAAAACAGTGATAAAGCGGCACAGGAATACAAAGCCGATCCTCAGCACACAGACGCTGCCGTTCAGCTACAAAAAAACCATTATTCAAAATGTTATGATGAGTAAGCATCGCGCCTTTTGGAAATCCTGTCGTCCCGCTGGTAAACTGGATATTGACAGGATTATCGGGTTGCAATGTATCGGCAATATCTTTCAACCTGTTACAGGATGCCTCACTTGCCATGAGAGCCAGATCGCCAAACGTCAAAAAACCGTTTCGCGGCGCATGTGATAAAGTGACCGCATAGTGAAGGTCAGGAACTTTGGCCGCTTTCAACTGTCCGATTTCAGGATTATCCAGCAACTCGGGAATCAGCCTTTCAAGCATTTCAGGATAGTTGGACGTTTTAAAATTTTCAGCCAGCACCAACGCCCGGCATGATGATTTCACGAGGGCATATTCAAGTTCCGAAACCCGGTAGGCAGGATTAATCGTTACCAGTATCAACCCTGCTTTTGCGGTTGCGAGCTGTGTCAGCACCCATTCCACGCAATTTGGTGCCCAGATCCCCACCCGGTCACCAATCTCAAGACCCAGCGCCACAAACCCTGCAGCGATTTTTTCTACTTCACCCGCTAAATCCCTATATGACCAGCGAATGTCCTGATGTCGCACAACCAGAGCATCTCGCTCGGGAAATTGCCCGGCAATATCATCAAGAGCCTGACCAATGGTCTGATACTTGAGCGGTACATCACTCGTCCCGCAAACATAGCTTAAATTTGTGAACACCATATCCTGGTCCGATTTGTACTTACTGAAAAGCAATCAGGCCCTGTATCCTGTATCGCATCGCTAAAGCCAGAGGCCGTGCCGGGAGGCTCTAGAAGGTGTAGTTCAGAGATATACCCCAGATCAAAGGCCGACCATAATATTGTTCGATTAAACCGAACAAACCATCATTATCAAGGTTCCCTGAAAGATCAAATGCCTGCACTCGATATTTATTATCTGTCAGGTTCTGAACAAAGAAACGGACATTCCAGTCAGCATCATCAGGCAGCCATGTAACCGACGCATTTGCCAAAAAATACCCTTGTTCCGTAACTGCCGGCAAACCTGTCAGGGCAAACGTATGATCGGAACGATATTGACCATCTGTCTGGAACGCAATGCTGCCCGCATCACCAACCGGGACTTCATAGCGAATAAGGCCGTTAATATTCCATTTTGGCGTTTGTACAGGACGCACTGTTTCTCCGGGAAGTAAAGCCTTTGCAGTGCCCGACGGCGTATCAACATCCACCGTTAGGCCAGGTACATCGGTGACGTCTGCATCAATATACCCAACACCCAACTGAATATCGAGACCAGCAGCGGGTGCCGCCTGGATTTCCAGTTCAAAGCCTTTGTTTTCCGCTTGTGAATTCAGGGTAAAAGTATCAAGACCAATGATCGAGAAGGCCTGGTAATTGTTATAATCGTAATAATAGGCTGAGCCGTTCACCCGGAACAGACCTTTCGCCACATCCCATTTGAAGCCGGCTTCAAACGCATTCAATACTTCAGGATCGTAAGAAAGGAACGCATCTGTTACAAAAACATCCGTCGGTAACAGCGGCGCGTTAAAGCCACCCGATTTCACACCACGGTTCCAGCTTGCGTATAACAGCAAATCATCTTGCGGCTTGTAATCCAGTTGGACACGGGCGGACCATTCATTATCACTGCGCTGGCCGGTATATGGTGCAACCGCATCTGTTACGAATACTGCATTGGGATCGCTACCGCTAACAGCCGTATCTGGGAATTGGGTCAGTATATTTCTGTAGCCAAAATCCTTGTCTTCGCTGATATACCTGAATCCGCCAATGAGGGTCAGTTCCTTTGTGAGATCATATTCAATCTGGCCAAATACCGACCAGCTTTCGCTATCCGATTGATACGGGTTCGTAAGGCCATTATACCCCAGATTCTCTACAGTATCACCAAAAAGCCCTTCAAATAATCCGGGAGTGATACCACCGTTTGAATCGTTGATATTCAAATCCAGATAATAAAAACCAGCTAACCATTTAAAACGGTCTGCCGAGCCGGCCAATCTCAATTCTTGCGAAAACTGTTCTGCGTCTGTTGTCAGGAAGAAGTTAAAATAGTTAACAGGGGAAGCATCCGAATCTTCAATATAATCCCGTTCAATTGACTGATGATCGGTAATACTGGTGAGGGTCGCAAATGATAAATCCCAATTGATAGTGCTTGTTAAACCATATGTCTCCAGATGGTTTCGGCCAGGGCGATCATAATCACCGGCAAACACATCTCCATCCAAATCCACATAATTATCCAGACTTGAATTCGGCGCGCCAGGCGTTGCTGTCCCCGTAGGAAGAACTGCAGATTCATAATCAAAAAAACCCGTGCGGATATCCTGTCTGCCAAATCTGGCATTCAGCAGCACATCAAATTTTTCCGATGGTTCGAACAAAAGCTGCAAACGCCCTGCTGTCTCGTTTGCATTATTAAGATCTTCGCCGGGACGAAGGCGGTTTTCAACATATCCCCCTCCCTGATGCGTAGCGAGGGACATACGTGCTGATATTTTATCAGTGATAGGGAAACCAACGGCACCTTCTGCCTTTGTCCGGTTAAAGCGGCCATATGTTATGGCGCCATAACCATTCAATTCCTCCTGGGACGGCTTGACGGTAATATAGTGAACCAGACCGCCTGTAGCGTTACGCCCAAACAATGTACCCTGCGGGCCGCGCAGTACTTCCACCCGTTCCAGATCAAACAAAAGAAACCCTGCCCCGGAGGTCTGGCTGATATATGTTTCATCAACATAAACAGCGATCGGGCTTTCCACATTTGTCGTGAAGTCACTGTTGGATACGCCGCGGATAGCGATAGAATAGTTGGCCTCGCCATTAGGCTGAACGGTACTGACCCCGGGAGCCAAAGCTGTTATTTCCTGCGCATTCGTAAAACCGAGCGCTCTGATTTGATTCCCGGATAAAGCAGTTACAGAGATACCAACATCCTGAGCATTCTGTTCCCGTCTCTGAGCGGTAACTGTAATCTCTTCGAATAAAATGCTACCTTCAGATTTTGTCTCGTCTTGTGCAATCGCAGCGAGTGATACCCCCGCAATCAAGGCAATACTGGTACACCCTCTAAAAAACTTTCCACTTGCATACATGATGTCCTCCCTATAGATACGCGTCTTAAACCTCTCCCTAAGGTGTTTGAGATGCTTTAAATTACTTTCTACTTCTGTCCATCTCCTTAAGCGCAACAACCAACTCAGCACGCATAACGGCAGCGTTTTCCACAAGTGGTTGACGCCTTAACGCCCCAATTTCCTTTGCTGTATATGGGGAAAAATCAGACGGCAGATGTCCCTCGCCATATTTTTCAAGTAACCAATTCAACAGGATTGCCAGATCCTGATCATTCAGAGGGGCATATGCGACACCAGGCACTCTCCCCAGATAAGGCCGGCCCCCTTCTACCGTAAGAAAACGGGCTACAATGCCTCGCATATCAGGCGCGCCGCCCCTGGAACCGCTTGCATCAGCTTGATGGCATCCCTGACAATTCATCTTCCATTGGAATTCCGCCAACTGGTTAGCCTTTATCTCCGCATCAGCAAATGACGAACCATATGCGACTAGCGTAACTAATAAGGAAGTGGCGAAGCGGATCATTTACCTGTTCCATCTGAAAACAAACTTGTTCGCATCTTACCGACAGACCGAGCGTCTATTTTTCCTGCCCGCTCCAGGATTTTTGTAATTTCCTCTTCCGTGAAGTCTTCGCCTGTACCTTGAACGTCATGAAAGGTTGACCGGATATAATTCAGCACGTCCGCGATGCCGACATTTTTCAGGACACGGCCCTGGGCCGGCATAAAACCGCGATACTGAACGCCATTGATCTCAATAGGTCCGGTGACCCCCTTGGATAAAACCAAAACCAGATATGCACGGCCTTCCGGGGTTTCATACAGGTGAGATAAACGATTTTTCAGAGGAGGGAATGTTCCCACTACGCCTTCGCCTGACGCAAGATGACACGCTGCACACCGTTTATAAAGCTTTGCGCCATCCGCGAATACAGCAGAAGTCCAGATGCTGCTGAGAAGAACAAGAAGTGCACTTAACATTGAAAATTGCATCCTTCTACTCTTCCAACCCAATACCGATAATGACGGCGGTAGAACAGGTGTAAACCGTGCTTTCTGTTCCGAGGCACCAGTTTATATCGTTATTGGCTTGTGGTCGTGTCATCGGCTTATCGGACTCATTGCGGTTACAAAGACACCGGCCGCAGCTGGTTTTGCCGCAGCAATCATTATAGGAAATGATGTAATTTTTACCGTCCGCAGGATTTTGGCATGTCCCTATCCAGGTAATGGGGGACATTTCAGTCCCAGGAGGACAGGAATTTTGTGTGCCGCCACAACAGCTGCATAGAAAGCCATCAATGGCGCAATACCGCCAATAGTCACAGCTTGTCGGATCACCAGGGTCCTGTAGACTCCCCGTCATCTGGCTCGCAACTCCCGGGTAGCCATTATCCTGTTTTGACGTCTTTTCAACTGCCCTTGCAACAGGCAGCAACGGGATAGAAGCTCCGCCAACAAGTAATGTGCCAAAAGAGGACAGGAAGCTACGACGTGACGTTCTGCGAGCAATAGCACGCGAAACCTTCTCAACGGCTGTATCAAGCTTTTTCATTCATAATCCCCTTATTCCTGCACACCTGAAACAGCACACTTATGCTCTTCGTTTCATAAAGTCCTGAAGGGACGCAACACCCCGTTCCTTAGCCTCGAAGAGGCTTTCTAGATGCTCACGAGAATTCACAAGTCCTAACGAAGTCACCCTGCCTGTTTCATCAATCAACACAGCATAAGGAAGTTTGGAAACACCGAAGGATCTGCCTAATTGCCCAGACACCAGATAGCGGGACGGATCTATGTTCTTTCTCTTGGCATATCTCCGGTGAACAGCAATATCACCGTCGCTGGCGTATGTTACGTCAAGCCATCCCTGCTCATGCTTCTCCAGCGACTTCACCGCTGGCAACAGTGTTTTACAGACCGGACAATCAGGTGACAGGAAAAAGATCAGGTCACTTTTGCCATGTTTGTTTCTCCCGAACATTCTGGAAGCACCTGCAACGTCCGTTACCGGAACATCAAGAACTGTATCACCCACCTCAACTTTCTGGTTCATCGCCAAGGCACCTGCCGGAGCGATACGTTCATGCAGAACGCCCACCTGCCTGGCGAGCGCCAAACACATACCGCCTAACAAAAGGACAACACCCCACAACAAAATCTGGGAAATCATTAGTGCCGTCATGAGATTATCTCCGGCTCAAAGGGTCGGGAAGGGTGAGATATGCTTCGAAGGTCACGTAAAGCATAGTAAGAGCCAGTGTGCAGAAGGCTATCGTAAAGCCATCAAATACCGTCAGGATTCTGTCGGATACGGGAAGCAGTACTGCAGCACTTGCGCTGATCAGGGCAATGTTCCTCAGCAACATCACTGGTCTGGCAGGCGGCTCGGTCTGACCCAAAGCACATCCGCAAATAAAATCTCTATTCCCTCGCAAAAAAGCACTCGCGAGCAAACCAGCATAAAGCAAGAAGAGAGCAAAGGCCACTGTCGCGGATCCATGGACCAGAGCAGGCACAAATAAAGAAACGGCGATCAGTATTTCAATAACAGGAAGGGTATAGGCCATAATATTTTTTAGGATTCCAGGCATAGCCACATAACGTGAAAGGACGGGTATAAATGCCGCCGTATTCAAAATCTTTTTCAGACCTGCAGCCATAAGAATAACGGCGATGAAACTTTTCAGTGTGACATGGAGCAACGGATCAATCATAACAGGATTCCCTTATTTAACCGCATGCAGTACAAGCGGATTTTCCGCCAGTCCGCCGCCGATTGTACGGATATGAACACCGGTTCCTGCATCATAGACATCAAGGCCGGAAAGGGCATTCGCCACTACGAGGTACGGCCGCTCGCCAGCAGTAACTTCAATTGAGATACCCAATGTTTTCAAGGGCAGCCTGCGGATAATTTTTTGAGATGACGGATCAGCGACCCATACTTCATCTCCGCCAACTTTATGATCGCCTTCTTCGGCCTTCTTCTTCATCAGCACATAAAGCTGTTGCGCCTGTTCGTTCACTGTAATGACTTGCCAGCCGGACGGCTTCCAGTTTTCACGTGCTGTTTCATCCGTTAGAAGCGACCATTTTTCCAGTGGAGCAGCGCTATCACCTGAGAGATCAACAGGCTGTATGTTGCCATTGAAGCTTGGGAAATATGTTACAGAACCAATCGAGGAAACTTTCATAAACAGCGGATCATGGTCAATATCATTGAAAGCCCCCGTCGACATAGTGCGAACTGCCTGCCCTCTATCATCAATATGGAAAACAGTCATGGTCCCGTTACCACACATGGTGCCAAATGCCTGATCTCCAACTGGGTATATTAAACTGCACCCCGGAATCTCCACATCATTTATGATTTCACGCGTATCCAGATCAATGATGGTAACCGAGGCTGCCGGTGTAAAATTAAACACCAGCGCAAATTTTTCATTTCCTGTTAATTGCAAACTGGCTTTCTGGGTAACTGACAGGCCGCGCTTTGACCCCGGCAATAACACCTCACCAACTGGAACCAGATTTTGCTGGTCATAGATCGTCAAAACATCCCTACGATCACCCCGCGTACCACGAGAGTAAAAGGTTTCGCTGACATACAGTTCCTGCCGTTTTCTGCTGCGGATAAAAGAAGCAAACTGAGCGGCACCAATGGTGCCTTTATAATGGCGGCTACCGCTGGCCACATCGACCAGCACAACTTTACCGTCCACCAAACTGACAAACTTCATATCATGCACGAATATCCAGTCTGCCGGATACCGAGAAGGCAGTGTCTCCACACTGGGGATTTCCTCAACAGACAGATCATCCGCCATCACTCCTGAAATCACCGGCAGCAGAGACATCATGGCAATGATTGACAGGCCTGATCGCATAGGCTTCTCCCACTTACATTATTAGGACATTTGATCTAATTAGTATGAATGTCATATTATTTTCACAAGACAGTGTCAAGCACAATAGTGTTTTCCTTGAAAACACCTATCGGGAGATTTTTCTTTTAACGAATTGTTTTATTGTGTTTTTTATAGACCATCTATCTCGGTCTCTGTGATATTTTTCACCAGCGAAAGATACGTGTAAGCAGCCAAATTAGCTGTTTGGTTTGTATATTTGTTCCATTTTTTACCGTAACCAATAAAGACTGTATGCCCTTCCATCGCAGACGACATATAAACGGCCAGCACCTCTTTATGATGAGGCGATAATGTAGAATTTATACGGCCAATCATTTCAATCAACATTTTACGCTCCAGATCATAGATATAATCCATCGCTTTATCGGCAAATTTTTCATGATTGGACAAAGCCCATAATTCCGGGAAAAACCGTGTGGTTTCCTTGGTGGACAAATCCTCAATAATAAACCGTATAATAGCTGTAAATTGCTCTTCCGCACTCAGGCTGGTATCGGCCATAATATCGTCCCACCAACCAATATATCCCCGGATAACTGCATCAACCAGATCATTCAACAGGTCTTGCCTGCTTGCAAAATAATAGGACAGGTTCCCGACTGTAATGTCACATTTTGCAGCGACTTTACGCATAGAAAGAGCAGGATAGCCCTCTTCAACCAGAATATCCCGTGCTGCGTTCAATATCTCTTCAACACGCTTACGTCCTTTTGCGGAAGATGCCTGAACATGTCTTCGTTGCAGCTTCAATTTACGCATAATGCTTATAGTTCCTTGGTGTCTGACCAAAACCGGAGCGATATCAACCCCTTGTGATCACCCGACTTATTCATCAAATGGGAGGGGCGGCAAGGGCTGGGATGACAGCCCCGTCCGTCCATGCGCAGTATGACCGCAATTCCCGGCAACATGCAAGGGGCTGTATCACGCCAGCAGGGGAAGCGCACCTGAGGCTTGACGGCGAGGTGCGGATTCTTCAGGCTTCACCAAGCAATAGCGTTTTTGAATGCCCGCACCACAGCCAGTTATTATAACCCCGGCTATGGATAAGCAATACATGGCAAAAAGGATGAAATCATCCTGTTTTCAAGCCGTTTTCACCGATCGATTGCCAAGGCTTACCCAAAAAAGCATGATATTGGTCTAAAAATGCAGGGAATTGGGCACCAATTGAGCAAAACTCCCTTCCTTACCCATAACGGGGTTATTTTAACGAGATGGATGATCCTTGCAGAGGAAATGCTCCACGTCACACATTCTGCGACCTGATGAACGTCAACCTTCCAGAGTCTCGTGTGGTGCGAACCCTCTGTAGATATGGAGCATTTAAACGTATGAAAGGACAATTGCCTTCGCGACTTTCCGGCAGTGCCGCACGGGAGTGACCTGCTTCCAATAAATCGGACCATTCATTTTGAGACAATTCTCATTTAGGCTTTGATGAATGCAGATCGTTTGGTAATTTCAGATGAGTTCTGGCAGAAGATTGAACCTCTTTTACCGGGCAAGGCGGGCGCCCCCGTGGCGGACTGACAACCAAAGTTGTTGCTCTTGGTGGATGCACTGGGCAACCTGTTCCGGTTCATCCTCCTGCCCGAGCAGGCCCATGACATGAAAGGGGTGGTGCCCCTCTCATCACTGGCGTGTCCTTTGGCGCTTTGCTTGCCGACAAGGCTTTCGATAGTGACTGGCTCTTTAGGCGCTTGATGAGCGTGGTGCAATGGCTGTCATCCCGGCCAAAGCTAACCGTAAAATACAACGCGATTACGATAAGGATATGTACAAATGGCGTCATCTGGTGGAAAACTGTTTCGCAAAGATCAAGGGGTTCATGGGCATAGCAACACGATACAACAAAACCGATACAAGCTATGCAGCCAACTGGTACCTGACAGCTATGCTCATCGCTGCAAAATAATTGTCAATAGACCCTGGCCAGCAAAATTTGAATTATAGAGAACGCGCTAACGCCATGCCGGACAAAAAAACAATCATATTCTTTATGGATACTGACGTCATTAGGGGAACAGGGTTTAATAGCCCCAACTTCCAAAAATTAATGCGGTATTCGAAAGAAAGAAATGTGATTATTTACGTCTCTCGGATTGTGTGGTCGGAATCTTTGAGGCAAACAACCGAAGAATTTCTGAATCTCAATAATGCAGTTGCCAAGAGCCTTGATAAGTTGAATGGCAAGATCGGCTCGCATCCAGCTAATAAAGAATTAGACCCATTGCCAATCAAGGCATACAAAACAGAAGATTTAAGAGACCATTTTCGCACCGCATTTGAAACATTGGCGGAAGAAAACAACATTCAAATTATAGAATATAATCAAAAACATGCCGATGCCGCCTGGCAGCGTTATTTTGATAGAAAACCCCCATTTCGGCTTGGCGCAGCTAGCAAAAACAACAGAGGGCACATTCCAGACTCATGGATTTTAGAAGCAGGAATAGCTTGTTTGCGGACGCATGACGGTACGGATGTGTATGGGTTGTGTTGTGACGGAAACCTGAAAGAAGTTTTACATGAACATGGGATGAAGTTTTTTCCTGATGCTAAAACCGCGCATGAAGTGGTCGATACTGCATTGGCCTTTATTGAAGAACAGTTAGGCAATGCGGATGAACCTGAGGAAGCAGCGGAAATTGAGGCCGAAGAAATAGCTGAGGAAATTGCTGCGGAAGATCAAATTTTACAGAATCGCGGAAGGCATTTAGAGAAGAAAATACTTGGTTTGGTCGCAGCGCTTGGTCAAGATGAAGGTGTCACGCACGGTCAACTTTCAAATTTGATGGGCGGGAAGTCGGAACGTGCACTTGCTGTCGCGTATTCTTTGGCTGAAGACGGTTTGATCGAAGACACTGGTCATCATTTCTTACCGGTAAATTCAGTGGACTACACACCGTACATTGAACAAGTTTCAGACATAATGGCAGAAATTGTTGTGGGGGACGGTCATGAATAAAGACCTTAAGAAAAAAGCCCTCAAGCATTTTACTAGAACCGAAGGAAATAAGGCTGGTGAGATTTTAGCAAAAGAGTTCGCAAGGCTGGAAGAAATCTTCCAGTCTTCAGATCAGTATATGGTCTTGGAAGATGCGTTAGAATTATTGGAAGTCTTTAGCTTACGATTGGCGGATAAGGCCGTTGTGAGCTTAGTAGCTCTGATTCATAGGCTAGACACAATTGAATTTCAGTTGCCTGATGAATATGAAGGATATGAAGACTACTTTTCGAAAGCGACCATTCAACAACATGCTATCAAAGTTCTGTCTAGTGTTCGTTACCACGAAACAGACGCAGTTGCCGCAGCGTTACTAGAGTTTTCTAAACACTCGAATGAAAAGGTGAAGAAAGAGGCGTTGACGGCGCTAAATGAACTTGCGCGCATTCACCTAAGAGTTTTTGAGCAGATTGGTGCGTATCCACAAACAGTATTGATGGGCAATTTTCAGCGATACAATGATGATGAAGTTCGGGTGAATGTTGAAGCTATCTGTTCCTCACTGGCGTATTTCTTGAAGCCTGACCTAAATGCGACTGAATGGACAGCGGATCACGTTACACTTGTTCAAGGCGCTGTTCCCGCTCAAGGCGGTATTGTTGAGCTTCGCCAGAATGCAATCGACTTCCTAATAAGGATTTATGATCTTGAAGACTCTGTTGAGTGGAAATTGAGAATTATAAAAACTCTGAATGAGGCGCGACGTGATCATTCACGAGGTGTCATGGCTCCAGAAATGCAGAACACCATTAATGCGAATAGCCTGCAAATTTTAGATTTCTTTGTTTCGTTAGTTAGCAAAGAAAAATTGCAGATTGTGAGTGTTCTAAACCATGATGGTTACTGGGCTTTTTATCATGCAAGAAATGATGAAATAAAATCTGCAGCCTTAAAAATTAGAGATGAAATCCAGAAACTAGACAGTTATGAATACTACCGTATTTTGATGACTCAAAACGCTCTAGAAGGTGAATGGGAAGAGCATTCAAAGGGCACACGTTACCTTGACCACAAGCTACAAGAAGAAAGCATCAAACAGTTAGCTGAGACAGTTACTCAGGGAAATTTCCCCGAATGGTCTGAGCGTATCATTGGATATATTGCGGAAGCCAAAGAGAATGGCGTAGGCCTGTATAACCTAGATGCCTTCTTGCATACGGTATCTATTAGATTGCCAGATGAGGTATTGGAGCTCTTAGATGACAAAGGAGAGGATATTCAAGACTCTCTGGTCGCGATTGCGCATGGCCTTGTACAATCTGGACGATATGAGGATTTAAAAGAGCGCATTCTTGGATGGGTGCCTGAGAACAAGTTTATGGACAAGCTAACAAGGTTGTTCAGGCTTGTTGAAATTGATGATCAGGTACTTAATAGTATTTTTGCACAAGTGGTTTCTGAAAACGATGTTTCAGCGCTGAATAATATTGTATCTGGCGTGTTTGAGCGCTTCTTAAAAGATGATGGTGAGGCACTTAACAGCTATTTCCCTACAGCTATAAAGATTCTTGCTGGCGAGCTTGATCCGAGCTGGATTTCCAACGTTTGGTTTTCTCGAAGCCGCGATGAAATTGTTGCGACGTTAACAGAGGAAAGTCTTGACCTTGCTTTGACCACCATCGTCCACCTTCCAAATCTTGATTATCAAGTAGAAGGCATATTAGTTTCCATAGCTAAGATTCACCCCGACAAAATATTTACGCTCTTTGAACGGCGAATAGAAAGCAAGATAGAGCTGGACGAAACAGATAAGTTCACTCGCTATGAGCCTATTCCTTATGAGTTCTTCGAGCTTGCAGAGCCTCTTTCTGAAGATGTACCTTTAGCCGTATCAACGGTCTACCAGTGGTGGGAAAAAAGAATGGACCCTCTGTTTGAATTTGGAGGTGCCAAATTACTTTCTATTATTTTCCCAACATTTGCCAAAGAGTTTGAGAACGAGCTGAGCACATTGCTAACGAAGCATGAAGAAAACGGCGTTGAATTTGTCTTGCATGTTTTGATTAACTACACTGGGCAAGAATTTATTCATCCGATATGCCAAGAAATCGTTTCAATGCTGCCTGACGAACATAGACTTTTGGACAAAGTTAAAATTGTAATCTGGCAGGCAGGTGTTACGACTGGTGAATTTGGGCAGGCAGAAGCTCTAGAGCTTCGTGCAGCTTTGCTTGAAAAGTGGGCCGCCTCTGGTCAGAGCAAAGTCCGGTCATTTGCCAATGATTACAGAGAAAAACTACTTGAAGAAGCAAAACTGCGACATGAGGAAGCTGAAGAAGAAATCAGATTAAGGAAACACAAGTATAATTAACGATCAATACCCAATTCTCAACTCTTTTTAACCCCAATTATGGATATGGTGACGAGCCATTGTATGCGTCGGCGTTTTCCTCTTTTTTTGGCCTGCCCCGTTTTTTGGGTGGAGGCGTCGGGGTGATAGATGCTGTTGTCCTGACATGCTCCCGAATCAGGTCTGCATGCTGGCGCAGCCGGTAGTTTGCCCCTTCGATCTGGACAACCACAGCATGGTGCAGCAATCGATTCAGCAGGGCAGTCCGGGCAACGGGGTCGCCGAACACGTCGACCCATTGGGCAAAGCCGTGGTTTGATTTGAGGATCATGGCCCCTTTCTCATACCGGGCGCCCGCAAGCTGGAAGAAGAGATTGGCCCGATTATCGCCCTGGCAGCCCCGATGGGCAGATAGCCTATCTCGTCAATGATCAGCAAAGCGGCCCTTGCGTAGAATCGGATCTTTTCAGCGAGCCGTCCCTCCCGGTCAGCTTTCAGAAGCGCTTCAATCAGTTCTGCCCCATAAATACTGGCAGCGTTGCCCTGTAAACGCTCTTGCCTGCCTTGACCGCCGCCACGCCTGTCAGAGCTGAATGAATATTCCCCAACTTCTGGGGACTTTTACTTCGGCATTGACACATTGAATGAACTGCGCCTTGATCTGCTGGATCATTTTGGTATTGAGGTTCATGTGAGCAACATTGCCCGGCGGCTGCACCAGCTCGGTTTCTCGCATAAAAAAAGACAGTTTATGCCAGCAATCAGCATCGCAGTGATATAAAGGCAGAACGCCGTCTGTGGCAGAAGGGGCGTCTGCCTTTCCTGAACAGAGCCATAGACCGGTTTGTCTTCCTTGACGAGACGGGCGTCAATACCAAACTTCTCAAGCAGACAGGGTGGGGGCCTGCTGGCAAACGCCTGATTGATTACGCCCCCCATGGTCTCTGGAAAAACCAGACATTTATCGCAGGGCTCCGGCGTCATGAACTGGTGGCGCCCTGGGTGATTGACCGGCCCATGACCAGACAGCTGTTCGAGGTGTATATTGAAACCCAACTGGCCCTGATCCTCAGTAAGGGACATGTTGTTATTCTAGACAATCTGTCCTCTCACAAAAGACGGCATTCAGCACTCGGATACACAAGCCCTGTGAACTTCGAGAAAACAAATACCTGAAAGAGAAATGTTTTCCACTCTTCCGAAGCAACTCCAGTTTCACAGGCAGGATTCAGGCTTGTTGGTAACGGAAAGGTTCACCGGAGGCAGAGAAACCTGAAGTCCAGCCTGTTCCATGTTATGCCGGGTTGTTCCGGGTTTTACATAGGGTATTACAGGTTTATGCCAAGGGTAATGACCAAAGCAAAATCACCTCAAGCGTGTAATAATCCGTACAATTTCAAGTCCAGACTATGATGTCCAAGTGTCCAGACTATAGAGTCCACGCACAGGAAGACAGAGTTGACGATGCCATGGCAGCATTGCGGGAACTAAGCAGTTCTAGCAAATAGACAAGGCTGCCTTGGTTCTGGCGAGCCATTTTTTTATGCCCGGCCTACTCTCCAGATCAAAACCCGGCTGCTCAGCAAACTGCGTGTAAGCAAGCAATGCCACATCTGCGAGTGTGAGCTGTTCCGCCACAAAAAACGTATGCTCCGACAAATGTCTCTCCATCAAATCGAGCGCAGCATTGCCTTTATCGACAAGCGCTTTGTCCAAATCACTGATTTCCTGCCCCTGATAAATCACCCGGAACCGTGCTACTGCAATGGCAGTTTCATGGCTATACTGCTCCCAAAACATCCATTCGTGCATTTTCGCCCGATGGAAAACATCTGAAGGGATTAAGTCAGAGTCTCCTGCAAGATAAAGCATGATAGCGTTGGACTGTGACAGAGTGTTTCCTTCCGGAAACTCAACGAACGGTACCTGTCCCACAGGATTCTTTACAAGCATGTCAGGCGTTCGTGATCCACCACCAACAATATCCACCTCTACCCAGTCATAGGGCAAGCCCAGATAGTCGGCGACATACTTTACCTTTAAACAGTTGCCCGAAATTTCCTGACCATAAATTTTCATGACTGCCTCCCAGATGATGACGGGAAAGATACCAAACAAGGGCAAGCTGTCGTGGCATTTTATCTGATTTGCTGCACAAGATTTACTCACCGGAGGCTTAATCCAGCGGGACAGCGGGCCAGTCAGTTTTCAAGGCTAACTAATGTGATTAAATATTAGGCAGTATATAATTTTTGGTCATTTTTGTATCAAAATTACACGGAAAATAACAATAACTCATTGTTATTATTATATTTTAAAATTTGGCACGCAAACTGCTGTTACAGGGCCGCTAACGAAAATAAGGCAACAATACTTACCCTATTACGGTCAGGGAGCCGCCATGAAATATATTATCGCAATTATTAAACCACACCGCCTGGATCCGGTCAGGGACGCGCTTGCAGAAATTGGCGTCACCGGCATGACAGTATCCGAAGTGCAAGGCTACGGACGCCAACGCGGACAAAAAGAAATTTATCGAGGCGCAGAATACGAAGTTCACTTTCTTCCAAAGGTAAAGCTTGAACTCGCCACCGACGACGAGCTTGCCGATCAGGCCATTGAGGCTGTCCAGTCGACAGCGCAAACCGGTCAGATCGGTGATGGAAAAATATTCGTTCTGGACCTTTCACAAGCCATAAGAATTCGCACCGGCGAAACAGACCAAAGTGCCCTTTAGCTTTTAATTTCAAGGGATTAAATAATGTTTAGAAAAAATACTCTCAAAATCGCTGGTGTAACAACGGCTGGCCTATTGCTAGCGTCCACCCCAGCACATGCGGCACCAGACGCTGACACCAGCGTTGTGTTTAACACGCTCCTCTTCCTCGTAGGCGGCTTCCTTGTTATGTGGATGGCAGCAGGCTTTGCAATGCTTGAGGCTGGCCTCGTGCGCGCAAAAAATGTTGCCGACATCTGTCTGAAGAATGTTTCCCTATTCGCAGTTGCTTGCATCATGTGGATGCTGATGGGTTATAATCTGATGTATGAAGATGTAGGCACCTATTTCGGCACCTTCTTTCACCTTTGGTCCCCTGATGACGCGGGTGTTCTTGAAACCGGTTATGGTTCCGGTTCGGACTTTTTCTTCCAAATGGTTTTTGTGGCGACCACAGCCTCTATCGTTTCCGGCACAGTTGCCGAACGTGTGAAACTCATACCTTTCCTGATGTTCACTGTCGTGTTGGCGGGCATCATCTATCCTATTCAGGGTTCTTGGGAATGGGGTGCCGGTTGGCTTGATCAAATGGGCTTCTCCGACTTTGCGGGCTCTACCCTTGTTCATTCAACCGGTGGATGGGCGGCACTTGTTGGTGCTTTAATCATTGGCCCTCGTGCGGGCCGATATGTGGATGGACGCGTTCGCCCGATGCCGGGCTCCAGCATGCCGCTTGCTACTCTTGGCATGTTCATCCTGTGGCTTGGCTGGTTCGGCTTTAATGGTGCCTCCCAACTTGCGCTTGGCACTATTAGTGATGCCGTTTCCGTGTCAAACATTTTCGTCAACACCAATATGGCTGCCGCTGGCGGTGCGATGTTCGCTTTTGCCGCGACCAAGATGGTCTACAAGAAGATCGACCTCACCATGGTTCTAAACGGCGCTTTGGCTGGCCTTGTGTCCATCACGGCTGAACCACTTACACCTACCCCTATCAGCGCAACGCTGATTGGTGGCGTTGGCGGTGTATTGGTGGTTTTTGCCGTACCCTTTATCGACAAGCTTAAAATTGATGATGTAGTTGGGGCCATCTCAGTCCATCTGGTTTGTGGCATCTGGGGCACCCTCGCTGTGCCGCTCACCAATGGCGACGAGAGCATTTCTTTCGTCACTCAGCTTATCGGCGTTGTCTCCATCGGCGCGTTTGTCACCATCACAAGTGCGATTACCTGGTATGCCCTGAAGCTAACGGTTGGTGTTCGCCTGTCCCCTGAAGATGAAGCCCAAGGGGCCGACATCGCAGAATTGGGTATGGAAGCCTACCCAGAATTCGGCAAAGGCTCACAGAAGTTCTAGCCACCGCTCTCTAAACTGGAGAGGCCGTTTGGTCTTCTCTTCCCAAACTTGCAGCCGCGTTATCGCGGCTGTTTTTTTGTCATCACTTTATTGACATAAATATCAATTAGTAATTAATGTTGACCATTAGACCAAGCGCAATGGGAATGGGAGAGACCCGTGGCAATTGATCCACTCTATGCAACAGCACTTGAAGACTCAGCCTGGGAAATTCCTCAGGACTATGAAACCCTATTTAACTGGAATTATAGCGACGACCGTAAAGATCTGCTGAACCTTTATAACAAAGGCAAAACTATGCAGTGGGACACTGACAGCAGGATTGATTGGTCTCATGAGCTGGACCCGGACGACCCGCTGGGCATTCCGATGGAATTCTTCCCCCTGTACGGTGCAGACTTTTTCATGAAAATGTCTGCCAAGGAACAAGGGGAAGCGCGTAGACACCAAGCAGCCTGGAGTAACTCTCAGTTCCTTCACGGTGAACAAGGCGCGCTTATATGTTCTGCGAAAATTGTTCAAAATGTTCCCGATACTGAAGCAAAATTCTATGCCGCCACTCAGGTGATGGATGAAGCGCGCCATGTGGAAACCTACAAGAAGTTCGTCGAAAAAATCGGTGTCGCCTACCCCATCACAGGCCCCTTGAAAACACTGTTGGATCAGGTTTTGAGGGATAGCCGGTGGGATATGACCTATCTGGGTATGCAGGTCGTGATCGAAGGGCTAGCGCTCGCTGCTTTTGCCAACATCCGGGACCATGCAAAAGACCCGCTCGCCGCCGCCGTTAACGCCTATGTTATGCAGGACGAAGCCCGACATGTTGCCTTTGGTCGTCTGGCGCTGAGGCAGTTTTACCCGGAACTCACCCAATATGAGCGTGACGAACGAGAAGAGTTCCTGATCGAAGCCTGCTACTTGATGCGCGACCGTTTCTCCAGCGCCGAAATGTGGGAAAACCTCGGCTTCCCCATCAAGGAATGCAAAGAGTATCTGGAAAACAGCGAAAGCATGCAGATGTTCCGAACTAACCTGTTCAGCAGAATCGTTCCGATTGTGAAAGATATTGGGTTGTGGGGCGACAAAATCCAGAATGCATACAAAGACATGGGTGTTCTTGGTTTCGCTAATCTTGATATCGACGCCATGCAGGCCCACGACAACGCTGTTGCCGAAGAACATGATGAGCGCCGCGCCCACGTAGACGCGGCCATCGAAGCTGGGAAGTCAGCCGCAGAGTAGAGATACACTCCACTGTTGCCAGCCCCTATCCTGCCATGACACACTCGCGGCCATGGCAATGGAACGCTGGCAACAAAAACTTTATGGATTACGGCAAGAGCTTGAGGCTCTTGACGGCGAAGCCGCAGATGGCCGCACCACCGTTGAATTGGACCAAACACGAGTGGGGCGCCTATCTCGCATGGACGCCCTTCAGGGCCAAGCCATGAACAAGGCAATTGCCGCCCGCAGGCGTCAGAAATTACTCGCCATTGAAGCTGCCCTCACGCGTCTTCAAGAAGATGAATTTGGCTATTGTATCAAATGCGGCGATGAGATTGCCCTAAAGCGCCTTGAACTCGACCCGACGGTCGCAACCTGTGCTGGGTGCACAGCCTAGGCTTTTTTCTTCTCTTCACGATTATAAACATCATCCCAGACGTTGAACTCATGGTTGATGCTATAGTCAATCAAGTGACGATATATATCTTCAATGTACCCAAGGTCACCACCCCGCCTGTCCGCTTCCGCTTTCACCTTTGAAACCACATCTTCAATGCGCCATTCATCGCGAACAGCCTCCCGGTCTGTTTTGATATGACCAGCTTGTGCAATTAACTGTATACGCTCTAGAAGTAAGGGAACAATCAATCGATCAACCCGATCAATTTCCTCCCGAACATCAGCCATGTTTTCGCACTGTTTCAAGGCATGTAACTCCGTTACTGAAATAGCCATCTGGTGCCTGATTAAACCGGGCACGCACCGGGTTCAAGAGTCAATTGGTCGCATTGTTGATCAACCGCGCAATGATTTCCTTGGGAACCCTGTCAAAAAACAGTGCCGCAGCCTGCTCCGGCTTACTGAAGTCGGGCAGATACCTAAAATAGGTATCAAGGCGCTGCACTTCCGAAACTGGCAATATTTCTCTTGCTAACCGGAGTGCGAGTTGGCGCTGACCGGATACCGCATAAACCAGCACCATGCTTCGGTTAAGACTGTTATCTGTTTGTGGGCGGTCCAATGCTTGTCTTAACAAGCTTACCGCACTCGCATAATCTTCCACCAACGCAAAGGACAGGGCTGCACCCTGCAGTATTTCTGTGTTTTGGGGCGCTGCGTCTATTGCACCCAGTATTTTTGCATGCCCTTGCTGTGGCTGGCCAACTGCGTGCAAAAGCTTGCCTGCAAACATCTGTTCGGACGGATTTAAGCCCATCACCCGCGATATTGCTTCTGAAGCGGCCTGATACCGACCGGCTGCCGCATGTATTTGCGCAAGTGTCACACGCGCCTCTCGGCTTTCAGGCTTTTCCTGCAAGAGTAAAATCAAACTAGCGACGGCTTCGTCGGTACGCCCCATTTTTGCGCTAGCTCGCGCAAGGGCAATCCGGGCTTCTGTCAAGTTTGGGTCGGTTTCTATTGCCTGCGCATATAAAGCGCGGGCACCTGCATAATCACCTGACCGCTCAAACCCTTCGCCAAGCCGGATCAAACCTTCCGGGTTTTCTGCCGCCAAACTGTTTCTCGCATAGGCAGAAACGGGTCCAATATCCTCTTTCGCCTGTTGCCCGGCAGGCGCAGCGCACCCAACAAGTGCGAGCGAAACAGCCAGCAAATTGATTCGGATCGATAAAATTTTACATATTTTTTTCATTCAATTTCGCCAATTTTTCGCCCCTAGCTAGGCAATTTTTGCCGGAAGTTACTGAAAACCCTCGAAAATGCTGGTTTCAATGGAATTTTAGCGCGGATTCGACTATAGTTTCAATGACTGAGAGAAGCCGTGCGTCATGGGTAAACGCATGGCGTTGGAGAATAAAAGTGGATATTCAAAGCACAAGCGCTGCAAGCGCTGAGTCTGTTAGTGCTCCTGGCCGTTCTGGCTCGCTGGAATCAGCAGCACAAGAACGCCGCGTTGCTGAAGACAGTGAAATCGAACGTCAGGAAGTTGAGGCTTCTGCAACTGGCCCTGGAGTTGGCGAACGGGTTGATATCCAAGCCTAGCTCAGATCAGAATCAGAAAAAGCCTGCTTTTGGTACTGCCGAAAGCGGGCTTTTCTTTTGTCTGCGATCTAGGGGTCTATAGTTCACGCAATAGGTTGGCGCGCCACAAACGCCAAAGTCTCGCCAGAACACTCGGTTCTTCCATTTTGAACGGATTGTTTCCCACCTTATGTAATTCGTTCAGATAGAGCTTAGCCGTCGCAGCAGGAAGAAACACGTGCCGACAGCTTGCCGGTATAGGCATTTTCTCTTTCGTCAAAGCCGCTAACTGTGTCTCACAATAACTAATCATCTCGTTGATTGACGGTTCCGCCAACTCAAACATCTTGTCTGCGCTGGTTGTCGCAAGCGATGCCCGCCCTTTATCGCCCGGTACATAGTTGCGGTTGCTGGCCCAATGAAAAGGAATAGCGCGAACAAGGCCCAGCATGGCCCATAGGCTGCCCACTTTTTTTGCCCGCCCTCTCAAAGATTCATCCGCAGCCTCGTCCAAACTCAGTAACAGAGCCGTTTCAGACAGAAGGCCGCCTACCCCTTCAGCATAGGCCGACAACGCCGCCATATCGGCCGGTCCCTCATCATACAAATCCTGCTCACGCGCATCAATCAGGGCAACGAGCTGAGCAGATACAATTGTCATATCAAGCGTTGAACCCATCGCCTGAACGACCGGATGTTCGCGCACAACACCCTGCCCCAGCTCTTCCAAAACATCTCGCCACCACTGAAGACGAATTTCACCGAGCATTGCTTCCGAAACATTTTCGCGCGTTTTGGCAACCTCTTGGTTGAAGGCGTAGAGCGCCCATAGTTTCGGTTGCAGCTTGCGCGGGGCAAACAGCGTGCATTCATAACGCTCACGGTCGTCTTTACGCACCATATCGATGCAATAGTCAGTTTCACTTTGATGCGCCATCGGGCTGCCTTTGCCAGTGTTAGCTTCTATCTTCAACGGGGTTTATCAGCCCTGCGGATTGGGATCAAAACGAATCGACATCCCTTTGACAGGTATAAGAAAAATTCGGTTTTCCTTGTACGAAATCAATTACAGCATTAATGTGCCGCCTCAGGGACATTCAGATATTAGGGAGGGGGTATGAATGAATAGTGATCGGTCAAACGCCCCGGATTTGGTATTGAATTTGGGGAGGCGGATAGGTCTCAGGCTGAATGTCATCTTAGGGCATTGTGACCCTGTACGGGAGCTTAGCCTTCGCCTGTTTCCGAACAGCCCGCGTAAGGCCCGATATATGTCGGTGACCTTGTATAGGAGCTTGCTTTGGCCGTTCACACCCCCTATGGGGCTCCGCCTCCCAACAAATGGAGTATAGTCATGTCTTATATCGGTGTCGATCTACATACCAATTCTTTTACGAGCTGTCGTCTTGAGGATGATGGAGCGGAAGTTTTTGAGACCTTTAATCTGAGTGCCAGCGATCTGAGCCGCTTTTGTTTCAGTCTTGATGCGAATGATGAGATTGCTGTGGAGGCGACGGGAAACACGGCCTGGTTTTGCGATGAAGTTCGCTGCTGTGTCGGACGGATTGTGGTGGTCAATCCCCGTCAGTTTCAGGTGATCCGCAAATCGGTGAAGAAGACCGATAAGAACGATGCGCGCGCTCTGGCTTTTTTCCTCTCAAAGGATATGCTGCCGGAAACCCGCCTGAAGACAACAGCGGAATCAGAACTGAGTTCTCTGGTCTCAACCCGCGATGTGTTGGTCAAGCAGCGCACCATGCTGCTGAACAAGATCCATGCCCTGTTTGTAAAACGCGGTATGAAGTTGAAGAAAGAAGGACTGAGCAGCAGGAAACGTCTGCGCGACCTGGATCTTAGCCCCTTCACGCCTCTTGAAAAAGTGGAACTGGGCGTCCTGCGCGACCAAGCCCTCAGTCTCACTGCAAGCCTGAAGTCTCTTGATAAGGCCATTGAAGAGGCTGGATCCGATCTCCCCGGATACGAAGGGATCAGTTCCATCAAGGGGGTCGGGCCGCGGTCTGCTGCTGTCCTCTTGTCAGGTATCGGTAATATCAATGACTTTGAAACGGCTGATAAGCTGGCCGCTTATATGGGTATCGTTCCAAAGGTGAGCCAGTCCAATGAAACGGACAATCGGGGGCGGATCACCAAACGCGGCAACAAGCTGATGCGCACCACGCTGGTGCAATGCACGCTTATTGCTATCCGCTACAATGGCTATCTCAACAGCTTTTACCGGAGGATTAAAGAACGGCGCGGGTCGGGAAAGGCTATTATCGCAACCGCACGCAAGCTGTTGTCAATCATTTATGACACACTGAAAAACGGCTGGGTCTTCGAGGATTTTACCCACTTTAAAATCAAACAAAATCAATGTCATGCTGGACATTCATCATAGGAGCATTTTCATGGGAAAAATTCTGGAATCACTTCAGAATACAGTGATTGCTGGTGTCGTCATTATGGCCGGCCTCATGTTTTTGGCGATGCAGGGTGGCAATCCATATGACCTCGCTTTTTACGCACGTTACATTCACGTACTATCGGGCGTGATGTGGATCGGCCTGCTTTGGTATTTCAACTTTGTTCAGATACCAACAATGCCATCAATTCCAGACGAGATGAAACCAGCCATCGGCAAACACATTGCGCCGAAAGCGCTGTTTTGGTTCCGTTGGGGCGCCATGTTCACGCTGCTCAGCGGCCTGTTCCTCGCCATGTTTAACGGCTATCTCATCGATGCGCTGACACTGGACGAAAGCGTTCGCCTGATTGGTATCGGCATGTGGTTCGCGATCATCATGTGGTTCAACGTTTGGTTCATTATCTGGCCAAATCAGAAGATTGCACTTGGCATTGTTGAAGCTGATGCGGACGCCAAGCCTGCCGCTGCACGCAAAGCGATGCTGTTCAGTCGCACCAACACACTGCTTTCCATCCCAATGCTTTATGCAATGGTAAGCGCTCAAAACGGTGCGATTGGTCTTTAAGACTTAATCAAAACAAGAACTATTAAAGGGTCGGTTTTCCGACCCTTTTTATTTGTCTGCAAGTGAGAATGGATAAAGAGTTTCCGCAGCTTCACCGCGGCCATCCAAGTCATGCTGAACAGCGAGCAGGCGATAATGTTCCGCCATGCTTCTGTTTTTCTCCAGCTCGCTGTCTTTCACAAACCTTAGGAATTTGGCCGGACTGCCAGCCCATAGCTCACCGCGTTTTATCCGTTTACCGGGTGTGAGCATGCCGCCAGCGGCCAACATACCGTCGGGCTCAATCACGGTATTATCCATGACAATGCCATTCATACCCACAAAGCTATTGTCTTCCAGATGGCAACCATGAAGCATCGCCTTGTGCGCAACTAGAACGTCTTTACCGATGGTAGTTGGATAGGTGCGGGTGCTAACGTGAACAACTGCACCATCCTGAATATTGCTGCGATCACCAACATAAATATGGTTTACATCACCGCGTAGAACACAGTTGTGCCAAATGCTTACACCTTCTCCAAGCGTAACAGAACCAACCAACTGCGCGCCATGGAACACGAACGCTGACTCGGGCACTGTGGGCCAGATTTGCTGAAACGGCGTGAGCGTTCCACCATGTTTGGTGACTTTCTTGAGCGGAAATTCCGTCACAGCTCTTCTCCTAAGGGTATAGTGGCGCTTGTTGAAGACCGGTTGTCTCATCCAGACCAAACATAACGTTCATATTCTGGATAGCCTGCCCAGAAGACCCTTTCACAAGGTTATCAATCGCAGCAACAACAATCGCCCTGTCCGTTTGTCTGTCCGGGAACACATTCAATACGCAGTTATTGGACCCGCGCACCATCCGGGTGGCCGGTGCCACTCCTTCTGGTAAAAGCTGGACAAAGGGCTCCTGCTTGTATGCGTGCTCCAGGCATGCCCGAATGGTCTCAACCGTTTGACCATCCGCCAGTTTTACATAAATGGTTTCAAGCTCCCCACGGTTCATAGGCACCAGATGAGGTGTGAAACTCATTGTAACGGCATTGCCTGCGGCACGACTAAGCTCTTGTTCTATCTCTGGCATATGACGGTGCGCACCTAGCCCGTATGGGTGCATCGCTTCCGCTACTTCAACAAACAGATTTTGTTCCTTCAAAGACCTGCCTGCACCAGAAACGCCTGATTTGGCGTCAATGATAATATCATCGGGCAACACCGAACCGCCGCGCAACAAAGGAATAAGCGCAAGCAATGCCGCGGTGGGATAACATCCCGGACACGCCACTAGTTTTGCTGAAGTAAGCTCTTCCCGGTACCATTCGGTCAGGCCATAAACTGCCTTTTTCTGCACTTCAACGGCAGTATGTTCTCGCCCATACCATTCGGCGTATACATCCACGTCGCGCAAACGAAAGTCAGCGCTCAGGTCAATTACCTTGACGTCTTTACCAACCTGGGCAGCAAGCTCCGCGCGTGTTTCAACAATCAACTCTTCCAACAGACTATGGTTGGTTTCATGCATCAACCCCATAATCACCTGCTGGCTTGTCGCATGCGGGAGCGCACAGAATACCACATCCAGATCAATCGCTGGCCATTCAACTTCATCAATACTGATAAGGTCAGGGAGATCAAATCCATGCAGGTGAGGAAATATATTGCTGATTGGTTGACCTGCTTTCCGCTCGGCAGTCATCAACACAATCTCGGCATTTGGATGCCCAACAAGCAATCGAACAAGGTCGGCGCCGGTATAACCGCTTGCCCCCAGTATCCCTACCCTAAGCTTCTCATTGCTCATCTTATACTCCCTAAACAAAAACGCGGCTTATGCATTCATAAACCGCGTTTCCAGAATTGAATGCCATACAGGCAGAACACTTAAATATCTGGCGGCAATTCCGCAATAGCTTCTTCGAGTTCTGTGAAAGTTGGCATCAGCGCACTTGGAACATTACGTCGGCCAAGTTCCACCGCTATCTGCGGTGCATTACCCTGTAGGTGCGCAACGATCACAACTTTAATGATTTCGAAAAAGCGCCCTTCTTCCTGCAAAACCTGATTCAAACGACCTGCAAATGGCGCAACAATAAGGTAGGACAGGAAAATCCCAAGAAATGTACCAACAAGGGCACCACCAACCATGCCGCCCAGAACCTCAACCGGTTCCGCAATCGCACCCATAGTTTTTACAATACCAAGCACGGCAGCAACAATACCAATCGCTGGCAAGCCATCAGCCATGGTTTGAAGCGCATGCTGTGGCTCATGTTCTTCGGCATGATGCTTTTCCAGATCGGCCGCCATTGCGTCTTCCATCTGGTTCGGGTCATCAAAGTTCATGGTCAGCATGCGAATATAGTCGCAAACAAAATCAACCACATGATGGTCCGCTATAATGCGTGGGAACTGTTGGAATATCTTCGATTCTTCGGGGTTCTCGATGTGAGCTTCGATGGCGACAACACCCTTTGAGCGGATTGTCTTAATCAGCAAAAACAGCAGGCACAGCAGGTCACGATAGTCATCGGCTTTCCACTTTGAACCCTTCATGGCCTTACCCATGCCACCCAGCGCACCCTTCATAATGTCAGGAGAGTTACCGCTGACAAAGGCACCAATGGCACCGCCAAAGATCATCATCATTTCAGTGGGCAGCGCGTACAGGATGATGTCAAATTTACCGCCCGCTGCGGCAAACCCGCCAAACACCATCCCCATAACGATGACCAAGCCGATTATAATAAACATAGTATGCTCTCACCCACTTCTGTTTCGAGCCACAATCTAACAATTTCAGCAAAGTTTCATTCATTAGCCTTAACAAGCTATTAAGACTAATCAGAAATTTCCTTACGATCACGAAATAATTATCAGTTCAGCGGATATATTCGCTACAATCCCGGTACACATCAGTATTTTACACTGCATCCATAAGGCTTGGTGTTGGCAGCTGCAATCGGCGTGCCTTCATTGAATTGTTCCCAAGCTGACAGAATGTAATTTTGCGCTCCTTCAAGGCTTTTTGGGTTAGCGGAAGGTTTGTCATCAATCGCCCCTTGGTAAACCAGCACACCGCTTTCATCGATCAGGAACATGTGTGGCGTTGTTTTGGCAGCAAATAGGCGACCAATATCACCGTCAGGGTCAAGAACAACAACGTCGGCGTATGACGCTCGCTCAGTGGTCAGTTTTTGCGCCTCATCAGCAGTAACGTGGCCTTGCTTGCCAGGAGCCGATGAAACAATCGAAATCCAGGTGGCGCCGTCTTCTGTCAATTCGCGCTGAGTTCTCTGCATATTGCCACTATTATAGTGTTTCCGCACATAAGGGCATTCGTGATTGGTCCACTCAAGCACCACAGGCTTTCCCCTGTATTGCTCAAGAGAGATAAACTCGCCAGTCATCGTTTTACCGCTGAACTGAGGTGCCAGTTCACCATTCACCGGTGCCGCAGCGACCGCAAGTGTCCAGATACCGGTAAGAGCAATCGCTTTAATCACTAATCTGAACATGGTCGTTTCTCCTTATCTAACCAGCGGACGACACCGCGTCTGCAATAATGCCCGGCGTTAATATCTCAGGCAAAACTATAGCTTCCATGCTTCCTTTCGGGAACAGAAGATATAGAGGGACGCCTGCCCGTCCATAATCTGACAATAAAGCAGCAATCTCCGCATTTCTGTTGGTCCAGTCGCCTTTCAGCATACGGATACCTTTTTCCGCAAACAATGCTTGGGTCTCGTCCGTAAACAGGGCGACCTGTTCATTCACTTTACAGGTAATGCACCATTCCGCCGTGAAGTATGCAAAAACAGTCTCGTCATCATTGAGAAGGGATGCAAGAGCCTCTTCGCTGTAGGGCTGGACCTCGCCTGCGGCCTGGGTTTGGGCAGCGCCACCGTTTGAGCCAAAGGGTTGATAGATGATACCAGCAATCGCGCCCACGAAGAAAAGTGTGGCAATTACCTGTCCAACGCGGCCAGAAAAATTCTGCCAAACCCATATGCCGAAAATCGCCGTAATCACACCAACCAGCAGTGCAAGCGTCGCGGTTGCACCGGCTTGCAGGTTAAATACATAAAGAAGCCAAGCGGCGGTCAGATACATAGGGAATGCAAGCGCCTGCTTAAGCGTTTCCATCCATGCCCCGGGACGAGGCATCATGCGAGCAAGGGCTGGACTGTATGACAGTGCCAAAAACGGCAGTGCAAGACCAATAGCCAAAAAGCTGAAAATAAGGAACACAAGCGGTGCAGGCTGTGTAAGCGCAAAGCCAATGGCAGGAGCCATCAGGGGTGCCGTGCACGGTGTTGCAACAAGGGCAGCAAGAACACCTTGGAAGAAAGCACCCTTATTACCCGATTGTGCTGCAAGTTCCTGCCCTGCACCTTCAACGCCGCCCATGGTGATATTGAACATCCCGGAAAGGGAAAGCGCCACCAACACCATCAATAATACCAGAGACCCAACAAATGCAGGTTCCTGAAGCTGGAAACCCCAGCCAATCGCTGCGCCGCCAGATTTAATAATCAGCAAGGCGGCAACAATCAGCATGAAGCTAATCCATATACCACCCGTATAGGCCCAGCCTTCCTGCTGGCGCTCGCTTGCAGTCTTGGCGTTCGCTGAAATGAAAGAAAAGGCTTTCAGTGACAGCACTGGAAACACACATGGCATAAGGTTCAGGACCATACCGCCAAGCAGCGCAAACACCAGTGCCTGCCAGAGAGGAATTGTCGCGGTAACCGATGGCACAGCGTCGGCTTCGCTTGCATTTGTTGCGCCACCGATGGGCTGAACTATCAGTTCTGCCCTAACCTCAACAGCACGTTCGTTCCCGTCCTCCAGCGTAAGATAAAGCACACCGTCACCACTGATTGCTTCAAGCCCGCCAACTGTGCGGCGCATATCAACAAACAGCCCTTCTTCGGTAAAGGCCCATTGCTGCTCCGCCGCATATTCGGTTACGCCTTCGCCTGCTGGAAAGAAATAAGCCTCCGTAACGGCACCGACTTCAGCTTCATCAACATACAGCTTAAGGCGCGACTGGCTTTCGTAAACATCAAGTGTAGCGTTCCAGATTGGTAATTCTGGCAACGCCGCACGTGCTGCAGCAAACACATCAGCCGATGCAGCGCTTGCTTGCATTTCACCAACTGGCAGGTCCGCGGAAAAACTGCCGTCTTGCGGTACGCATTCGATCTCGCAGACCAACCATTCTACATCAACAGAGAGAGCAATCTCGTCGCCCCGAAAAGCTTCATCAACCGTCAGTGGAATAAGAAGCACAGACGGGGTTTCGTACCCATAGTTCATCAACGGACCAATTGGCATGCGATGCGGTGTTGGATACAAAGGTTCCCCGGCACTCACCCCTTCTGGCAGGGTCCAGTAGAAAATAGGCGCTGCGCCGCTATCACCATAGTTCTTCCAGTAGGAATGCCAGCCCTCGCGCGGGGCAATTTCAAGGCCAAGCCACTGGGTTTCACCAACCGCCAGAACCGAATACTCGGAATACAAAGTCGCTTTACTGTGCGAACCCTCGACAGTACCAAGGGCATCCGCACCAACAGGTGCAGCCAGCAATACAATGAATGAGAAAAACGCAACTAGCCCAGTCGCCACCGCTTTGCCAAAAGATTTGAAAAACCTAGTCACAAGCTACCCCTGTTTATACCAAAACATTTAGTCCCGGTTAGCCTATAGCCCGGAAAACTGCTGCTTGGTACCGCAACTAATGCCCAAATGCATATCACATGTGCGTCAATGGGCAGGCCACCACCCACCGCTTACAATGCATTATTCTTCGGTCTGTGTGGCTTCAAACGCACCCATTGGGCCCGGAAAAACAACGGGGCTTTCAAGGCCGTCATTGGCAACAGAGGCAACACCAAAGAAATAGTTATCGATCACAATGTTATCGAGTGTGAGTTCGCGAATGTCCTTGCCCACAGTTCTGCTCCAACGCCACTGCGAATCCGTGGTCAGCCGCCAATAGACCTTGAAGGCACGCAGGTTAGCCCGTTGGGGCAAGTCTTCCCGAATTTGCCACTTAATAGTGGTTGACGGGCGAACTGCTCCCTCGAGTGAAACATTGATCGGGAACGGCGGCGCTCCTGCCATTGATGCGAGCGTAACGACATTCAGCGCAGTGAGCTTTCGAGCATAGTCAAAATCCACGCCCTCAACAACATCGCCGTATTCTATGCCATCTTCGGTTCGAATATCCTGATGTTGACGGTTGTAGTTTTCGTTGGTCTCCATGATGCGCACACCGGGCATACCCGCTTCATTGAATGGGCGATGGTGACCACCGCGACCAAAACGATCAAGTCGGTAGATCATCATCACATCAAGATTAGGGATGTATTCGTCCGCAAGCCTATCAACCAAACGCGCGATATTCCGGCTTGGGCTATCCACTTCGCCGCCCATAAAACGTCGCATCCGCGCTTCACGGCCTGTTTCATTGACACGCGTACCTTCAGAGAAAACCCGGGCTGTAGTGTTATCGATCACACCATTGATGCCTTCGATGTTACCGATCATGTCGTTGTTTAGCACGCCCATCACACGCCACCCCTGCTCTTTCGCATGCGCAGCAAGAACCTGACCACCGTATAGTCCCTGCTCTTCTCCCGACAAACCAGCATAAACAATGGTGCCCGGGAATTTGGTTTTACAAAGCACCCGGGCGGCTTCAATCGTACCCGCCATACCAGACGCGTTATCGTTTGCACCCGGCGCATCGTCGGTAGAGTTCATAACATCCGAAACACGGCTATCAATATCACCCGACATAACTACGACACGGTCCGGGTCAAGAATACCGCGCTGAACCGCGATAACGTTAACAACTTCCGTTGGTTCAGGAAGTCGACGCCCGGTGAAGGTGTCAGAAATTGTGTAAACATCTAACTGGGCTTCACAGCCTTCAGCAATACGGTTGAATTCCGCTTCGATCCAGCGGCGCGCTGCACCGATACCGCGTGTATCAGACTTGGTATCGGACATGGTATGACGCGTACCAAAGCCAGCTAGGCGGCGAATGTCAGTCTCAATACGATCCGCAGAAACTTCTGCTACAAATCCATGAAGGCGCTGTACTTCGGTCGGCGGATTTTCATGACTTTGAGCAATAGATGCAGTTGAAACAACTCCCGCCAGCGCCAGTGGCAATAGTGCAAATTTTGAAATCATTGATGGCTTTCCGATATATTAGAGCCTGCTAAAGTGAGCTTTTGGAATAAACCTCGCGGTCCAAATCACGAACATCCACGCTTACCGAAGCAGCATTTGGGCAAATCGCCCGAATTTCGTCATGGACCGCGGTTGCCAGTTTCTTTTTGGTTGGTTTATCCCGACCGTCAATTAAATAAACTGTGACATGAACAAATTGATCGGGCTTACCTGCAATAAGCGACGCCTCATAAGTTCGAACGCGAACCTTTATCGCTTTTTCATCAAAAAGCCCGGTAGCCAGGGCTGTTGCATGCATCTTATGCATCAGGTCTGAATGCGAGACGTTTTTAAGCGTTTGCTCGGTAGCTTCAACAATCAAATGAGGCATGTTTTTTACTCTACAACTTTAATGGTTATCTGTTTGGAATAAACTGCTGGCTTGTGCGGCAGGTGATACAGATCCCCCAAAAGAAGCTGTAGCGTGTGCTCCCCGGGTGGCAAGCTAAGGGTGGTTTCTGTTTGCCCGCCGCCAAAATGAATATGGTTATCGTCAGCAACGATGTTTTCATCAAGAGGCGGCAACGGAACATTAACCAGCAAATGATGATGACCTGTGCCTTCTTTTTCGGTTCCTGCAGGCGCAATACCCATACCGCGAAGGCCAAAGCGAACATGAACGTCGCCTTTAATAGTTTCGCCGTCAGCCGGTGAAATAAAATAAAGCACAGTGCCCGGCACGGAAGGGTTGGAAAAATCGTCTGCAAAAACATTTTGAGACAAAACTGCCACCACAAAAATTGCAAACACTCTGCTAAACAGTGCCATATCTATACCCTTCCGAAGTTTTGCTTTTGCTATAACTATATCTCGCTCGATGCCAATCCGGCCCAATCCCGCAATGACTGCGCACACTGACGGTAAACCCCTCTTGGTTTAAAACGAATAAAATGCGCAACAGAAGGCGAATGCTTAATCCAACCTTTTGAAAAGAAACGGCCTAGCACACGATACCCCTCGCTTTTTTCCTGCTGGCTAACATTTAGCATTGGGTCAAACTTTACATTACGCGCGTTATAGGTCGTGACCATCAACCACCCGTCCTCCGGGTCATAATGCACCGGGTGCATTCCAAGCCGCCCCATGGCTGCTCCCCACAAAGGCTCGTCCGCGATTTGTTCGTTCATGTCCCGGTGCTGAACAAACAGAACATCCCGCGCATTTTCTCGTAGGTCTTGCACAACAGAGATAAACTCATCGAGTTCCTGCCCTTTCCGCATATACATCACGCCGCTGTTCATATACGCGACATAGGGTAAGCTGAGGGCAGAGCAGACGTCTTCTATTTTAAAAGTATACCAAGCCCCAGACGTTCTGGCCTCACCTGCAACATTAAAACACTGTTTGGAAAGCAGTTTCCAGTGTCGATCCATGTCCTTTTTTACGATAAGGCAATCTGAATCCAGAAACACTGTCTCGTCATACGGCAGGAAGTTCGGCACATCCAGCTTGCCCGCGCAGCCAACATCCAGTGTACCAGGCAGCGCAACAATCACTCTGTCAAAGCAACTTTTTTCTTCGTCAGACAGTTTGCTGGCGTCATCACAAAGAAGACTGATCGGTCGGGCGGCATCATTCAACCTAACGCTCAGGGCCAGATTAACGGCAGCGTCATAAAATCGACGATCTCCTGTCGCCAGTGTTAGATACCCTTGAGCCATCAAATTCTCACCACACAATCATTCAAGCGCTACACTAGCAACCCTAGATGTACAATCAATAGACGTTGTTGATACGCTTGTTCAATTGTGCACGGATTAGATGATCAATCACTGATGCGGAACGGTTGACGCCCAAAACCAGCGAACCTATTGTAACTTAAGCATGTTACCGGAGGCATGACACTTTGAGCAAATCTGGTCAAACAATACTCGTAATGTTGGGCGGCGGTGGATACGTTTTTGAAACGATCACTCTGCTTTCAGACCTTGTGGCAGCACGCCCTGACCTGAAATTCGTCTATCTAAACACCAAATGGGGCCCGGTGCCGCCTGAACGCGGCTTATCAGAGGGTCCGGTTTATATAGTACCCGAGTTCGCAAATATGGTTAAACCTCAGTGGTGGCGCAACATCTGGCCAATGCTTGCCACTCTTTTGACCACTATTTTTGTTCTTATACGACATCGCCCTAACCTGACAGTTGTTGTTGGCAACCGGCACGCCATACCGATGTTGCTGGCCTCCAGCCTTTTCTTTTGCAAGTCGGTTTTTGTGGAGAGCATAACACGCAGCACGATGGCTTCTCTTACCCTGCGATTGCTTCACCGGTTTAACTTAGGATCAATGTGGATTGTGCAATGGCCAACGGTGAAACTTGATCATAAGAAGGTCACGGTAGGCAGTATTCAGAGCGCTGTGTCAAAAGAAACCGTTTCCGGTAACAAAGCCTAGGATGTGTAAATGATTTTTGTGACTGTCGGCACCACGCAGCCGTTCGCTGAACTGATAGAAGAAATTGACAGTTTGGCTGGCAAAGGGCTTTTCGGTGATGAAGAGGTTGTGTGCCAGACCGGTCAAGCCAAAGTGTCGCCAAAGCATGTTACGCATTATCATGCGAAGCCCAGTATTGAGGATGATCTGGAAAACTGCGACTTCCTATTTACTCATGGCGGTGCCACTGTGATTGAAGCCATTCGGCTGGGAAAAAAATTCGTCGCGGTTGCCAACCCGAGAGCGACGGAAGACCATCAGGGTTTATTCCTTGAACAAATGGCAACCGTTGTCCCTATTTTCTGGACCAGAGACTGGACAGAAATTGACAAGCTATATGAAGCAGCGATAAAAGCGCCGCCACCGAAGATGTCCGTGAATATTCCGGCAGCGCACGATCTTATCATTGATCGCTTTTTGTCCTAGGTAATCGCTCTTCACCTCCTTAGCAGCAGAGATAAAATGACAGCACTTCAACTGATAATGGCCCCAAATCCTATTTTTAGACAAAAGGCTGCTGAAGTAACCGAATTTGATGAGGGTTTGCGGGCATTGACCGACCAAATGCTGGAGGTTCTGTACCACGAACAAGGCATTGGCCTCGGCGCAAATATGGTCGGTGTTTTAAAACGCATTATCGTTGTGGACCTTCAGGAAGAAGGTAAACGCAAGCCATTGGTATGTATAAATCCTGTCATTACAGATCATTCAACTGAAACGAGCGCGCAGGAAGAAGCCTCCCTTTGTTTTCCGGGTATTCGCGCAGAGATCACTCGTCCGTCTGAGATTGAAGTTGCCTATCAGGATGTGGAAGGAACCAAACACACACTGCGCGCAGAGGGATGGCTTTCCACGGTCATTCAACATGAAATGGAGTATCTGGACGGTCGAACTTTTCTGGATAACCTTTCAAAAATGAAGAAAGACCGGCTGTTGAAAAAAATGCAAAAAGAGCAAAAACACGCATGCTGCGGCACTCCAGCCTGCACTCACACACCAACAGTTGCGCTCTAACTTATATTGCATTGGGCGGAGCCATAGGAACTCACCATGCTTATCTATTACGCTGACCGCCACAAAAAACATGACTGTGCAGGCGAAATAAAAGACGGGGAACTAAAGCCCTGTTTTGAAAATCCGACACGCGCCGATGCCATTGAAACCGCTTTCACCGAGAAGGGTTACACCGGCATCCGGACACCAGGCGATTATGGTCTCGCACCCATCCATGCAGTGCATGACGAAGTTTACGTCACCTTTCTGCAAAACGCTTGGCACGAATGGACCGCAGCTGGCAGGTCCGGCGATGTTTTCCCACTCGTTTGGCCCGGTGCACAGATGCGACGTGACGTGTCGCCACAAACGATTGATGGCAAACTAGGGTTATATACGTTCGACTCTGGCACACCTATCTGCGCGGGCACATGGGAAGTAGCTTATCAGGGCGTACAATCCGCCATTTCTGCTGCACACGCAGTGATGAAGAACGAGAGCAAACATGCATTCTCCTTTTCACGCCCCCCGGGCCACCACGCCATGCCGGCACAGTTTGGCGGCTACTGTTTTTTAAACAACGCAGCAATTGCCGCGCAAACCATGCGCGATACGGGTGCCAAGCGAGTTGCCGTTCTCGATGTGGACTATCACCATGGTAATGGCACACAGGCGGTATTTTATGACCGTAGTGACGTAATGGTCATCAATATCCACAGCGACCCTGCCAATGAATACCCTTATTTTCTTGGTCATGCCAATGAACGGGGAGAAGGCGATGGAGAAGGTTTCAACCTAAACCTGCCATTGCCCAAGGGCACCGAATGGGGCACCTATGAACCCACACTTCAATACGCATTGGACAGCCTTGCAGAGTACCAACCGGATGCCCTCGTGCTCTCTTTCGGCGCAGACACCTATAAAGATGACCCACTTGGTTTTTTCAAGTTGGATACGCCTCATTTCACCGAGATTGGTAAAAGGGTATGCGCCCTAGATTTACCAACGGTTATTATCCTTGAGGGCGGCTATGCCATTGACAGGCTCGGTGACAATGTTGTTGCCCTGCTGTCCGGCTTTGGGAACAAGTAAGGGAAAGCAACAAGTTCAAAATCCAGAAACATCATCGGGTTTCAAACAGGGCTTTATATTTTTCTCGATACTGCCACGCCAAATAGACGTTAAGGAACGCATAAACTATTGGAATTGGCGCAAAAGTCCCCGGATCAAGAAACAGTTTAAACAAAACAAAGTTAACGCTGAACGGTGCAATCAGCACGAGACCCAAAGCGGCATATCTGTTGAGTATCAACATCAGGCCAACCGCAAATTCAATTAAACCGACAGTCTTGGTTACATAACCGGCATCAATGATGGCTTGCTCAAAGGCCATGTGAGCTTCAGGCATATTTGGCAAGGGCGATATTTGCGTGAAGTTAACGAGCCCAAGCAAGACGAGAACAACACCGAACAAGATTCGCACGATGGCCGGAATCGATATATTTTTCATGTGTCACTCTCCCCTGCTCGCGATCATGCCCGCTACGCCAGACAATGCCAACAAAAAAGGCCGCCCCACGGGGCGACCTTTTGAACTCGGAACAAAATTTGTAGGTACTCGAAACAAATACTCGGAACAAAAAACTCTGAAGCAGTCCTAGCGTTTGGAGAACTGGAAGGAACGACGAGCTTTCGCTTTACCGTATTTCTTCCGTTCAACAACCCGGCTATCACGAGTGAGGAAGCCAGCAGCCTTGAGCACACTGCGCAACTCAGGCTCAGCAAGCTGGATTGCTTGGGAAATACCATGCTTAACCGCACCGGCCTGACCAGAAAGGCCACCACCTTTAACGGTTGCAACAACATCATACTGGTTTTCACGACCAGCAACCTGAAACGGCTGGTTTACGATAAAACGCAATGTTGGACGTGCGAAGTAAACTTCCTGATCACGGCCATTTACGGTAATTTTACCAGAGCCCGGCTTAATCCAAACACGAGCTACAGCGTCTTTACGCTTACCAGTTGCGTAGGAACGGCCCTGCTCATCAACAACAGCCGTACGCTCAACGGTTTCAGCAACTGCTGCAGTTGCTTCGCCAGTCAATTCTTTAAGATCTTGAAGGTCGGCCATGTCGCTTACCTCTTATTCTTCGGGTTCATTGCAGCAACATCGAGCACAGCAGGCTCTTGCGCAGTATGGGGGTGCTCAGAACCGGCATAAACGCGCAGGTTCCGGAGTTGCTGACGGCCAAGCGGACCCTTCGGGATCATACGCTCGATAGCTTTCTGAACAACACGTTCAGGGAAGCGACCGCTCAGAATTTCACCAGCAGTAGCAGACTTGATACCACCTGGGTGACCTGTGTGACGGTAGTAAACTTTGTCTGAAAGTTTCTTGCCAGTCAGCTTTACTTTGTCAGCGTTAACAATGATGACATTGTCGCCGCAATCCATGTGCGGTGTGTATGTCGGCTTGTGCTTACCACGGAGAACGACAGCAACAGCTTGGGCCAGACGACCAAGGACAACGCCTTCGGCGTCAACCACATGCCATTTTTTTTCAATCTCCGAAGCCTTTGCGGAATAAGTTTTCATCGCAATGTTACCTCAGTTTTCAGCCGGGGTTCATTGCTCCGGCTAGCTGCTTCAATAAGCGCGCCCTTCTGCTGAACGGCTCGCTTGGTATTAAGTCGCGCAATATAGGGATGTTCAGTAGGCTGTCAACAGCTATTTTCGAGGCAAGGTACATATTTATTCTTTAAATACAGTAGCTTAAAAATACGGTATCTATTTACCCCATGCATTTGAAGCTAAAAATCAACAACCAGCCGCCTAATTAGGATGTTTGGCTGGATACCCATGACAAATAGTCTGGGTTGCCATCCTCGATGGGCAACACGGTGATACACGGCACCTGATAGCTATGCATATCTTTGATCAGGGTAATCACTTCCGGTACCCGCGCCCGCGTGGTCTTCATGAAAAGAACGACTTCTTTTTCCAGCTGGATAATGCCTTCATACTCATATATTGAGCGGCTTCCTGGGCAAACATTAGCACAAGCGATTAGCTTGTTTTTAACCAGGGCTGTCGCCATATGCACCGCAACGTCTTCACTTTCCGCTGTTACATAAACGGTTACATACTCGCTGTGGGTTTCCTCACTCATCAGATCGCCTTTTTCTTACGCTGCAAATGCATTAAATAAACCATCAGCAGCAATATTATTGCTCCGCCCCCTTGGTGTGCAGTTCCCCAGGAAACCGGCACCTCCAAAATCAGGGTCATGATACCCAGCATCATTTGCAAAACCACGGCTGCTGCGAATAGAAGGGTCGCTTGCCGCAGCGTTGCTGACTGGGTTCTCCCTCTCCAAATAAGTATCAAGCTAAGACCAAACAAGATGTATGCACCAATACGATGGTCAAATTGCACGGTAATGGCATTATCCAGAAAATTCAGCCACATAGGGTCGATAGCCAACAAACCATCCGGTACAAAGCCCTCCCCCATCATTGGCCAACTATTGAAGATCAAACCTGCTTTCAAGCCAGCGACCAGGGCCCCCATCAGAATTTGGATGATCAGTACAGTAGCAGTGATATGAGTGAGTATCTTTACCTGCTTGTCTCCGCGCACAGGTTCCGGTCTCAAAAGCGAGAGCGCAGTCCAGAACAAAGCAGCCATGATGAAGAGTGCAAGGCCCAAATGAGCGGTTAAGCGGTAATGGCTAACCGCTGGTTCATCCACCAACCCGGACATCACCATATACCAGCCAAGCAGTCCCTGACTGCCACCCAGCACAAAAAGAACCAACAATTTCGGTTTATACCTTTGTGGCACCCTGCCCTTCAGCCAGAACCAGACCATAGGCACAAAAAAGAACAAACCAATTAAGCGACCAAGCAGACGGTGCCCCCACTCCCAATAGAAGATGCCTTTGAATTCCTCTACCGTCATATCGCTGTTTCTAAGACGATACTCAGGGCTGGTTTGGTATTTGGCGAACTCTTCTGCCCATTCGGTATCGTTCAGTGGCGGTAAGGTGCCAGTAACTGGCCGCCAATCCACCATCGACAGGCCGGATTCGGTTAGCCGTGTTGCACCGCCCACCATCACCATGAGCAGTACAATGGCGGTCATGAACAACAGCCAGTAACCAATTGCTCTCCGGTCCGGGTCTTGGGTGGTAATAAACATGGGGCTTAGGTAGCGAGGATTGGCGGTAAACTCAAGCTACAATAAGTCGCAGCAACGGGCCTCACTGACGGTGCTTCAGCAATTTGGCTTCCAAGAAGGCAAAGACATAGAAAATAACCATCCCCATGAAGGATAGGATAATAAGGCCCGCAAACATTTTCTCTATTTGCAGCCGGTTTCCGGCCTCTACAATGCGCCAAGCCAGCCCGGTTGCAGTGCCCGAACCTGCAACAAACTCTGCCACTACGCCACCGATTAACGCTAGCCCGCCACTCACTTTCAGGCTAGCGAGAAGGTAGGGAAGCGCTGAAGGCCACAAGAGCAACCGAAACTTTTGCAGGGGTGTCGCACGGTAAAGCGAAAATAACTCAACCAAATTATGGTCAACCGACTTCAAACCTGCAGACATGTTGGCAAGTATGGGGAAAAACGCGACAAGCCAAGCAATGATGATCTGCGCTCTGTCCACATTCTCCAGCCCCACCCAAATGATCACAAGTGGTGCGATTGCAATGACTGGTGTCACCTGAAGAATAACAGCAAATGGGTAAACCGTAGCCTCAAAAGTGCGACTAACGCTAAAGGCAAAAGCTAGCAAAACACCGCTTACAGTCGCAAAAAACAACGCCTGCAGCGTTATCGCCAGGGTTGACCATGCGGCATCGGCCCACATTGGCAAGTCTTCAAAAAAAGCGTCCAATATCAAGGTGGGTGCAGGCAAGACAAACTTCGGCACAGCAAAAGCTGTCACATAACACTGCCAAAACAGCAACAAGGCGACGAGCGCCGTAGCTGGCAGGAGAATACGCCTCATTTGCCTCCCTCCTGCATCAAACGGCTAACCTGTTGACACGCTTTTATAAATTCACGCGATGCTTTCTGTTCTTCAGAAGGCAAACTGCGGTCTAAAGAGACTGGAATCGTATCGCTAATAACGCCTGAGTCCATAACAGCGATTTGGTCGGACAAGTAAACCGCCTCATAAACGCTGTGTGTGACAAAAAGCACTGAAAATCCGCGTTCTTTTTTCAATTTCAACAACAGTTCATTCATTTGAAAGCGCAGGATTTCGTCAAGTGCTGCGAACGGCTCATCCATCAACAGGAGACTGGCGTCCGCCGCCAATGCCCGAGCCAAAGACACTCGCATGCGTTGCCCACCAGACAGCTCGGCTGGATATCGCCCCTCGAAACCTGCCATCCCGACCGATTCCAAGGCATCCGCGATTTTCGTTTTATTGGTGTGCCCGTGTAAGCGCCCGGGAAGAGCAACATTTTCCTCCACAGTAGCCCAAGGCATCAAGGCGTGATCCTGGAACACAAACCCTAGTGATGGGTCAGCTTCCCACTCAATATTGCCCTGCTGCGGAAGCAAAAGCCCCGCGACCAGCCGCAAAACGGTCGATTTTCCGCAGCCACTTGGACCCAGCAGCGAGATAATCTCACCAGCTTTTAAGGATAAGGAAAAATCGCGAAGAACCGGAGCCTTACCATCGAAACTAAAGCTTAGATCGCGAACCGCGAACATCAGTTGGCCGATTCAGGCGATAGAAATTCAAGGGTGTAAGCCTCTTTGAAAGGCACACCTTTAGACAGCGCACCAAGTGCGCTCATCTCTTCATAGAAACGGGCCCAACGGTCCGCGCTCATGGAACCAACATCCGGCTTATCGCCCAGCATGTTGTTCTCACGCATCGAGTTAATGGCAAAGGCGAGCAACTCTTCGGTCATCTCGCTGTTATCCTTGAGGATCAAAGCATTACCAACGGACGGATCACCCCACAGATAATCCTGCCAGCCTTCAATTGTGGCATCTATAAATGCCTGCACAATTTGTCTGTTCTCCCGCAGGAATTCGCCGCGTACCATCACCATACCTGCGTACCCTGGGTACCCCGCATCAGCAAACAGGAAAACTTTTGGTGTTACACCCTGCTGTGCCGCAGTGAAAGGTTCCGACGACAGATAGCCTTCCTGCACTGTTTCTTTGTTCACGAGCCACGGCGCGAGAGAATAATTGTATTTCCGAACTTGCTGCTCCTCAAAACCAAACCGGGCTTCGAGCCAAGGCCAGAAAGCCGCGCGCGCGGCGTCAGAAATAAAAACAGGCATCCCTTTCAAGTCAGAGATGGTTTCAGCCTGAACATGAGGGTGAACCATCAAAACCTGAGGGTCTTTCTGGAAAGACGTCATCACCACTTTAACATCAGCACCCGCAGCAACCAGATTAATCGGTTGGAAGCTGTTTGATGCCATGGCGATATCAATTGCACCCGCTGCGATTAAACGCGGGTTATCTGAACCGGGGCCGCCCGGACGTATCGTGATATCCAGCCCACGTTTTTCGTAAAAACCTTTTGCAACAGCCTGATAGAAGCCACCGTGTTCCGCTTGTGCTTTCCAATCTGTTGCGAAGGTAATTGGTACGAGGTCTTGCGCCGAGGCAATACCTGAGTAAATGAGCAAACTGCTCAGTGCGATTGCGATATGACGAATTAATCTATCCATAGTCTTCACTATAGAACGTGTCTGAATTGGGTCAACGCACGACGAACTCTAATAACCAACAAACAGCTTACTTTTGACGGCGTTTGCGCCGGCCTTCATAGGGGTTCTCGCCCTTACGCATATAGATGCGTATTGGCGCGCCCGGCAGGTCAAAGTCTCGGCGTAACTCATTCTCAAGATATCGCTTGTAGCTATCCGGCAAATCGTCCGGGCGGTTACAGAATAACGCGAATGTCGGTGGGCGCGTCTTGATCTGCGCACCGTATCTGATCTTGATGCGACGCCCTGCAACAGAAGGCGCAGGATGTTTTTCAAGCGTGTCGGCAAGCCAACGGTTAAAACCGGCTGTAGAAATACGGGCATTCCACAAGTCATAGGCTTCAGCAACAAGCGGCATCAATTTCTGGGTACCCTGCCCCGTAAGCGCGGAGAAATTAACAATTTTCACACCCTTAAGCTGAGGCAAGCTTTTTGTGAGCGCATCTTTAAGCTGCTGATGAACCTTCAGCCGGTCATCAACTGCGTCCCATTTATTGAGCGCAATTACCATTGCCCGGCCTTCTTCCACCACTTTTTCGGCGATTTTCAGGTCTTGTTTCTCAATGCCGATTTCGGCATCAAGAAGTAGAACAACAACCTCAGCAAACTGCACGGCCCGCAGTGTGTCAGCAACAGACAGTTTTTCGAGCTTCTCTGTCACTCTGGCACGCTTACGAAGGCCCGCAGTGTCATAGAGCTTCACCGGCAAACCATCCCATTCCCAGTCTACGGCAATGGAATCGCGTGTCAGTCCAGCTTCCGGGCCGGTAATCAACCGGTCCTCTCCGACAAGATAGTTAATAAGAGTGGATTTGCCCGCATTCGGGCGGCCAACAATCGCAAGCCTTAGCGGTTTGCTATCGTCCGGCTCGTCATGATCAACAAACTCATAGTCGAGATCACCTTCAACCGGGCCGGTGTCCAAATTTTGGCGGAACTCGTCAGCGTTCTGATCTTCCTCGCCTTCGTAAGGATCAATACCGACTTCCTTGAGCCCATCTACGATAGCAGTGTATAGCTCACCCAGCCCTTCACCATGCTCAGCAGAAAGGCCAACGGGTTCACCCAGCCCCAAGCTGTAAGCTTCATAGATACCATCAACAATGGCATTGCCTTCACACTTGTTCGCGCCAAGAATAACAGGTTTGTCCATCCTGCGCAGCCAAGTCGCAAAATGCTCATCCGTAGGGGTAACACCGGCACGCGCATCATACAGCATTAGTGCAATGTCAGCGTCGGCAAGCGCCCGCTCAGTCTGCAATCTCATCCTGTCAGGGAGAGAGCCAGCTTCACCTTCCTCAAGGCCAGCTGTGTCCATCAACGTAAATTCAAGGTCGGCAATCCGCCCTTCGCCAAGGCGGCGATCTCTGGTAACGCCTGGTGTGTCATCAACAATAGCGATTTTCTTGCCAACCAACCGGTTGAACAACATAGATTTGCCAACGTTTGGCCGGCCAACAATGGCAAGCGTAAAGGTCATGCTGTTATCCGTAAGCTAGCAACCTATCTGTAGGCAACCAGCTCTCCTCTATCGGTCAGGACAATGAATGTATTATCCACAACAATGGGTGATGTACTGGAGCCAGCAGGCAGCTCAATACCGCTGAGAACTTCACCGGTATAAGGTGACACAGACAGGGCATAGCCATGCGTGCTGGTTACCAGCAACCGGTCGCCCGCTAAAACCGGGCCGTTCCATTTGATTAGTTCCCTGCGTTTCTTTTGGTCAAGGAAACGCTGCAACTGGGTAACCCACCGTACGCGCCCATCGCTAAGAGTGACGCAAACGACCTGCCCATCGATAGTCGTTAGGAATGCAAAATTGCCCGCAATCCAAGGCATATTAACGCCTGCGATATCTGCTTCCCAAGAACGTTCTCCGCTGCGCATATCAATAGCAACCATACTACCTGCGTGGCTAAGAGCGTACACTTTGCCCTGATCGATCACGGGATCACCGTCAATATCTGCCAGCGTTGCCAGAGGTGTCAAACGACGTGAACTCGAAAGCGTATCTTGCCAGAGAATACGTCCGTTACCGCCTAGCATCGCGAGCAATTCACCGGAAGAAAGCGCAATCACAACAGTGCCGTTATCTGTTGCAGGTGTTGCAGCACCAAGCATGCCGGCGTTTTCTGCGATACCTACCTGGTCCCAAACAAGACTGCCATTCTGGGCATTGAGGGCGATCATCTGATTATCGTGGGTAACCGCATAAACCCGACCAGAGTCGACCGTAGGCGCCCCACGGAAAGGTACGGAAGCGTTAAAGCGCCATAACTCCCGCCCAGTTGCAGCTTCAAATGCCGCCAGATAGCCAAAACCGGATGTGGCAAACAATATGCCATCTGCATAAGCAACGCCGCCACCAAAGCCAACATCGCTGCGCTCATCTGGGTTACGGAATTCATTGTTCCATAGAACACGGCCATCGCTTAGCGAAACCGCATAAACATCGCCTTCAACATCTACAGCAAACACGCGACCATCCGCTGCAACCGGGCTGGAAATTACGCGTTCATATTTTTCGTTTCCACGACCGATCTGTGTTCGCCAAGCCTGAGAGAGTGTATCAGGCATAGCGAGATGCTGAATACTATGGGAAGCATTGCCACCGGGCAGCGCCCAGTTTTTGTTCACATAGGGTCTAGGCAAAACAATCGACAGGCTGGAAATTGAGTTATCTGCGTCCAGTGTTTGCGTAGAGGTAAGAACCGGAATGCGCTCCCGGCCTTCATCATCATAGGTTTGCTCCGGCGCGTCATCACCACCAAACCAGCCACAGGCTGTTAGACTGGCACTTAACGCAATTGACAGAGCAATACGTGGTCCATTCATTGTTTGGCGCTTTATCATTGAGCGGTTTCCCCGGCTTCGGTAGCGGCCAATGGGTCAACACCCAACTGCTCTTCCAGAGCCTGTTTCAGCTCTCCTGCCCGCGTTCTTATGCTGGCTGGCGTTCGTGCATCTGCTGTCAGGGTATTCAGGTTCTGAAGCGCCGCTTCTTTGTCACCAAGCTTGATGTCTACAAGGGCGAGTTGCTCCAGCGCTGAAAAATACCACGGCTCCCCCTGAATCGCGACAACAGACAGGCGCGCCCGCGCACCTTCCAGGTCTTGCCCCTCGCGAGAAACAAGCATGCCGGCAAACAGCTGTGCCAAACTCCGCAGGCTAGAATCAGCAGAGCCATCAGCAGCAACTGCGTCATATGCAGCAATAGCCGCCTCAGTATCGCCATTGGCAGCGGCAGACGCCGCAAGGCGAAGCTGGCTGATAGTTTGGTAGCCGCCTTCCACTTCCGATAGGGCCTGCTGCCATATCTCGACGGCATTAGCGCTGTCTTCGGCTGCTTTCTGCTCCGCGGCCTCAAAGGCTGCTGAGCTGGCTTCTTCCTGGCTGACAACAATTGCCGTATACGCTTCCCGGCCACCAACTAGCAGCACGATGCCAACAGCGAGGCCGATTAGATAACGACCATACGCACTCCAAAGCTGGCGCATACGCTCGCGGCGTACTTCCTCATCAACCTCTTGAGTGATCAGATCCGAATTAATGTCTGACACACTTTACTCCTTAGAAAAAACCGCCCCGGTTTTCATATCGGGGCGATGAAAATACCTAGCCAGCCTCTGGAGGCCCGCAAATTTGCGCTACATTAGCCAAAGCTTCCGCTGGAAGCAATTGCCAACAGGCGTGTTTTGGCAAATTACAAACGTTAACTGCTTTCGAATTATGGTGACAGTGCGGCAGGCGGTACTTATCCGCTCACTTTCCGCATCTTGTAGGTGTGCTCCTCTGCCGGGAATGCCCGCGACCGCACCTCCTGAGAGTATTCTTCAATCGCATTTTCGATGTTGCTGCCAATTTCGGCAAAGCGTTTAACAAATTTGGGATTTATAGCAAACAGACCGAGCATGTCCTCAGTCACCAAAATCTGCCCATCGCAGGCGTTTGACGCCCCTATTCCAATCACCGGGCACTGAACCGTTGCCGTAATCTCCCGGGCCAGCGGCTCCGCCACGCCTTCCAATACAACGGCAAAAGCGCCGGCGTCAGCAATTGCCTTGGCATCCTCAATAATTGGCTGCCATTCGTCTTCTGAGCGACCACGAGCCGCATACCCACCATGCGCATGAACGCTTTGGGGCATCAAACCTACATGCCCAAGCACGGGAATACCCCGGTTTGACAAGAAGGCCACTGTTTCAGCCATCTCCCTGCCGCCTTCCAGCTTGACTGCGCCTGCACCAGTTTCAGAGAGCGCCCTTGCGGCGTTTCTAAACGCTTGCTCTTTTGATTCTTCATAAGTCCCAAACGGGAGATCAATCACCACCAAAGCCTGCTTTGCACCCCGACAAACAGCCCGGCCATGACGGATCATGGTTTCCAGATCGACCCCCAGCGTGGATTCCATTCCATACAGCACCATGCCGACACTATCGCCTACCAGCAAAAGGTCGCAGTGCTTGTCCAGCCTTGCTGCCATTGGCGTAATATAGGCAGTGAGACAAACAATCGGCGTTGTGCCTTTCATTGCCGCAATATTTTTAGCAGTTGCCTGCCGCTTTGGGCGCGCATCGATAACGGTCTTGTCGGTAGTGGACACTGGTAAACCTCCTTGTTACGGGGCATTTGTGCTGGCGTTTATTGTCTAATTCGGGAGAAAATACAACTCGCTTTCCCGTGAACCACTCGCCTCCGGTTTGTCTAAGCGATCAAATGGGCTAACTTCCATTATGGGCAAGGAGCAACTGGGAGCATATAATGCCAGAAATGACACCTTTTGGATGGTTCCATACCATCATAGGCATAGCAGCCATCCTGACGGGAATTTATTCCCTGTTTACCTACAAGGTTTTGAACTGGGCCGATAAAAGCAGCAGGCTCTATCTAATTCTTACATTCGTTGCTGCGGCCTCTGCACTTGGCATCTACCGCGCCACCGGTGCCTTCAATGCTGCGCACGGACTGGCTGTACTGACAATTGTTGCTCTTTTCGGCGGTCTCATCACGGAAAAAACAAATATTTTTAAAGGCTTATCACCCTACCTTCAGGCAACAGCCTATAGCGCGACATTCCTGTTTCACATGATACCCGCAATTACCGACGGGCTCCGTCGGTTGCCAGTGGGAGACCCAATTGTAACTTCGCAGGAAGACCCACTACTGCGTGGTTTCTATCTGGCGTTTCTAGTCACCTATGTAATTGGACTGGCGGTCCAATTTATCTGGCTACGGAAACAGAAATAGGAAACCAGGATTATTCCCACTCAATTGTCCCGGGCGGTTTAGATGTCACATCATAAACCACACGGTTGATGCCGCGTACTTCGTTGATAATACGGGTTGCAACACGACCCAAAAAATCATGTGGGAAAGGATAATAATCTGCTGTCATGCCGTCCGTAGAGTTAACCGCACGAATTGCACAAACATGATCATATGTGCGCGCATCGCCCATAACTCCAACTGTTTTTACTGGTAACAGAACCGCAAACGCCTGCCAAATTTCGTCATATAGGCCAGCATTTCTGATCTCTTCCAGATAGATAGCATCTGCTTTACGAAGAATATCCGCTTTTTCGCGGGTAATTTCACCCGGAATGCGAATGGCAAGACCCGGCCCAGGGAAAGGATGCCGCCCGACAAAGTCTTCATGTAAACCCAGTTCACGACCAAGCGCCCTAACCTCGTCTTTAAAGAGTTCACGAAGCGGCTCAACTAGGTCCATGTCCATACGTTCAGGTAAGCCACCCACATTATGGTGCGATTTAATGGTTACAGAAGGCCCACCGATGAAAGACACGCTCTCAATAACATCTGGATACAACGTCCCTTGTGCAAGGAAATCTGCGCCACCAACCTTTTTTGCCTCTTCTTCAAACACATCAATGAAAAGCTTACCGATGGTTTTACGCTTCACTTCCGGATCGGTGACACCGGCAAGCTCGCCTAAAAACAGGCCAGAGGCATCGCGGTGAACGAGGTTGATGTTATAATGCTCACGGAACAGGCTTACGACCTGATCACTTTCGCCCTGCCGCATCAAGCCATGATCCACATACACACAGGTGAGTTGATCCCCGATGGCTTCGTGAATGAGCACGGCCACTACCGAGCTATCTACACCACCTGACAGACCGCAGATAACGCGTTTATCGCCCACCTGTTCGCGAATTTCCCTGATCTTGGTCTCGCGGAAACTGGCCATCGTCCAATCGCCAGAACACCCGCATATATTCAGAACGAAATTTTGCAACAGGTCTGCACCCTGAGGGGTGTGAACCACCTCGGGGTGGAACTGAACACCATACATTTTGCGCTCTTCGTTTGCGATTACCGCGAAGGGTGCGCCTTCACTCGTAGCCACAATTGAAAAGCCCTCGGGCAGAGCGTCCACATGGTCGCCGTGGCTCATCCAAACCTGTTCGCGGTCACCCTTCGCCCAAATTCCGTTAAACAAGCTACAATCTTCGGCCACCTCGACAAAGGCGCGGCCAAACTCCTGGTGGTCAGACGTGGTCACGTTGCCGCCAAGCTGCTGCACCATTGTTTGCTGACCATAACAGATGCCAAGGATTGGCAGGCCCATATCAAACAGCCGCTGTGGTGCCCGTGGGGTATCGGCATGGGTTACACTTGCCGGCCCGCCGGACAGGATCACGCCTGCTGCGCCAAAGTCGTCCAATATCTCATCTGCTTTGTTGAAAGGCACAATCTCACAGTAAACACCTGCTTCGCGCACACGGCGGGCAATGAGCTGCGTAACCTGGGAACCAAAATCAATGATGAGAATATTGTCGCTCATGTAGTTGATATCCTTTTCTTTTCAGTTGATAGCAAAATGGAGCCAAACGGCTCCATTCTTCAAGGCTTATTCGCCCTCTTTTTTGGGTGGCTCGACCGTGCGGATGTGCAACTCTCGAAGTTGCTTGGGCTGCACATCGCTTGGTGCGCCCATCATCAGGTCTTCGGCTTTTTGGTTCATCGGGAACAAGATCACTTCGCGGATGTTTGGCTCGTCAGCGAGCAACATAACCATCCGGTCAACGCCCGGTGCCAAACCACCGTGTGGCGGCGCGCCATATTTGAATGCATTCAGCATACCACCAAACTCTTGCTCAACAACCTCTTCGCTGTATCCGGCAATGCCAAACGCTTTAATCATGATATCAGGACGGTGGTTCCGGATAGCGCCAGACGAAAGCTCAATACCGTTACACACGATATCATACTGATATGCGAGAACATCGAGAGGGTCTTTGGTTTCTAGCGCTTCCATTCCGCCTTGTGGCATGGAGAACGGGTTGTGAGAGAAATCGACCTTCTTCTCGTCTTCGTCATACTCAAACATCGGGTAATCAACGATCCAGCAGAACTTAAACTCATCGTCCGAGATCAGCTCAAGGTCTTCACCAACCTTTGTCCGTGCCACACCGGCAAGCTTCGCTGCACCTGCTTCCTTGTCACACGCAAAGAATACACCGTCGTTCGCGCCGAGACCTAGATCATCCAGAAGTGTTTTAGTTGCTTCTTCACCAAGGTTTTTGGCAATTGGACCACCCGGCACACCTTCTTTGATATTGATATAGCCAAGGCCAGCAAAGCCTTCTTTCTTCGCCCAGTCGTTGGTGCTGTCGAAAAAGCGGCGAGACTTCAGCCCCGCTTGCGGCGCAGGAATTGCCCGCACGACACAACCGTTTTCAACCATGCTGGCAAAGATACCAAACCCAGAACCGCGGAAGTGTTCGGTCACATCCTTGATTTCAATCGGGTTTCTCAGGTCAGGCTTGTCGTTGCCGTATTTGAGCATTGATTCCTTAAACGGAATACGCGGGAACGGCGCTTCAGTGATTTTCTTATCAGAAAACTTCTTGAAGACATTCACGAGCACAGGCTCAATTGCATTGAAAACATCGTCTTGAGTCACAAAACTCATTTCAACATCAAGCTGGTAAAACTCGCCCGGGCTGCGATCCGCGCGCGCATCCTCATCACGGAAACAAGGAGCAATCTGGAAATAGCGATCAAAGCCGGACACCATGATCAACTGTTTGAATTGCTGCGGAGCCTGCGGTAGCGCATAGAACTTGCCAGGGTGCTGGCGAGCAGGTACCAAAAAGTCCCTCGCGCCCTCGGGAGAGGAAGCCGTCAGGATTGGTGTCTGAAACTCGTTAAAGCCCTGCGCAGTCATCTGGGAGCGCAGCTCGGAAATTACGTTAGAGCGCAACAAGATGTTGTTGTGGATGCGTTCGCGGCGCAGATCCAGAAAGCGATATTTCAGGCGAATATCTTCCGGATACTCGGTGTCACCAAAAACAGGCAACGGCAACTCACCCGCCGCAGACAGGATTTTCATCTCGTCCACATAAACTTCTACCTCACCGGTAGCGAGTTCACTGTTCACTGTTTCTTCACTGCGGGCCTTCACTCGGCCATCGATGCGAATCACGCTTTCAGCTCTCACAGCTTCAGCTTCAGCAAAGCAGGCACTATCCACGTCGAAAACTAGCTGAGTGACGCCATAATTATCGCGTAAATCGATAAATAGCAGACCGCCATGGTCTCTCTTGCGGTGAACCCAACCGGAAAGGCGAACAGTTTCGCCAACGTCTGCTGCGCGCAGACCAGAACAGGTGTGTGAACGATACTCGTGCATGATGTCCTACATTTGCTTATGGTACGTGAGATTTTCTCACAAATTTTGGCCGGAAAAGCGCATGATTTCCGTCAATTGTCAAGACTACAGACAACATCTGCAACAGAAAGCGTGACCTTGCCATAGGAACTGTGTAATAGAGTTCCCAAACAATAACGGAACATGGCATGCAGCCGATCACTACAACTGAAGACCTCGCCGCTCTCTGCGACAAACTGAAATCAGCCGAATTTGTTACTGTCGACACCGAATTTCTTCGGGACAATACCTATTATTCCAAGCTTTGCCTTATCCAGATTGCTGATGACGACGTAGCCGCAGCTATTGACCCGCTTGCGGAAGGCATCGACCTGGAACCTTTCTTTGAGCTGATGAGAAACCCTGATGTGGTCAAGGTTCTGCACGCGTGTCGGCAAGACCTTGAAATTTTCGTCAACCTCAAAGGCGAGCTTCCGACACCGATTTTCGACACCCAGGTCGCAGCAATGGTCTGTGGGTTTGGCGATTCGGTTGGGTATGAAACGCTTGTTAACAAGCTGGCGAACGGTCAACTGGACAAGTCTGCCCGCTATACCGACTGGTCCAAACGCCCCCTGACGGATGCACAGCTTTCCTATGCGCTCGGTGATGTAACGTACCTGCGCACCATCTATCGCAAACTCAAGAAAGAGCTGGAGAGCACCAACCGGGAAAGTTGGGTAGAAGAAGAAATGGAACCTTTGAGAGACCCGTCTCTTTATGTGGTTGAGCCAGATGAAGCATGGCAGCGCCTCAAGGTTCGGACCAACAAGCCTCGCTTCCTCGGGATTTTAAAAAGCCTTGCGCGCTGGCGTGAACTTGAAGCACAACAACGGGATATCCCGCGTAACCGGGTTGCCAAAGACGAAACACTGTTTGAAATAGCAGCGCACCCACCCAAGGACGCGAAGCAGCTTGATCGCATCAGAGGGGTACCGAACGGGTTTAGTCGCTCTCGCGCTGGTAAATCACTTATGGAGGCCCTTGAAGCTGGCCTGAATATGCCAGACGCAGAACTACCAAAGCTTGCGAAAGCAAAACCCCGTCCGGCGACGCCACCGATGGCGGACCTGTTGAAGGTTCTGCTTAAGATCAAATGTGAACAATCACGTGTCGCAACACGCATGGTTGCCAGTGCGCAAGAACTGGAAGCTTGGGCAGCTGATCCCAAGAAAACAGACCTGAGAGCCCTTCATGGCTGGCGAAATGATATCTTTGGCAAAGACGCCGTTAAATTGATGCAAGGCAATCTGGCGCTAACTGCCAATCGCGGTAACATAGAAGTTGTTGAGCTTGAAGAGGAATAGGCCCCTAGCCTACCGATACTTCATCAAGTTCCGGCGGAAATTCGATCGCTGACCGGCGCCCCATCAATTGAGCTAACTGATCCAGACGCTTGGCGACAACTTCGTTTGCAATGTCACCATAGCTGGATGGCACACCCAGCCAAAGTTTGGACTTAGTGACCCTAAGCTGCGAGACCATCAAAGCCGTAACCGCGCCACCAGAAAGGCGTTGCGCGAGGCGAAGGGCCGCCCCCATCATTCGGGCCTGCAAGATTTCGTTAATCTTCAGCATGGACAGAATATGAGAGATATGCGGCGCATCAACTGGTGCGCCGTAAGCCTGATTGAGCGCGACGGCCACATATGCTCTTTCTTCGTGATTAATACCGACGAAATTGCCATGTAGGACTGATTCTACAGCCTTCTCTGCCCGAAAATCAGGATGCCCACGCCATGCAATATCGCCAAGCAGACAAATCGCCATATGGAGCCGTTGGTATCTTTCAGAATGCCCTTTCTCCCGCTTGAAAAGAGGGCTGCTCCAGTCATAAATCACTGATGCATGCTCGGGGAACCTACATCGTTCTTCAGCGAGGACGCGGCAAATATGCAGAAAGGGGTCTTCACGCCTCTCGGCTGCTGACAGCGTGTCAAAGATCAGGCCTTCACGCAGGCCATAGCTGGAGAGCACACCCTTTTTTGCTTTCATGGCATTGAGAAGTTCTTGCAGGATAATTGCTGCCACTGGCAATACATGCTGGCGCGCGCTCGGAATTTCGCTTTTGAAGGGGATATTGTTCGGGTCAAGGTGACTTAAACGCTTGCAATAGCCCGCCAGTTCCCGGCGCTTACAGGTGTATCCGTGCAAAATAGGCAGCGGATGCGACTTTTCGCGCATCATCAATTTTGCGATGTTACGCCAGGCACCACCCACCATGTAAAGGTTCTGATCCTTAATGCCACCAAGCCAGTCAATTGACGTAAACTGCTCACGCAGAAATGTACGTATCTTGCGCTGGTTGGCACCAAACCGACTTATTAGACGCAGCGGGCCAAGAGGTAAGCTGATTGTCTTTAAAACTTCACCGCCACTAACCTGCGCAAGCTCTAGCGAGCCACCACCGAGGTCACCTACTATACCATGCGCATCTGGCTGCCCCGCAAGGACACCAAGTGCCGACAAACGTCCCTCTTCACCGCCATCAATAATCTCAATCTTGAAACCGGTTTCCCGCTTAACGCGTTCGACAAACTTTAAGCCATTTTTCGCGTCTCTTACCGCAGCCGTCGCAACAATACGAATATCAGCGACCTGCATCTGTTCACACAAAGCCTTGAAACGCCGGAGTGTGGAAAGCACCATTTTTATGGCTTCTGAACCCATTTTACCAGTCCGCCCAACCTCGGCACCAAGGCCGCACATCAGTTTTTCATTGAAAATCGGGGATGGCACCCGGCTGCGACCGGAAAACACAACGAGCCTTACCGAATTGGATCCGATATCAATAACCGCGAGATAGTCTTGTTTGCCGGGATGTCGTTCAAATGGCATCTAATCTGCGTCCTGCTCATAGACCATCAGTGGTGCCACAGGTGCACTGTCACCAAGTGCTGTACCCCGACCTGACAGAGAAGAGTTATTCATAAAATAATGGTGAGCGATGAAGGTTTCGTCGCTTTCTGCCGGCTCATATTTGCTATAGGACCCATCAGAATTCATGATCCACGACTGATCAGTGTCTTTCAAGTTAGCGGCCATAACCTGCCCCATGATCTGGTCATGTACGGTTGGGTTTTCAATTGGCACCAGTGTCTCCACCCGGCGATCAAAATTCCGCGGCATCCAATCAGCCGACGAAAAATACACTTTGGCGTGCCGCGACGGCAGACCATGGCCATTGCCAAAGCAGCAAATCCGTGCGTGCTCCAGAAAACGGCCTACGATAGAACGCACGCGGATATTTTCACTCAGTCCTTCGATACCGGGACGAATCGTGCAAATGCCCCGAATGATTAAATCTATCTGGACCCCGTTTTTCGAGGCTTCATAAAGTTTATCAATGATTTTACTGTCTAGAAGCGAATTGAGTTTTACCCAAACCGCGGCGGGTTTGCCTGCACGGGCAAACTCTATCTCACGATCAATCATCTCCATCAAATGACCGCGCAAGTTGAAAGGCGACAATACCAGCTTCTCCAGCTCTGCAGGTTCTACATAACCTGTCAGATAGTTGAACATCTTGTTCGCATCGCGTGCCATTGCCTGATCGGCAGTAAAGAAGGACAAATCCGTATAAATTCGGGCAGTTATCGGGTGATAGTTACCCGTCCCGAAATGCATATAACTTTTGAGCTTTCCTTTTTCACGGCGCACAACCATTGAGACCTTGCCATGCGTTTTCAACTCGATAAAGCCAAACACCACATGTACACCGGCACGCTCAAGGTCTCTCGCCCACTTGATGTTCTGTTCTTCATCAAACCGCGCCTTAAGCTCCACTACGGCTGTCACAGATTTGCCAGCCTCTGCCGCTTCGATCAGCGCCTTAATGATCTGGGACTGTGACCCGGCACGATAAAGGGTTTGCTTGATAGCAACTACATTCGGGTCACGCGCTGCCTGACGCAAAAACAGGTGAACGACCTCGAAGGACTCATAAGGGTGATGAACAACAAAGTCCTTCGCGGCAATAGCTTTAAAAATATCACCGTTAAAGTCTTTTACGCGCTCTGGGTAACGTGGGTTATAGATCGGGAAAAGCAAATCAGGGCGGTCATCAACGATAAGCTGATTAGTTTCGTTAACGCCAAGAATGCCTTGAACAATAACAACTGCCTCTTCATCCGCACCAAGCCTGGTTACAATGGTCTTACGAAGGGCCTTCGGCATAGATGCTTCAACCTTCAACCTGATTACCCTGCCCCGCTTGCGGCGTTTCAAGGCGCTTTCAAAGACACGCACAAGATCTTCCGCCTCTTCTTCGATATCGATATCGCTATCACGAATGATACGGAATGCACCGCTTCCCTTCACTTTGTAACCCGGGAAAAGTTCGCCTAGAAAGCTCTCTATCACGCGCTCAATAGAGATGAAGCGGATCGCACCACTCACTGGCAGACGGATAAATCTTTTCAGGTGCGCCGGTACTGGCAGCAACGCGATCATTGCCTGACCATCGGAGGTGCGCTTCAACGACAACCCAATGGTAAAGCCCAAATTTGGAATGAAAGGAAACGGATGAGCCGGGTCAACAGCGATTGGCGTCAAAACAGGCAAGATGTTATCAAGAAAATACTGCTTTACCCATTTTTGCTCTGATTCAGATAACTCTTTTGCATCAAGAACTTGAATATCTTCAGACCGCATTTCTTCGGTAAGTGCTGCCCAAACCTTCTGCTGTTTGGTCATCAACTGTTCTGCAACTGCATTCACCTTTTGAAGCTGTTGCGTAGGCGTAAGACCATCGTCAGAAACTACTTCCACACCCGCATCAGATTGACCGCGCAGCCCTGCGACGCGCACCATGTAAAACTCATCAAGATTATTACCTGAAATCGAGAGAAACCGCATGCGCTCCAGAAGTGGATGGCGTCTGTTCTCGGCTTCGTCCAGAACACGCATGTTAAACTGAAGCCAGCTAAGTTCGCGATTCAAGTATTTCTCGGTAGGGTCCAGACTTTTCACAGCGTGCTTAATTTTCTTGCGATCCAGCATCTGGTCAGTGTCTACATTCAACTCAGTCTTTTTCCCGCCGTCAGCCATTTTCCTGCTCCTGATTAGCCCTTTTGTGCCGCAAATAGACTATGGAATACAAGGAGTTTGTTACAATTGGACGAAGCGATTGGCGGGTATAATTTCGAACCACAACTGAGACTATGTCGATAGCTGTTAAAGTTCCGCCAGACACCGCCTTGCCAGGTCTTTGGTTATCTTGCGGCGTTCCGCGAGCGCCTTCACATCCATCAACCGAGCAATGTCGCGGGCAGCAGAGAAAGAGCGAGGCATGCGCTCAACAAGATAATGTATAACTTCATTATTTACAGATAATTGCCTGTCTGAAAATAATTTAATTAGCAATGCAAAAAGCAGATCATCATCTGGCTCGTCGATTGTCGCCACTGGAACGGTACCCATTCGCGACATCAAGTCCGGTAAATTTCGCCCCCAAAGCGTGGGGGGCGTCGCCGCGGAAACCAGTATTTTAGCGCGATTTTCTCTCGCCCAATTATAGGCATGGAACAAAAAATCGTCCGAATAAACAAAATGCCCAACGTCAGTTTTTATATCAGCATCATCAATGATATAGCTCTGTCCCGCGTTTATCACAGAGAAGTCGGCGTCAGGTGCTATTTCCAGGGCGTTATGCTGGTTTGCCCACCCCTTCAACAGGTGGGTTTTACCCGATCCCGCAGGACCGACAAGCGCCCCAAAATGAAAGTCGCTAGATGTCCACTGCTCGACAAAACGAACAGCTTCAGCGTTACTGCGAGAAACCACGTAATCCGCTAAGTCAAAACTCTCCGGTTGCGCAAGATCGAGCGCAATTTGTTGCGATCGACTCACGCGTTTTGGCCCTCATTTGTGACAGTTTCAGCATCTTCAACTATTTCACCTTCTTTGCGCCCTTCTTCAGGTGCGTCAGCGGGTTCGCCATAATGTTCCAGATAGTGATCAATCCAAAAGCGCACCAAAACGGCAATAGCGGCAGCGGCAGGCACAGCAATCAACACGCCGACAAACCCCATCACTTCACCACCGGCAAACACCGCAAATAGAACCCAAACCGGGTGCAGCCCCACCCGCTCACCCACAAGCCTTGGTGTTAAGAAAGCACCCTCCAGCGTTTGCACCACAAAGAAAACGCCAGCCACAGCCGCAATATTCATTGGATCAAAGCCCCACTGCCCAATCGCCATGGCAACAGCTATAACTGCTGCAAACAGTGCCCCGACAAACGGGACAAAAGACATCACCCCGGCCAGAATCCCTAGTACCAAGCCAAAGTTCAGCCCTGCCAAAGACCAACCGAGACCGTACAAAACGCCCATGGTTGTGCTTACCAACAACTGCCCACGCACAAAACCGGCAAGCACATCGTCTATCTTCTTCAACTGCTCTCGCATTGCGGGGCCGTTTTCTGTCGGCAACCATCCGTCAACTTTGGCGACAATCAAATCCCAATCACGAAGTAAATAGAAGGCCACCACAGGCGAGATCAGGATAAGAGTGAGAAGGTTGAAAAACGCCAAGCCCCCTCGAACTGCGCCAGACAGAGCCGCCTTTGCCTGCACGAACAACCCTTCAGAAAAGGTTCCGAGCAAACTGTCAACGTCAGAACCAAGGTCTACGCCATAGTCTGTCATCAGCTTCGCAAGCACGTCGTTCAGCCAAGGCCGCAGGTTGGCCAGTGTGTTGGGCAGACTGGTAGACACTGCAGAGAGCTGACTCTGCAGAATCGGCCAGAAGGCAAGAAAAACACCAATTATCAGGAGGAAGAAGACAGAGATAACCAGCCCAGCAGCTACGCCGCGTGGCACTTTCCGTTCTTCAAGAATGTCTGCAACGGGGTCAAGGAAGTAGGCAATCGCAAGCCCGGCAAGGAATGGCAATAAAACACCTCTTGTCAGGTATATGAATAATACCGTTACCAGTAAACTCGCTATCCAAACCCATCGGCTCATAATTACCCCCTGTCCTAGTTTCACGTAGACTTACCAATTATTGGTCGCGCAGTTCCAATAAAACTTGGTCACCGTATGGCTTTAGATCAAGTCCTTCGAACCTGAGAGCAAGCGCCAACTGGTCTTCTCGCCCGGTAAACTGGATATGCATGGCACTGATGGGTACACCAATCGATGTTGTCTGAAACGCCTGTACCAGCGTCACTTCGTTCAACCGTCGCTCTACTTCTGCCAGTTGCTCCAAGTTTAGGCTCGGGACCAGAACATCTATGTCTCCGGCGCTACCGGTGTCTACAAGCAGTCTCTCTCGCCAGGAACCATCAATCACTTCCAGTATTTCATCATACATTTGCGTTATCGCGGCTATTTCATCTTCAGCAGGAAGCTCGCCGCTTCCTGAAACACCGCTATCCGTAGCCAAAAAACTATATGCTAAGGTTTTGGTGTCATCCTCAGCGGTGATCAGCTCGGAACTAATGAGGGTTGCAGAGCTAAAACCATTCAAGCGAGCGGCCTCTATCGCCCGTTCCACATCAAAATCGCCAACATCGTTCGCTGACAAAAGGCGGCGTTCATTGATATTCCCGAACGAAAACTTGTAACCGCGAATGCGGTTTTCCCAATCAACCGCATCACGCGCATCACCTAATATGCTGTCGGCATTCCATAGGAAAGTCGCAAGCCCTCTTTTATGCCTATGTAGAACAAGAACGGGCCGCCCGGTACCAAGCACATGCGGTACCCCGTATTCAGCCAGAAAGCTACTGACACGGCTTGGCTCAAACCTGACATTCAGCGTTGCCACATATCGCCGGCTGGATGACTGCTCATCGACAAATTCAAGTCCACTGATCAAGGCTTGCCTTTGTTCCACGCTCAAATCAGGTAATTTACTTCGGTCTTCCAACTGGGTGATCTTCCGAAGAAGTTTATCATAGGCTTCCTCTTCCGCCCTTAACAGGGCACGCCTCCTGGCCCGGTCCGAACTTCTGTCCGTTTCATCAACCCGAATATTTCGAATGGTGAATAACTGATCAAGTGGCACATCGCCCGAGCCTTGAGCCAGCACCTGCCGTTCGGAAACCGTGAGCAAAAGGCAGATTCCAACAATCAATACTTTCGCCAAACTATTCATAAATTTTCCGATGATTAGCATAAGGACTTTCATAACCGATTGCGCGCCACTATAACGCCCAGATTAGCAAATGCGAGACGAAACAAAAAACTTCAGTTATCAAGCGGAGTTTCGTGCAACAATATGCCAAATCAAAGGCAGAATGGGTATTTTCGGTGACTAATCAAAAATCAGAATACACATACAAACAAGCTGGCGTGGACATTGATGCTGGCGAAGCGCTCGTTGAAAACATTAAACCCCTAGCTGCCAGCACGCGCAGGCCCGGTGCAGATGCTGACCTGGGTGGTTTTGGTGGTTTGTTTGACCTGAAAGCTGCTGGGTATTCTGACCCAATATTGGTTGCAGCCAACGACGGCGTTGGCACCAAGCTCAAAGTCGCAATTGACGCAGGCAAACATGATACCGTTGGTATTGATCTAGTGGCCATGTGCGTGAACGACCTGGTTGTACAAGGTGCAGAGCCCCTTCTGTTTCTCGACTATATGGCGACAGGCAAGCTTGATGTAGATCAGATGACTGCTGTTGTAGACGGAATTGCCGAGGGTTGCCGGCAGGCTGGCGCAGCGTTAATCGGTGGCGAAACAGCGGAAATGCCGGGCATGTACGCTGACAAAGACTATGATTTGGCCGGTTTTGCAGTGGGCGCCGCAGAAAGAGGCACTTTGTTGGATGGCAGCACCATTTCTGAAGGTGATATTATTCTCGGGCTTGCTTCCACAGGCCCTCACTCAAACGGCTACTCCCTTATTCGCCGCCTAGTGTCCGGCGAAGGCCACAGTTATTCGGACACTGCCCCTTTTGCGGATATGTCACTGGGAGAAGCCCTACTTTCCCCCACGAAGATATATGTGCGCAGTTGTATGGCGGCAGTTAAAGCCGGATTGGTTAAGGGTCTCGCGCACATCACCGGTGGTGGCTTCCTTGAAAACATACCGCGGGTTATGCCTAAAAACCTGATTGCAGAGATAGATAGTTCTGCCTGGGAGTTGCCCGGCGTGTTTGAATGGTTACAAACAGAGGGTTCAATTGCTACCAGAGAGATGGCCCGTACATTTAACTGCGGTATTGGCATGGTGGTGGTTGTTTCCGCAGAAAATGCCGCCGAGGCACAAAGTGTTTTAAGTGATCAAGGCGAGCATGTTTATAGAATTGGCCATATTTCTGCTGGTAATGGCCCTGCGATTTGCCGTGTGACTGGCAAAGCTGGCACATGGGGTGCAACGGATGACTGGCAAGCAGTCACATCTGAGGGCTGATTTATGCGCAAGCTTAAACTGGCAGTTTTGATTTCAGGCGGCGGCACCAATCTGCAGGCCCTCATTGATGCTTGCACTCTCGCCGATTACCCTGCCGAAATTATTGCCGTTGTTTCCAACAGGCCAGATGCCTACGGTCTGAAACGTGCTGAAATCGCAGGTATAAAGACAATTTGCATAGACCATAAGGACTATGAAACCCGCGAAGACTTCGAAGACATTCTTCATGACAGCTTAAAAGACACGGGCGCCGAACTTATCTGCCTCGCAGGCTTTATGCGCCTACTAACGCCAACGTTCGTCGGCAAGTGGAAAGACAGGATGATCAATATTCATCCTTCCCTTCTTCCGTCCTACAAAGGTCTTCACACGCATGCCAGAGCGATTGAAGACGGAGTTCAGTTTGGCGGGTGCACTGTTCATTATGTTCGCCCAGAGATGGACGATGGCCCAATAATTATGCAGGCTGCCGTGCCGATTGATAGTGATGAAACCGAAGAGTCGCTCACTAAAAAGGTTCTAGCGTACGAGCATATTCTTTATCCCGCTGCTGTTAGAATGATAGCAGAAGGAAAAGTAAGAGTATCGGGCAGGAAATGCGTCTTCAATGGCACAATACCGAATACGCGAGGGTTGATTAATCCCGCACCTACCGAGCGCACATAACCGCATTTATCTGCTTGCCTTTTTCGCCATGATCCCCATAAGTAGAATGGCACGATAAGGCATTGGGGGCCATGGAGTATCTTCATCCAGATTTAGTGCTGTTCCTAGGAGCAATTTTTGTTCTTGGGGTATTCATTCGGCTGTTTAAGCAAACCGAGGTCAGAGTGCGTGGCTTCGGATGGATTTTCTTTGGCTTAACGCTCTTTCTACTGGCTAGTTTCTTCAATTGGTTTGAAGAAACACCATACGGCTACTTGATGCTTGCCGTTACGGATGAAGAAGGCTGGGACTTTATTGTGCCAGTGTTTGGCTATGCGCCCGGTGGGATAATGATGTGCGTAGGGTTTGCAGAATGGCTGCGCATGGCTTTCGTCCTAAAGCAGGAAATTGACCAGCGCAAACTAACCGAAAGTGAGTTGAAATCAGCCCTTCTCGCTGCTGACAAGGCAAGCGAGGCCAAAGATAAATTCCTGTCCACCATGAGCCACGAGTTGCGTACCCCGCTCTCTGCAATTACTGGCTTTTCGGAAATCATGTCCGACCCCAGACACCGCGAAATGTCGAAACAGGACTATATTGAATATAGCCAGATCATCCTGCAAAGCAGCCAGCACCTCAATCAAACGATAGAAGACATACTGACACTCGCACAGCAGGACACGAGTGATTATGAATTGAATGAGGAAACGTTTGAATTCGCCAGCGTGATAGAGGAATGCACTTATGTTCTTGCAGGAGAGGCAGCCAAGAAAAGCATAAAAGTCGAGAAATCGCTGGCCCCGGGCATTTTCCTGTTCGCCGACAAAAGGCTGACCAAACAAATACTGCTCAACATTCTCTCTAACGCTATCAAATTTAGCCGCGAAGGAGGCAACGTCGAGGTTGCCTTGGCAAACGATCCCTCGCGTGGTGCATTTGTGAGCATTCAAGACCACGGCATTGGCATGTCTCCTAACAAAGCCAGAAAAGCTCTCGAACCTTTCTCGAGCTTTGACGCACCACAAACGAAAAAATCAAATGGCCCCGGCCTTGGCTTGCCGCTTGCAAAGAAATTCACGGAACTGCACGGCGGAACATTGGAAATATCCTCCCAACAATATGCTGGCACCAGAATAGACGTAATATTCCCCCGCGAGCGCTTAAGAGACACGGCATAGAAAAAGCGCTCCCAAGATATCCCGAGAGCGCTACAATCCGGTCAATTGTATAGCTATAGTTAGCCAACAATCTCATTGCCAGAGAAGAACTGGGCGATCTCAATCGCTGCATTCTCAAGGCTGTCAGAACCGTGTACTGAGTTTTCGCCAATAGAAAGAGCGAACTCTTTACGCACAGTACCTTCTGCCGCTTCAGCTGGGTTTGTTGCGCCCATAACTTCACGATGATGAGTAACGGCATTGTCGCCTTCCAGAACCTGAACAACAACAGGTGCGGAAGTCATGAATTCAACCAGCTCGCCAAAGAATGGACGCTCGCTGTGAACAGCATAAAAAGTTTTTGCCTGATCTTCTGTCATGCGAATACGCTTTTGCGCAACAACACGCAGGCCCGCTTTTTCAAAGATGGCATTGATGGCACCAGTCAGGTTGCGGTTGGTGGCATCGGGTTTAATGATTGAAAATGTACGCTCGAGAGCCATGGCGGCAATCCTCTAATTATTTGCAGATGTCTGCGTTCACGAATGATTCGCGCGCCTTATAGCCACAATATAGATACTTGCCAAGCTTTGCTTTGCAGCACGCTCCAACGTGTGATAGGTGGCTGGCCATGCTCCATATCAACGACATAACTTTCCGCATAGGCGACCGGCTGCTTTTTGACGAAGCAACTGTCGCTGTACCTGCAAGCCATAAAGTAGGCTTAGTGGGCCGTAATGGTGCAGGAAAATCCACGCTTTTCAGGATGATACTGAGAGAAATTGGCCCGGAAAGTGGTGATATCAGTGTTCGACAAACAGCGACTATCGGTCATGTTGGGCAAGAAGCACCGGGCGGGCCACAAAGCCTGCTTGAAACAGTCATCACCTCTCATAAAGAACTGACAAACTTACGTGCAGAGGCGGAAACCGCTGAGGATCCGAACCGTATTGCAGAGGTTCACACAAGGCTTGCAGATATTGGGGCACATTCAGCGGAATCGCGAGCAGCAACCATTTTGGCTGGTTTGGGCTTTGATACTGATGCGCAAGCGAGGCCCTGCTCCAGCTATTCTGGCGGTTGGCGTATGCGTGTTGCCCTTGCCTGTGTATTGTTTAACGAGCCCGACCTGCTGCTGCTTGATGAGCCAACAAACTATCTCGATCTGGAAGGGGTGATGTGGCTTGAGACATTCTTGCGCAGCTACCCCTATACAGTTGTTATTATCAGCCACGACCGCGATTTGTTAAACAAGGCTGTTACGCACATTGTTCATCTCGAAAACGGCAAACTGAACAGCTATACCGGCGGTTATGACCGCTTTGAAGCTATGCGCCGCGAACAGATGGAACGGCAAATGGCCCTTAAGGCCAAACAAGAAGCCGAACGCCGCCATATTGAGGCTTTTGTCGAACGTTTCCGTTACAAAGCAAGCAAAGCCAAGCAGGCACAAAGCCGTGTTAAAGCGCTGGAGCGCATGAAACCCATCGCTACCATGATGGAGGCACATACCGTTCCCTTCAACTTCCCAAAGCCGGAGCCTCTCTCTTCACCCTTGATCGTACTGGAGAACACCAGTGCTGGTTACGAGGAAGACAAACCTGTTTTGAAAAACCTCGAACTTCGGGTGGACATGGACGACCGCATTGCGCTTCTGGGTGCCAACGGTAACGGCAAGTCCACATTCGCAAAGCTGGTTTCGGACAAGCTTAAGCCGATGGCTGGCAAAATCCGAAAATCCCGAAAGCTGGAAATCGGCTATTTCGCGCAGCATCAACTTGATGAGTTGATGCCTAAGGCTTCACCTTATGATCATCTGGCCAAATTGATGCCCGATGCTATCGAAGCCAAGGTTCGCGCCCGGCTGGGCAGCTTCGGCTTTGGCGTAGACAAGGCTGACAGGCCGGTTGAGAGCTTGTCTGGTGGTGAAAAAGCAAGACTGATGTTTGCTATCGCCACGTTTAAAAAACCTCAGTTACTGATCATGGATGAGCCTACAAACCATCTGGATGTGGATAGCCGCGAAGCGCTAATTCACGCAATCAACGGATATGATGGTGCCGTTTTGCTGGTTAGTCACGACCGACACCTTGTCAATGCCTGCGTAGACCGGCTTTGGCTCGTAGAAGGTGGAGATGTAAAAAGGTTTGACGGTGACCTTGACGACTACCGCCGTCATTTGCTCGCAGTAAGGGCCGGTGAAAGAGCTGAAAAAAGAGGCCCAAAGCAACAAGATAGCCGCAAAGCGGCGCGCCAATCGGCAGCTGATGAACGGAAACGGCTTGCGCCTTTCAAGCGGGCCGTCGAAAAGGCCGAACAGCAAATCGAAAAATTGGAGCAAAAGAAGGCGCAGCTTGAAGAAAAGCTTGCAGAACCAGCCCTTTATGAGACGGCGTCTGCCGACAATACCAAACGCATCACCGAGCTGCAAAAAAGTATCGGGCTCCTGAAAACCAAACTCGACCAAGCTGAATCCGAATGGATGATGGCGGAAGAGGAACTGGCAAAAGCTATGGACAGTGGTAGCGCTTGACCAATTGCCGCTTTGAGATCAAAGTCACCCCTTAGGGGGAGGAACTCATGTTTTCAATAATTTCTCGCGTGATGCCAACGGCATCTGGTGCTCATCTATTTGCAGTTATCTCGCTGGCTGGCGTTTTCATCTGGTTTGGCTTGATGAACTTAGCTGACTTAACGGATGGTACAATCGGCAGGTGGGTTGATGGCCACCCGCTCAGTTCCAACCTGAAAGGGCTTACGCCTTTTATTGCCTATGGGCTTGGTGGCTTGCAACTAGCAGCTGGTGCCCTGATTGCGATCTATGCCGTCCCACAGCGATTTAAGCGCGCAAGCTATGGGTTCATTGTCCTGCTCTCGCTCGGTGCGTTGTCGCTCATGTTCACCAACCCCGTCTGGATCGATAGTTTGGGCGGTTTCCCCGCGATTGGCGCAGGCCAGGGCATTATTAAATACATCACCATACTGGGCCTCGCCCTTTGGTTCCTTGGGGTTAAAGGTGCCCGTGAAGTTATGCTTATCGGGCTTATCGTTGTTCTGGGCTGGATAGGTGCCATGAAATTCACCGGCCCGGAAGCGGAAGGCATATGGTCCCTTCTGACGTCCAGCCCTGTTTTCAACTGGTGGATTACCGACCTTGGCAAACAAATGGTATCCAACGTAATTGGCATTATTGAACTGGCTACAGTTCTTCTGCTGACAGGTTTTTGGTGGAACCGCCGGGCATATGAGGCCGGGCTTTTCCTCAGTGCTGTCACTTTCGTGGTCACGCTTACCTTTTTTGTAACCTTCAGCCCTACATGGGCTGGTGGCTTCCCTGCCCTGTCTAGCTCTGGTCACTTTCTCTTGAAAGATGTGATCCTGCTGGCTGCAACATTTGTTCTGTACAGAGACTAAACATGACCAAAGTTTCTAGAAGAGGATTTATCGGCGGTGCTGCATCCGTTGGTGTCGCAGCATTTGCGGCATCATCTGCTGAGCCTATTATACTGCCAAAAGACAAACCTGAGGAAGATATCGCAAAGGACGAAAATTTCTGGCGGTCCGTGGCAGCGCACTATGACGTAACACCAGCCATTACCAATCTGGAAAATGGCTATTGGGGTATTATGGCAAATCCCGTTCTTGCTGATTATCAGCGTTTAACGAGCTGGGTTAACAAAAGAAATACCCACTTTGCCCGTTTTGACTGGGGAAAAACCAATCAAGAGCTACATGAACGTGTGGCAAGATTTCTAAAGGTAAACACCAACGAAATTGTACTGACGCGGGGTGCAACCGAGGCGTTGCAGTCTCTTATCGGCGGTTACAACAAACTGAGGCCGGGTGACACAGTTCTCTATGCTGACTTAGATTATTCGGAAATGAAACGGGCCATGCGCTGGCTGGCCGACAGGCGCGGTGTAAATCCGGTAAAAATTAACTTTCCGGAACCGACAAAAGACAGGCAGCTATCTGAAGCCGACATAATCAGTTTTTACGAAGCAGCTCTGGACGCCAACCCGAAAACCAAACTCTTGCTCTTCACCCACCTAAACAACTGGACAGGCTTGATAATTCCGGTTGAACGGGTCGCCGCTATGGCAAAAGAACGTGGTGTAGATGTGATACTCGATGCGGCTCATTCGGTTGGGCAAGTTGATTTTGACATCGCCGATTGCGGCTGCGACTTCGTAGGCGTCAACTTACATAAGTGGGTTGGTGCACCGATTGGATGCGGGGTGATTTACATCAGAGATGGCCGCGCCGCAGATATCGACCCTTACATGGGTAGAAACCCTGGGTCAGAAGAAGTTCAGCACCGGATAGACACAGGCACTCTCAATTTTGCAGCCCACATGGCGATACCTTCATCTATCGATTTTCATGACCAAATAGGCACTTCCCTTAAAGAAGCCCGCCTAAGGTATCTGCGTGACCTTTGGGTTGCGGAAGCCAGGAAGCTGCCGGGCCTGATTGTGCTGACACCTGACAACCCGGACATGGTGGCTGGTCTCACCTCTTTCCGGTTGGACGGCGTGACAAGCACGGAAGACAACAATGCCCTGATGAAAACCCTCGCAGAAGATTATGGCGTGCTTACCACACGGCGCACCGGCCCCGCAGCCGGTGACTGCATTCGGGTTACGCCTTCATTTTACAATAGTGCTGATGATGTGATGAAGCTGGCGGCAGCGCTCAAAAAAATTACGAAGTAATAAATTAGATTTCCCGCTCAGGCCGCAGTTTTTCCATCAGGATTTCCGGGTCGGCAATTTGCTTATAGCCATAGCGTTCATAAAGCTTGTGGGCGTCATTAGTGGCAAGCATTTGCCGCCGCAAGCCTTGAAGCTCGGGGTGTGCGGCAACCGTATCCATAAGGAATTTGCCAACACCCTGCCCTCGGACATTGTCAGAAATGAATACATCTGCAAGATAGGAAAATGTCGCGCTGTCGGTGATAACCCGCGCAATACCCACTTGTCCCATTGTGTTGTGGAACACACCAAAACTCAGTGAATTCCTGAAGGCTTTTTCGACTGTATCGCGCGACACGCCTGGCGACCAATAGGCTTCCGTCGAAAGCCATCTGTGGACCCGGTCAAAATCGAAGTTGTCAACTCCGACTTCAATTGAGAATGAGGAGGTATCACAAGTCGGCGTCATGCTTTCTGTTCCCAGCCGCCCATTTCCTTTTGCTGCCAATAGGAAATGGCCCAATCACCGTCTTTCCATTTTTTCCAATCTTTACGAGCCACGACCACGACATCTTCGTTTCGACCGTCAAACATATACAAACAGCGAGCGTAAGACTGGAAATCATCACAAGACGCACCATCAACCAAAACCAAAACAGAGGCACCGTTAGGGTTTGTATCGCCCTTAGTCAGGAAAAAGGCTTGGTCTTCCGGGTGATCGCAGCCGTCCTTATCGTGAGGAAGAAAACTTGCGGGATCGAAATCCCACAAGACTTTATCCAGTGTGTCAACGGTGGCCTGCTCGTCCGCTTTTATCACTGCGCGCATGCCAGCCTCAGCCACCTTGGCCATCAGTTTTGGCAACGCTTCCTCAAGCGTTTGGCGCTGAAGATGATAAAAGCGAATATCTTCCAAGCTCGCCTCTTACGATTCGTAATTGTCAGCGATGAAACGATCTAGCAACCGCACACCAAAACCGGTACCACCCTTCTCAGAAAGGGGAAGGTCTTTTTCCGACCAGACGGTACCGGCAACATCGATATGTGCCCACGGCACGTCATTGGTAAAGCGTTTCAGGAACTGCGCAGCTGTAATCGAACCGGCAGCTGGACCGCCAATGTTTTTCATATCGGCTGTCGCACAATCAATTAGCTTGTCATAACTATCGTGGATCGGCATGCGCCAAACCTTATCACCCGTGCTCAAGCCAGCTTTAGTCAACTGTTCAGAAATCTCATCACTGTCTGTGAACAAGCCTGCATGCTCATGACCAAGGCTTGTGATGATGGCACCGGTAAGTGTCGCCAAATCGATCATAAAGCGTGGCTTATAGCGGTCTTGTGTATACCACATCGCGTCCGCGAGAACGAGGCGCCCCTCGGCATCAGTATTGAGGATTTCAATTGTCTGGCCGGACATGCTGGTGACTACATCACCGGGGCGTTGCGCCGTGCTGGATGGCATGTTTTCAACAAGGCCAACTGACGCCACCACATTAACCTTGGCCTTGCGGCTGGCAAGCGCTTTCATAAGGCCCACAACAATGCCGGAGCCGCCCATGTCCCACTTCATTTGCTCCATGCCGGCGCCAGGTTTCAGTGAAATACCACCCGTATCAAAGGTCACACCTTTACCGACAAAAGCTAGCGGTTGTTCGTCACTGTCCGCACCATTCCAGCGCATGATGACCAGCTGACTTTCGAACGCTGACCCCTGCCCTACACCCAGTAAAGAATGCATACCAAGTTCGGTCATTTCTTTTTCGCCGAGCACCTCAACCTCAACACCGAGGCTGGAAAGCTCTTGTATTTGCGCGGCATAGCTTTCCGGGTTCAAAACATTGGCTGGTTCAGAAATCAGGTTGCGCGTATGGAACACGCCTTCCACCACTCTTGCGCGCGCTTCAAAAGCTGATGTGTCAGCTTCTGGGGAGCTGCTCAAAACAGCCGCGGTCGTTAGTGACGGTTTTTTGCATTCTGTTTCTTTTGTCCGATACTTATCGAACCGATAGCTCCGTAGCAACAAACCTTCCGCCAGCGACACAGTATCCGCATCGGCAAACTCAACCACAACTGAAGCGCTTTTGCTGCCACTGTTCGCGATTGCAGCATAGACTGACCCACCGGTCTCAGCCCACTTCAGCTCAGTCAACTCACTCGCGTCGCCAACACCTACAAGAACGACCCGGTCAGCTTTGACACCAGTTGGCGCTGTGATCTCCAAGCTTTGTCCTGCTGCACCAGTGAAACGGCTCACATCTTTAGCCTTGGAAAGAGCACCTGAAGTGAGGCTATCAACCTCGGCAACCAAACCTTCAAAAGGCTTGTCTTTTTCCACAAGAAAAACCGCCGCACCTTCGGACGGCAACTCAATTGACCCAAAATTGATCTGCATATCGATAAACCCATTCATTGATTGGAAAGCGCACATAATGCTTATGGCCTTACATATGTTCGTTTAATGCCTCCATTCACGGGAATTGGCAAGCATTGCCCTCGAAATCGCCATATTTCCTGCTGACAAGGACAAAAGTTCGAGCCTGAGACGATCAGCAATTGCGTCTGTTGCGCAAGCTGGTTATCAAGGCAGGAAATCAGCAACGATGAGACCTTCTGTGCCAGAACATAATTCCAGACCAATTCGGTTGGCAAAACCATCCAACTGGACATTGTTGCTCACCACTTCTGCACTTGTTGGCAGTCTTGCGTTCTATAGCGAAAGTACTGCCGCGCAAGAAACCACAGAAGTTGTTAAAGAAGTCGCAGTTGACGGTACGGTAGAGCTGGAAGCAGATCAGCTGACTTTCGACCCGGAAACGGGTGAAATTAGAGCCCTGGGCAACGTTCTATTGGTTCGCTCCGGATATCGGCTGGTCGCCGGTGAAGTTTTCTACAATGAAAACACCGGTGAGGCCCGAGCAGTTGGCGCTGTTGAACTTGTTTCACCAAGTGGTGACCGAATCATTGCCCCCGAAATCAAGCTTGAAAACGAGCTTAAAGACGCGTTTGTAGAAAATATCCGCCTGATTATGGCAGACGGCGCGCAAGCCGTCGCCGCATCTGGCGAGCGTCAGGAAGCATCGAGGCGCACCATTCTAAAACGGGCAGCCTACAGTCCTTGTGAGGTCTGCGCCGACGGTAGTGGCAAACAACCATTGTGGCAGTTGAAAGCTGTTCGTGTTGTTCACGACAAAGGCAAACGACGCCTTTACTATAAAGATGCCTTTCTTGAAATCTTGGGTGTCCCTGTGTTCTGGACTCCCTATTTTTCGCACCCTGACCCCACTGTAGACCGTGCCAGCGGTTTACTGCCGCTTGATATGTTGACCAGTCGCAACCTGGGTTTTGTGGCGGGCGTTCCCTACTATCATGTCTTTTCCGACAGTATTGATGCCACCTTTACGCCTGTATATACAACGCGTGAAGGTTTCCTACTTAAAACCCAATACCGCCAGCACCTTGGTTACGGCCAGTTCAAAATCGATGGTAGCATTACCCGTGCCGACCGTAGAGACATCAATAACGCAATTATTGGCGGCCAAGACACCCGTGGCCACATTTCTGCTGAAGGTGAGTTCCAGCACTCCTCGCACTGGCGTTCGAAAATCAATGTTAATTATGCCTCTGATGACACCTATCTTGGCAGGTATGAAATTTCGGATGCAGACACGCTCGTCAGCGAATATTTGCTAGAAGGGTTTTACGGCCAGTCCTACATTTCGGGCCGCTCACTTGTGTTTCAAGGGTTGCGACTTGAAGATATTGCAGGTCAATCTGCCTTTGCGCTCCCATTAATTGACGCTGAATTCATCCCAAAGATCAAACCCTTAGGCGGCACAATCAGCTTGCGAGGCAATGCGCTTGCGCTACACCGAACAAACGGCCTGGATACTCGCCGCCTTTCCTTGATGGCCAACTGGCAAAGGCGCTGGATCACTCCTAAGGGTTTTGTCTTGGATGTGGATGCCTTGGCTAGAAGCGACCTTTATAACCTGGATGCGGCAGATAGACCGGACGACCCAGCGTTTGCGGGCACTTTTGGCGGCACATCGGGCAGCGAATGGCGAAACCTCGCCAGGTTAACAGGCACCGTCAGCTGGCCCTTAGTAAAATATGGAAAAAGCGGCACACACACGCTGGAGCCTATCGCAGAAATCAGTGTTTCCCCAAGGCGAGGCACGCCAGACAGTATCGTTAATGAAGATAGCCGTGCCTTTGAACTTTCAGACCTAAACCTGTTTGCTGCAGACCGCACAACAGGCTTTGACCTGTGGGAGGAAGGCAGCCGGGCCACTTTCGGCTTCAGGTGGCGCTACGAGAACGGTGACCTTTCAACAGATGTCATGATTGGTCAGTCATGGCGCATTACCGGCAACGACTTTGTTCTGGCTGACGGCATTGGCCTTGAGGGTGAGTTTTCGGACATCGTAGGCCGCACTACGATCAGCTATGCAGGCTGGGTAGACCTAGAGCACCGCTACCGTTTGGATGACAAAAGCCTGAGCATTCGGCGAAATGATATTGATGTCACCTTTGGCGATGATTCGAAAAGCCTCAGGATCGGCTACACCAAACTCAATCGGAACCTCAGTTTTATTAACCGGGAAGACCGGGAAGAAATCAGGGCTAGCGGTTTCTACAAACTGTCACAAGACTGGAAGTTGACCGGCACCTGGACCCGGCGTCTCGAAGGGGCCCAAACACCAACTCTCATCGAAGCAAATGGCCCGGTACAATATAGTGTTGGCCTGGAATACAAGAACGAATGCATCGAGCTGGGCTTAAGGTTACGTAAAACTTTCACCCGCGACCGGGATGTGGAACCAGGCACATCCATTCTTTTCCGGCTTAAATTGACGAATTTAGGGTAGTTTCGCATCGTGAAAGCCGTTAAAAGATTTGACTCTGAAGTGGGAAGGTAGGAATTCTAGGCACTATGTTGAGTATTGTTCAAGTCTATAAGTCAGTTTCTTTGGTCAAGGCCGCCACATCAATGGCTGCGATCCTGTTGCTCTCGTCTACAGCATCGGGCCAACAACAGGCTGCGCCCGAATTCCAACCGCTGAACAGCATCGAAGTGTTGGTGAACGATGAACCTATTTCGTCGTTCGATATTAACCAGCGTCTTCGTCTTGTGATCGCAGTGTCTGGGGGCGTTCGCACCCAAGAAGAGTTTCTTCAGGTTCGAGAGCAGGTCATTCAGTCGATGGTCGACGAAAAACTGCAACTGCAAGAAGCTGCAGAGGTTGAGCTTGATGTGCCAGACGAGCAGCTTGAACAGTTTTTTGCTCGTCGTGCTCAAGGAGTAGGCCAAGAACCAGAGCAATTTGCTGAAGCCCTCACTTCCATCGGCTCCAGCAAAGAAACAATGAAGCGCCAGATGGAAGCTGAAATCGCATGGTCACAACTCGTTCAGGGTCGCTTGGGCGCGTTTGTGAGCGTATCTGACGAGGAAGTGGAAGCTTTCATTCAGCGTATCTACGATAACCGCGGAAAATTCGAGTACCGTTTGGGTGAGATTGTGCTTCTAAGCCAATCCCCTGAACAAACCGCTGCCGTTGAAGCCAACGCTAACCAGTTGGTTGAACAAATTCGCTCCGGTGCCCAGTTTGGTCAAATTGCGCAACAGCTTTCTGCATCGTCAACCGCTGCGGTTGGTGGCGATTTGGGTTGGATTACCGTAGATGACTTGGACCCCAGCTATGCGGAACTCGTTCAAAACAGTTCCGTTGGCGATGTGATTGACCCAATCCGCACACCTGGCGGTTATATCATTCTTGCTGTCACAGATAGGCGGCGTATCCTGACCGTTGACCCGCTGGACACACAGGTCCAGTTGGCTCAACTGCACCTTACCACAGCGGAAGTAGAGACTGGCCTGGACAAATTCCTCACCGTTGTTGAGCCGTTAATGTCCACCAGTATCAGTTGTGACAATGTTACTGAGCTGGCTGCACAAGCAGGGGTTACCTCTCCTACAGAGATCGCGCCTCTGCGCCTACGCGACCTAAACAATGACTTCCGACAAAAAGTAGAAAACCTGAACATCGGCCAAACAAGCGAGGTGCTGGACGCCGAAGACGGTAAGCGTGTTCTCATCATGTGTGACAAACGTGAACCAGTCGTGCAGGAACCTGACTTTGACGAAGTATACAACCAGCTTGAGCAGCAACGCCTGTCAATGATGGCGCGTCGTTACTTGCGGGACATCCGCCGCGACGCCATTGTCGACTATCGCTGAGGCCACTGTGCCTAAAAAAGAAAATGCCCCTCTTGCAGTTACCTTCGGAGAGCCTGCCGGTATCGGCCCTGAGCTGATTGCCCGGGTTTGGTATGATAGGGTAAAGTTAGAGGTTCCTGATTTCGTTTGCTTTGGTGCTATTGAAGCAATTGAAGCACACGCCCCTGACCTCCCTGTACGCAAGATCGAGAGTATCGAAGATATTCCTGTCGGCGCAACCGACTATCTTCCAGTTTTGGATGCACCGCTGAGCGCCCCATTGGAAATTGGAACACTCAACCCTGCTAACGGTTCATCGGTCATCAGGTCTATTGATCAAGCTGTTGAAGCGGCGCGCATGGAAACGTATCAGCAATAGTTACGGCCCCAATTCATAAAGCAGCACTCTATTCGGCAGGCTTCGACGCTCCCGGCCATACCGAATATCTGGCCCGCCTATGTGGTTTGCCGGATAATCACTCTATCATGATGCTCGCGATCAAAGGGTTAAGGGTTGTTCCAGTCACTGTTCACGTGCCTCTTGCCAATGTCGCAAAGCAGCTCACTGCAGATCGCATCATTCATGCGGCTATTGTCACTGCAACTGACTTACGCGACCGATTTGGCATTGAAAAGCCTAAGATCGCGGTCGCAGGGCTTAATCCACATGCTGGCGAAGGCGGGACAATTGGCATGGAAGAAGGTACGCACATGATGCCAGCCATATGGGCCCTGCGTGACCTTGGCATTGATGTTTCCGAACCCGCCCCCGCGGACACCCTGTTTCATGAAGAAGCACGAGCAAACTATGATGCTGCCTTGTGCATGTATCATGACCAAGCTCTTATACCCCTGAAAACCCTGGATTTCTGGGGCGGTGTCAATATAACGCTCGGCCTGCCGATCATTCGCACCAGCCCTGACCATGGCACAGCCTTATCGCTCGCTGGTAAGAAAGAAGCGCGGCTTGATAGCATGCTGGCTGCCATAAGAACTGCCAAAGAAATGGTGGACAGGCCGGCTAACACATGACCAATCTGCCCCCCCTCAGAGATGTTATCAAAGCCTATGACCTACAGGCTAAAAAGTCTTTTGGTCAAAACTTCCTGCTCGATTTGAATCTGACCGGCAAAATTGCGCGCATTCCCGGGGATTTATCAACTTGCACCGTCTATGAGGTTGGCCCCGGCCCTGGTGGTCTTACCCGCGCCCTTTTGTCTGAAGGAGCCCAAAAAGTTGTAGCTGCGGAAATGGATGAAAGATGCCTGCCTGCTCTGGCTGAGGTTTCGCACGCATACGACAACAAGCTGAGGGTTGAACTGGCAGATGCTGTTAAGGTGGATGAACCCTCTTTGCTTGGACTGAAAGAAGGCTCAGAAGCACGAATTATCGCCAACCTACCCTACAATGTCGGGACATTGCTTTTCATTAAGTGGCTTACCCTGCGCGAGTGGCAACCGTGGTACAAGTCCCTAACACTCATGTTTCAGCTCGAAGTCGCAGAGCGCATTGTAGCCAAACCGGGCACCAAGGCATACGGACGCCTTTCTGTTCTTGCGCAGTGGCGAGGTAATGTCAGAATTGCCATGAAAGTGCCTGCTGCAGCATTCACTCCCCCCCCCAAGGTTGCGAGCGCAATAATACATTATGAACCTACCGCTCCTATTGACAGTAGCGTACAGTTACCTGACCTCGAAAAACTTGTTGAACGGGCATTTGGTCAGAGGCGCAAGATGCTGCGTGCGAGCCTGAAAGGCATAGATGTACCTGTGCTTGACCTTCTGGAAAATACTGGTTTAGACCAAACTTTGCGGGCTGAGAATGTATCTGTTGAAGAATTTGTCAGGCTGGCGAAGGTTTATCGCCAAATGAAAAACTAACGGCTTATCGTTGGCGTTCGTGCATCAGCTCCAGCACAAAATCCGACATGCCAGGGCGACGTTCCCGTCTTGACCTTTCTGCTCTCACAATAGCCTTAAGGTCTTCATATGTTCTATCCAGATCATCGTTCACCAGAACATAATCATAGGCATCCCAGCGGCTGATTTCACTTTCAGCCTCAGCCATGCGTTTTTGTACTGTTTCTTCACTATCTTGCGCACGATTGCGCAGTCGCTCTTCAAGCGCTTTAACGCTTGGCGGTAAGATGAAGATACGCACAAGATCCTGCGGGGCGCTTGAGACAAGCTGAGACGCTCCCTGCCAATCAATATCAAAGATGACGTCTTTACCCTGCTGTAGCGCTTGCAACACGGGTCCGCGCGGCGTGCCATAACGGTTTTCAAAAACCGTGGCGTGCTCCAGAAGCTGGCCATCGTCCGCCATTTCCTTGAATCGCTCATGAGTGACAAAATAGTAATCTTTGCCGTCTACTTCCCCGGGGCGAGGCTGACGTGTCGTTGCTGAAACTGACATTTCGGTATCAGCATCATCCGCAAGAAGTCGTCTCGTCAGTGTAGTTTTACCAGCACCAGACGGTGACGACAAAACAAGCATTATTCCGCGACGTTTTTCATAGGATTTCAACTGCATAACTCTCTAGCCCTATTCAATATTTTGCACTTGTTCACGGAACTGATCTATCAGCACCTTCAGATCAACACCAATTCTGGTTAGCGCTGCATCTGCGGACTTTGAGCACAAGGTATTTGCTTCGCGGTTAAACTCCTGACAAAGAAAGTCCAACCTCCGGCCCACTGGTTTACTTGACGCGAGAAGCTTGTCGGCCTCGGCAAAGTGACTTTCAAGACGGTCAAATTCTTCCTGAATGTCAGATTTAACAGCCATGATGGCAATTTCCTGCGCGATACGCTCATCCGGCACCGGTTTTTCAAGCTTTTCTATCTTTGAAAGCTGAGTTTCAAACCTTGCTCGCATGGCTTCATCACGGTCACCAACGGCGGCACGGGCTTGCCTAAGTAAATCGCGCATTGCTGAAAGCTGTTCGGACAGCACTGCATGCATACGCTCTCCTTCTTGCCTACGCGCACTACGAAGCTTCTCAACTATACTTCTTAAACTTTCTGCCAGAGCCGCTTTGAGGCTATTGACGACTTCTTCAGACAGATCATTTCCAACAACGTCCACGACGCCTTTGATGGCAAGCAAACCATCTATCCTGGCTGGAGCAAGAGCGGCATGAGCTGAGAACTTGTCAGCAACCGCAATAAGCTGGTTGAGCCTGTCTTCATTCACCTCTAATCGATCAGTGTTCGCCCCATGCTCAACGCTTAGACTTAAAAAAACGGAGCCACGGGTAATTTCAGCGCTAATTATCTTCTTGAGGTCTAGATCAAACCCATCAAGGAAACCGGGAAGTCTGGAGCGTATTTCCAGCCCCTTATTGTTGACACTCTTCAGTTCCCAATTCCAACGGAACTCACCGTGCTCACCACTACCACGGGCAAACCCTGTCATACTCGAAAGTGTCATGCTGATTGGCTCCATAGTAAAACGCTGCAGGAGGATTGAAAGTCAATGACACACTCAAACGCCGGTCGCAAGTCTAGGGTGTGCCTTTTTGAATTTGCCGCCAACGTGCGACGTTTCTGTTGTGCTCCTCAAGGGTATCAGCGAAAGCATGTCCCCCCGAGCCGTCAGCAACAAAATAAAGATAGGACACCGCCGCAGGGTTGAGCGCTGCTTCCAGCGAGGCAATACCCGGGTTAGCTATAGGTGTAGGTGGCAACCCAGCCAATCTGTATGTGTTGAAGTCCGTATCACTTCGCAGATCTGCTCTTGTAAGAGCCCTGCCCAGAGGCAACCCTCTGGTCAGGCCATAAATCACCGTTGGGTCCGTTTGCAGCCGCATGTTTTTATTCAGACGGTTAATAAAAACGGCGGCAACTTGCCGACGTTCCGACGAAATGGCTGTTTCTTTTTCGATAATTGACGCGAGCACAACCGCTTCTTCAGGCGAACTTAGCGGCAAACCAGCCACCCGCATCATCCAAAACTCATCAAGTGCAACAGACATTGCGGTTTGCATGCGCTCGATAAGCTGAGGTGCAGTATCACCTCGCTCATAGAAATAGGTTTCCGGCAACAAACTGCCCTCAGGCGGTAACTGAAACCCTGTCATATCAAGGCCAAAGCTATTCTCCAGAATATTTTTGACCTCCACCACGGAGGCCCCTTCAGGCACGACAACTCGGCGTTTAAAGGTTCGCTGGTTACGGATTTGATCGAGCACGCTTGCGAGATCAGCGCCAACGGGAATTTCATATTCGCCAGCAAATAAAAAGCGGTCAGCAGATTTCCAGCGTGAAAGTAACCTGAAATGCCACGCTTGTTTAACTAGCTCTATCTCTTTGGCAGCAGCCGCTACATCTCTTACCGTCCAGCCCGGTTCAATATAAAGCAAAACAGGTGTGTCCCGAGCCACTACCCTGGACTCGATTTGTCGCATCAAGCCGTGCCCTGTGCCAAAGGTAATAAGCACCGCAGCGACGAGCGCTATCAAACCACAAAAAAACCGGCTTTGCATCATGGCGTTACCCTATCAGGGAAACCATCACTGCAAAACCGGTCTTTGATTTTCTTGATGCGGTTTTTAGCCTTCAAACTTCTGAACAACCACTGACGCATTAGTGCCACCAAACCCGAACGAGTTTGATAGAGCAGCTTTCACCTCGCGTTCTTGAGCCTCAAGAGGCACGAGGTTGATACCTTCACAACCTTCAGCCAAGTCATTGAGGTTCAATGTCGGTGGAACTACGCCCGACTCGATGGACTTCATGCAGAAGATCGCTTCAACCGCGCCAGCGGCCCCTAGAAGGTGACCGATAGAGGACTTCGTTGATGACATGGCAACACCTGACGCATGGTCACCAAGCAAGCGTTTCACTGCACCAAATTCGATAGGGTCACCAACAGGTGTGGAGGTTCCGTGAGCGTTGATATAGTCGATATCTTCAACATTCAGCCCAGCCCGCTTGATAGCGGCATCCATGGAGCGGTAGCCCCCATTGCCATCAGGCGCTGGTGCCGTCACATGATGAGCGTCACCAGACATCCCATAACCCGTCACTTCACAATAGATTTTAGCGCCGCGTGCTTTTGCATGCTCAAGTTCCTCAAGCACTACAACACCTGCACCTTCACCCATAACAAAGCCATCATGGCCCTTATCCCAGGGGCGCGATGCTTCGGTTGGTGTATCGTTATATTTCGTTGAAAGTGCCCGCGCCTGCGAGAAGCCAGCGAACGCTACACCACAAACTGATGCTTCGGCACCGCCAGCAACCATGACATCAGCGTCATCAAGGGCAATCAACCGCGCTGCGTCACCAATCGCATGTGCCCCTGTTGAGCATGCCGTAACAACGGCATGATTCGGGCCCTTAAAGCCATGCTTTATGGACACATTACCCGACACGAGATTGATGATGGAACCAGCGATAAAATGCGGGCTTACCCGGCGCAATCCACGTTCATGTAGGGTTACTGCAGTATCTGCAATCCAGCGCAGGCCACCAATACCGGAACCAACCATTACACCAGTGCGCAGACACTCTTCCTCGCCGGGCATTTCCCAACCAGCGTCTTTGATCGCCTGCTCCGCCGCAACAACACCAAAGAGAATGAAATTATCGACCCGGCGCTGATCTTTTGGCGCCATATAGGCGTCAGCATTGAATGTTCCGTCCGAGCCGTCTCCCAGAGGAACTTCACAAGCTACTTTGCAAGGAAACTCATCCGCATCAAACAATGTGATCTTACCGGCACCCGATTGGCCTTCAATCAGCCTGTCCCAAGTTGTGTTCACGGTATCACCCAGCGGGGACACCATTCCCATACCTGTAACAACAACTCTTCTCATTTAACGATCCTTGTTCCTATGCCAAAATCTTTCCCGCCACTTTAGTGCGAAAGATGCTTGGTGCGAAGTCAAAAACAACCCGATTTGCCTGAAAAAGAAAAAGGGCAACAACCAAGGCTCTTTCGCCGGCTGTTACCCTTTTTTATCTATCTGAACCCCTGGATTAGGAATTCGCGCTGATAAAGTCGATCGCGTCTTTAACGGTCTGAATCTTTTCAGCGGCGTCGTCAGGGATCTCGATTCCGAATTCTTCCTCAAACGCCATTACCAACTCAACAGTGTCCAGGCTATCTGCGCCCAGATCATCAATAAAGCTTGCGGTATCGGTTACTTTGTCCTCGTCAACACCCAGGTGCTCGACTACGATTTTTTTCACCTTTTCGGCGATATCGCTCATTGCTATGTCCTCGTTTTTAACACCGTTAAAACGGAGATTACCTATTTTTCAGTGAACCCCCTACCATACGATTTTCCAACATTTCCAGTGGAAAAATCCGTATTGCGGGTGCTCCTAACACAGTTTCTTAGCTTTGAGAAGCCCGAGTTATGCAATTCCCCGTTTCGGCTTTTCAAGCAACGTATGTAGCTTTTTAATTAAACTGGCGCAACCCTTCGTTATTCGGGTCTTGCAAGCCGCTCAGATCATCGCCATGCCACCGTTCACGTGAAGAGTTTGTCCAGTCACATACTGGCTTTCGTTACTGGCAAGATACAGTACAGCCGCGGCAATATCTTCCGGTGATCCAAGTGTGCCAGATGGAATACCTTGCGTTATTGCGGCCTTCTGATCGTCTGTCAGCGCATCGGTCATCGGCGTTGCGATAAAGCCTGGTGCAACGCAGTTTACCGTAATACCGCGACTAGCCACTTCCTGAGCCATTGACTTCGACATGCCAATCATACCTGCCTTTGACGCCGCATAGTTAGCCTGGCCTGGGTTGCCGGTAACACCAACAACGGAAGTAATATTAATCATGCGACCCCAACGCGCTTTCATCATGCCGCGCATCACGCCTTTCATCAGGCGGAAAGCGCTTTCAAGATTCACCTGAAGAACAGTGTCCCACTCTTCATCTTTCATACGCATAGCGAGGTTATCTTTGGTCACACCTGCATTGTTCACCAGCACATCAACGCTGCCCATCGCTTCCGCCGCAGCTTTGGCCAAACCGTCCACGCTTTCACGCTCAGAAAGGTTCGCAGGCACTACGTGAACCCGCTCACCCAGTTCACTCGCCAGTACTTCCAGCTTTTCGGCGCGCGTACCGGATATGGCAACAGTTGCCCCAGTACCATGCAGCGCACGCGCAATCGCGGCACCAATGCCACCCGTGGCGCCCGTAACCAGCGCGTTTTTGCCTGTAAGGTCAAACATAGATTTCCCCTAAATTAAAGCGAAGCCGCAAAAGCTTCGATATCTGCTGGTTCCTGAAGGTTCAGCGTTTCCAAACTGCGATCAATGCGACGCGCCAGACCAGATAGAACCTTGCCGGCCCCCACTTCCACCATTTGATGAATACCAAGCGATGTCATGGACGCAACGCTTTCACGCCACCGCACAGCGCCTGTCACCTGCTCAACCAACAGGTTTCTAATGCCATCCGGTTCGCTGACGGGGGCCGCAAGAACATTAGCAATAACCGGCAGGCTTGGCCGGTGGATTGTTACATCTGCGAGCGCCGCCTTCATCTCATCAGCAGCAGGTTGCATCAAAGGGCAATGGAATGGTGCGCTTACAGGCAACAGCATGCCCCGTTTTGCACCCTTCCCCTTGGCAATTTCAATTGCGCGTTCAACAGCGCCTTTGTGCCCAGAAACAACAACTTGTCCATCTGCGTTATCGTTTGCAGAAACAACAACTTCGCCCTCAGCCGCCTCTTCACAGGTTGCTGCTACATCTTCCATACTTAGGCCAAGAATAGCCGCCATTGCGCCCTCCCCAACAGGAACCGCACGCTGCATGGCTTGACCACGAAGCTTCAACAAACGCGCGGTATCAGAAAGGCTGAATGCACCAGTTGCGGCCAATGCTGAATATTCACCAAGTGAGTGGCCAGCTACGTGGCTTGCAATCTCATCAACCTTTACGCCACCGGCTTCCAACGTGCGAACTACGGCCATCGAAACCGCCATCAGCGCTGGTTGCGTATTTTCTGTCAGGCGTAAGTCTTCCTCTGGGCCTTCCCACATAATTTTGGATAAATCCTGGGAAAGCGCGTCATTAACTTCTTCAAATACAAGTTTGGCCGCTTGTTCAGCCTCAGCCAATGACTGGCCCATACCGACAAACTGACTACCTTGTCCTGGGAATACGAGTGCTCGGGTCATCTACATCCTCCTGACCTGAAAAACATCTTGCTCCGCACATGCCACGAGCGGACCAAAGGCGCAAGCGAAATGCCGCCTTGATAGTTAGCTATTTTGGGCAAGTTGAAGCATTGCAGCCGTTACCCTCGATAACTCGTCGGGGTCGATAACATAAGGTGGCATGCAATATATGTTGTGGCCAAAGGGCCTTAGCCAAACACCCGTTTCCAGTGCGGCAGCATGGGCGATCCTCGGGTCCACCACTTCATGCATCTCCAGCACCCCTATCGCGCCCAGTACCCTGCATTCTTTTACCGCTGTCAATTTTGCTGCGGGCGCAAGCTCTACGCCCATCTGGGCTGAAATATGCGCTACTTTCTCCTGCCAATTGCCTTGATTGAGCAAACCCAAACTGGCAATTGCAGCACTACAGGCAAGCGGGTTAGCCATGAACGTTGGCCCGTGCATGAAAACACCTGCCTCACTGTTGTCTATACCGCTCGCCACACGTTCGGACGCAACGGTTGCGGCAAAGGAAATATGTCCGCCAGTGAGGGCCTTGCCCAAACACATAATGTCCGGTGACTGCTCAATAAAGTCGGCAGCGAACATTTTTCCGGTTCGACCAAATCCCGTGGCAATTTCATCAAAGATAATCAGAACATCATGCTGCGCGCACATGGTCTGTGCCTGATTTATCCATTCCGGGTGATAGAAATACATGCCTCCCGCCCCCTGCACGACGGGCTCCAGAATAAGCGCGGCTAGATGATGGCCTTTCGTGGTGAGGAGCTTCTCAAGCTCTGCTAATCCATTAACAACGGGGTCATCGTCCCATTCAACACCAAACGATACTGCTGGACGAGATAGAAAATGCTGAATGGAAAGCGCGCCCTTGAATAACCCATGCATGCCGGTAACGGGATCACACACACTCATGGCTTTCCATGTATCACCATGATAGCCGCCACGAATCGTCGCAAACTCGACCTTCCCTTGCCGACCGTGAGCGATCTGATACTGGACAGCCATTTTCATCGCCACCTCGACCGCGACCGAGCCACTGTCGCAGAAGAAAATACGATCAAGGCCATTTGGCAAAATGTTCAACAGCCTGCGCCCCAGCTCCACAGCTGGCTCATGGGTTAGCCCGCCAAACATCACATGAGGCAATTGATCTAACTGAGTATGCATGGCCGCCACAATATCAGGATGGCGGTGCCCATGAATGGTACACCACCATGACGACATGGCATCAATCATATGCGTACCATCATCAAGCGTCAGCCAAACACCCTCGGCTTCGCGAACCAAATGCATGGGGCCAGGCGACATAACATTCGTATAGGGGTGCCACAGATGCTTGGCATCAAATTCAAGCGCGGGCAGATTGCTCATAGGAAGCGCCTTACCCGCTCAATGTCTATTGCCCCGAACGCATCTCTCAAATTTTGCCCGTTAAGAGGCTCCAGCACAGGCAGTCGGCCAAGGGAATGCACTTCCCCCATCTCGCAAATGGTTTGCTCCACATCTAGCTCCGGCGCCCCTGAAAAGGCTATACCTACAATTTCGCATCCTGCTTGGCGCAGGGCTTCGATTGACAACAGGGAATGATTGATCGTACCCAGTGCGGTGCGGGCGACGAGAACCACAGGCGCCTTCCAAGCACAAAACAGATCAAGGAAGGTATGCTGACGCGTCACGGGCACCATCACACCCCCAGCCCCTTCTATGACAAGCGGCCCATCAACCTGCGGGAGTTTCAATTGCTCAATATCTATCTCAACACCTTCGGCTTCGGCAGAAAGGTGTGGAGATGCGGGCAATTGAAGGCGGTATTGCTCAGGAATAATCGGGCAACCAGCAAGTTGTTCAACGGTTACACTGTCACTTGCCTCTTCCAGTCCTGACTGAACCGGTTTCCAGTAGCTGGCGTTAAGGGCATTGGCGAGACCCGCCGCGAAAACGGTTTTCCCAATCCCGGTGTCTGTTCCGGTAACGATGATTGGCTTCATGCGGCCTGCTCCTGCAACATTGCGATCGTTTCAAACAAGACGGTGATGTCCTTTGTTTCCACATTGTTGGTTATTGACACCCTCAGTCTTGAAGTGCCCACAGGAACAGTGGGCGGTCTTATCCCACGCACATCAAAACCCTGAGCTTGCAACTCGGCAGCAAACAGCATCGTGGGTTCATCCGCACCAATAATGATCGGTAAAATCTGGCTTTGCCCAACGGTCTTCAAACCGAGTCTGGCAGCTTCATGGTTCGCATGCACGACTCGATTTGCCAAGCTATCTGCTAGATCTAGCTGCTGAAGTAATTTGAGCGCAGCTTCGATCAACTCTGCACTGAACGGAGACGGTGCTGTAGCAAAAACAAGCGGCCTGCCCCGATTGACGAGAATATCAATCATTTCGCGAGCACCACATATAAGGGCACCGGAAACGCCAAGGGCTTTACCACAAGTGTGCAACTGCAAAAGCTCAACATTCACCAGCTCAGTCTCATACTGCGCGCAGAGACCACGGCCACCAGGCCCAAACACACCTGTTGAATGGGCCTCATCCACGACAAGAACAGCATCTAGTTCTTCTGCTAGTTTGGCCAACTCCGGTATGGGGGCTAAATCGCCATCCATTGAATAGACCGCCTCAACCGCGATCCAAACCTGCCCCGCTGGCTTTGTCTGTCGCCATTGTCGGGCAATGTCCTGCGCGTGATTGACATCATTATGGCGAAAAGCTTCTGTCCTCGCCCTACCCAGCCTCATACCTTCGTGGGTACTGGCATGTACCAACGCGTCATATAAAACCAAATCGTCCGGGCCCGGCAATGCAGAGAAAATTGCCTGATTGGCTTGAAATCCGCCCCCCATGAAAAGCGCCGCTTCGGAACTGAACAAATTGGCGGCATAATCTTCTAACGCCTCGTGAGCTGAGTGATTGCCGCGCAAAAGCCGCGAACCACCAGAACCTAACGCCACCCCTCTCTCAAGCAGGTTTTGCGCATGCTCATGAAGCAGATTACCGCTAGCTATACCCAGATAGTCATTGGAAGAAAAATCGAGACCCGATTGAGGCATGAGCCGCCGTAATCTGTTTTTATCTCTCAACTCGTATAGGTTTTCACGCAGGCGAAGTTTCGAAGCGTTCATTGCAAAGCCCTGCCAAAGTCAGTCCCAGTAAAGTCGCGGGGAGAAAAGTCAAGTTGACCGGTACCTATAGTGATTTGGATGGGAAATGACAGGGTATTTTGGAAAACAACCTGCTTTCATAGGGTTAGGTCCATAACCCTACCCACGTAGCATAGGCGGACTCATGAAAATGGATTGCACGCAGTTCGCTTTCTTGTATGTCTGAGCCGATAACCAAGAACGGATTTTTTGTGGCACTTCATATTCTTAAAGTAGCGGCAGGCGTTAGCTCTCTGGAGCACCTCAACCAAGTTGTTGACCACTATTCATACACAGACGCCGAGCTGGGCCATATCATGCATATGAGTTCACGAAACACACCCAAGCGTATGGATGAAGTGCTTGATGGTGGAAGTGTGTTCTGGATCATCAAACGCGCCATCGTTGCCCGAGCCGAACTCGTCGCTATTCGACAAATTGTCAGAGAAGATGGCAAGAAAGGCTGCCAGATGTGTATTAGGCCGCATGTGATCCCGACAATCCCCCAGCCAAAACGGGGGTTTCAGGGCTGGCGGTATCTGAAACCGGAAGATGCGCCGAAAGACCTTACACAAGCTGCTGGTGACCCAGGCAAAGGTTCACCCGAACTGGCGATGGAACTCAAAGACCTTGGCCTACTTTGACACCACATAATACTATTGGCTAAACTTTTGTTATGATATATCATTGTTTCTCATAATGATTGGGAGGCTGTCATGCGTTTCGCCATTAATCTGCTTAGTTTGTGGTTTCTTTCAACATCGATTGTGGCGCTGGACAAGCCTACCTACACCGACCTGGAAGAAGCGCTGAAGGCCCACCGTGACTCCACGGCCCTGCTTCACAAAGCTGACAGCTTTCTGCATGCTCGTCGCGCGTATTTTATCGCGAGGCAGCTTTTTATCGATAACCCCGCTGAACTGGCACCTATTTCACACACCTATGCGCGGGCCGCGGCCAGATATCAGGAACCAATTGCCCTTCCTCAATATCAGCACACTCTTGACCTGCTTGTTGATGCGCATGGCGCTGATAGCACCAAGCTCATACCTACCCTCGTGGATGCAGCAGAAGAAGCCATTCACCGAAAAGAACCGGAAATGGCATATGCATGGCTCAAGAAAGCTGGTGAACTCCTAGAAGAAAGCAATGGAACCGAGACTTTTGACATGGCCCGTGCCCATATGGGGCTTGCCCGACTTTACTATGATTCTGGTGAGTATGATCGCGCCAAAAACCGGGCTGAATTAGCCATCGAAGTCGCGGAACCACATATGGGTTTGATCGACTATCCGCTCAATGCTCAATTGTATTTTTGGCATGGTCAGATCATGCGGCGGCTGGAGCACCATAACGGGGCTGAACAGTCCTATGGTAAAGCCTTGTCCATATACCGATCTGTGGAACCATACGCACGGCCAGTCCTGTCAATTCACCGTCACTTGTGTACGTGGACACTTTAGTTAGAACAATTGGACACCATAGTCTGGCCTCCACTTTTGCCGCTTCCCTACACCTATAAGGCGATAAAAAGAAGCATCTTGGCAGTGCCCCGGATATTTCTGAGAGTCGCCCTGGACGGGTCAAAACCGCTGACCTGATTTGAGGTCAATCTTCCCTGTAAAAATGCCTAGAGTTTCCTGCAAAGCTACACCTGCAAAACCACACGGAACAAACCCTCTCAGGGGCGCCTACCACCGATGAACCGGCACAGGTTTCCTGGCAGCAGCCGCTTTTTCCAGAGCATGGAACATGGGCTGGAATGCCGGGCGCTTGATATATGTACCCGTTCCCGGTTCAGCCCGCAGCTCACCGTGCGCATACAAAAGCCTGCCATTACATATGGTGTGAGACGCCAGCCCTTTCACGTCCATTCCTTCGAATATATTGTAATCAACATTCTGGTGGTGTGTCTCCCGTGAGATAACCTTGGTGGCTTCCGGATCCCACACAACAATATCAGCATCAGCACCAACCTGTATGGTGCCTTTGCGCGGATAAATGTTAAATATTTTTGCGGAATTCGCAGAGGTAACCGCAACAAACTCCTCTGGTGTAAGTTTTCCGGTCCGCACCCCGTGGGTCCACAGCACTGTCATACGGTCTTCGATGCCTGCGGTTCCGTTAGGAATGAGAGTAAAGTCATCCTTACCGGCTGCTTTTTGATCTGCGCAAAAACAACAGTGATCCGTCGCAGTTGTTTGCAGGGTGCCTGATTGCAGCCCTTTCCAAAGCGCCGCCTGATGACGCTTCTCGCGGAACGGTGGTGACATGACATGCGCTGCAGCTACGTCAAAGTCGGGATGGCGGTACACGCTATCATCAATCAACAGGTGCCCCGCGAGCGCTTCACCAAACACCCGTTGGCCCTCGCTGCGGGCCCGGGCAATTTCCTCCAGCGCATCCTGCGTGGAAACATGCACCAGATACAGGGGCACCCCAATCACCTCGGCAAGCCTGATGGCCCGGTTGGCAGCCTCTCCTTCCGCAGCGGGCGGCCGTGAAAGCGGATGGGCTTCAGGGCCAGTCATCCCCATTTCCAGCAGTTTACGCTGAAGCTGATACACAAGCTCACCATTTTCGGCATGGGCCGTAACAATGGCGCCCAATTCCAAAGCCCGGGTAAAGCTATTATAAAGGGTTTCATCTTCTGCCATAATCGCATTTTTATAAGCCATAAAATGCTTGAAGCTGTTCACGCCTTCCTCTCGAACCAGCGTGCCCATATCCTCTGCAACGCCGTCCCCCCACCAGGTAACAGCCACATGGAAGCTATAGTTTGAACAGGCTTTTTCAGACCATTCCCGCCACTGCCGGTACGCCTCCATCAACCCCTGTTGCGGACTTGGGATTACAAAATCAATAATCATAGTGGTGCCGCCCGCAAGGCCAGCTGCAGTCCCTGTATAAAAATCTTCTGACGCAACAGTTCCCATAAAAGGAAGCTGCATATGAGTGTGAGGATCAATGCCGCCCGGCATCACATACTGGCCTGTTGCATCAACCATTTCAATACCAGAAGGCACGTCCAGATTTTCACCAACGGCCTTGATCAGGCCACCCTCGCAATAGACATCCGCGCTAAAGCTGTGGTCGGCTGTCACCACGGTGCCACCCCGAATCACGATAGACATAAGCAAGCCCCTTTTCCGTTACAGTCTTTTTGAAAGCCCTAAATACCGGGAAAACACTAAATACAGGCCGCCCGCGATAAACAGGCCAACAAACCAGGCGTAGCGATACAGCATGGTAAAGACGGCAGGCACGCTCTCCAGCGCTCCCGCTGCCTGCAAAAAACCCGGCAGGTTTGGTAGAATCCCGATCACCAGTGCCATCAGGCCCGCTGCATTCCAGGTGCCGTATGCGCCGTGATGGTTAAAGAGGGCGTCCGTATCCAGCCGGCGTTTGCGCACCAGAAAATAATCGACCATCATAATACCGGCGATCGGGCCCAGAAGCGCTGAATAGCCAACCAGCCAGACAAACAGATACCCGCCCGCAGTTTCCATAAGCTTCCAGGGGAAAATGGCGATACCGATCCCTGCGGTGATATAGCCGCCCGTGGTGAAGCTGATTTTTTTCGGGTTCAGGTTGGAAAACCCGTAGGCGGGTGCCACCACATTCGCCGCAAGATTGGTGGTAAGGGTGGCAACAACAAGGACGGCAAGAGCGACCACAACGCCCAGGCCTCCCATGCGCCCGGCAAGGGCCACAGGGTCCCAGACAGCGTCGCCATACATCACCGCTGTTGCAGACGTGACCGCTACGCTGATAAAGGCAAACAGCGCCATGGGAAGCGGCAGGCCCAGCGCCTGACCTATGATCTGATCTTTCTGGCTTTTGGCAAATCTGGTAAAATCAGGGATATTCAGCGCCATGGTGGCCCAGAAGCCCACCATGGCGGTCAGCCCGGCAACAAACACGGTCCAGAACTGCCCCTCTTTCGCGCCCCCTGCCACAAAGGCTGACGGCCTGGAGAGCATGTCACCAAAACCGCCTGCCTGTGTGTAGGCCCAGACCAGAAGCACAAGCCCCATCACCAGCAGAAAGGGGGCGGCACAGGTTTCCAGCCAGCGGATGCTTTCCGTGCCGTGCCTGATAAAATAAAGATGCATCGCCCAGAAGGCCAGGAAACAGGAAAACTGGCCAAAATCGATACCCAGAAACGGCAAGGCGGCGCCCACAATGGCCTTGCCGGACAGGGCCTTCACAATCACATAGATGGCGGACCCGCCCACCCATGTATTGATGCCAAACCAGCCGCAGGCCACCAGGCCGCGGGCAACCGCGGGAATACGCGCGCCTTTCGTCCCGAAGGCCGACCTCAGTAAAACCGGAAACGGTACCCCGTGTTTTGCCCCGGCATGTCCGATCAGGATCATGGGCATCAAGGCTATGGCGTTTCCGAGCAGCACGGTCAGCACCGCCTGCCACCAGGTCATCCCTTCCGAGACGAGGCCGCCGGCGAGCATGTAGGCGGGCACGCACACAACCATGGCCACCCACAAGGCCGCATAGGATGTCCAGTCCCATGTGCGTGTAGCGGCTGATGTTGGTGCCAGATCCTCGTTCCAGAGATCATCCGGCCAAAGATCATCCGGCCAAAGATCATCCGGCTGCTTCCCCTTCTCCATAGTCCCCCTCCAATCATTTGCTCGAAAGCACATTTCCTCCCCGGAAAATCTGCTTCATGAATGAATACGCTTTACTCTCCGTCCGTTAATCTGCTGTAGGTACTTGGTCGGCGATCCCTGAAAAACTGCCAGGTGTTTCTGACGTCCTGTACCATGCTCATATCCATATCATGGATAATGAGCTCGTCCCGGTCCCGGCTGGCCTCTTTTTCAATCTGCCCGCGCGGGTTCACGAAATAGCTCTGGCCATAAAACTCACCAATATCCCAGGGCTGCTCCCGGCCAACCCGGTTGACGGCCCCGATCCAGCAACCGTTTGCGACGGCGGACGCCGGTTGTTCAAGCTTCCAGAGATGCTCCGACAGGCCGGCCACCGTGGCTGACGGGTTGACAATATAGTCCGCGCCGTTCAGTGCAAGTGCACGCCACCCTTCAGGGAAATGGCGATCATAACAAATATAAACACCAAGTTTACAGTATTGTGTTTCAAAAACCGGCCAACCGGAAGCGCCCGGTTTGAAGAAAAATTTCTCCCAGAAACCAGCCACCTGCGGGATATGGGTTTTTCTGTATTTCCCAAGGTAGCTGCCATCCGCATCAATAACTGCAGCAGTATTATAATAAACACCCGTGACATCGTCCCGCTCATAAAGTGGCACAACAATCACCATTTTATACTGGGCCGCATAGGCCTGCATCAACTTTGTTGTGGGACCCTTCGGGATCGCTTCAGCGCTTTCATACCATTTGGGGTCCTGGCTCGGGCAGAAATAAGGCTGCGTAAAGACTTCCTGAAAACACAGAACCTGCACCCCTTTCTCTCCTGCCGCTTCAATAAGCGGGATATGGGCGTCAATCATCGCCTGGCGGATGGTTTCAGGATCATTATCCGTTGAAGACTTAAGCCCCATCTGAATAAGGCCGCCGCGCAGTGTGGCATTTGTATTGATTGTCATAAATCCTCCTATCCCAAGCCAGGAAATGTAAAGCCAGCCCCTGCACGGATGCCTGTCGGCCACCGAGTAGTTACTGTTTTAAGTTTGGTATAAAAATGAACAGCTTCAGGGCCATAGATGCCGTGGGCACCAAAGATCGACCGCTTCCAGCGGTCAAAACTGCGATACGCAACAGCCGACACAGGGATTGACACAGGGAGGGACACAGTCACGCCGACCATACCCCCTGACCTCTGCCCTGACCCCTGCCGTCTACAACAGTTTTGGTGCCGTCGCTGTCGCCCCGGCTCATCATGCGGGCCGTTGGTCAGGGACCGCCCCATAGAGGCAAGCTTGCCTGCGAGCCCTGTTTCTGCCCCCACTGGCACAGCCATACTGATAGCCATACAGCGTTCACCCGCGGAACCAAAACCCGCGCCCATAAGAGCATCCGCCGCCTGATCCCTCTCTGCATCCGGCACCATCACCCTATGGTTTCTGGCACCCCCTGGTTTCTGGCACCTCCCTGGTTTCCGGCACCTCCCCGGCACCACGGACCCTGAGGGCTCTCCCGTTGCGGGGGTATAGAGGGGGTTTTTAACGACTATCGCGAACGGGAAAGACCCTGAGGGCTCTCCCGTTGCGGGGGTATAGAGGGGGTGACTGGCCCCGGTTATTCCAGCCATACAGGTTGTTCCAGCCATACAGGCACCTGCAATGATAGGGTCTACCTGGATCATGGCGCCCTTACTCCAGTGACTTGAGTATGTCGGCAATCGTGCCGAAGGCGACATCAATGTGGGATTTTTCGATAATGAGGGGTGGTGACAGGGCGATCGTATCGCCGGTCGTACGGATAAGCAGGCCGGCTTCATAGGCTTTCAGAAACGCCTTAAACCCCCGTGCCGCAGGTTCACCCGCCCGGGGCTCAAGCTCAATGCCGGCAATCAGTCCCATATTCCTGAGATCAAGGACATGCGGCAGGCCTTTCAGGGAATGGACCGCATCCTGCCAATAATCAGAAAGCTCAGCCCCTCGGGTGAACAACCCTTCTTCTTCATGGGTATCAAGTGTCGCCAGTGCAGCGGCGCATGCCATGGGGTTACCGGAGAATGTATAGCCGTGGAAAAACTCCACCATCGTCTCTGGCCCGGTCATAAAGATACCGTAATGGGGCTTGGCACGTCCTGCTCCGTTTCGGCGTGTCGTGACGGTGGATAGGAAGGGGGTGTCGTTGCTCCTGATGCAGTAAGCTGTATCTACGGCGTCGCGCCATGAGGCCTGCGCCATTTTATCAATCAAAAAGGAACAACAACATGACTGTATTTATAGGACTAGACGTCTCTCTGGCAAGCACGGCAGTCTGTGTACTGACGGGTAAGGGTGAGATTCTCAGGGAGGCAAAGGTGCCCAGCGAGCCGGCAGCGCTTGTGGGTTTTGTGCACAGCCTGGGGTGCGATGTCGCCAGCATTGGTCTTGAAGCAGGGCCCCTGTCCCAGTGGTTGTACAAGGGCCTGACGGAAGCGGGTTTCGAGACGGTGCTGATGGAAACACGCAGAGTGAAGGCCGCGCTGAAGGCCATGCCGATCAAAACAGATCGCCGGGATGCGGAAGGGATTGCCCGCCTGCTGCATCTGGGCTGGTTCCGGCCAGTCCACTGCAAATCCGTTTCGTCGCAGGAGATACGGGCGCTGCTGACGACCCGCCATGCCATCCAGAAGGCCCTGAAGGCTCTCGAACTGTCGGTGCGGGGTATCCTGCGCAATTTCGGTCTGAAGATGGGCAAGGTGTCGAAGGGGCGGTACGCGGCACGGGTGCGCGAGCTTGTGACCGGCAACCCTATGCTGGAAGCTGCCGTCGAGCCTGTCCTGCACGTGCGCGACACGCTGCGCAAGGAGATGGCAGGTCTGGAGAAAAAGATTAAAGGGCTGGCGACGGCGAACCCGGTCTGTGACCTGTTAATGACCATGCCCGGTGTAGGGCCGGTCGTGTCGCTGACCTTCCTGTCCGCAGTGGATGATCCCGGGCAGTTCCGCCGATCGAAGGATATCGGTCCATGGGTGGGGCTAACGCCGGGCCGGGACCAGTCGGGGGAACGGGATGTTACCGGCCGCATCACGAAGGCTGGCGATGTCGGCCTGCGAACCGCCCTGTATCAGGCGGCGACGGTCATGCTGAACGGGGGCAGATCCAACTGGCTGAAAGCCTGGGCGTTGCGTCTTGCTGCCCTGCGGGGCAAGAAACGTGCAACGGTCGCCCTTGCCCGACGCATCGGTGTGGTGCTGCACCGGATGATGGTGGACGCAACGGTGTTCTGCTTCACCCGCGAAGAGGCTGTCCGCTCTGTATAAACCCGTTCAAGCAGCGTACGAGAAGAAACAGGAGGTTTGGCCGCGTCTGACAGGGGTCGGCCACCAGTGTCCCTGCCGGGACGCAGTCCCCGATGATGCACGCAGGATGCCTTGTCGCCGGACCCCGCACATATGTAGCGCAGGGTTCGAGCACGCCCCAAAGATAGGCACTCGGGAACTGTATTGGACAAGGTATGAAGTTGGCGGCCCTTGCCCTGCATGGCGCCGACCACGGACGGAAGCACGTACCCGGCGGTGATACAGGAAGGTGACCTGACTCCAGAAGGCAAAGGCAACGATCCACACAGTCAAAATCCAGGCTTTCCCCCTGTATACAGGGACGCCGACAAGACCCTCTCCCGTGAACCGTCAACCGTGTCGCGCCGGCTAATTGTGTGATAAAGGTGCTTGACATCAACTGCCCCATTACGGAAGTCAAAATCCAGGCTTTCCCCCTGTATACAGGGACGCCGACAAGACCCTCTCCCGTGAACCGTCAACCGTGTCGCGCCGGCTAATTGTGTGATAAAGGTGCTTGACATCAACTGCCCCATTACGGAAGGCATCATCTGGTGGAATGCTACCCTTAAGGGCAATTGACCCGCCTGTCGTCGGCATATCGAACGTATCGAAGTTATCCTTCACCAGAAGCGGTGCACAAAACAGAGGGCCAACCTCCTCCCATTCACTCAGTGCAGTGTCAATTTCCCGCGCACGGGTTAGCGCCGTCGGGTTAATCTCTGTAATGGCATTAAGACCGGTAGACTGGTCGAATTTTTCGATGCGCGCCAGATAACCGGAAACAATAGCCTCGCATGTCATCTTACCAGACGTGATCGCCCCCTGAATGTCCGCGATAGTTGCCTCAACAAACTCGAAAGGCTCTCGCTCCTCCGGTGGTTCACTGCACGCAGACAACAGGCTAACTGCCAACGCAGTTAATCCATTTTGAAATAATATACGCATGCCTTACCCCCGAGCTTGATGTGGTCAGCCCGCCACCATCAGTAGCGGGCGTCATCTTTTTGGCTGCTATTGGCGCAGCACACCCTTCATCGGCCCAATAATCTCTGGGCGCATGTCGGATGTTGACAGATACTGCGGCTCAAGACGGTGATTGGTCCGCTGTTCATAGGCGTAGGCATAGGACAAAATGTTTGCATCATCATCCTTGCCGCCAATGATAGAGAAACCAACCGGCATGCCGTGTACGCCGCCCATTGGCACTGTTGCATGCGGATAACCGGCGATTGCCGCTATCCAGCCAGCGCCGGGGAATGACGGCCAAACATCACCGTTGATCGGATCAATCTGACCCGGTACCGGCCCTGATGGCGAGACCATAAAGTCCAGGTCATGCTCAGCAATAAGCTTATCAATGCCATCCGCACGGGTGGCCGTTTGCACCTTGTCGCGTGCTTCAATATAGGCTGGATCATCAAGACCCGGCAGCGGTGCTGAAATATCCCAGATACTCTGGTCAAATAGCGCTAGTTCCACATCAGCATGCTCAAGGTTGAAGGCGATCAAATCATCCAGCGTGCGCGTTTTCACCTGCTCCGGCGACGTGCGTGCCAGATAGTCGTTCAAGGTCGCTTTGAACTCATGATACAGCAGATTGCGCGAAGCCGTGCCAAAGTCATCCACTGTCACAGGATTATCTGCTATTTCAACCACAACAGCGCCCGCTGCTTCCAGTTCAGCAACCGCTGCATTGAAAAGCGCGACGATATCCGCGTTGGAACCTTCCGCAAAGCGCAATACACCCACCCGTTTACCGCTGATCGACCCGGCATCAAGTGCGGCAACATAGTCGGTTTTGTTTGCGCCAGTTGCCATTGCATTCATCATCATCGCGGCGCCGCGCACGGTTTTGGTCATCGGGCCAGCGGTGTCCTGTGACGATGAAATCGGCACGATATACTCTTGCGAAACAAGCCCCACCGTAGGCTTGAAACCCACAACGCCGTTTACGGTAGAAGGGCAGATAATAGACCCGTTTGTTTCTGTGCCAACTGTGCCCGCCGCAAGGGATGCTGCAGCAGCCGAACCAGAACCAGAGCTGGACCCGCAAGGGTTACGGTTCAAAATATGCGGATTGTGGACTTGTCCGCCAAGGGCCGTCCAGCCACTCATCGAATCGTTCGAGCGGAAGTTTGCCCATTGGCTCAGGTTCGCTTTACCAAGGATAATCGCGCCTGCCGCACGCAAGCCAGCGGCAAGCGGGGAGTCGCGGCCTGTGACATTATCCTTAAGCGCAAGGGCACCCGCCGTTGTCGCCATATTGTCAGCAGACTCGATATTGTCTTTTAACAGGATCGGCACACCATGCAGTGGGCCGACAACCTCGCCAGACGCAAGCTTTGCATCCAGCTCCTGAGCAATAGCGATTGCATCAGGATTGATGGAAATAACGCTCTGGAGTGTCGGCCCTGCCCGGTCCACTGCATTGATACGCTCAATGTAGGCTTGCACAAGATCGGTTGACGAAACCTCACCCGCTTGCAATCCCGCTGCTATTTCCGGCAATGATTTGGCAAGCCAGCCTGTTGGAACATAAGAAACAGCTTCAACTTCAGCGGCCCCGCCCTCGTTAGCGGTATTGGTTGCCTGAGGGGAGCATCCAGCCAGCAACGCGGCTGCAAGCCCCATAAGGTATGTTTTTTTCAAGACTCCACCCTTTCAATAGATTTTATAACCCGGCGAGGACTGTACCGGCGGATTTCATGCCCTGTAAAGAGGGTGGAACATCACCAATCCGTTAGACCCACAGGGTCGCTACCCGCTCGACGGTCCAGAAACCTGCAACAAGCCCTGCGGGATACAGAAACACTCTCGCAATAGCGGGCTGCATATCTGAGGATATTTTCAATACCGACTGTGCGATCTTCGCAGCTACTAGCACCACCAAAATGAAGGCAACCTGCCCCAGTTCAACACCGATATTGAAGAAAGCGAGCGCTGTCAGCGAATATCCATATGGCAGGCCAATTTCCGAGAGTGCGCCACCAAAACCGAAGCCATGCAGCAAGCCAAACAAAGAAGCGATAAGAGCCGGATAGGTAAACACCAGCGGCTTCTCATCTTCTGGCGACCTGTCGGCAACCAGTTTCTCCGCCGCCAGCATGGCGATACTGAGCGCGATCAACGGCTCCACAAAAGTTGGCGGCAAAGACCAGCCATAAAGCGCCGTCAGCCCAAGAGTGATTGAATGGCCAAGTGTAAAGCCAGTGACAACCCAAAAAATACGACGAAACTTTCCAACAACAAAAAGAAGGCTGAACACAAAGAGAAGATGATCAAACCCTTCTAGAATATGATCAAACCCCGCCCACAGATATTGCTCAGCCACAGAGCCAAAAGACTGTTCGCCAGGAAGCTCAATCAATCGATCTTCCGGTCCGACAAAAAGAGTGTAGCGGCCACCATCCAGCGGCTGATAGTCCACCAATGTGGACAAGGCCGGGTTAAATTCAGGAAAGGTTAGCTGCACCCCCTCGGGCACGCCTTCACAGGCCAGGATGCGGGTGCCAATTAACGAAGGGGCACCCCCTGTGTCCGAACGGCAGTTACCCCCACTAAGCGAGACCACAGGCACCTCCGCAGCTCTCAAAACCGGCGGTATTTTCCAGCGTAACTGATAGCGGTCCGCCGACAGCGCGGTCACCTCTATATGAATTGGTCGCCCTTCATGGGCACAGGCAGCCTGCCACCCCGCAAACAGGCACAATATGGAAACGATCCAACGCTTCATCATTGAGTACCCTGCTGTGGCATTTCAACGGTGTAGTTTTTCGCCCGCTCCTCATAGGCCCGCCTGCGAGCCTCGTCACGGCGCTCTATGCGCATGTCTTCCAGCAACTGACCTTTTGCTTCCTCAAGCGACAGCGCTCTTGCGTCAGCAATAGAGCGTACCATGACAAGATGTTCACCAAAACGGGAGGAAAATGGGCCGATCCACTGGCCATCGGGTTCCGCTTCAAAAAGCGCTTTGGTCATGTCTGGTCCGAAATGGTCGCTAATCAGTTGCTCGCTGCGGTCAACATAGTTGCGTAGAAAGAAAAACCGATCACCGTAGCGCCCTGCTTGCTCAAACGGTACTTGCTCTGCATTCAACGTTTTGCGCAAAGCTTCGGCATCGGCCTTCGCCAGCTCCCGCTCACGGTTGCGGCTATTGAAAAATACATGCGTGAAAGTTGCTTTTGCTGGTTGCTCGTATCGATCCTGATGGGCCTCATAATATGCTTGCTGGTCAGCGTCGCTTGGCACAGCAGCCTCATCAACAAAGCCTTGAAACAGGAAATCCATCTTCTGGATCAGGCGCTGTCTGATCACATCATCGTTCTGGTCCAGACCCATGGCAAATGCTTCCCGGACCATTACTTCATCACGCACATAATCTTCGACCAACCGAGCGCGCCCTTCTTCATCCAGTCCATCAAGAATTTGACGCGCCTGTGCTTCGTCAAAGGCTTTATCCTGAAACTGCAAATAGGTCAGCAAACTGGCGTCATCGACAATGATGATACTGTCATCCAGTTCCCCTTCGGGGTTTGATACCAGCAACAATAGATAGAGGATGAAACCGCCGAGCAGAAACTGCACCAGCGGCTGTTTGAATACGCGCAACATTTATTGACCCACCATTCTTTTTACTATGGTCAGGGGGTATACCAAATTGGTGAACTGTATGCACGCTCCTGTTGAACAGCCGGGCCTTCTGACGGCGGATCGATTTGCAAGGCGATCGCATCGAGCAAGGAGTGCCGCGCTGTTGGCACCTGAAGAACACGTAGATAATAGAAAGCACGCTGGTCAGGGTCGAACTCAGGGTCCTGCCAAACCGTGACCAGTTCAGGCACTCCCGGGTCATATGAAAGGTGGCCTGTGGTACGATCTACCGTGTCAGCAATCACCGGTAATTTACCATCTGCACCGATTGTTCGCTCACCTGCCCAGGCCACATCAAAAATGCGCTCATGGGCGTTGCCATCAGCGTCCACCCAGCCTTTAACCACCTGCACGCGGTCCAGCCCTACACCGATGGGGTCTTGCACTGCCTGAATGATAAATTGAGGAGCTGCCCCAGCGGATGACCGTGTTAAATCACCGCCCATGGGCACACCGTCGCGGTATCCAATATCGGTCAGGTTATTCATTTGCTCGTCAAGCGCGCTGAAATCCCACCCGCCGAAGAAGCGGACCTTCATGCGTGGTCCTGTGGTGCCATATACTTCCCGACGCTTGAAGGCCGCAAAAATAGACTCTCGGGTATTTTCCTCTGCCCAAACGGCAGCCAATCCTTGGGCGGCCATGTTCCAGCCCGTGACACCGCGCGACTCTTTTGAAAGGCCACTGCGCCTTTTGTTTTCAGGCACGCTATCCTGCGCCATCTTGCCCCAGAAGTTATTTTCGTCCGCACTGGCAAGCCCGCTGTGGCTATCGGTTGACCCAACCACACCAAACTGGAATGGGTTGACACCTGTTTGCTCCGCCACCTTCAAGCCGTTCTTGAGGCCGGAACGGACAAAATCACCGGGGGCTGCTGTGTACCCATGAGAACTGATCACCTTCTGAATATGAAATTCATAGGTTTCAAAGTCAGCGAACTCATCATCCGGCGATAAGCTAGGGTGAGTTTCCGAATCGCCTTTTATTTGGGTGATTTCCGCCACTGGCTCCCAGCGCATGCGGGTACGGGCATAATCCGCCGTTATCGCATCACCCCTCAAGGTCAAATCACGGAACATATAGCCTTTGGATATATTCGAATTATGCGGGATAGCGATAAATTCAGCCCTCGTCCGGGAGGATGTTTCATCGAGCCATTTCCAAAGATCTTCGGGGTACTGGCTGTCGTCTGACCCATATGGCAGATACTGCTTGGCTGTATCGCCACCATGCGGTGACAAAACGACCCGGTGCAGGTTTACGCCTGTTGGGATAGAACTCCATTCCCAGCCAACAAAGCTTGTAAAGGTGCCCGGGTTATTATGCCTCTCCGCCGCATCAACAATTTCGTTCCAGGCGATTTTCTCCATATCGCGCGTGTCGCCAAACCTGCCTGTTGGCAGTGAGTTGCTCGGGTCAGCAACCGGGTCACCGCCAGGGTTCACTGGGTCATCCGGCAGCAGGTCTACAAAGACATCGCGGCCATTCCCCTCCTCGATTTTTGAGTTAAGGTACCGAATAGCAAACCAGCGCTTAAGAACGTCAAGAAAGTTCATTTCAGGCAAGTCAGCCTGATCAAAGTTGATGGCGCGAATAACGCCCATCAGTTCCGCATGGTCAGCCACAACCAGAAAATCAAGAGGCCGGTTCAATTGCACCCGCGCCCGATTATAAGGGTGCACCACAGGCTGCCCTTTTGCCCAGCGGTATGCTGTGTCCGGGTCGGCGGTGCTATTGCCATTCATAAAGGCATCAAAGGAATAAGATGTATGGAGGTGGGTATCCCCCCAAAAAAGCTGTGTAGGCTCCTCCTGTGCAAAGACAGATGCGCCTGAAAGCGCCACCATGGCACAGGATGTCATCAACTGTTTGATCGTCACGTGAAGCTCTCCCCCGAAATGCGGACACGTCTTTTTTAATGAAAGGCATTACCCCAGAAGATGACTCAAAAGTCAACCGTATGCCAAACAAGACACTCATGGCGAAACATGGTGATTGGCTAAAAAAAAGCCGCGACAAAGCCGCGGCAATCAGTTGATGCTTATTGAAAACATACTGATCATACCGGCGGGCAAATGCCCGTCAACCAAAGGCCACACAGGTCATAAATAATTCAAGGAAATGCAACATTTCGGGAGGGAATAAGCCACCTGCCAAACTGAACATTGCCCAGGCCGCAGACTATTGGCAGCCAATGGCTCCAGCAACCGGAATGGACGCAGACCAGCCATCTTCGGTAGAGATGGCGATACTGCCCGATGGTATCTTAAGGCCCTGTTGCAATGTTCTCGTTTCCTCGGGCGTGATGGACATGCGCACCACCATATCTGCCACGGTGAATTGCTGCATACGATGAAATTGCATCGCTATCTGGTCGTCAAACCCCGTGCGAGAAAGCGGCTGTTCCGTTCCGTCAATTCGCATAAAGGCAGCACCGCTTGAGCGCTGGAACAAGACAAGCGGTGTGTCATCCCGCTTTGCCCAAAGAAACAAACCGCATTCACCTGCATTCACCTGCTGAGCCCCAAGCGCGCCAAGGCGCGACAACACCTCATCATTACCAAGCGAGGTAATAACTAGTTGTTCAGGCTGTTGTGCCACCTCCTGGGCCGGTTGTGGTTCCGGCAAAACCCCACAGGCAGCAACAAAAAACACAGGTACCAAGAAACATGCCTTCGCGATTGATTGCAGTCTATTGTTCACAGCCTTACCTTCATTGTTGCCCGCCACCCGTCAGTTGCCAGAGTAAACCCATTGCTTTCAAGCCAACCAAGTATTTCCTGTGGAATAGCAGCCTGTTCGTCAAAACGCAAAAGCAGGTCCATATCAACAACAGAAGGTTCAACAATACTGCCGGATACACTCAACTCACCGCCCGCAAACATACGGCTGAAACTGGTCTGCAAATAGCCACCGCTACACATTAGCTCAGCTTCCGCCACATCCTTAGACATACCAAGGGATGCAAACACCTCTTCGAAGACAGTAGTGCGAACAGTTCCCGCTGCTGACACACACCGGCCTGATGGCTCCAGCTCAATGTTTGCACCTTGAACCCGCACAGCACCATCCAGGACAAAAGCCGCAACTCGGCCCGACAAGCCTGTCGTCATATCCAAATTACGAACGGTAATTCTATCCCCCATCGACATGTCAAAACCAGCCGAAAGGCTGGGGCCGCTCACCTCTACCTGACCATCAAGGCCACCTGCCAGCGTGGAAAGGCCGGGCTGTACTTTCAAGGAGCCAACATGACGCCCATATATGGATGTGCCCGCAAACTCCATATCCCACACGGAGCCGGAGACAGATTGATATGAAAATGCTGGTGGCAATGAAACGAACCGTAGAGCAGCGCTTGCTGGCATAAAGACAACAAGGAACATTAGAAAACTAGCCATCGCAGCCGCCACCAGATGTTTACCAGACATCACAAAGCAGCCTCTAGAAACCGTACCTGAGCGCGAAGCGTTTCGCCGTCGGATGATTTTTGCAGCAGCACATTTGACGGGCCAACACCACGATTATCAGCAAGGATTTGTAACCAGCGATAAAATTGCTGACTTTGCACGCCGTCCGCCCAAATAGTCAGCGTGCCATCCTCTGAAGGCTGCAAGCGACTGATGGTAACGCCTGCTTGACGCGCAGCAACTGAAACTGCCACCCGCAGCGACACATCGCTATTCGCCTTATCTGGGTCACTTGCCTGCGCCTCGGTTGCTGCAAGCTGTGCCGCGCGCAATTGCACGGTTTCAAAAGTGCTCAAGGCTGCCTGATAGGCGCGTTCACTTTCAGCCCGGTAGGCGACAAGCGGCCTTGCTACCAGAAAATAAACAAGCGTGAAGGCGAGCACTATACCGCCAACCGATAGCAACAATTGCTCTCTGTCTGTTAATGATTGCCAATACTCTCGCATCAGAGCCTCCGTATCCGCAATTCAGAAAGGACACGCCCACCTTCCTGCCTGCTGCTGCCTTCACTTACAGATACACCTGCCTGCTCCAGCGCCTGCTTAAAGCTGGTACTGTCGGCGAAAGAGGCAAAAGAAACATCAAGGGACAGCTCACCACGGTCCTGATCATAGCGCATGGTCTCAAGCAGGGTTTGTTCGCTCGCTTCAACCGCTGTCAGCACAAAACCACTCAGATAGAAAAACTCGCCGCCACCTTGTTGGCGTCTGCCCGCCAGCGCTCGCCGAAGCTGGGCATCCATATTGACGATACGCGGCTCGTTGGGCAGAGCCTGCCTGAACAAACGCTCTGCACCCGCGTAATATTGTTCCGCTTTTTGGTAATTATCAGAGGCTTCAAGCCAAACCAAACCAGCCGCAATCAACAAAGCGCCCACACCAAGCGCACCAGCCCTGCGCCACCACAATAAGGTGGTCCGCATACCTGTGCGCGGCACAAAAGACCCCTGCAGAAGGTTGCTATCTGTATCGGCAGCACGCTTTAACAAATCCTGCCAAGACAGATTGGAAGCCACGGGCTCATGGACTTCTTTCATCAAGGCTGCACCAGTCTCATCCACTGCATATCCGCCACCATCTGGCAAACGCACCAAGGTTCGACCGGAAAGTTCAACGCATACTGGCCCACCCTTCGGAAGGGGCAACAACATATAATCGGGCGCTACAGCAGCAGGTTTCAAATGGTGTTCACCAAGAAGCTGTATGACCTTGTTCAGCAGGCCGCGGTCTACAACAGCGGCGGCCCGTGTACCTGCCTCGCTGTCACGACCGCCCAATAGGGCCAGATGACTGTCTGCCTCAGCAACAGCAATCCGATCATCAAGCACAGCAGGTAGTATTTTAAGGGCCTTCGCGTCATCAACGGCTGGCATTTCAACCACCTGCGTGGCAACCGCCCTGCCGTCCAGCACAGCAATGATTTTAGCCGCAAGGCCAAGGCTAGCGGCGTCTTCCATCGATATGGCCTGAAGGGTGCCATCAACCAACCGCCAGCTGGCCGTCACTACTGACGCGGTTTCATCCACTTCAATGATGAGCGTTTCGCTCATGGCAATACTCCCACAGAATGCCGTACAATACGCGCGACACCGGAATCGTCTACTTTAATATCAGATGTCAGGTGACTGACCGCATCATAATAAGTTACCCGTATCCGGCTGGAAAAGCGGTGTGGCCGCACCGTTGTTTGTCGCCGAACGGCCTGCTCGATTCGGCGACCCGCCAAAATAGGATCAAGCCAAAAATCAGCCACATCGCTATAGCCTGGGCCCGGACGCGCGAGAATAAGTTCTGCCGCCATATCAAAGGTGAAGGTGCCACCGATGAGCGCCATCAAAAGCGGCACTTCATCAGCGGTTAACGAATTTAGATTAATGGCCGACAGGTCGGTCGAATCGTCCGCGCAGAGATAGTTTTCCAGCACCTGAAGCAGTGACGAGTCATACCCTTTGATCATGCGCAATTCGGAAAGGTCTGCAATAAGACCATTGCCGGTTCGGTAAGGCTGCTCAAGCGCTGCATAATCATAATCTTCCGCACCGAGCGGCAGCGCGCGCTCGTCGCTATCCATCCAGTCAGTCAGGGTGGCATGCAGTTCCTGCGCCTGACGGTCCGCAAGGCCAAGCGCGACAAGCAGCCTGATATATTGACGACCATTTTCCTCATTCGCGACATAGGTACCAACATCGCGCCTGCTCACAAGGCTGTTCACATTGAAGCAGTTGCTGGCATCACTGATCAGCCCTTCAATACGACCACCATCGATGGCAAAGGAAACCGCACGCGGCTCCACCATCAGGGGTTTGGCGTCATTCAGAGTTTCGGCAACCGAAACGGCCAGTTGCTCCCCACCCATGGCATATTGGCGTGCCTGGTCATAAGTCCTGAGCGCACCTGTTCGCTTGATGGAAAAGCCCATAGCATCAAACGTGAGCACAGCCCCCAGTGACATGACCGTCACAAGCAATAGCACGGTAACGAGTGCTGCGCCTCGGTCAGAGCCTAACGGGTTCAACAGACGTATCATGCTGGCCTCCCGATCAGGAAGGTCATACGGGTCTGCTTGCCGCCCGCAAATTCAATCACCATTTCAGCAAGGCGAGGCAAGTCGTTCAGGCCGCGCGTCGTACCCCATTCTTCTGTCCACAAACCCTGTGCATTATAGCGAATTTCGAGGTCTTCAACATTGGCCAACAGTAGTTGGTCGGTAGGCGTAGCATCCTGCACAATGTCTGACCGATTGTAGGTACGCCGTATCAGTGTGCCCCCTTCAACCAGATATTCAACTCGCTTGATTTCCGAGATAGCACCATTGAGTTTTGCACCTGCATCGCTGCCGCGCACAAGCCGCTGGCGCACCCCGTCCAGCATATGGTCCCCTGCCTCAAATGGCGGTAACTGGGTGCCAAACTGGTCCCGAACCGGGCGGATAATGGCAGCGAAATAATCATCACGGATGATGGAGCGCGCGATCTCTAGCGCGGAGAGTTTTTCATCCGCCGACTTCAGGCTTGACCTACTGGTCTGGTAACTGGAAATCAGCGCCACGGCCATGGCACTCACAAGTGCAAAAATGAATGTGGCAATCAGGGTTTCAACAAGTGAAAATCCGGCGTCAGACTGTACACGCTTAACCATATCAGCCTGCCTTCCGAAACCCGACAAGGCGGGCAAGTTCTGTCTGCCTGTCGCCAGTTGGCAGGACCACAATTTCAATGATTGTCAGTTCATTTCCCGGTGCCGGGCGCACAGTTTCGCGCCAATCGAAGCTTGCACCCATTTGGGTTTCCGTCCCCGTGCGCACACCCGGCGCAGGCACCTCGGCAAGGCCAAGCGCTAAATTAAGCCTGTTTTCAGCAACGATTGCAGCAAGGCTGCGTTGCTCCAACTTGCTGGTGATCGAAATAGCCTGTGTCTGGCTCTCCAGAAGCGCGACAGCGGCAAAAGCCAGAATGGCGACTGCCACCAACAGTTCGATCAGTGAAAAACCCTGTTCATCAGCACTTGGACGCACCCGTCCTCGGAAATTGAAGCGGCTATTCATTGTAGGCCACCTTCGGCGTGGCGGAAGCGCCAGCCGCCAACTTCATCGGGCCTGACGCGCTTTCAAGCGCCAGTTCAAAAGCCGGATGCTCCCCCGTTGGCAGGAACCAGATTTGAGGTTCTGGCACAGTAGTGCCCAGACTCTGGCTCAGCTTCTGATCTGCCCCATCAACACTAAGGGAAACAAGTTCAAGCGGCGCCCAACTGCGCGCGCCTGCCTTAAGGATACTATTATCTGCAACCCAGCCATCATCTGTCAGGCTAACAGTAGCAAAACCATCCCGGTTGATCACGAGGCCGATAATGCGGCCTGTCATAATGCTATTGCGCGACACCGCAACAAAGGCGCGCTCTGTGCGCTCCATGGCTTGGCGCTGGTCTCGGCTTTCACTCGGCAGCGAGAGCACGACCATACCAGCCATCAGGCCGATGATGGCGACCACCACCAGAACTTCCACAAGGGAGAAACCACGACTGTCACGCCAGCATTTCATTTAGTTGCTGCCAGCGTTCCAGTTGCCGATGTCAGCATTCAACCCGTCGCCACCACTGCGGCCATCTGCGCCATAGGAAAAGACATCAAAAGAGCCATTTTCACCCGGAAACAGATACTGATACGGGTTGCCCCATGGGTCGGTCGGCAGTGCCTTGATGTAGCTTTCTGTGCGCAAGCTGGATCCGCGTGGCGGTGCTGTCAGTACATCCAGTCCTTCTTCAAGGGATGGATAGCGACGCGTATCCAGGCGGTAAAGCTCAATGGCTTGTTCGATCATATGCACATCTGTGCGGGCTTTTTCGACCATCGCGCGGTCCTGGCTTGGCAGCACATTTACGACAACAATCGTTGTGAGCAGCCCCATGATCACGATCACCACCATCAGTTCGATAAGCGAAAAGCCGCTTTCATCGCGCGCCACCGCACTCAAAGCTTTTCTCAACCGATCAAAAACCTGTTTCATGGTCTTTCTCCTCAAAGCAGAACGAGGCTGTTGAGCCTCAGGATAGGCAGCATAATCGACATGACAATCACGCCAACAATACCGCCCATCAAAATTACAATCATCGGCTCCAGCAAACTCAGCGCTGATTTAGTGAAGCCATCAAACTCACTTTCCAGATAGTCCGCGACCTTATGCATCATCAGGCCAAGCTGACCGCTACGTTCACCTGCCGCTGCCATATAGGACAGCATGGAGGGAAAAGCGTCTACCTGCTGCAAACTATTGGCAACACCAGCCCCTTCTCTCACGTTGGTGATGGCATCGGTAAGCGACAGTTTGATCGGCTCGCTGCGCACCGTTTCCTTGGCGGCCACAAGCGCCTCCAGAACGGGACTACCGCCCAGCACCAAGGTACCAAAAGCGCGGGCAAATCGAGCGGCATTCACCGACCGGATCAATCGCCCAATCACTGGAATGGTTAGCAAACCGGCATGAACCTTATATCGGACAGAGGATTGTTTGAGGGCAACACCGAAAGCAAAAACAGACAAAACGATGCCCACCAGCAGGAAAATGCCGTAGCTGGACAGAAAGTCAGATATGGCAACGACGATCTGGGTTAACGCGGGCAGCTCCCCACCAAAACTGTCAAACTGTGCAACCACCTTAGGCACCACCAGCACCATCAGCGCCGAGACAACACCAATCGCAACAGTCAAGAGGACGGCGGGATAAATGAGCGCAGACTGAATTTTGGCGCGCGTTTCCTCTGACTTTTCCCGGTGGTCAGCAATGCGCGAGAGCACAGGGCCAAGCGCGCCAGCAGCCTCTCCCGCTGCAACCATGGAGCAATAAAGCGAATCAAACGTAGCTTCTTCTTCACGCATGGCGCGCGACAACCGCATGCCTTCCATCACATTGGTGCGCACGCGCGACAGCACTGCCCGAACACTCGGTTTTTCTGATTGGTTCGCGAGAGCCCCGAGCACCTCTTCAACCGGGGATGCCGCTTCGATCATGGTTGCCATCTGGCGGGTAATCAGCGCCAGTTCCTTGGCAGGGATTTTTTCCTGTCGGCGCAGACCCGCCGGAAACAAAGTCGAAAGGCTACCACTGCTACCACCGGCCTTCTTCAGGTCTGTTACGTAAAGCTGCCGCGCAAGTAAGGCACGCCGCGCATCAGCCGGGCCGTCAGCAGATATGGTACCACGCCGGGTGCTACCTTGCTGGTCAACGGCGCTATATTCAAACGCCTGCACCTGCGGTCTCCTTAATACGTGATACCCTGAGTACCTCTTCTGCTGTTGTCACACCGTTCAACACCAGTGCGCGACCACTGTCAGACAGTGTGTCAGCCTTTTGGAAAGCATAGGCTTCCATGTCCTGCTCGGACGCATTTTCCTGAATCATACGTCGGAGCGTGGCATCAATCGGCGCAAGTTCGTAGATACCAATACGCCCGCGATACCCTTTGCCGCCGCAATCCGGACAACCAACTGGTTGCATCAGCGTGATGTCTTCATTTTGTTCAATACCCAACTCTGCGCGCAGTTCCTCGGTGTTTTCCACTGGGGCTTTGCAACTGTCACACAGTATACGTACCAAACGCTGCGCAAGGATACCTTTCACTGTTGATGCCAGCAGAAAGGGCTCCACCCCCATATCGCGCAGTCGGGTTATGGCCGCGATCGAGCTATTGGTATGAACGGTGGACAACACAAGGTGGCCGGTCAAACTGGCTTGAATGGCCATTTCTGCCGTTTCCATATCACGGATTTCACCGACCATCACCACGTCCGGGTCTTGCCGCAAAATTGCCCGCAGACCAGACGCAAACGTCATACCCACCTTGGCATTCACTTGCGTTTGGCTGACCCCGTCCAGCGCATATTCAACCGGGTCTTCCACCGTCATGATATTGCGGCTCTGGTCATTCAAAAGACCAAGCCCGGCATACAGCGTTGTAGTTTTACCGGAGCCTGTGGGCCCGGTTACCAGAATGATGCCATTTGGTTCAGCAAGCAGCGTTCGCACACCCTCATGCACCTGAGTTTGCATGCCAAGTTCTTCAAGCGAATAATGAGCCTGCGACGCATCCAAAAGGCGCAACACCACCCGCTCACCATGCCGTGCCGGCAAAGTTGATACCCGAACATCAAACTCACGCGTGCCAAGCTTAAGGGACAAGCGTCCATCTTGCGGAATACGCTTTTCAGCGATATCAAGCCGCGCCATCACCTTGATACGGGAAACGATATAGGGGGTCATCCGCGCTGCGAGACTCGCGACTTCTGTCAAAACGCCATCAACCCTCAGGCGAACACTTAGCCTGTTTTCAAACGGCTCCAGATGCACGTCTGACGCAGCATTTTTCACAGCTTCTGCGATAAGACTGTTAATCAGGCGAATAACTGGCGCATCATCTTCACTGGCAAGCAAATCCGCAACAGCGGGCATGCCTTCAAGCGCACGGTCCAGGCTCTCCGCTGGTAGCTCTTCCGTGATTTCCGCGTTAATACCTTCAACGGCGTGCAAATCGGACAGCAGCGCGTCAAAATCTGGCCGACTGCGCCGTTCAATGCGAAACTGCCCGCCGGCAACACGCCGCACTTCCGGAAGCATTGCAAGGTTCGCGTCTTCGCGAACGATCAGAAGCGAGCCCTGCTCGTCATCCCCAAGCAAGGCAAAGCCATGATCCCGCGCGAAGGTGTATCGCAGTTTATGATGCGTAGCTGCTTCCACCGACCTACCTTTTATCCACGCTCTGGTTATCCAAGCTCTGGGGCACGCTTGTTCCCATCACTTCCTGAAGAAGCTGGTCAAGGGTTAAGCCGCCAGAATTCACCTGGCTTTGTTGGCCCCGAATATAATTGAACTTCTGCGATGTCAGCGCCTGCGCATCCTCGGCAGATCGAACAATGGTAGGGCGCAGGAAAATCATCAGGTTGGTTTTCGCTCTGGTTTTATTGTCGGAACGGAAAGCCCTGCCAAGAAGCGGGATATCACCAAGCAGGGGGACTTTTTCAACCGATGTAACTTCGTCTTGTTGCACCAACCCTCCAAGCACAACGATATCACCATTTTTAACGCTGACGGTGGTTTCAATTTCACGCTTGTTGGTGACAAGCTCGCTAAAGCTGGTGCTGACAGGCCCCGCAATTGAGGATATTTCCTGCCGGATTTGCAGGCGAATTTCTTCGCCCTCGTTAACCTGTGGCGTGACCTCTAGCTGGATACCGACATCTTTCCGTTCAATAGTCCGGAAAGGGTTGATATTGGCGCTACCAAGCGCTTCACCGGTGGAAATAGGGATTTCCTGACCAGATAGAAACTTCGCAGGTTCATTGTCCATGGTCATGATCGACGGTGTGGACAGCACATTGCTGCCACTGTCCTGCTTCACAGCGTTCAAGACTGCACCAAAAATGGTGCCGCCATCGGTTTCACCGCCGATACCAAGGCCAAAGCCATTGAAACCAAGCAGCGAATCAACCGCCGCGGCACCAAACGTATCGCGGATACTGTCCGTATCATCGCTACCATCATCATTCAGCCGAAGGGCACCGGCAAGCGCCAGCACATTAGGTGCCGTGTTGGAATAATTGCTGATGGTAAATGGGATGTTGCTGTTGTTGCCACCAGCAAGCAGATACTGCACGCCAAGCTGCTTGGCGGCGCTGTCGGATACTTCAACTACAATTGCTTCCACCAGCACTTGTGCACGCGGAACATCCAGCAAGCTGATGACATTGGCAATACGCTGCTGCGTTTCGCTGGAGGCGTTGATCACAATGGCATTTGCACCCGGATAAGCTGACAAGGTCACATCACCGTCGGTACTGATGGGGTTGCCGTTGGCATCGCGGCGGGACAGAGACTGTGTCACGGTTTCCAGCATCGGCAGCATATCTTCAGCATTGGCATAACTCAGGTAAACAACACGCAAATCGCTGCGGGATGCATTGTTTTGATCCAGTTCCGAAAGTACAGGCATGATGGTTTCAATTACATCCTGCGGCCCCTTGAGAATGAGCGTATTGCTTGACTCTAGCGGCATAGCGGTAAGTGACTGCCGGATGTTGTCATCTGTGCCCGGCTGGGCCGCGAGACGAAGCGCAATATCTGCCATTTCACCTGCAGAGGTGTTCTGAAGCGCAAGGGTACGAATGACAGACGGGTCCACATCCATGCTGGCAACAAGCTGGGCGATGCGCGCCAGATTGTCCGCATAATCAGTGACAATAACCGTTGGCATACCACGGCGGGCAAACACACGACCGTTCTGGAACACAAAAGGTTTGGCTGCAGCCTGCACGGCCAGCGGGTCAGCATAGCGCAAGTTGAAAACACGCGTGACAAGCGTATCGCCCGCACGGGTTTCATCGACTGGGCCTGCATCCTGCGCAGCCACTTCGTCAGGCACTACCTTGTAGGCCCCGCTGGACGTTGGCACCAAAGTAAAGCCGTTCACCCGGATCGCCGACAGAAAGGTTTGAAAAACACCTTCCATGCTGACCGCCTCGGTGGACACCACATTGATTTTCCCACGTACGCGAGGGTCAATAATGAATGTTTTACCAGTGATAGCGGCCACATCATCGATGAAGGCCCGGATTTCAGCGTCGCGGTAATTCAGTACATGCCCATCCTGCGCTGTCGTGCCGCCAACAATGGCTGCAAGCATGACGAGGCTGATAACCGCCTTACTAAAAAATCTGAACATATACATTCTAGCGGTTCCCTCCGAGATTGACCGTCAGCGTCAGTGCTTCACCACGGCGTTCAAGCGCGATGGTCAGCTGACTATTGCCTGACAGTTCTTCCCCAATTTCTTCCAGCCGCTCGAACGAGGTGAGCGGCTCGTTGTTGGCGTGGGTCAAAATATCCCCCGCCTCAATGCCTGACCCAAGCAACTGCAAAGGTAGCGGGTCTGGTATCTGAAACCCGATAATCCGGCGTTCGCGGCGCACAGGTGTCAGGTTAAATTTGGTTAGGTCTATTGCTGGTCCGGCAGCCGCTCCTTCCGAAACGACCGGCTGCGCCGATGCGGTACGCTGCCTTGGCTGGCTAGGCGCTATTTGGCGTTCGCGCTGGGGCCTTAGATAAATAGCTTCGCGCACACCGCCACGATTCACTTCCAAACGGTCAGCGTAAACAGCGGAAAGCGTGACACCACTTGCCACCCGGTCACCAATTTGTATCACTTTCTGATCGCCGTCCTGCGTCTTGATAATCGCGGAGCCCTGGCCATTTGGTGACGCCCTTAACCCAAAAACCTCCAACCGGAGGGAGCTTTCGCGCACAACCGCTTGTTCCGGCACTTCGGTGGTCCCTATTTCACGGAAGAAGGGATCAAAAGCTGTCAGGCCAGCTGTATTCAACCCATCTGCTTCTGGTGCCTCAACGCTTGGCAGCGGCCCATCAATCGAGGGCCCTACTTCCAGAAGCCGAAACGTGAACTGCGCAACCAGATAAGCAATCAAAACAACAAGAATCAGTTCGACAAGCAAAATGCCCACGCGAAGATTGCGCGGCGGAGACGGTATTGTGGGCCTGCCGGGTCCAGTGGGATGTCCAACGCTTTCCATAGAAATGGTACGTCTCCAAAAGCATCAACATTCGAATTTTTTATCGCCGGTCTCTTTGGACCGTTTGCGAGGGGAGGATTATTGGGGCTTACCGCCGTGGCGGCAAGCCCGAATTTTCTAGACTTAAAATTTGAAGTTCAGACCAACTGAAACAGTACGGCCAAGTTCATAGCCTTCTGTCACAATTCCTTGCTGCGTGAAGCGGATTTCATCACCAAGAAGATTTTCGGCTTCCAAGCTTAGTTCAAGGATGCTGCCACCCACTTCAAACTCTTTGCTGTAGGCAACATTCAAGAGCAGTGGTGGTGTTTCAAATTCGTCTGGTGCTTCAAACACACCGATCAGTGCAAGGCGGCGACCGGTGTAGTTCAGAACAACCGCAAGGTTTTCACCGCGGTCATAATCGCGCCAGCCAAACTGAAGGTTTGCAAGCCATTCGGACTGACCCTGAAACGGACGAACAGCGTTTGTCACGATACCGAGATCAGCTTCTGCGGTCCGGGTTTCACCGTCAATGTATGACCCGTTGGCTTTCACGAACATTTCGCGGCTACCAAGCCAGTCCCAACCGAACCAATCCTGGAAGAACAGGATTTTCTCGACCTCGACCTCGACACCCTTCAGCTCGGCTGATTCGCCGTTCACATAAGTAATCAGACGGCCTTCACCAAGCGCACGGCTTGAAAGTTCGATTGGACGGGTAAAGTCCTTATAGAAAGCACCGATGGTCAGGCTTTCACCTGTACCAAAGTACCATTCAAACCGGGCGTCAAAGTTGTTGATTTCCGCGATGCGAAGCTCGGGGTTACCCTGAACGGTCAGGTTCCGGTCATCGTCGATAAAGCGGGCAGTAGACAGTTCCCGAAGGTCAGGTCTGTTAATTGTTTGGCTGAAGGCCAGACGAAGCTGCATGTTTTCAACGATCTCATAGGTCAATGTTGCCGAAGGCAGCCAGAACTCGCCAACCTGCGTTACCCGAAGTGGGTCAAATGGCTGGATACGCTCTGCAGTGTTAACAACCTGCTCGCTGTCTTCGTAACGAACACCAAAGGCCAGACGCGCTTTTGGAGACAGTTCAACATCAGCGCCAAGGTAGGCTTGAATATTTTCAAACGATGCGGTGTAGAAGTCTGACGCATCGAAAATTTCCACCAGTTCAATCTGGCCTGGGCCAATGTTGGCTGGGCCAAAGATGATTTCAGGCGCAAGCGCTCTCAATTCTGTCGGCGTACCCCGTGGCAGTTCATAGTTATAGCGAACAAGGCCAAAGCTCCGGTCTTTTTCCGCATAGGTGAATCCACCAAGGAAATCGACAGGGAAATCAGCAATGTAAGCAGGCTGAACAAAATCAAGGCCGAACTCTTTTGTTTCTTCATCAAGCGCATTGTAGGTGGTGGTATTACCGTCTGTCCGCGCAAGGATCAGATCCTGATCAAGGTCCGGGTTGAAATCATAAACTGTTGAGCGACGGTTTGGCACATCCCGGTCAGAGCGAGAGATATTGGCACGCCAGTTAATCTCAGTCTGTTGGAAGGTGTCGCTGTCACCAAACAGATTTACAATATGTTCACCGCTAAGCTGGTTGGTCCAAACCTGGCTCTCGATCCAGTCAATGGTTGACCGTGTGCGAAGCTCTTCCTCTTGGGCGAAGAAGCCCTTTTCGATCAGCGCCCGTTTGGTGGACTGGCGCAGAACCGTACCTGTATAGTTGATGGAGTGATCGGCGTTGAACTCGTAACCAAGCGACAGCAAACCGTTGAGGTTCACGTCAAGATTTGTCTGACGCAGGCCGCAACCGTCTACATCTTCACCGTCAAATTGCGAAAGCTCACAAACCTCCGGGCCGAAATTGGTCCGTATAACGGGGCCAGAATTTGACGTCGTCACAGTACGACGGGCGCCAACACGGTTACGGGTGTTTACGTCATAATCAACAGCGAAGAAAAAACCGAACGCGCTTTCGGAGCCCACGTCATAGCGGTCACCGATTACAAAGTTCAGGCCAGCGCCGGGGTAAAGTGGCTCTTCGTCAATCGACCAGATGTTGGGGATAGCTTCACCCGCTGCTTCAAGCTCTTCGGGGGTTAGGCTTTCCAAAGTAACGTCCCGCAGAATTTCATCCGGGATGTTACGGCGTGAACCGCCAAACCCGAAAATTTCACTGCCGGTTCCATCATAGCTGAGGCCGGTTTTGCCAGTTGCTTCAGAGTTGTACTGGCCTGAAATACCAACCTCAAGAATGAACTCGTCAGGAACAGCTTTGGTGCGCAGGTCAACTACACCGCCGCCAAATTCAGCCGGATATTCTGGCGAGAAGGTTTTCTGCACCAGCACCGATTCGATAATCGCGGTTGGGAAGATATCAAGCGGGACAACTTTTCTCAGTGGCTCCGGGCTTGGAATGCCGGAGTTATTGAGAAGCGTTGAAGAATAGCGGTTACCAAGACCGCGCACGTAAACATATTTTCCACCAACAAGCGAGATACCGGGCAAACGCTGCAGTCCAGTTGCAACGTCGCCGTCGCCTGCAAGTGAGAAAGCTTCCGCATCCAGAACGTTGGCAATTTCAGAGGTTGCCCGCTTTTCGTCAGGAATAAACTGACCAAGTACGGTGATCTCTTCAATATCGTCCTGCGGCTGAGCGGTATCCTCTTGAGCAAAAGCTTCGGCAGGAACAAAAAGCACTGTCGAAGCCAGAAGCATATGCTTCAGATTTTTATGATTCAGTTTCATCTAGGCCACCGTTTAGGCTTGAAAAAAGTGCGCGGCGCCGCAGCAGAGCAGAACACTCCGCTGCGGCGCCTAACCATTTACTTAGCGATTGAGCCAGACCGTCCAGCCAAGCGTCCAGTCATTGGCCGCATCTGGAACAGCACCGATCGCAGTTACTGCATCGAAGAAGCTGTCGATTGCGCTAACGTCCGTCACCGTCACGCCTGCTTCAACTGACCCGTTAATGTAGGTTTTGAAGGCTGCCGCACCGGCCAGAGCAGCAAGGCTGTCTGTCGCAACTTCGTTGTTCGCCTGATTGGTGAAGTAAGCTTCGAGATCGAACACATTGTCATCGCTTTGGAAGACTTCTGCGCAGCTGTCACTCAGGAGCGTAGATTGGATGGTCAGGTTACCCGTGAGGTTCGTTGCAGAAGAACCAGCGTTAGTGAAGGTTGCGTCCTGATCGATATCAAGACACGCATCACCAAAGTCAGCAACAACGATGTTCCAGAGGTTTGCACCCGTACCTTCGCGCAGCAGCATGCCGATGTCGCTTTCGCCGCTTGCAGCAGCAGAACCAACGATGGTTGCGTTTGCGATCATTGGCTGCGCCCGTGGCAGGAAATCGTTACCGTCACCGAAGTTATCAGCTTCGATACCCTGGTCAGTTGCAGGCTGATTCGGGTTCTGCACGATTACAAGGTGCTGAACCTTACCGCGCCAGCCTTGCGTCCAGTCGAGGCTGTCATCGTCAGCGCCGGTGATTACAAGGTGCTTGGCTTCCGCTGTACCACCGAAGAACTCGATGCCATCGTCAGCGCCGTTGTGAACTTGCAGGAAGTCGATTTCAGTACCGTTACCAACACCCTGGAAGGCGATGCCGTTAAGCTCGTCATCAGCAGTAATCGGGTTGCCAGCATAAACCACACGAGTGTAGAAAATCTGACCACTGTCATCAGTGTCGTCAGTACCACCGTATAGGCCGCTATCACCTTCACCTTCAGCCTCACATGGCAGGCTTACACCATTACAGGTGTTAAGCGTTGCCCGACCGTTAATCACCAGACCACCCCAAAGAGAGGTATCAACATCAAGGTCGCGTGTGTCCGGGTTCAGCGCTGTGAATGTTACTGGCGCATCAACTGTACCGTTTGAGTTCAGCTTGGAACCACGGGAAATGATCAGGAAGGACTGCTGGTCAGCACCCTGAATGGTTACGCCTGGCTCAATAGTGAGCGTAGCTGCGTCACCAGTTGCCAGTGGGTTTGATGGATCAGCGCCAAGGTCAACACCGAACACGACGCGGCCATCAAGGATGTAATCCAGACCAGAAACCAGCGTCACGTCGTTCGTATAAGTGCCTGCAAGAACACATGCACCATCAGAGTTAGTGGTTGTGCCAGTTGGGCACTCTGGATCCGGGTTCAAACCATAAGTCCAGCTCAAGGTCCAGTTGTCGCTGGAGTTGTCACTGCGTACCGCACCAGCATAGTCAACGCTGTCGAAGAAGCTGTCTGTTGCGCTTACGTCAGTACCGGTAACCGCATTTTCTGCAGAACCGTTGATGAAGCGATTAGACAGGGACGTTGCACCAACAACGTTGTTTGCCTGATTGGTGAAGTAAGCTTCCAGGTCGAACACATTGTCGTCGCTCTGGAACACCTCGGCACAATCATTGCCAAGTAGCGTAGACTGAATTGTCAGGTTGCCAGACAGAGCAGTTGCAGAAGAACCAGCGTTGGCAAAGGTAGCATCCTGATCGATATCAAGACACGCATCGCCAAAATCAGAAACAACAGTGTTCCAGATGTTAGCGCCAGTACCTTCACGCAGCAGCATGCCGATGTCTGATTCGCCGCCACGAGAACCTGAACCAACAATTGTCATGTTGGAAAGCTGTGGCTGAGCCCGTGGCAGGAAATCGTTACCGTCACCGAAGTTATCAGCTTCGATCCCTTGGTCAGACGCAGGCTGTGCCGGGTTCTGGATAATGATAACGTGCTGGGCTTTACCGCGCCAACCTTGTGTCCAGTCAAGGCTGTCATCGTCAGCGCCTGTGATCACGAGATATTTAGCTTGTGCTGTACCGCCGAAAAACTCAACACCATCGTCCGCACCGTTGTGCACCTGAATAAACTCAAGCGTTGTACCTGAACCAACACCCTGGAAGGCAATGCCGTTCAGTTCGTCATCAGATGTGATTGGGTTACCAGCATACTTAACCTGCACATAGCGCATGGTACCGCTTGAGTCGGTATCATCAGCACCACCATACAGGCCGCTGTCGCCTTCGCCTTCAGCTTCACAAGGAAGACCGACACCGTTACAAGTATTCAGACTAGCCTGACCATTGATCACAAGGCCGCCCCACTCTGACGTGAAAGGCTCATCCAGAAGGGCACCACTGAATGCGGCAGGGGCAGACAGACCAAGCTCATCATCGAAACCAAGATCAAGTGCAGACGTAAATACGATCGGGTTGGCCGAGCTACCCGTTGCATTGATCTGAGACCCACGAGAGATGACAAGAACGTCTGTAGCTGTCGCACCGTAGATAACTGCGCCTGCTTCGATGCTCAATGTGGCTGCGTCACCGTCAGCTGCGCTGTCATCTGCGCCAGTGTCAACACCAACAACAACCTGACCGTTCAGCTGGTAGATGTTGCCAGATGTCAGGGTCACGTCGTCAGTGATGGTGCCAGACAATTGACAGTGCGTTTGCTGACCAACGGAAACACTTGTTGTACCAGTTGGGCAGCTGCCGTTTGACGGATATTCAATACCGCCGCGACCAACTGTGGTCTGAGGCTCTGGCTCTGGAGTAGGCGCAGGTGCTGGCGCAGGTGCCGGTGAGCCAGTGCCAGGGTTTGGTGCCTGGTTACCTGGAGACGCCAGCTCCGTGCTGTCGTCACCACATGCCACGAGAGCGACAGACGCCACTGCAGTCAGCAAAGTTTTCTTTAGAAGGTCAAGGTTAGTCATCTTATTCCCCGTTTGACGAAATCCGTCACCTGAAAAGTATTTTTCAAATAGGTTAGCCCCGGCAAGACGACCCGCCGGTTCATGGGCAAAGACAACTAGAGATGATTTGTGACAGTTTCTTTTCGGTTGTTTTACCGTTTTTGTAACATTGCAGTCACGGTCCGGGGTCGGTGAGACCAGCCAAAAAAATACTCATGCTTTCTAATGGCTTGCGAAAAGCCTATTTAGAAAAACAACCACACGAGCCAGCCGGCGAGAGAGAGGAAGAGGCCAAACGGAATAGGTTTTGTGAACAAATCTTCATTATTTCGCTGCGATTTTCTAATACTTGAAAGACTCGCAAACACAAGGGCGGTGACAGAGCCAATCAGCAAGACAAACGGCAATGCCATCCAGCCAAGCCAAAGACCAAGACCCGCGAGCAATTTGGCGTCTCCCATTCCGATACCGTCCCGCCCTCTAATAAGGCGATACGCCCAATTGAGTGTGGGAAACAGCAACAAACCAACGAGAGCGCCAATCATATGATCAGATACCAAGTGGCGCGGCGCAATAAACACCGCACCAACACCGCTGATAAAAAGGGTAAGGGTCAACAAGTTCGGAAGACGGAACTCGGTCAGGTCATACCAGGAAAGCACCAGCAGGTTTAAAAACAATATCGCCGACAGGAGAAGCGGCTGCGGATTAAAAGCCCATAACCCCGCCACAGCAAGCGCCGACAATGCAAACGCCGCAGCATTTATACCAGAGAAGCGAACACCCCTCAGATTATCATCAACGCTCATAATCTTTCGCCTGCCGTCTTCACCTGTTTCCAAAACACCATGACTATCGTCGGTCTGTTCAAAAATTCAAGCAGGCTTGTTTATTAAGTGAACTATGTAACACCTCACCTCTATCAATTGCTGCATAACAGAAAAGGCACCCGCATGTGACGAGTGCCTTTCTGTGTGTGAAACGAATGCATCAACGGATGCAAAGCGAACCAATCTATATTTTACTGGCTCAAACGCGCCAAAGCGATCTTGGCTATTGTCTTCACCCGACGAGGCTGACCCGAGCGTGTTAGCGCATAAGGATTTTCTTTAGCCGCGAGGATTTCATTATAAATATTCACAGCAAGGTCTTGGCGACCCGTGGTGCTGTAAACAAAAGCAAGGTTCAACTTGGCAAAGACTTCATCTTCCTTGTTGAACTCCTGACCAAGCAGCGCAGCTTCAGCTTTGCTCCAGTCACGGCTTTTCAGTTCTTTGTCTGCAAAGTCCTGATCTTCAATGGTCACATTTGCCAGCACCTTCGTGTTAGCCGTGGCATCGGCAGGTGCGGCGTTTACAGCTGCAAAGGGGAACAGTGCAGCACATACAGTAATTGTTGCCACGTTTCTTATTTTTGTAAGACGCATACTCATCTCCTATGGCAAATCTATCTATTATCAACACGTTTGTTACAGAAATATGTAACATAAGTATCTTTTTTCAGGCCAGTAAAATTTAACTATTTGAGAATTATGGGAAATATTTTTTTCTATTTGTCATACAAAAAAACCAAAATGAGGTCAGACATTTAGCGAAAATCATACTGATTCGGTTTTTCCTATGTGAATTTTTTATGACACGCGCAGAATGTTGCGGACATTTCTAAAGGAGTAGCGTAGTGGGGTCCGTGCAGGCGCGGTGGTGCGCCCGTACAGGGAATTGATATGCGCTTCTTTGGACATATAATTGCAGCTGCTGTTATCGCCGGAACTTTTGGTTTCGGTGCCCCGGCTACCGCGTCCAGCATGGTGTTTGCCGCAGCGCCGACCAAACCTGTTCGTGATTATGATGTTCCAGCTATCGGCGGTACCATCGAAGACAGTTTCCTCGTGCAGGAAACACACGGCTCCTTTGCAGCGGCACAGGTTTTTGTCCGTAACGCTGGCCTGTCACGCAACCTGTCACTTCTGTTGCTTGAAGACATGAAAGCCAACGCCGATGTGGATGCAGCTATCGACCGCTTCGGCATGGACATTGTGCAACTGAGCGTCATTCAGGCGATCAAGACAGCTCAGAAATCCCATGACGCTGCTTGGACTGATGTTCTGGCCAACGTCTACGGCGACCACTTCACACCACAAGAGCTGGCGTCGCTGATGCGGGAGAAAGAACATTCACCATCGTTTGACCGCCTGCTCGAACTCCAGCAAGCAATCGGCAGTCGCATTCTGTCGGAAGGCGAAGCCGTCCTGTCTCACGCACGTGCAGAGGTGCTGGGCACCCTTGCTACCCAGCTTTTCCAGTAAGCTTTCATTCTAAAAGTTCGGTGATAGTGAACCGAGTCTGACCCAGCCAGGCTTTAACCTAGTCGTCGTGCAAGTCGCCTGCTTTAGTCTGGCGCGCTTCTTCAAGAAACTGCCCCGTAATCGCATAATAGACCTGTTCAGCAACGTTGGTCGCCTGATCACCAATACGCTCAAGGTTCTTGGCGATCATCAAATAATGGCTCCAGGCAGCAATCTGATCAGGGTTTTCCATCATCCGCGCCAATATTTGCCGGTTTGCGGCGTTATACATATTGTCCAGATGCTCATCCCGCTCCCAAACATCAATCGCATCGTCGGCCCGCCGGTTTACATAGGCATCCATAACATCCTGAATCATTTCATGAGCGTGAGTGGTCATATCTTCAATGAGATGCGGCATCAAGATAACACCTTTGCCGTCTGCAAGGTTCACAGTACGCCGCGCGATGTTTTTGGCATAGTCACCCATGCGCTCAATCATGGTTGTCATCTTCAGGGCTGACACAACTTCGCGCAGATCGTCCGCCACCGGGGCCCGCCGAGCGAAAACACCAACCACGGTATTTTCCGCCTGCACCTCAAGCGCATCCAGCTTCTTGTCCGCCTCCAGGGTTTTGTCCGCAAGCTCGACATCAAGGTCGCGAAGCGCCTGCATTGCGTCGGCAAGCTGCTCGGCTGCCAGCCCGCCCATGCGGACAACAACACTACGCACCTCTTTTAGTTCATCGTCAAATGCACTCAGGATATGCTGACTCATATGTTTGCCCCCTATCCTATCCGGCCAGTGATATAATCACGCGTGCGCTCTTCGCGCGGCGCAGTGAATATCTGTGTCGTATCGCCGTATTCAATCATCTCACCCAGATGGAAATAAACCGTCTTGTGAGAAACCCGTGCCGCCTGTTGCATGCTATGCGTAACAATCACGATAGCATAGCGTCCACTCAGCTCGGCAATCAAGGCTTCCACCTTTGCTGTTGCAATCGGGTCAAGCGACGAGCAGGGCTCATCCATCAAGATCACTTCAGGATTAACCGCGATCGCCCGCGCGATACAAAGCCGTTGCTGCTGTCCGCCGGAAAGAGCGGTCCCGGGTTGATCGAGCCGATCTTTTACCTCTTGCCATAGCCCGGTTTTTTCAAGCGATGCCTCTACAATTTCATCAAGCGCATCACGGTCTGGTGCAAGGCCGTGAATGCGCGGGCCGTAAGCGACATTATCATAGATCGACTTGGGGAAAGGGTTTGGCTTTTGGAACACCATGCCAACACGTGCCCGCAGTTGCACCACATCAATATCGCTGTCGTAGATATCCTGACCGTCCAGAAATACGCGCCCTTCGACCTGGCAATCCGGGATGGTGTCATTAAGCCGGTTAAGACAGCGCAACAAAGTTGATTTACCGCAACCAGACGGGCCAATAAGCGCTGTCACCTTGTCGGAATACAGATCAAGGTCAATACCCTTCAGCGCATGAATGTCACCATAGTGGACATGCACATCCCGGATTGTCATTTTAGGCTGAACCATTGCCTGAGGGTCTGAGGCCATCGTCACCATATTACCATTTCCGTTCAAACTTTTGACGCAGCCAGATCGCAATACCATTCATGGAAATCAGGAAAAACAGAAGCACCATAATGGCTGCCGATGTCTTTTCTATGAAGGCACGTTCGGGACTGTCTGCCCATAAATATATCTGTACCGGCAATACAGTTGCCGGGTCATTAATGCTGGTGGGCACATCCACAATGAAGGCCACCATGCCAATCATCAACAGAGGCGCGCTTTCACCAAGCGCCCGTGCCATCCCGATGATGGTACCCGTCAGGATACCCGGCATGGCAAGCGGGATTACATGGTGAAACGCCACCTGCATCGGCGAAGCACCAAGGCCGCGCGCCGCATCACGGATGGATGTCGGCACTGCCGCAATCGCCGCACGGGCGGAAATAATGATTGTCGGCAGGGTCAGAAGCGCCAGCGTTAAACCACCCACCAGCGGGGCCGACCGCGCCATGCCCATAACACCCAGAAAGAAAGCCAACCCCAGCAAGCCAAACACGATGGACGGCACTGCCGCCAGATTGTTGATACTAACCTCAACAATATCGGTCAGGCGGTTTTTCGGGGCAAATTCCTCAAGATAGATTGCCGACGCAAGCCCAATGGGAAACGCGCTTAAAAGCGTGACAAGCAACGTGAGCGCAGAGCCCACAACAGCACCCCACACGCCAACAAGCTCCGGCTCCCTTGAGTCGCCCGAAATCAAAAAACGCGGGCTGAAGGCAAGCGACACACGGTCCTGCTGTTGCAAAGCATTTAACCAGGCCACTTCCTTGTTCTTAAGCTTCCTGAACTCTTCAGGAAGCGTCACGTCAATATTGCCTTTGATGGCCTGATCAACCTCGTCAGAGGCAAGTAACGTCACCTTTATGGTCTCGCCCACAAGCTCGGGGTTGTTGACAATCAGATCTCGCAATTGCGTCCGGGCACCACTGCTCAGCATACGCGTCAGGCGGACAGTATCGCCGCGCCCGGAAACTTCGGGGAACATCGCAAGAAGGGATTGGCGCAACAACCGCTGCATATCAACGCGCGCCATTTGTCTTTTAAACTCGGCTTTATCAAGTGCAGGGTCAGGCAGCAGCGCCGCCTCAAAACTCACATCAACTTCGATGCTGGACTGAAGAAAACCAGAGGTGCCGTTTTGAATAATGTTGGCGAGCAGGAAAAACAGAAACAGGCAAGCAGCCGTCACAGCAGACAGCCCCAGCCCCCTGAACACGCGGTCCAGCCAGTAGCGGCGCTTAAGGCGTGCCTGCATCTCGGCAGATGTCCAGTTAACCTGCTGCTCCAGTACGCTATCCTGCCTGTCTAGCTCATCAATCATAGGACTGCCTGTGCTTGCGCACTAACCGAAGCGCAAAAATATTGAACACGAGTGTGGTGACAAAAAGCGCAAGCCCAAGCGCAAAGGCGGACAGGGTTTTTGCACTATTAAACTCCTGGTCACCGGTCAACAAGGCAACAATCTGCACGGTAACTGTTGTTACAGCCTCAAGGGGGTTTGCCGTAAGGTTGGGACGCATTCCCGCAGCCATCACCACAATCATGGTTTCACCCACCGCTCTACTGATCGCCAGCAGGAAGGCGCTGGCCACACCCGGCAGTGCGGCTGGCAAGACAACTCTTATGATGGTTTCAGCCGGTGTTGCACCCAGCGCAAGCGACCCCTGTTTGATCGACTCAGGCACCGCCGTAATTGCATCGTCGGACAGGGACGAGACGAATGGAATGATCATAATGCCCATGACAACCCCGGCAGCAAGCGCGCTTTCGCTTGCCACATCAAGGCCGACCAGCGCGCCAAATTCGCGGAACATGGGGGCAACGGTGAGCGCTGCAAAAAAACCATAGACAACCGTGGGTACGCCCGCGAGAACCTCCAGAAGAGGTTTGGCAAAACCGCGCACAGTTGCCCCTGCATATTGCGTCAGGTAAATTGCGGCCAGCAGGCCAATCGGCCCGGCGATAAGCATGGCGACAAAGCTGATAAGGAAAGTGCCCGCAAAAAGTGGTACCGCCCCAAACGACCCCTCCGCTGCAATCTGGTCAGCACGCAAGGCCGTTTGCGGACTCCATTTCGTGCCGAGCACAAAGTCCTCAATTGGCACCTGCTGAAAAAAACGAAGGCTCTCGAAAATCAGGGATGCAACAATGCCGACGGTAATACCAATCGCCAAAAAGGAACTCAGTGCCAATATCCGGTACAAGATGTTTTCAAAACGCACCCGCGCCCGAAATGTAGCCCCCACGCGTCGAACCGAATAAACATAACCGGCACCTGCTGCACCCGCAGCAAACACAAAAGTCGCAAGAATTCCCCTGCGATATAGTTCGTTGAACCGATTGGCAGCCTCAAGAATTCCGCCATCTGTCTCAACGCCTGCACCATTTTCAGCAACCAGTCGTATCCGGTCAATCAATAGATCGAGCCGCTCTGCATTGGCGGACCTCATGTCACCCGGCAAACCAGACAGGATCATATTTTCAACAAAATATTTCCCACCAATCAACCAAAGCATAAGGATGAGAAGGCTGGGCAACACCACCATAAGGGCCGCGAAATACCCATGGTATCGCGGCAGGGAATGCAGCTCGTTTGTCGCGCCCGACACCAAAGCGATTGACCGCTGCCGCATGGCTGCAAATGCAATCAAGGCCAGTATGGCAATCACGACAAAGATGGTTGAGTTGGTCACGTCAGGCGGTCCCGCAAGCTTTACTTTGTATTATGGCTGTCAGGCGCGCCACATTCTGAGGCACCAGCACGAAACAGATAATATGCATGCTAGGGCTCAATTGTTACGTCTTAATTCAACCGAAGACTAACCAACCCGTCAACCATGCTCAAGGCTTCCTGCCTTTCTGCCGCGGAAAGCGGAATAAGCCCGCGGTCAAGCAGGTACCCAAAGTCACCGGACGCCCGCTCCGTCACGAACTCGCCCATAAATTCCTGAATACCGGGCACAACGCCAATATGAGCCTTTTTCGCATAAAGAAACAAGGACCGGGAAATGGGGTATATCCCTTCAGCGATGGCATCAAATGTTGGGTGCAAGAAAGGCCCACCCTCGCTTGATATCGGATAGGATTGAAGAATGTCGGTGTTCTGGCTCAGAAAACTATAGCCGAAAATACCAACGGCTTGATCGTTGGCCACAATCTTCTGAACGATCAGATTGTCATTCTCGCCCGCTTCAATATAGGCACCGTCTTCCCTGATCGACCGGCAAAGAGAGGTGAAGGCAAATTCATCTTCCTTCATCAGGGCTTTCATGCCCTCAAAAGTCCGACAGCCGCCTTCAATTGCAATGCTGTTGAAGGCATCGCGTGTGCCTGACGTGGGCGGCGGGCCGAGCACAAGAATTTCCATGTCCGGCAGGCTGGGGTCAATTTCGCTCCAGCGCTGGTAAGGGTTGTCCACCATATTGCCAAGGCCGCCATCGGTTCCGGGGGCGGGCACCCTGGCAGCCAGTGCGAGATATAGGTCTTTTAGGCGAAGGCGCATGGCCGGTGCATTTTTGGATGCGCCCAGGACAATGCCATCAAAGCCGATTTTAACTTCGACGATGTCAGCAACACCGTTCGAATCGCACACGCTCATCTCGGCTCTTTTTATGCGTCTTGACGCATTCACAACATCAGGAAAGTTGGTGCCGATTCCGGCGCAGAAAAGCTTCAGCCCGCCGCCAGTGCCAGTGGCTTCAACGATGGGGGTTTTAAACGCGCTTGAATTACCAAATTCTTCAGCGGCTGCAGTGGCGAAAGGAAACATGGTTGAAGAGCCAACAACCCGAATATTGTCCTGCGCAAGCAAAGGCATTTGCCATGATCCTGTGATCACAACAGATAACAATACCAATGCCTGGGCAAACCGTTTCACGGTATGACCCTCCAATAAGAAAACACCTGCTGGGGCCAAGCCTCAACAGGAGCGAATTCGCTTTGCGCTCAATGAGCGCGAAATAGCTGATAAATGCGCAGAGTTCTGGTACGTTGCAGCTGTTACAGTTTGATGACACACTTCCCATAATATCTGGGTTCTAGGGAGGCATCGCGTCATATGTGTCCAAATTTTCGTGATCTGGCCAAATGACTCGCCCGACCTATTTCACAGTTGGGGTAAATATGAGGGGAGAACTGCAATGATAAACCGGTTCCTGCAACGTGGCGCCGCGTCAATCGCATTGACTATTTTGACAGCGTGCAGCCAGTCACCCTCATCAGAGAGCTCAGCAGACGGCGCGAGATCCGGGTTTGCTAATGTGACAACAGACCGGATTGTCCAGTCGAGCCCTGGTAAGGAATGGCTTTCTTACGGCGGTGGATACGACGAACAGCGCCACTCCCCCTTAACCCAGATCAACGTGGAAAATGTCCAAAACCTGGGCGTTGCATGGACCTATGAACTCGCGACCAACCGGGGTGTGGAAGCAACCCCTATTGTCGTGGATGGCGTTATGTATGTTACGTCCGCATGGTCGCTTGTCTATGCGCTCGACGCAAAAACTGGTGCAGAGTTATGGACCTATGACCCTGCCGCCAACAAGGCGGTGGGCGCAAACGCCTGCTGTGATGTGGTAAACCGGGGCGTAGCGGTTTTTGATGGCAAGGTCTATGTCGGTGTGATTGACGGTCGGCTTGAAGCGCTGGACGCCAAAACAGGCGAACTTGTCTGGAGCAAAGTAACCGTCGACCAAAACAAACCTTACACCATCACTGGCGCGCCCCGTGTGGTAGACGGCATGGTTCTTATTGGAAATGGTGGCGCCGAGTTCGGCGTACGCGGTTATGTGTCTGCCTATGACGCGGGAACAGGCGAGCTTGTATGGCGTTTCTATACGGTACCAAACGCTGAAAAACAGCCTGACGGCGCGGCCTCTGACGATGCTTTTGAAGCCATCGGCAATATCAGCTGGGGCAATGAAGGCGCATGGATTACCGATGGCGGCGGCGGCACGGTTTGGGACTCAATTGTTTACGATGGAGCTAACGACCAAATTGTGTTTGGTGTAGGCAATGGCTCGCCCTGGAACCAGAAGGTGCGTGACCCATCCGGTGGCGATAATCTTTTCCTCTCGTCCATCGTGGCTGTTGACGCGAAAACCGGTGCCTACAAATGGCATTTTCAGACAACACCCGGGGATAACTGGGATTATACCGCAACCCAGTCCATCATTCTTGCAGACCTGCCCATTGGTGAAGCAGGTGCCAGTCGCCGCGTTGTAATGCAGGCACCAAAAAATGGGTTCTACTATGTGCTGGACGCGGAAACGGGTGAGTTCCTGTCTGGGAAGCCATTTGTGCCGATGAACTGGGCCTCGGGCATTGATGAAACTGGCCGTCCTATCGAAATTGCCGGTGCTCGTTACGGCGACACGCCCTACTTGCAGACACCGGGCCCGCTTGGGGCCCATAATTGGCACCCTATGGCGTTCAACCCCGACCATAACCTGGCCTACATACCGGCACATGAAATTCCACAAGCCTATGGTTTTGACCCGCGCTGGGCCATCAAACCCGCCAAATGGAACACGGGCGCAGATTTCGCCGCTGGACTTGCCGTAGACCTTCCCCCCGGCACCATGCAGTTCCTGCGGGCTGGGCTGAAAGGAAGGCTAATTGCCTGGGACCCCATAAGCCAGTCACCGCGCTGGGTTGTTGAACATGAAAATGCCTGGAACGGGGGTGCCTTGTCCACTGCCGGCAATCTGGTATTTCAGGGCAAGTTAAGCGGCGATTTTGTCGCTTATAATGCCGCAACAGGTGACCGGCTCTGGTCGACCGATTTAAAGTCTGGCGGCGCTTCGGGCCCAGCCACTTTTGAAATAGACGGCGAGCAATATGTAACCATCACCACCGGCTGGGGGTCTGCTTATGCACTGGTCGCAGGCTTCGCTTACGATGAGAAAGTAGCCCCGAAGGTTGGCAAGGTTGTCACCTTCAAACTGGGGGCAACAGGCACGATAGAAGACGGTGATTTCAAGCCTGTCGAGCAATTACCGCAAGCAGATCGTTTTGGCACCACAGCGCAACTTCAGGATGGGCTTGTGCATTATGCGCGCAACTGCGCTGTTTGCCATGGGCCCGTTGCCATCAGTTCTGGCGTGCTGCCCGACCTGCGCTGGTCTGGCTACGGCGCGGACGCAGATGCATGGAAAGCCGTTGTCGCAGAAGGCATTCTTGCTGAAAGCGGTATGGTGTCGTTTAGCGAACTATTGACGGACGAGGATATCGAAGCAATCCGCGCTTATGTGGTTGCGCAAGCACACAACGCGGTGGCAACACCCGAAGCCCCTTAAAGCAGGATATTGCCAGCCACATAAAACACCGGAAACAGAATGACGGTACGCATCAGGAAGATTTTCACCAGATCCAAAAACCCAAGCGGCAAACTGGACCGAAGGATAATGACACCCACTTCTGACATATAAATAAGCTGTGACACACCAAGGCCCGCAAGAATGAAGCGGGTCAGGTCACTTTCGATATTGGCCGCCACAAGAGCCGGCAGCAACTGCTCCATAAAACCAGCAATGAAACCGGGCGCGGCCTCCTGTGCGCCGGGTAGGTTTATCAGCTCAAGTATTTGCAGTATCGGCCACGCAGCCATCTCGACGACAGGTGTGTGGAAAACAAGCACGCTCCCAAGTGTTGCGATCGCAAGAGACGGCCCGCTAACTTTTGCAAGCGTTGTCATCGCCACCTTAAAACCACCGACAAGAAGAAAGGGCAGCCCCGGCGCGGCTCTGGAGCGATCCACAGCCTGCTGAAGCGCCCAACGGAAAGTGCCCATGGTATCTGGCACATGCTCGTCCACAGTCCGGGCGTCAGCGTTAAAGAAAGTTTCCGGCAGCGCTTTGAGCGGCTTCAGCCGCACCATAATCATCGCGCAAATCAGGCACCCTGCAATCACGGTCAGATACCAGGGGAAAAAGATAAACTCCACTTTGGCTACGGACGCAATAACCAAACTAAAAGGCAACGACACAATCGAGAAATTCGTTGCCACTGACGCTGCCTCGCGGGCGCTATAACGGCCATCTTCATATTGCTTGATTGTCAGCATCAAACCAACTGATGCAGCAGCCACAATAGAGGATGTTGCATCAATGGCTGCCCTGCCCGGCAGGGTAAATATCTTGCCAAAGGGCTTCCTGAGCAAAGTACCCGTAAACTCCAGCAAGCCAAAATCTGTCAGGGTCGGCAGCAGCACGCACGCCACCATGACGGTAAAAAACAGCCCGGGCCCAATGATGGTTACAACGGTGCCACCGGTCTCGTCCGATGTAATTGCCTCCGGGCCAAGCCCGAAATACACCATCAAACCAATGACAAGGCCGAGCAATCGAAGGCTTAGCCATAAGGGTGTGGTCTCGCACATGGCGCGCAGGGTTGGCCGGCTGGTGATCCAGCGTGGCTTTATTGTCAAATGAAGCGCGCCGCCCAGAAAGGTCAAGAAAACAAAACCAACGATGAACTCGGTCGTCCAGGCGTCAAAAGGCACACGCACATAGCCCATGATGACAGCCATAATGATGGTGCTTTGCCCGTCATAATTGATAGGCGTTAGGAAAATCAGAATGCCGATCAAAGACATGATGATGAACCGGGCCAATACCGACGGGTCCATGACCAAAGCATCCTGTTCGCTTTTCAACTCCTGGTTCAAAGTCGCTCCCCCTGCTCTTCAGGCAGGTAGGCTAGCAGTGGTTTTTTCCATGAACAAGCGCAGTGTTTTGTCTTGTTCTATCGCCATGGGGCCCGATCATCCTTGAACTGCAGGCCATATCGTTTCATAAACACAACAGGGCTTAGAGCAGGTCGCATCGGGGGCGAGTCATGATCTATCTTGCAAAACTATTTTCTCTGGGGCTCGTGTCACTGGCGCTGATAACGGGCGGCACACATACAGGCAGCGCACAGGCGCACCCCCTAAAGCTGGATGACCATAACCGCCCGATGGTCGAAGTCACTTTCGAAAATGGCGACAAACACATGTTGTTGCTGGACACTGCAGCCCGACGTACAGCGTTCAAGAACAAGCTGGCGGATAACCTTGGCGTAGAGGTCCGCAGCCGGGCAACCATCCGTCATTTCAGTGCAACAGGTGTTGTAACCCTGCCTTATGGCTGGCTGCCCACACTGGATATTTTTGGCAGAACAGTGAACCGGAACATCGTCGCCCTTTATCCGGATTACTTGCCTGCAAATGGTCTGGTTGGGTTTGATACTCTGCACGAACAGGTTTTCAGGCTGAACCCAAAGGAAGGCGTGATAGATGCCTGGTCACACTCTGGTCAACTCGCTGAAGATGGCTGGGCCATGCTTCAGGGCCGGAGCAATCGGGGGTGGGATATCGTCTTGAAAGGAACCATTCAGGGACTTGATATGGATATATTGGTTGCAACCGGAAGCAGCCACACCCTGATTGACCTGGACACAGCGAGGAAATTATTCCCCGACAGAAAATTTCGCCCATCCTTTGGTACCTGGAATGTGCATCGGGGGTTGAATGCAAAACCGCTCAACCTGGATACCCTTGTCCTTGAAGACTTTTCGATCGGACCATGGCAGCTGGGTGATCTGGAAGTGGGTGTAACACGCTTAAAATTCGACGAAACATCGGGCCTTAAGGGCAAAAACACAATGATACTGGGCGCTGATGTTTTGATGCGTGCGCCCATTGCGCTGGACTTCCGCAGTCAGTCCGTCTGGATACCGCCTGGGGGCGATGGCTAGGGTGCTGCACTTCGCACTTCGTCGGGTGTGAACTCGTATGTGGTATTACAAAACTGACAATTCACATCGATCATACCGTCCCGCACCATCTCAGCTAGCTCGCCATCATCAAACTGGGACAGCACTGTCTGCAGGCGCTCACGCGAGCAACGACAGGCGTGAATCATACGCGCGGGCTCAAACACCCTCACACCGTCCTCGTTATATAAGCGGAACAGAAGCCGATCCAGATCAAGCTGCGGGTCCAGAAGCTCATCTTCCTTAACGCTGTGCATCAGCACACTTGCCCGGTTCCACTGCTCTTCGGTGTCTCGGTCCAGAATACGTTCCTGACCTTCTTCACCGCGCGCAAGATGCTGCACCATGATACCGCCTGCGCGCCAGTGGCCGGTCACTTCGTTGCGGTCGGTATATAAGCGAATTTCGGTGGGTGTTTGCTCGGAATTCATGAAATAGTTACGGGCAACCTCCGCAACACTTTCCCCTTTCAACTCCACAATGCCCTGATAGCGATCCATCTCCTCACCTTGGTCAATGGTCAGCGCTAGGTATCCTTGCTTGGATCCAATCAGGCCGTGGAAGCTTGGGTTTTTGCCATATACCGCAAGCTTCGCTTCATCAATATCCGCGTATCCCCGAAGGCGGCCAATACCGTCCTCGCGTCGCTCATAATCGGCAACCAGCATGGGAACCGGGCCACCAGATTTCGTCTGCACAGTGACAATGCCGTCAAATTTCATGACAGAACCAAGCAGACCGGTCAGCGTGAGCACTTCACCCAGAATACGCGCGACCGCGTCGGGGTAATTATGGGCCTTCAGAATTTGATCAACCACCGTGCCCAGCCGAATGGCGCGACCCCGCACGTCCATGCCTTCAATCTGAAAGGGGCGTACCTCATTGTCGCGGCTGTCATCAGGGTCAGCAACCACTATGGGTGTCTTGTGTTCCATGTTTGTCATGTCAGTTTTCCGTCCACTGGCGGCTTTATCAACCAGCTATATCTTTCCAAGGCACCAGGCGAGTATTGCCTTTTGAGCATGCAAGCGGTTTTCCGCCTCGTCCCACACCAGCGATTGCGGGCCATCAATAACATCTGCCGTCACTTCTTCGCCCCTGTGAGCAGGCAAACAGTGCAAAAACGCAGCCGTTTCTTTTGCCTTTGCCATCAGGGCAGCGTTTACCTGATAGGGTGCAAGGGCTGCCATGCGGGCATCAATATCCTCATCGCCCATGGACACCCATGCATCTGCCACCACAACATCGGCGCCTTGCACGGCCAGCGCCGGGTCAGGCACGACGCTGATATCACCGCCTTCTGCCTTGGCCCAGTCAATAGCATCAGCGGCAGGGCTATAGGCAGCAGGGCAGCTTAGCACAAGGGAAAACCCAAACCGGGTCGCCGCTTCAATGAAGGAGGTGGCAACATTGTTGCCGTCACCCACCCACACAACTTTTAAACCCTCAACACTGCCAAAATGGTCTTCAAGGGTCAGCATATCAGCGATAAGCTGACATGGGTGCGACCGGTCGGTCAGCGCATTGATCACCGGCACACTGCCGTTTTGTGCCAAACCAAGCACCGTATCATGAGCATTTGCGCGCACCATGATGGCGTCCACATACCGGCTTATGACCCGGGCGGTATCTTCAACCGTCTCACCGCGCCCAAGCTGCATGGAACCACCCTGCAATACAACACTGCTGCCGCCAAGCTGCTGCATCGCCATTTCAAAGCTGATGCGAGTGCGGGTGGATGATTTTTCGAAAATCATCGCAAGCGTATGACCGGCAAGCGGCGCGCCTTCGTCAACAGCCCCTTTGGGCAAACCGGCGCGGGCCACTTTCCAAGCTTTTGCTGTGTCCAGAATGTGCCGCAGCACATCCTGTGGCAGGTCTTTCAAATCAATGAAATGACTGTTGGGGAGGGAAACGGTCATTGTACGCTACTTTCAGGCAGTGCCTATTTTGCCTTTTCTTTAAAGGCTGTCAGACTCGCGTCCAGATGGCCCATCGCTTCATCGATATGGCTTTCATCCAGAATGAGCGGCGGCAACATACGCACCACCATGTCACCTGCAACAGCCGGGCAGAAGCCACGGCCAATCAGGTCGGTAACGATGTCACGGGTTGGTATATCCGGCACCCGAATGCCAGCCATCAAACCCTTGCCGCGTACCTCGCTGATCAGGTCGCCATGGCGCTGCTGAAGCGCCGCGAGTCGACCATGAAGCATGTCACCCATTTCAATCACATGGTCCAGAAAACCCGGCTTCAGCATCTCATCAAGAACAGCATTGCCCACAGCCATCGCAAGCGGGTTGCCGCCGTATGTTGTGCCATGGGTACCAACAACCATACCGGATGCAGCGTCTTCTTTTGCCAGACAGGCCCCCAGCGGGAAACCACCACCAATGCCTTTGGCGGCAGTAATGATGTCGGGCTCAATGTCTGACCATTCATAGGCAAACAGTTTACCGGTCCGGCCCATACCGCACTGGATTTCATCCACCACAAGCAGCAGGCCATTGTCGTCACAAATCTGGCGAAGTGCCTGCATGGTCTCAACCGGGATTGGACGAATACCGCCTTCACCCTGCACCGGCTCAACCATGATGCCGCCGGTTTCATCGGTAATCGCTGCCTTCACAGCGTCAAGGTCATTGAACGGCACCACATCAAAGCCATCGGGCAGTGGCTCAAAACCCTTGGTGAGCTTTTCCTGCCCCGCAGCCGCAATACCAGCAAGCGTGCGGCCATGGAAAGCAGAGGCCATGGTTATCAGGCGATATTTGCCTTTGTTACCTTTGTCATGATGATATTTACGCACCATTTTGATCGCGCCCTCAATAGCTTCAGCGCCAGAGTTACCAAAGAAAACCGTATCGGCGGCGCACGCATCCGTCAGGCGTTTAGCCAGACGCTCACCTTCAGGAATTTGATAGGTGTTTGCTGTGTGCCACAGCTTTGCACCCTGTTCCTGGAGCGCCTTCACAAGCGTTGGGTGGCTATGTCCCAGGCACATCACGCCAATACCGGAATAGAAATCCAGATATTGTTTGCCATCAGTGTCATAAAGATACATGCCTTCGCCGCGCTCGAAAGCGACAGATTGACGGGCATAGGTTGGCATTAAAGGTGTAATCAAGGTCCTTCTCCCTCAAAAAAAAGGTCCCGGGCAAAGGTGCCGCACAGGTGATGTCATTCATTCTAAAAAAAGTGCGAGCCGGCACGTGCTGCGTACCGGCTTTACTTTGGCGCACCATGCGCCTCTCAAATCCTGATGTCAATGCCGTGAAGCCAAGATTTTCTGCCGCCTACAGCAGTATTTTTAAATGGTGGAAATGGGCACCTTATGCCTTCAGGCGATAACCCTTTTTAAAGACCTGATAAACGGTGACAACAAGCACGATATTTATCAACGCTGTATAAGCCACACCCACCGCAAGGTCGCTATCAGCCCGGTCAATAAAGCCATAGCGAAACCCATCAATCAGATAGAAAAACGGGTTCATGCCTGAGAAGACTTGCCAGCCATCGCTCAGTCGCTCGATCGAATAAAAAGTCCCTGAAAGCAAGCTGAGTGGCGCAATCACGAAATTTGTTACAGCAGCCGAATGATCAAACTTTTCTGCCCACACACCGGTTAACACCCCCAGAAGCGACAGCATTACACTGGCAGCTAGCGCAAAATAAGCGACGGCCCAAACATGCTGGATGCCCATGTTTGTACCCGGCATAAGGGCAAAAGCGGTTCCCACAGAAAAACCAACGAGCACGCCGCGTGTAACACCCCCCATAACAAAACCAAGTGTTAGCTCAAGCGCCGACAGGGGCGGCATCAGCGTATCCACAATGTTGCCCTGCACCTTGGCGATGAGAATCGAAGAACTTGTATTGGCAAAGGAATTTTGCAGGATCGACATAACGATCAAGCCCGGCGCGAGGAACTGCGCATAGGGCATGTCCGCGATCACCCGGCCATTTCCACCCAGAGCAAGCGAGAAAATCACCATGAAAAGAATGGTGGTAACCGCCGGGGCGACCAGCGTTTGCGTCCAGACCTTCATGAAACGTCTGGTTTCTTTCAGATACAGCGTCTGCAGGCCAATCCAGTTCACCCGCCCGATGGTGCGGGTTCCCAACTCGGGATAGGAATGTTGACTGCTGCTGGTGGCCATGGGTGCGCTCCGGCTAAGTAAAGAAATTTCAAGGTTCCTTCATATGAGGAGACATGAGGTCTTGGCAAGGGGGCCTGCGAGAAGATATAAGAAAGCGAATCTCGAATCGCACTTCGAGTCGATGATAAAACAATAGCGACAAAACGCTGCTGACATAAGAAGGACACCTTCATGGCCTGGACGGAAGACCGCATTGATAAGCTCAAGAAACTATGGGACGACGGCCTGAGCGCTAGTCAGATCGCCAAAGAGTTGGGCGAAGGTGTTACCCGCAACGCGGTTATCGGCAAGGCACACCGGCTGGGCCTTAAGTCACGGCCATCACCGGTAAAGACCGACTCAGAAAAGAAAAAAGCAGCCCCGAAACCGGTAGTGAAGAAAACGGACAAGAAGTTTGTCACCTTGCTCGATCTTACTGACCGCATGTGCAAATGGCCAATTGGCCACCCGGGCGACCCTGATTTCCACTTTTGCGGCAAACCGGCAGAACCCGGCATGCCCTACTGTGCGCGTCACTGCGCAGAGGCATATCAGGCACAGCCACCGCGCCGTGACCGCCGCCCAACGCCGCGCCCGCCGATTCTTTAATCTGTGCACCCAAACTTTTGGCCAGCACATTCTGGCAACACAAAAGAAAATGTGACCTGACTTTCGAGGCAGGTCGTCGGTTCTTGCTTGCGCTTGCGCGTTGAGCCGATAACATTCTCTTTGACGCTGGATAGTCGATGGGAGAGAGATTTAATGCGTGTTTTCAATAAAAAGGTAGCCGCTGCCTTGGTGGCTGGTGGTTTGGTTTTTCCGGCAGGTTTGGTGTCTGTTGGCGCACAAGCAGACGATGAGGAACGCTTTGCCGAATCTCAGTACCGGCACGATGTGATGGAACATTTTAGCCTCGCCATTGGCAAAATAATCCAGAATTTTCAGGGCAATGTGCAGCACCCAAGCCATTTTGCTCCTGCTGCTGCCATTATGGCGGAAGCAGCAAAAATGACCACGGACGCCTTTGAAAAAGACACTCGCGGCATGGAAGGCTTCACCAAAGCCAAAGACAGTGTCTGGGAAAACTGGGAAGACTTTTCTGCGCGGCTTAAAAAGATGGAAGACGATACAGCGGCATTTGCAGAAGTGGCCGCAACAGGCGACATGGAAGCAATTGGCCCGGCATTCCGCAGGGCGGTTAGCCAGTGTAAAGGCTGCCATGACGAATATAAAGCCGACTAGCTAACGGCAATACAAGCTCTTCAAAAAGGTGCTCCAACGAAGCCCGCAAAGGCTATCTGGTGGCACCTTTTTATTGCTAAAGCAAAAACACGAGCGAGCAAACCAGCCCACCGGCAAGGACAAAGGTGACAAGGCCCAGCCACACGGGCTTCATGGTTGGTTGCGGTTTGTCGCTGGCTTTTATGGTGCCAACAATCATCGGCCAAACAAGGTTCACTCGCTTAAAAACGGCATAGCTGGCAATCACAACAATATGCAAACCGATCAGCCCCATCAGGACGAGGCCAAGCAACCGGTGCCAGCTTGTCAGGTCGCTCCTGAAACCACTATCGACCACCCGGCTTAGGGGGCCAGAGAAAATCATGCCGTCACTGGCAAAAAGGCCCATCACCGCCTGCACGAGCAAAAGAGTTAGCACGAGCAACACTGAGTATCCGGCTAGCGGGCTGTGACCAGCCGACGTGTAGGGGGCACCGCGCAGCATGGAAACAAAATGACCAATCGCTGCCTTGGGGCTACCGACAAAGCTGGTGAAACGCGCGGTTTCGCTGCCGAAAAAGCCCCAAGCCAGACGCCAAACAACCAGAATAAGAATCATATAACCGGACAGGAAATGCATGTCGGCATATGTGCCGAACTTGTCCTGAAATGCAGAATAACTGGAAAGCGCAAAAAGAACCGCAAGCGACCAGTGAAACAGCCGAATGCATATGTCCCACACTTTTATTTTGCCACTTGTCACGCCTTAGCCCTCCATCATGATTGTTGCAGCCTGCACAATGTCTTCGGCGCTTGGCCGCCATGCTTTTTCCGCCGCCACCGCATAGGGAACAGGGGTATCGGGCGGTGTGATTTTCACAGGTGCGACTTTGAAGGCTTCAAACGCCCTGCTGGTAAGCCCCGAGATAACCGCGTCAGCAAACCCGGCAAAAGCAGCGCCTTCGTCAACCACCATCAGCCTGCCTGTTTGGCGCAGACTTGACTCTAAAGCCGTCCAATCAAGCGGTTTAATCGTGCGCGGGTCCATCACTGATGCGGATATCCCTTTGGCGGCAAGCGCTTCAGCGGCGGTCAGCGCTTCATGGACCATAGCGCTCACCGCAACAATGGTCAGGTCTGTACCTTCTCTTGCAATTTGGGCTTCACCAAGGGGCACTGGTGGCAAGCTTTTTTCAACCATCCCTGTGAAGCCGTAAAGCTGCTTGTTTTCCATAAAGATAACCGGATCGTCAGCGTAAAGCGCAGACTTCAGCAGACCTGCCGCATCGGCAGGCGTTGATGGACAAACAATTACCAGCCCGGAAACGGAGGCAAAAAGGCCGTGCAGGCTTTGGCTGTGCATAGCGCCTGAGCCATCACCAGCTCCCATCGTGGTGCGGATAACAAGTGGCATCTTCAACCGGTTGTTCGACAGAAATCGCGCCTTGGCAGCCTGATTAAGAATCTGATCAAAGCAAACACCGGCAAAATCACAAAACATCAATTCCACTATGGGCTTAAGGCCCGTCATAGCGGCACCAACCGCCATGCCAATAAAGGCTGTTTCCGATATGGGTGTGTCAAACACGCGCGCTGCGCCAAACTGATCAAGCAGGCCCTTGCTTACTCCAAAAACACCACCGTTTTCTGCAAAATCTTCGCCAAAGCAAACCACCGTGTCATCCGTCACCATCAGGTGATGGTGCGCTTGGTTAAGCGCGTCTGCAATGCTTACCTCAGGCATGGGCAAGCTCCTTGGCATGCCTGATTGTGGCAGTGGCTCTTTCGCATGCTTCGCGCTTCAGACTGTCAATGGAATTTTGGTCAACATTCTGTTTTAAAAGGTACTTTTCGAGATTTTCCATCGCTGTTGATGCTTCGAAGTCATCACCATCCAGACCGCCAGCGTAATAGTGGCCATGGTCACGGCTGACAGTGACCTCAACAAACGCTGGCATACCATCGCGCGCAGCATGAACCACCCGAGAAAGTGTTTTTGCGCATTCTACATAATCTGCGCTATCAGCGGAAAAGACAGCTAGTCCAAAGCTCTTGGCACGATCCAGCAAGTTACCACCCGAGGCAGTTTCAACCGCAGTCGACTGCGCCATACCATTGTTATATAATGAAAAAACCATGGGAAGCTTCAGGGAAACAGCCATATTCATGGTTTCCAGAACCGCTCCCTGGTTTGCTGCACCATCACCAAAAACGGCAACACCAACACCGCCATTTCCCTTAGTTTTTGCTGTGAGTGCAGCACCTGCCGCAAGCGGCACCTGAGCGCCAACAATACCGTTTGAGGTGAGGAAACCTGCTTCTGGGGCAATCAGGTGCTGCGTACCACCCTGTCCATCTGACAGCCCACCCGGCAATCCCATAATTTCCCCTGCAACATCAATAGGTTCGGCACCACAGGCCAAAGCAATACCATGGCTGCGATGAGAACCGGTAACCTGATCACGGGCTGGGTCAAGCTTGCTGGCAAGCAGCACATCCGCCACTTCAGACCCTGTACTGAGATGTACCAATCCGGGCGTGATTCCAGCCGCCGCTTCGGCGGCAATCGCTGCTTCAAACGCACGGATGAACCAGCACATTTGATAGTGTTTTAGGGCATCATCAATCATGCCTCTACCCCTACAACAAGGCGCGTGGGTGTGCCAGCGGTAAAAAATGGGAAGATTTTCCCCAAAAAAGGAATGAAATGGTCAAAAAAAGGCGTGCAAATCATCAAAAAAGGCGTCATAACCGCGCAATCTTCACGCGCCGCACCGCTCAGTCCCATTAGATGGTTGACTCTTCCCCCGCATTTCCCATATGTAATCCTGACTAATTTGGTCATATTTAAAAGGCCAGTTATTTTTGATCATTCGGAAAAGGGCCAAACCCGATGATACGCTTAACCAATCTGGCAGACTATGCCGTTGTCCTGATGTGCGAGATTGCAAACGCACCAGAACGCGTCAGCGCGCAAGGTTTGTCTGCAAGCACAGGCATTCCGGTGCCGACGGTTTCCAAAATCCTTAATGCGCTTGGTCGGGGTGAATTATTGAACTCCCACCGCGGTTTGAAGGGTGGTTTTGCCCTCGCGCGCAGCGTGGATGAAATTACCGTCGCCGATATCATCGAAGCCATTGATGGCCCGATTGCCCTGACCCACTGCTCGGACGTTGAAGACGTGAACTGCTGCTACACGGAAACCTGTTTCATGCGGCCCAAATGGCAGGTGATCAACGGTGCAGTTAGAGGGGCGCTTGAACAGGTGTCGCTGGCATCGCTTATCACGCCGATGAGCGGCGAGGAAATCGCTGCCCAGTTCGAAGCCAAAATCAAAAATCAGGCAGCAGCCAGAAACTAATACCGGCAAAGCCGGAACCCAAGTAAGGAGCCAGTCCCCATGGCGGGTACACAGGAAACTCACGATCAGGTCGCGGAAATCACAGGCGACTATAAATATGGCTTCGTCACCGACGTTGACATGGAGATGGCACCCAAGGGCCTCTCGGAAGATATCGTGCGCTTTATTTCAGCCAAAAAGCAGGAGCCAGACTGGCTCCTTGATTGGCGGCTAAAGGCTTACCGCGCCTGGCTGAAGATGGAAGAGCCAGACTGGGCGAAGGTCGACTATCCAAAAATCGACTATAACGACATCTATTACTATGCGGCACCCAAAAGTCAGGACAAACCAAAGAGCCTAGACGAAGTAGACCCGGAACTGCTGCGCACCTATGAAAAGCTCGGCATCCCGCTTGAAGAACAGAAAGTACTCGCAGGCGTGGAAGGGGCACGCAAAGTGGCGGTTGACGCTGTTTTTGACAGCGTGTCTGTCGCAACCACTTTCCGCGACGAGCTAAAAAAGGCGGGCGTGATCTTCATGTCCATCTCCGAAGCAGTGCATGAATACCCTGAGCTTGTGCAAAAATATCTGGGCACTGTGGTGCCTCAGCGCGACAATTATTTCGCTGCCCTCAACTGTGCGGTCTTTTCTGACGGCACCTTTGTTTACATCCCAAAAGGGGTACGCTGTCCGATGGAACTGTCCACCTATTTCCGGATTAATGCGGAAAACACGGGCCAGTTTGAGCGCACGCTGATCGTCGCTGACGAAGGTTCCTATGTATCGTACCTTGAGGGTTGTACTGCCCCCATGCGGGACGAAAACCAGTTGCACGCTGCCGTTGTTGAACTGGTCGCGCTTGATGACGCAGAAATCAAATATTCCACCGTCCAGAACTGGTACCCCGGCGACAAGGACGGCAAAGGCGGCATCTATAATTTCGTGACCAAACGCGCGCTCTGCAAAGGCAAAAACTCCAAGGTTAGCTGGACACAGGTTGAAACCGGTTCTGCGGTTACATGGAAATATCCTTCCTGCGTGCTCGCGGGTGAAGGCAGCGTGGGTGAGTTCTATTCGGTTGCTGTCACCAACAATCTGCAACAGGCGGATACCGGCACCAAAATGATCCATATGGCGCCAAACACCAGCTCCACGATCATCTCCAAGGGCATCTCCGCTGGTCGGTCGCAGAACAGCTACCGCGGCCTCGTGAAGGTGCTCTCGGGTGCGGAAAATGTGCGGAACTACACACAATGCGACTCGCTTCTAGTGTCATCGGAATGCGGCGCGCACACAGTGCCATACATCGAGGTGAAGAACCCCACCGCACAGATTGAGCACGAAGCCACCACCTCGAAAATTTCCGAGGACCAACTGTTTTACTGCCGGGCCCGCGGGCTCGATGAAGAAGAGGCGGTCGCCATGATCGTCAATGGATTTTGCAAAGAAGTGATGCAACACCTCCCCATGGAATTTGCCGTCGAAGCCCAGAAGCTTCTTGGCATCTCCCTTGAAGGTAGCGTCGGATAAACGGGCCAATATTATGTTATCTGTTAAAGACTTACACGTCAGCGTCGACGACAAGGAAATCATCAAGGGCCTTAGCCTTGACATAAACCCGGGTGAAGTACACGCCATTATGGGCCTGAACGGCGCAGGCAAATCCACACTCGCCAACACCATTGCGGGCCGTGACGACTATGAAGTCACCTCAGGCTCTATCGAATTTGAAGGTAAAGACCTGATGGAGCTGGAGCCGCACGAGCGCGTGGGCGAAGGTTTGTTCCTTGGCTTCCAGTATCCGGTTGAAATTCCGGGCGTCTCCAACCTTAATTTCATGCGCACCGCCCTTAACGGTGTGCGCAAATACCGGGGAGAAGACGACATGTCCGCCGCAGAATTTATGAAGCTTGTTCGCGCCAAGGCTGGCGAGCTGAACATGAACACAGAAATGCTGAAGCGTTTTGTCAATGTTGGCTTCTCTGGCGGCGAGAAAAAGCGCAACGAAATGGTTCAAATGGCCGTGCTTGACCCCAAGCTTGCAGTTCTGGACGAAACTGATTCCGGCCTTGATATCGACGCCCTTAAAACCGTTTCCGAAGGCATCAATGCACAGCGCCGCGATGACACCGCCATCTTGCTGATCACCCACTACCAGCGACTGCTGAATTATGTACAGCCAGACGTGGTGCATGTGATGATTGACGGCAAGATCGTCAAAACCGGTGGCCCTGAGCTGGCAGCTGAACTGGAAGAAAAAGGATACGCCGAGGTCGCTTAATAAGCGCGGACTGATAGTGCACCTGTTCCCAAAACAGGGGGGTTGCTAGTTCGAATCTCGGGTTTAGTGAAGGAGTGCGGCATATGCCGGACACAGTGATCGAAACCTATAAGGACCACGCGGTTGCGCTCAAGGGCTCCCTGCCCGTTGGGACAGCGCGCGCGATCATGCAATGGACCAACTTGCCACCGTGGGCTTGCCAACAACGCGCGGTGAAGACTGGCGCTACAGCGATATCAAACCATTACGCAACAATGCCTTTGGCCCAATGCAGGTGCCGTCAAGCACACCTGCTCTGCCAGAAGCGTTGACCGATGTAGCTGCGCGGCTTGTTTTCATCAATGGGCATTATCAAGAAGAATTGTCCGATATGGGTGACCTGTGGCAGGCCGCCAGCGTGCGCCCGCTTGCCAACCATCTGATGGCAAACGCAGACCGTGTCAGCGAACTACGCCAGGACGGTGACGGCATCAACCTGTTGAACACTGCCCTGATGCGCGATGGGTTTGTAATTTCCATCCCGGCGGGCGTTGAAATTGACGACCCGATAGAGATTTTACACCTGACAAGTGAAGCAGAAGGCGCTTCCACCCATGTGCGGCACCTGATTGAAATGGGTGAAGGCGCAAGCGCGAACCTGATAGAGCGTTTTGTGGGTGATGACAGCAGCTATTGGTTCAATGGCATGCTTCAAGCGCGCATTACTGAAGGCGCAACCCTGAACCATGTACGCTTGCAGGAAGAAGGCGCAAAGGCTGTTCATACCGCAAGCGCATTTGTCAGCGTAGGCGCAGGCGGCAACTATCACGCAGCCAACATCTCCCTTGGCGGCAACATCGCCCGCTTTGAAGCACGAGTTCGCCTGCTGGTGGACGAAGCAAACGCAACGGTAGACGGTGTTGCTCTTTCTGGTAGCGGGGACAGCCACGATATGCTGGTGCATGTGGACCACCGCATGCCGAACACCACGAGCGACCAGATTTTCCGCACCGTTGCAGATGCGCGCAGCAAGTCCTCTTTCCAGGGCAAGGTAACCGTTGCCGTTGACGCGCAGCAGGTGAATGCGGATCAGTCTTTCAAGGCGCTTCTGCTGGATCGTACAGCGGAAGCAAACGCCAAGCCTGAGCTTGAGATTTATGCAGATGATGTAAAATGCAGCCACGGTGCAACCGTTGGTGAACTGGATGACAAAGCCCTGTTTTACCTTACATCACGCGGCATTGATCCTGTGACCGCCCGCCAGATGCTGGTGGAAGCTTTCACAGATGAAGCGTTTGCACGCACCGGGAATGATGCCGTCGCGGATGCCATTCGCGAGCGGGTTGCTGACTGGATGCTGAACCACACACACAGTGGGGCAACATCATGAATGTAACGGCGGAAAAAATCAGCACACCGACCCCGCTTGATGTGGCAGCGATCAAGGCAGACTTCCCAATTCTTGGGGAAACCGTGCATGGCAAGCCGCTGACTTTCCTCGATTCTGCCGCAAGTGCGCAAAAGCCAAGCGTGGTGATCGACGCCGAGAAAGACCTGTTCGAACAATATTATGCCAACATCCATCGCGGTGTTTACAAGTTCAGTCAGGACGCGACCGAAGCGTACGAACAAACCCGCGAGACGGTCAAAACCTTCATCAATGCCAAACGGTCGCGTGAGTGCATTTTTGTGCGCGGCGCAACCGAAGGCATTAACCTGGTTGCCCAAACATGGGGCCGGGCGAATATCACGGCAGGTGATGAAATCATCCTGTCAGAGCTTGAGCACCATTCAAACATCGTGCCCTGGCAGATGCTTGCAGAAGAAAAAGGGGCATCCATCAAGGTGATCCCGCTTCTGGACGATGGATCGGTAGACATGGGGGCCTATGTCTCCCTACTCACAGACCGTACCAAGCTGGTGGCTGTTGCTCATATCTCAAATTCGATCGGCACACACCTGCCTGTGGCTGATATCATCAACAAAGCCCATGCGGCGGGTGCTAAAGTGTTGCTGGACGGCTGTCAGGCAGCGCCGCACGAGCAGATTGATGTGCAGGCGCTTGATGTGGATTTTTACGCCTTCTCCGGCCACAAGGTTTATGGCCCGACGGGCATTGGTGTGATTTACGGCAAGGAAGAGTTGCTGGACGCCATGCCACCATGGCAGGGCGGCGGCGACATGATCTCGACCGTAACGTTCGAGAAAACCACCTATAATGACCTGCCGCACAAGTTTGAGGCAGGCACGCCTAATATCTCGGGTGGTATTGCACTGAAGCATGCGCTTGACTATGTAAGCGCGATTGGCTTTGACCGCATTGCTGCCCATGAAGCAGACCTGCGCGATTATGCGACAGAGCAACTGATAGGCTCGAACAGTGTGCGCCTGATCGGCACCGCAGAAGGCAAAGGTGCCATCATCAGTTTTGTGATGGAAAGCGCGCACCCGCATGACATTGGCACCATTCTGGACCGGCAAGGCATTGCCGTACGCGCGGGCCACCACTGTGCGCAGCCAGTGATGGACCGGTTCGGTATTCCGGGTACGGTGCGGGCAAGTTTTGGTATTTATAATGACCGATCAGACGTGGACCGACTGATTGAGGGCCTGAAGAAAGTAGTGGATATCTTCGGATGACAACAGAACACAAAAGAGATGTGCTTGATGTTTCAAGCCTAAGCCAGACAGCCAGCATTCCGGAAGAAAACAAGCCGGTACAGGCCGAGCGCCCCGTAGTAAGCCCGCAGGAAGGTGCTTATTTCCTTGATAAGTTTCTGGACAAACAGACCGAGGAAGACGCTGCTGCCAGTGATGAGGGTGAAAAAGCAGCAAAGCCAGCGGCCACAACACCGGAAGAGTTGCAGGCAAATATTGTTGAGGCCCTGAGGGAAATTTATGACCCGGAAATCCCGGTTAATATTTATGAGATGGGGCTGATCTACAGCGTGGATGTGGCCGCAGACTTTTCTGTTGGCATCACCATGACACTGACGACACCACACTGCCCGGTTGCCGAAACCATGCCGGGTGAAGTGGAGCTGAAAACAGCGTCTGTTGACGGTGTGAACGGTGTAACCGTTAACCTGGTTTGGGAACCAGCATGGGACATGTCCATGATGTCAGACGAAGCCCGACTGGAACTTGGGTTGCTTTAGGGAGCGATGTGATGACTGCTATTCAGATTACCGACACAGCCGCAGAGCATATCAAGGCACTTCTGGCGAAGAACGCTGATGCGATTGGTATCAAGCTGGGTACGGAAACGCATGGTTGCTCCGGCCTTGGTTATACAGTTGACTATGTAACGGATGAAGACCCGGAGTGTGAACTGGTAGAAGACAAGGGCGTGAAGGTTTTTGTTGACCGCAAGTCCTTGCTGTTTCTCCTTGGCACCCAGATGGACTGGGAAGACAGCATGTTTTCAACCGGCTTCAAATTTACTAACCCGAACGAGAAGGGTCGTTGCGGCTGCGGTGAAAGCTTCCACGTTTAGGGAGCGACCTAAACCATATTCATATGGCTGGGCTGCTAACAGGCAACCCAGCTTTTTTTATGCGTAAAATGGTTTAGAAACAGCAATCATCCGTACAGGCTGAACTATCGATAACCAGCAGCAATCTGGTTTCACCGGTACCTTCGATGGGTGGAGACCGGTGATATACATCAGATGAACCCGCACCCGGGAACAAACGCCCACGGAACAGGCCAACTGAGCCGGTGGCCATTTCTTCAATGCTATCAGGGTCAGGCCCTGTGGTAATTGCCCCATATTGGGTACCGCGGCCCCGGTAGGTGCACAGCAAACGGGCTGGCACGTTATCCTGATGGAACTTACGGCAGGCGTTGTTGTCGACTACATCAAACCGAAGATTGATTTGGTCAACCTGCATAACACGTGCAAACAGGGTGGCGAGCGAAGCTGTATCTTCAGCGAGGGTCATGCAATACGTATCATCCAAAATGCCATGATGCTCGCAAAGCGCCAGAACCTCTGCTTTGACCTCGGCGGGCCGAAGCTGCAACCGAGCTTTTGGCAATTTTTCGGGTGGTAGGTTGGCGAGCCAGTCATGAAAACCCGCGTCAAGCTGGCGGTACCAGATAGCCACCACCGCCTCCTCGGACCAGACCGCGTTTAAAACATCAGGCTGGTCGCCCGTGGCAACCGCGCCTGTTTCCTCAGGCATTTCCGGCATTTTAAGGGCTGCTTGCATCATCAGTGCACCTCACTGGCGTGCCGCCACCTTGGGAAGGGGTCCTTAAGCGTGATCCAGTTTTCCTGATCAAACGTCTCTTCCTTGTCCATGAGGGCACCATCAAGGGTGGCGATCAGTTCTTCCTTATCCATCCCTGCACCGATGAACACCAGTTCCTGCCTGCGGTCGCCGTAGGGCTCTTCCCAATATTGCTTCACAAGCTCAATTGAGCGAGGGTCTTGGGGCCATCTTTCCTTTGGAGCCGCTGCCCACCAGGTGCCAAGCGGTTTTACGCTGCTAAGCGCGCCTGCAAGCGAAAATTCAGCAACCCAGTCAGGCCGGGTCGCAACCCAGAAATGCCCTTTGGCCCGGATCACCCCCGGCAGGTCGCCGGTTAAAATGTCATGGATTTTCTGGGGATCAAACGGGCGCTTTGCGCGGTAAACAAACGAAGAAACGCCGTATTCCTCTGTCTCGGGTTTATGGTCTGCAAAACCATACAGCTCTTTGACCCAAAGCGGATGGTCATGCGCTGTTTCAAAGTCGAACAGACCGGTATTGAAAATCTGGTCAGCAGGAACACTGCTATAGTCTGTTTCGATAATCCGCGCATCAGGGTTCAGAGAGGTGACGATCTTGCGCGCAGCATCCTGCTTGTCGGCACCGGCTTCAGCGAACTTGTTGAGGATGACGATATCCGCGAACTCGATTTGATCGACAAGCAAATCAACCAGCGTTCGGTTGTCCTCGTCACCAAGGCTTTCCCCGCGATCCTTCAAGAAGTCATGGCTTGAATAGTCATTCAGAAGGTTCATGGTATCCACAACCGTTACCATGGTATCAAGCCGCGCAACGTCCGACAGGCTTTCGCCGTCTTCGTCGCGAAACTCAAAGGTGGTGGCAACGGGCAAGGGCTCGGAGATACCGGTGGATTCGATGAGCAGATAATCAAAGCGGTTTTCGTCCGCCAACCGCCTCACTTCGGCCAACAAGTCATCCCGCAGGGTGCAGCAGATGCAGCCATTGGTCATTTCAACCAGTTTTTCATCGGTTTTGGAAAGGTCAGCGCCGCCTTCTCTGATGAGGTCGGCATCAATATTTACTTCGCTCATATCGTTCACGATAACCGCGACACGGTGCCCTTCGCGGTTATTAAGCACGTGGTTCATCAGGGTGGTTTTACCGGCACCAAGAAAGCCAGAGAGCACGGTAACGGGCAGCCGTTGATCGGTGTGGGAAGGTGATTGCATTTGGTCGTCCTTTGATCCGCAGGTATTTTACGCAATCGGATGAACGCATTTTCAATGCGCTTCAGCAATTGCGACACTCAAGAAATGAATAGGAAAAGACGACAAGCCAAACGCCGCTCAGACGCCTGAAAAACTGACAGGATGAAGTCGCCTTGCCCTATGAAATACCGGCAGGGGGGGCACGGGGCCGGCTGCTCAGAGCGATAGCCGTTGCGATACCTGTAGATGAAGGGCCTGCAATTCGCTCGGAAACAGAATAGAGAGGGCTTTGGACAGCCGGTTTTGGCGGGATATCAGCAACAAAATGCGCGGCAACCACGCATAGGGAGCATTCGGCAGACGGCACCCCTTCTTCATCAGCGTGATCAAAGTCCGCGTGATGATGCGCCTCGACAAAAACCTGCACAAAAAGCAACAGAGCTGCCAGAACCACCGCTAAAAAGCGAACCCTCTGGGCAGTTTCATCGCTATTGCATAAACTATGTCGAATTCCGTTTCGCATGCAAAAAGCTATATAGTAACAAAACGAGGCAAACAAGGTTAGTGCGCGTAAATTGGGCAGTTTTGATCCCATTCAGGCTAGACCATCAATGGCTGCTTAACACCCTTTAAAACGGCCAGTCGTTAACGATAAAGCTCTCGTCCACACACCACGGGTTTTGCGGCAGGGTTTCACCCACATTCTTCAGCCAAGCGCCAAGGGTTGGATGCTGCAACAGGATCAAATCTTTGATCAGCCCCACCTGATAGTTAAACATAATCTGCGGATAAATGGCGAAGTCCGCCAGCGACGGCGCACTCAGGCCGCCAAGGAAAGGTCCTTCACCCAAATGGGCGGCCAGTTCCATCACAAGACGTTGCTGCATGGCAAGCAAAGGCTCAGTGCGGTCAAGCTTGCTCACCATATCCTGAATGAAAGGGGCTGTACTGATAATATCAGGCCACGCCTTTTGAACAGGGTCCGGCAAGGTCGCCCCGCTGGAAACGATTTCAGCCAGCCGCCATGCACGCCGTTTGAAAACATCATTTTTTTCGCCGTCCACAGCGCTCCTGAAAATCATGCCGGGAATGAACTGGTCGCTAGCCCAGTTATCAATGGCGAGAATTGTCTCCCGCTCCGCCTCGTTGGCACCGAGCAGCGGCTTTTCCGGATACAGGCCATCAAGCCAAATGCCAATCGGTGAACTGTCGGTGTGCCACTCGTCACCAATTTTCAGCACGGGCACCTGCGTACCGCCGCTAAAGCCAATGGTTTTGTCGGGTTCCACCGGGCTGACACCCACAAACTCAAACGGCAGGCCCTTATAGTAAAGATAGGCGGATACTTTCCGCACGAAAGGGCTGGTGGTGTAGCCGTAAAGAGTAATGGTTTTGCTCATGGTGGTCGTCTCCCTGTTTGCCCCTCAGATAGATGGTTTCAGCATGCAGGAAAGCGCCTACACAGAAAGTTGACCAAGCCCCCATTCACCCTAGCGCTTGCCAGCACGCACCTTAGCATTTTTGGGTGGGCGCACATTTGCCTCGATATGCTCGATAATAATTTCGGCGATTTTCTTGCCAGAGGTCTTTTCAATCCCTTCAAGACCGGGGGAACTGTTCACCTCCAACACCTTTGGGCCTGTGTCCGTACGCAGGATATCGACACCCGCCACCTTCAGCCCTAGTGCCTTGGCAGCATCCTGCGCCATCAGGCGTTCTTCTTTTGTAATGCGCACACGCTTGGCAAGGCCACCCGCATGCAGGTTGGAGCGGAAATCACCATCCGCGGCAGAGCGCACCATGGCCGCCACCACTTTCCGGCCAACAACAAAACAACGCAGGTCCGTCCCTGCTGCTTCTTTCACAAACTCTTGCACAATAAAGTTGGCGTCCAGCCCCTGGAAGGCGCTAATCACGGCAGAAGCCGCCTTTTTGGTTTCTGCAAGTACAACACCTTTGCCCTGCGTGCTCTCCAACAGCTTAAGTACGATGGGTGCACCACCCGCCAGATCAATCAGGCTATCCGTGTCCTTTGGCGAGTTCGCAAAAGCCGTGGTCGGCATGGGAATTTGATGACGCGCGAGCACCTGATGCGCAGCAAGCTTGTCCCGCGATGTTCCGATCGAATCTGCGCCGTTCAGGCAATAGGTACCCATGGCCTGAAACTGGCGCACTACCGCCATACCGTAAAAAGTGAGCGACGCCCCAATGCGCGGAATAACCGCGTCATAGTATGGTAGCGGCTTGCCGTCATAATGCACTTCTGGCGCATGGCTCTGGATATTCAGGTAACAGCGTTTGGTATCGACCAATTCAACCACATGGTCAGCGGCTTCCGCCGCCTCCACCAGACGGCGGGTTATTGGGCTCCCGGGTCAGGATGGCAATACGCAGGGAGCGCTTCACAGGGCGACGCTTCATCATCGCAGCATAAAGATCATAGGACAGAACCGGCTGGCGGAAACTATCTGCCGGGTGCACAGAAATATCTTCCAGCGCTGTGCGGCCCAGCAGCATGCGGTATGCCATGTTTTCCCGGTTGGTAAGTGTAACCTCAATATCCCAGGTGCGGTCGCCCATCCGCACTGGTGTTTTGATCACATAGCGCAGTTCTTTCATCCCGTTAGAGGATGTTACCTCTCGCTGGTCAACGACAGAAGCAGAGCAATAAACACTGATATCCGGCCTGTCTTCAATAGGGTGAATACCAAATCGTACCTTGGGGTTTTTCTCGCTGCCGAAGGGCTGAATATTGAAGGCATGCAGCGCAGATGTGCGTGCACCTGTGTCAGTTTTCACCTTGAGGGCAGGCAAGCCAAGCTCCGGCAGTGCCAACCATTCTTCCCAGCCAACAGAAAATTCGCTCATTCGCATTCCCCTTTGCGATCATCGGCCTGATGCCGACTGCTCAATATATGCTGCCACACAATGATGAAACAAATTTTTAAGGCTATTTCGCAAGTCAAAGTCCGGGGATCAAATAAATCCCCTCCACCGGTTTGCCTGTGTTAGGTTTACAGTATGACTTATGCGGCGTACCATCGCCCGAGCAAACCGAAAGGAGAGCTTTCATGCTTCGCAAAAATCTAATTGTCGCCTCCGTTTTCTGCCTGTTGACTGCCTTGCCGGCAAACGCGCAAACAGAGGCCGACCGCATCGCCGAACTTGAAGCTCAGGTCAGAAATCTTACGGCGCAACTGGCGCTTATGCAGGCGCAAAATGAAACCCTACTCAGTCAAATTGCTGGCATTCGCGGCATATTGGGCGCAGCGCCTGAACAGGCTGAGGCCACTTACACAAGCCCGGAAGACACCGAGATGCTCTACTGCCTTGAGCGTCTGGACGATGTTCGGCGCAGAAAAGACCGGCTTGTCTCTATCGGTTTCCTCGATGGTCACCCGGATATGCAGCGCCTGACCGCGCAGTTGAAAGACATCTCGAACGAGTGTGACGCTATTCGGCAATCCCAAGGCCGGTAAACGCCAAAACCGAACATTTCAAAGTCAACGAAGGTATTTCAGTTGTGCCTGCTGTTGGTCGCCTTTTCATATGCGTCGTCATAGTCTTCGCGCAGGGTGCCCATCATGCGGTCCCAGAACAGAAAATATAAGCCGTAGTTGCCCTGAAAACACGCATGATGCTGATTGTGCGCAACGGATGTGTTGACCCACTTTCCTATTGCTGTTCGATGAAACCGGCGCGGATAAAGTTCATAGCCCAGATGCCCATACACATTGTAAGCAATCTGGAAGATGAAAAAGCCAGCCACCACCGAATAATGCAGCGGCAAAGTGAAGGCCGCCAGTGGTAAAATGCCAGCTTCTAAAAGCGCCTCCGCAGGGTGAAAAGCGTAAGCTGTCCACGGCGATGGGTTCGATGACAAGTGATGAATTTTATGGACGCGGGCATATAACCGCTTCGCGTGCATCAGGCGGTGCGCCCAATAAAAATAGGTATCATGCAACAGAAGAAGCCATAGCCAGCTTAGCGCATAATAAGCGGCACCTGCACTGTTCCAGCTGCCATAGTAAATGTTTGTGTAGGGCTCCAAAACATAGAAGGTGACGCCGGAAACAACGGAAAAAATCAAGATGGTCAGCAGCGAATAGAGCACCTCCCGCCGATATTCGGAAAACGGAGGGAACTTTGATTGAATCTTGCGCACCGACAGGGGGCGTTTGAAAATATGATAGAACACCACAAAGGCGCTCGAAGCGAACAAAACATAGTAGGTAACCGTATATTGCGCTTCGCCAATAACTGTATCCAGAAAATCCACCGTAAACTCCAGCTACCTTAACACCCAACCGGATTTAAAACTGCCAACCAATGGTGAAAGCGGCGTTGAATGTATTCGCCCTTTCGGTGATGGGGCTGTTCTTCAAGTCCCCCAGCCCCAACGTGTAACCACCATCCAGCGTTGCGAAGAACTGGCCATATTTGCCGAATATTTTTGATAGGCCGATGCCGATCGTCACGTCGGTAAAGCCGGCGCCCGCATCAAATGTGTCATAGGGTGCGATCAATGGGTTTGTAGCGGCGATGGCCAGGCGGTTCTGGGCCTGTATGCCAGTGACGCCCCAAAGGGCTTGTGCATAATTCTCACTGGACCATGTCGCGGAGATTGTGCCGCCAAGAAAGATAGTGTCTGTCACCGGCATTCCGGACGCCGCACCCAATGTGGCCTGCCAACCATCCACGTCACCGAACTCTCGCGTTACCGCCGTCGATAGTTCCAGAACATCGAAAACAATGTGAGAGGCATAAAGCTCTATCGCCACATCACCATCAACATCGCCCAGACCGGCAAAACGCTCGAAATCTCCGTCATTGAAGAAGCTGTCTTCTTCATCGTCGTCTGATCTGGATGAAGCGAAGTTGGCCCCGACAGACAAAAAGGTTTTGTCGTTGCTGACCAAATTGAACCCTACACCCTCTGCAATGCCAATATAGGCGAAATCGCGGTAGGTGATATTGATTAGCGGCACGGTAAAAAACTCGGATTCGCCGCCACCGTCACTGAGTGGGCCATAAAGTGCCGCCGCACCCAACACGATAGACCATGCATCATCACCAAGATTGTCCAGGCGGCTATAGCCATCACTCTGATATCCGGGGATTTGGCGATTATCCTGAGCGACCACTTCCGCTTGGCCAAGCGCGCTCAACGAAAGCGCGCCCAAAACCAAACCAAGCGTTGATTTGAGGCAAGGGTGTAAGCCGGGGCAAAGATTAGTGTAAGTCATGATGCGTTTCCAAAACATGTGATGCGGAAAGAATTGCGGCATTGTGTGGAGATTTGGTGGAGACTGGTTTTACTGCGGGTAAGCGCGCTGCAATGCAGAGAGTGCAAGGGACACCAGATCCTGATCACCGATTTCTGCCAGTTCCCGCGCTGGTGTTGCGCCGTTAAATGCCATCAGAATTGGCGCATCTGTGTATTTGTAAATATTCAGCCATTGATTGAACTGACCGTGCGGTAAACCGGTTTCCGGCAGTTCGATCCATGTTGTGCCCTTGTCCCAAAAGACATCATCAAACTGGAGATAAACCTTATCAAGCACGCCCATGCCTAATCGGTCGATGGCAGTTTGTTTCTTTTTTGGCAAGGGCGGGGAAAACTGAACAGCACCCTTTTTTAAAACCCCAAGCGGTAAGGTAACAACAACAGCGTCAAACTCTGCCTGCTGACCTTTAACCGCAAGCGAAACACCATCAGCCGTTTTGTGGATGGCTGATACGGTTTTACCCATTAGGACTTCATAGTCACCACGCAGCCCTTCAAAAACCTGAGCGTAACCATCTGGAAAGACAACCTCGTCACCGTCATAGTCTGACTGCAACATGTAAGCGAGTTTGTTAAGGTTATGCAGTTCGGTGCCCGCCTCATGCTGGATAGAGACAACCTCTTCCATCCAGCCCGGAATATCCTTTAGCAGGCGACCACCGCTTCCCCGGATGACATAGCTATCATCTGTGGGCACGCGCTCAATGTTTAATTGATCGGACAGTGTGGTCAACGGGTTGCCGTCCGTTCCATGTATCCAGCTGGCCCCAAGGTCTAGCGGAACACCAAGGGCATCGTTGGTCCATATGCGGCCACCAATACGGTCCCGGGCTTCAAATACCGTTACCGTGCGGTCGGCACCAGCAAGCCTGTGCGCGGCGGCCAAACCACTGATCCCTGCACCAACAACGGCAACTGTCTGTGCATCTGTTTTCAGGACTTTCTTTGCCGCCATCAGACCACTTTCATAAGCTGCATGCACGGTGCTGTTATAGTCCGGGTGGCACGCTTCCCCTGCAAAGAAGATTACATCGTCTATGGGGGCTGCCAGTCTGCGACGGTCCCGTTGCCGGGCTCCTTTTGCAACATAGGAATAGGATCCATAGGCAAAAGGGTCTTTGCTCCAATTTGTTCGCAGATACCCTTTTGCCTTGAGTGCAGTTTGCGCGCGAAGCGGTATGGGGACCATGGCTGCCATCAGTATGGCGGCAGCGGAAGTCATAAATTGGCGTCTTTGCATGGCGAATATCCTTTGATGTCTTCCTTCAGACTACCTGCATGTGTGGAGGTTTTATGGAGGCGCGCCTCCATCATTTCTCCACAGACATGATCTTTTTTGACGGCCTTTCCTCAATGAGACTATGGTAAATGCATGACCGCGTTGAATAATCACTTCCTTGAAAACGTCACAGTCCTCATCGTTGAGGATGACAAGGATATCGCACGTATCTTGCGGCAATATGCCGAGAGCAACGGTGCCAAAGTCTGCATGGCGCAAGATGGTCAGGCGGCGCTGATGCAGCACCGCGCAGTGCAGCCGGATATTATTTTGCTGGATATCAATCTGCCAAAACGGGACGGCTTTGAGGTGCTGCGGACCATTCGTGCCGACCATGATACACCAACCATTATTCTGAGCGCCCGTATTGAGGATGAAGACAAGCTGAAAGGTCTGGGCCTCGGTGCTGACGATTATGTCGTGAAGCCCTTCAACCCTCGCGAAGTGATGGCCCGTATCAAAGCTGTGCTGCACAGGTCCATCGGTCGCGAACAGCCAGACCTGCTGCGTCACTCAGGTATTACCGTGAACCTTGCAACGACACAGGTAACTTTTGAGAATACGCAGGGCGCACAAGAGCTGTCGTTAACCCACAGCGAGTTTAAAATCCTGACACTTTTGATGCGCACCCCTAACAAGGTATTTTCAAGGGAAGAGATACTTGGTGCCTGTTTCCCGGAAAGTGACGCCCTTGCCCGTACCGTCGACAGCCATGTCAGCCATCTCAGAAAGAAGCTGATCGCCGCAAATGCCCCTGATCTGATTTCCGTTAGCCGTGGTCTTGGCTACCGTTTTGGCCAGAGTGCAAGCTCATGAAAAAACGAATTTCCCTTAGGCATAGGCTCGCTTTTTCCATTACCGCGCTTCTCACAGGCAGTCTCATTTTTGCGCTTGTTGGCACATACTATTATCTGGGTGTCGAAGAACTGAAATTTGAAGCGGCGCTTTCACCGGAAGCGTATGACGCTTTCTACTATTCGGATTGGGAAAAAGACGGATTGCCACCTCAGCCAATTCTGGAAGAAATCGCCATGGCACAGGTAATATATCTCGACCCATCCTATGAGAATGAGTTCTGGGTCTTTGTATTGCTGTCGGGGCTGGCAGTAGTTGTTGGCGGAGGGCTCGCATGGTTTCTGTCAAAACGCTTGACGGAACCGCTGGAAATTGCGTCAGCGTCCGCCAAAGTTATCGCTGACGGCGATTTCTCACATAAGATGAAGATATCAGGAAAAGCGTCTTCAGAGATTGCGTCTTTAGGGGAAAGCGTCAACTATCTCTCTTCTTCCTTGCGGAAAATGGAAGACAATGTGCGCTACACGTCTGCGTCCATCGCGCATGAACTGCGAACACCGCTGACAGTTATCCAAGGCTATATCCAGGGCATACAGGATGGTGTCTTCAAGGCTGACGACGAACAGCTCACGCTGATACTCGACCAGGTTGAAGGACTGTCCAGATTAATCGATGACCTGAAGCTTATTTCGCTCGCCGAAGCGCACGAGCTGGTGATACACCGCCGGGAAATAGACTTGAGAGAATGTATAAATGAAGCGGTTAATTTCATGCGACCGCAGTTTGAGCGTGCAGACCGCAAAATTGATTTTCAGACGAGCCCTGCAGAGGTCACAGCTTATGTTGACCCGGAGCGCATAAAACAAACCCTTATCGCCTTGATCAGCAACGCGCTGCGCTATGGCGGCGCAAACGGTAGTTGTCAAATTACTTGCATCCAGCACGCAGACAGCACCCTTGTCACCGTTTCCAATCAGGGCTCTGGTTTTTCTGATGAAGCACTGGAGCGAGCGGCTGACCGGTTCTGGCGGGGTGACCGTTCCCGCGCGAAAGAGTCTGGTGGCTCCGGTCTTGGGCTCGCTGTCGTAAAGGCCATCGTTAAAGCCCACGACGGGGCATTGGAGCTGTCAAACCAAGAAGGTGGAGGAGCAATTGTGACTATCACTGTTCCAAGGCCCTCTTGAGCATTATACTGCGACAGCTGTTCCCCTCGCGGCTGGTCACAGTGGACAGGTCATAAAGTGATAGCACGTGTCTATCGTATGACCACTGCCTACCCTCTTCCAAAAACTCTCTAAAAACAGTATCATATGAAACTGATTGGTCGCTGATATAGGCGGGCCTTCGTTATGGAGAGAGAAAATGAAACATGTTGTCGCTGCTGCGATAGTGTGCCTTTTGGGAACCGCGGGCGCTTCTGCCGGCACCGGTGCCCTGGCTGGCAAGCTTACAGCTCCTAACATCACCAAACATTCGGCTGAAAAAACCACCACAGTTTCTGAAACCGCGGCAGACGCCTGCGCGCGCGGTGAAAAAACTGTAACAGTGAGCCGCACCGAACCCCGCTTTTTTGCAGGCCGCATGGTACCTGTGCGCGTTGAATACCAACGACCTGCCTGCAACTAGGCAATAGCATTGAAGGTGCGTGGCTACCGCCCGCACCGCGTACCTCCGTTAAAAGGATGATGGTGAAGGTTCGCTGATATCCATTCGCGAACTAACCCAAGGTTAGAGCTGACCTAAAACTAAATTCAAGGGCTAGCGTCCGGCTCTATATCCGCCATTCCTTCACGTGCTGCGCGCCATCGCAGTCGACCGTTCACATCTGCCTTACTGTTTCCTTGCCTATGACCGTTAACGGGGTACCGCCCGTAAACGGAAGTTAAGCTGTTGACTAGTTATGGTATATAATAACTTACCATGATGTCAGCCTGACAAGGTGACTACCGATACGGCACTCGACATAAGTCTTTAAGGTTTCGCAGCACGCAACGGAAAGGTGGGAAACATGGCCCAAATCTCCAAACGCAGGTTTCTTCAGGCCGCAACCATGGCCGCGCCGATATTGGTGATGGATAGAGCATTAAACACAGGTGCGTGGGCGGCAGAAAAGAGCGAGGGCAGGACGCTGCAAGACCTTGCTTCTGATGAGGACTATTGGTCCCACATCGCACGTGCCTACAGCCTTGACGGGCGATACATTGTCTTAAATGGTGGTGGCAACAACCCTATCCCCACCGACGTAACCGATGCGCTGCATCGCTATGACCTTATGGCGGCAAGCCAGCCCCGCCCCTACAATTATACCATTCTGCACCAAAGGGAAGAACATCGTGCCAGCCTCGCAGCCCTGTTCGGTTGCAAGCCGGACGAAATGGCCATCACACGCAACACAACAGAAGGGCTGAACATTGTTCTGCATGGGCTTGACCTGCAACCCGGCGATGAAATTGTCTATTCCCAATATGAAGACAGATATGCCGGTGCCATGGTTACACAGTTAGCAGCGAGAAGAGGTGTGGTCCCGAAATTGATTGACCTGCCGCTGCGCCCTACGCCCCAGCAAGTAGTTGATGGATACCGTTCGCAGATAACAGACAGAACCAGACTGTTTGTCGCCAGCCATCTGGTTGATGGCTGGGGTTTTGTCTTGCCGGTAAAGGAACTTTCCGCACTGGCCCATGAAAATGGTGCACAAATGCTGGTGGATGGCGCTCTGTCTTTCGGGCAGATGCAAATCGATGTTTCGGACATCGGCTGCGATTACTATGCGACCTCATTACACAAATGGCTAAACGCCCCTCTTGGCACCGGCGCACTCTATGTAAATCAGGACCGACTTAACGCCCTATGGCCTCTCTATGCCAGCAGCCGACAAGCCAGTGACATCAGGAAATTCGAGGATATCGGCACCCGGTGCGGCCCGACTGTCGCGGCAATAGGCCAAGCGATCAGATTTTACGAGCAAATCGGCCCAGCCCGCAAAGAAGCCCGCGTTCGCTATCTGCTGGGTATCGTGATGAAAGAACTGGACGGACACAAAGGTGTAGCGGTGATAACAGAACGAGACGAAGCCAAGCGAACGGGGCTCGCCAGAATAAGTGTGGAAGGTTTCACCGGCAGAGAGTTAGCGAAAAAGTTGCTTGATGACCACGACATCTATACCTATGGCAACTTTCCAGGGCCGTACGATGGTGTCTATATTTCACCAAACCTGTTCAATAGCGCACGCGGCATGTACAGGTTTTCGCAAGCCATCAAACAAATCGCTTCATAGAAAAACAGCGTCACGCGCCCTGATCAGCTAGCAGGGCAATGGTGCTGTCGGCCTCGAACGCTTTTTTCGGGGTAATCACCGTATCCTTGCTGCTCCAGTCCAATGTATCGAAAGACTGGCAACTGGTGCAAAGCGGGGACCAGCCTTTTGGCTCGTGCCCACAATTGTTGCAGCGCCAGCGGGCATCATCGCTCGCGTGCTTGAGTGCTGTTTCAATAGGGTCCGGATCTTCTTTCAATACATGCGCAAGGGCAAGGCGATACTGCCACGCAGCCCTTGACGGCGCTTCCTTGAGAAGATCATCAAGAATGGGACGCACCGCGTCATATTCACCCGCGTCCATCATGGCATCAACAAGGATGAGCTTGGATTGCGGGTGTTCCCTAGTGGTTTTGATCAGGCCGCGCACGCGCTTCAACCAGTCTGCGGTAGACTCTGTTGTATCCAGTTCCTTAAAGGCACTGGCAAGCGCAGGGTGCGGCCCCTTTGCCCACGCGTCGCTGATCACCTTATGTGCCGCCTTACCGTTGCCTTCCGACAGTTCAAGCCGGGCAAGGGACACAACAGCCGGCATGAAATCTGGCCGGGCGACAATCGCTTTTTTGAGCCCTTTGCGGGCAAGGGTCTTTTCGCCTTTCAACTTCAACTCTGTTGCTTCTGCATAGGCAAGCGCACCCCGATGACGGGACACTTCATCTGCGCTCAAAAGTTTCTCACGTGCCACTTTATCAAGCGCGGATTCGGCCTCCCGCCAATTGCCCGCGGCCACCTCTAGCGCAAACAGGGTCTTGAGTACCCAGGGGCTTTTCCGGTTTTCTTCAAACGCCACCCTTGCGAGCCTGAGTGCTTCGCTTTCATGGCCCGTGCGGCGAGCCTCCACCAGCAAGCCGCGAAGGCCCAACAACCGGCCATCGTCTGTGTCTTCAAGCGCGGCATACCGTTTGGATGCGGCCACATGATCACCGGCACGGGTTGCGGCCTCTGCCGCGATCAGATGCACCATAGGCTGGGGCGGCAACAGTACCTCTGCCTGTTCAATCAGACTGCGCGCACGCCCATGGTCTCCGGATGACAAAGCAACCAGTGACTGGTTCAAAAGCTTGAAGCCCCTGCTCTGGCGTTTGATAATCTGATTGCTGCCAAACACCGGCATATCGCGGCGGACCCAACCGATGAACCAAACCAGCAAGCCTGATAAAACCGCGAGCAAAACCAGCATAAGGGTTAGGGCCGCAAAGCTGGTATCCACCGCATAAGACTGAAACTCGATGCTGACACTGCCGGGGTGGTCAGCAAGCCACGCAGCTGATGCTGCCGCCGCCAGAATCGCCAGAAACCAGAACGCGAGACGAGTCAACGGCTACCTCCCGCCGGCGTATCAGTATTTGCAATTGCGCTTTGAAGTCGGCTAAGCGCACCGGTTACTGCCACATAAGCCTCGGCAGGCATACGCCAGTTAGCCATGGCGTCAGCCGCTGCACCCGTAAGCGGTGCAAGTTCTTCAAGGCTGCCCGCCACATCCCGCGCCAGTAACCGGCGCTCTGCGGACAATAGAATTGCGTCAATACCCGACGCGCCATCATCGGTGCGGCGCACGGTGAACAGATTAGCGAGCAAACTGCCATCTGCCTTCTCCTGCGCGCGTTTGGCAGCGCTTGCGGCCCCATCAAAGTCGCGCACCAATGCCTCATAAGGGCGAATACCATCAGGGTGCGCTACCAGCACCGCGACATCAGCACCGATCAGCTGCTGATCAAGCGCAGGAAGCGTCGCCAGATCAGCGCGCAAGCTATCTATTTCTGCGGCAAGCGGCAAACCACGCGCAGCCTGATCTTTCATACGCCCAAGTGCCAGAAGCATGCGTCCACGCGGGGAAACTTCCAGCGAGCCCGCTTGCAAGTCAGCCACAAGTGTTTCTAACGCTTCAAGCTGGCCTTTCAGTTGCGCTGCTTCTGCCCGCGCAAGAGCAACCGACCCTGTTAGGCCAGCTACTTCAGGGTTTTCCGAGTTCGAGAGAGCCGCCAGCCGCGCAACCTCATCTGTCAGACTGGCGAGCCTGGCTTGAAGGGCAGCCACATCTGGCCCGTTCGCGTCGCTTCCGCCCTGCTGACCAGCAACAAGGCCAAGATCATTTTGCAGCTGATTGCGAGATTGTTCTGCGTTTGCAAGTGCTGCTTCATGCTGCGCGAGAATTTCCTGACGGCGCTCTCCTGCCAGATTGATCTCTTCAAGGCGCGCCTCCAGCCCTGCAATTGCAGGGCTATAATCTACCGGCTGCCCGGTTTGCTGCACAGGTGCGGCTGTCAGAATACCTAGGGTTTCCAAACCTTCTTTGCCGTAAGGGGCCGCAAATAGCCCCCCAACAAAGGCCGCGAGCATAGCAGCAATAATCCAGCCAGCTTTGCCACCTTTTGGTTTTTGGGGCTTTGCAGCTTCAACGGTTTTGGGCTCTGGTCCGGGTGCTGTTTCGGGTTCGCTCTCGTGTACGATTTCCGCGTCTACAACCTCGGCGTCGGCATCACTTGCCTGCACGTTCTCTTCTTTTGCCACGTCTGCCTCTCCGCCTACTGGTCGTCGTCACCAATCATGCTGAACATGGCCTTTTCGGTCGGAATAATCGCATATGACTTGCTGCGCCAAGGCCCCAGCAGGTTTTCCGCAACCCGTGTCGACAGGCACAGTGCCTTCATATTGCGTAGCCAGTCCGACCGGCCATAGTCAGCAACAACTTCTTCAAAGATGGTGGCTGTGCGCGGCGAATAAAAGAGCACAGTATCAATTTCTCCAGCTTCCAGTGCTTCCTGAATTGCCACCCCAAAAGATCGGTTAGCGCGGGACTGGTATGTTGTGGTTGTTTCGGCGTCAATGCCTTCGCCGTTTAAGACATCACAAATATTGTAGGACAGTATGTTACCGCATAAGTGGCTGTATTTGCGGGTTTCACTGACGCCGCATTCACGCAGCACCGGCAGCAACTGACGTGCCGTGCCCGGGCCAACGGTAATGTTTGTAAAACCAAGCTTGCGGGCTTCTTCTGCTGTACTTTCCCCGACCGCAAAAATCGGACGGGACTTATTGCCAATGTTGGCAAGTCCCATGCGCGCACCATTTTTGCTGGTAACAATGATGCTACGGCTTTCATCAGGTATTTCAAACGATACCGGCTCCACCTTCAGCATAGGCGAAACCATAACCTGATATCCCATGGCTTCCAGTTTGGCTGCCGTTGGCTTTGCCTCCTCCAGGGGGCGCGTTACAAGTAGTGTGCTCATTCGATCTCCGCTTCAACCTGGGCCGCAAGATCCGCAAAAAATGCCGAACCAGCTTTCTCCCTGATCTGGCTACCCAAATCAGAACCGAGCGTGTGCGCCGCCTGAAGGTCTGTTGCACAGCTGCCATCCGCCTCATAAACGGTTTTACCGTCAAGCGAAAGCAGCATCGCCTGCATCATAACCGAGTTTGCCTGTCGTGTCGCGTGTGCTGCAATTGGTGTCCGGCAGGAACCGTCAAGAGCGGCAAGAAACGCACGCTCGGCTGTAACCGCAAGGGCTGTGTCTTCGTCATGAAGCGGTGCAAGCCGTTCTTTCATCGCAACATCGTCCGACCGAACCTCAACGGTGATCGCCCCTTGCGCCGGGGCGGGGAGAAAGTCTTCAAGCGTTAGTTTTTCAGCCGCGGCATCTTCCATACCCAGCCTGTTCAAGCCTGCTTGCGCGAGAAAGGTGGCATCTGCTTCCCCTTCCTCAAGTTTTCTCAGCCGGGTTTGCACATTCCCCCTGAAGGTTACGACCTTGAGGTCTGGCCGCAGCCTTAGCGTCTGAGCCCGTCGCCTCAGCGACGCCGTTCCAACAACTGCGCCATGCGGCAGATCGAGGAAGTGAGAAAATTTGCTACTGATAAAGGCGTCCCGAGGGTCTTCCCTTGGCAGGAAAACAGAAAGCTCCAGCCCTTTGGGCAAGCTGGTTGGCATGTCTTTGCTGGAATGAACAGCACAATCGATGTCACCATCAATTAACGCTTCTTCGATTTCCTTGGTGAACAACCCCTTGCCGCCAGCGTTCATAAGGTGTCGGTCAAGAATGCGGTCGCCGCTGGTTTTGATCACAACAATTTCTATCGCGTCACTGATAAGGTCATCATGCGCAGCCACAAGCTGATCACGCACCATATGAGCTTGCGCAAGCGCGAGCGGGCTGCCTCGTGTCCCTATTTTTAACTTTATCGCCACTGTCTGCCTCGCTGTTCCTAACCCAAGGGGATTATCTGCTTCTCTTTTCGTTACTTGGCGTATAGAAGCGACACTGTAAAGGCAGAAGTCCTTCATCGCCAATAGAAGTGACTAAAAGCCGCAATCTGGCAAGCGTTGAGGCAAGAGAAATCCGTGTCAGGGTCGCATGAACATTTGGTCATTCTCGGGATCGAGACAAGCTGCGATGAAACGGCTGTTGCCGTGGTGGACAGCAATCGTACCATTCTTGCGCACTCGGTATTGTCTCAAATTGATGATCATGCCGAATACGGTGGTGTCGTGCCGGAAATCGCGGCGCGCCAGCATATATCCTCGCTTGACCATCTGATCCGCAAAACACTGGATGAGGCAGGCAAAAACATAAGAGACCTTGATGCCATCGCAGCAACAACCGGCCCCGGGCTCGTGGGCGGCCTGATGGTTGGCGTTATGACTGCCAAAGCTATTGCGGCGGCAAGCGGCAAACCTTTCATTGCTGTCAATCATCTGGAAGGGCACGCACTGACCGCGCGACTGGTTGAAGAAATCCCATTTCCCTACCTTCTGTTGCTGATGTCCGGCGGTCACTGCCAGTTGCTCGCAACATATGGTGTTGGAAGTTACGAGCGGCTTGGCAGCACCATTGACGATGCTGCCGGTGAAGCCTTCGACAAAACGGCCAAGCTCCTGAACCTGCCGTACCCCGGCGGTCCGGCGGTGGAACGAGCAGCGAAAGACGGAGACCCAGACCGCTTCAAACTGCCGACCCCGCTTGTCGGTCGGGAAGGCTGCGACTTTTCTTTTTCAGGTCTAAAAACCGCAGTGCGCCGCATTGCAGAGGCGTGCGTGGCCGAGCGCGGTGCACTTTACCCCGATGACGTAGCAGATATTTGTGCCGCTTTCCAAAAAGCCATGGGCCTTTCAATAACCGACCGCTTGCAACAGGCGATAAATATGTTTCGCACCAAGGCAGGGCAGGCATCCTTGCCGCTTGTAGTCGCGGGCGGCGTGGCCGCCAACCAATACTTGCGGGATGCCATCCAAGCGGTTGCCGCTGACAATAAAATGACATTTCACGCACCGCCGCTGTCACTGTGTACGGATAACGGTGCCATGATTGCCTGGGCGGGACTGGAACGATTTATGTGTGACCCAAGCATTGATGATCAGGCAGTGTCACCGCGCCCGCGCTGGCCGCTTGATGGTAAAGCCACACCCAAAGTTGGGTCAGGACGCAAGGGTGCAAAAGCATAAAAACTTGCGGGAAGGCGTGCCAATAGGCAAGCTAACCGCCAGGGAGAGCTATATGGTTCAGAAGATTGGGGTTTTAGGCGGAGGCGCATGGGGCACAGCGCTTGCTGCTGCCGCGACACAGGCTGGTCGCGATACACTTTTGTGGGCGCGTGAAGGCGACGTGGTCACATCTGTGAATGAGACCCACGAAAACACGATGTATTTGTCCGGCGTGACACTCGACCCTGCCCTGAAAGCGACCAATACCCTGTCTGATCTTGCCGATCGGGACGCCGTATTGATGGTCGCGCCCGCACAGTATACCCGCGCAATGGCAGCGGAGCTTTCGGCCCATTTGCGGGGCGGCGTGCCGCTGATCATTTGCTCCAAAGGGATTGAGGTTTCAACCGGCAAGCTTCTCAGTGACGCAATAACAGAGGCTGCACCGGGTCATCCCGTTTGTGTGCTTTCAGGCCCAACATTCGCAATTGAGGTTGCGCGCGGCCTGCCATGCGCGGTTACACTTGCATGCGAGGACGAGAAACTGGGCGCATCGCTTGTTCAGGCGCTCGGGCTTCCTACATTCCGCCCTTACCTGAGTGATGATATTGTTGGTGCGCAAATTGGCGGCGCCATTAAAAACGTACTCGCTATCGCGACTGGCGTTGCTGCCGGGCTGGGCACCGGAGAAAACGCGCGCGCGGCGGTAATTACCCGCGGTCTCGCGGAAATCGTACGTTTTGGTGCACTTTACGGCGCACGGCGGGAAACTCTGATGGGCCTTTCAGGTCTGGGGGATCTTATCCTCACCTGCTCCAGCACCCAGTCGCGCAATATGTCGCTTGGTAAAGCGGTTGGCGAAGGCAAGACACTGGAGCAAATTATGGCGGAACGCAATTCTGTGGCGGAAGGTGCGCACACAGTCGACATTGTGCACCAGATCGCGCAGGATAAGGGCCTTGATATGCCCATTACTGCCGCTGTTTACCGCATTTTGAAGCAGGGCGAAAATGCACGCGATGTAATGGAAGACCTGCTTGCACGTCCCTTCACGGACGAAAACCAATAGGAGACAGACATGCTGTTTGCACTTTTCTGCTATGATAAACCCGATAGCCTGGGTATTCGGCAAGCAACACGGCCTGCGCATCTGGAATATCTGTCTGACGCTGGAGAGCGGGTGAAGATTGCAGGGCCGATCCTTAGCCCCGGTGAAGGCGGCGCGCCAATTGGTAGCCTGATTGTTGTTGACGCAGCTAGTGAAACAGCAGCCCAACTGTTCGCCGACAATGACCCCTATGCCTCCGCAGGGCTGTTTGACCGGGTTGAAATTCACCCATGGGTACGCGGTGTTGGCCACTGGGGCAACGAGGGGTAAAACCATGGCGCACTGGCTGGTGAAATCCGAACCACATGACTGGTCATGGGACGACCAACAATCTGTGGACAAGGAACCATGGGACGGCGTTCGCAATTTTCAGGCGCAAAAAAACATGCGCGCCATGCAGGTTGGTGACGACGTTCTCTTTTACCATTCAGGCAAGGAACGTGCGGTGGTGGGGCTTTGCAAAGTGGCAACCGGCCCTTACCCCGACCCAGACGATGAAAGTGGGCGCTTTTGCCTTGTGGATCTATCAGCCGTTAAAAGTGCCGGCACACCGGTTACCCTTGCCGACATAAAGGCCGAACCAACACTGGCAGATATTGCCCTTGTGCGCCAAAGCCGTCTGTCGGTTATGCCGCTGGACACGGCAGCGTTTAAAAAAATCTGCACTATGGCGGACCTTTGATGGCGAAAGCCCCCGCCCCGCTCCAGCTTGAAGACCTTGAAGCCACACCACCCGCTGGCACTCTGCTTGCCCGCCTTGACGAACTGCCGGACCACGGCGGCAAAGAACTGATCTTTCAAGAGGGGCGGTTTCGCACCAGCATTTTTATCCAGAAAACCGGCGACAACGTTAGTGTGTTCCTGAATTTCTGCCCACACGCCGGGACACCGCTCAATCTATTTGACGAAAACTTCATGGATACGGCGGGCAAAAACCTGCTGTGCAAAACCCATGGTGCCCTGTTTGACCCCAAAAGCGGCAAGTGCGTGCGGGGGCCCTGCAAAGGAAAATACCTTCGCTCAATCGCGCATGTTTTGGAAGATGGCGCTATCTATAGCGCCTGATAAGACTCACTAGATCATCACCGTGCCAGAGCGGCGGTTAATCGGGTCGCGCCTGCGGTCCGGTGCCTCGGGTTTGTCGACCGACACCACCACCCAGTAATTCTGGAAGTTTTCACCGCGAATAACCGACTTCAGCACCATGGACGTTTCCGGGTCAAAATATACCTTGTCGGTTTTTGTCCGGGTAATACCATTCCAGGTAAACTCCCATTCAAGTTGAACAACAAATGTCCGCCTTGGGCCATTTTTCAGATCAACCTTCTTTTCACCCACCACTTCTACATGGGTATAAAAATCAGCCGCTTCGCCGCCATCCACATAATAGATCGTACCGGACACGCCGATGGAATTACCTTTTTTAAGCGGGAAAAGCCCTTCGAGTGCGGATTCGTCGAAATTTGTTTCGTAGCGCAGGCCCTGATCAGTGCCACTAACGGGGAACAGGCCCCGGTAGAGGTTCACCTCTCTGATAATACCGCCGCGCCAGTCCCGAAACTCCATAGTCACCAGCTTGTCCAACACGCTTGTGACCTCAGCAACCACATCCTGACCATGCATTTTGATGTTGGCGCGAGTGCCCACCAGCGCCCCAGGGGTTGCAGGCACGGGCTCGACTGCATCACAAGCAGCGACCAGCAGCAACAAGGCTACCGATGCATATTTGAAAAGAGTGTGGATGATACCCCCGCGCTTACTATCCGTGATGCCGTCAGACATATGTTTTTCTTCTTTATCTTCCCATTACTTAGGAAAGGCTGCCGGGAAGATCAATGATTAGGTTGGCCCTTGCTCTGATAAATCTACGCCGCGGGCTTCAGCGTGGGACACCAGCATTTTGACATTGGTCGCCAAAGTGATCGATCTTGGTGCCAGTTTCAGGCCCTTATTGTAGCTGGAAAGCGCTTGATCATAGTTCCGAAGGCCGAAAAACACATTGCCTTGATTATTGTGATATCGCCAGTTGGTTGGCACGATTTTTATGGCTGTTTCACAGTGTTCCATGGCGGTTGACCAAGCTTCTTCCCTGATGTGCGCCACACACAGGCTGTTGTGGGCATTGGCAAGCTGCCGCTCGGTAAGGTTGGTCTCAAGCGCTCGCTCCAGCGTTACCTTGGCTTTTTTGGTATCACCAACCTGCAAATAATCATTCGCTTTGTTCAACAAGCTTGATGGCTGCAAGACAATTTCGAAGGTATCTGCAGCGGATGGCACGGTAGCACCAAGCGCAATGGCGGAAAAAACAAACATCTGGCGGAACGATATTTTCATCACAAGCAACCCGAATAGAATCTGGACCTGACCATGATTATAGCGAAAACTGGGCTTTAAAGCAAAACCCGGCACGCGCCACTGGCACACAGTGGCGTTACCATATAACCCTTAAGGCTAGTTTTGAACTAAACGATGGTTTTATCTTTCGGCTTCATGAAGAGCTTCAGGCAGCCTGTACCCAGCCCAATCCGGCGAAAGCTATCTTCCTCGAATGTGATTTCGGCAAAGGCACCGGTTGGTAGTTTTCTGGTTACTCTATCGAGGGTTCCAGCTTCCGCTTCCGCGCCGGAAAGGCCAATCACCAAGTCCTGAAAACCGGGGTTGTGGCCAACCAGCAGAAGGCTTGAGCAATCATCAGACTGCTCACGGATCAGGCTTAAAATCCGATCAGCGCCGGCACCGTACAACCCGCTTTCATTGGTAATAGACCAGGACAGCTCACCGGCGGACATCACACGTTCAATCGTTTCCTGCGCACGGGTTGCAGTAGAACACAACACTTTCTCAGGCGTGATCGCCATACGCTGGAGAGCGCGACCAACCTTCACACAAGCTCGTCTGCCACGCGAATTGAGCGGGCGCTCATAGTCCGGCAGTGACAAGTCACTCCAATCGGATTTTGCGTGACGCAGAAAATAAAGTGTCTTCATAGTTCATTACCACTTCCAAAGCGTGTACGCATCCTAAGTACTCAACAATGAACGGATGCAATGACACAAATATGTCGGCGCCAAAACTTGTTTGCCTCCATTTTTTTATTCGCGACCAGAAAAAACGTTCCTACCGATTAAGCCTGTTTTCTATCAGGTCATCGACGACCGCCGGTTCGGCAAGGGTGGAGGTGTCGCCCAGGTTACCAAACTCATTTTCGGCAATCTTCCTGAGGATACGGCGCATGATCTTGCCAGACCGGGTTTTGGGTAGGCCGGGCGCAAACTGGATAAGGTCCGGTGTTGCAACCGGGCCAATTTCCTTCCTGACCCACTGCACCAGCTCTTTGCGTAACTCTTCGGATGCAGCCACGCCTTCTGGCGGCGTCACATAGGCGTAAATGCCCTGCCCCTTGATATCATGCGGATAGCCCACCACAGCAGCCTCGGACACGCCTTCATGGGCCACAAGCGCGGATTCGATTTCCGCCGTGCCAATCCGGTGACCAGACACATTGATCACATCATCAACCCGGCCCGTAATCCAATAGTAGCCATCCTCGTCACGACGGCAGCCGTCGCCAGTAAAATACAGGCCCTTGTATGCACTGAAATAGGTTTCAATAAACCGCTGATGATCACCGTAAACCGTGCGCATCTGGCCGGGCCAACTGTCCTTGATTACCAGATTGCCGGACGTGGCCCCTTCAAGAAAGTTGCCATCACTATCCACCAATGCAGGCTGAACCCCAAAGAAGGGTTTTGTCGCAGACCCCGGCTTCAGGGCTGTTGCGCCCGGCAGCGGCGCAATCATCACGCCGCCGGTTTCTGTTTGCCACCAGGTATCTACAATCGGGCAACGTTCCTCACCAACCACCCGGTGGTACCAAAGCCATGCTTCCGGGTTGATGGGTTCTCCCACTGTTCCCAACAACCGGATTGAGGAGCGATCATATTTTTTGACAGGCTCGTCACCAAGACGCATCAGGGCCCGGATGGCTGTTGGGGCCGTGTAGAAGATATTGACCTTATGCTTTTCGCAAACCTGCCAGAACCGGCTGGCATCCGGGTAAGTGGGCACTCCTTCAAACACCAGGCTGGTCGCTCCGTTCGCGAGTGGCCCATAAACAATATAGCTGTGGCCCGTGACCCAGCCCACATCAGCCGTGCACCAGTAGATCTCGCCCGGTTTATAGTCAAACACATACTCATGTGTCATCGACGCCCAGACCATATAGCCGCCCGTGGTGTGCAGCACGCCTTTGGGCTTACCCGTTGAGCCAGAGGTATAGAGGATAAAGAGCGGGTCTTCCGCACTCATTTCTTCTGCGTCGCAGGTCGCAGGCTGTTCTGCGGTCAGCGCATCATACCAAACGTCCCGGCCTTCCTTCCAACCGATATCCCCGCCCGTGCGCTTCAGCACTACAACGGTGTCTACGTCCGGGCACTGCTCCAGCGCTTTGTCCACGTTGGCCTTAAGCGGGATGGCTTTTGCACCGCGTAGCCCCTCATCCGCGGTTATAACAACCGTTGAGGCACAATCCGTGATACGGCCAGCAAGAGCGTCAGGCGAGAAACCACCAAATACAACACTGTGCACCGCCCCAACGCGGGCGCAGGCCAGCATGGCATACACAGCCTCGGGCACCATGGGCATATAGATGGTGACCCGGTCGCCTTTTTTGACACCGCGCGAGCGCAAGCCACCCGCAAGACGGCACACATTCTCATGAAGCTGGCCATAGGTGATGTTTGCGCTGACATTCGGGTCATCCCCTTCCCAGATAAGGGCCACATCGTCCGCTTTTTCAGGCAGGTGTCGGTCCACGCAGTTCACGCAGGCGTTTAAGGTACCATCCTCGAACCATTTGATGCTCACGTCGCCTTCGAACGATGTGTTCTTGACCTTTGTGTAGGGCTGCATCCAGTCAATACGCTTGCCGTGATGACGCCAGAAGCCTTCAGGGTCCGTGACAGATTGCTCGTAAAGCGCCTGATAGGTTCTCTCGTCACACATGGTGTGCTCTAGTGCGCTCGTCGGTACTGGAAACGTGAGACTGTCAGTCATCGGCCCGTCCTCATTATTTTCTTATATTGAAACAGTTGATCACAGCGTATCAAAGAAAGATATCGCTGCATTCCCCAAAGCTAGACTGCCCTCCTTCAATGATTTAAGCAACTATTCTCTGGAGAAGAAATATATGGACAGCGGTAACAGCAACCTTGGTCTGTCAGCAATTTTGCTGGGCGGTGTTGCGGTAGGATTTTCCGCTGTTTTCATGCGCCTTTCGCCGGTTGACCCAAGTGCTGCCGCTTTCTGGCGGGTAGCGATCAGCGCGCCCGTTTTTCTGGCCATTGCGCTCATGCGGCGCGGCACACCCGGCCTCCAGTTTTCACCATCGCTAGCCACCCTGAAGCACGTCGGCCTGGTTGGAACATGGTTTGCGATTGACCTGTTTTTTTGGCACTGGGCTGTGGCACGCACAACGGTAGCCAACGCCACATTGCTTGCCAATCTGGCATCGGTCTTCACGGTGGTTGCCGGTTACATGCTGTACCGGGAGAGGTTTTCGAAATCGTTTTTGACCGGTCTCATGCTCGCCCTCATCGGAGCAGGCACTCTTGTTGGGCAAAACCTGGCCTTCAGCCCCAATTATCTGTTTGGTGACTTTCTCGGGCTGGTCACGTCTTTCGCCCTTACGGGCTATATGGTCGCTGCCGCACGGGCACGCGGGTCCGTGCCGACCAACTGGCTTATGGCCGGTTCAGCAATTGTATCCGCCTTATTGCTACTGCCTGCCGGGTTGCTTGCGCCGGGGCCTTTTGTACCTGAAAGCCCCTCTGGCTGGTTGCCCCTTTTGGGGTTGGCACTGATAACCCATGTGATGGGGCAAGGGCTGATCATATATGGGTTGGCCCACATAAGCGCGGCAGCAGGTTCCATCGGACTGCTGGTGCAACCAGTTATCGCAGCATTACTTGCATGGGCCATCTTTGCAGAAGCACTGGGCGTTCTTCACATGGTTGGCGGGATACTGATTTTGGGCGGCATCTGGCTGTCGCAGCGACCTTAAAGGTTGTTACCAGTCAGACATCATCGAAGGGCCTGTGGACTTTTTGTTGGCAACGATACGCCAAAGCTTCAGGTCACCGGTTTCCAGAAGCTTTTTCCGGCGCGTCCAGAACTCCGCTTCCCGCATAAGGGTCTGGATCTTTTGGGTGCCATCTTCCTGACGCGCAAGCTTTGCCGCAACCTCATCAGCGCCTGACCATGCTTTGTTGATCATCTCCACATATTGCATGGAAATGTCTTCCGAGACACGCACCTGCAACCGATTCGACTTAACCATGCCCACCAATTCGTCAGCAAGAACAGGATATGGGTGCATACGTTCCCCAACCATCCATTCCTTGTAGCGGTCTTTGCCCACCACAGAATCGGACCCAATCACATATTCAGTCATCAAAAACAGGCCGCCCGGCTTAAGCTTGTCTTCCACCTGTGCGATGATGTTGTTTTTGTCCTGAATTGCAAAAAGCGCTTCCTTGGACATGGCCCGGTCAAACTTGCGGTCAAACCCGCCAAAGTCTTCCGGGTTATAAAATTCAAGAGCGGCTTTCTTCTCCATGCCTGCCATCTTCGACATGGTGTTGCCCTTTTCAACCAGGCTTTGAGACGCTTCGTAACCCGTGATCCAGACACCGAACTTATCCGCAAGAACCCGCGCAGGGCCACCGATACCGGCACCGACCTGCAGCATGGACATCTCCGGGCTCAAGGCGAGCAGCTTCGAGAGCGTGACAATATAGTCCGGCCCTCCAGGGCCACAGAAACCCTGCCCCCAAATAAACTGGGCGATGTCGATTGTTTCCTCGTCCCACGGATCAATATTGTCCGCCGAGAGCTGTTTCTTTTCAGGTTCAGCAGGTTCTTCGGCAGGCGCGACCTCGGCCTCCCGGTCAGCAATACGCTGTTTTATCTCGTTCGGGTCATAGCCTTCCCACCAAGCCTTCAAACGAAGGCCAATCGGCATTTTCCCCGCTGGTTTCTTTGATGGTTTTGACGCCAAAACTCTGACTCCACACTCTAAACCAGTACCCCCACGGTACCCCCAGCTTCTGAGTCTGTGGTAAATTCAACCGATTTTGACGGCCAATTTCAAGACACAAATCTTATAAATTGACCGTCAGCCTTCGTGTCAGGATCGCAATATCGCCCCAACAGCTTTCTCTGTAGCAGCACAAATCTTTGCTGAGATTTCCTCAATCTGCTTGTCAGAGAAGGTTTCACCACGCGGCTCCAGATGAGCAGAAATTGCGATAGAACGCTGGCCTTCTGGCACACCTTTGCCTTCATAAACATCGAACACCGTCACATCAGTGATGGTTGCTTTATCTGCCCCTTTTGCTGCGCGAACCAGATCCGCCACCGCAACATCTCGGTCCACAAGGAAAGCAAAGTCACGTTCAACAGCTTGCAGGTTCGAAAGTTCAAGCGCGCCTTTACTGGCTGACTTTTTCGCTCGTGACGGAATCGCATCCAGGTTAACCTCAAAGCCAACCATAGGGCCATCCACATCCATTGCTTTCAACACTGCCGGGTGCAATTCCCCGAAGCTCGCAAGAATATTTTTGGGGCCAAGCCTAAGCGTGCCAGACCGACCAGGGTGATACCAGGAGGGGCCTTCCGCAAACACTTGCAGATTGGCAACCGGTGCACCTGCGGCTTCAAGGGCAGCAATCGCATCCCGCTTGGCGTCGAACACATCAACAGATGCCTGCTTTGTCGCCCAGTGACGAGCACTGCTCATGCCAGCCCGCAAACCAGACGCCACAAGAGATTGGCCTTTTTCACTGTCATTTGCGTAAACGGGGCCAACTTCAAAGAAGGCAATACCGTCAAGACCACGATCCTTGTTGCGCTGTGCGGCAAGCATCAGGTTCGGCAATATGCTTGGACGCATGCAATCCAGTTCGCTGGAAATTGGATTATCCAGCATCAGCGTATCATCGCCGCCGCCAAACAGCTCCGCGTGATCACGACGCATGAAAGACCATGTCAGCACTTCATGAAGGCCACAGCCTGCTAACCGCCGCTTGACCGCACGTGCCCGTTTTTGGCGCGGGCTAAGGGTTGAGCCAGCCTTATGATCCACAACTGGCAACTGCACAGACGGAATATCGTCATAGCCGTGAATGCGCAGCACTTCTTCAACAAGGTCTGCTTCACCCACCACATCAACGCGCCAGCTAGGTACCTTCACGGTGAACGGCGCAGCGCCTGAAACCTCGAAACCGAGCTTTTCAAGAATAGCCACACTTTCTTCCGCTGGCAGGTCAACACCACCAAGGGATTTCACGCGCTCTGGGCGGAAAGAAACTGTTTTGTCCCACGCAGGCACATTGCCTGCCTCAAAGGCATTGCTGGGCGTGCCGCCACACAGGTCCAGAATCATCTGGCTTGCGATTTCAAAGCCTGTTTCAGCGAATTCTGAGTCGACACCACGCTCAAACCGGTAGCGCGCGTCTGAGTTGATGCCGTGCTTGCGGCCTGTTTCTGCGGTTTTGATCCGGTCAAACAGCGCGCATTCAAGCACAACGTCGGTGGTTTCATACTGACAGCCAGATGCATCGCCGCCGATAATGCCACCAAAACCAAGTACACCAGCGTCGTCCGCGATCATGGTTTCGCCGCCAACGGTTGTGTATTCCTTGTCATCAAGCGCTAGGAAGGTTTCACCAGCGTCCGCTGCACGTACCCGGATATTGCCGGTTAGCTTGGCCGCATCATATACATGAAGCGGGCGGCCAAGGTCGTGCGTTATGAAATTAGTGATATCCACCAGCGTAGAAATTGGACGAAGGCCAATAGACGTCAGCCGGTCTTGCAGCCACTGCGGGCTTGGGCCGTTTTTCACGCCAGTGAACTTGCGCCCAAAGAACACAGAGCAAGCGCCGCTTTCCTGAAGCGCCTCATCAATAGAAACGGTAACGTCACTTTCAAACGCGCCTTCAACTTTCGCAGGTGCAAAAGGCTTCAGCGTGCCCAGGCCAGCCGCTGCCAGATCGCGCGCGATACCATAAACACCAAGGCAATCCTGCCGATTCGGTGTGATTTCAATATCTACAACCGGGTCATCCAGTTTGGCATGATCAACAAAAGATTGGCCAACAACCGCATCTGCCTCCAGCTCAATGATGCCGTCATGGTCATCACCAAGTTCAAGCTCCCGGTAAGAACACATCATGCCGGTCGATTCGACACCGCGAATGGTGGCTTTCTTGAGCGTTACATCAATGCCCGGCACATAGTCGCCAGGCTGACCCAGCACAACCTTGATGCCCGCGCGTGCATTTGGCGCACCACAAACGATCTGCATCTCGTTGGTGCCATCTGATACGCGGCAAACCTTCAGCTTGTCTGCATCCGGGTGTTTTTCGGCTGCAAGTACTTCTGCAACGGTGAACGGTGCGAGCTTGTCGGCAGGGTTTTCAACCGTGTCCACTTCAAGACCAATGGCATTGAGGGTTTTCACGATCTCATCAATTGAGGCTTCGGTATCCAAATAGGTTTTGAGCCAGCTTAGGGAAAACTTCATCGGCTGAGCCCTCCTGCCAGAGTTGGTAGATCAAGCGCGCGGAACCCATAATGCTTGAGCCAGCGCAGGTCAGCGTCAAAGAAGGCGCGCAAATCGTTCATGCCATACTTGAGCATGGCAAGCCGGTCGATACCGCAGCCAAAGGCAAAGCCCTGATAAACGGTTGGATCAAGGTTACAGTTTTCCAGAACGCGCGGGTTCACCATGCCTGAACCAAGGATTTCCAGCCAGTCATTGCCATCACCAATTTTAACCGTGCCGCCGTCGAAACTGCACTGCACGTCCACTTCCATTGATGGTTCGGTGAACGGGAAATAACTTGGGCGCAGACGCAGGGTTACCGCGTCCACCTCAAAGAAAGCTTTCAGGAAAGCTTCCAGCGTACCTTTCAGATGACCGAGGTGCGTATCCTTGTCGATCACCAAACCTTCAACCTGATGGAACATCGGCGTGTGTGTCGCATCGGAATCAGACCGGTAGGTGCGACCGGGTGCAATAATGCGAATGGGTGGCTCTTTCGACAGCATGGTGCGGATTTGCACAGGGCTTGTGTGCGTGCGAAGCACCTTACGGTTACCGTCTGCGTCCGGCTTCAGATAGAAAGTATCATGGTCCTGCCGTGCAGGATGTTCTTCCGGAATATTCAGGGCAGTGAAGTTGTTGAAGTCGCTCTCAATATCCGGGCCTTCCGCCACATCAAAACCAAGGTTTGCAAAAATCTCCGCAATCTCGTCCATCACCTGGCTGACCGGGTGAATGTTGCCTGAGGCGTGTTCAACAACCGGTAGGGTAACGTCCACTCGCTCTTCAGCGAGGCGGGCTTCAAGCTCTGCTGCTTCAAGCGTGCTTTTACGCGCAGCCAGTTCATCAGCCACTTCGGTTTTGAGGCCGTTAAGCGCCGGGCCCATGACCTTGCGCTCATCTGGGCTCATGCCGCCAAGGCCCTTCATCAGGCTGGAGACGCTGCCCTTTTTACCAAGGGCCGCAACCCGCACTTCTTCCAGCGCATTAATGCTGTCAGCGGCAGCGATTTGCGCGCTGATCTCTGCTTTGAGAGTTTCGATCTGTTCTTGCATCGTGCTCAATGACCTTTTCACTGCAATTCAGATGGACAATAAAATAAGGGAGCCCAGCCAACAGGCCAGACCCCCTTAATAAGTTTCACTAGGTCGCGTGTTGCGGACCAGCTTTAATTAGCAAGGGCAGCCTTAGCCTGTTCCACAAGCGCTTCAAAAGCAGCTGGTTCGCTGATCGCGAGGTCGCTCAGTACCTTACGGTCAAGCTCAACACCTGCGAGCTTCAGACCGTGCATGAACTGACCGTATGGCAAACCGAACTGGCGGCTACCTGCGTTGATACGCTGGATCCACAGAGCGCGGAAGTTGCGCTTGCGAGCTTTACGGTCGCGGTATGCATACTGGCCGGCTTTCTCAACAGCCTGGCGAGCAACCTTGATTGTATTCTTACGACGGCCCCGGTAGCCTTTGGCTTCCTCAAGGACCTTCTTGTGACGAGCGTGGGATGTTACACCGCGTTTTACACGTGCCATGGTATTTCTCCTAAACCTGAAGGGCCCCGGCGTTAGCCGTAGGGCATGAACTTCTTGATAATGGTAGCATCCGCATCACAAAGGATGGTTGTGCCACGCTGGTTGCGGATTTGCTTGTTGGTGCGTTTGATCATGCCGTGCTGTTTGCCAGCCTGAGCAGAACGAACCTTACCAGAGGCCGTGAGCTTGAAGCGTTTTTTAACGCTCGACTTAGTCTTCATCTTGGGCATTTTCTGTCCTTACTTAAACATCAAGTTCGACATTTTTGAACAACCACGGCAGCCCTTTACTGGCCGGATCGTTCGATGAACGGCGGTGTATAGTGTGGTTTTCTGCGCTTTGCAAGCAGATTCTGGTGGTGTTTTTATACTGTTGCAACCCACCCCCCACTGGCCACCGTACGGCACTACACTTAGGGGCGCAGGTGAGTGTGTGGGCTGGAGCCGGAGTAAGAATAAAGATTACTCAGGCGTTAAATCCCGCTGTCTGCCAAGCGCAGGGGCACGCACCAAGTCTCGGCTAGCGAAATAGTCCAATAGGATTTCGGAAATCAGGCCCGCGTTGCCGGTTTTCTCCACCTCTGTGAAGGTGGTGAAAAGGTCGGCACCGTTGGCGATAATCGTTGGTGCGCCAACGGTGAACTCGTCATCAGGTTGAATGGGTTTGCCATCCTTGGTGATCGAAAGAACCCGGCTATACACGGGCTTTGAAAGGTCATAGGTCACTTCCATGCCTGAAACTTCCAAGAGGCCGCGTTCAAATGTTAGCGACTGTTCGATCAAATCGTGGATCTGACGGCCATTCAGCGTCATGGTCAGCACATGGTCAACAAAGGGGTATACATCAAGCACATCCACCCGTCGGATTGGCCCTTCGGGCAAATCCTTACGCAGGCTGCCGGGATGGATGAAGGCAATGTCGGTGCCCGCAGCCTCACGGAAGATATCGGCAAACAAGTTGCCAAGGGTCGATTCGCGCACATATTTGCGGTTCATATAACTGTCTGACGCGCCGATAACTTCAAACAGAGCAGGTGCCGCCGCACGCGCCGCCTCGATACGGGCACGCACTGTCGGGTCCGGGGCGTACCGGTCTGCGTCCACAGGGATCAGTTTGCCATCATAGCTCGCGATCTTACCCGTCTCGTCATCCAGCATCAGCTCTAGGAAACCAAGGTGCGTTGCCTGCCCGTAGGTTTGCATAATCAGTGTACCTGTTTCAGGATGCACCACCGGTTCTGGTGTGCCCGCATCTGCATGGCCACCAAACAGCACATCAACACCCGTAACGGCACCCGCCAGCGCAATGTCTGCATCAATGTCGCGCTGGGTCATAGGGTCGGTTTCAGCGTCAGTTTGCATGGGTGCCGTTTTGCCCATGTGAGTGAGCAGCACCACAAGGTCCACCTCGTCCCGGATAGCGTCCACCGACTTCTGTACAGCGGCAGCTTCTTCGGTTATATCAAGAGGCGCAATAAAGGCAGGAATGATCGCGGAGACAGCATCCCGCCCCATAATCCCAACAACGCCAATGCGCACACCGTCCCGCTCTATAATGGTATGCGCCTGCGCAAACGGATGATCCGTATCTTTATAAAAGAAGTTGGCACCCAATACAGGGAACGGTGCGCGGTTTTTCTGCCAGCCGAAGACCTCTACACCATATTCAAATTCATGATTGCCGATCGCGAGCGCGTCATATCCCATCAGCGCCATAAGATCGAACGCAAGCGCCCCTTGCGTTTCCTTGGCTAGAGCACCGGTGAATATATCGCCTGAGTCGAACAGAAAGGTGCGAGGGTTGGTGGCCCTTATTTCGTTGATGAGCGTAGTCATCTCCGCCAAGCCGCCAATACGTTCCATGTCATCAAGCCAGAAAGCGGGAATGGGGTCATAGGCACTTTCAACATCGTTGGTGAACAGAAGCGTAACCTTTTTATCCTCTGCCCCAACATGCGGTGCCCACAGGCCGATTGCTGCTGCCATAAGGACAATAAAAAAGCACTTCAATCGATTGTTGTTCATGACGTATCCCCTGATCAATTTGGTTCCTGCAAATTATGACGTGCCGAGGGCGGTAAACGATACTGGAGCGCCCGTTAGATTGTGAGTTTGTCTTGCGATAGTTCATCGTAGATGGGTTTGGCAGCATCCGCAATTTTCTGTAACTCGGCTGGCAGGCTACCGGTAAATGGCTTTCTTGTCTCGAAACCTGTCGATTTCTCCACATTCGAGTACCACCAAGGTGCCCATACACCGTCCGTATCACGCGGACCGGCAGGCCAGGCCAGCATTTTATCGGTAAAACCTATCCTGAGTTTTTCACACAGCAAGCGCAACATGTCTTTGGGGTTATTCAGCAGGTCATCGCTATCAATGACAATCGGAGCTATGTCCAGGCGCTCCCGGACAAACTCATAGAGCTTTTTGAGCTGCACAATACCGATATCGTCCAGCGTGACGTCAGCGCGGCTTTTTACATAGCTCGCAATCATAGCTGCCGGCTCGCGCAATAAAAAACAATGCTGCATGCCCTCCAACCACTCAAGCGGCGTGTGAACCAAAATATGATGGCTCATCTGCTTCTGATATTGAAGGGTGACGCCGCGCGGCAAAGGCGCTTGCAAATTGTCGATCACCGTCGCCGCGTCTTTTGGCTGGCTTGCCAGCACAGCCTCCCGTCCGGGGTGCTCAAGCCCGGATTCATGGAGATAATAGGCATAAAACGGCTCATCAACCACGGTGCAGTCCGGCCGGTTTTCAAAGGCACGCATTAACGCTGTTGAGATATTGCGCGGACCAGACCACATGGCGATGCGGTGTATTGCATTGGTTTCCGTCATAGTGAACGACCAACATCGACAGCAGTTTTTATCTGTGAACCATAGATTTGCCGCAAGTGCTGCACCATAGGGCCGGGGATGGTTTGCGTATCTTTGGTGTCGCTGCCGATAACACGGCCATCAATCTCCCTCACAGGGACAAGCCCAGCGTAGGTTCCGGTGACAAACGCCTCATCAGCATTATAAACATCCGTAAGACTGAAGTTTTTCTCAAAAACCGGGATACCCTTCTCTTTTGCCGCTTCAATCACAAGTCCGCGAGTGACGCCGCCCAAGCAGAATTGCCCTGTTGAGGTCCAGACCTCACCGTTTTTTACGATAAAAAAGTGTGTTGAATTGCAGGTGGCAACAAACCCGTGCGGATCAAGCATAAGACCCTCGTCCGCCCCCGCCTTTGTCGCTTGTATGCAAGCCAGAATGCAATTGAGCTTTGAGTGAGAATTTAGCTTTTGGTCCTGCACATCAGGATAGCCACGCCGCACATGTACGGTGTACAGCTTGATACCTTCTTCCAAGGTCTGCTGCACCGGTGACTTGAATTCGGGAATGATCACAATGGTTGGGTCACCTATGGTGACTCTGGGGTCTTGATAGGGCGTCTTTTTGATACCGCGCGTAACCATAAGGCGGATATGCCCGCCCTCTGTCATATTGTTCGCGTCAATCGTTTTGTATATTCGCTCGGCCGATTGCTCCTTGGATAGCGGCATTTTCATATCAAGCGTTTTAGCCCCCTCATAGAGCCTGTTTAGGTGCCGACCCAGAAAAACCACGACACCGCCGTGCACGCGCAGGCCCTCCCAAACGCCATCACCCAAAATAAAGCCGCTATCAAAGACCGATATTTTGGCCTTATCTCGGGCAAACAAAGTGCCATTAATATCGATTTTTATGTCCGCATTGCGTGGGTCATCAATATAGTCATGCGTGCCATGTGCCATAGGTCAACCTCTTCCCTGAATACACTGAGAAGGCTACTATGAGTTTGTTGATGGGCGCAATGATGTGCGCGAGCTATGGACCAGTTGACGGCAATCCGAGGCGAATATGGCAGGCTATTCAGGGACAACCCTTATTAAAAAACTGGGCATAAAGGAAGGCATGAAACTGCGGTTCATACATGCCCCCGATCATTATGCAGACCTGCTGGGCGACATGCCGCCAGATATTAGCGTTGGAGATGAAGCACCTGATTTCACCCACGCCTTTTACGTTGACCGAGCAGACTTTGAAAAAGACACTCCCGGCCTGATGGAAACAATGAACCGCAACGGCATGATCTGGATCAGTTGGCCCAAGAAAGCATCAAAGGTGCCGACCAGCATGAATGAAAATATTGTGCGTGAGGTCGCTTTGCCCCTCGGACTCGTCGACATAAAAGTATGCGCCGTCGACGAAGTTTGGTCTGGCCTGAAGCTCGTGATCAGGAAAGAATTGAGATAAGCCCCGCATCTCTAGTTAGACCAGTAAATAAGTTGCCTACCGCTAGAAGTTGCGATCTGTGGTGGCACTAGGGTGCCGCCACCGGAAACTGATTCACATGGCTTACGCCGAGAGTATTTAGCCGCTTACTCGCATCTACAAACTTGGCTTGGTCGAGTATATTATCCCATTCACTGATAACTACCAGGTCTGGCGTAAAGGCATAGCCAAAAGGCGAGCGCCCGCCGGTCAACAGCATTTTGCTGGTACCTGATGTGGCCTGCAAAGCCTCTATAAAGCTTGCTTCAAAGGCATCCAGCGTACTTGCATCTTCCAGCCAATAAGCTGTCAACATATAGTGCTTTGCCTTGTCCATGGTCAGAACCACATCTTCATTGAGTTCATATTGGGTCATATTGAAGCTTGACCAAATATCCATGCGCCGACTTTGCAGGTCTGGTAATTCAGTGAGTAAACGCCGGTAGGCACTGTCACGATCTGCGAACCCTCCTGGCCAAGTGCCAAAAGCAACCACATCAGGGTATAAGTTTCCCTGTGACGGTTTACTTGCCACGCGGATAGCTCCATGCGGCGTATATTTGAGTTTCCGAGCAATCGGCCCTGCTGTTTTAAAATAGTCTTGCAGCGCCGCGCCAGTATCCGGGCGGCGCGTTAAATAGAGCACATCCAGCACCTGACCTTTGTCAAAAGTGTATGTTTTTATGTCTTGCCCGGAAACCATGGCCGTGGGGACCAAAAAACAAAAGCACGCTATAATAAGAGTAAAGAATTTTCTCATCGGGTTGTTCCTCATCTGTCTGTCGTTGTTCCTGCAACGTAAAAACGTGTAGCCGACAAAATGAAGAGCTGACTTCGCACAACAGCTGTGCAAAAATGCACAGCATGAATTGGGATGATGTGCGAATTCTGGAGTGCTGTGCTCGCACCGGGTCGTTTGCGAAAGCTGCAGATGAGCTAGGTCTCAGCCATAGCTCCATCTCCCGCAGGATGACCCAGCTGGAGAACAATTTACAGACGACTTTGCTGCACCGCACAGCCACTGGCGTTTCGCTCACTGATGCAGGTTTCTCCATCCAGACAAAAGCGAAAGATATGGCAGAAGCGGCCATGGCTATTCGGAATACATCGGATAAGGCAAGTGCACTTGCCGGCAAAATTCGATTCGAAACAATCGATGCTACCGCTTCCTTCCTGATGCCCTACTTGCGTGAATTTACTGAACGGCACCCGGAAATCGAAATTGACCTGCGCCTAAACCAGCAGCTGGTTGACCTGAGCCGGGGTGAGGCTGACGTGGTTTTACGGGCAACCAATGCCCCCCCTGAAGATTACGTTGGATATCATGTGGCAAATCATGCATTCGGGATATTTGGTACGGTGGAACTGATCAACCGCTACCCGCCCGGCATCCCACTAAACGATCTGCCATGGGTTTTATGGAGTGACGGATGGTCAGACCCGATGATGGCAGACCTTGGTCTCAGCCCCCGCTCTGTCATGCGGGCAAGCACAGCAAATGGCGTTACACAGGCAATGCAAGCAGGCATAGGAATAGGCCACATGGCTTGCAATAGTCTCTCACGCGATGACCGCTTTTTATGCCTTCGCAGGCCGGACCCAGCCCACAATCTTCAAATCTGGCTTTTGGCACACCAAAGCATGCGGCGCAGCAAACGCATTCAGGCGTTTATCCGCTTTCTACGCCAAAAAATTGTGCGGGATCGACCCTATTTTGAAGGCGAACGCGGTAACGTTACCCGTTCGTTGAACCTGCCTTCAAAGTAAAGTTTCTACTATATAAGGCGGCACCATTAGCAGAGCGCATCATCACGGCGGGCTGAACCCGCCCCTACCTTGCTTGGCAATACTAGTCATTGATTTCGGGCTTAGTCACATGCCGGAGGTGGCCGCTTTTCATCCAGACACGGGCACCATTGTCCCCTGTTTTCATATTCAACTGGTAACCATCAGGCACCCTGAGCCAGCTATGTTTTTCAAAAGTTTCGCCTGCTTCGGTAAACGCGCCATCAAGGACCAGCAGCTCAGCGCCACCGCTCGTGTCAATTGTCAGCTCGCTATTCGCTGACCAGTGTTCTAGCCGTACATTTTCACGCGCATCGCGATATAGCGGCATCACCTCGATACCTGGACAGCCGGTTACGGCCTCAAGCACACCATTATTCATATCAATATTCACATGCGTTCGGTCATCCATGTCAAACTGCCAAAGCTTGACGAAAATAACGCAGCCATCATCGGAACGTGGCGTGTGGCTGGACGTTGGCGGGTTACGAACGTAACTGCCTGCGGGATAGTCACCATGCTCATCCTGAAACACGCCGTCCAGCACGATAAACTCTTCACCGCCAGTATGTACATGAGGTGAAAAATGACTACCCGCATCATAACGCACAATGGTGGTTGCACGGGCAACCTCGTCGCCAATTCGGTCGAGCATCCTGCGGCTTACGCCCTTCATGGGTGATTCGAGCCATTCCATTGTCTCGCTATGCGCCGCAGCGCGCGCCGAGAAATCTGCATTTAACTCCATAGTACTTCTCCCAAGAAAAAGAGACTTTGGCTCAGATTTTCCCTTAAATCATCACCTATCACATGATAGGCATATGAGGATGCGGTTTTTGATTGTCAACAAGCAGCGAGTACAAGATAGTCAAGCCGTCTGATCAAAGGAGGGGTTATGGACACTGGCAAGCTGTCCGCGAAGGCAAACCAGATTCTGGATATAGCTGAAAGCCACATGCAACAGGGTGGGTTTGACGCCATCAGTTTCCGCGACATCGCGGCAGCGGTTGGCATTAAAAGTGCCAGTGTGCATTATCATTTCCCGGCAAAGGCAGATCTGGGCAAAGCCATGGTGGCTCGCTACCGCGATACGATTATGACGGATATGGGTGACCCGGAAAGTTACACCATGTCTACCGCCATTCAGAAACTGATCCAGCTATACCGCATAGCCCTTACCGAAAAGGAAAGTGTGTGCCTGTGCACCATATTGGGGGCAGCGTCCCACACACTGCCAGAAGCCGTAACGCAAGAGGTCAAAGAGTTTTTTGATGGCCTGCACGCTTGGACAACCACAGCGCTTAACCCCAAAGGGGTTACGGAAGAACCTGAGAAACTGGCCGCCTCGATGATCAGCATCCTGCAAGGCGGCACGGTGATGGCGATTGCCACCGGCAACAGCAGCCATTTTCAGGCAGCGGCAGACATGGCGCAAATGCATGTGCAAACAGAAGAATTTAAACAGAAACTGTTTAACCAGCAGAGCTGATTAAGCTAACTGCCCCGCGATTGCTTTCGCCGCAGCCGCAGGGTCATCAGCCTGCGTAATAGGCCGACCGATCACCAGCACACTCGCCCCGGCAGATACCGCATCCATTGGGGTCATCACCCGCTTCTGGTCCCCGACAGCACTGCCCGCAGGGCGGATGCCCGGAACCACCAGCTTAAAATTTTTGCCCGTTACGCCGCGCACCAATGAAATCTCTTTTGGACTGCATACCACACCATCAAGCCCTGACTTCTCCGCAAGTCGCGCGAGCGTTGGAACCACTGTGTCTGTGGTGCCTGCAATCGAGCAAGCCGCAAGGTCATCATTATCCAGGCTGGTCAGGATAGTCACCCCCACAACCCACGGCTTTGCAATACCGAGCTTATCGGCTTCCTCTGCCGCCGTTTCTGCCGCACGGCGCATCATTTCCGGCCCGCCTTGAGTGTGAATGGTCATAATCTTGGGCGCCAAGGGCATGACGGAACGAATGGCCCCGGCAACCGTGTTTGGGATATCGTGAAACTTCAGGTCCAGAAAAATCGGCATGCCTGTTTCAGCGACTGCCTGAAAACCTTTTGCCCCGGCTGCACAATAAAACTCTAACCCAAGCTTAATACCGCCCACTGTGCCTTTAAGCTGCTTCGCAAGCGCAACGGCAGCATCCACGTCTGTTGTATCAAGAGCGCAAAAAATCCGGTCACTAGGTGAAGAAAAACTGTCAGTCATTGGCGGGCCTCTGGCTTTGGGTCAATCGCCATTGGTGGTAACGACTAAAGCCAACAAGTGCAAGGCCGGGCTTGCCAGTTACCGCGGCGGCGCGATGGAAGGTGCATCGCTCGCTGCTTCGTGGGCATCGCGGGCGCGCTGTTTGTGTGCGTCTTCAGAAAGGGCTGACACCTGCCCTTCAAGATAGGTCGCGCGGCGCTCTGCCTTGCGGCGCTCTGCGAACCCCTTAAGGCGCAACCAGCCGGTAGCCGCCCCCGCCGCAGCCAGACCAATGAAAATACCCATAAACAAAAGCCAATAGAGCGGCACACCCGGTAAATACCCAAATGGCTCCAGCGAAATGGTAACCTCTTGCCGGTTATTTACAGAGAAAAACACCAACAGGATGGCAAAGGCAATCCAGCAAAGGGAGAGTAGAAATTTCCAAGTGGATGCAAACATCGGGCGTTTGATTCCTTTTCCTTACCGCACAGATACTAGGCTTATATAGGGAGGGAGACAGAATCAATAAAGCCTCCGAAACATCGAAGGCTTTTACTTTCTTTGGTCAACAGCGCTACTGGTTCAGGCGCTCGCGCAGGTCTTTACCGGTTTTGAAATAAGGAACGCGCTTGTCCGCAACTTCCACTTTCTCACCGGTTCTTGGGTTACGGCCAACCCGTGCAGGCCGGTCCTTCACCGAAAATGCCCCAAAACCTCTAAGCTCAACCCGGTCGCCTCGTGCAAGGGCTGTGGTGATTTCGTCAAAAATCTTGGAAACAATGCGTTCTACATCACGGTAATAGAGATGCGGATTGGCCTCCGCAATTTTCGCTATCAACTCGGACTTGATCATAAATGTCCTCCCGTTCAGATGCCTTCTGCTCAACCCCACTCTATACTGAGGCTCCTGATCTTATTGCTGAGAGCGTGCCACCGGACGCCGCAGCAGTCAAGATAAGCCACTCAAAGAAAAGGGCTTTTAACCCCATTTTCTGCGCGTCAGGCCGAAAAAACCACCAAAAACTGACGAAAAACGTCTCAATTCATACAGATTTCGCCGCGCTTGCCTGAAATTTTGCAATGGAATCGGGCAGTGCGCGCACATGCAATAAGGGTGATTCTCACGTGAAATAGCAAAAGAGCCTGAACTTTTTTGCCTGGTTTCATACAGCACCCGCTCACGGCTCTCCCCAACCACCAAACGGAATGATACTTGGGCGGTTGGTCAAAACAAAAAAGGGGCGTGGGCCAACACTGTATCAACAAAAAAGGCCGCTCCGAAGAGCGGCCTTTCTATCTGGATTGATGGAAGACTTATTTGTCTTCTTTGGCTTTCTCAAGCGCAGCACCAAGAATGTCGCCAAGGCTTGCACCTGCGTCCGCAGAGCCATACTGCTCAACAGCAGCTTTTTCTTCTGCAACCTCGAGGGCCTTGATAGACAGGTTGAGCTTGCGGCTGGACTTGTCAACACCAGTAACCATGGCATCAACTTTATCACCAACAGCGAAACGCTCTGGGCGTTGCTCGCCACGATCACGGGACAGGTCGCTGCGGCGGATGAATGCAGTTGCACCGCTTTCGCCAACTTCAACCTCGATACCATTGTCGTTAACAACTTTAACAACACAGGTAACAGTTTCACCACGCTTCTTGGAAGACACATCCTGGAACGGATCGCCAGAAAGCTGCTTGATGCCAAGGCTGATGCGTTCTTTCTTCATGTCTACATCAAGAACAACGGCTTTCACCATGTCGCCTTTGTTGTAGTCCTGAATGGCGTCTTCGCCAGAACGATCCCAGTCAAGGTCAGACAGGTGAACCATGCCGTCAACGTCACCTTCAAGGCCGATGAACAGACCAAACTCGGTAACGTTCTTAACTTCGCCTTCAATCTCGGTGCCTTGTGGGTACTTGGCAGCAAATGCTTCCCAAGGATTGTCGCCACACTGCTTGAGGCCGAGAGAGATACGACGCTTGGCAGGATCAACTTCGAGGATCATTACCTGAACGTCCTGGCTCGTGGATACGATCTTGCCAGGGTGTACGTTCTTCTTAACCCAGCTCATCTCGGACACGTGTACGAGACCTTCAACGCCGTTTTCAAGCTCAACAAAGGCACCGTAATCAGTGATGTTGGTAACTTTACCTTCGAACTTCGCGCCGATTGGGTATTTGGTTTCAATTGCTTCCCAAGGATCTTCAGCAAGCTGTTTCATGCCAAGGCTGATACGCTGAGTTTCAGGGTTGATACGAACAACCTGAACCTTAACAGTTTCACCAATGGACAGAACCTCAGATGGGTGGTTAACACGGCGCCAGCTGATGTCTGTAACGTGCAGCAGGCCGTCGATACCGCCAAGATCAACAAACGCACCATAGTCAGTGATGTTCTTAACAACACCCTCAACTGCGTCACCTTCTTTGATCTGGCCCATCAGCTCAGCGCGCTGACCTGCACGATCCTCTTCAAGGATGGCACGGCGGGAAACAACGATGTTACCACGGCGACGATCCATCTTCAGAACCTGGAAAGGCTGCTTGATGTTCATCAGCGGGGTCACGTCGCGGATTGGACGGATATCAACCTGGGAACCAGGCAGGAACGCCACGGCGCCATTAAGGTCAACAGTGAAGCCGCCTTTAACACGGCCAAAGATAACACCTTCAACACGTGCGTCGCCTTCGAAGGCTTTTTCAAGCTCAGTCCAGGCTTCTTCACGGCGTGCTTTGTCGCGGGACAGGATAGCTTCGCCGAGAGCGTTTTCAACGCGGTCAACAAAAACTTCTACTTCGTCACCTTCGGCAAGCTCGGTCGGTTGGCCAGGGGCTCCAAATTCTTTAAGGGGAACACGGCCTTCAGCTTTGAGGCCAATGTCAATAATCGCAAGATCGTTTTCGATCGATACGACCGTGCCTTTTACTACCTGACCTTCAAAGCCGGTATCAGCAGGCATGGTCTCATTCAGAAGCGCTTCAAAATCAGAAGTGCTTGGTGCAGCCATTTCAGACATGCATGGTCCTTTCAAACATATATTCATGTGCCGGTCGGTTGGCTCCGACGGTCTTCTTCCGGGTTTCTCAAGCAGGGACCATCCCGTGCTTTTGTGTGGTCCGGAAGCCTCGAACACAACAATAAAAGCCACCTCGTCCCCTGCCTGCCCTTCCGGAAAGCCAAGAGGCGTGTGGCCCGCTAACTGCGGCGTCTTCGGTTATTGGGGCTGAAGCCGTTCTTCAACAAGTGCGACTGCCCGTAAAAACACGGCGTCTATATCCAATTCAGATGTATCTAGCAAGAGGGCATCTTCAGCGGGCTTCAATGGTGCGTCAGCGCGGTTCATGTCGCGCTCGTCCCGGGCCTTCACATCCGCGAGGATTTTATCAAAGTCTGCTGCGTCGCCGCGCGCCTGTATTTCAAGAAATCTGCGCTTTGCACGCACGTCCGCGCTTGCAGTTACAAACAGCTTCAGATGCGCTTCCGGGCACACCACGGTACCCACATCGCGGCCATCCAATACAGCACCCTTCTTGCCCCCTGGGGGGTGAGAGGAAAATTTACGCTGGAAATCCAACAGGTTAGACCGAACCGCCGGCATGGCCGCAACCACGGATGCCGCAGAACCCGTTTCTTCTGCACGCAGGGCCGGGTCGGTCAGCAAAGCCTGATCCAGTTGGCTGGAGGCCAGTGCCGCAGCTTCAGCGTCATCGGGGTTCTTGCCCGCCCTCAATACAGCAAGGCCAACGGCACGGTACAGGCTGCCAGTGTCCAGATAGGCATAGTCCATATGGTCAGCGAGCCGCCGGGCCAGCGTGCCCTTGCCCGCTGCTGCCGGGCCATCAATTGCAATAATCACTGCGAATCACCTCAAACCTAAACGCTCAGTACCCATACAAAATGCTGGGGTGTTTGACATCCCTAACATTCTGACTCGACTCTTTTTCCAGAAATTGATATGGAACAAAAAGAGAACATATGATGGTATATAGAGGCCATTGCCAGCCCTCACCCAATTTATGCGGAGAATAAAATGGAAAGCAAACAACCAAAGGCGATAGCCGTAAATGCGGTGCTGCCAGTTCAGGATGCGGAGCAATTAGCCCGTTTCTTCGAAAAAGCATGTTTTGTGCGCGACAGCGAAATCAGCGAAGACCCTGCTGACCCATCAACACCGCTTGGCTTTGTGATCATGAAAAACGACCTGTGCCAACTGATGATCCAAAGCATAAAGAGCATTCAAAATGATGCGCCGGAAATGTTGCCAGAGGGTGGCAGCACCGCCTTCCTTTTTATCATTGTGGAAAACCTTGATGCTGTGATTGCCGCGATGGAAGGCGAACCAGTGTTCATGGAACGGCGGCAAACCTTCTATGGCTCGGACGAGATTGGTTATACCAGCCCCAGCGGCCACAAGATCACTTTTGCGGAGTTTTCCGAAAACAGTTAAACATCAAGCCGGATTTCAACCGGTCGCTTTTTTGGGATTTTTTTTAGCAGATAGTGCCGACATCTTGGGAGCAGTTTTTGGGCCTTTGTAAGGTTTAGGTGAATACCCTTCACGCAAATCATATGTGCCTGAATAACTCTTGGGGCGTGGAAGAGATTTCTTTGAGTCATTCATTTTCGTCAGCCTCCGGGGCAGGATCAAATAATTCTACAAACTTATAGTCGTCAGGTCGAAATATCATACCACGTGTTGCGGGAATTGATAAGGGTGTACCATCGTCATCAATCGCCCACACCTCTTCAACATATAAGTGTCCCGATGCAGGAAAGGAAGACGCATAGGAATTTTCCCCAAACCACCCCAGTACCTGAGTATCGTCATTTAGATATACTTTAACCCAACATGGTTCTTTTCTTGAAAAGAAATGATCCCACGATGTGCGATGACGAGACAAAGTCCATTTATTATCCGCAACTTTGGATAACCCTAAGTTCAGCAGCCATGCCCATGTAATCGGAAAGATTATAAATGCCAAGAGTTGCCAGATATATTGGAAGAACCAATCACCTTCGTACCATTCTTGCTTATCCAGCATTCCCACCAAAGGGCTGAGGATAATGGCATTGAAAAGACCAAATACTACGGCTTCCAAAACACTATCACTGAAAGGCTTGTCTTCAACCGGATGAATACGAGCATAAGCTTTCAGCGATATAAAACCGGGCATTGCCAGTAATACAAAAAGCTCCCAATTCTCACTCGTAAGAAGTTCCACGTTCACCTCCTCGCCGCCAACGAGGAATGATAGCAAGAAGAGAGATCAACTAATAGGTGAATATTGCTATTTTATTCGCTTACACCTAAACCCGCTCCAAGGCCGGTCATCAGATCGATGAAACTTGGGAAACTGGTCTGGATTGGAGCAGCGTCATCCACCGTAATAGGGGCTTCTGCCATTTGGCCGAGCACAGAAAAGGCCATGGCGATGCGGTGATCAAGGTGGGTTTCAACCAGCCCGCCACCGGGCACATGCCCGCCAGCTCCAACAATTTCGATGCCGTCTTCAAACTCGGTCAGCTCCACACCATTGGCCTTCAAGCCCGCTGCCATGGCGGCCAAACGGTCCGATTCTTTTACGCGTAGTTCCTCTAACCCTGAGAAACGACTGGTGCCGCTTGCCACCGCCGCTGCGCAAAAGAGCACGGGAAACTCATCAATCATGGTCGATGGGTCAGTGCCGATATCGCTGGTACCCGTCAGTGCGGCGGCCTGAACACGAATATCGCCCACCGGTTCGCCGCCGAGCGTTGCCTCATTCAGGATTTCAACATCTGCCCCCATGGATTTGAGCGCAGACAGAATGCCGGTGCGCAGCGGGTTGAGGCCAACACCCTTAAGCGTAATGTCGGACCCTGGAATGATAGAAGCCGCGACCAGCATAAAAGCAGCAGACGAAATATCACCCGGCACTTCAAAACTGACCGGTGTCAACTCCGGCTGACCATCGATGGAAACAATACGCGCATCGCCTTCTTGCTCAACCGTCACATTCGCGCCCATTGCGGTTAGCATACGTTCCGTATGGTCCCGAGTCGCGGTTTTCTCCCGCACGGTGGTGCGGCCAAGCGTATTGAGGCCCGCAAGCAGGATGGCTGACTTCACTTGCGCGCTTGCAACAGGAGACGTGTAATCAATCGGCAGCGTTTCATCCGTCCCCCGGATGGTGAGCGGCAGAAACTTGCCATCCTGTGCCGTTACCTCGGCACCCATGTCCGTGAGCGGCGTGATCACCCGCCCCATGGGCCTGCCGCGCAGGCTCGCGTCACCGGTCATCATCACATTAATATCGTGGCTCGCGATCAGGCCCATCAGCAACCGCGTTGATGTGCCCGAATTGCCCATATCGATCACATCATTAGGTTCCATCAATCCGCCAACACCAACACCGTATATTTCATAGTGCCCTTCACCGATCCGGTTGATGGTAGCGCCCATGGCCCGCATGGCAGTGGCAGTGGCTAGCACGTCTTCGCCTTCCAAAAGGCCCGTCACCTCAGACCGGCCAACCGCGAGTGCCGACAACATCAAGGAACGATGCGATATGGACTTATCACCCGGAACGGAAACGGTTCCCTGAAGAGACTTGTTTGAGCTGGCGCTGAGTTTTGGCACGTGTGAGTTTCCGCTTCTGAAGTTTCGCTTATTCGCGCATTCGTCAGTTTAGCTTTGACAGGCGCGTTTGATCGTGGCAAGGGATGCGCCGAATTCTTTGCTGCAAACCGCGTAAAATAGCAAGGAGAGAAACGTGGCAAAACCAGAATGGGGTACAAAGCGCACCTGCCCAAAGTGCGGCGAACGCTTTTATGACCTCGGAAAAGATGATCCGGTAACCTGCATCGCTTGCGGCGAAGTATGGACACCAGAACCGATTCTGAAAACCAAACAGCCAATTGTGGTTGAAAAGGAAGCAGAACCGGAAGAAGAAACCGAAGACGAAGATGATATCGATCTAGATGACGAGGATTTGGACAATGTCAGCCTCGACGACGATGACGATGATGAAGTGTCTTCCATGGTTGATACGTCCCTCTCAGAGGACGAAAGCTAAAACCCTGCTTGGTTTTGCACTCAAAATGGTGCAAAATCATTTGCTGGAAATCGTCCAAGATTTCCCTTGCAGGAAAAAGGTGCGGACCATATAGTCCGCGCTCAATCAACCCGGAGACATAAGGGTTTCTAGGGTTTTTTGGGGCCGTAGCTCAGCTGGGAGAGCGCTACACTGGCAGTGTAGAGGTCGACGGTTCGATCCCGTTCGGCTCCACCAAGAATTCCAAGGACTTAGGATGAAAATCCTAGGTCCTTTTTTCGTTGGGGACCAAACCATGACCATGTTTTTCGGGCACTTTGCACCACCAAAACATGTTAACCTTAACGCAAATCAGGCTCCAAAAAAACTGGCCCAAAGCTTGCTGAGGATTGGCACAGAAGGACTGCCATGTTTGATATTCAGCAAGAACCAGAATTGGAAAGACTAACCGCATCAGGAAGGATTCAAGTTACTGATCAGGGCGGTCGCAGCCAACTCTCAAAACTCCGCACATCCGGTGGATATCAAGTGCGGCAGCAGCATCGAGCCCGACAACGCAATTTGCACCTGAGCCTGATTAACACAGCCGGCGGCCTGACCGGTGGTGATCAGCTAAATCTCTCTATCGACATTCAACCGAATGCCAGATGTTTGCTGTCCACACCCGCTGCGGAAAAAGCCTATAGAAGCTCTGGGCAATCTGCTCGGGCTGAAACTAAAATATTTATTGATGCTAGCGCGCATTGCGCTTGGCTTCCGCAAGAGACAATCCTTTATAATTGCTCAAACCTCTCAAGAAGCCTTGTTTTTCAAATGGGTAGCCAATCAAGTCTCCTTATGTGTGAGACGGTTGTTTTGGGCAGAAAGGCACATGGTGAAACGCTCACCACATTCAACTTCAGTGACAAATGGCGGATATATTATAATGATCGGCTCATCCACCGTGAAGACACAATGCTTGATTCTGGAAAGCTGGGCGCACTCACCCAAAAGTCAGCTTTGGCTGGAAAAATTTCCATGACAACACTCATCTACATTGGCTGCGATGCTGAAGACCAACTGCATCAGATCAGAACTTTCTGCCAACCAGATAGCGACCAGGTATCAGCAGGGTGCAGCGCCTGGAAAGCCTGCGGGACAACAAAGCTCATCGCTCGATTTCTGACGACAGACTTTTATCATGTAAAGCCTCGCCTGACATCAATCATCGACTGCCTAAACGACGGGCAGGTGCCCAAATCATGGGCAATATAAAGACACCGTTGAGAAAGTTGGAAAACAGGAAATGATGTTATCCCCCCGGGAAAAAGACAAACTTCTTATATCGATGGCGGCCATGGTTGCCAGACGCCGACTTGAGAGAGGTGTGAAGCTCAATCACCCGGAAGCCATCGCCCTTATTACCGACGCTATCGTTGAAGGAGCAAGGGACGGTCTTTCCGTCTCAGACCTAATGGAAAGGGGTGGCCACATAATAAGCCGGGATCAGGTTATGGACGGCATCGCCGATATGATCCACGAAGTACAGGTAGAAGCCACCTTCCCCGATGGCACCAAGCTTGTCACTGTTCACAACCCTATTCGCAACACTTAGCATTGAGGAAAAGATGCAAAAAATCATTATTGTTCTTTCATTGGCGCTGTTTTCTTTGCCTGTTGCCGCTCACCATTCGCCACTGGAATATGTGGCCGCACCACCGTGGGGGGTTCTGTTAACAGGTCTGTTCCTAGCGGGCGTAACCTTGCGCCTGAAACGCAAAGCCGCATCGAAAAAAATCGATGTAAAAGATGAAGTGCAAGACCTGTGATTCCAGGGGAAACAATATTGGCGGCCTCTACACTCACGCTTAATGAAGCGTCACAGAGCATCACGCTTTGTGTGGCTAATACTGGTGACCGGCCCGTTCAGGTTGCCAGCCATTTTCATTTTGCAGAGGTCAACCCAGCGCTCGAATTTGATCGCGCCAAAGCACAGGGCATGCGCCTTGACGTTCCCGCCGGTACGTCCATTCGGTTTGAACCCGGCCAGAGGCGTGATATCGCCTTGATACCATTCAAGGGCAAAAGGCGGGTCGTTGGTTTCAGGGGCGAAACCATGGGGGAAGTCTCATGCCAGTAACCATTAATCGAGGCGACTATGCTGCGATGTATGGTCCAACAGTCGGTGACAAGGTACGCCTGGCGGACACCGAACTCTTTATCGAGGTTGAAGAAGACCGCACCACCTACGGCGACGAAGTCAAATTCGGCGGCGGGAAAGTCATTCGCGATGGCATGGGACAAAGTCAGGTAACTCGCAAAGGTGGTGCCGTAGATACTGTTATTACCAATGCGCTCATTTTGGATGTGACCGGCATAATCAAGGCTGATATCGGCCTAAAAAATGGTCGCATTAGTGCGATCGGCAAGGCGGGAAACCCGGACACCCAAGATAATATCGATATTATTATTGGCCCTGGCACCGAGGTGATTGCAGGGGAAAACAAAATTGTAACGGCAGGCGGGTTCGACGCTCATATCCATTACATCTGTCCCCAGCAAATTGAACACGCTCTGGCCAGCGGCGTCACAACAATGCTGGGTGGTGGAACCGGCCCAGCCCACGGCACATTTGCAACCACGGCAACGCCGGGCCCATGGCACCTTGCACGCATGATTGAAGCAGCAGACGCGTTCCCGATGAACCTTGCCTTTGCAGGAAAAGGCAATGCATCTGAGCCCGCCGCACTGGAAGAAATGATCCTCGGCGGTGCTGCCGCGCTTAAACTGCATGAAGATTGGGGCACCACGCCTGCGGCAATTGATTGCTGCCTGTCTGTTGCAGACTACTATGATGTTCAAGTCATGATCCATACGGACACACTGAATGAATCAGGGTTTGTTGAATCGACGCTTGCAGCCATTAACGGGCGAACCATTCATGCCTACCACACGGAAGGCGCAGGCGGCGGGCATGCTCCTGACATTATCAAGATCTGCGCCGAACCAAACGTTCTGCCGTCGTCCACCAACCCCACCATGCCCTACACGGCCAACACGGTCGCTGAACATCTGGATATGCTGATGGTGTGCCATCACCTGGACCCAGCTATTCCGGAAGACATTGCCTTTGCAGAAAGCCGCATCCGCGCAGAGACAATTGCTGCCGAAGATATCCTGCATGATATGGGGGCCTTCTCGATTATTTCGTCTGATAGCCAGGCAATGGGGCGCGTTGGAGAAGTTATCGTGCGAACTTGACAAACTGCCCACAAAATGAAAGTGCAACGAGGCTGCTTGGCGGAAGAAAATGGCGAGAATGATAACCTGCGTGCCAAACGCTTTATTGCCAAATACACAATCAACCCGGCAATCGCGCATGGCATTTCCCATGAAGTCGGGTCGATAGAAACAGGCAAACGCGCTGATCTGGTTTTATGGTCACCCGCCTTCTTCGGGGTGAAGCCGGAAATGGTCCTGATTGGTGGTACAATTGCATATGCCCAAATGGGCGACCCAAATGCGTCCATTCCCACACCTCAACCTGTCCATAGTCAGGCCATGTTCGGTGCCTATGGAAAATCACGAACCAACTCCTCAGTTACCTTTGTTTCACAGGCCGCAATTGACGACGGTTTACAGGCGAAACTAGGCACGGTGAAACAGCTGTTAGCGGTTCAAAATACACGGCAGGGCATTGGCAAAAAAGACATGGTGTTCAACAACCTGATGCCCAACATCACGGTAAACCCGGAAACCTATGAGGTGCGGATTGATGGTGATTTGATCACCTGCCGCCCCGCTGAGGAACTGCCGATGGCACAAAGGTATTTTCTATTCTGATGATTGAAGCACATACAGTTTTACCTGAACCAGAAGAGTGGGTTGACACGATTATCCTCGACGCTGACGCACGACACCGGCGGCGGATCAAACTGGTATCCGATGGCGGGATAGATTTTTTATTGCATTTGGCGCAAACAACCTTCCTGCGCGCGGGCGACGGTCTGCAATTAAGCGATGGCAGAGTGATAAAGGTCGTGGCCAAACCCGAACCGCTTTACCGAGTAACAGGCACAAGTGCTACCCACCTGCTGGTACTGGCATGGCATATTGGCAACCGCCATCTCAAAGCGGAAGTTTCCGAAAGTGAAATCCTGATCCGACCGGACCCGGTGATTAAAGATATGCTGACTGGCCTTGGAGGGCAGGTTCAGGAAACTGAAGCCCCCTTCAACCCGCTTCAAGGGGCCTATGATCATGGCCATGGGCACCACTCATGAACCCACACCTTGTCCGGCTACTGTCTCTCTTGTCTCCCAGTTTTCCAACCGGAGCATTTGGGTACAGTTATGGCCTCGAAGCAGCGTTCCAGACGCGCGCATTGAATGATGCGGAAGACCTGTTTGAGTGGATACAATCTCTGGCGCAGTATGGTAGCCTGCGCAATGATGCAATCCTTGTCGCAGAGAGCTGGCGCGCCTACCCCGACCAAAGCCGGATCAGCATTGTTGAAGAAAACGCTCAAGCAATTGCTGCCAGTTCCAGTCGCTTCAAAGAACAACGGTCATTGGGGGCCAGTTTTCTCACCGCCGTGAAAGCTGGCTACCCATTGAAAACAGATATGGAACTACCGCCCTTGTCACTGCCTGTTGCAGTGGGTGCCATATTCTCAAGCTTTGAAACACCCCTTGAAGATACGTTACTAGCCTTTGCCCACACAAGTGTGAACGGGTTGATACAGGCGGCACTCAGACTTGCCCCAATCGGACAAACCAAGGGAGTGGTGCTTTTGGCGAAACTGGAACCCATCATTGAAGCACTAGCCGCCGATACAATTGATGCAACACTCGATGACTTGGTTACGTTGACCATCAACGCCGACATTCTTTCCATGCAACATGAAATGCTTAGTTCAAGGATATTTCTCTCATGACTTCACGCCCTAACTCTCCCCTCCGCATTGGTATTGGCGGGCCTGTTGGCGTTGGGAAAACCACCCTCACTGCGGCATTATGTAAGGCATTTTCAAATGACCATTCGGTCGGTGTGATTACAAACGACATCTATACGCGGGAGGATGCAGAGGCTCTGACACGCATGCAGGTTTTACCGTCAGACCGCATCATCGGTGTGGAAACCGGTGGCTGCCCGCACACGGCAATCCGGGAGGATGCCTCGATCAACTTACGGGCAATAGACGATCTGAGAGACAGACACCCGGACCTTGACCTCATATTTATCGAGTCCGGCGGGGATAACCTTGCGGCAACCTTCTCGCCCGATCTTGCTGACTTGACCATTTATGTAATCTCGGTTTGTCAGGGAGACGACATACCGCGCAAAGGCGGGCCAGCAATTACACGGTCCGACATTCTGGTGATCAATAAAACTGACCTGGCACCTTATGTTGCGGCAGACCTGAACCGAATGGAGGTTGATGCAAAGAATGCTCGCCCAAATGGCGCTTCGATCATGTGTAGTTTGCAAAATCAACAAGGTATCGACGCGGTCGTGGAACAAATTCGCACGCGGGGCGGACTCTAGCCTTACCAATTTGCCAATCATGATTGGCGGCCTTACGGCAATGGCACCTGAAAGGACAAAAGACATTGTATCTTTGGGGCCCAAGGCAATTCTGGCTGGTTTTTTTGCCTCAACCTCAACGGCAACAATCGTAGGCGTTATAACTATTCCCACCTACTATTAAGCTGTGACCAGCTTTTTTACAGCCGACCTTTGCTGGTGTTACGAATGTGGGAGAGTGCGGCTATTGTGGACTGGTCAAGGTCACTGCCTGATCCACTGTCTTCAGAGAATGTCTGCAGGATTTCAGACGCCATCTCTTTCCCAAGCTCCACCCCCATTTGGTCGTAAGAATTGATATTCAAAAGAACCCCGCTGATGAAAGTTTTGTGCTCATAGTATGCAATGAGACAGCCAAGAGCTTCTGGCGTCAGTTGATCTATCAAAATGGTTGTTGATGGTCTGTTCCCCGCAAATGATTTAGCAGAAGCCAACTGCTTACGCCTGTCTGAATCCATAGAAACAGCATCTGCAAGAGCGTCATGCGCCTCTTCAAAACTACGTCCACGCATCAAGGCTGATGACTGTGCCAACATGTTGGCCAGCAACTTTTGATGATGATCGCGCTCATCATGATCAGGGTTCACAACACCGATGAACTCAGCAGGTATAAAATTCGAACCCTGGTGCATCATCTGAAAAACTGAGTGTTGGCAATCTGTGCCCACACCGCCCCATATGACAGGCGATGTCTTCCATGAAACTGCCTCGCCAAATCGGGTTTTATCCTTGCCGTTGCTCTCTGTTTCCAGCTGCTGCAAATAGTCTGACAATAACTTCAGCCTTTGATCGTAGACAAACACCCCCCTTGATTGAGCATCAAAAAAGTTCGTGTAAGCAATGTCCAGGCAAGCTGAAATAAAGGGAACTTGGCACTCATACGGTGCAGAAATGAAATGCTCGTCCATTTCTCTCGCGCCCGCCAGAAATTGATCGAAAGCCTTCATTCCATAAGCAAAAACAAACGGTGCGGCAACCGGGCTCCAGATACTGTATCGTCCACCAACCCAGTTTGGAAATGACAGCACATGGTCAGGTTTGACCCCGAAATCCAGTGCATTTTCCGGCGCTGCCGTAATGCCAATCACATGATCTTTAGGTGCAGTAACGCCAGTGCTACCGATCCACCGCAAAACAGTTTCTGCATTTGTCAGTGTTTCTTGAGTGGTAAAGGTTTTTGAAGCAACGATTAAAAGTGTTTTTCTTGGATCACATTTTTGCAGAACCGGTTTCAGCGCATGAGCATCAATGTTGGATACAATATGTGTGTCAAAGGTAGGCTTTTGACCATAACCGAGCGCTTCGACCAGCAGATCAGGACCGAGGGCCGACCCTCCAATCCCAACAAAAATCACATGATCAAACTTCTGTCCATCTGTCGTCAATGCATTGCCGCTGCGAAATCGCTCCGCCAACAGGTCAAGAGCCGACAAAGAACTTCGTGCCTCATTCTGATCCGCTTTAGTACCAAAAAATGATGATCTGAGCGCAGCATGTAGAACGGGCCGCTGTTCAGAAACATTAACAACATCTCCATCGATCATTCTTTCTCGCCACTCACTCAAGCCACTTTTGGCAGCGAGATTTGTGAAGAGCGACAACAAACCATCATCAATGTAATTTTTCGAAAAATCAAAGCGAACACCACCAACCGAGTGCGTGAAAGCCTCCGCCCGATTCACATCGTTTGAGAAAACCCCTTTAAGGCCCATTCCTTTAAGGGTGCGAGACCGGTTTTTTATTTCCGCCCATGCTACCGTTTTCATCGGGTTGTAGCTGGAAAGCTCAGAGAGGCTTTTGTTTACCATTGAAATATCACCCTAATTGAGTTTGTTGGCCCGTCAGGCTTTGGAGCTATCCCATTCAAACCACAGGCAGGAACTGCCTAAGAATTCTAGACAAATTGACGCCGCCAATCGCGCCAAATGACAATGATTCTTCATGAGTTAATTCTGTGCCCTGAAGCCCTGCTGCAAGATTTGTTATGGTACTGATACCTAGCACTCGCATGCCGCAATGCCGGGCAGTCAAGCATTCGGGCACCGTCGACATGCCGACAGCATCAGCCCCGAGCGCGCCAAACGCCCTTATTTCCGCGGGCGTTTCGAAGCTTGGACCTTTGGTCATCAAATAAACTCCTTCTGATACAGGAACAGCCATCTGGTCGGCGCAGGCCAGAAACTGCGAACGCAAGTCTTTGTCCCATGCATTAGACATGTCAGGAAATCTTAGGCCGATACGTTCATCGTTTCTGCCAACCAGTGGGTTCACACCCGAGAAATTGATATGATCAGAAATCAGCATCAAGCTCCCAGGTGCCGAGCTTTCCTTCAAGCTGCCCGCAGCATTTGTCAGGATCAGCGTCTCAACGCCTAGTGCCCATAAAACACGTATTGGAAACGCAAGAGTGGCACCTGGCAACCCCTCATAGGCATGCAAGCGGCCCTGCATCAAAATTGTGAAAGCATTTCCGAGTGACCCAAAGATCAACTTGCCGGAATGACCCGTAACTGTAGGTTCTGGGAAATGGGGCAGCTCGGCATAATCGAACGTGCACACCTCTTCAATATCACTCGCCAGACGACTTAACCCACTTCCCAAAACGATCGCTGACTTATATCGGATATCCTGAGATTTTTGATGCAACCTTGCTTTAATATATTCAGCGCATTCCTGTATTTTTTCGTATGACATATCGTCGGTCTCTCTTTATTTGGGGTGTCGAGCAATCCGGCTCTCTGATCGCTCATCATTTGCTGCCTCGATCACAATGAAACAGAGAAGTTTAAGTGCTTGCCCCCCAAAACTTCTCTCGACCTTTGGACACTGCCAAACCCCTACCGCAGCCGAACTTCATCACAAGTGCAGCCATTGCGATAGCATCAAGTTGAGGGGGGTGAGGGCGTAATTCGGCAACACAATCAACAATCAGTACCCAACTGATCGCTGAAAGCGCACATATGCCTTACTTCAGGTTGCTATACAGATCTAGTTATTGGGGGGCGTCCGTGAACGCCTAAGTACTATTTGAGTTCTTGAGTCTGCCACGACTGCGGCCATGTCGGACTGGACCAGAAAATCAACCAATGAATCAGGATCATCCGCATTGAAAACACCGGAAATTCGTGTTCGCTGCAACGGCTCACCCAAAAACATTAGTGTTTTGTGGTTGTATCGGTTGAACTGTTCGGCAACGTCAGAAAGCGTCTGGTCTCGAAAAACGAGTGTTCGTTCCCGCCATGCTAAAGACTGTTCCATATCGGGGTTTGGCGAGTAATCGACAAACTTTCTGTCTTCAAGCGTCGCTTGCTCTCCAGCAGCCAAATAAATCGTTTTCCGCTCAGAGAGAGGCGTTGGATCACCCTCAGGCAGCGCGGTAGCTTCTCCAACTTGAGGCAGGTCCGTTAGGGAACTCCTATCGGCGACGACTATTCTACCGTCGATTACGGTCACCGTTGTTTTTCCATTTCTGGCGCTGACATTAAACTCTGTGCCGAGAGCCTGAACAACTGTGTCATTCACCCACACACGAAAAGGGCGATCGGAATCATGTGCAACTCTGAAGACAGCTTCACCATCTGTAAGATAAACATCGCGATACTGATCGGAGAAGTCTGTTTCTATTGTCGAAACAGTATTCAAAAAAATCGTCGACCCTTCCGCCAGAGTAAAGCTTCGTTGCTCGCCCACGGAAGTTACATAGGGCACTCTCTCGCTTGCTCCCCAAGATCCATTTGCGATCAATGCTATTGTGGCAGTGACCAGAACAAAGGCGAAAGAGGCGGCGATGGTCGCAACCTGTTTGGACCACGGCCTAGTCTTTGTGACGGTGGAGTGCGCGACATTCTCTTGTGAACCAGTACGCGACGCAAAAATTGACACAACTTCCGGGTTTGACTGGGAAAGCAATGTTTCAATGGTCGGCGTATCCCCTGCCTCAATATTGGAAACCCCCTGATACAGAGACACTATTGCCAAAAGTTCTTCAACATGCCTGGGGCTTTCCAGAAGCCAATCTGCCAGCTCAGCACTTTCGATAGGGTCAAGCGGGCCTGAGTCCAGCTTTTCCGCCCACAGCGCTGCTGCTTCAATTATCTGATTATTGATTTTCGTTTCTTGTTTCATACTAATTGTCCGCCAATGTCGCTTTACGACAGGCAATTAATGCGCGTGTTAGGTATTTGTGCACTGTATTGGTCGATATGTTGAGTTTTTTGGCAATTTCGGCATGAGAAAGGCCATCACGCTTGCGCATTAGCAAGATGGCACCGTACAAGGGTGGCAGATCACTCACTATCCTTGCCAGATGTCGAATTGCTTCTCTGTCTTCGGCCTTTTTCTCTGGGCAAATTGGTTCAGCAACTTCCTCCAGAAAATCAACCGAAACCTCCGCACCTGAAGCCCGTCTTTCCTTCATTCGAATTTCGTAGATTAGATTAGTTGCTATTCGAAACAGATAAGCCTTTGGCTGTTCAATCAGGTCTTTTCTTTCTACGCGAAGGAGCCTTAAAAAAGCTTCCTGCGCAATATCCCGTGCAAGCTCTCCATCTTTAAGACGCCTTATCAGGAAGGCCGTCAAGTCGCTGTAAGTATCCCGATACAAATCGGGCACCAAGGACTCTCTATTGTCTGCCTCATTCGACATGTTGCCACTCTTTCCAAAGGTTGAGCCTTCAAAGGTATCGGCACCAACACAGTACATTACAAAAGAGTTACATTTTCTAAATTTTGGGTATCACCCGTACCCATTTTTTTTTCGCCTCCACTCATAGCCTGCATCAAACCCGTTTCATTGGGCCCATCACCAAGAGCCAAAAGCTCTTTTTGACAAACTCATTTGAAGGGTTGGCGAAAAAGAAATATGAAGGGAGATGTCCATGGCTAGTCATTTTAAGAGGAAACTGATGACTACGACCGCAATAGCATTTTTGGCAATGTCCGTTTCCGGATTTGCTAGCGAACCTGCCAAGGCTATTGAGCGCGTCGAAATTGAGCTGGAAGAGCAACCTCTACGTGAAGCGTTGAATACGCTTGCTCAAAAATACAACAAACAAATTGTCTATATTTCAGGCGTGACCGAGGGGTTAACAGCCAAGAAGCTTGATGGCAACTATTCAGTTGAAGAAGCATTTGGGACCATATTGGACGAAACCCCCCTTGAGTTTCGTATCGTAAACGAGCGCACGATATCAGTAGCCCCAAAATCAACTGGCAATAACGCCTCGGCTCCTCAAACCAGTCAACCGGCCCAGCCAACGAGCGATACACCAGATGATAGCAATATTGCTGACGAATTTGAGTTTGGTCTCGAGGAAATTGTCATTACGGCACAAAAACGTGCACAGGATTTGCAAGAAGTGCCTGTTGCAGTGTCGGCTTTTTCCGTCTCATTTCTCGAAGAAAGAGGGTTAAACGATTTTCGCGATGTATCGCGTTTTACACCCGGGTTCACCGCCTCTTTTTTTAGCTCATCAGAACCAATTTTTGCCATTCGCGGCGCAAACAACACATTTTCACAGGCTGGTGCCAGCAAGCCTGTGGGGGTTTTCCTTGATGACGTATTTATCTCAAGAAACACCGCTTCGGCATTTGAACTTTTTGATATCGAACAGGTAACCGTCCTGCGCGGACCACAAGGCACACTGTTTGGCAGAAACGTTACTGGCGGCGCACTTGTCATAAACACCTCAAAACCGAACCTTGAAGAAACGACTGGCAAATTTCAGGCCCAATACGGCAACTATGATCAATTGGCACTGAGAGGAACCATCACGGGACCACTTAGTGATACTGTCGCCGCCAAAATCTCAGCAAGCTACAGGGCAAGAGACGGCTTTTCCACAGACCGGCTACTTAACAGAGAGCAAGATGATCACAATAGTTTCAACATTCGTGGCCAACTTCTTTTTCAGCCGTCTGACGTATTTGACGCTTTGCTGACATTTGACTATTCAACCGACAGCAACAATGGTCGGAGCCTGTCAACTATTGCCCCTGCGGGCGCAAATGATGGCGATAGGCGCACGTCGGAAAGCGGTGTTCCGCAAGAATTTGAACGGGATACCTATGGCATTGCGGCTCACCTGAACTATCATGCTGACCACGGCACTTTCACATCCATATCAGCGTTTCGGGAATCTGATTCCAGCGATTTTTTCTCTTTCAGTTCCACCAACTTTTCGCTGCTACCGAGTTTCAATCCGTTTTTTCCGTTTCAGCAGCTGGCGCTCAATGAAGATAATCCGAAAACCTTCTCGCAGGAGTTGAGGTATGTAAGTGATTTTAATGGGCCTGTCAGTCTGGTTGCCGGCCTCTACTACTTCTATGAAGACATCCTGAGGAACGCAAACTCAACCCGGTTTGCAGGCCAAAGCGGCAACACCTTGAGAGATCGCACTTTTGTTCAGGACATTCAAACCAACAGTTTCGCAGCCTATACGGACATCGAAATTGAGCTAAGTGAAACAGTTTCGCTGAACGTGGGTGGCCGATACACCTGGGAAGAAAAAGAAGGGCAGGTGGCCTTGGTCGACGACCTGAATCCAGCGAACAATTTCTCAACACCCCAGTTTTCTGACAGCTTCTCCGACTTTTCGCCGAGGTTTGTATTGAACTGGAAACCAACCGAAGATTTGTTGGTATACGGTAGCTTCACCCAGGGCTTCACATCCGGTGGATTTAATACCGAAGAAGACACAATCGCGGTGGTAACGAACCCGTTCGACCCCGAGACAGTAGACGCATACGAAATCGGACTGAAAACAGAATTGTTTGATCGCCGTGTAAGGGCCAACATCACGGCGTTCAGGCAGGAATTCAACAACAAGCAGGAAGGGTTTTTGGATCCCACATTTAATTTTGTGATCTTAAATGCCTCCGAAGCCACCATTGAAGGTTTCGAAGTTGAATTGAACTGGTCCGTTAACGAGTATCTCAACCTGTTTGGCAGTTACGCTTATCTGGACGCGCGATTTACCGACTTCACGATCCCCGGAAATACACCGCAAGACCGCTCAGGCAACCGCCTCGCCACATCACCTGAAAACTCTTTCTCGTTTGGAGGAGACGCTTCAATACCGGTTGGTGATTCAGGCAGTCTTTTTGTTAACTCTAGCTACACGTACCAAAGTGAGTATTTTACAGGCGCAGACAATCGCCCCACGTTTCTGATCGACGGGTTTGGTTTATGGAATGCTGCGATTGGCTATGAACCCGACGAAGGCAACTGGCGGATCGAAGCCTTTATGCAAAACATCTCTGACAAGCAGTTTGTACTCGTCAGGTCTGACTTCTTTGGCGGACTGGACCTTGGCGAAAGTCTGGGTGCTCCCCGAACCTATGGGGTCCGTCTCACAGGCTCGTTCTAAACAAGTCTATGCAAACTTTCTGAATTGAACCCGTACAATTGGATTAAACGTTTGCATAAGGGTGGGGCTCCCTAGGCGATGGCCCCACCCGCCAACCTATACCCTATTAAGCTTTGATGCTGAATTGATGCTGAAGGCCACACGATCTGATGCTTTTCTGTTGAGCCTGTCCTCTGCATTTTAATCATAGGTAACTGTAAATTTTTGAGGGGTGGAGATGAAAAACCCATATACTAGGCGGGGTTTGCTTGCCAATGCAGCGGCGATGGCTTTCATGTCATTGCTGGAAAAACCTACCTCAGCCTCGGAGGACTTGGCTCCAAAGTTCAGCAACTACCCCTTTACCCTGGGCATCGCATCAGGCGATCCAACATCTGGTGGATTTGTATTGTGGACCAGGATTGCGCCGCATCCCTTTGACCCAGATGCACTTTCAGCCGGGCGCTTTCCCGTCACGTGGGAGGTAGCGACAGATCAATCATTTAAGAACCTGATTCAATCAGGTGTCTCCTACGCGTATAAAAAGAATGCTTATGCGGTCCACACCACTGTTTACGGGTTGAAACCCAATTACCAATATTTCTACCGTTTCCATGTCGGCGGCGAAACCAGCCCTACAGGCAGAGCAAAAACGCTACCTATTATTGGCGCGAAGACAGAAAAATTCCGTTTCGCAACCGCATGCTGTCAAAGCATAACGGATGGCCATTTTGCTGCTTACCGTGACATTGCGTCAATGGATCTCGACCTCCTGTTGCATACAGGGGACTATATCTATGAACAGGATTGGGTCGGCGGTGACAGAAGGCTTCCCATCGAAGAGGCATTGGACCTGAAAGGTTACAGGGAATTGTATGCTGCATACAAGATTGACCCCCTGCTGCAAGCGGCTCACGCTTCCTCCTGCTGGATGACCATATGGGATGACCATGAGCTGGAAAATGATTGGGGCGGCGACTATTCGCCAGATTATAGAGATTTGGCAAATGGTGCGGAAGCCTTTGTTCGCCGCAAAGCAGCAGCCTTCAAGGCTTACTTTGAGCATATGCCGCTCGGCCTGGAAGCACGACCTGCCAGAAACAAACTGAGATTAAACCGTCGTGCCATCGTTGGTGACCTCGTCCAATTCGATTTACTGGATTGCAGGCAGTATAGGTCACCCCCCGCTTGCGAAAATGAGCCGCGTACCTTCAGGGGGTTCACAGAATTATGCAGCGAAGCCCTGAGCGCCGAAAGGTCTATGCTCGGCGCTGACCAACAAGTTTGGCTTGATCGGGGGCTTGGTCATTTCCCGGTCAAATGGAATGCACTTGTGCAAACAACGCAGTTTGCTCCCTTTGATTTTCTGAAAGGGCCAACCACAGCATTCGATATGGATGTTTGGGATGGTTTTTCCGCTAACCGACAGCAGATTATCGACACAATGGTCCAAAGGAATATTGAAAATGCCGTGTCTCTTGGTGGTAATATTCATGCCTTCTATTCGGGCCTTGTTCACCAGAATCCTTTTGATGCAACAACAAAGCCGATTATGACCGAAATTGTATCCACCTCGCTTTCTTCTGGAGGTGGCGGCGATGCCAGATATGAAAATACCATCAGCCAGTTCGGCGAAAACCTGTCGGCCAACTTCTTCGAAAACCGCAAGAGAGGGTATGTGCTTAGCGAGGTGACACCAAAGGAATGGACAAGCCAGCTTAGAACTGTGAACAACCCCTACGACCCTGCCTCCGATTGCGAAACTTTACGCACCGTTACAATCGAGAGCGGCAAGGTTGCGGCACATATTTCATAGGCACCAAAAGACTTACTCATACTGCAATCGGTTGTTGCCAATTCAGCGCGTAAACAACGCTGACTTGCTGCTATCGGCATCAATTAACTCCGGACAGAATAGAAACCGTTATCAAGTTTAATCAGTTCGGAAGACTTACATGCCGCGAAGTATTGTTTTGGTGTTGGATGGGGTTGGCATAGGTGCAGCCAAAGACGCCGACGATTTTGGTGATGCTGGATCAAATACCTTGGGGCACATTGCCAGATGGTGTGCTGACCTGAGCGTTGGGCCAGAAAGACCTAATGCTGGGCCAATAGTGCTTCCCAACCTGGCCAAATTGGGGCTTGGCAAGGCAGCCGAATTGGTTACCGGTATCGACCCTTTGTCAGATTCCGGCCAAAACATAGTAATACAAGGGGCTTATGGCGCATGTCATGAGCAATCCAAAGGGAAAGACACGCCATCCGGGCATTGGGAGATGATGGGCTTACCCAACTCAAAAGCATGGGGGTTTTTCCCGAAAGAGCTGCCATGTTTTCCAGCAAAACTGTTGCGCGACTTTGAAGCCAAATCCGGGTTGCCCGGTACACTTGGCAACAAGCATGCCTCCGGCACAGAGATAATTTCGGAATATGGGGACGAACATATTCGTTCCGGAAAACCAATTGTATATACATCTGCTGACAGTGTTATTCAAATTGCCGCGCATGAGGATTTCTTTGGGGTAAGTCGCCTTTATGAAGCGTGCGAGCAAATGCGTCTGCTGGCCGACCAGTTAAACATCTGCAGAGTAATTGCAAGGCCCTTCATGGGTAGCAACGGTAGTTTCAAGCGCACTTTCAACCGGAAAGACTATACAACACCCCCATCAGGAGACACGTTGCTGGACCACCTGACCGCTGCAGGCCGCCACGTTATCGCAGTGGGAAAAATACATGATATTTTTGCAGGTAAAGGCGTTGGCCAATCCATCAAAGCCGCAGGTAACTCAAAACTCTTCGATGCCACCTTGCAGGTTATGGAATCCGCACCCGATGGGTCACTCCTGTTCACCAATTTTGTCGATTTTGACCAGGAATATGGACATCGACGCAATGTGGCAGGGTTTGCCGCTGCTCTTGAATATTTTGATCGACGGCTGCCTGAACTAACAGACAAAATGCGCGAAGACGATACGCTGGTCATTACAGCAGACCATGGGTGCGACCCGACCTGGCCCGGGTCTGACCATACCCGGGAATGCGTCCCATTCCTTATATCCGGCGCGGGCATCAAACAGAAGACCATTGGGATAAGGGACACCTTTGCGGATATCGGGCAAACCATTGCCCGGCAGTTTCGCCTCAAGCCACTTAAGCACGGTTTGGCAGCCGATGTGTTCGCCGGGCGTACCTAAGTTGACGACACAACCATAAAAGTGAGGCTCCCCCTGACATACGCGTCTCACTTTTTTGCACTTGGAGCACCTTCCCAGCTCCAAGTGCATTCAAATAGAAAGGGCTGATATGCAATTTTTCCTCGACACCGCAGACATCACCGAAATTAAAGAAGCAAATGACACAGGTCTTTTGGACGGCGTGACCACAAATCCTTCTTTGATCAAAAAGGCCGGAAAAGACTTTCTGGATGTAATTGACCAAATCGCGAGAGAGGTAAGTGGCCCTGTGTCTGCCGAAACAGTCTCCCATGACCATCAGACAATGCTTCAGGAGGGCGAAAAGCTGGCCAGTATTGCCGACAATATTGCTGTCAAAGTGCCGCTCACAAAAGAAGGGTTGAAGACTTGCAAAGTGCTAAGGTCACAAGGTGTCCAGGTAAATGTAACGCTTTGCTTTTCTGCGAATCAGGCTCTCCTGGCAGCAAAGGCGGGTGCCAGTTTCATATCACCCTTTGTTGGTCGTCATGATGACAACGGTTTTGACGGCATGGAACTGATCAGAGATATCCGAAGGATATACGATAACTATGGCTTTGACACAAAGATACTCGCCGCAAGCATTCGGCACCCAACCCATGTGCTTTCAAGCGCAAAGTTTGGCGCAGATGTCGCAACATTCCCGATTGATGTCATGAGAAAGCTGTTTGCCCACCCTCTCACGGACATTGGCCTTGAAGCTTTTGACAAAGATTGGCAATCGACCGGGTTCAGTATCCTGTAGGTGCCTGCGGAAGCGCTGGCGAACCTCCACTCATGCGCGACGGTTGTAGCCTAGATGCTAGCAAATCAAGAACACGCAGGCGCTGATTTGCTGCTGGAAGCGAACCGGAAAAGAAACGAAGATACACTTGTGATGCGATGGTAAAGCCAATTCCGGCGGCACTGTCATTCGCAAAAAACACCTGAGGCTAATCCCGACTGCCTCAGGTGTTTTTTATACCTTGGAATATACAAACCTTCTGCAGACAAAGGATTGAGCAGCCGCGATTACCCGTCCGCAGAAGCAGGCTGCACCCTATCGCCAATAATAAGGTTACGCAGCGCCTCCTCGGCATGCTTGGCAAACTCCAAAGGTGCCAAAGACAGTTCCTGAGAGGCGCTTCTCATCAACACGAGCCGGTCCGCATCATTCCCCACATCAGCCAAGGGAATGAACGCAAGCTTTCCGAGCAGCTGTTCATTCTGCAACCCTATATGGGTTTGAAAAGCCACATAGTCAGTGTCTTGCAAAAAGCTCCTGACCAGCCTGAGAGAATTTGATTTCACGATCGGGTCTTTAAGTTTTGCGCCGTTGCGGACCTCCTTGTCCAACAGATGGTGAACTATACGCCCCACAGACAGCGTTCTTCTGGGCAAAGAGAGAGGAAACTTAAGGCAGTCTCGCATCGTGCATGCAGAACGTTTTGCAAGTGGATGTCCCTTTCGGGTGACAGCGCCAACCGGCAAATCAAAAGAACATATCTCTGCGACGGCATGGTCGGCAGATGATACAAAGTTTATCGCTAAGTGACAGTCTGACGCCAATAGCTGGTCTGTCACTGAAGCAGCACTGCCAATCTGTATATCCACCTGGATACCGGGAAATTTTTCCTGGAACCTGCGAATAAGATCAGGCAACAACGAGTCCGCTACACTTTCTACTGTTGCAAGCTTCACATGACCTTTTTTTAGGCCGGTTAGGTCATCAATTGACGCAACCGCGTTATCAATATCAGCAAGCGCACGCTGTGCTTGCTTACGCAATATACGCCCAGCATCAGACAACCGTAAACGCCGGCCAACCCGGTCAAAGAGTTTAACACCCAGTTCCCTCTCCAAACTGAGGAGGTGCCTATTTACTGCTGAGGATGCCACGTTCAATTCGCGCGAAGCAGAGCGAACAGATTCGTGCTCTGCCACCGCCACGAAGTACCGAAATGCAGGCGCATAGAAGAGTGATTTGCGTTTATGGTTTAACATTTTGTTGCCTTTTTGATGACAAAAATAACTATTTATGCTTCTTTTTAGAACATAGAAAATTTGTCATAATGTCATCAGACTGGACTTCTGCGTCCTTGCAAAAAGTCCAAATCCAAACGGACTGATCCGACACCTTTCAGGGTGTCCAAACTATTCACTAGAAAAAGATTTGTGCCCGAGCACTGAACTGTCGACCACATTGTCTACTCCCAAGATATGAGCATGTGGACGCCTTACCATTGACCAGAACTCTGGACTTTTGGCTCAGGTGCCACGTTACTCCCAGCGTGCCTGATATCTGGTTTTCTTCTAACCCGTCTAACCATTGCTCTTCAGACCTCTGGATATACTCCACTCTTAGAATGATCTCGAAAGCGCCATTTCCCCCCAAAAAAATTGGATTACTGACATCACTGTCGTCGAACACGTTCCTCTGGTGACTGTACCCTCTACGCCCGCCGTGGAACCAACTTATGTCCATGAACGCGCCTTGTGCTTTTGCTGATGGTCCCTGAACGGAATATGCTTCCGCATGCAGCAAAAACTGTTTCTGCATATATAATGCTTCCAGCCCCACCAATATGTCTTTGCTGTCTTCGAACGCGGCGTTTGGCAGTGAAGCTAATTGCTCGAAGCTTTCCAAATTCACAGGCTGGATATTAGCAGACCGGCTGCCCTGCCTTGCGCGGACAGAAAAGCCAAGGTGGCGTATCGCCCCGCCCGATTCCCGTGCCCACGTTGCCCGCGAGGCCATAACCGTTTTGCTCAGGCTACCGTCATCGCTCAATGCGTCCCGGTAGACGCCTCCTTCGAGCATCCAATCATTTTGGAAACGGTGTTGGATTTTGATGCCGAGCATTCGGTCAACACCACCCACCAAGTTTGAAATCAGCGCACGTTCGGCAAAACTGGAATGCAAGGAGCTTCCGGTAATCTCGAGCCCGAGAGGAACTTTTGACTGACCAAATGTTAGCGAACCATTTTTGTATCTATGGACAAATGCAGCCGTTAACAGATCCGCAGAACCACCCGCAAAATTCGCTTCAGTTTTAAATTCAAGCCAGTTGGCCAACCGTGCCTTAAACCCTAAACGCGCGGCAGAAAGGTTTATTGCGTGCTGCCCTTCAGGATAGCCCGAAACTCTTTGATCCAGAACCAGCCGGCCTATTGGCTGAAAAACATCAGTTGCAGCGACAAGCCCGTGTCGCTCAGGCGCCCATAAAAGAGCGACTAAAACCACCAAAACATGCTTCAGGTTAAGCATCTTTATGAAGCGGAACAACATGAACCAAATTGGTGGACCCGGCCTTACCAAACGGCATACCTGCAACCACCACTATGTTGCTATCCGGCGGTATGGATACGTATCGTTTTGCTTGCTTCTTTGCCTCACTTACCAGGTCTTCAAAACTCTGGGCAGAACCGGAGCTAACTGCATAAATTCCCCACGCTATTGATAACTGGCGAGCAATGTACGCGTCTGGTGCCAACACCAGCACCAACACTTCAGGCCGTTGGCGCGCAACACGCAATGCCGTAGCGCCCGTTGTTGTAAAAGCCACTATCGCCAAGGAAGACATGATGCGGGCAATCAGGCCAGCAGCAGCGGGGATTGCACTATAGTTGGATTGCAAAGCGGACAACTGACTGGGGGCTTGGTCAAAAAACTCGGCCTCCGCTCGGATTGCAACTTTAGCCATCGTCCTTACAGCATCAACGGGGTACTGACCTGCGGCAGTTTCTGCGGACAACATGATGGCATCGGCACCGGAGTAGACAGCATTCGCTACATCTGACACCTCAGCACGTGTTGGCACTGGCGAATGGATCATGCTCTCCAGCATCTGGGTAGCAACAATAACGGGGATGCCACGTTTCCGGGCCTTGGAAATCAGTTTTCTTTGAATACCGGGAACATTTTCTGCCGGTTCCTCCACACCCAAATCGCCCCGTGCGACCATAATGCCGTCAGCTACATCCATGATGTCATCGACGCACGATAAGGCAGCAGGCTTTTCGATTTTGGCGATAACCTTGGCTCTTGATTTCAATAGTTTCTTGCAGGAGACAATATCCTCTGGCCGCTGAACAAAGGACAATGCCACCCATTCAGCATCGATCTCTTTCACGAGTTCAAGATCACCTACATCCTTAGACGTCATAGCCGGCAAGGGAATTTCAGAGTTTGGTACCGTGATGCCTTTGTGGTCCGATAAAATACCACCAACCTCAATAGTGCAGTCAGCCCACTCTTCTCCGCACTGCACAACCTTCAGGACGAGTTTCCCGTCATCCAACAGAATCTTCGATCCTTCATTCAGCGCCTTAAACACTTCTGGCTGCTGAATATAGACACGTTTTTCATTGCCCGGCTCCGGAACTAAATCCAGTCTGAACAAACCTCCACAAGATAAAGTAACTTTGCCATCGATGAACCGGCCAATACGTAACTTAGGCCCTTGAAGGTCAACCAAAATGCCTATTGGCAACCCCTTGTCCTGCGCAACCTGGCGGATTGTTCTCGCGACCCTTTTGTTCTGCTCCACAGATCCATGGCTCATATTTAGCCGGAAGACATTGACGCCTTCTTCAACTAGAGCAGCAATGGTATGTTCATCAAAAGAGGCGGGCCCCAATGTGGCAACGATTTTGGTTTTCTTGAGCGTGGTTGTCATTTTCTTTCACAATCAACCTGCATATGTCAGGTTTGATGCAATCAAAAAAGCATCGTTAAAGGGATGTAAAAGCCTCGGAACGGCAACAAACGAATGGTCTTCCAATTTCTATTGGGGGTTTTTACCGAGATACTGCTCTAATCTATTGTTAGTAGTAAAAGTGCACTTGTTAGCGTCTTGGAAAAGAATGGTTGATGTCCAAAACCCCAGAACATAACGGGATTGTTAGTGTTTTTGTTCGACATCGAGCAAAGCTTGCGGCACGGCTTGCAAAATACCTTCTGAGGCCAGAAGACGTCGAAGACATTCTGCAAGAAACCTTCATTCAAAGTTACAAGGCAAGCGAAAACACCGAAATCCGTTCCCCGCAGGCTTACTTGTATATTGTCGCCAGAAACCTTGTTCTGAAACACCTCAAAAAAAGCTCTCGCGAAGTGCTTCAAGAGGTCAGCGATATTGAAGACAATGAACTGGTCCTGGCTAGGCCGCCCGTTGACGATGAAGTCCATTACCGACAAGCAATGCAATCTTTTGTGAAAGCAGCAGAGTCACTTCCCCCTCAGTGTCGAAAAGTCTTATTGCTTCGAAAAATCTATGGCATGTCTCATAACGAGATTTCTCAATCGCTCGGTATATCCAAAAGCACGGTGGAACGGCATATCACCAATGGCCTGAAGCGCTGCTATGCCGAAATAGCGCGCCAAGGCTATGGTTTTCAGGACGAACATGTCACTACTATTCCATCAAAGAAGAGCTTGGTTCATAATGAGGGTCCGTTATGAGTCCAAAACAGAATATTGCTGAAATGCCTGATAACGAAACAATCACATCAGAAGCCGCATCCTGGGTTGCTCAAATTGATAGTGGCGATATGACATCTGCCGACCGCAAAGCCCTACGCGAATGGTGCGCGCGGAGCCCGGCGCACATGAAAGCACTGCGCAAATATACCAGTTTCTGGGTTGAACTGGATGATATCCTCGATGAAAACTTCCAAGCTTCCCAGAAATCCAGAACACCGGTTACAATAAGTACACTTCTGAACGCCCTTTTTGCACAAAAGCCGCGATGGACAGTTGCTGCCAGTTTAAGTTTTTCCGCACTGCTGGTGTTCTCTCTGGCGATTGCAGTTTTTGATCCGACGTTAGAAAAACAAACCACTTCGTACGAGGTAACACAGGATGAACGGCGCATCGTAACCTTGAATGACGGATCAACCATGCACCTCAACACGGGCACGATAGCCGAGACAACCGTGTCCAACAAAGAAAGAATGGTGCGATTGATTCAGGGTGAAGCCTACTTCAATGTTGTTTCTGATGAAGAACGGCCTTTCCTCGTCAAAGCCGGCTTGAGCCAAGTGAAAGTGGTTGGTACCGCCTTTTCCGTTCGTGTTGATGACGGTGATGCGATATTACACGTCGAAGAAGGCAAGGTCCAATTTCTACCAATCAATTTGGGTAACATAGTCGACAATGACCTGGACGCAGAAAGCTCGCCCTTAATCGTTGCAGGTCAAACTGCAACTTTGTCCGCTGCCAATAGTGAAGTTCAGGTTATTAACTCTGTAGACATTGAAAGGCAGCTCTCATGGCGCGAGGGGCTGTTGGTGTTTCAAGGAGAAACGCTGGATCAGGTAATCGATGAAGTTTCACGCTACACAGATGTATCCATTGTTATCTCCGACGCGTCGCTCAGGAATACCAGAATTGGGGGAACCTTCCAAACCGGCGAGATCGAACCGCTGCTGGGTGCTTTGCAAGCCTCTTTTGGTATATCCGTTGACCGAGTTGGAGATGGCCTAATTTATCTTTCCTCATCTCGCTCAGCTTCCATTGAGAGCCAAAAAAATTAATTTTTTTGGGGGTAAATAGCTTTTGCAAGCTCAAACAAACTGAGCCTGCAAATCACGGGGATTGGAAGTCGGGATACGGGGGATAGGTTCTACGTGAATAAATATATACGCATCATTCTGGCTTTTGCCGCGCTATGTTCCAGCCAAATATGGACTTGGGCTGCCAACGCTGCTGATGCTGTTCGCTTAGATGCTCCTGTCCAAGACCTAGTAAAGACACTCAATTACATTGCACGGGAAACCAAGTCACTTTTGGTTTTTCCTTATGACGATGTGAAAGACTACGAAAGTAGACCTCTCAAAGGCTATTACACTATCACCGAAGCCTTAGATGAAGTTCTCAAAAACACTGGTTTGCAAGCTCAATTGACCGAAGACGGAGTGATCACGATTTCCGTGGATCCGTCTCAGCTTGAAGAAGAGGAAACTAGTGTGAGATATAAATCGAAAACGCTATTAATGAGTACTGCTGCTTCGCTCGCATTGTCTGCTCAGGGCAATGCGCAATCCGTTGATGACGAAGTGCTTTTTGAAGAGATCGTGGTAACCGCCAGGAAAAAGGACGAGTCAGTTCAAGATATCCCTGGTGTAATCAATGTCCTGACACGCGATCAAATCCGGGCCAACGGCACAACAGATGCAGAATCCTTAGCCCTGAATAACCTTGGGGTTGTTTACAGCGTAACCTTTTCTGGCGCCGCTAACCCAAGAATTACAATCCGCGGCGTTGGGGATGACGACTTCAACCCCAATGGATCATCCTCAGCAGCAGTGCATGTTAACGGCGTCTACCAAGGCACAAACGGCCTGCTAAACAACCAATTTTTCGACATTGCTCAGGTTGAGATCCTGAAAGGCCCGCAGGGGACACTCTATGGCCGTAATGCGACCGCAGGTGCAATCAACATCGTAAGCACCCGCCCGGGAAGTGAATATGGAGGATATCTGGATGTAGAAGTTGGCAACTTTGGTCTCGTGAGAACCGAAGGGGCTTTCGACCTGCCCATGTCTGAAGCATTGAAAGTCCGTGTGGCCGGGCTTTACGAACGTTCAGACGGCTTCTTTGAACACCTCGGCACAGGCCCTGTTGGTGGCTTTTCCTACGCACCCGGCACAATACCCGCGCAAGACAATGTTGACCCACAGGGAAGTTGGGGCGGTGCCGACCGGGCCTTCGGGCGCCTGACCGCAGAATATGAAGTATCTCCCACCACCTTGATTACCCTGCGAGCCACAATTGGTCTGGACCAGAGTGAACTACCACTGTCGGACGTGACACCTGAAATCTGGTCTGAATATTCGCAGGGTGGTTTTTTGTTCCTGAACCCCAATGACCCTGCTCTGGCAGCCTTTGGCAATGCACTGGATGATGATCCTTTCACTGTCTTCTCAAACGTTTTGCCACAGCAAGACTCAGACCAGTTTGGTGCCAACTTCAAGATCGCACAGGAATTTTCCGATGCAATTTCAGGTACATTGGTTGTTGGTTATGAGTCGCTGGACCGCGAGTATGCAACCGGCGACAACCTACCCTTGCAGGCGGCTGACTATCTCTGGAACAACGAGTTTTCACAATTCACCGTCGAAGCCCGATTGTCTGATGACAGCTCCGATGGTTTTGGCTGGCTGCTCGGTTTGTTCTATCTGGACGATGAGGTAGACTTTGGCACAACTCTGCAATTCCGCAACACAGGGCTGTGGCAAACCGATATACAAACTGACTCAATCCAGAAACGCAGTTCTTTCGGCGTGTTTGCGTCGACAGACTGGACACCTGTGGAATGGTTTACCCTTGAAACAGGCCTTCGTTATTCCGCTGATGAAGTGAGCTATGTGGGTCAGACCGTTAATCGCGACCCGTTTGGTACATTTGGGCAACCACCCAGTTTCTTCCCGTTGGGCTCCATCTTTATCGGCAACCCGATTGACCCGGCGTCACCTCTAAGGTTTGATGAAAGCCTTGATGACGACGCCGTAACCTGGAAGGTCAGCGGTATCTTCCGGCCATCCGAGACCCTGAGCGTTTATGCAACGGCGAGCACCGGCTATAAGGCTGGCGGTTTTGACGGCTCAACTATTCTGTCGCCGCAAGAGGCACTGCCCATAGACCCTGAGACGGTAACCGCGTTCGAGATTGGTGCCAAATACCAGTCGACAGACGGTGTTTTCAACGCCGAAGTGAACGTCTTCCACTATGACTTCACTGACTATCAGTCGACAGCGCTTTTGAACGTAAATGGTTTTGATACAAATGTTCGGGCCAACGTTGCGGATGCCAAAATCAAAGGTGCCGAAGTATCTGCCTCTCTCAGGCCAATTGAAGGGCTGCAACTCAATGCCGGCCTGGCGCTTTTGGATTCGGAAATTGAAAACTTTCAGGGTGTACAGGCTAACATTGAAGGAAACTCTCTGCCGTTCTCGCCAGACTTTTCCTGGAATGCATCGGCGGTTTACTCAACTCCCATTTCGGACCGGTTCAGTTTGAATATGCAGATTGACTTCAGCCGAACCGGCAGCAATTTCCAAACCATCAATAACAACGACCAGGTGGATGCATACGTTATTGGAAACGCCCGCATTGGCTTCGCTAATGAGGATTGGGAGCTTGCTTTCTGGGTTCGTAACCTGACGGACAAAGTCTATGACATCGGCTTCTTCCCGGGCGGCGCACTAACACCTGACAACCGGTTTAAGGGGGCACCACGAACCTACGGTTTAAACCTGAAGTCTTTCTTCTAATGCTCCACTACTTGTGATCAGTTACCCGTTCTGATCCGAGCCTGCGGCCAGTTCTAAAATACTTGAACTGGCCGCGTTATATCTATTTCATCGAAAACAGCAATAATCCACTAAAGCCTGGGACACTATACGGAAATGTATGAAATGGCGCCCGCGCTGTCGGGAAGCACGGACGCCGAGTACACCACTACCAAGAGGATTGGTGCGGCGACATCTCATATCGCTTTGAATTGCATCGCCTAGCCAAACACTGCCCTGCAAACTGCTTCACACTTTGCCACGTCGAATCGGCCATCCGTGCGAACACCTGATTCCATATCAATCCAATATCGGGACGCCCCAGAGAAACTAAGCTGCTGCAATACATCCTTCACATTCTCAGCATTCAGGCCACCTGACAGACCACAGAAAGGAATATCGGACCGTAGTGTCGGCCATGAGCCCGGCGTTTTCCCCTCCCCGAAGGAAACGTCATATAACCAATCAACGGACCTATCGTCTGGAAACTCGCCCTGGCACTGCAAGGCAACCCTTATTCCCTGCGAAGCACCATATATCGCGCAATTCCGGACTTGCGCAGGTGTGCTGCCTTCAAAACCATGATTGATCTGCGCTCTGGCAAAACCGGCAAGGTCGAGGTTTGTGCTTCCAGAGGCTGCGATCTGACTAGCTTCCTCACCGCAAACATGAGCGGAAAGCCGCAATCCAGCTGAGGCAATATCACGAATTTCCTCAAGCGAGGGGAACAGGGGCTCACCAAACTTTCCGGTGTGAATCAAAACACCCCACTCGATTGGGAAATGTTTGGACAAAGCCTTCAAGTCAGAGACCAGCGCCACATCATCAACACCGGTAAACGTTACATATGCTGGCTGAACAGGAATACTCATAGCTTTGGCTCCATTCTTATCTTTTGTCTTTTTGTCGTAACTGGTCGGCAAGAACGGCAAGGATAATCACCGCCCCTGTAATGAGTTTTTTAGCTGGCTCGTTCACCCCCATCTGGGCAAGGCCACTTTGCAAAACGGAAATAATCAGGACACCTAGAAAAGCGCCTATCACGGACACCCTGCCCCCCATCAGGCTGTTTCCACCGATGACTGCTGCCGCGATTGCGGAAAGTTCAAGGCCAATGCCGGAGTTCGGGTCAGACGCACCAAGGTACGCCGCATTAAATACGCCCGCCAGACCAGCAAGCGCGCCTGATATGGTTAAAACAAGCAGTTTGCGAACCCTGACGCGAATACCTGAAATCCGGGAAGCGGTTTCGTTCGCCCCTACCGCAACCAATTGACGACCGAGCACCATCTTCGACATGAGAAAATGACCCGCCACGACCACCAACACCGAGATGATAACGCTGAGTGAAATTCCTATCCCCTGAATGGGCCGGGAGAGCGCGTCTAGCGTTTGACCAAGAAAGATCGTTTTTGACCCGGTAACCTGATAGGCAAGGCCGCGCCCTGCCTCCAGCATACCAAGGGTTACAATAAATGCGGACAAAGACAGATACGCGCTTAGGAAACCATTCAAGAGACCAATACCGCTGCCGATCACGATGCCGATCACCAAAGCCCCAGCCGGACCCAACGCTAATTCGGAAAGGACAACACCACAGACCGCAGCGGTTACCGCGGCCACCGCCCCCACTGAAAGGTCAATTGCACCAACAACCAGCACAAGCGACATACCAACCGCCGTCACTGTCAGCATGGGTAGCTGGTTCAAAATGGAATATAGGGAGCGAGGCGAGAGGAAACTGCCGGTGAGCATCTGGAAGAATAAAGCCAGAGCCAATAAAGCTAAAACCAACATACCGTTGGAACTTCTCAACAGTGTAAAACTGGAGGACTTTTGAATTTGTTCGAGTATCACAATGTCACCGCTTGATCTGGCGAAGTCCGGCTTTCTGCCGGCATGCCCATATGTGCTGAAAAAGATGCCTCCAATATCGATTGGTAGGCGAACTGGCTTTTAGGAAGTGTTGAGGCGACCTCCCTACCTGAAAGAATTAGAATTCTGTCGCTCAACCGCATCAATTCCTCGGTGTCGCTGGAGGCGACGATGATGCCAACACCAATGTCCCGAAGATGATGAATATGCTGATGGATAAGGCTTTTCGCAGCTACATCCACACCGCGCGATGGCTCATCGAGCAGCAGAAACTGACACTCAACCTGTAGCCACCTGGCAAACAATATCTTTTGCTGATTGCCACCACTCAAAGTCTCTATACTTTGCTCAAGGTCGGCAAAGTCTACGCATAGTTCCTCAAATGATGCTGCTGTTCGATTGGCAGCTTCCCGTTTGTGCCAGACCGCGAGTTTCCCCTTACAAGTACCAATTCTTGCCAGGTCCGCATTGAAGGTAAGGCTGTGATAACTCAATATGCCGCTTTGTTTGCGATCTTCGGTTAAGTATCCAATACCAAACCGCGCGCTATGACTGGGTGTTATAATACTAGCTTCATCACCAGCTTCGTTGCTGACGACAACGCGTCCCTTTTTGCGAGGCACAAGACCGTATATGGCATCAAGCAGTTCGGTACGCCCCGAACCCGCCAATCCGGCAATGCCTAGAACCTCGCCAGCCTTTACTGCAAGCGAAACGGGGGTGGTGAAATCATCAGAAGTGAGTCCTTCGACCGAGAGCCGGGCGTTGTACGGTTTTTTTTGACTGCTAGCTGTTTCAACCAGCTGCGCAGTATCCACACCCTTTTCGCCTGACATAAGCTTCAATAGCTGATCAGTGGTAAGCTGTTTGCTCGCAAAGGTTTCCACGATTTCGCCGTCCCTCAAGACCGAAACTTTGTCTGAAAAACTGAGCACTTCTTCCAGTCGGTGAGAGACGAAGATAATAGCAGCACCAGCACGGGCCTGTTCCTTGAGCACTTCCAGCACTCTGGCTGATTGTTGCTCGGGCATCGCAGCAGTTGGTTCATCAAGGATTAGAACCTTGCTCTCAAAAGCTAAACCCTTCGCAATCTCCAGAGTTTGTTTTTCAGACAAACTAAGTGATTCAACTTTAGTTTTTAGAGGGTCATCAATTTCCAGACCCAGCTTTGGCAATAGCTCAAGACACTTGCTCAACAGGTCACGGGTATTTAACCCGGTCATAGTCGATGGTAAGTCTCTGAGCATCAGGTTTTCCGCGACACTTAACTCATCGACAAGGCTAAGTTCCTGAGCAACCCAAGCCACGCCTGCTTTATGCGCATCAATAGGGTGCGCTGGGGCGTAGGAGGCACCGGCTAGCAACAAAATACCTGAGTTAGGCTTTTTTGCCCCGCACATAATGTTGATTAAAGTCGACTTTCCCGCACCATTCTCGCCAATAAGCGCATGAATTTCACCAGCCTCAAAAACAAGACTAATATTCTTCAGAACCGGTTGCGCATAAGACTTGTTGATGTTCTCCACACTCAGCATCGCTTGTATCACCGGTTCCGTATGACGGCAGTGCCACCGGTAATTACGTCAACCGGAGTATTGACATCTTGCTGCGGTTCGCCTGCCAGCAAGCCAATCGCGTGCTGCAACCCATAAACAGCCAGCTGGTCTCCGTGCTGGTCCACTGTCGCCACCACAATGCCATCGAGGAGTAGTTGTTGAATGGCACCAATATTATCAAACCCAACAACCTTTATAGTGGAAGCGCCCTCAACTTGCTGGATAGCTGCAACAGCCCCCATGGCCATGCTGTCGTTTGCTGCAAAGATTGCTTCAAGTTTGGGGTACTTAGAGATTAAAGCAGACGTTACTTCAGCGGCTTTGGTTTGGTCCCAGTCGGCAGACTGCGATGCCACCAGGTCTAAGCCGACCTCAGCAATCGCACGGCGCATTCCAGCTTCGCGCTGCTGTGCGTTAAAAGCCGTTGGAACGCCCCCTAGAATAGCTACCTCGGCATCAGGCGATAGCTGCTGTGCAAGAATGGCTGAAGCCTGATAGGCGCCTGCTTCATTGTTCGGGCCAACAAAAGGAATTTGGAGGTCCAAGTCGGCCAAGATATCTTTGTCGAGCCTGTTGTCGATATTGACGATCACCACACCGCTGTTCATGGCCCGTCTCAGAGCCGGAATCAGCGCTTTTGAATCAGCGGGAGCTATAACGATAGCATCGACACCGGCGGCAACCATCTGATCAACAAGTGCGGCCTGGCCTGACAAATCAGTTTCATTGCGAATGCCATTAACAATAAGGTCGTATGTTTCGGCATTCGCAGCATTATGTTCCCGAGCACCTTCTGCCATTTTGACAAAAAACTCATTCGCCAACGACTTCATGATCAGGGCAATTTTAGGCTTTTCTGGGCCATTCTTGTCGCTGACAGGCGGGTCGGATTCGGAGCACGCGGCCAACGAAACGATGGCAACACAACAGACTAATAGTTTAGCTATGATCTTATTAAAGCTGGATAGCACGCTTGCCTCCCTCGATGTGCTTTTCGATGTTGGCCCAATAGGGCGCAGCGCTCTGGGCCCCTCTTATTTTGGTTGAAAGAGCGCCAGCCCAACTCGCACGCTCAAGGGCTTTTTCAGCAGCCATGCCCGACGCAATACATTTTGCCAGATAGCCATTGAAAACATCACCGGCCCCAGTAGGGTCCACCGCCTTCACCTTTAGGCCATCTAGCTCGAATTCCTTCCCTCCCAATCGGGCAACACACCCTCTTGCCCCTCGTGTTAGAACGCAATCAGGCACACCCTTGTCATTCAGAAGGCCAATCAGGCTCGAAAGTTCCACATCAGGTTGCTCACATAACTGCGTGGCTTCCGTCTCATTGGGAGTAAGGATATTGATTGATGAAAGTAGTTGGTCGAAAGCAGCTCCCGCCTGATACGGCGAGGGGTCTAAAATGACTGTTTTCCCTGCATGGGCAGCAATCTCGGCAGCCCGAATATTCGCCTCTATCGGCACTTCCATCTGCAACAACAGAACATCAGACTTCTGAATAATGTTTGCATGTTTTTCAATATGATTTGGGGTCAATAAGCTGTTGGCACCAGCGGCAACAGCAATCATATTGTCACCGGCAGTATCGACCAAAATATTTGCGGTGCCTGTTGGCTTCTCGAGAGTTTGCAATACTCCAGAAGAGTCAATTTTTTCACGAGTTAAGTGCTCAAGGGCCTGCTGACCAAAGACGTCTTTCCCAATCGAAGCGATAAGTGCGACCTCAGCCCCCGCTCTGGACGCAGCAACAGCTTGGTTTAACCCCTTGCCACCCAGCGACAGAAACGCTTCGTTCGCAAGTGCAGTCTCTCCAACTATGGGAAAGCTATCCACGCAAGATATCACATCTATATTGATGCTTCCCACAACAGCTACGCGGGATGTGAAACTTTGATCAGATTTCAACTGGAATTTCCTTTTGTGTTTCTACTGAAATCACTATTGCTGCAATGATAGAAAGTGAAACGTTTAAGTCAATAGAAAATTAAACGTTTCACTTTTGACAAATAGCGTATACAGTCATTTGACTAACTACACATGATTTTTGGAGCCTTAAATTGGGACAGAACTTAAGAATGGCGAGAGACAAACACGCTTGTTTTCCCTATCTGCTGCTGGCTGGACTTTCTGCATTAGTTATTCTGTTGACCCCAGCCAAATGGGCGCACGCACAGGAAAAAATCATTGTAGATGCTGATCTCAGTTATTTTTCCGACGATCATGAAGCCATTGCAATGTTTGCCGAACTACACCGCAAAGGCAAAATATCTCTCATGGGAATTTCGTTGGTTAGTGGTAATGCCTGGCTGGAGACTATCCATCGAGATGCAACAAAAGTGCTGGCGGCTCAGGGGCTTGAAGATAGTATCCCTCTTGTTCCCGGCTCAGTATTTCCATTGGTTCGCCAGCAAAAAACATATGAAGGGGAAAAACGGCTTTATAGTGCCATTTATGGCGGCGCCATGCGACTGGAGAGAAATTTTGAAACACCTTCAAGTTCGGCTGCACCGCATCCAAAAGACCAAGAACATGCCGTTGATTACATCATTCGGTCTGTACTGGAAAATCCAGGTGAAATCTCTTTTGTCGCGCTCGGCCCGCTCACCAATCTTGCGCTGGCAATTCGCCGCGAACCACAGGTGTCGGCACTCTTAAAGCAAGTTATCTATATGGGCGGAACGGTACACGCGTCCGGAAATGTTACACCATCTGCTGAATTTAACTTCTGGTTTGACCCAGAAGCCGCCGCGATTGTATTGCGCGAAAACATAAAGCACACGCTCGTACCACTGGACGCGACTGACAAGATTCTTCTTAGAAAAGAACAGTACGACCTATTTCTATCCAACCATCAAAACAAACATTATATGGTCGATGAGTTTCTTATTCCAAAGTTTGCGGAAAAGTTCGAGAAAAACCCGAATTATGCCCTACCTGTGTGGGACACATTAGTGCCTGCGATCTTATCTGGTGACGATCACCTCATTGTTAAGAGCGCAGAGTATTTCGTTGACGTAGATACCACAGAGGGGCCCTCTTATGGGCGCCTGATAGCATACCCAACCAGCCATCCTGATTCCAGCAGAGTAAATAACTTGCGGACTGCGACGATCATACTAGAGTTGGACGAAACTAGATTTTGGCAGATATACGAGCAGCTGGTATTTGCTAAATTCTAATATCCAAGGGGGAAGCGAACTGATGACCAAAGGGAATAAAAGCACCCCGAAAAACCCCAACCCGCGTGATCGGTCTGTAACTGTGAGGGATGTAGCCCGTGAAGCAGGTGTTTCACTGGCAACCGTTTCATATGCGCTCAATGGCAACGGTTCTGTCGGCGAAGAAATGCGGCAGCATGTGAAAGACGTTGCTGCCAACCTTGGTTACCGCCCAAATCAAAGGGCACAAGCCATGCGGACAGGAAAAAGCAACACTATTGGCCTGATTTTGCCCGACTTGCGCAACCCGTTTTTCCCTGAACTGGCCCAAGCAGTAGAACACGCCGCGCGAGAGCGCGGATATGCTACTTTCCTGATTGATACTCATGTCTCTACCGATCACGAGTATAGCGGCATCGAGCGACTGCTTCAGCAGGGTGTTGATGGGATTATCTGGTTTCCAGCGTCACAAAAAGACACGGCAAGCGAACTGAAGGCAGAAGTGCCGATTGTTGTGCTGGACAGGCAATTGAAAAAATATGATCGGGTTATCCCGGATCACTTCAAGGGTGGCGTTATGCAAGCGGCCCACCTTGCAGAGAGTGATCATAAGAAGTTTGCAATTGTTTCCGGCCCTCAAGATGTCGACAACATGCGCCTTAGAAGAGACGGCGCGGTTGCTGAAATCTCCAAACAACAGGGGGAACTATTATGGGAGGTGGAAACAGTTTTTGGTCAGACTTTAAGCCCCGATGTCAAAACTGCCTTGAAGGAAAACAAAGCCACCGCGATCATTGCCGGTAACGACATGATTGCTTTGTCAGTCATTCGGGAACTCAAGGGCTTGGGTGTCAAAGTCCCGGAACAAGTATCTATTATTGGGTTTGACAACGTACCTTGGTGCGACCTGGTGGACCCAAGGCTGTCGACTGTTAGCATGCCCTTAGCTGAAATAGGGCTGCAAGCTGTGCGTATTCTTTTTGAGCAGATAGACGGGAAGTCTATCAATAAACAGCAAGAATTCGTGGTTGACCTGATGGTCGTTGAAAGAGAGTCTGTGGCGGCCCCATCACCTACATTACAATAATGCAAATGTGCGAACCATTTGGCCATTTTTGTCAAACACCATAAAGGTTAATGCCACCTGGTTGTTTTCTAGCGCAACATCAAGAATGCCGAAGTTTTCTTGATTGAATGGTTGGCCTACTCTTCTGTTATTGGGGCCAGCTGTGTGCCAAAAATGTGTTAGGCCGCTGGAGGTCAAGTCATACCATTTTTCGGTTGGGCTAATTTTCTGGACCGATGCCTCGGCGTAATGCACATCACCAGATAGAAAAATGACAGAACCGCCATTTCGCTTTTGCAAACTGGTCAGCAGTTTCCGTTTTTCCCGTGGGAAGTTCTCCCAGCATTCCCAGCCCCGGTCTTCCGCCAACACCTGTATGCCAGAGCAAACCACACGCAAACTGGCTGGTACCTTAAGCTGTGCCGCCAACCACTGCCACTGCGCCTTGCCCAACACATGCGCATCAGGGTTGAGATTAGGAACATAGGGCCCCAGCCCTTTGGTACGCCGGGCACTCTGCTCTTCCAGGCCAGCTTTTCTCAGGTTGCTTCTTTCGAAACGCGGATCAAGCAATAGAAACTGTATCTGGTCACCGCCAACAGAATAAACTTCTGAATAGTAGAGGCCATCTTGATGAATCCTTCTTGGGTCATTTTTCGGTGCGCCCCAGAAATCAAGATAGAGTTGCCGCGTTTCTTCTTTGCATTTGAAGTCGGCACCACCGTCTCGAAGGCCATAGTCATGATCATCCCATGTGGACAGGATAGGCACAGTGTTCCGAAACGCCTGAAAATCAGAATTCGAAGATTGTTTGCGATACGCGTCTTCCAGAGCAGTAATGATACCCGAAGCATTTTCGAGCGCTTTGTCGTGATAGACAGTGTCACCTAAGTGCACAAAGACATCAGGCTCTTTGGCAGCAATGGAGTGCCAAACTGATTGATCTTTGTCTTGCCGGCAACACGACCCAAAGGCAATTCTGAACCTGTTTGCCGGCAAACCGGTGGCCCAACTTTTCGGCAACAACCCCACAGCCGACAAAGCTGCAATAGATTTTATGAAAGCCCTACGGCTCAACGTAACCTCCTAAAAAAGAGTGGGGCCGCCATATAGCCCCACTCAAGTTAGCCCACGGAGCTAAGATTATTGTGGACTAAAAACTCATCTTCGCAGAGAAGGTGACCGTTCTTGGATAACCAATAAAGTAACGGTCCAGTGTAGTTCCCTGACCGCCGATAACACCAAACTCTGGCAGCGTTGCTGTTGCACCCGAAACTGCGCTAACAAAGTTTTCCTCAAAGAGATTATCGATATTGAGTTGTAGTGTAAGGTTGTCCCAGAAGGTGCCGGTATCAGGCGTATATTTTGCGGTAAACCCAACAAGCGTGTAGGCATCCAGTTCCTGAATGCCAAGCGCTTGGTCTGCGGCTACCCCGGCACCGTTTCCATCAAAACAGAAGAACGGGTTACAGAAACTTGGCACCAGCAAGTGAGCACCAACGCGTTTCCCGATATGGTTGGCATTCAAGGCGATACGAATGCCTTCACGCGGTTCCCAACCAACCTCGCCAAAGAAAGAATTCTTTGGAATATCGCGAATTCTTTCACCGGCAATAATGCCGTTTCTCGCAAGCGCGATCAGTTCCTGTTCGGTTGAGACATCTTTATGCTCTGCGTCCTGATAGGCATATGTCGCATAAAGATCGATGGCACCAAGATCGGCAAACAACGTTGCTTCAATACCAAAAGTTTCAGTACCTGCAAGGTTTGCCGCACGGGTTGCCACGTTACCACGCAGGATATCATCAAGGTCAGTATCCGCTGTCAGCTCGTTAGGGATAATCCCGATATTGTTTTCAAGATCAACATAGAACCCAGCCAGCGAGATCGCCAAATTATCGCGCACATAGCGCAAACCGACATCAAAATTTTCTGTCTCTACAGGGTCCAGATCGTCTGGATTAATCACAGCCGAAGACCCCAGGAAAACATCTTCAGGGATACCGCCGAAGTTTTGGGCGTAACCGCCATAAAGCTCCAGTTCATCGGTTAACGAGAAAGAAACCCCAACTTTCGGATTGATGCCGGAGTCTTGATTGAAATCAACCGTTGGGCTGTATTCCAGTGGCGACGTTGCAGTGTAACCCACGTCAAAATAGGTCAGGCCAAGATCAATATTGAGGCGACCATCCATCAGCTCAATCTGATCTTGTGCATACAGGAATATAGTTTCCACTTCGGCGGCCCTGTCATATTCGACAAATGCCAAAGAGCTTGCATCAAAGTCCAAGCTTACCCGGCTATCAATCAGCGGGAAAAAGTTACGGGTTTCGGTCGACTCACTATTTTCATACCAACCACCAATACGAATATTGTGGACATCTGCTACTTCTTCAAAAAGCAATTCTGAAGAAACACCATACCGGTCACGATCACGCGGAGTAACGCGCAGGTCGGCAGGCCCACCAAAAGTGTCGCCATCTGCTGTACGAATTAAGTCCGGGCGAATTGCGCCACCGCTTTCATCATAACCAAGCACCGCTCTCGGGTCCCCGCCATCCAGCGCAGATTGGCGGTTCTGGTACCGGAAAGACTCGCCGCGCAGGCTGTGGAAGTATGGGTTCACTTTCAATGAAACACTATCTGACAAGACAAAATCACCATTGATGTAGGCGAGCCAGTCATCCCTTGTACCTCCTAATGCACCACCAAAGTCCGCATCAATGTTTGGCACGCCAGTAAGCACGTCTCCGGCACGGTCACTGTTGGGGTTCTCAAGGAATTCCGGCAAGGAAATGATATTGAAGTCATTGTCTTCCAGGTCATTATAGCTAACGCGGAAGGCCAGTGTGGAACCATTATCAAAGGTCTTTAATAACTTTCCGTCGAAATGTCGGCGGTTTCTGTTTCTGTTATTAGGCCCGGCATAATTGTCATTGGATGACTCGGAGAAACTTGCATAGGCAAACAACCCCGGAGCAAGTTCTCCAGTATCAATACGGAAGAAATACCTTTGAAAGTCAAAACTACCTACGCTTGCTTCAGCAAGAAACGATAATTCCTCGTTGGGGTCATCGCTCTCAAACGCAATAAAGCCACCTAAAGCAAATCTGGAGGGGGCACCAATATCGCCAGCACTTTGCGACACTACAATGTTAGATGTATTTGAACTTTCCAGGAACCTGTTAGGAGGTGTGCCGCCGTTGAAGCGGGAATCGCCCGTTGGTATACCGTCAACCGTGAAACCGATTTGTTCATCGGTAAGGCCGCGCAGATAAATTTCGAATGAAAAGCTACCGCCCCGTGAATCACTTGTTGACACCTGAACACCAGGAATCTGGTTTAGGCTTTGCGTAATCTCAGCACCCAGCGGCCTTTGTTCAATCTCATCATTACTGACCGCAAAAGTGGCACGGCTCAGGCCTTTACCAAATTTCTTCGCAATTACAGTAATTTCATCAATTTCAAATTCTACATCGTCTGATGACTGTTCTGAATCCTGAGCATTCACAGAAGTACTCGCCAGCATCAGCGCCAGCGCTGATACAGTGGAACCCAGATAGCCGAAGTGTTTGTTTTGCATCGGTTATTCTCCCTGAAGTAATACACGCTAGTCAAATGAAACAGTAAACAAACTTATAGACATAGTTAAACGTTTCATGTAGCGTTAGTGAAACGTTTAACACAGATTTAGTGAAACGTATAATTTTTTTTAGATTGTTAGAAAAAATTCACATAAATCGCAGGGGAAGCAGCAGCTTATAAAGCTGCAACCGAGAGGGACATGACAAAAGAAAGCGAAGAACACGTTGTGGTAATTGGGTATGCCACTCTAGATTATATTATGAGCGTGTCAGAAAATGTGCGGGCTAGCGGTACATCTATAATTCAAGACAGGCTCGACGATTGGCCAAGAGCAGGAGGTGCTGCACTTTATGCTTCAGCTCAATTTCCACCAAGTGCCAACGCCCGCCCAATAACCTGGATAGGAGTTGCTGAAGGAGGCACTCACTATATCAACACCTGCAAGCGTGCCGGATTGAGGACTGACGGCGTTGACAAACTTGAGGATGGGAAAACACCCACTTGTCTTCTAGCCTACCAGCCTGATGGCAAATATAGCTGCCTTTTTGATCCCGGTTTAAGGGGCAAAGAGGCACTGACCAGTGATCAAAGAAGACTGATTGCAAGTGCAAGCCTAGTTTGTATCGCCCTCTCGCCACCACAAGTGATGGAAGATGTTTTAAATGCCTTGGACGACCAAACAATGGTGGCCTGGATAGTAAAAGATGATGCCACGCTTTGCCCCCCTGACCTGAGAAAAAAAATTGCAGCCCGCGCGGACTATATTTTCTTCAATATAGGTGAAAAAAAATTCGTTCAGTCCGCGACACAAGGTCAAGACCTTGCCGCAACAGTTCTAGTCGAAACACGCGGTGGTCAGGGCGTAGAAATTTGGGCCCAAGGCTCCACTCAACATTTGCCGATTGAAGAGATCGACACGCCAGACGTCACGGGCGCAGGCGACACTTTTGCTGGGGCGATGATGGGCGCCATCTGGAACGGCGAAAAAGACCTGTTGAAAGCTGCCCAACAAGGCGCTAGTGCCGCGAGCCATCTACTCCGTGGCCGACACAGTTTGCAGAAAGGTAGATAATTGACCATAGCCGAATTCATTCACAGGCTACCCAAAGCTGAACTTCATCTTCATATTGAGGGAAGCTTGGAGCCCGAACTCATGTTTGCGCTGGCCGCTCGAAACAAGGTCGATATTCCGTTTAAGTCGGTGGAAGAAGTCCGCGCCGCCTATAAGTTCACCAATCTTCAGGATTTTCTGGACATCTATTACCAAGGTATGGGGGTTCTGAACACCGAGGAGGATTTCTACGAACTGACCACCGCTTATTTACAAAAAGCCCATTCCGAAAACATTCGGCACACCGAAATCTTCTTTGACCCACAGGGCCATACGGAAAGAGGCATTCCGTTTGATGTCGCTATTTCTGGCATCCACACCGCCTTGAAAGCCGCTGAAGACACATTCGGGATGAGCACAGGGCTGATTATGTGTTTTCTGAGACACATGGATGAGGAGAGTGCTTTTTCAGCGTTGCAGGACGCGGAACAGCATCGCGAAAAAATCATCGGCATAGGTTTGGATTCCAGCGAAGTCGGTAACCCGCCCAGCAAGTTCGAACGCGTGTTCCAACGAGCCAAAGAGATGGGCCTGAAAGCGGTTGCACATGCAGGCGAAGAAGGACCTCCGCACTATATATATGAAGCGCTTGATTTGCTGAAGGTGGACCGGATTGATCACGGCAACCGGGCCATAGAGGATGATACACTGGTCTCCCGGTTGGTCGATGAGGGTATGGCATTAACAATGTGTCCCCTATCAAACCTGAAGCTATGCGTTCACGAAGACCTTGCAGACCACCCGGCCAAGAAACTGTTGCAGCAAGGCGCAAAAGTGACACTGAACTCTGATGACCCTTCTTATTTTGGTGGTTACTTGAACGAAAACTATATTCAGCTATCGAAGGCCCTGAGGTTGACAACCGAAGACCTGATCTTGTTGGCAAAAAACAGTTTTAATGCATCCTTTATAAGTGATGATCTAAAACAGACGCGTGTTGATGAAATTGATGAATATTCATCGCAGTTCCAAGGGGCAGGGATGTGACAGGTCAAATGCTGCAAGGACTACTCGGCATTATTGCCTTTCTGGTTTTGGCATGGGCTGTTTCGAGTGATCGAAAAAACATCCCTTGGCAAACCATCGCCGTCGGACTTTTGCTTCAGGTAACGCTCGCTGTTCTGTTCCTCTATTTTCCACCAATCAAAAAGCTCTTCTCTGGCTTGGCATCCGGCGTCCAGCTTCTACAAAATGCCTCTCTGGAAGGCACAAGTTTTGTCTTTGGGTACCTGGGCGGTGGAGAGCTACCCTTTAAGCCCGATGGACCAGGTTCAGCTTTCGTTTTTGGTATTCAATCACTACCGGTCATTTTGATGATTGGTGCTCTTTCCGCACTATTTTGGCATTGGCGCATTTTGATGGTTTTAGTGCGCGCAGCAGCATGGTGCGTTAACAAAACGCTTAACGTCAGCGGGGCTGTTGGGGTTTCCTCGGCAGCCAATATTTTTATGGGAATGGTCGAAGCCCCCCTGTTGGTTAAACCCTATATCCCGAAGCTCTCCAAAAGCGAGCTGTTTGCTGTCATGGCCGGGGGTCTTTCGACCATTGCAGGCTCAACGATGATTGTCATCGGCAGTATTATCGACGGTGCAGTGCCAAATGCATTTGGACATTTGCTTGCCGGATCGGTCATCAACGCCCCTGCCGCAATTATGTTTGCCAAGATAATGCAACCAGGCCCTCAAACATTTGAAGCCAAAGTTGAACTGGAGAGCGAATATAGTTCCTCGCTGGATGCGGTTACACGCGGCACCTCTGATGCCGTGAAACTTCTCGCGAATGTCATTGGCATGCTGATTGTCTTTGTCGCCCTTATTGCTCTGATAGACAATATTCTGAGCGCCCTTCACCCGACGGGCAACCTGACACTCGCAGGAATACTCGGCCCCCTTCTTTCACCTGTTGCGTGGCTGATGGGCATTCCTTGGAGCGAAGCCACGGACGTTGGCTCCCTCCTCGGCCTTAAAGTCGTTGCCAGTGAGTTATTGGCGTACATTGAGCTTGTTAACATTCAGGGTGAGACGCTTTCAGCACACTCTTACCTGATAATGACGTACGCGCTTTGCAGCTTTTCAAACTTTGCCAGTTTAGCAATCATGATTGGCGGCCTTACGGCAATGGCACCTGAAAGGACAAAAGACATTGTATCTTTGGGGCCCAAGGCAATTCTGGCTGGTTTTTTGGCTTCAGCCTCAACAGCAACCATCGTAGGCGTTATAACTATTCCTGCCTACTATTAAGGCTACGGTCGGCTCTTTTGGGGCCGACCTTTGCTTGTGTTACGAATGTGCAAGAGCGCAGCTTTTGTTGACAGGTCAAGATCGTCGCCCGATCTACTGTTTTCAGACAGTGCCTGAAGGGTTTCAGACGCCATCTCTTTCCCAAGCTCCACACCCATTTGGTCGTAGACAAACACCCCCCTTGATTGAGCATCAAAAAAAGTTTGTTTAAGCGATGTCCAGGCAAGCTGAAATAAAGGGAGCTTGGCACTCACACGATGCAGAGATGAAATGCTCGTCCATTTCTCTTGCACCCGCCAGAAATTGATCGAAAGCCTTCATGCCGCATGCAAAAAAATGGTGCAGCAACCGGGCTCCAGATACTGTATCGCCCCTCAACCCAGTTCGAAAATGATAGCGACACACCCGCCAAAAAGACTAGAAGCGATATAGTAAAGCGCATTTTTTAATCAGGTTTCCCCGCCTAACCCACAACTGAAGAGATGAACTGGAGCATTTCATTGCGCGCCGGGCTCTCTGCAAGGCTCAAACTGGCAAGCAAGGATGCGTGTGTTTCCTCATCATAATAGCTGAAGCGGATCAGGTCTTGTTTGCCGCTTGCCGTCACAGCGTCATCAAAGACCCGAGTGTAATCAACGGTCTGGCCTTCGGTTAATACAAGCATAGGAATGGACGCAGCTTGCAGATAGGTCATGGGCGATGCGTCAGCCAGCCCCTCTCTCGGCCCAAACACACCTAGCACATGCCCAACAGCAACTTCATGGCCCATACCTTCTTCAATCGCCAGATAATAACCATTCAAATCATACCCACCGGCAACTGGCAAAGCCCCACGAATATCCGAAAGCGATAGACCATGGGCGGCGAGGTAGCGTGCATCCATAGCAAGCAAGGCTGAGAGATGACCGCCCGCGGAAAAACCGCCGACAAAAAGTCTGCTCTTATCAAGTTCATACTTGTCTGCGTTCGCACGCAGCCATGCGAATGCCCTTGCAACATCTTTGATGTGCTCGGGGTGCTGAACGCCCGTAGAGGGAAATTCTTCACCTCTCCAGTCACCGGGACTCAAGCGATAAGACATGGAGGCCACCGCAACACCTTCGCGAGCAAAAGCACGAGCCAGCTCAAGGTCGTTTTTCCGGTCACCAAATGCCCAGGCACCGCCATGAATCCACAACATGGTTGCCAAAACTGGTTGGCCTTCGGGAATAATGAGGTCGAGACGATGCTTCTCGTCACTAAAGCCCTCGCCTTCATAATATATGAGATCAAGGTGCTCTGAAAAACCTTGGGCAACAACAGGCAGTGAAGCCGACACGCTAAAAAATAAAGCTGCAATCGCTACAATAGTTTTTTTAACGCAAGCAAATTGAAACTTACAGGCATATCCATGTTTCGTTTCCAGCATAGCCATTGTGTTCCCCCCCAAAGATACCGTAATGGGGCTTGGCACGTCCTGCTCCGTTTCGGCGTGTCGTGACGGTGGATAGGAAGGGGGTGTCGTTGCTCCTGATGCAGTAAGCTGTATCTACGGCGTCGCGCCATGAGGCCTGCGCCATTTTATCAATCAAAAAGGAACAACAACATGACTGTATTTATAGGACTAGACGTCTCTCTGGCAAGCACGGCAGTCTGTGTACTGACGGGTAAGGGTGAGATTCTCAGGGAGGCAAAGGTGCCCAGCGAGCCGGCAGCGCTTGTGGGTTTTGTGCACAGCCTGGGGTGCGATGTCGCCAGCATTGGTCTTGAAGCAGGGCCCCTGTCCCAGTGGTTGTACAAGGGCCTGACGGAAGCGGGTTTCGAGACGGTGCTGATGGAAACACGCAGAGTGAAGGCCGCGCTGAAGGCCATGCCGATCAAAACAGATCGCCGGGATGCGGAAGGGATTGCCCGCCTGCTGCATCTGGGCTGGTTCCGGCCAGTCCACTGCAAATCCGTTTCGTCGCAGGAGATACGGGCGCTGCTGACGACCCGCCATGCCATCCAGAAGGCCCTGAAGGCTCTCGAACTGTCGGTGCGGGGTATCCTGCGCAATTTCGGTCTGAAGATGGGCAAGGTGTCGAAGGGGCGGTACGCGGCACGGGTGCGCGAGCTTGTGACCGGCAACCCTATGCTGGAAGCTGCCGTCGAGCCTGTCCTGCACGTGCGCGACACGCTGCGCAAGGAGATGGCAGGTCTGGAGAAAAAGATTAAAGGGCTGGCGACGGCGAACCCGGTCTGTGACCTGTTAATGACCATGCCCGGTGTAGGGCCGGTCGTGTCGCTGACCTTCCTGTCCGCAGTGGATGATCCCGGGCAGTTCCGCCGATCGAAGGATATCGGTCCATGGGTGGGGCTAACGCCGGGCCGGGACCAGTCGGGGGAACGGGATGTTACCGGCCGCATCACGAAGGCTGGCGATGTCGGCCTGCGAACCGCCCTGTATCAGGCGGCGACGGTCATGCTGAACGGGGGCAGATCCAACTGGCTGAAAGCCTGGGCGTTGCGTCTTGCTGCCCTGCGGGGCAAGAAACGTGCAACGGTCGCCCTTGCCCGACGCATCGGTGTGGTGCTGCACCGGATGATGGTGGACGCAACGGTGTTCTGCTTCACCCGCGAAGAGGCTGTCCGCTCTGTATAAACCCGTTCAAGCAGCGTACGAGAAGAAACAGGAGGTTTGGCCGCGTCTGACAGGGGTCGGCCACCAGTGTCCCTGCCGGGACGCAGTCCCCGATGATGCACGCAGGATGCCTTGTCGCCGGACCCCGCACATATGTAGCGCAGGGTTCGAGCACGCCCCAAAGATAGGCACTCGGGAACTGTATTGGACAAGGTATGAAGTTGGCGGCCCTTGCCCTGCATGGCGCCGACCACGGACGGAAGCACGTACCCGGCGGTGATACAGGAAGGTGACCTGACTCCAGAAGGCAAAGGCAACGATCCACACAGTCAAAATCCAGGCTTTCCCCCTGTATACAGGGACGCCGACAAGACCCTCTCCCGTGAACCGTCAACCGTGTCGCGCCGGCTAATTGTGTGATAAAGGTGCTTGACATCAACTGCCCCATTACGGAAGTATTTTAACCCAAATTGATATTCCCACTATCAACTTGGGTACCATCAATTTCTCTGATTTCAAAACAACAGCCCTATAAACAGGGTCTACAATTGGTTTAGAGAAGCGGGGAGAGCCGAGAAAACGGTCCACAAAACCAGAAAATTGATGCCGTCTAACGTTAACTAATGAAATGGGCCCGCAAAACCGCGGGCCTGGTCAGAGTTAATTAGTTGGATGGCAGTTAATGGCTTGCCATCTGTAACTCGCAGTTAGCGGGCGACTTTGCGAAACTTTAGCGTCATGCGATCAGATTCGCCAATCGCTGTATATTTTTCGCGGTCCTCATCACCCAGCGCATACACAGGTGGCAGTGTCCAAACACCTTGAGGATAGTCATTTGTATCAAGGGGGTTGGCATTCATTTCTGATGCCCCAACAAACTCAAAGCCTTTGGCTTCAATCGCCTTGATCATTTCAGACTGTTTCCAGCGGCCTCTGCGAATGGCATCTTCAAATGTGCCGTCAAAGTCTTCTTCCACCCTGTGTTGTACCACACCAAAAGTGCCGCCCATCTTCAGCATTTGCCATACCTCGTCAGCGGCCTCGTCAAAAAACTCGGCAGCAATCCAGTTGTGCAGGGCACGCACCGCGATCACCGCATCGACGGATTCTTTTTCAATGCCAGATGAAGCCTTCGCCGGTATCCAGGCACCAATGGCCTGCTCGCCATAAAGAGCCGCCTCTTCATTCACCTTGGCAGGAAAGGCCCTAAGCCCAGCAGCATAATTTGGGTACTGCTCCTCATATAGTTCCGGATGGTGTTCCAGTCCGATATAAACACCGTTATCACGCACAAAAGGCGCGAAAATACGGCTATACCAGCCGCCACCCGGGTTCACTTCGGCAATAGTCATGTTTGGGGTTAGGCCCAAAAACATCATCAGTTCCGTTGGATGACGCGCTGCATCACGGTCAGCGTCTCCAGATTGGCGGTCTGGGTTATTGGCCACAGCCTGCTGAATTGCTTGGCTGTCATCTGCTGCCGCGGCCTGAGAACTGACGGTGCCCAAAGTTACCAGCATACCTAAAGCGATCGCTTTTACTGTGTTCATGACTTATCTCCCCAATTTGCCTGCCTGTTACAACTCGTTACTTATGCGGCAAAAAACGTAAGCAACAAATGGAAGCGTTTGAAAGAAAGCAACATAATCAGCGCTTCCTGAGACAAGGTATCCCCACTTAGAAAGGTAAGCAACGCCGGTTTGCACTTTCTCTGTTTCTCTCTCGGTTAGAAGCCAATGAGGGATTCTAAAGTGGGCATCCGCAGGTATACATGCTAAACGAAAGGCAGTGATCGTGGATCATATTCGCTATATGCCACAGTCCTTGTTCTTAGTTCAGTTTCCATATGCATCTGCATGGACTTTTTGAGACCTTCAGAAATCTCAGCAGGTGCACGATAGAAGAGACCTCTGCCATGCTAGATATCTATGCACATTACTCCAAGTTTTTCGCAGCACTTTTTGCGGTTATGAACCCCTTAACAGCTGTGCCGATCTATCTAGCTGTTACAGAAGGCAAAACTACAGGTGAAAAAGTCAAAGTAGCCGTGACCACCACGCTGACTGTCTTGATCGCCCTGATGGCGTTCTCGTTGGTTGGCAATGAATTGCTGGGGTTTTTTGGCGTTAGCATCAATGCCTTCCGAACCGCAGGCGGGGTTATTATTCTGCTAATGGCAATTTCAATGCTGCATGCGAAAAGCAGTAGAATTCACTCCGCAGACGAAGAACACAGCGAAAGCGCAGACAAAGATAACCCCGGCGTATTTCCGCTTGGTATTCCGCTGCTGGCTGGCCCGGGGGCAATAACAACAGTTATTATCTACAGCAACCACAGCCAATATAGCACCTTGTTTGCCTCCAGTTTTGTGATTGTTGCCATGAGTGTATTGATATTTTTGACACTCTTTCTCGCGAACCGACTAGGCAATCTGATGGGTGTAACCGGCATGAATATTGTTACCCGATTGATGGGTATGCTGTTAGCCGCGATTGGCGTAGAGATGATTATCGATGGCGGGCTAGCAATGGCAAAAACCTTCCTTGGGCACATGTAATCCTTCGGTCTGGTACGAACCAACCCCGATGAAATTTTAAGCCCGCATATCTGGCACCAGATGCTCGTCCTGAAACGAAAAGGGTCGGGCACTGGCGACTTGATCTCATCGCGCCTCACCACGTGTGTAAAGTCGTTGGGTTTCAACACTCGGTTGTCTTGCCTTCCCCACTACTATATAACTTTCGTCCAAGGAGAAGCGGCACAGTGCGCAAATACACGGCATCAATTAAATCCGGTAGGCGGGGTATACCCTATGCCATGCTGGCCGCCGTGTTTATGCTGGCGCAGCTTTTCGTTATCGAACACCATTTTGGTGAAGCGCACGCTGATGACGGCCCTGACGAACATATCGTTGAGTGTGACATCTGTACGATAGCAAGCGGCGCCGTTGACAACGCGCCTGCTATTGGAAACGCAGAAACACCCACCATCAGACCATCGGAACTTCCTTCACAATCCATGGAAGTTGCGCGCCAAGGCTCTGATCGCCCCGGCGGACCAAGAGCCCCACCCCAAACACACTAATCATCTTAGCGGGCCAATTTTATTGGCAAGTTAATGCAATTCCCAGCCGTTTGTGGCTGGCAACAGTGTTTGGAATTCCGAAATGAATATGGAACCCGTGCGGCAGGACAGCCGCCACAATTCTATGGGCAAGAAGGCTTTACAGCCCGACCTGCCACCACTCACCCGCAACCAGACGATGGTTTATACTGCGTTGCTTGGCCTTGGCCGGGCAACAAAAGCCTATGAACTGCTGGACATATTGCGTGCTCAAGGCGTTAAAGCCGCACCAACTGTTTATCGCGCGCTTCATGAACTACAAGACAAGGGCCTTGTGCAGCATATTGTTTCGTCGCGCAGTTTTGTCGCGCTTGATGCGCCGTCATCTGACACCGACCGTAAAGCTACGCTCATATGCGAAGATTGCGGGGAAACGCGAACAATTGACAGCAAACCGCTATTGTCAGCGCTTGCAGCAAATGCCAAAAAGAACGGGTTTGAAGTACGCGCCTATCATCTAGAAATCTCAACCTCCTGTAATGGTTGCGATAAACGGAAGGTTTCATGACAGCACTTGCTGAATATAGAACTGGCCTGGATCGCTGCGGCATGGTCGCGGCGTTCATCTGCATAACGCATTGTGCCTTGTTGCCGATGGTGGTGTTTGCTGCCCCGGCACTTGGTGCATATGCGCCTGATACCGAATGGCTGCACATGCCACTGGTTCTATTTGCTGTCGCACTTGGCATCTATGCAATGATGGCGGGAAGCAACCGCCACAAACAAAAAGGACCAGCAGTGTTAGCGGCTGTTGGCATAATATTACTGCTGGCATCCCTTGCAGAAGAACAACTGGGTGAGCTGGCTGAATATCTGGCAAGTGCCGGGGCACTGGCCATGGCATGGGCACATGTCAAAAACTTGAGGGCAGCCTGTGAATGCTGCTCCAGTGCTGAAGAGGGTTAAGCACCACTGATTATCCTAACCGCCAAACAATAAAAAAGAGCGGGATCACGACACGATGGGGAGGAAACACCGTGTACAAACTAGCAATATCGCACCTTGCGATAATGGCTTGCTTTGCCAGCACACCCGCTGTGCAGGCACAAGAAACTTCAAATAGCTCAACAGATGAAACCGCGCTCGTCGCTGGGCGGGACACTGCGCAAGTGTATGAACGCAGTTTCTTTGATCAATTCACACCACAAACCGCACGGGACATGATTGACAGGTTGCCGGGCTTTACGCTCGATTCCGGCGATAATCTGCGCGGCTTTGGCGGCGCGGCTGGGAATGTTCTTATCGACGGTGAAAGGCCGTCTTCGAAGGTGGGCGGCATTACGGAAGCGCTGGGCCGCATTCCCGCCAACCAGGTTGCACGCATTGAAGTTATTCGGGGGTCTGCCGGCTCTGGCGAGGCGGCGGGGCAAGCCGTGGTCGCCAATGTTATCCGGGTGAAGCAAGGAGCGGCAGGCAGCTGGGAAGTGAAAATGGAAAGGGCCGCAGACGGTATCCTATATCCTGCCGGGGAAATGACCATTGTCCGGCAAATCTCCGACTGGAAAACATCGACCCGAATAAATGCCTTTTGGGAACGCTTTCCCCTGGCGGGGCCTCGCACACAGTTCGATGCAGATAACAATCTGATTTCATCACAGTTTGAAAACCGGCCCACCACCCTGACGGACGCTTTCATATCTTCTGAGGCAGAACGCCCCCTTGGTGGCGGCACTTTGACGCTAACAGGGCGTTTTGGCCGCAGTGCGTTTTTCTCTAAAACCGATCGGCTGGGATTTGATGGCAGGCTGCCCGACACCCGGCCTGACAACAGGTTTTTCATTGATTTCGACAGCATCTTCTATGAAGGCGAGTTCGGTGCCGACTGGAACAAAAAACTGGATAGCGGATGGACATTGAAACTGCTCTCTCTCTCGTCGTTCCAGAATCTGGACCAGCAGCAAACCATCAGCGATGAAGAGCCTGTCGCAACAGTAAACTCCAGCTCTCTTTTTACCCGGGCACGGGACCAATTCGAAACCGTTTTCCGTGGGTCTTTAACCAGTTCCAGCGGCGGGCGCTTTAAGCCCGAATTCGGCGGTGAGGTTGCCTATAACCGAACTGATAGTCGGCTGGCGCTTCAGTCAACTGATGCAAACGGCGCGGTCAACATTATCAACCTGCCCGCAGCCAATGTTTTGGTGGAAGAGGTACGGGGCGAGGCATACTCAAACCTCATCTGGCAAGCCGAGGGTGGTTTTTCGATGGAAACCGGTGTTGCTGCCGAACTCTCGCAGATTACCGTTTCTGGTGACGCTGATAACACCCAGTCTTTTTTCTTTGTGAAACCCTTCGCCACCGCAATTTATGATGTGCGCAAGGGGTTGCAGTTGCGGCTCGGGCTTCGGCGCACGGTCGGGCAACTGGACTTCAACCAGTTTGCAGCATCCGCCTCTGCCGCCGATGACAGGCTGCTTGCGGGCAACCCGGAAATTGGGCCAGACCAAACAACACGCGCTTCTTTCACCGTTGACCTGAGGTCAGACAGGCGTGGCGCCCTGAACGTGGAATTTTTCCATGAATGGCGAGACGATTTGATTGAGCAAGTTGAACTGCCGTCCGGTTCTTTCGGTTCAGCCAACGCAGGAAATGGCAGAATCTGGGGTGTAACAGCCAACACCAGCATTCCACTTGCTCCTATTGTGCCCGGCGGGCTTCTGGAGGTTGAAGCTGACTTTCGCGACTCTTCCTTTGATGATCCACTATCTGGCCAAACGCGCGACATTTCGGATGTTTCATCCCCAACGCTGTTTGCTGAGTTCAGGCAAGACCTGCCCGACAAGAAACTGGCGTGGGGTGTTTCCTATCGGGCTGCAAGAAAAAGCCGCTTTTTCTTTGCCGATGAAATCAGTTTCACACGGGATGGGTCACAGTTAAGGGCATTTCTTCAGTCAACGCATATCCAAGGTTGGCGAACCACACTTGAAATCCGCAATATCGGTGCACGGCGCTTTTTCCGAGAACGGACCTTCTTTGATCCAAGTCGTGCCTCCGGAACGTCAGGCTCGGAGATCATTGATCGCGAGCGCGGGGCGTTTGTGTCGCTCACCATTGCCGGGCAGTTTTAGCGGGCAAACCACTTGCCCACCACAAGGTAGGCAAGTGTTACAGATAGGTCAGTCCAGTCAGGGGGCTTCCGTGCCCCCATTGATTAGGGAACGTACTTTGTCTGTAACCTCGGCCCGTTTTGTATTCAACCACGCCCATATCTCGTCACCGGCTTCGGCAACCAGCCGCACACCGGCAAGGTAACCAACATAGGCTGCACCAAGCCAAATCCAGCCACTATGGTGAATACTCACATAGTCTGTCAGGGTATTGAACCAGATAAATGCGCTAATGATATTGATGATGGAGTTGATAAAAAAGTCTACGATCAGACCGATGCTCAGGTTAGCAAACCAAGCATCGGGGGTGAACACAACACCCAGAAACTGGACTATTTCTTCAATCTCAATAATCACATAGGTAAAGAGCGCCATGGTCCCGTAGAAGCCACCACCAAAGAACATCGCCTTGTTGTGGAAAAAATCGTCACGGGCCTTCTTCTCGAACCGAGGCATTTTCGGTGAGGCGCTGGTATTTTCCTCTTTTTGAGAGTCGCTCGCCTGCGCCTTCATATGTTTTTTCTTTTTTTCTTCTTCGCGGGCCTTTTTCTGCTCTTCATATTGTTTATCGAGATCTTCCCGATTTGAAAAAGACGCAAGCTTTCCCGCTGCAACCGACCATTGCAGTACCAGAAAAGTGAAAGTCATCACGGGCAGTGCACCCATTATCAATGCGCGTATTATTTCAGTAACCATCGCGTCCTCGCCCCCCACTACTTTTGTTATAAAGCCATTTGTGGTGTCAATTTCAAGAGGGCGGCAACGTCGGGCGTTTCATGCCGTATCTGTCAAGGTCCTCACCAGCTCGGGTAATCAGGTCTCGAAACCATGTATGGGCGGGATGCTCAGTTAAACGGCGATGCCATATCAGCACCTCACCGGTTACGCCCTCTGGCTTGGGCACAGGGCAAGGCAGCAGTTTCAGGTCAAAAAACTCACTACATTTGTCAGCCATCTTACTGGGGATTGATACGATCAAGTCGCTCGAATCGATAATCATCGGCACCGCACCAAACCCGTTCACTGTCATGGCGATTTGCCGCGACAAGCCATGATCTGCAAGATAGTCATCTACAAAGCCATGGGCATCACCGCGTGGTGTCACCAGCAGATGCCGCGCTGCTGCAAACTCCTCCAGCGGGATTTCATCGTACTTCGCCAGCGGATGGTCACCACGCATCATGCATATAAAACTGTCTGCACCAATTTCTGCCATGCCAAAGCGGTCAGGCACCTTTGCAAGCGCCGTCAGGCCATAGTCTGCCTCTTGCGCATCCAGCTTTTCATAGAGCCGACCTTCAATCGGGATGGTGTGAATACTGACACCCGGCGCTTCTTCCATCAGATAGCCGGCCAAGTAAGGCAGCAGCGTCAAGGACGCATAGTCTGTTGTCGCAATCGTAAAGGTTCGCTTGGTCGTCTTTGGATCAAAGATAACCGGGTCAAGCGCATGCTCTATCTCGGTCAGAGCACGCCGGACCGGTATCTCCAACTCCATCGCACGCGCTGTTGGCCGCATACCATCTGCCCCCCGCAGGAAAAGCTCGTCTTTCATGACATAACGCAGACGATTAAGCGCGTTCGAAACCGCCGGCTGCGACATACCAATACGCTCACCCGCGCGGGTGGCATTGCGTTCGTTCATCACGGCGTCAAATACCAGAAGTAAGTTGAGATCAAGGCCAGCTAAATTCATCAGATGAATATCCGTTGTTTTGAATATCAATTTCCTAAATGTAGGATTGCTACCCATATAGGCGCTAGCGTCAATATGACCAGAGAAATTTTGGGCCCTGACGTGTATTATCAGGGTCACGGCTAGACATATACGAACCCAACCCGCTTCCCCGGCGTTGAGTAGATATGATTTCAGGGAGCATGCTCTTGCCAAAAACAATGACAGCAATGGATGAGTTTGCCGTCAAACTCGCCAAAACCGTTATCAGCCATCGCTGGCTGGTGATTCTAGCAACGCTTTTGTTCACCGGATTGGTGGCAAACGGCACACAATACTTGCAGTTTTCAAATAACTACCGCGACTTTTTCTCGGAAGCGAATCCCGAGCTTCGCGCCTTTGAAGACCTTCAAAGCACCTACACAAAAAACGACAATATCTTTTTCGCGATCGTGCCCCCAAACGGCGATGTCATCAGCAACGAAACGCTCAGCCTTGTTGAAGAGCTAACCGAGCGCGCTTGGCAAATCCCTTACTCGATTCGCGTCGATTCGCTCTCGAACTTTCAGCACACGGAAGCGGAAGAGGACGACCTGATCGTTGAAGACCTGGTGAAGGGCGCTGATAGCTTGTCGGAAGAACAGCTCGCACGAGTAAAAAACATTGCGCTTACCGAACCGCTTTTGCGGAACCAGATTATCTCTGGTGACAGCCAAGCAACAGCTGTAAATGTGGTGGTCCAGTATCCTGAAAAATCACTAACCGAAGTACCGGAAGCGGTTGGCTTTGCCCGCGGATTGCGCGACGAGATGAAAGCCAAATACCCGGATCACGAAATCCGCATGATTGGCGTTTCCATGCTCAATAATGCGTTTCAGGAAGCAGCGCTTGCTGATTCGACCACCATGATCCCCATCATGTATCTAATCCTGCTGGTTCTTATGGCCGTAACCGTCCGCACGGTTTCTGGCACGACAGTTACCCTGCTGATGATCGGCTTTGCGTCCGTTATCGGTATGGGTTTTCTTGGCTACTCGGGCACGCCCGCGGATCCGATGGTGCTGACCGCGCCCACCATCATCATGACACTGGCGATCGCAGACTCTGTGCATATCCTTATCACCATGCGCAACAGCATGAAGGATGGCATGAGCAAACGTGACGCGCTTGTTGAAGCCGTGCGTGTTAACTTCCTTGCTGTGATGGTCACATCCCTGACCACTGCAATCGGCTTCCTCGCACTCAATTTTTCTGATGCACCACCGTTCTGGCATCTGGGTAATGTGTCAGCGATTGGTATTGTGATGGCCTGGATTCTGTCGGTCACTTTCCTGCCCGCCATGATGAGCTTCATGCCTGTGCGCGCGCCCAAGCCCGCAACAGGTGGCGGCGAAAGCGCAATGGCGCGCTTCGCAGATTTTGTCGTCTCTCATCACAAGAAACTCTTTTACGGCATCGGCGCACTGGGCGTTGTGCTTGTCGCTGGCGTTCCCCGCATTGAATTTAATGACCAATGGACAGAATATTTTGATACCAGCATCGAATTTCGCGGTGACTCTGACTACACCACACAGTTTTTCGGTTTTTACCCAATCGAATTTTCGGTGCAGGCGAACGGCGAAGGCGGCGTGAGTGACCCTGAGTTTCTGGAAAAACTGGATGCCTTTACGGAGTTCCTACGGGCACAACCCAATGTAACGCATGTTTATTCGCTTGCGGATATCATGAAGCGGCTGAACAAAAACCTGCATGGTGACGATGAGAGCTGGCACCGCCTGCCAGATGACCGGGAACTATCGGCGCAGTATCTGCTCCTCTATGAACTATCCTTGCCGTACGGCCTGGACCTGAATGACCGGGTTAACATCGACAAATCTGCAACGCGAGTAACAGCAACGCTTACCAACACATCTACAACGGAGACCAAGGCATTTCTGGATGCATCGCGCGATTGGATTAAAGAAAACGCACCTGACTATATGCAGCCGACTGTGCCCACAAGCGCGCAGGTAATGTTCACCTATGTGGCGGAGCGCAACGTAAACAGCATGATTACCGGCAATATCATCGCGATCCTTGCCATCGCTGTAGTGATGATGGTTGCACTCAAGTCCGCACGTCTTGGGCTGTTATCCATCGTGCCGAACGGCTTGCCTATTGTTGCCGCTTTTGGGGCGTGGGCCTTCATGGTTGGTACTGTTGGCTTTTCCGTGGCTGCGGTTGCGAGCGTATCGCTTGGCATAGTGGTGGATGACACTGTGCACTTCCTGTCGAAGTTTGTGCGCGGCATCCGCGAAAAAGGCTATGACACCGCAGGCGCGATCAAATACGCGTTCGAGATGGTTGGCATGGCGCTGATTGTTAACACTGTGGTGTTGGTGATTGGCTTTTCCTACCTCGCCACCTCTCACTTTAAAATCAATGCCGACCTTGGGCTGTTGACGGCGCTTGCTATCACCCTAGCTCTTTTGTTTGACTTCCTGTTCTTGCCAGCCCTTATGCTTATGGGCGCGGACAAACTTCTAACCGGCAAATCCGCTGAAGGAGACACCAAAAATGCTTAGTAACCCTTTGAGTGATATCACAAAGACCATCGCCCTTGCGGCAACACTCGCGCTTGGTGTTTCCGCTAACGCCCTTGCTCAGTCCGCCGAAGAAAAAGGCATGGAGATTGCCGCCCGATCTGACCGGTCTGACGATGGTTTTGAAAGCTCGGAAGTGAAGGCAGTGATGACGCTGACCAACTCGGCGGGCCGCACCAGCACTCGCGAGCTTTATTTCAAAACGCTTGAACGCGAAAACGAGGAAGTAGGCGACAAGTCCCTAACCGTGTTTGAAACCCCCCGCGATGTGCAAGGTACAGCCCTCTTGAGTCATGCCAAAATCCTGGAGGCAGATGACCAATGGCTGTACCTGCCAGCGCTAAAACGGGTGAAACGTATTTCAAGCGCCAATAAATCGGGGCCGTTCGTTGGTTCAGAGTTCGCATTTGAGGATTTCACATCGACCGAGCTGAATAAATACAGCTACCGCTATGTGGGGGAAGAAACCCTTGACGGCATGACTGTTGATGTGGTCGAGCGTTTCCCGCGCTATGAAAACTCTGGCTATACGCGTCAGGTTTCCTATATCGATACAGATATCTATCAGGTTCGCAAAATTGATTTTTATGACCGTAAGGACAGCCTGCTGAAAACCCTGACATTGAGCGACTACCGCGAATATGACGGCATTTGGCGCGCGCACCTGCTGACCATGGAAAATCACCAGACCGGCAAATCAACCACCATCGCCTACAGCGACTATCAGTTTAAAATCGGCCTGAAAGACAATGATTTTGTCAAAGGCGTGTTGAGGCGCGTACGCTAGCGTCGCCTGTTTTGTTTGATGCGGCACCAGCCCACATCCGCACCCAACCACCGCACGGTGTTGCAATTAGGTGTGGGCCAGTGTCGTCATCACTCAGATGAAAGACTTTAAAAAATACAATGATACAGAAAACGCTTATCACCAGCGCATTCCTGTTAGTGAGCATGCCCACTACTGCGGGCGAATTTGACGTTGGTGCATCCGTTGGCACAGAGCTGCGCACCTTCTTTGAAAGCAGCGGCCTGCCCGGTCAGTTCGACACGTTCCAACCGTCATTACAGCTTGAAGGCGATATTCGCTGGCAAAGCGACAGCCGTGCTTTTGATCTGGTGCTCGTGCCCTATGCCCGCATTGACGGACAGGATGACCGGCGCAGCCATTTCGATATGCGTGAAGCCTACCTCCGCTGGAGCGGCGATGAGTGGACCGTGCGCGCTGGGCTCGCCAAGGTATTCTGGGGTGTGGCTGAAAGCAGGCACCTGGTCGATATTATCAACCAGTATGACACGGTTGAGGACATCGACGAGGAAGACAAACTTGGCCAGCCTATGCTGGAGGTTTCCACCATTCGCGATTGGGGCCAGATCACTGGCTATGTGATGCCCGTGTTCCGCAAACGCACCTTTCCCGGCCTTGATGGCAGGCTACGTTTCCCCGGCACTGTAGACAACGACCTCGCCCGTTTCGGTGAAGGGGATGAAAGCAGTCAGGATGTGGATTTTGCCCTCCGCTATAGCCACTATATTGGTGACTGGGACGTGGGCCTGTCCTTTTTCCATGGCACCAACCGGGAAGCGCGCTTGCTACCCAGCAATACACCAGGCGTGTTCCAACCCTTCTATGACGATATCACTCAGTTTGGCATCGATATTCAATATACAAAAGACGCATGGCTTTGGAAGTTTGAAGGCATTATCCGTGAAACACCGTTTGAAACCTTTGGCGCCGCAGTAGGTGGCTTTGAATATACCTTTTACGGTGTCACAGATGCAGGTGCTGATCTGGGCGTTTTGATGGAATATCAATATGATGGCCGGTCAGACAATTTCTCGGAGGCAGTACCAACCGTTGCAGACAATGATCTGTTTGTTGGTGCCCGGCTGGGCCTGAATGATGCGCAAGACACCAGCGTGCTTGGCGGCGCGGTTATTGACACCAAAGACGGTTCCATGTCCGGGCTTGTTGAAGCATCGCGCCGGATCGGTGATTATTGGGTGGTAGAGGCTGAAGGCCGTTTTTTCCTGAATGCGGACGACACAAACCTGCTGTCCCTGTTTGAACGTGACAGTCACTTCACACTGCGGGTTACTCGCTATTTTTAAAGCGTGGGCAAAGCATAGCATTCAATACGGTGATGCCTTGCCGTGTATGATTTCAAGCATCCGCTGGATAGAAGCTGAAAGTTCAAAACGTTCCAGAATGGTCGCTCGGGCATTTGTACCCAACCGAGCAGCCAGTGCGTTGTCATCAAGCAGTTTCATCATTGAAGCGGTTATCTGGGCAACATCATTGGGGTCAACCAGCAGGCCGTTCTCACCACTCTTGATCACTTCCTGAACCGGGGCGTTATCGCTGGCGAGCACGGGCAAACCAGTGCTCATGGCATTCAGGCACGACCACGACAGCACAAACGGGATCGACAAATACACATGCAAGCTTGACACTTGCAGCATTTTGACAAACTCCAGCTCTGGCAGAAGACCAACAAAGTGCGTGCGGCTTGGGTCAAAATTAACTTCCTGTTCTGCCCAATTTTTCAGCCCTGTTTTACCGCGGCCACCGGGGTCATAACAAATGCGGTCTGCCGCCGCGATCAACACCTGCAGGTTTGGTCGCTCTTGCTGAACCCGCGCAATTGCTTTCATAAAAGCAGGAAACCCGCGCGAATGTTCCATGCCACGTGCTGCATAGGTGATGATCTCGTCATTTTTGATGAACTGCCGGTCAGCGACGTTTAGAACAGCGTCCGCGTTGGGTGAATATTTTCCGGTATCAATACCTTCATGACAAACGTCCATTGCACGCTGCCACCGGCGCGGAAAACGGCTGCGCTGGAACTCGGTTGGAGCATACGCCGCATCAGACTGATCAAAATCCCGCGCAAGCAGGCTGTTGGTCGCGCTGTTGGAAGCAAAGCTTTGATATAATGCCGCAGTGTCTTTCACTTCGTCCACCGGTGGTTCACCATAATACCACTCAAGAAAACTGGTGAAACGCGCATTCGGGAACAAGTCCCGCAAGAAGCTTGAAGCACCAGTTGAGGCATGACTAATCACATAGTCAGGTGTCCAATCCTCAGTCACGATTGGTTGCAGTTTTCGATACAGGTCAAGGCCCAAAGCCGCCGCCTGCTGGTGCAGGCCAGCATTTGCCGCGCTATCACCCTCGGGCACTTCGTAAATCACTTGGCGAATCGGGAGCTTAACAGTTGTACCCTTCCGGCTAGCAGCCACAATTTCTACACCCGACTGGCCAAGCAGATAGCGCAGCAAATGAATAAACTGGCCCGGAAAAGCATCATGTACAAATAGGTATCGCATAAGACGACCCTAAACCGCATATCAGGCGTAGTCCATAGAGTTTTACTAAGATTATAACTAGTTTTTCCATTTATTTTCATAGCCTTATAGGAAAATTGACCGCGATCTTTAAAGAGATATTCATCGCTATTCGGCATGGTTGAACGCTCAGGCTAATCGAATCGAAAATATGTTCGCGACCAGCAGCACAAAACTGGCTGGCAATTTGGAGATCAGGCATGCGTATTATCGCCGTAACGTCGCAGAAAGGCGGCTCAGGAAAAACGACCATCACAGGCCACCTCGCCGTTGAGGCCGCCCGCGCAAGCGGCGAGCCTGTTGCCCTTATAGATACCGACCCCCAGGGCAGCCTTTCAGACTGGTGGAATGAGCGCGAGGCAGAGCAACCAGTGTTTGCCCAAGCGAAACTGGCAAGCCTCGACACGGACCTTGCTGCGCTGAAGGAAGCGGGCATTCGCCTTGTCTTCATCGACACGCCACCCGCAATCACCGGCGCCATCCAGTCCGTTGTCAACAAGGCGGACCTCGTGCTTATCCCCACAAGGCCAAGCCCCCATGACCTCAGGGCCGCTGGTAAAACCGTAGATCTTGTTGAACGGGCAGGAAAACCGCTGGTTTTCATCGTCAATAGCGCCACGGCACGTGCCCGGCTAACTGGCGAAGCCGCCATTGCTTTATCGCAGCACGGTACGGTCGCGCCCACAATCCTGCACAACAGGCAGGATTTTGCCGCCAGCATGATTGATGGCCGCACCGTGATGGAGGCAAACCCAAGCGGCAAGTCAGCAGAGGAAGTGGCCATGCTTTGGTCATATGTGAACGAGCGCATCAAACGCCTGCCGATGAAAGCCAGCTTTAGAAGCCTGCATACGCCCCGCGCCGGGTTCGGCAACAGGCCGCAACTTGTCGAATCTGGCATTCAAGCCCCAGCCATCTAGCGCTGACAAGCTCCCAAGTCCCAGAATACGGAGAATATTATGTCCATGGCTTCTTTAAATTCATCACTACTGGCACGCAAAGGCAGGGCACAGCCCACGGGCCATACACCTCGACACCTGATGCCGGTGCCGTCTGCCGACAGCAAAAGACCGGATCGCTACAACGGCGAAAAACGAACACATAAGAAATATTTCCGGCTTGGCACTAAAGCCGACAAAGACCTCAAACTGCTTGCCGTACGGGAAGGCTTGAGCCAACAAGCCCTGATTGAGCGAGCAATGACCGAGTATCTAGACCGAGCCTTTGCCACAGCGGATTGCATCTGCCGGCAACGATAAGCGGGAGCTGACGAGCTGGGGCGAAGTGCGGTGCCCATTTGGACGCAGGCACGAACATTTTGGTCGCCCACTTCGTGGCGCGGGGGCTGTAAAGCTCGGTTCGGTCCCCGCGCAACTTGGCTAGCGAAAATTCTGATTAATCGGCTTATTCCTTGCCGGGTGGTTTAGCGAAGCAGTCATATCCGCCACGCTTCAGGTCCACACACTTGCTGACAGCAGCGTGGAGGCCGTCCAGCGGCCCAAAAACAAGCTTGTAACGCTCGATACGGTTTGGTGATGGCACGACTTCACCAAACAATCCTTCAACCACTTCAGCATACCCTTCATTGATTTCACCCAGAACACGTTCTGCATCCTCAAGACGCATGGCAAAACCAACTTCCAGATGCCAAACAGTTGCCCAATCATCCGGCTTTACAAGCTCTTCCACTTCTTCCTCATCAGGTACCCAGCCTTCGACCAGCATATCAATGTTCAGGAGTTCATCCGAAAAACCAAACTCGGGAAGCCTGCTTGCATACACTTTGGCGGCATCACGGGCTTCACCCGGCAACAATGTGCGCATCTCCAGCTCAAGATTCACTGCGTCGGCGTAACCTGCTTCTGCGGCCTTCCATACAAGACCGTAACCACGCACCGGGTCCGGTGTACGCCCCCCTTCACCATTCCAGTAAATACCGCCCAGCACATAAGCCGCTTCAGCATTATCCAGTAGCGCCTGATTTTGCCAGATCGCGAGAGCCTCTGCGATCTCTGTCGGTGTTTTGCCACCATCAAAATACAGGATATTCGCCAGTTTCATGGCTGATTTGGTATTCCCTAACCGTGTTGCCAGTCGGTAAAACATGATAGCAATCGGCATGGATTGTTCGCCGCCAATTCCAAGCCGGGACATTTCAGCCAAATGAAACATCGCTTCGGGGTTGGCCTTCTCGGACAGCAGCTGCAAAATGGCGCGCCCCGTTTTAAAATCGCCCGCTCTTACCGCTTCCAAAGCATCTTCAATGGTTTGCTCATCAACACTGGTTTCCGACTCTTGAAAAGCCCACACAGGCGTTGCGGCGCTGGCAAATACAGCAACCATAAGTGAACAAAGGAGGTTTCGGACTGTTTTCATAGTTTGTCTTACATTTTATCCACGAAGCCGGTGGATTGCTAAAATTTAAGATAAAGACAGTTAAAAGCTCGCCTTTCCCTTAAATCTTCCTTCATGGCTCAAAGCTTACTCTTGTTCGAGAATACAGGCAAATTATCCAAATCAAAACCTCAGGCAAGACCATGGCTATTTTAAGAATCATCAAACCGTTATTGCTGGGAAGTTGCGTACTGACGCTTCCTGCTTGCGCCTATGGCACCGGCACAGCGCCGCAGGTTGCTCATGCCACCAGCGCTGCGGCTACGGCATCAAACCAGTCGGGTGGATTGATGCAGATCGCCACCGAGATGGCCCGCAAAGGAGACCATGAAGGCGCGATACCATTGTTTCGGCATCTGGCCGCCACAACCCGAACGCCTGAGGCAATTACCGGTCTGGCCAACAGCCAGATGGCGATGGGGAATGTGGCCCACGCCTTTTCCATTCTGGAAGGGTTGGTGCGGGACCAATCAACGCCGTTACCGGGTGAAACATACTATAGCTACGGCAAGGCGGCGCTCGCGCTAGGAGATTTTGACACAGCTCTTGTTGGCTTCTCCGCTGCAGGTGAATTATTGCCGGGTGACCCACGCGCAGCATCCGGCAAAGCCATTGCGTTGGCAGCAACGGGGAACACACCGGGTGCGCTGGCAGCACTTGCGCTGGCAAATGACCCATCAAGCCTGTCGAACAAAGCGCTGGTGCTTGCCGCCACAGGCAGGCCAACGGAAGCGATTGAAATTCTGGAACCTCTGCTAACGTCTGGCAGCGGCGAAGCACGAGACCGTCAAAATCTGGCGATGGCCTACTTGCTCGCGGGCCGCGAAGACAAGGCTTATCAGATTGCGCGGCTTGATCTGGATGCGGCGAGTGTTGACAGCACCTTCACCTTCTACCGATCACTTGCGAGTCTTAGCGAAGCAGACCGTATGCAAGCCCTTGTGACCGGCACCATCGACCCCGCATGGACGCGTCAGGAATCTGCCAACCTTCAACTGGAAAACACAGATGACCGGGCTATCGCTGCAAAACGGTTTGTGCCCGAACCAGTCATGGTTGCCAAAGCACCAGAGCCAGAACCCATTAAAGAGGAGGTTGTTGAAGTAAGCTACACGCCCGGCGATATACCCCCCCTACTGGAACCCGAAGGATGGGCGCTCCAAATTGGTGCTTACCGCACCATTGAACGCCTGATGACCGGCTGGGACATTCTGTACGACCGCAATATTGACATTCTGGCAGACATTCCGCCACGCAGGTCAGAGATTGATTTTGGCACTACCGAAGATGGCCCCAAAGGCTTTTATTACCGGCTTAATGCTGGCCCGTTGAAGACACTCGCAGAAGCACGGGCCATCTGTGATGAGCTTAAAGCCCGCGGCACCCGTTGCTGGATAAGGCCGCCAGAAACCAGCGAGGGGCGCCTGCCACAAACGGAAATAGCCGAAGCAAGCCCACCCTCTGAAAGCAGCAGGTAATTATCAGGACGCTTTTTTGAAACCACTTGAAGTGCGCGCCAACCAAGCGCACACTAGGGTCAGTGTAGAAGTGCCCATTCCGGGGCTTTTACTCAATATCGCTCATGCTCAAATCAGGAGATGCAGCCATGACCCGTATGTCCGTTTTCAATAGCCCCTTTCTGCTGGGCTTTGACCAGCTTGAAGACATTCTTGATAATGTCGCGAAAAATGCCGGTGAGGGATACCCTCCCTACAATATCGAACATATAGGCGAGGAAGATATTCGCATCACTTTGGCTGTTGCCGGTTTTACCCGTGACGATGTCGCCATTTCCCTTGAGGCCAATCAACTGATTATTCGCGGCAAACAGCAGGATGATGCTGGGTCTAAAGAATTTCTGCACCGGGGCATCGCGGCGCGACAATTTATCCGTAAATTTGTACTGGCTGACGGCATGGAAGTGACAGACGCTTTCATGGAAAACGGCCTGTTACATATTGACCTTCACCGCCCTATACCTGAACCGGCTGTCAAAACCATTCCTATTCGTGGTTGATAATTGTTGCGGCAGGTCGATGATACGATTGAAGTGCGCACCCATGGATTGGGGGCCTATGATTTTACACAGGATGTCACCCGTTTCGTTCGCGCCTCCGGCATTGAAAATGGCCTTGTGAACCTGCTGGTACAACACACATCAGCGTCTTTGACCATTCAGGAAAATGCTGATCCTGACGTGCAAGTAGACCTGCTGGACGCCCTGGCCCGGCTTGCACCCGAGCAGCCAGGGCTATACCGCCACAGCGCGGAGGGACCAGACGACATGCCCGCCCACATCAAATCAGCGCTGACCAGTGCAACACTTTCAATCCCGGTGAAAGATGGGCGGCTGCGTCTCGGTACCTGGCAGGGTATATATTTGCTGGAGCACAGACGACACGGGCACAATCGCCGCATCGCCTGCCATATTCTTGGTGAATAATTCTAGAACTTATAAACCAGCGTAGCGCGGGTGATGGTGTCCCATGCCGCTGCATCAATTGGGGTATCCGAATCATATTGCATCTGGAACGATAGCCGCGCCGCCAGCGAAGAGTTAATCTGCGCTCCAAGGCTCGCCCGGTTATCAAACGTAAATGACCCTGTACCGAACACAACAGATGCTTGGTCTTTGAAATCAATATTTTCGGTGACTTTCAACTCGTAAGTAGAAGCAACACGACCCAGAAACTCTGTGGAAGTCTGATCACTGTCTTCAAAGGCATTGAAACGAACACCGGGCCCACCCTCTAGCCGCAGCGACTGGCGCTCACTTGCAAGGATGTTTACGCCAAGCGCGATACTATCCAGGATACGATGGTCAAAGCCGGAAAACTTGTTGAAGTCTGTTTCCAGATAATTGGAGACAAACAAGTTGCCCCAAGCTTTGTAAATGGTGTTCAGTCGCCCCAGCACTCTGCGGCGCGTTGTTACGCCCTGACTGCGGGCGAAATCGAAATCAAGATTAAAGTCATGCTTCCAGTTCTTGAAGTCCCGGCTCATGGCAATGCCAAGCGAAACAGACTGTTCGTCGGTGTCACCTGTGCTTGAAGCCACACCGAGCTGCGCTGTTGTGTTCCACAGTGCCGGATCAAGAAAATACATCAGGCCGCGTGCCCGAGACTTGCGCTCCGCTTCAATTGCAGCAGCTTCAGCAGCAGCCACTTCTTGCGCGTAACCGCTTTCAACCCAGGTTGGTTCCAGCGCGGCAGCGGCCTTGAGAATATCAAGCCGACTGGCAGGCCATGTTTCAAGCGCCGTATTTAACAAAGTATCAAACAGTGTCTCATCCCCGTTGGCGACAGCGGTTTTCAACATGTCTTCAAGACCGGCAGGTGTTGCTGCGCTGGCAGGTAGTGCGAACGCGCCTACCAAAACGGTGGTTGCCACAAGATATTGTTTGATCGATTTCATTGCTTGCCTGTACATTTTTTCATCCATTCCGCTAATTTTCAGGCCCCCTGTATTGAGTGTGGCCTGATCTAGCGGTATAGGCGTGCACAGGCAAGAAAAATTGAAGGAAACAGGCATGCCAACTGCCTTTGTAACGGGTGCGACAGGTTTCATTGGTCGTCATCTCATTGACGTTTTGCGCGAAGATGGCTGGTCTATCATTGCGGCAGTTCGAGACCGGGCACGGGCGAAAAGCCTGCTGGGTGACGGTATTGATTACCGGAAGGCGGATCTGACAGAACCGTCATCCATTCAGCGTGCCCTACCCAAAAGCGTAGACTGTGTTTTTCACGTTGCCGCTGATGTTGGCACCTGGTCCAGAGATAATGACCGACAGTATCGCACCAATGTGGAAGGCACCAATCATCTGCTTCAAGCCATATTGGACAAAGACGCAAAGCGCATGGTTCATGTGTCGTCCATTGTCGCTTACGGCCAGCACAAGGATACAATCAGCGAAGATAGTCCCCGCAAGGGCGCAGAAAGCTGGGTGAGCTACGTCAACACCAAGTCTTATGCCGAACGCAAAGTTAAGGAAGCTGTAGACCGGGGCCTTGATGCTGTTGTGGTTAACCCCACGGATGTTGTTGGCAAATATGATGACGAAAACTGGGTGCGTATGATCAAGATGGTGGCCGACGGCACCCTACCTGCTGTGCCACCCGGCAATGGCAACTTTGCCAATGGCCGTGCTGTCGCGGAAGGTATCTTGGCGGCATACAAGAAGGGTAAAGCAGGGCAGAATTATATCCTCGGCGGGCCATACGCCACATTTTATGACTTTCTAAGCTTGGCCGCACAAAAACTGGACAAGCCCGCCCCGGCCAAACCTGTTGCCGGTTGGTTGCTAACCACTCTTGCAACAGTCCTGAATCTTTTATCTAAAATCACAAGAAAACGGCCCAAAATCACCCCTGAAGAAGCCTATTTTGCCTGTCAGCAGTACAAGGTGAACTATGATTATACCGTCAAGGAACTGGGGTACCGTGACGTGCCACTGGAACAATCAGTAGACGAAGCAATTGCTTACCTGCGGGAAAAAGGTGAGATTTAACCTTACCTTCTTTTCATCTCAGCTTCTTTTGCCCATGGCAACTGGCAGTACCAGTGTGGCCGCACCAAAACAGAATAGGCCACCAAAAAGAAGTATATCTGTCAGAAGCTGACCGCTATCCAGAAGCAGGCCTACCGTATAGGGCGCAAGCGCAGTTGAAAGAACGGCAATCGATGTGGAAAGCGATTTGATTTCACCCAGATATTTGGTGCCATAAAGCTCCGCCCAGATGGCATTATTGATCGGCAAGGTAATGCCCGCACCCAGGCCCATCAGCAACATAAACAGGGTAACGCCTTGCGCGCTTGGCCACACTAAAATCGACAAAAGCGCTGCGCCAATAACAGGCGGATAAAACGGTATAAGCCGCTGACCCCCAAACCGGTCAACCAGCAGGCCGCCGACAAAGGGTGCCATCACAGACCCGCTGGCATAAAGCCAATAAAAACGGGTATAGCCCTCAAGGCCCATGCCAGCATGCGCACCCATCTCGGCAGCAAAAAAGAAAACAGCTGTTATCCAGAACGGGCCAGCCAGAAGCGCGGGTAGCATCAGATAAAAGCGTTTATCGGCAAGCACATCTCGCCTGCGTTTATGCTGGCCATCATTTGCGGCTTCACTCTGCGACACCGCCGCCTCGCGTTCTTGCCACTGTTGATGCCGGACCGCGTGCCCTTTCAGCAGCCACGCAACAATTGGCGCACCAACCAGGGCAAGGCCAACGCCAAAGACTACCCAGCCCGTACGCCAGGCATAGTCGCTCATTAACAACACTGCCACAGGCGGCAGAATTGCCTGACCAATCGGAAAGCCAAGGCCCGCAATTGCAACCGCAACACCTCTGCGCCGATCAAAATAGCGCGACATGCTTGTCATGGCGGCATGGGTCAGCAAACCCTGCCCCAAAAGCCGAACCGCCATCAGACAGACAACAACCATCCAGAAAGCACTGGTGAAGCCCATGGCAAAACAAGCAATAGCGGCAGCAAAAACAAGGGTCAGGCTGTAGGGCAACAAACCAGTGCGATCTATCACATGCCCCAAGCGATTAAGCCCAACTGCACTGACGATCGTGATCAACAGATAATAGAAACCAAAATCACTGTTGCTAAGGCCGTATTCTTCGGCAATGGGCACCCGGTAAACGCCAATGAAATAGGTCTGCCCTATACTCGACATAAACGCGAGAAACAGACCGAAACCCAAAAATCGAGAATTTTTTAGCAGGAATGACACCAGCGCGTCCCTTTGTTACCTGCTTCTCATAGGCAGTTTTTTACTAAAAACATACCGTTTCTTAACGCTTTTGACCGAAAACGATAGGGAAGGCATGTCGATTACGCCTTCCCGTATATATGGTATGCTGTGCATGGGGGTCGATTTGGCATACGGCGTAAATATTCACTATGAGGTTCTGGGCAGGCGCGGTGGTGGTTGGACCATTCTTCACGTCAAAAGTGAACGGGAAGAAGCGATTGCCATTGCCGAGAATCTTTGGAAAGCCCGTCAGTATCAGGGAATCAAGGTTCTTAAGGAATCTTTCGACAAAGCCGAAGATGATATTACATCGGTAGAGATTTTTGCCAGAGGCAGCACCCGCAAAAAATCCAAATATGATGAAACCGGCACCATTTCACCTTGCCTTACACCGGATGATCTATATGGCCCTGATGGCAGGCGCTCCATATGGGATTTGATGCATGCCACCCTTGCTGAATGGCGCATTACTCCCACCGAACTGCTGCATTCACTTGAGCATTACTACAAGCTTTATAACGCTGGCACACGGTTGCAGAACGCCGTGCGACGCACTGCTGTATCCTTCGAAACCGAAGAAGGCTCCATTCAGGAGCGGATGCGGAAAATATACAAAGTGATTGATGCCTCAATTGACATCATGAAGTCCACCGCCGACACGGTGCCTTCACTGGAAACCGGCCGGCTTGCACCAATTGTCAAAGAGCTTGAAGACAAAGCGAACAAAAGATTCTTGCTGACTTGCTCGATAGTTGAATACCTGCGCCCGGCAGTGACACTCAGCGACAAAATTGGACGAGTGATTGTATTCCTCACCGCCAACCGGCCAGACTGGGTGATGGAAATTCTCGATCAACTAATCTCGGAGTTTCTTCAGCACGACCAGGTTCTGACCCAACTTATGGGGGAAAAGGAAGACCGCGCCGCCTTTATGGAAGAACTCGCCTATTTTCAGAAGGGCGAACTCAACCTGATGGGCGAGGACGAACGTTCACCACGCTTTAGCGAAGAAGTCTTACGCCTGAATGGTTTTTTGGCAGAGGGTCTTTTACCGCGCAGTGCCCATGTTCTTTTGGCACGGCTCAAGTCGGAAATCGAAGCGTCAAAACCAATAGGCGGTACCACGCTGCCACAGCAGCTTGGACGACTGACGCACTTGGGGCAAATTCTTGAACGCCTGCATGATGATTATCATACGCTCGATAGCATTCTTGATGCCTTGCGCACCCGCTCTGGCAGGTTGATTAACAGCCAGTCCATCGCTGATATGCTCGCCGACCATACCAACCCCATTGATCAGGTGAACAGCTTGCTGGATCTTGAAAAAGTAACCGTTGGCGATACCAACAAACGGGTGGTGGCAAACTTTATTCTGCCCATCCTTTCACGCCCCGAATATGAAGCGGTTTTCATGGGGCTGGATGGCAACCCGTCAAGCCGGATGATCGACTTGGTGCATCTGCAAAAACGCATTTTGCAGGCTGATCTTTCAGAGATGTACAAACGCAAGATCGCAAGCCGATTGGACCAATTCTGTCAAACAATTCTGGACAACACCCAGATACTAAAACGTATTCACAAGCTGGATGTCAGCCTACAAGATAAGTCGAAGAAAATACTGCAAATGCTGTCGGATGGATATTTCACCGACGGAAGTTGCCGCGAAGCTGCAGAGCAGCACGTCCGTATCTATATGCGACAACAAGGATTTACTGAAGGACTGATCAAGGGCATGCCCAGACTGGAAGCCGAGAAAACCCTGCTGGCTTTCCGTGAACTCCTTGAAAAAGCAGGTATCAAAGCCCTTGAAGAATCAAGCGCAGAAGAGACCGACCCGGATGGTGCAGAAGAAGTCGCTGAAGATACCTAGTAGGTAGACATTAGCCTGCTAAAAGTCAGAAATGATGCCGTTCTTTTCCCAGTCACCATAACGCGTGGGCTCAGGGCCTTTGCGTCCACCAATTTCCTTGGGTTGTTCCTGCTTCACAGATGACGCTTCTGTTTTGACTTCACCGTCATCACAAACAGCATCTTCAGGCTTTTGGTTATTCTCAGCCATGGTGCACCTCTTAATCGGTAGTAGGTACGCCCATCATGCCATTTTGGATGGCACGCCGCCAGAGGAAAAGCCCAAAAAGAAGCGCAACAACAGGCAAAATAAAGCCAAATTCGCTCGCATAGCGCCAGGTTTCTTTATATTGCACAGTCATGGGCTGCATGATTGTTAGCACATAAACATTATGCGCAGCATGCATCACCGTGGCTGGCCACAAGCTCCCGGACCCGACGCGTAAATAGGTCATGATAAACGACAGGCCAATGGTCATAACTGTGAAGTTCAGGAACTGTATCTCAAGATCGCTGGGGCCCGCATTATAGCTGGTGTACATTATAATAGGATAATGCCACACAGCCCAAGCAACACCAACAATCACCGACGTAACGGCAAAGCCAAAACGGTCCAGCAGTGCAGGTGTCAAATATCCTCGCCAGCCAATTTCCTCACCCAGCGCAGTGGCCATGTGCCAAATCATGCCAACTGTGCCGAACATCAGGATGCCGAAAGCGATAGAAGTATTCTCCGGCCAGTTATCGAGACCAAGAAAATAGCCAACTTCCTGAATGAATTTCGCGTTTACGAGGCCACCAAAACCGCCGCCCCAGATGATGGCGTAAGCGACAAGCCCGTATAGGACGGGAAAGGCATACGCCAAGCTGACCCAGCGGCTTTGTGGCCAGTGCCACCCAAGGCCGCGCAGGTTAACAAGGCCAAGTTTCGCACAGACAAACACGGCAAGGCCGGGGGTCCACATCAACAGCGCCACATAGTAACGACGTAGACCAAGCTGAATAACAAAATAGTATGAAGCCGCCGCAAACAGCGCGGTCAGTGCAAGAAAAGCACCGACCGGCATCCAGTCAAATGACCGGCTAACAGCATCCTGTGCGCTGCTATCAGCAGCGTTTTTATTTGGTTCTTCCGACATAGGCCCACCCTACTCGTCACAAAGCTCGACTTGAACCCTGCTTGCCAAAACACCATGTCTTAAGGCAAGAAAAATGAGATGAATCGACATCAACCCATAGACAGTCGGATAATGAAATGAGCACGATGCGAACAGCCCTTTTTATGGCAGTTGGTGCCGTTATTGGTGGACAAACCGGCATGATGCTCGCGCTTATGTTTGCCGTTGGTACCAATCTGTTTGCCTACTGGAATGCCGATAAAGTTGTCCTGCGCATGTACGGCGCAAGAGAAGCAAGCACGAGCACAGCGCCAGAACTGGTCGGTATTGTTAACCAGCTTGCCATCAAGGCGGGCCTGCCAACGCCCAAGACCTATATTATCGACAACCCGCAACCAAACGCCTTTGCAACAGGTCGCAACCCTGAAAATGCAGCCGTTGCTGCAACAACCGGCCTCCTGCGCATTCTAAACCGATCGGAAATTGAGGCCGTGATGGCACATGAGCTGGCACACGTGAAAAACCGCGATACGCTGACTATGACCATCACCGCCACCCTTGCTGGTGCCATTTCCATGCTGGCGCAATTTGGCTGGTTTTTTGGTGGTAACAGAAACAACCCCATGGGAATGCTGGGTACCATCCTTGTGATGATATTGGCCCCTATTGCAGCCATGCTGGTACAGATGGCCATTTCAAGAACCCGCGAATATGCGGCAGACAAAGTCGGTGCAGAAATCAGTGGCAACCCCATGGCTCTCGCCAGTGCTCTCCAAAAACTGCAACAAGGTGCACATGTAACGGACAATCGTCAGGCTGAAGCCAACCCTGCGACAGCCCACCTGTTCATTATTAATCCCTTGCGCGGTGTTAATCTGGATAGCCTGTTTTCCACCCATCCGCGCGTTGAAGAACGCATTCGCAGGTTAACCGCCATGCAGGCAGCGGGCATGAGCAGCCCAAGGGGTTTCAGCGCACGCACCAGTGTTCCAACCACTGGTGCGAGAACCGGGTCAACAAGGAAAAAAGGGCCTTGGGGCTAAATCAGGTTGATTAGCCCAGATCAGCCGCCAATTGCTTAAGGCTGACTTCCGCACGCGCACCCAGATGAGAAATCACCTCAGCCGCGGCAAGGCTGCCAAGCGCGCCCGCTGTTTGCAGGTCTTTACCGACAGACAGACCGTAAAGCACACCTGCGGCATACAGGTCACCTGCGCCTGTTGTGTCTTCAACATTTGCAGGCGCGGCTGGCACCGTTACCTGCTCATCTTTTGTCAGCAGAACTGAACCCTCGGCACCACGGGTTAATGCGGCAAGCTTCACATGCGGCTTCAATGCCGCGAGCGCCTCATCAAACGACTTTGTTTGATAAAGCGACAGGATTTCATCCTCATTGGCGAAAAGGATATCGACCTTATTCTCAACCAAATCTCGGAACTCGTCCCGGAAACGGTCCACGCAAAAACTGTCAGAAAGCGAAAGGGAAACCTTAGTGCCGTTTTTTTGCGCTAAATCCATCGCCTTCAGCACCGCGGCCTTCATCGGCGCTGTGTCCCAGAGATAACCTTCCACATAGAGAATATCAGCTGCTGCAACTTCCGCTTCGCTTACATCATCTTCAGAAATTTCTGTACAGGCACCCAGATAGGTATTCATCGTACGCTGTGCATCTGGCGTTACAAGGATCATACTTGTGGCTGTTGGCGCACCTTCTGTTGCTGGTTTGGTGTTAAAGTCAACACCCACTGCCTGAATGTCGTGCCGGAACACGGTACCCAGCTGATCATCATGCACTTTGCCGATATAGCCTGCGTTACCGCCAAAGGATGCAATACCCGCCGCCGTGTTACCCGCTGATCCGCCAGAGCGTTCCACCGCCGGCGGCATGTCATCGTATATGCGTGCAGATGTTTCCGCATCGACCAAATTCATCGCGCTTTTTTCTCGCTCATGTTTGGCCAGAAAATCATCATCGACGCGGGCGATGATGTCTACAACGGCATTTCCTATACAAAGCACTTTTGCTGCAGCGGCCATAAAGTGTCCTTTCAATAACGGTCACGGATTGATTGGCCGCACCATAGAAAGCATGGCAGGGATTGCAAGTATCATCCGCTTTCTTATCTATATTCATATTAGTGCTGCACCGGCCCTCACCCCCACCCGACCACCCAAGAATAATACCGTGCGGTAGTCGGGTGGAGGAGAGGACTGGTGATGTTGACTATTAACAATACAAACAAGCTGGCTTAAAAGATCAGCAGAGAGACAGTGAGGACATCCATGATTGCGCTTTCGATCAATCGAAGCTGGCAGCAACTGCTGCATCCCAAATTCAGAAGTGTGTTTCTGACCGCCGTTGCCGCAGCAGCAGCAACACTTATAATTTCCACACTCATTCTTAACGCCTACTGGCCTGAAAGCTTTACTTCCGGTTGGGAATGGCTTGACGAATTCGGCAACGAAATTGCCAGCGCCGGCTTCTGGATGGTCGCCATGGCAGGTTCCTATCTGCTGTTTCCGGGCATCGTGACGATGGTTATGGGCTTGCTCGCAGACCAGATCGCAACAGCCGTTGAAGAAGAATATTATCCTAACCGCCCCGGAACCCGGCGCGTATCAGTTGGGGAAACTATCGCTAGCGCTGCGAAACTGACCCTGATGATGATCATCATCAACCTGCTGGCTTTATTTCCCTATTTATTGCTGCTGTTTCTGTCAGCCGGAACAGGCACGCTCGCTCTGTTTATCGCCATAAATGGTTATCTGCTTGGCCGCGAATATTTCGAGATGGTTGCGATCCGGCATGTAGACAGGCATGCAGCAAAAGAAGCTCGTGTTACCCATAGTGGCAAGGTATTTATGGTTGGTGCCTTAATTGCTGGTATGTTTCTGGTGCCCTTTCTGAATATTCTGGCACCCATCCTGGGTGCCGCTATCATGACCCATATTGTTCACCAACTTGGTGTGCCAGATGGACCACGAGGTCGCACAAATAGAGGTGCTGCGTGACCCGATTTCTTACCACGGCAAGCATGGCTTTGTTCCTGGCTGCATGTTCAACCGCACCTGCGCCAGAACCGGTTGTTCAACCTGCTGCACCGCCACCCGAGCCTGTTGTTGAAGCGCCAGCCGAGCCGGAACCAATGGTTGTGGAACTGGACCGGCTGCGCGGCACCACACCCGCTGATGTGATTGCCTACATGGGGGAGCCAACCCTCTTGCGGCAGGATGACAATGTGCAGACCATGATTTTTGAAACTGGTCGCTGCGTTGTTGAGGTCATCTTTTATGAGCCGGACGACCAAAGCCACTTTCAGGCGGAATGGTTAAACGCCCGCCTGCGCGATGGCCGCAGGACAGATGTTGAAGCCTGCACCCGTGAGTGGCTTGAACAAAACATGCCAGACGGTTAGCATCTGGATGGTTTCACCAAGGCAGGCGTTTTCATGAGCAACAAACCCATCACTGGCGGCACGGTTTTAAAGCTGGTCATCTACAGCTTCATTGTCGGTTACATCATGTACTCCATGGAATGGAGCCCCGGTGACATTCTGGGCTGGATCGCAGATACCGTAGCAGGCATCTGGAACTGGTTCTCAGGGTCCGGCCTTGAATATGTGCTTCTCGGGGCAACGATCGTTGTGCCCATCTTCCTCTTCACCCGGTTTCGGGACCGTATGCAAAACAGGCGCACAAATCGGCCAGACGGCGAATGAGCAATTTTTTCGACCCACAAGGCAATGATAACGTCAGCGACAAGCGGCTTTATGCCCCCGCGACCGAGCGTAACCGCGACCACATTCTCGAAGTTCTGAAAGACCATCACCCCGGCGAAGGCACGCTTCTTGAAGTAGCCAGTGGCACAGGCGAGCATGCCGCCCATATGGCGGGGCACTTTATGTCGGCAGACTGGCAACCAAGTGATCTTGAAGCGGATAAACTTGCAAGCATTGATGCATGGGCCCAAACAAACGGGCATACCAACATATTGCCTGCGGTTCGGTTTGACGTGTTAACAGATGACATGACCACGTTGGCGCTCAGGAAACCACTCAACGCTGTGTTTGCAGCCAACCTGATCCATATTGCGCCATGGTCTGTTGCAGAGGCGCTGATATCAAAGGCCGGAAATGCACTTCCAACCGGTGGCATCTTCTTTTTGTATGGTCCGTTCAAACGCGGCGGTACTCACACTGCACCATCCAACGAGAGCTTTGATACGTCGCTCAAATCCCGCGACACGACATGGGGCGTGCGTGACCTGGAAGCTGTTGAAAAACTTGCAAAAGATGCAGGGTTTGAAGCACCGACAATCATCGAGATGCCTGCCAATAATCTCTCGATAATCTTCAGAAGAAGCTAGAAGTGTCCACCAATGAGCCGTGGTGATTGCTTTAGGCCTTTGCCTCGAAATGATCCTCGCGCAGTAACACGCTCCCGTCAGGCTGCATCGCCCAGATTTCTTTGGTAATCATCCCGGACGCTTTGTTCATTTTCCAGTTCGACGAAAGAAGGGCTGTGTCGCTATCAATCGCTCGCAGGCTTGGCGCAATATAGTCTACGTCTGAAAAACCATCTCCAATCAGGTTGGCCCAGAAAGCTTCAATCTCTTCTCTGCCATGAAAGGTACCAAAAGGCTTAGCAACCATAACCGCATCTTGCTCGTAGCAGGCGGCGCAGCCAGCGGCATCGCCCGCGTTGAAAGCGGCTTTCCATTTCTCACTCGCTAACTTTGTAGCAGCCAGGACATCAGTCATTGTCGCACTCCAGTTTTCTGGCCCTAGTGGCCATAGTGATTTTGGGTGTGCTTAACCTTCTGCACTGATTTTACGTCAAAGATAATCCTGTATTAGGTGAAAATATTGTTTAGTATTATTAAACAATGATTCCGAACCCTGCAGACATGCTGGTTTTCCTTGAAGTGGTTGACGCCCGGTCTTTCACCGGTGCTGCCGACCAATTGGGTCGAACAAAATCAGCCGTAAGCCAGACCATTTCCCGGCTGGAAGATGACCTTGGCTGCAAACTGCTGTATCGCAGCACTCGCTTGCTTTCGCTTACCGAAGCAGGATCACGTTTCTACGCCCACTGCAAGGAACTGCGGCACACATACGAAAACGCCCTTGCTGATATTGGTAACGCAACCTCGGCAGAAGAAGGAACACTCACTGTCACCGCTCCTCACGCGCTCAGTGCAGCCCTTTTAGTGCCCGCAATAATGACCGTCACACAAAACTTCCCGAAACTGAAGATACGATTATGGTCTGCTGACGCCGCAATTAACCTCGCGGAAGCGCGGATCGACGTCGCCATCCGGGTCGGCGACCCAAAACTGCAAGGTGCGCGAGCATCAAAACTGGGGGATATCAGAGAAAGCCTTTATGCAAGCCCAAGCTATGTTGAGAACCAGTCTGGCTTTCCAAGGCAACTTGCCGATCTCGCCAGTTGGGACCATATTGCTAACGATTGGCAAGGTAATCCGGTATCATACAATACCCCAAGCGGTCAGCACCTGAGGGTAAAGCCGAAAATACGATGCAACACTATGCCGGATGTCCGTCATCTGGCAATCACAGGGGCAGGAGTTGCACTATTGCCAGACCTGACCGTACGTGACGCACTGGACGCCGGGCAATTGGTAACGGTCATGCCTTTGGACACATCGCCCGTTTTTGCGATCCATGAATATGGGCGGCACCCACCCAAAAAGGTAACAGCATTTATTGAGATAATAAGAACTGCAATGAAAGCGTCAGAAAACTAGCGACGCAATCACTGGACAGCGGCGATTGTTTTGTCGCTGTCGTTCGCCTCGTCCTTCAGATTATATTTCTTCGAATACCGCCGCGCGATGTTTTCAACTGGCAGCAGGATAAACACATCTGTGGTGCCAAACTGCTCGTCAACCACAGCACCGTCACCGATGAAACAGCCTAGGCGCAGATACCCTTTAATCAACGGCGGAAGCGCGCGACGTGCCATACGGACATCAATATCATCAGCAGCCATCGTGTTCATATCAACAAACTGGTCGTCAAGCGCCCGTACCTTAAAGTCATCTGGCACCAGATGGTTGTGATAAAGGTATGCCATTGATTCGCTGAATTCTTTCGGGTCAGTGCCCTCAAAGCTTGCGCAACCAAACATATAGGCAATGTTGTGCTCGTTCAGGTATGTGGCAATACCCTTCCAAAGCATATTGATTGTCGCATTGGCGCGGTAATCCTTGTGCACACAGCTACGACCAAGCTCCAGAAGTTGGCGGCCTTCGCCGATTTGCTGGCCAAAGCTTTCAGTCATCAGCGGCTCAAGGTCATATTCACCTGAAGAATAGAAGCCATCATGCAGCTTTGCCACTTCCTGCCTTAGCAGGCGGTAGGTGCCAACAATACGCTTACCCTTTGGCCTGTCGTGGTCCAGCACCAACAGGTGGTCGCAGAAGATATCATACTGGTCAATGTCGCGTCGCGTAAGGCGCATGCGCCAGTCTGGCTTGGCGTGCATTTCCTCATAGAAAATCTTGTAGCGCAGTTTTTGCGCCGCTTTGATTTCCTTAAGGGACCGCGCAAGGCGCACTTCAATGCTGCCTTGGCGAACATAGGAGGGTGCACCAGCCATGGCCTGTGCAGCAGCGACCCGAGGTCTTATGAGTGCGTATTTTTTCATGATGCCCTCCTCTTAATCTCGTCGGACGTCAGTTTCATTACACCAGAATGACCGCTTTGTGACATCACAAAGTGGTTCGCATTCCGTGAGATTCTTATGTGGGCTCTTCCGCGGAAAGCCGCGCCACATCCTTGCGCCAAAGAAGCCAAAGCACAAAAAGGCCCGGTAAGGCAAGGAAAGTTGCACCAACAAAAAACTCAAACCAGCCAAGATAGTCCGCAACATAGCCGCTAGGCGCCCCCAACAGCGTACGAGCCTGATTGGCCAGTGACGACAAGAGAGCAAACTGAGTCGCCGTGAAATTGGCGTTACAGAGCCCCGCCATATAGGCGATGGTTACCGTTGTCCCCAGCCCTGTTGCAAAATTCTCAAATCCGATAGTAACAGCCAAGCGCCAGCCAAGGGCTTCACCAGACCACAGCCATGCAAACCCAAGGTTTGTCACCATCATCAAAATGCCGGTGAGAAACAGGGCCTTATACATGCCGACCTGCTTATAAAGCATTGCCCCCAACCCCACACCCAACATCAAGGTAATGAAACCAACGGTTTTATTAGCCCAAGCCACCACCTCAAGATCAAAATTCATGTCCCTGATAATTGGTGCGGTCATGACAGCTGCTACCGCATCCCCGGCTTTGAACAGGAAGATAAACAGCAACACCAGATACCAGTTTTCGCGGCGGGTAAACTCCTTAAAGGGTAAATAAACCGCTTCCCTCAAACGGTTGGCAACCGGCGACAAACCGGAGGCAGCAGCCTCTTCCTGAATGAAGGCGTCATCTGCATGACTGCGCCTTGGTTCACCAATCCAAATCACAGCAAGCGTGCCCGGCAGTAATAGAAGCGGCAGCAAACTTATGGCAAGCGTCCAGCCATAAGCATCTGCAATCATCAGAACAGCAAACCCCGCCAGATAGTTTGCCGTTCGGTAACCATATACATACATGGCGGCACTGTGGCCTTGGTCCGCGTCTTCAAGTATTTCGATCCGGTAAGCATCAATGACAATATCCTGACTGGCGGAAAGAAACGCGATAGCAGCAGCAAGCACCGCCACATTGTAAAGATCAGTTGCAGGGTCCAGACGGGCAATTGCCAGCAACAAGACAGCCATCAGAGCCTGAACAAGCAGCAACCAACCCCGCCGCTGACCAAACAGTCGCGTGATGGGGCCCAGTGGCAACCGGTCAATCGCGGGCGACCATAGAAACTTCCATGTATAAAAAGTAGTGATCAGGGCGAAAAGGCCCACGTCCCCTTTGCTAACGCCGCTGTAGGATAGCCAAAAACCCATCAGGGAAATAACAAACGTCAGTGGGAAACCACTTGCCATGCCGAGCCCAAACGTGCCGACAATTCGTTTGTCACCATATGGTTTCAGCCCGGCAATCATGTTTGACACCATGCCCATGGCTTACCCCGCAATCTTGGAGGGGTCGACAGTGATCCAGAGCCCTTCGGCCTTCGCGACCACATCACCGCCACTGTCCACAACAGCAGTGCCACATCTGCGCTTACGCGATTTGGGCGCGTTTGGGTCGTTTAACGACCAGCCAAAAACGGTGGCTGTATCGCCCGCTTTCAAGGGCTTGAATATCTCAGCGGTTAGCCTGCCAAGTAAGGCTGCTTCACCGTATGCACAGGCATAATAGCCGGGGCAATCAAGCGCGGACCAGATGTAAACAGGGTCAATGTTTCCGTCGGCGTCCGCAAAATTCTGATGTAAATGCCAGTGTGCCCCGACAAGGTTTTTCTGCCCCTCCGCGCACTGCGAAAACAGGCATAGGCCGTCACCAGCATGCCGGGCGCGCCCACACACAAAACACTGGTCAAATGGCTCAAATGCGCCTTCTGCCGTTTTCGGGTCTCCAACAAAATGTGGATTATCTGGCAAATCAGGAACTTCAAGCGACAAGGTCGCCGTCTTGGCAGACCCGACTTTTGCATCACCGTCCAGCAGTTCCGCCGCGTCAGACGTCGCACCAAGCGTTAGCGCATGATCAAGCGGCGGCGGCGCATGCAGCAAAGCTTCAACAGCACCTGTATAACCCACAGTACGCAGCCCGGACGCCAACACGCCGCTAGCATACCCGCCATTGGCTGACTTTGGCGGTCCATTGAACTGTTTACCGATGATCACGCTTTGCTGCATGTCAATGTCCCCGCTTTTGTTATTGTGCATTGCCACTTCACTAAAAAGCACTCTAGGGGGATCAATGCGGCCATTGCAAGGCTGCTGCGACGGATAAAGCCTTTCCTTTGCCGGGTGAATATGCTCAAAGACGCGCAATGGTAGACGAACAGAAAAATCAGGCAAAAAACGCACGGCTGGTCGCGGTCCGAACCTTAATGGCGGTGACCCTGAAGGCGCGCCCGTTTGACATCACCCTTGATGACTTGGCCCGCGAAGCTGGTCTGAATGCGCGTGACAGAGCCTTTGCCTTTACACTGATTATGCTGTCGTTGCGCCAACTGGGCGGCCTGCGCACCGTGCTTGGCAAACTGCTCGATCGCGGGCTTCCAAGAAACGCCACCTGGACCGAAGCAGCCCTTGTTACCGGCCTTGCGCAAATCCTGCTGATGCGAACCGCCGACCATGCAGCTGTGAACGAAACAGTTGACCTAATCAAATCGCTTTCAGGCAAGGAAAAAGGGTTCGCAGGCCTTGTGAACGCCGTGTTGAGAAAGGCTGTGCGCAAGCGTGACCAACTGGCGGCACAGATGGAAGCCGAACCAGAGGCAAACCTGCCAGAATGGCTGCAAAAAAGCTGGACAGCAACATACGGCAGGCAGGCCATGCAGGCCATGGCAGCAACGCTTTCTGGGGAACCTACGCTCGATATCAGCCTCAAGAGCGGCTGCGACAAATCTGATTGGGTTGCCAAGCTGGAAGCAGAAGCCCTGCCGACGGGCACCCTGCGCCGCGCGGCCACCGATGTGCCAGCCCTTGCTGGCTATGACGCAGGGGACTGGTGGATACAGGATATGGCTGCGGCCATCCCGGCGACCCTCATCGGCGGCGATATTGCAGGCAAGCATGTGCTCGACCTGTGCGCCGCCCCCGGCGGCAAAACAATGCAGCTTGCATCCATGGGTGCAGAGGTAACATCCGTGGACCGCAACAAGAATCGCCTGAAGCGACTCGAGGCGAATCTGCAGAGAACAAGGCTTTCTGCCACGGTTGAGCTTGCTGATGCCGCCACCTTCACGCCTGATAAACCTGTGGATCATATCCTTCTCGATGCCCCCTGTAGCGCAACAGGCACATTCAGGCGCAACCCTGATGTGCTTTGGACCAAAGGCGCCAAGGACGTGGAAAAACTCGCAGCCTTGCAGGCCCGTATCCTCGATCACGCCTTCTCTCTACTCCCTGTAGGCGGCAAGCTTGTTTACTGTGTCTGCTCGCTTGAGGCCGCAGAAGGTACGAACCAAGTTGAGGCTTTTCTTGCCCGCACCCCCAAGGCAGCAAGGCGGGCCATTGAACCGGAAGAAGTGGGCGGTCTAACGGAGCTTATCTCGTCAGTGGGTGACCTGCTATGTTTGCCGTCTCTATTTCCGGATATTGGCGGGCTGGACGGTTTTTTTGCTGCCCGACTCACTAAAACCGCTTAAAGCTGTCAAAATAGCTGAAAATTGGGGCGGCGCTTGCTTGCCCGGACCATCACAACCTGATATTGAACCGCCATGCAAAAACCTGTCAGAATATCACCAAGCATCCTTTCCGCTGATTTCGCCAAATTAGGGGAAGAAGTGCGCGCCGTTGATGAAGCGGGCGCCGATTATATCCATATTGATGTGATGGACGGGCACTATGTGCCAAACATCACCATTGGCCCTGATGTGGTGAAGGCCCTGCGCCCGCACAGCAACAAGGTTTTTGATGTTCACCTGATGATTGATCCGGTTGACCCCTATCTGGAAGCGTTTGCAGATGCCGGCGCAGATATTATCACAGTGCATGTGGAAGCCGGAAAGCACACCCACCGCACACTGCAGGCCATCAAAGGCTTGGGCAAAAAAGCCGGCATATCGCTAAACCCGGCAACGCCCGAGAGCGCGATTGACTATCTATACGATCAGCTTGACCTGATCCTGGTTATGTCTGTGAACCCCGGTTTTGGCGGGCAATCTTTCATCACAAGCCAATTGCGTAAGATCGAATCGATTCGCAACAGAATCGACTCGCTTGGCCTCGATATCGACCTTGAAGTAGATGGCGGTGTTAACGGTGAAACAGCACCCCAGGTAATTAGTGCTGGCGCAGATGTTCTGGTGGCAGGCAGCGCAACCTTCAAAGGTGGACCAAGCGCCTACGCTGACAACATCAAACGCTTGAGAGGTTAACAGACGATGACAGCCGCGATTGACAAAATTGCTGGCTTTGTCTCCACTGCGCCTCTTTCGCGGTCAACACTTCGTCGCGACATGAAACGGCATTTGCTCGCCAGTTTCTTCTCAAAAATATGGCGCGGTACACGGGAATGGGGTTACGGCCTTGACCTTTACGAGTTTCGCCTGAAAGGTCGGCATCCGCTGCAACTGCTCGGCAGTCCGGATGACCCGGCACCCGGTAACGCTACCCTTGGGTCAGCCATCTTTGGCGGTGATATGCTCTATAACGGAGAGAGCCACCCGCTGTCTGAAGCCTTCTGGTATAATATAGACACCAAAGCATCGCCTGACTTCTTCCGCTACGCCCACAGCTTTCATTGGTTGCAGGATCTGGCGCAGGTTGGTGATCAGGTAAAAGCGCGCGACGCCGCCGAAACCATCTTGGGCTGGTGGCTTGCAAGCGGCGACAAGTGGGACAGTCGCGTATGGGAAGCGGAAACCCTGTCTCGCCGGTTTATTAATTGGTGCGCGCACGCACCGCTTATCCTCTCAAGCAACGACCTTGTTTATCGTTCTGCCGTTTTGCATGCCATGGCACGGCAGATGCGGCACCTTACCCGGTGCCATAAAGATGCCGGGCAGGGGCTGGCACAGATATATGTGGCAACGGCGCTCACCCTTGGTGGATTATTGCTACCCGGTGGTGCCGCGTGGTTGGTTCGCGGCCTCAAGCTGCTGGAAAAAACAAGCAGAAGTTTCATCCTGCCTGATGGGGGCCCGGCAAGCCGCAACACAGCTGATGCCATCCGCACCATGCAGATGATGACGTTGGTCAGAAACACCTATGTGGACGTGAATGCGGACTTGCCACCCTGGATTCAGGTAACACTTGATCGCATCGCACCTTTTGTGCGCAGCATGCGCCACGGCGATGGAAGCTTCGCTCACATTGGCGGCGTTAGCGCTGAAGGCGGTCATGGCACGGACGCCATCCTCGCCGCGAGCGAAGCCAAGGGCAAGGCCATTGAAAATGCTGTGCACACTGGCATTCAGCGGGCTACTGCCGGGGCCACATGCCTGATTGTTGATGCGGGCACACCGCCACTTGTGCCCTTGTCAGGTCAAGCAGCCGCTGCAACAGCAGCTTTTGAATTTTCGGTTGGTCAGGAACGGCTGGTGGTGAACATGGGGCCTGCAAGTAGCAGCGGCCCCCTTCCTGAATTGCACGGCATGTCAAGGACCACCGCCGCCAACTCCACAATTGTGGTGGGTGACACAAACAGCAGCAAGCTGCTGGAAGATGGCAGCATCGGCGCAGGCGTTAGCGAGACCCAAACAACGCGGGAAACGCTTGACCATGGCACGTCGATCAAAGTTATCCATAACGGCTATGAAAAGCGGTTTGGCGTCCTGCATGAGCGCAAGCTGGAACTTTCAAACACGGGTGACCAGCTTAAGGGACACGACCGGCTTTCGGGGCCAAAGCTGAAAAAGCTTGCGGGCCAGGACATCACGCTACGCTTCCATCTGCATCCCGGTGTGGAAGCTGTGAAAGCCCCCGATGGGCGCATCTCGCTTGAAACCCGAGGCGGTAAAAACTGGATTTTTGACGTGGACGAGGCGGTCGCGGAGGTAGAAGACAGCCTGTACCTCGCGCAGCGCGACAAGCCTGTTCCCTGCAAACAGATTATCGTGACCATAAATGCGGACGGCAGAGCGCCCACCGTATTTTCATGGTCATTAAATGAAATCCGCGTGTGACCCCATGACTGTCATGGAAAAGCCCGCAAAGACCACAAAATGAAGAGGCCCAACATTCCATGACTACCATCGCTATCAAGCGCGCCCTCCTGTCCGTTTCCGACAAATCAGGGCTTGTTGACCTTGCTGCTGCCCTGCATGCAGCTGGTGCAGAAATTCTTTCAACGGGCGGATCAGCAAAAACTGTGCGCGACGCAGGCATCCCGGTAACCGAAGTTGCAGACCACACAGGTTTCCCTGAAATGATGGATGGCCGGGTAAAAACCCTGCATCCCAAAATTCATGGCGGTTTTCTGGCCCTGCGCGACAATGAAACGCATGTTGCAGCGATGGAAGAACACGGGATTGGCGGCATTGATCTGGTGGCTGTGAACCTCTACCCCTTCGAAGCAACCGTCGCCTCCGGCGCAGACTTTGATACCTGCATCGAAAACATTGATATAGGCGGCCCCGCAATGGTGCGCTCTGCCGCAAAAAACCATGCCTTTGTCACCATTGTTACTGACCCCGCTGATTACGGCGAGATTATCGAACAGATAAAAACGGCGGGTGGCACAACGCATGACATGCGCAAAAAATTGGCGGCCAAAGCCTATGCCCGCACAGCGGCCTACGACACAGCGATCAGCCAGTGGTACGCGGCCCAAAACGGCGTAACCTTCCCGGACCGCATGACGGTAGCAGGCGCAAAGGTGCAGGAATGCCGTTACGGCGAAAACCCGCATCAGGTGGCCGCTTTCTATAAAAACGGCGAAGACCGCCCGGGTATTGCGACTGCAACCCAGCATCAAGGCAAAGAACTATCCTACAACAACCTCAATGACACCGACGCCGCCTTTGAACTTGTTAGCGAGTTCGGGTCGGAGACACCCGCGGTTGCTATCATCAAGCACGCCAACCCCTGCGGTGTGGCGACAGGGGCAACTTTATTGGAAGCTTATGAAAAAGCGCTGAAGTGCGACCCGGTTTCCGCCTTTGGCGGCATCGTCGCGCTTAATGGCACGCTGGACGGTAAAACCGCCGAAGCCATCATCAAGGTTTTCACCGAGGTAATTATTGCACCAGACGTAACCGACGAAGCCAAGGCTATTATTGGTGCCAAGAAAAACCTGCGCCTACTCACAACAGGCGGCATGGCGAACCCCACGCAAGCGGCCCATATGGTAAAAACTGTTGCGGGCGGCTTTCTGGTGCAAAATCGTGACACGGGCAGCATCACAAAAGACGACCTGAAAGTTGTGACCAAACGCCAGCCAACCGAGCAAGAGCTGGAAGACATGCTGTTTGCCTTCCGGGTTGGCAAGCATGTGAAATCAAACGCGATAGTTTATGTACGTGACGGCATGACCGTTGGCGTTGGCGCAGGGCAAATGAACCGCCGTGACAGCAGCCGCATCGCAGCGATCCGTGCAGGCGAAGCCGCAGAAATGGCGGGGGACGCAGAAAGCCTCGCCAAAGGCAGCGTGGTAGCCTCAGATGCCTTCTTCCCCTTTGCCGACGGTTTGCTTGCTGCAGCAGAAGCAGGCGCAACAGCGGTTATCCAGCCGGGTGGCAGCATGCGGGACCAAGAGGTGATTGACGCTGCGGATGAAGCCGGGCTTGCCATGGTGTTTACCGGCATGCGGCATTTCCGCCACTAGAGCTTTTTTCTTAGCTTAATTCGGCACCGGCCCTCACCCAAGCACAGGGCCGTACGGTGGCCGAACAGGATGAGGGCCGGTGATGCGGTCAACCAATTAAAGCTCCAGAAGTGGCCGGAGTGATCCAATAAACTCTGCCGCGCCTTCATTTGTGTATGGTGCGGCAGCCACCTTGCCCCAAACAGGGCCGGGCCAGGCTGCGTCAGTTTCAAACCGCGCGATCACATGCACATGAAGCTGCGGCACCATGTTCCCAAGCGCTGCCACATTCATCTTGTCCGCATTGGCAAGCCGTTGCAGACGGTTTGAGGCCAGCGTGATTTCCCGCACCAGTTGCTGCTGGTCACCGGGTGTCAGCTCATGCATTTCCCGGATATCGGGCACCTGCGGCACCAAAATAAGCCAGGGAAAATTGACATCATTCATCAGCAGCACGCTACAAAGGTCCAGTTGCCCAACAGTAAAAGTGTCTTTATCCAATTGTGGATGCAGAGTGAATTCAGCCATAGTTTGACCCTGAGTTGATTGAGGAGAAATAGTTATGTCCGGCTTTAACAGGCTGCGCAAGGCAGTTGAAAGAGATATCTCCTTCATTTGTGCGCTCGAAGCCGACCCGGCCAACACCTATGTCCACAGCTACCCGGAAAGCCTCCACCGTGAACATCTTGCGTCTAAAAAGGCCCACTATCTGATCGCGGAAGATAGCGAAGGCGAACGAGTTGGATACGCCATCCTGTTTGATGATGGTCCTGAGCGTATCGAGTGGCGGCGAATTATCGTCTCGCGGCCTGGCGCAGGCATTGGTGCCCCTTTCATGGACGCGGTCATTGACCACTTCCGCAGCTATGGCACCAAAACAATTTGGCTAGATGTCTATGAAAGCAACAGTCGCGCCCGGCATGTTTATCAAGGCAGAGGCTTCAAGGAGACCAACATTCAACCGCATGAGGAAGGTAGCGAGATAAATCTTGTTATCATGGAACTATCTTTAGTTTAGTAACCCATTCACAGGATTGGCAAGTTGGCCAGAGTGAACTATCTCTGGCTGGTTGATTGGGGCTTCTTATGATCAGATCATTTTATGTCATCGATGATTTCCTGAATGATCCGCACCAGCTGCGCAATTTGGCGCTGGCGCAGGAATATCCGGAGTATGAGGAAAAACCACAGTTTCCGGGGCGGAATTCCAAGCACCGCCAGATCATCAATGGGCTTGATAAAAAAATATCCGAGATAGTTGGTGAACCCTTGGTGCCAACATCGGGTACCTCCTATGCCAAGTTCCGACTTGCCCTTGAAGGGGATAAAGGCACCAGCAGTGTCCATATTGATAACGCTCACTGGACAGCAATTCTTTACCTGACACTGCCGGAACACTGCCAGGACGGCACGCATTTCTACCGCCATATTCCAACAAACACGGACCGGGCACCGTATTTTCGGCATGAGTATGAAAAATACGGCTCAACTGACCCACAGGAAATGTTGAACCTTACGGTAAATCGGGACTCGAACGATCCATCCAAATGGGAAAAAATCATGACTGTACCCATGCGGTTTAACCGTATGGTCATCATGCGACCCCAACATTGGCACGACGCTGGCCTGAGCTTTGGCGACAGTGTCGAGAACGGTAGACTGGTTTACCTCAGCTTTTTCAACCATGCGTCTGTTGGCTCTGCAGGTACTGGCTAATGAGGCCATCCTTTACCATCGTTGATGATTTTCTGGATGACCCATATACACTCAGGAACGCTGCGCTGGCGCAGGAGTACCCCAAACCAGAGACGCCAAAACCCTATCCCGGCAGAGACAGCAAACACCGGCAAGTTATTAGTGGTTTCGACCAAAAAGTTTCGCAGATTTTGGGACACAGGTTGGAACCGGCACCAATGGCTTCTCACAGCAGGTTCCGCCTGGCCCTTGACGGCGACAAGGGCACAGAAAGCGTGCATATAGACCCGGTAAACTGGACTGTGCTCTTGTATCTTACCCTGCCGGAACACTGCAAGGATGGCACACATCTTTATCACCACAAAGCCACAGCAAGCGACCACGCGCCCTATAACGCCATAGAAATGGCCGCGATGGGTTACAAGTCAGAAGACGATTTCATGAGCAACCTGCTCGCCAAAGACACCAATAATATGGATGCGTGGGAGCGCCTGACCACCATCCCGATGCGGTTCAACCGGCTCCTTATTCTGGAACCGCAACAGTATCATGATGCGGGCTTGAGCTTTGGCACGGGCAAGGAAGATGGCCGGCTGATCTATATCTCCACATACTATTGAGTAAAAAATAAAGCAGTTCAATGGCTTGACCCATGGTGGGCTGGCTTTCATACTCTGGCATTATTGGAAATCACCAGAGCTTCGGACCGCCTTATGATACGCTCAATGATTGTTGTTGATGACTTTCTACCAAACCCGCACAAAGTGCGGGAAGCGGCGCTCGCGCAGGAATTTCCCCGGCTTGATGAACCACAGTTTTACCCAGGCCGGGACAGTAAGCACCGGCAGGTTATCACTGGCTATGATGACCTGATTGCTGAAGTAATCGGCGAACCTGTCGTCCCTGTCCCTACGTCATCACACGCAAAATTTCGCCTTGCGCTAGAAGGTGACAAGGGTACCGAAAGCGTACATATCGACAATGTGCACTGGACCACAATCCTTTATCTGACATTGCCGGAACATTGCCAAGACGGCACACATTTCTTTCGCCACAAAGCAACCAACAGCGACAGGGCGCCCTATAATTCACAAGAATTGGCCGATATGGGTTTCTCAAGCCAGCAACAGTTTCTGGACGATGTAATCAATAAAAACACCAACGACCCGGACGCATGGGAGCATTTGATAACAGTGCCCATGCGTTTCAACCGGTTGCTGGTAATTAAGCCCCAGCATTATCATGACGCGGGTATCAGTTTTGGCAACAGCGCAGAAAACGGCAGGTTGATTTACGTGTGCGCCTATAATTACCCGGATGCCACCAAAATGACTTATCCGGAATAACCCAACAGGAATAAAGGAAACGCCCATGACCAGACTGTTTATCGCCCTGATACTCTGCGTAAGTGGCATAGGCGTTACAGCGCAGGATACACCCAAACGCTACGCCATTACCGGCGGCATGCTGATAGACGGGTATGAGGCCCCGCCCGTTCATAACGCAACTGTGCTTGTGGAAGGCAATCGCATCATTGCAAGCGGCCCAGCCCATGAGGTTTCTATCCCCGATGGCACACCGATCATAGACGCGCGCGGCAAATCCATCCTGCCCGGCCTGATTGACTTGCATATCCATCTCGACCTGATCGGACATGGTGATTATGACGAATATTATACCTTCCTTGGCGGCACCAGACGCCTGCCGGAAGTGATGCCCATCGCCGCCAAACATATGATGCGGGCAGGTGTAACCACGGCAGTTGACCTTGGCACGCCCTTTGAAATTCTGGATGTGCGCGAACGGATCCGGTCCGGTGAAATACCGGGCCCCAGGCTTATTGTCGCTGGCCCATGGATTACCCGTATCAAGCTGGACGGCGTGCCGGACAGCTATCAGATTGTGATCAACAGCCCAGAGGAAGCCGCCCGCAAAACCCATGAGCTGATCGACAAAGGCTCGGACGTTATCAAAATCTGGCTGGGCCTTACGCTTGACGACATGAAAGCCGTTGTTGAAGCCGCCCACAGCCGGGGTGTGCAGGTGCACAGTCATCTTTATAAAGTGCCCGCCATGTGGAACGCCATCAATGCGGGTGTTGATGTGCTTCAACATGTGGGCAGCGCAAAAATGCCGCCGTATCCGGCTGATCTGCTGCATAAAATCGCGGAAGACCGTATCCCGGTGGTGCAAACCATCGCACACCGCATTTGGGTTTACCCGGCGACCGAAGCCAACCCCGGCAGACTCAATACACCGGAACTGGAAGCTGACATGCCAGCGGACATCTATGCCGAATTGCAGCGTAGCTTCAAAAACTTCCGCGCTCTTTCTTACTTCACGGATACACCGGATGAGATCCGGAACTCCAAAATCAACGCCAAACAGTTCATTGATGCCAACGCCTACATGGGGGTTGGTACAGACGGTGCCAGCCCTTTGAATTTCTTCACAGAAGCCATGTGGCGCGAATTGTCTGCCCTTGTCGACAGCGGCATGACCCCGGCACGCGCTCTAACCGCTGCAACAAAAACCGGCGCAGAAATCATCGGCAAAGGCAGCGAGCTTGGTACCATTGAAGCAGGTAAACTGGCCGATATCATCATCGTTGACGGCAACCCGCTAAGGGATATCAACCTGATGGATTATGTAGCTGTCACAATCAAGGATGGGGAAGTTTGGTATGACCCCAAGTATGAAACAGCCACACTGAAAGACCTTGGTCGAGCCTTCTAAAAACACCTCCTGCCACCTTATGGCAGGAGAGTGCGGACCATTTTATAAGAATGCTTTGTCAAAAAAGCGCCGCGTCATACGGTCCTGTTCAGCGTAGCATGGCTGAAACAATGATCCGCAACTGTCTGGACGGTTGCGCACAAGAAGCGCTATAGTCGCAGCAGGGGAATTTATGCTGAACCCGAAAAACAAACGTTGTTTGTTTCCCGACGCACCCATTGAAACCTTTCATCAGGTGCGGGCCGATTCTATCGCCCTTGCAAGTAGCTTGTCAGATGCTGATGCAACGGTGCAAAGCATGGAGGATGCCAGTCCGGCCAAATGGCATCTGGCACACACCAGCTGGTTTTTTGAAACCTTCCTGCTGGCCCCGAACCTGAACGATTACAAACCATATAACGGTGCCTTCAGCTTCCTCTTCAACTCTTATTACGAGCAAGTTGGCGACAGGTTCGCGCGTCCAAGCCGGGGCATGCTTACGCGCCCAAGCCTTGAAGAGGTGCTCGATTATCGCGCCTATGTGGACGAAAACATGAACCATTTGATGGCCGAGATGCCATCAAAGAAAGCCCTTGGCCTGATCGAACTTGGCTTACAGCATGAAAAGCAACACCAGGAATTATTGCTGACCGATATTCTGCACCTGTTCGCCCAAAACCCACTGAGGCCAGCTTTTCGGGAAAGCGAACCCTTGGCCGTTGAAACCGCACCCTTGCCACCGCTTGGCTGGACCAGTTTTGATGGCGGCGTCAGGGAAGTTGGACACACGGGTGAAAGCTTCGCCTTTGATTGTGAAACCCCCCGCCATGAAGTTTTGCTAAGACCCTATAAGCTTTCAAATCGGGCAGTGACAAATGGTGAATGGATCAACTTCATCAAAGACGGTGGATATAAAACGGTAAGCCTTTGGCTATCGGACGGTATAACAGCAGTGCGTGAACGGGGCTGGCAAGCCCCCCTTTATTGGGAACAGATTGACGGCACATGGTGGTCAATGACTTTGCGCGGCTTTCAACCCATAGACCCGGATGCCCCGGTGACCCACATCAGTTTTTATGAAGCTGATGCCTTTGCCACATGGACCGGCAAACGCCTGCCAACGGAAGCCGAATGGGAATGTGCGGCAACCGGCAAAACCGTTGGAGGCAATCTGCTTACCTCTGGGCGGTTGCGGCCAAGGCCACAAAGAGCCGACGAGTTAACCGGCCTTTACGGCGATGTGTGGGAATGGACAGCCAGCAGCTTTTTACCCTATCCGGGCTTTAAGGCGGCAGACGGCGCCGTCGGCGAATATAATGGCAAGTTTATGAGCGGGCAGATGGTGCTAAAAGGCGGGTCGTGCGCCAGCCCGGACGCACACCTGCGCGCTAGCTACCGCAACTTTTTCCAGCCTGAAAAGCGCTGGCAGTTCAGCGGGCTGCGCCTCGCAGAGGATATCTGATGCGCGGCGATGATATGCAAGAAACCGAGGGCAACCAACAGGCAGACTTTCGTGCCGATGTTGTGGCTGGCCTGAGCCAGGAACAAAAAAGCCTGCCCTGCCGCTGGCTGTATGATCAACGAGGCTCAGAGCTTTTTGAGCAAATCACAGACCTGCCTGAATATTACCCAACTCGCACGGAAATCGGGATTTTTCGCGACCATTTGCCAGCCATGGCAGACGCGGTTGGTGACAAAGCCCATGTGGTGGAGTTTGGCGCAGGTGCGGGCACCAAAACCCGGCTTCTGCTCGATGCGCTCCACACGCCTAAAAGTTATGTAGCGATTGATATTTCCGCTGACTTCCTGAAAAGCTCGATGGCGGCGCTTGCCAGTGACTATCCCGCCATTGATGTGATCCCGGTTGTGGGTGATTTTATGGACTGCACCACACTTGCCGCCACCGAACTACCGGCGGGAAACCGGCTGGCGTTTTTCCCGGGCTCCACCATCGGCAACCTAGCGGACGGTGAGATCGTTACTTTCCTCAGCAGCGCACGCGCTATGCTGGGGCCTGAAGGTCAGTTTCTAATCGGGTTTGATCTGGTGAAGTCCAAGGACATTCTTGTCCCCGCCTATGATGATGCGGCTGGCGTCACCGCCGCCTTTAACCTGAACCTGCTGACCCGCATCAACCGGGAGCTGAACGGCAGCTTTAACTTGTCAAATTTCACTCATGAAGCACGCTGGAATGAAGCGGACAGGCGCATAGAGATGCATCTGGTGAGTCAGCATGACCAAAGCGTACGCGTGAATGGCGGCATGTTTCACTTCAAGAAAGGCGAGACCATCCACACGGAAAATTCCCGCAAATTCCGACTCGATGGATTCGAGTCGATCGCCAGAAAAGCAGGATGGCAATTCAAACAGGTTTGGCAGGACGAAAAAAACTATTTCGCCGTAGGGCTGATGGAATAAACGTCAGCACGTCTTTTCCTTGAAAAGGCAAATGTCGGTGATTTTGCATTTGGCGCAGTCAGGCTTGCGCGCCTTGCAGATATAACGGCCATGCAAAATCAGCCAGTGGTGCGCGTTCATCTGGAAAGGCTCTGGAATCACCTTTTCAAGCGCGCGCTCCACCTGAAGCACGTTTTTGCCGGGCGCAAGGCCCGTGCGGTTCGACACCCGAAAGATATGCGTATCCACGGCGCAGGTGGGATGCCCAAAGGCGATGTTCCTGACTACAAGCGCCGTTTTACGGCCTACACCTGCAAGCGACTCCAGCTCTTCCTGGGTTTCAGGCACCTGAGAGCCAAACTTGTTCACCAGGTCTTCACAGCATTTCATCACGTTTTTGGCTTTGGTGTTAAAAAGCCCAATCGTCTTGATATGTTCCTTCAAACCATCGAGCCCGAGCGCGAGCATCTTTTCGGGCGTGTCTGCGATGGGCCACAGGTTTTTGGTCGCCTTGTTCACGCCCACATCTGTTGCCTGCGCCGACAGAAGCACCGCAATCAGAAGCGTGAAGGCATTCACATACTCAAGCTCCCCCTCAGGGTTTGGGTTATCGCTTGAGAGCACTTCAAACACTTTGAAAATTTCGGTGCGCTTCAACTTTGAATATTTACCTGCCATCAGCCAATATCCTTCGCGACCGCGTCCACCACTCTCACCAACCGCGCGAGGTCATTTGGTTCCGACAAACGGTGGTCACCGCCGGGTACCAGAATAACCTCTGTGTCACCCCCGGTCAGGTTGTCCGCAATGCTCATCGCGGTTTGCCATGGCACATCAGGATCGGCGGTGCCTTGAATAAGCCGGACAGGAATACCCAGATGGATAGGGCAGTGGTTCACGCGGTTGGCCCAGCCATCTTCAAACAGCGCCCGCGTGAAGATGTAAGGGTCAGGGCCGTATTCCGAATAAACCTCCAGCCTGCCGGTCTCCAGAATGGTTTGCTGGTCCGCCTCGCTCAAGTCCGCCCAGTGTCGCACGGTAAAGTCGGGCGCGGCGGCTATGCCAACCAGCCCTTTAACCCGCGCGCGCCGCGCCTTGGCGGCCAAAAGAGCGATCCAGCCACCCATGGAACTACCCACCAAAATTTGCGGCCCTTCAGTAAGCTGGTCCACAACGGCCAGGGCATCCTTCAGCCACAGCCCAATGGTGCCATCAGCAAACACGCCCGATGACTGCCCATGCCCCTGATAATCAAAGCGCACAAAGGCACGGCCTTCCCGCTTGCAATAGGCTTCAAGCTCCAGTGCCTTACCACCTTCCATATCGCTCATGAAACCACCGAGGAACACCACGCCCGGGCTTCTGCCCTTGGTGCGATGATAGGCGATTTTGGTACCGTGACTTGTAGTCAAAAATTGTGGGCTGCTCATTGAAAATTCTCAAAGTCCGCTTATGTGTCCGTAGGGTGACCCTAACAGGCACGAATCTGCTGCTCAACCGCAGAAAAGCAATAGCTTTGCTTGACTTATAGGCACGCGCCCGCTACGCCGCATTTTCCCTTTAATTTAAATCGCTGAAAAGAGGATATCATGAGCGAGAAAAATGTTGTGAACCCCCCGGTCAACCTGCGCCTGCCAGACGGCAGCGTGCGCACGTTTGATGGACCGGTGACGGGTACCGCACTCGCTGCTGATATCGGCCCCGGCCTGCTGAAGGCTGCGCTGGCGATCAAGGTAAACGGCGAGCTGTGGGACCTGTCCCGCGAAATTGAAGCTGACGCTGACGTTGCAATCATCACCAAAAAGGAAGATGAGGGCCTTGAGTTGATGCGCCATGACTGCGCACACATCATGGCCGAAGCCGTGCAGGAACTGTTCCCTGGCACACAGGTTACTATTGGCCCGGTTATTGAAGACGGCTTCTTTTACGACTTCGCCCGCGACAAGCCTTTCACCGAAGATGATCTTGAGGTGATCGAAAAACGGATGCATGAAATCGTCAGACGTGACGAGGAAATCATCCGCGAGGTATGGGACCGTGACGACGCCATCGCCTACTTCAAAAAGATTGGCGAGCACTATAAGGCCGAGATTATCTCGGACCTGCCCGCAGACGAGGTTGTCACCATCTATCGTCAAGGCGAGTGGCTTGACCTTTGCCGCGGCCCACACCTGCCCTCAACTGGCAAGATGGGTGACGCTTTCAAACTGATGAAAGTAGCAGGCGCTTACTGGCGTGGTGACAGTCAAAACGAGATGCTGACACGCATCTACGGTACTTGCTGGCGCGACAAAAAAGAGCTGAAAGCTTACTTGCACCGCATTGAAGAAGCGGAAAAACGCGACCACCGCAAACTCGGTAAAGAGATGGGCTTGTTCCACCTTCAGGAAGAAGCGCAAGGGTCTGTTTTTTGGCATCCAGACGGTTACGTTATGTATAACCAGTTGGAAAGCTTCATTCGTGAGCGTGTGCGCCGCTTTGGCTATCAGGAAGTAAAAACGCCTCAACTGCTGGATAGTAAGTTTTGGGAACAGTCAGGCCACTGGGCCAAATTCCGCGAAAATATGTTCGTGGTACCGGATGAGATTCCATCAACCGAAGAAGACGCACCCATTGTGACTGGTAAGGGCAAGCTGATGGCGCTGAAGCCAATGAATTGCCCTGCGCATATCCAGATATTCAAACAGGGCATCAAGTCCTACCGTGATCTGCCTATCCGCATCGCAGAATTCGGGGTTGTGCACCGCAACGAAGCGCATGGTGCGCTGCACGGCTTGATGCGCGTACGTCAGATGACACAAGATGACGGCCATGTTTTCTGTCGGGAAGACCAGATTACAGAAGAAACTGTTAAATTCTGTCAGCTGCTCTCCAGTGTTTACCGCGATTTCGGGTTTCCGGAATTCAAGGTGCTGCTTGCAACGCGCCCTGAAAAGCGCGAAGGCACAGAAGAAAGCTGGGATCTGGCGGAAAAACGGCTTGAGGACGCGCTGAAGAAAACCGGTATGGACTATGGTTTTGCACCCGGCGAAGGCGCCTTTTATGGGCCGAAGCTTGAGTTCCACCTGAATGACGCCATTGGCCGGACATGGCAGTGCGGTACCTTGCAGCTTGACCCCAACATGGCACGCAATCTGGGCGCAAGCTATGTGGCGGAAGATGGCAGCAAACATGCGCCTGTTATGCTGCACCGCGCAGTACTGGGTACGCTGGAACGTTTCCTGGGCATCATGATCGAGCATCATGCTGGCCGCATGCCGCTGTGGCTCGCGCCTGTTCAAGCGGTGGTGACGCCTATCACGTCTGAGGCGGACGGATATGCAACCGAAGTCTTCGAAAAGCTTCAGGCGGCTGGCTTGCGTGTCAAGCTCGACCTCAGGAACGAGAAGATCAACTATAAGGTTCGCGAACACAGCCATGCCAAAGTACCTGCCATTCTGGTGGTGGGCATGCGTGAAGCAGAAAATGGTCAGGTAAGTGTTCGCCGCCTGGGCAGCAAGGACCAAAGCGTGCTGGACCTTGACGAAGCAATTGCCAAGCTGGTGGCAGAAGGCAAGATGCCGGACGGCTCTGACGGAAATTGCAATGACGACTAAAAGCCTTTGGCTCATGGCTTTGCAAGCGCGGACCAAACGAGTATAGTAAAAACAATGCTGAGTCTGCGCCCCTGAAACGATAACAGGGTGCAGACTCAGCTTTTTCAAGCAACAACTACAGGAGACTGGACATACGTAGAGGCAATTTTGCAGGACCACCAAAAAAGGACGGTCCACGCGTGAATGGTGCCATTTCAGCCCGCGAAGTGCGGCTGATTGGTGCGGAAGGTGAAAACCACGGGGTTGTATCGCATCAGGCTGCAATGAATATTGCGGCTGAATCCGGGCTGGACCTTGTGGAGATTTCCCCCAATGCGGAGCCTCCGGTATGTAAGGTTCTTGATTACGGCAAGTTCAAATACGAACAGCAGAAAAAGGCGAACCTCGCCCGTAAGAACCAGAAAACCCAGGATGTTAAAGAGATCAAGATGCGCCCCGGTATTGACGTGCATGACTATAACGTCAAGCTGAAGAAGGTGCATCAGTTCATCGAAAATGGCGATAAGGTGAAAATGACCATCCGTTTCCGGGGTCGCGAGATGGCGCACCAGGAACTGGGAATGGAAGTTCTTAACCGGGTTGCAGACGAGATGGAAGAAACAGCCAAGATCGAAGCGCGCCCCAAAATGGAAGGCCGCCAAATGATTATGGTGATCGCCCCAAAATAAGCGACCCTTTGGCTAAGAATATAAAAACCGGCTCTTTCGAGCCGGTTTTTTATTGAGCGACCCTATCCACAAAAGCTCGCACCTCTTGAACATACAGCGCTTCATCAGCTGCCATGGTGGCATGCCCGGCGTTTGGTAAAATGCTTACCCGTGCACTATTGATCATAGCGCCGAACGCATTGCAGCTTTTTGGCGCAGCCTCATCAAATTCGCCGCACAGTATAAGGGTTGGCACCTGAATTTCAGGAAGCTTTGGCGTCAGGTCATAATCCTTCAATGTGCCAATGCCAAAAAAGTCTGTCGGCCCCCACATGGTCAGATACATGGCGCTGTTGCCATCAGGCCCGCCTGCCCTGTGTCCATTGTCATTACAGTGGCCAACCCGGCACATGTGCCGGTCATAAAAAGCTTGCGCTGCAACCCTATAGTCAGCACTTGCCATGGTTTTGTCGTTCTTATGCTGTTGAAGAATGGCCTGTGTTTCTTCGGGAAGTTCTTCAATCCATTTGGCATTGTCCGCATTCCAGACAGGTGTGGAGATCAACGGGCTGGAGAGAATAGCGGCTACCAATCCATCGGGGTTCCGCACTGCATATTCCGCCGCCAATGTACCGCCCCAACTGTGGCCAGCCATAATCACCTGGTCGAGGTTGAGCGCTTTTCGGATATGGTCAATCTCATCCACAAACCGCTCAACACGCCATGTTTCTTCACCTTCCGGCCTGTCTGAATGTCCTGTGCCCAGTTGATCATAAAGAATGACAGGATAGGTGTCAGACAGGGCCACATACGGCAGGTTACCCCGGTGCGTACCGCCGGGGCCTCCATGGGCCACAATGATGGCTGGGGTTTTACCCAAATGCTCAGCACCGTTCAGCCGGTACCAGATGCGCCCGCCGTCTACCTGAATATATCCGGAAATTTCAGGGTCTTGATGCGCACTTGCTGGCACCACAAAAGCGAAAAGCAATAAAGCTGCTAAAACATATCTCAACATCATCCGGTCTTCTCCCAAAAGTGCGCTTTAGACACCCAAAGGTTATGGGCTGCACACCAGCACAGCAAACAAAACCATGAATAACAGCAAATATTGTCGTTAAAGGCGTACTTATTCCATAATATTCATCTGGAATTCCCGACAGGACTTCAAAAGACTTCGCTGTGTTATCAATAACTAACAGCCCTAAAGGGACATCAGGAGACCAACATGAAGTTTGGCGATTATTTACGACAGACCCGCGAACAGCGCGGCTGGACCCAGCCCGAGGCGGCAGCGAAGGCAAATATAGAACAGTCCTATCTTTCGAAGTTAGAGACCGGAAAGTCATATCCGTCCGAGGACATTTTCAACCGGCTGGTTGAAGCTTACTCCATCAATATAACGAGTTTGACCCGCACGGTTTTCTCGGAGGAGCTGGATAAGCTTCGGGAAATTGCCGATGTTCGAACAGCCGTCCTTGCTCGCCAGCAAACCGAATCCCGCTACATGCGCAGTTGGCTCATCGCAGGGCTTATCATGCTGATGCTGTCGGGCGGCATGCTGGGCCTTGCGTTTAATACGGCGGAGCCAGAGAGTCTTCGCTATCACTATCGCTCTGAAGGCGTGATTATGGACGGGGAGCCACCAACTGTCTTCGACTTTCTTGACGATCTTGACCATACCGGGCCCGAGACGACCCACCTGCTTCACCGGGTTGATTACGCCTTCGTCGACACGACCTACAAACAGGCAGATGACTATATTGAACGTGTTGAGGGTGGCTATCGCCGCTTCCGATTGCATAACGTTACTGAAGAATCGCAGCCATCCCTGATTGGCTGGCACTATGCCTTTGGTTTTATGTTCCTGTTTGGTGGCCTTGGGTGCTTCTTCATCAGTCGCCGTTGGCAGTGAAGACTGAAAACATATGGTAAACCGGCCTGAAATCAGGTCGGTTTTTTGTTGCCCTTTCCCGAACACTACAACATTCTTGTGCCCAAGTAGTTCGTGGAAGGAGAACGGTCGATGGATCTGGTTGGCATGCGCACATTTTGCAGGGCGGTAGAAACCGGCAACCTCACTGCCGCCGCCAAGGGGCTGCATATCACGAAATCCGTTGCCTCCCGGCGCATCCAGATGCTGGAAGATGACCTTGGCGTCAGGTTGCTGGCACGAACAACCCGCGGCGTAACACCCACCGACGCCGGTACACAGTTTTATGAGCGAGCACTCGCCATCTTGGGCGAAGTTGAAGATGCCCGCCAATCGGTAAAGTCATCCAGTGACAATCTGGTTGGCAGCCTGCGTGTCACCGCACCGCGCAGCTATGCGGACATTGACCTCCACGAGCCACTGGTTGCCTTCATGGCTCAGCACCCCGGCCTTTCGGTTGACTTGCACCTGTCTGATGAACGGGTTGATGTGATTGGCGGCGGTTATGACGTGGCGCTGCGTATCGCAAGAAACCTGAATGACACCAGCCTGATCGCAAGAAAGCTGTCAACCATCAAAGCACAGGTGGTGGCAAGCCCAAGCTATCTCGAAAAACATGGCTCACCAAAATCGCCATCAGACCTTAAAGACCATAACTGCGTGTTTTACGCCAATGTGGCTGCAAGCGAACAATGGCAATTTCTGGGGCCTGACGGCAGCAAAAAGGCTGTGCGTGTTGGCGGTACTGCAACAACAAACTCCGGCACCATGCAGCTCGCCATCGCAAAAGCAGGTTTGGGCATTGTAACCCTGCCCGAATTTTTCCTGCGGGATGCACTGGCGTCAGGCGAAGTCATCCCGATCCTGACAGACTGGCAAAAGCCTGAAAGCGCGCTCTATGCGCTCTATCCCGAACGCAGGCTTTTACCGACCAAAGTGCGCACACTGATTGACTTTTTGTCCGAGTGGTTTGCTGGGCGGCCTGATGGTTAAATCGCGCCAATAAAACTTACCCACGTTCCATTTTTCGCAACGCAGGCTTGCCACTTATCGCTCTACAGCGAACACGGCCCCAATGTTACATCTATGGCCTGAAATAGTATTGGAGAGATGTTATGGGCTTGCTTGTGGACGGAAAATGGGTGGACCAATGGTATGACACCAAATCAACCGGTGGCCGCTTCAAGCGCAGCGAGAGCCAGTTTCGCAACTGGGTAACAGCGGATGGCAGCGCCGGGCCAACCGGTCGCGCCGGGTTTAAAGCCGAAGCAGGCCGCTATCATCTGTATGTTTCCTACGCCTGCCCGTGGGCACACCGCACGCTGATCATGCGCGCGCTTAAGGGGCTGGAAGATATGATCAGCGTTTCCGTGGTTGGCATTATCATGCTGGAAAATGGCTGGACGTTTGACCAAGCGGACGGCAGCTCTGGCGACCATTTGATGGGCCACAGCTTCATGCATCAGGTTTATACCAGCGCGGACCCTGAATACACGGGCCGTGTGACCGTGCCGGTTCTGTGGGACAAACAGGAAAATACCGTCGTTAGCAACGAATCTGCCGATATTATCCGCATGCTGAACAGTGCGTTTGACGATATAGGGGCAAAAATGGGCGACTATTGGCCCGAAGCCTTGCGGGCTGACATTGAGCCAGTGAATGACCGCATCTATAACACGCTCAACAACGGTGTGTATAAAAGTGGTTTTGCAACCAGCCAACTGGCCTATGAAGAGGCGGTTTTGCCCCTGTTTGAAACACTGGACTGGCTCGAAGAGCGTTTGTCAAAACAGCGCTACCTGATGGGTGACAAGCTAACAGAAGCAGATATTCGTTTGTTCACCACGCTGGTGCGGTTTGATGCGGTCTATGTCGGGCACTTCAAATGTAACCTGCGGCGGTTGATCGATTATCCGAACCTGTGGGCCTACACCCGAGACATATATAGCCTGCCGGGTGTAAGCGACACAGTGCATATGGACCATATCAAGGGCCACTATTACGGCAGCCACACCAGCATTAATCCATCAGGTGTTATTCCGGTCGGGCCACTGCTGGACTTTTCTGAGCCCCATAACCGGGGTTCGCTGACACCGGGAGCGACAGCATGACAGCCCGCAGCATCAAATCCCTGTTTGCAGCCAACGCAACACCCGAAGGACACGGTGTAACCGTCTACCGCTCGATCGGCAGCCAAGGCATGAATATGCTGGACCCGTTTCTATTGCTCGACGAAATGGAAATAGGCGCGGATGCAACCGGCGTTGGCTTTCCTGACCACCCTCACCGGGGCTTTGAAACGGTAACCTACATGCTGTCGGGCTCGATGAAACACAAGGATACCGTCGGCAATGTCGGCGAAATCAGCGCAGGCGAAAGCCAGTGGATGACAGCAGGGCGCGGTATTGTGCATTCGGAGATGCCAACATCATACGGCACCGACATTCGCGGCTTCCAGCTATGGGTTAACCTGCCAGCAAGCGATAAGATGAAAGCGCCCCGCTATCAGGATATCGGGTTTGACGCTATCCCTGTTGTCAGTGGAGAAGGTTTTGAAGCCAGGCTTGTTGCCGGGTCTCTGAACGGTGTCACCGGTCCGGTAACTGAAATTGCTGTGCAGCCGCTTTTTGCGGATGTGACCCTAATGAAAAGCGGCACCGTAAGTTTGCCGGTTGAACCGGGTCATACAGCATTCATCTATAGCGCAGACGATGATTTGCGCGTTGCGGACAGCTCTGTGCCCCGCAGAACCTTGGCCATACTAGGTGACGGTGACAACATTAGCATAAGCGGTGAAGCGAAAGCGCGGTTTATTCTGGTAGCCGGCAAACCAATCGGTGAACCCGTTGCGCGATATGGCCCGTTTGTGATGAATACCCGGGACGAGATTATGCAGGCGATTAACGACTGGAATGATGGTTCGTTCCTGGGGGCCTAGTTCACACGTTTCGGTACAGGACAGAAATCAACCTCAACCGGTTCGTTCTCAAAATCTGTCTGGTAGCATTCGTCCAGCAGAGAGCAGTAACAGCCTTTCGCCGAAAGGTTAAATCGCTCAATATCCAGTTTATTCCATAGCTCTTCATTATCGCTGTTTTTAACGATCGTATAGATAAGTAATTCATCACCAGCCGGAATAATCGCCGGGGCTTCCGCCCCCACAACTATACTGTTAAATTTAGGCTTGATCCGGCCTTCCGAATCAAAAGCTGATTCTTCTTTATCGATGCAACAAAGCGGAAGAACCTGGTTGATAGTCCGAACTGACTCACCCTTATAGTAAAGTTGGAAACTTTTCAGGTGGGCTGGGCCAACACCTGCATTTTCTACATACATGTATAGCTTCAACTCGCGTGCTTCCACGTCATAGTTGCCCATGCGCAGTTGCACATAGGGCCATGTTTCTGCCTTCACCTGGCGCTCCGCAGCAGCGGACTGGAGATAGGTGGCATAAAAAGAGGCAGCTGAAATCAGGACAGCACAAACGGCAACCATCAGGTTGACATTTTCCTTATCCAGCCACTTCTTTTTTTTCGCCATGTTTGTGCTTACCGCCTAGCGCAGGATGGAACGCAAATGACGCGCCGCGAAACTGAGCTTCGGCACACTTAACGCGCCAGACGACCGCAGGTCATCTGCCAGCCGTTCAGAACGAATAAGCGTTGTTGCTTGCTCTTTCTCCCACGCGGATATCGCCTGCTTCACAGTTTTCCGGCCAGCATTTGCGCACACTTGCTGCACAAGTTGGCGCTGCTGGTCTGCAAGGTCTTCCATGATCGAGCGAACCGCCAGCATCTCCCAGTGGTCATCAAGGGCAATGCGTTCAGAACGGGACCGCAGCCAGTCAAAGTGCAGCAGGTCACCAAGGGCAAAGTGAATGCCTGCAACATAGTCAACCGATTTGCCGCTTTCTTCCGCCACCATAATGATATCAGGGCCCGAAGACAGCACTTCAAACGCCGCCACAAAGGTTGCCAGATCGTGGCCTACGCCCGTGGCCTTCAAGGTATCGCGGCGATTAACAAAAGCATCCTGTGCCGGTTTGCTAAGAACATCCAGGTCAATTGCGAACAGCTTTTCATATGGTGCCTTGAAGCGAGCAACCAAGTCGCTCACATCAAATGGTTGCTCCAGATTCCTGAGCATCCACAACACCTGCGCTTTCAAACTGTCAGACACAGACTGGTGCATGTCATACTGGGTACCCGCTGCAACCTTATAATCGAGCGCGTTAATGGCATCCCATTGCTTTTGAAGGCTAAAGACTTCACGCACCACAACAAAGGCGGCAACAATATCTTCCACGCCCAGGCCGGTTTCTTCCTTCACTTCATACACAAAGGTCAGGCCCGCCCAATTCACCACTTCGTTCGCGAGCACGGTAGCGATAATTTCGCGGCGCAGTTGGTGAACCGATAGTTCATCAGCAAACTTTTCGCGAAGCACAGATGGGAAACCCCATTCAAGTTCAGGCAGCAATGTTGGGTCGTTGATCAAATCGCCTTTAATAAGCGTATCGAAAAGCGACATTTTTGCGTAAGCCATCAGCGTCGAGATTTCTGGCCGTGTCAGGCCCTTTTCGTTTGCCGCCAGTTCGGCAAAGCCTTCGTCCGATGGCAGGAACTCAATCTCGCGGTCAAGGCCGCCATCCCGCTCCAGCGCCTTGATGAGGCCGAGGTGATAATGGCGAGAGGTGACAGCTTCCGCCTCCGCCAATGATATCGCCTGTGTTTGCAGATAGTTGTCGGACAGGACAATGTCTGCAACCTCGTCCGTCATATCTTCAAGAAGCTGGTTGCGATCCTCATCTTTCAAAGACCCTTTACCAATTGCGTCGGCAAGAAGGATTTTGATATTCACTTCCTTGTCGGAACAGTCCACGCCAGCCGAGTTATCGATAAAGTCCGTGTTCAACCGGCCACCGCGCTTGGCAAACTCAATCCGGGCTTTCTGGGTCATGCCCAAGTTGCCGCCTTCGCCGACTACGGTCACATTCAATTCTTCCGATGTGACCCGAAGCCCGTCATTGGCCCGGTCACCCACTTGCTGGTCGGTTTCGTCGGTTGCCCGTACATAGGTACCAATACCGCCAAACCACAGAAGATCAGCATTTACCTTCAGTATCCGGTTGATCAGGTCAGTCGGTGCAAGCGTATCTTCTTCAGCGCCCAGCCATTCCTTGATCTGTTTGGTCAGCTTGATGGACTTGGCCGCGCGGGAGAATATGCCGCCGCCTTTGGAGATCAGCGACTTGTCATAATCTTCCCAGCTGGAGCGCGGCATATCAAACAGCCGCTTGCGTTCTTTCCAAGCCTTGCCGGTGTCACCGGGGTTCGGGTCAATGAAGATATGCAGGTGGTTGAAGGCCGCCTGAAGGCGAATGGTCTTCGACAGAAGCATGCCGTTACCGAACACGTCGCCAGACATGTCACCAACACCCACAACGGTGAATTCATCATTTTGCACATCAAGGCCGCGTTCGCGGAACAAGCGCTGCACGCTGACCCACGCGCCTTTTGCGGTGATGCCCATCTTCTTATGGTCATACCCGGCGGAACCACCAGACGCAAAAGCGTCACCAAGCCAGAAGTTACGGCCCTCGGAGATGCTGTTTGAGATATCCGAGAATGTAGCGGTGCCCTTATCTGCAGCGACCACCAGATAAGGGTCATTGCCGTCCCGGCGCACCGTCTGTTTCGGTGCAATGGTTTTACCGCCCTTCAGGTTGTCGGTCACCGACAGAAGACTGGTGATAAACGACCGGTAGGAAGAAATACCTTCCTCAATGAAGGCATCGCGGCCACCTGTTGTTGGCAGCTGCTTCGGATAAAAGCCGCCTTTAGATCCCTGCGGAACAATCACCGCATTCTTCACCTGCTGCGCCTTCACAAGCCCCAGCACTTCGGTACGGAAATCTTCCCGGCGGTCTGACCAGCGCAACCCACCACGGGCAATCGGGCCACCGCGCAGGTGCACGCCTTCTACTTGCGGCGAATAAACCCAGATTTCGGCATGAGGTCGCGGCAGCGGCGCTTCTTCTACATCGCGAGAGCGAATCTTGAAAGCAAGGGCGCGTTCGTCAACGCGCTCTACCACGCCGTCCTGGTAGAAGTTGGTCCTGAGCGTCGCTGAAATGACATTCACATAAGCGCGCAGGATACGGTCGTGGTCAAGGCTGCGTACTTGCTCAAGTGCACTCGTGATTTCTGCCTTGCGTTTATCTGCCGCTGCGTCACGGTCTGCGTCAAACGTGGGGTCAAATTGCGACTCAAACAAACCATACAGCATCTGGCTGACGGCAGCATGCTCCACCATCGTGTCGGCAATATAGTCCGGCGTATAACCAATGCCCAACTGGCGCAAATATTTGCCGTAGGCACGCACCACCAGTATCTGGCTCCAGGTCATGGCGGAGGTGAGAACGAGCTTGTTGAAGCCATCATTTTCAACCGCACCGGACCAAACCTCTGTGAACAGGTCTTCAACAAGTGGCTTGATGTCCTGAACCGTGAAACAGTTTTCGGCACCGCACTCCAAAGAGAAGTCATGCACATGGCTGGGCGTCTTGCCGCCCACCTCAAAAGACTGCTCAGACAGCACGCGGAAGCCCATATTTTCAAGGATCGGCATACAGGCCGACAGAGGAATAAGGCTGGCATGATATATTTTCAGCCGGAACCTGTTTTCGCCGTCGCTAAGGTGATTATAGAAATCCACCCGCAGGTCGTGGTTGTCATCAATCTCTTCAAGTTTGATAACATCATAAGCCGCCTGCGCCGGTGTGAAACACTCCCGGTAGGCCATGGTGAAATGGGTTTTATAGCGATGGTGCAGGCGGTTGCCTTGCTCTTCGCCCAGATGCTCAATCAGTGACAGATGCAGCCGGTCATCCCAGCCCTGCGCGGCTTCGATGATTTGCTGCTGGATATCTTCCTGTTCCACCGTCGGAACATGGCCCGGCTTGGTGCGAATAATGAAGTGCCAGCGCGCAAGCGGTTCTTCACTCAGCTTCGCATAATAAACTGATACTTCACCGTTATAGCTTTTGCACAAAATGTCTGCGATCGCCGTGCGTAGGCCGGAATGGTAGTTTTCACGTGGAACATAAATGAGCGCAGAGACAAAACGTTCAAACTGGTCCGGACGGATGAAAGCCCGGGGGCGTGGGCGCTCAGTCAGCTGGAGCACACCCAGCGCGGTTTCATAAAGCCAGTCCTCACTCACCTGGAACAGCTCATCCCGCGGGAAATTTTCCAGAATGTGGGCAAGCGCCTTACCGGCAAATGACCGGTGGCCAAGCTTGGCACGTTTCTGAATGTTCGCAACCTTGCCGCGGATAAGCGGCACATCATGGGCAAACTGGCTATAGGATAGCGACGTAAACAAGCCAACAAACCGGCGTTCACCAATCGCGTTTCCTTCGGCATCAAAAATCTTCACCCCGATATAATCAAGGTGCGATGGCCGGTGAACGGTGGATTTCACATTCGCTTTGGTAATGATTATTGGTTCCGGGCGTGTCAGAAAGTCTCTGATCTCACGCGACATGGGCGTCAGGCCGTCTTTGTCTCTCAGTACGTAACGGTCAGCATCCCGCAGGATACCCAGTGCCGTGCCGTCAACCTCGCTGAAGTCAAATGTATTTGGATCACCATCAAAGCGATATTCGCGGAACCCAAGGAAGGTGAAATGATCTGAGCCAAGCCAGCGCAGGAACTGAATGGATTCGTCAACTTCAGCAGCCTCAATTGGCGGCGGGTTAACCGTGAGCGATGCAACGGTTTCGTCAATTTTCGCTAGCATGGCGCGCCAGTCAGTTACCGCATCACGCACATCGTCCAGCGTCTTCTCTAGCGTTGCCTTCAGCTCCGCGAGCGCATCCGGGTCAGACTGCGCATCCACTTCCACATACATCATGCTTTCGCGGACACGCTCTGCCCCTTTGCCGCTACCGCGCGTACCGTCAGGCATGCGAGGCACATCAACAATCGGATGATGCATCATGTGAATGCGGTAATGCATGGTGGCCGACAGGCAACCGGTAATCGAATCAACCAGAAACGGCATGTCATCATTGATGATCATGATCGCGGTGTGGTTGGTTTTATTGGGCCCGGCGGCTTCTGTGCTACGGGGGCCAAATATATCAACAATGGCGCTGCCTTTTTCCCGCTTGGCTGCGGCCTGCCACATGGCGTGCCCGGCAGCAAACAGCTCTTCCGGTTCCCGGGTCAGCAAATCGTCCGGGGCGTCAGCGTTATAAAGCTCACCCAGAAAAGCCTGAAGCTCAGTGGCTGCTTCACCTTTTTCCGCCTTTTTCGCCATCTTGGCGAAAGCCTCTTGCAGATGGTCACAGATGGATTTTTTTGTCACTTTATGCCCCTGTTATTCATGATGGGTCCCTCAACCACTTCACTCGTCAGAATTCTTTTTAAGAGCCTCGTTAATGGCTCGATCAATCAGATGGCTGGATGCATCCACAACGGACAAAACGGCCTTGTTGCCATTGCCGTCGTCGCGAACCAGCACCAGTTCATATTCACTGTTAAATGCCAAATCTTGCAGGCTTATCATCGCAAGCGTCCGCGCCGCCGACCTTGCCTTTTCGCTTGCTTCCTCAGGACTTGCTTCACCGCGCCTGAACGCGCGCTCGCGGGCGACGCATCCCTTAATGCCACCAGGTTCACCCTTTAAAAAGTCTGGCAAATGCTCCGGGTCCACACCGTGGCGTGCCGCATAGGAAAGCGCCGCCGCATATTCCGTGAGGCGGGTTTTCTCATAGGTCGGGCCAAACGTGAGCTTCAGCGCTGGCGTGAAAGGTGCCCGCTGTTGCTGGCGAAGTTTTTGCCCGCGCAGGTACTGGCGGTAAGCCGCCGGGTCTTTGGAAGCATCTATATGGAAACGGTAGGCTTCGGCAAGCGCCAGATAAAGCCCTTCCCGGGTGCTGGCACCCGGATGCACAACCGCATCACCTGCCTGCTTGCACGCAGCAGCCAACGTGTCAAACGCCGTATTATCCGAGGTATTTTCGCCCCTTGCCGGTGCATCCACCACAGCTTGCTTTGGCAAATGGCGATGATTGATCACCACCATGGTAAACTCGGCAGCATCACCGCGCGAGCTGAAGGGAAGCAGGATGCCCCTGCATTCAATCTCGCTGTCGGCAAATTCAAATTCTGCCGCTTCCTCGCGACCACCATCTGCCTTCAGGCGTGCAAGAAGGGCACTTGCAAACGGCGTTTGCCCGGTTTGGGTAAAATCGCTACCTGCCTGCACCTTTTCTCCCAACAGAGCACCAAGCGCGGGCCCGCAAAAACGCACCAGGAACTGCTCGCCAGTATATTCAAGCAGCAGGCAATTACGCTTGAAAGGTGACAACCCTTCATTGGTCAATTGGGCAAAAAGCGGTACGGGCGTATCGCCGTGCAGGCCGTGCCAATAGTCAAATGCCTGCAAATGCAGGCGTCGCTCTTCCCCATCAGCAGGCTGATTTCCGCGCACAGGGGTTTCTCGTGAGACAAAGTCGTCTTGAGGGCGCGCCGTACGGGCACCTGTAGATTCTTCGGAAGATTTTGTATGCTGACTATCTGTGCTCATCGCATAAACCCAATGGGTTGCCGTTCAATCAGGCGCGGCTCGCGTCGGTTCTCTCAGGGCGAATATGGCACCAGTCCAGACCGGCTGCAAGCGCAATCGGACACAATTAGACAACTTTATTATGGATAAAAAGTTAACAGCAATTGCCCCTACTCAGGCTTGACTTGGCAGGCTTCAGGGGCAATTTTCTTTTTGGGAAGTCTTTGAACAATGGCTGGGCCTGCTGGCTCACCCTGAGGAGAGTGCACGCATGGCCACCGAAAAATGGAACAGCCTGACCTTTATGTTTTTTGAGCAGGCGCTGCGTCTGGGTGAAAAACCCTTGCTGTTTGCCAAAAAAGGCGACAGTTGGCAGTCAGAAAACTGGCGGCAAGTTTCAGAAAAAGTCACTCAGCTTGGTGCTGCCCTTCGGGCCATGGGTATTGAAAAAGGGGACAGGGTTGTCATCGTCAGTGAAAACCGCCCTGAATGGATGGTAGCGGATTTTGCCATTATGGCGATTGGCGCGATTTCTGTACCCACCTACACAACCAACACCGTGCGCGACCATTTGCATATCATTGAAAACAGCGGCGCAAAGGCGGCAATTGTTTCTACCAAAAACCTGGCCCGCACCTTCCTCAAGGCTGCGCATCAGTGCGATGATATGCAACATGCCATCGTGATGGAAGAAGTCTCTATCGAACAGCAATTGAATGTGGCTGTTTATGAATGGAGCAAAGTGATTGGCGAGCAAACGCCAAATGTGGCCAGCTTCCGCGACGAATGCGAAAGCGTTAAGCGCGATGACCTGGCGTGCATCATCTACACAAGCGGTACAGGCGGCTCACCCAAAGGCGTGATGTTGCATCATGGCTCGCTCCTGCATAATGCAGAAGGTGCCTCGAAGGTCATTGCGCCGCTTGGCCTCGATAACAACGCTTTCCTTTCCTTCCTGCCGCTTAGTCATGCGTACGAACATACAACAGGTTTGTGCTGGCCGCTGATGATTGGCGCAGAAATCTGGTATGCCGAAAGCATTGAGAAGCTCGCAACAAACATGGCGGAGGGTAAACCAACCATCATGGTTGTTGTACCGCGCTTGTTTGAGATGCTGCGCACCCGTATTACACGCGGCGTGCAGGCGGAAGGCGGACTCAAGGCCAAACTGTTCGACCGGGCGATTGCGCTCGGCTTCAAAACACTGCGGGACAGGGAACCGCTTTCTTTCCTGGAAAAAATCGAGAATTGGTTCCTGAATTTCACCGTTCGCAAAAAAGTGCGCAACCAGTTTGGTGGGCGCCTCAAGGCGCTGGTCTCAGGCGGTGCACCCCTCTCACCCGATGTGGGGTTTTTCTTCGCGTCGCTCGGTTTGCCGCTTTTACAAGGTTACGGCCAAACGGAAGCCGGGCCGGTCATCTCGGTTAATCCGCCATGGGCACCCAAAATGCATACGGTCGGTCAGCTTTTTGATCAGATCGACGCCAAAATCGCAGATGACGGCGAAATCCTGATCAAGGGCGAACTGGTGATGAAAGGCTATTGGCGTAACGATGACGCCACCGCTTCCACCGTGAAAGACGGATGGCTGCACACAGGCGACATCGGTCACTTTGACGATGAGGGCTATCTGGAGATCACCGACCGCAAAAAGGACATCATCGTTAACGACAAGGGCGATAATGTTTCACCGCAGCGTGTTGAGGGCTTGCTGGCACTCGAGGATGAAATTGCACAGGCGATGATATACGGCGACAAGCGCCCGCATATGATTGCCCTGATTGTGCCAGATGCAGACTGGCTCGCCGGATGGGCCAAGCAAAATGGCAAATCCGCCGCCCGCCTTGAAAAGCTCTATGACGACAAAGACCTTCACAAGGCTGTTGATGCAGCAGTTTCCCGCATCAACAAGCGCTTGTCCAACATTGAAAAAGTGCGGAAATTCGCGTTTGCCAAGGAAGCCTTCACCATTGAAAACGCACAAATGACGCCGAGCCTGAAGCTACGGCGCCATGTGGTTAAAGAGGTTTACAAAGACACGCTCGAGGGCATGTACCGGTAACTTCTTGCGTCAACAACATCACCGGTCCTACTCATACCTGAGTGCGGAGATCGGGTTGGTTTGTGCTACACGGTAAGCCCGTCCTGCAACAGTGATCCAGGCGATCAACAGCGCTACACCGCCCGACACTGCGGCGGACATCCAGATATAGCTGTCGCCAAGACTATAGGTGAAAGTGTCCAACCAGCCTGACATAAAGTACCATGCCGCCGGCCAAGCAATAAGATTGGCAACAAGAACCGGACGCGAGAACTGCCAAACCAGCAACTGCACAATATCGCGGATGGTAGCGCCCAGTACTTTCCTGATGCCAATCTCTTTGGTGCGTTGCTCCGCCGTGAAGCTTGCCAGACCGAACAGACCAAGGCTTGCAACCACCACCGCAAGCGCAGAGAAAGCAGCAAATAGCTGGGCCTGCCTGTCTTCCTGATCATATTGAGCAGCCATCATCTCCGAGACAAACTCATGCGCGATGGGGGTCAGCGGCATATGCTCACGCCAGACAGTTTCCACATTCTCGATCAGGCCCGGCACGTCACGCGTGTTGAAACTGATGCTGGCAACATCCATTGAGCCGGGGTTCATCCAATATGCGGTTGCACGCACCCCGTATTTAACAGACCTGAAGTATACGTCTGGCACGACCCCAATGATGGTAAACTCGTGCTCGCCAGCGCGGAACACATTCGCCCGTAAAGTTTGGCCCACAGCTTGTTCAGCCGAGGCAAAACCAAGCGCGCGTATCGCAGACTGGTTCAGGACAATACTAGCGGTTCCCACACGATCCTCATCTTGCCCAATAGGCTGTATCATGTCAGTGCCAAACGCTTCGTTAAACGTGCGGCCCGCAATTGGTTTGATGTCATAGGCTTCGAGGAAACCAAAACCAACGGTGTGATAGTTCAAAATCACCTGCTGGTTATCTGCCGCAGCGTCAACGCCGCTAACACGGGTGAAACCTGTGTTATTTTCATTGTCCTGACTGGGTACCTCAGATGACAAAACCACATTTTCCACACCCGGCAACTGGTTAAGCGCACGCCTGATAGTCTCTGACTGCTCAAGCGACGGCGCACTTTCCATGCTGGTAAGCGCCAATTTGCCATCATAGGAATATCCCACATCAAGGGAGCGCGCATAGATGGTCTGGCCGTAAACAACCGCTGTGCAGATCACCAGACCAATCGAGATAGCGAACTGGAAAACAACCAGCATGGAACGGAAGCCAACCTGACCACCATTTTCAGACGATTTGTTGGACTTCAGAATACGCGCGGGCAAAAAACGCGACAGATACAGCGCAGGATAGCTACCAGACACGAGCCCGGTAACAACAGCACCAGCGAACAATCCGGCTAGCACCGGCAGGTCACTGAAGATATCCAGCGAGAGTTCCGCACCGATCGCTTCATTATAAAGTGGCAAAGAAAGCTCCACACCGACAAGGGCGACAATCAGCGCAACAAAAGCAATGGCAACAGCCTCTCCAAGGAACTGCCAGGCTACTTGTGTTCGCGTGGCACCCATTACTTTCCTGAGCGCTACTTCGCGTGCCCGCTTGGATGCTTTGGCCGTGGATAGGTTCATGAAGTTTATCGAAGCAATCACAAGAATAAGTGCGGCAACTATGATGAAAGTAATCACAAGGTCATAGTCCCCCATCGGGCCAATATCGCCAATGGTGCCTGCTTCATTGCGCGCCTTCAGGTGCAGGTCCAGAAGCGGCATGACATTTGGCTTTACAACACTGGAGGGGGCAACGCCTTGCAGGCGTTCATCGTCTTTGAAAGGGCTTTCATTATCAAGCCAGCTATATACACGCTCCTTCAGCTGCGCCGCCGTCACGCCCTCTTTCAGCTTGAAGTAGGTGAAAACATTCACGCTGGTCCAGGTGTCCAGAATATTCGGAAAAGGCGCAAACCATGCTGGGTCCATATGTACCAGCATATCAAGCCGCATATGTGACGCCTGCGGAATATTCTTGATGACACCTGATATCCTGTAGTCGGTGTTTTCATTTGATATGCAGCAGGTAGTCAGCGTTTCGCCGATTACGTCTGTTCTGCCAAAGTGCCTGAGCGCTGTCTCTTCTGTAACAACAAGGTCACCGGCATTCTGGAAAGAGGTTTCACGACTTCCATGTACAAATGGCAATGCAAACACATCAAAGAAAGATCCATCAGCAAACACAATACCCTGATTGAAAGCTTCATTATCGCGGATAACGGTGGTCTCACTTACAAACAGGCGAACACCCGCTTCCACTTCTGTTGGGGCATAACTCAGGATCGCATCTTTCATACGACCTGCGGAACGTACTGTTATGAAAGGAGGGCGCCCCGGAGGGTGAAACCCGGAATGCAGCCTGACAACCTGCTCCCCATCCGGGATAAACCGGTCATATGTCAGCTCATTGCGAACAAACAGCATGATCAGGATGCAACTCATCAACCCAATTGCCAGACCAAAAACATTGATCATGGTAAATAATCTGTTCTTGAGCACATGGCTAAGCGCCGTACGTAGATAATTTTTCAACATGGTATCGTCCTCTCTGTCGTTCTCCTGATCTTTTTGTCAGGTGCTTATTCGTATCTTAGTGCCTTTATGGGGTTTGCGCGGGCGACCCACGACGCATGCGTGGCGACAATGGCCCAAGCGAGCACAATGCTGACAAACCCGGCACCGGCAACAATGGCTTCAATCAGGTTAATCTGGTCAGCAAAAACATTCAGATAAAGCCCCGCACTGATGTAGGCGAGCGGTAGCGCCACAACGAGCGCCCAAACGACCGGCTTCGAAAACTGCCAGATCAGCAAACGCACAAGCTGCGGTACACTGGCCCCCAGCACGCGTCGGATCCCGATCTCCCGCGTGCGCTGTTCGGCCATGAAAGCTGCCAGACCAAAAAGACCAATAAGCGCAAGCGCGAGGGCAACAATCGCAAAGCCGGAGAGCGCCATATTGATAGAACGGAAAATGCCGTAAACACCTTCAAACTGTTCATCAAGGAATTTACTCTGCATCGGATAGTCAGGATATACGTCATCCCAAACACGCCGAATGTCTGCCAATGTGTTTTCAATGTTGTTGGGCCGGATGCGCACAGCGGCATAATAGCGGTCTTCATCCGCATAAAAGATCATCGGCTTCACATTGTTATGGAGGCCCAGATAGTTCTGGTCCGGTACCACGCCGATAATTGTGTGCTGACGATCAGACCCGAGACTGTAAAAACTTTCGCCAAGCGCAGCGTCCATGGTCTCGAACCCCAATTGAGACAAAGCAAGTTCATTGACAATCACATTAATCGGGGTGGTGGTGCCATCGCCCGCACCGTCGGAGGCAATGTCTTGTGATAAATTGCGGCCAGCAAGAATAGGAATATCCAGCGTATCCATAAAATTATGATCAATGCGAATACGGTTCATCGTCACGGAGCTGCTATCGTCTCCCGCGACAAGGCTGACATCAACACTACGATTGCTCTGGTCAAACGGTGTTTGGTTGGTCAGCGCCACATTCACAACGCCGGGCAAACGGCGCAGTTCACTGCGCAACGTTTCAGCCCTCGCCTGAATTTCATTACGGTTCATGCGTTCAATTGCGATTACCTGATCTGAAGGAAACAGATTGATGGTTTCCTTCACCTTCTGGTTTTGGAAGTACATCACTGTCACACTCGCCAGCATGAACACAGCAATGATAAACTGTACGCTGATCATTGCAGAGCGCAGGAAACCACCCGTGCGCCCCTTACCCGCACCATCCTTGAGTGCATCAATTGGATCAGTACGGGCAATCAGATAAGCCGGGTACCCACCGGACACAACGCCAACCAGAAGCACAGTCGCCAGAAGCCACGGCAATATTTCACTGTACCGAAGCGCAACAACCTTCCCAAGAACCGCATTGAACGCTGGTATGAGTGTTTCGAGCATCACAAGCGCAATTATCATCGCGATCGTCGCTGTCACGAGACTTTCAGTTAGAAATTGGCCGAGAAGCTGTTTGCGCTGCGCACCCATGGTACGCCGCAGGCCAACTTCCCGGGCCCGGCCCAAGCTTTGGGCAATGGCGAGGTTGGTATAGTTCACACAGGCAACCACTAGCACCAGCAAAGCCAATATCTTCACACTGGTCAGCAGCGGCAGGCCAACCGCCTCCCAAAGGTAGGTGTTGGCCCTGGCAAGCGGCACAGCCCCCACAGCCGAGACCAGGTCTTTGGTGTCTTCGGGAAAATGCTCGTCATACAGCATTTCCAGCCGTGCGTTTAACCACTCACCATCCAGGTTTGGCGGCAGCAGAACATATGTCATGTTCCCGATTGAGAGGTCGCTCCAGTCCTGATCAAGATCAACATCGCGAGCTGCCTCCAGGACTTTTAGGTTTGCCATAGCTTCAAACGGAGCATCCACAATGATGGACGAATTGAAATGTGTATTGGCTGGCAGATCCTCAACCACAGCCGTGACCGTAGCCGTGGTTTCCTTATCCAGCTCAATCACCTGCCCCATAGGGTCTTTGTCGCCAAACAAACGCTCGGCAGTCGACCGGGTCAAAATCAAACTATCTGGCGCGTCAAGCGCGGTTGAATCACCGGCGATATAAGTAAAGTCGAATATGCGGGTAAAGTCTGGGTCGGTGAAGCGAATGTCCTGATAGTAAGCATCTTCACCGATAGATAACAAAAATTCCTCTCGGCGGATTCTGGCAATACCTCCAACTTCTGGCATGCCGGTTTTCATAATGGGGCCAAAGGCCATTTGAACACTATCAGCGCTCACAAACCCCACATTCGCATCCGGCGTGAAGGTGGTTGTTATGGTGTGGATTCGGTCAAAGTTCGCAAAGTTCCGATCATGACTGCGCTCATAATCAACAAGCACCGTACCAAACACATAGATGGCGAGACCAATCGCCAGACCCAACACATTAATAAGCGCATAAAGGCGGTTCTTCAGCAGGTTCCGCAATGCGGTTGTTATGTAGTTTTTAAGCATGCCTGTTCTCCAGCTTATCGCCTGTGTTATTCATACCTGAGCGCTTTGATTGGGTTAGCTGACGCCAACACAGCGACCTGCCCGACAATTGTTGCCCCCGCAATCGTCAGCACAAGAAGCCCCGCCCCAATGAAGGGCAGCGGCGTCAAGGCGACATGATCCACAAAGGCTTCGAGCCAGCCCTGCAGCACCATCCAGGCAATCGGCCATGCGATCAGATTTGCAATCAGCACTGGTTTCGAGAATTGCCACAAAAGCAGGTTGACGATGTTGCCGGTGCGGGCACCCAGCACTTTGCGAATGCCGATTTCACGTGCGCGGCGTTCTGTCGTCAACGCAGACAGGGCAAAAAGACCAGTGGTTGCAACCACAATCATCACAATCGCACTGCCAAGCAACAGCCAGCCACGCCGACGTTCAGCATCATAATATTCTGCAAAGGCTTCATCCAGAAACTGCCGCTGGACCGGCACGTCCGGGAACAGCTCACGCCAGGCCCTGTCGATGGCGCTCAGGGTGTCCGGCATGCCGCTACGCGAAACACGCAGGATCACATGGCGAAACTCCCGCGGGTCAATCAGGAAATAGCTTGGCCGCACTTCCGTGCGTGCCGACTCCACTTTCAAGTCATCAACGACACCAACAACCAGAAGCTGCCGCCCGGTTGTTATTATCCGGTCGAGAGCCTCAGAAGGTGTGCCTGCACCCAGTTGCCTGCTTGCGGTTTCATTGATCAAAACAGGCACTAAAGCGTTTCGGTCATCAACCTTTAGCCGGTCACCAAGCCGGTCCGGGGAAAAGATGCGGCCAACCAGCGCCTTGATGCCCATGGTAGAGAAAAACTCTTCCGAGACAGAGATACGCTTTAAACTAACCCTCGGCCCACCATCAAAAGAGCCGCCATCACTGTTATTGTAACCATCGCCCGGTGCGATATGGCTGGCTGTCACCGCTTCAACACCCGGAATACGGGCCAGTGCGTCTCTCAAGGTTTGCTCTTGCTCCAGCACGAGCGGCGTATCAATACCGCTGAGTTTCACCAACTGAGAGCTATCGAACCCCGGATTGCGGGCCTGCGCATAGCGCGCCTGCGCAAAAACAACAAAACAGGTGACAAGCAGACCGATGGTTGCCGCAAACTGAACCACCATCAAGGCATTGCGGAAGCGGATACCAACAGTTGGCGCGATACCGTTTAAATGATCCACCGGCCTGAACCGCGCAGCGACAAGCGCCGGATAAAGGCCGCTCACGCAACCAATAACAACGGTAAATAGGAAGATAGGTGCTATCACCTGCGGCGCATAAAGCGGGGCAGTGGTAAGCGGCCTGCCCATCATGTCCGCAAAAGCAGGCAAAAACGCCTCCACAAGCACAATGCCGACAACCATCGCAAACATGGCAACAGCAATCGATTCAACCAGTATCTGGATCACAAGCTGACGCGCGGCAGCACCAAGCGATTTGCGGATAGCCACCTCCCGCACACGCTTCAGCGCCAGCATGGTGCCAAGATTGGTCATATTCATCACGGCAATCGCGAGTATGAGGAAAGCCACAATAGCGGCACCCCACAGCGCCTGAACACTGCCGCGTTCGCCAGATGTGCCCTGGTCTGACTGCAAATGAGCATCCACCGCTGGCGTAAAGAAAAAGGTTATCGGTGGTTTGCGGCCTTCTTCTTCTGCGCGTTTATAAATCCAGTCCGGGGCCACACGGCGAGCTTGTGTGTTAAAGGCTTCCGCCAACCCTTCGGCACCAACGCCCAATCGCACCTTCACATATGTCACCCCAGCGTACGATCCCCAGTGTTCCTTTAGCCATGGCTGGTTATTAATGATGGGTGTCGAGAAGGGCACCAGTGCCTCTACGTCAAGGTCTGACAGCTCAGGCCAGTTGGGCATCACTCCTGTTACCTTGAACAAATGCTGTCCATTAACCTTTATGGTTTCACCAACAATTGCCGTGGTACCAAACATGCGAAGCGCACTACGTTCATCAAGAACAATGGCATCAGGGGCATCAAGGGCTGTGGCTTTGTCACCTTCGATCAAGGTGATGCCAAACATTTCAAAAACATCAGGATCGGTGACAGAAACACCCTGTTGAAAGGCCCGCCCTGCAACAGACATTGCCGTGTTTTGACTGATAAGACGCGTGCTAAGCTCTAGTTCATCAAGCTGCTCGGCCATCAGGCCAGCAACAACGGGGGGTATAGTTTCCCTGTCGTTTTCAGGCGCACCGGGAAACGCAGTGCGGGACTGAGCCCGGTACACGCGGTCTTTTTCCGGTATCCATTCGTCATAGGAAAGCTCGTGCACAACAAACAGCATGATCAAAACGCAGGAGGCCAGCCCAACGGCAAGCCCCCCGATGTTGACAAGATTATAGAAGCGGTTTTTCAGCAGGTTTCGTATCGCGACCTTTAGATAATTCCCGTACATCAACCGCCTCCTACTCGTACCTAAGCGCTTTGATGGGGTTTGCCCGCGCCACCCTTGCTGCGTTGCCTCCAACGGTTGCCCACGCGATCACCAACGCAATAAGCGCAGCAGCAATGCAAAGCGGGATCAGCACCCAGTCTGCAATCCGGTACGGGAACGTTTCGAGCCAGCTCAAGGTTCCCCATATAGCAACCGGCCACGCCACTGCGCTTGCCAGCAATACAGGTTTTGAGAACTGCCAAAGAAGAAGGCGCACAATATCCATAACCCGCGCGCCCATTACCTTACGGATACCAATTTCCTTGGTACGGCGCTCTGCCGTGTAAGCCGCAAGGCCATAAAGCCCCATGCAGGCAACCAGAATGGCGAGCCCTGCAAACACGCCAAGCGTTGTTGCCAGATTTTGTTCACCAAGAAACTCGGCTTCGATCAGCTCATCAACGAATTCATAGCGGAACGGGATGGTTGAGGTGAGGCCGCGCCAAACACCTTCCAGACGGTTGATCAACTCCAGTGGGTTACCTTCATAACGAATCGCCAAGTTGGCGTAACGTCCATCAACCAGATAGTACATCTCGGGCCGGATCACAGAGCGCAGCGACTGAAAATTGGTATCTGCCGCAACGCCGATAATTTCCAGATGAGCATACAGTGTCGCTTCACCCGGACCGCCCCGACCAGCAGGCACCCGTATCAGTTTGCCAACGGCTTCCTCGGCGGAGCCAAAGCCAAACCGACGCAAAGCCCCTTCGTTCACTACAACAGTGCCATTCAAAAGTTCGCCGTCTGTCGCACCCTCGATAGAGGGCAAGCCATCATTTACAAAGTCACGTGAATAAGCGCGGCCCGCAACAATCGGGATTTGATACACGTTAAAAAAGTCATGATCGACGGTTTGCCGTCCGATCAATACTGAACCAAGTTCCTCGTTACCCGGGATTTCAACGGATGTATTGCTTTCATTACCGCTAATGGGTGCATTCGCAGAGTAGCTGGCCCCAAGCACACCGGGCATGTTCACCACTTCCTGATACAGGGCTTGTTGCTTGTCTTCAAAGCCCTTGCGGTTCACATCTTTGACGACCAGCAGGTTTTCCTTGTTGAACCCGGGGTCAAGGGTGGTGGCATAGAGCATCTGGCCGTAAACAACACCAGTCACCACAATCAATGTTATGGAAATAGCAAACTGAAGGATCACCAGCGCACCTCGTACCCGGGCAGACCCTTTTGTTTCGGCTGAACGGTTGGCCTTTAAAATACGGGATGGCCGAAAACCAGAAAGCACAAGGGCCGGGTAAAGACCGCCGATGGCACCAACAAAGGCGATCAATGCCAAAAATATACCGACCGTTGTGGTGTCGGTATAATCAAGCGTCAGTTCCTTGCCGAGAAATTCACCGAATGGTGCTACCAGCAGCTCGACCATCACCACACCAAGGCCAAGACCAATGAGCGCAATCAGTACAGACTCGCCGATAAACTGCGTCACCAGCTGACCGCGCCTTGCGCCAAGCACTTTTCTAAGCGCCACTTCACGCGCACGTCGGGTGGACTTTGCCGTCGCAAGGTTCATGAAATTTATGCAGGCAATCACCAGCACCAGCCCGGCGATAGTGGCAAAAATGATCACCACTTGCTTGTCTCCGGTTGGTTTCATTTCACCAGCACCTGATGGATTAAGCTGAATGTCAGGCAGTGCCATAACATTAAACTCTATCAGGTCTGATGGTTTGGTATCTTCGTCGAGTGCGCCCGGCGGGATCGATATGCCGGTATCGATAAAGTCTGTCATGCGCGACGTAATCTGATCGACTGTCACACCACCCTTCAATTGCATGAAAAACATGGTGTTAACCGAAAACCATTGTTCAAACAGAGACGGGGTATTGGCAAAATCCTGTTCGTCAATCATGGCCAACGCCTGAAAGTCGAGCGCAGAGTTGTGAGGCAAATCTTCAAAGACAGCGGCAATTCTGTAATCTCGTTCAAGGTCAAAACTATTGAGTGTCAGCACCTGACCGAGCGCGGGTTGGTCGCCAAAATATTTCCGGGCAAAGCTTTCATTGATCGCAAGGCTTGAGTTATCTGAAAGCGCAGCATGAATATCGCCCGCGACCACTTGCAAATCGAAAATGGACGCAACGTCAGGGTCTGCCCAGTGAATAGTTTCGCGCACCACCCGGTCGTCGTGCCGAACGATCGGGGACATGCCTGCAAACCTTGTTGATGCCTCGATCTCGTTATCAAAATACCGATCCGCTGCGTCCTTTAAAGGACCAGGTGCAAGCACCATCACAAAAGGTTCGCGCCCCGGCACATTGAAGGTGGTCTGGACGCGGTAGATACTGTCTGCATTTTTCCAGAATTTGTCGTAGGAAAGCTCGTCCCGCACAAAGAGCAGGATCAAAATGCAGGCGGCCAGGCCAATGGCCAGACCGATCACATTGATCGCACTATAGAGCTTGTTACCAAGTATGGTTCGGTACGCAACCTGTAGATAATTCCAGAACATGTTTTTTTCTCGCTGTCGTCGTTTTTATCTTATTCATATCTAAGCGCCTCTATGGGCGCTGTTCTCGCAGCCTTTAGCGCATGGCCTGCCACCGTTATCAGGGCCACTGTGAGCGCCAGCACACCCGCCAGCACAAACCACAAGGGGTTTGGCGCGACCCGGTAGACAAAATTTTCAAGCCAAAGGGTCATCACATAGAAGGCAACCGGCCAAGCAACCACCATGGCCACAAACACAGGCTTGGAGAACTGCCAGACAAAGAGCTGCAAGATATCGCGCACCCGCGCACCCAGAACCTTACGGACGCTGATCTCCCGGCGGCGGGACTGTGTGCTATAGGCGGCAAGGCCGTATTGGCCGAAAATCGCAATCAGAATACCCAGGCCCGCAAGCACGCTCACCGTCTTCAGCTCTGATGCTTCAGCGTTATATTGCTCAATCAATGTAGTAGACAGAAAATCACTGCTGATGGCTTGCTGGGGCAGTACCGTCTGCCAGCCTTCTTCAACCGATTGCAGGGCAACGTCGCGCTGGTTTGGATCCAGCCGGATCAACAGGGTGCTAAAGGCTGCCGGGTCAGGATAATAGATCATCGGCTGAAGGGCGTTTTTCAGCGATTTGAAATGCACATTGGGCACAACACCAACTATCTCGGCCCGGCGGTCATTGGTTGCGTTAACAGTAAATTGCAACTGCGCACCAAGGGCGGCGTCATCAGTATCAAAACCCAGCATGCGAACAGCCTGCTGATTGAGGACGAGCGGCAAAGTGCCTTCGCTGCGATTGGCATAATCCCATTCGGCAACATCATTGCCATAATCTTCGCTAAACACCCGGCCTGCAACCGGTTCGATACGCAGCGTATCAAAAAACTCGAAGCCAACAGAAATGCCGCCAACATTGATGGCGGTTTCCGGCGCTTCGCCTTGTTTGCGGGCAAACACTTCCGGTACAAAATCCCACGCTGGTGTTGAATTCGCACCGGAGATGGAAAGAATACCCGGCTTGCCGCTGATCGCTTGCCTTAGGCCGGTATGCAGGCTGATGGACCGCTCTGCCGGGCGGCCAGTACCATAAACAACCAGAACATTTTCAGCGTCAAAGCCCAAGTCAGCGTTGCGGGCATATTGAAGCTGGCTCCAAATCACCGCGGCACCAATCGCAAGCGTAATCGATACTGCGAACTGGAACACGACCAGCGTAGAACGCAGCCCCTTACTGCCCTTCGCGCCGCGCGCGGTGCTGGAAAGAACACTACCGGGATATACCGCGCTCGCGATATAGGCCGGATACAGCCCCGACGCGACAACCACAAACCCGAGAAGAACCGCCACCCAGACCATGAAACCCGGTGTGGTTAATATGGAAAGGTCAAGCACGGTCCCCAGAAGTGAGCTGGCAAACCCGGCGGAAAGCTCCACCAGCACCAACGCAATTGTCAGCGCGACAAAAGCCAGAATGGCGGCTTCGATAAGAAACTGACGGATAAGGTGACCGCGCCCTGCGCCGACAATCTTCCGTATCGCCACCTCACGCGCCCGCTCTATCGAGCGCACGGTGGACATATTCACGTGGTTGATGCAGGCGATCACCACAATGAGAACAGAGATAGCACTGAAAACCGCAAGCTTGAGCTTGTCCGCAGGTGGCTTGATGCCCCAAGGGTAATTTTTATCGTTGAGGTGAAGCGATGGCAATGACTGCAAGGAGACATCGATAATATCGTCCAGGCTTGTTCCTTCCGGCAAAGAGCTTGCCGTCTGATAGTTGGCGATTATCACATCTTCTGCCGCCCGGGTCGCGCGGGCTACATCTGTGCCCTCTGCAAGCTTGATATAAGTGAAGGTGGAGAAACGCTGCCAGTCGGTGTCTGGTGTAATATTGCGCCCTGCAATTGGCCGCGCCGCGATATGCATGATGACATTGGTTTCAAGGTGGCTTGCAGTTGGCAGGTCTTTGAAAACACCGCCAATGGTGACTGAACCACTGTCAATCTGGAAGGTTTCGCCAACCGCATCACGCGTACCAAATAAACGCCCGGCAAGCTGCTCTGATACCAGAACTCTGGTCACGTCATCCGCAAAAGCATTGCGGCTGCCGCTCACCATCTCAAGGCCCATCATATCTACCCAGCCGGGGTCAACCCCCACCATGGGTTCGTTGAAGTTGAAACGGTCATCCAGCTGAATGGTGGACCATTGACGCCACAGTCGTTCAATCTGTTCAACACCGGGAACCGTGTCGCGCGCGGCTGCCGCGAACGCGCCGGGCACTTGCGCAAGCGTAACAGGCGTGCGGCCCTGCTGGCTGACTTTGCTGTCAATCAGATAGACACGCTCTGCATCCGGAATATGGCTATCGAAATGGATTTCCTGCCAAACAAACAAAAGCGCTGTCACCGCTACTGCCAGCCCGATTGCAAGCCCAAGAACAGCCATCAGGCCATACAGTCCCTGTCGCTTCAGTACTCTCAATCCGGTTAGCAGCTGTGACATGACATGTCTCCTGAAAGGCGGCCTAGATGGCGGCGCGCAGGTTTTCCGTTACCACATGACCATCAAACAGATTGATGGTGCGACGGGCATAATCAGCGTGGGATGGGCTGTGTGTTACCATCACGATGGTGGTGCCCTCGGCGTTCAGCGCTTGCAGCATTTCCATCACTTCCTGACCGTGGGCACTGTCGAGGTTACCGGTTGGCTCATCCGCAAGAATCATGGCCTGATCCCCGACAACCGCACGGGCAACCGCAACCCTCTGTTGCTGGCCGCCGGAAAGCTGACTTGGCATATGTTTGGCCCGGTGCGCAATGCCCACCTTGTCCATCACTTTTGCCACCCGCTCACGACGCACGTTTGACGGAATATTGTGATACAAAAGCGCAAGCTCGATATTTTCTTCAACGGTCAGTTCATCAATCAGGTTGAACGACTGGAAGATGAAGCCGATGTTCTGTTTGCGGATATTGCTGAGCTTGGATTCTGGATATCCGGCTACATTTTCATCCATGAAAATATAGTCGCCGTCCGATGGTGTATCGAGCATGCCGATAATGTTTAGCAAAGTAGACTTGCCGCAACCTGATGGGCCCATAATGGCAACAAACTCGCCTGACTCGATCTCGATGTTCACATTGTCCAGTGCGACGGTTTCAACCTCGTCGGTCCGGTAGACCTTTGAGAGATTGTGCAACTTCAACATGCCGCGTTTCCTTTCTTTATTTTAGCCTCCCGCATCGGTTTGTCTGCGGGTTCCCTGGCCTGTCCTCTTGTCGTTTCTCGGGTCCGGCCCATTGTCTGATTTCATAGGCCGGAGTTATATTTGTTCGGTCAGTCCCCGGTCAGGCGGAGCCTGTCCATATCAATGAAGCTACTATAGGGCGACGTGACCACACGCTCGCCGATCTCCAACCCTTCAACCACTTCAATAAAGCGGGAGTTACGGCGACCAAGCCGAACATTTCTGCGCACGGCTTGACTGCCATCAGCCGTCACCACAAAAATCCAGTTGCCGCCCGTGTCCTGATAGAAGGCACCGTTCGGGATAAGCGCCGCGCTTGTGCTATCGCCCAGCGTCAGCTTGGACTGAAGCGTTTGGCCGCGACGGATGTCTTCCGGCTGCACATCGGCAAACACAAGGTCTACCTCAAACTGGCCGTTGGTCACCTGTGGGTAAATTTTGGCAACAGTCATGCGGTAGCTACGGCCACCACGCTCGAACACGGCTTCCTGCCCCAGATCAACGCGACCCAGATAAAATTCGTCGATGTTGGCGGTAAGTTTATAGTTTTCCGGGTCATCAATCTGACCAAGGCGGCCACCGCGTGCAATGCTTTGGCCCACTTCAACGTTAAAGCCCGAAAGCTTGCCATCAACCGGTGCGCGCACACTCAGTGCTTCAAGGTTCTTCTGGGCATAGGCCAGATTACGCTCCAGCTGCTCGCCAGCCGTTTTAAGGGACGCAAGCTGCGTTTCCTGCAGGCGCGCATCTGTTGCCTGGCTTTCAAGCGTGACCTCGCGCCGGTTGATGGAATATTCAAGCTCATCTTCGGTCTGATCCAGCTGTGCCTGCGAAATAGCGTTGGTTTTGATCAGCTCACGCTCCCGGTCAGCTTGCCGGGTCAAACGCTTGATTTGGTAATTGATGTCCACCAGATTGCGCTTGTGCGACAGCCGGTTTTGCTCAAGCTGCAACTCAATGGTGCGCATATTGTTAAGCTGCTCGGTCACCAGTGCTTCATTGCGCGTTACATCAAGCTGCAAGGTCGTGTTCGACAGCTCCACAATCAGGTCACCCGCCTTAAGCGCAGCGCCATCTTCCACCAGCACGCGCTCAACACGGCCACCCTCGATAGCGTCCAGAAACACGGTCTTGAGCGGTGTCACCCGGCCACGGATCGGGATGAAATCCTCAAACGTGCCTTCGCTAACGGTTGAAATAACGATACGGCTTTCGTTTACGCGGAAAGTGCGCCCGGCTGATGCGTCCTGCACCAGCATCCAGACAACACCCGCAAGGGCCAAAAACCCCGCAGCAATCCCGATAGTTTTCCAGGGTGTTTTCTTCTTTTCGATCCGCCGGTCCATGCCAGCGCCCGATACTGCGCGATCCGATCCCGTTTTGCTTGGGCCAGTTTTGTTCGGACCAGCTTTGTTTGGGCCGCCTGTTTTTCCGCCATACATAGAAATGGTATTCCCGCCTGTCTTATTGTCGCCCGCCTGAGGGCTTTGTGTCTGTTTTTTTTCCATGGCTCGTATGTCTTTCAACTAAGCATTCATGTGCTGTTCGCTAGCTATCCTTCTAGTGAGCAAAGGTTATGCCAATAGCTATCTATTTGTAATTAATATGTTATTTTAATAATTGTGCGTTTTTGAACACAAAATTCTGTACGGTTTCGAACACAGAGTGTACGGTTTCGAACATCAGCAACAAACATACAGGCTGGAGGTTTAGGTGCAGGCACACAGTGGCGCAATCCTGATTGTAGACGATGATGAAGACATTCTCGTCGCGGCAAAACTGCTGTTGAAACGGCATTTTGATACGGTGATTACCTGCAACCAACCGGCGGACATTCCTGTCCTGCTGGCAGCGCACTCATTTGACGCCATTCTGCTTGATATGAACTTTGGGCCCGGTGAATCATCCGGCGAACAAGGCTTCCATTGGCTGGGCAAGATCATGGAGATAGACCCGCAAGCGGTTGTTATCATGATCACAGCGCACGGCGGCGTGAATGTGGCTGTGGAAGCCATGAAGCAGGGCGCAACCGACTTTATTGCCAAACCATGGCAAAACGAAAAACTGGTCGCCACCTTGTCGACCAGCGTGAAGCTGCGCCGCAGCCGCTCGGAAGCGGAAAAGCTGAAAAAAACCAACCGCGCGCTCGCTGCTGTGGCAAGCCCGCCTGCCCAACCAATCCTTGGCAACAGCCCTGCCATCGCAGAAGTGCTCTCGGTGATAAAACGCACCGCCCCCACAGATGCAAACGTGCTTATTTTGGGCGAAAATGGCACAGGCAAGGAACTGGTCGCGCGCGAACTTCACCGCCTTTCCGCGCGGGCTGGCGAAGTGTTTATGTCTGTGGATATGGGCGCGGTGACCGAGTCGCTTTTCGAGTCGGAACTGTTTGGCCACAAGAAAGGCGCCTTCACCGACGCCCGCGATGACCGCATAGGCCGGCTGCAAGCAGCAGAAGGTGGCACCCTGTTTCTAGATGAAATCGGCAACCTGCCGCTCCATCTACAAGCCAAACTCTTGACCGTTCTGGAGCGACGGGAAGTGGTGCCCGTTGGCTCTGACAAGCCTATCCCGATTGAGGTCCGCGTTATTGCTGCCACCAACGTACCAGTTGAAAAACTGAAGGATGAAGCGGTTTTCCGGCAAGACCTGCTGTTCCGTCTGAACACTGTCGAAGTGAACGTGCCCCCCCTTCGGGACCGCAGGCAGGATATTCCTGAAATCGCCCGCCACTATGCGGAGCTTTACTGCCGGAAATACGACAAACCCCTCAAAGACTTTTCCGAAGACGCCATGCAGGCGGTGCAAAATGCCAGGTGGCCGGGTAACGTGCGGGCCCTGCGTCATGCCATTGAACGCGCCGTTATCCTTTCAGAAAACGATATGTTCACGCCGTCAGACTTCACTGCGGATACGGACGCTAATGGCACGGCGGCACCGTCACCTAATGCCGCCCATACAGCGTCAAACACTGAAACCCTGCTGAGCGATGACCTCAATCTGGAACGGCTGGAAAAACAGGCCATCACCGGGGCCCTCAAGAAGCATCGCTTCAATATCTCTCATGCAGCCAAAGAACTTGGCATCACCAGAGCTGCCTTATACCGCAGGATGGAAAAACATGGGCTTTAAACGTTTCAGCGTCCTGCTTGCGGGCAGGCTTCTGCTTATCATGCTGCTCCTTATGGGGATCAGCTATCTGATTATTTTGCCCGGATACCATGCGGCCACCTTCCTGACCTTCATGATTATCGTATCGCTTGTGGTTGAAGTGTATCGCTTCGTTCAGCGCACCAATGCCGAGGTTAGCCGGTTTCTGGATGCCGCCCGTTATGCGGATTTCAGCCAACGCTTCCGCATGCATGACCTTGGCGCCGGGTTCGGTGAACTGGGTGAAACCTTCACCGATATATTAAAACGGTTTCAGGAGGTGCGCGCAGGTCAGGAAAAGGAACTTCGCCACCTGAAAGCCCTTGTGGAACATGTGCCGGTGCCTCTCATGTCCCTGCATGCGGATGGTGCGCTCACCATCTGGAACAATGCTGCCCGCCGCCTGTTTGGCAGCACGCCCACAACCCATCTGGATGACTTCGCCCAGTTTGGCCGTGATTTTCAAAAAGATGTCGCCCGGATCGAACCGGGGGAACGCCATCTGATCACCTTCAATTCCGATGGCGTTGAGCAGAAAATGATGCTGGTGGCTACCAAAATTATCATCGATGGCAAGCCGGAAAAACTGTTCAGTTTACAGAATATCCAGTCCGAACTGGACGCCGCACAGTTACAAGCCTGGCAGGACCTGGTGCGGGTGCTAACCCATGAAATCATGAACTCAATCACGCCGGTTGCATCTCTCGCCAAAACGGCGGTTGACCTCGTGGATGACGCGGCGGGCAAAGTAGCTGACAACCCAGAGGTTGTCGCCGAACTTGGCGACGTTAAGGATGCCGTCAATACGGTCGCAAAGCGCTCTGATCGGCTTAATCAGTTCGTATCCAGCTACCGCAGCCTTACCCGCCTGCCACCACCCGAAAAACAGCTTATCCGTCTGGCAGATCTGTTTGATGAAATGACTGCACTTTTTGAGGAAGAATGGCACGATAAACCCATCACGCTTGTCACTCACATAGAACCCACCGAACTGGATGTTTCAGCAGACAGGGAGATGCTGGAACAGGTGTTGATCAACATGCTCAAGAATGCGGGGCATGCCCTTGCTGGCCGCGAAGACTCTCATGTGTGGCTACTCGCGCGGTTGAACCGGCGCGGACGTGTTACTTTGGAAGTAGCAGACAACGGCCCCGGCATTTCCGCTGAAGTGGCCGAGCGCATGTTTGTCCCCTTCTTCACCACCAAGCGGGAAGGCAGTGGTGTTGGCCTCGCGCTTACCCGGCAGGTGATGATTGCCCATGGCGGATCGGTAAGCCACGCCGAACGCGAAGGCGGCGGTGCCCAGTTTTCGCTTACATTTTAGTACTTTGGTTACATTTGGTGGATTATACCGGGCAATAGCCAAGAGGATTAGGCGAATTTTAAGCAAGGACTTCTGCCATATGGGCATACGTAAGCTTACTCTTTTTACGCCATTCAGTTTTACGGGTGCACGGCCAAGCATGCTTGGGCTGTTGTGCTTTGCGTGTCTACCTTCAACATTAGCGCAGGAACCAGATCCGGACATTGCTGTTGCAAGCATGGAAATACCCAAAGCTTATATGCCGTCCGGTGACGGGGTTTATAACCGGGTGTTTAACCGAATGATTGAAGGGTACGAAGGCGATGTGGATGTGTCCTTCTATCCATCTGCGCGTTACAACCGGATTATGACAAACCGGCAGGCAGACTGCGATTATATCGCAACCGACAAGCTGGACCGCTGGGCCGACGAGGGCATTGCAGCCAGCGAGCTGGAGTTTATTGGCCCGGTCAACCAGCTTGAGGTGGTGATCTATGTCCCGACCCATGCGCCAGACATTGAAACCATTGATCAACTAAGCGGCCTGAACCTGGTGTCAGACGTCAATCTGCTCGACACCATTCATGCGCTGGGCATTGAAGAAACCTTTGCGCTTCAGAGCCAGACGCAGATGCTGAACCTCCTGAGTGTCAACCGGATTGATGCCATGATCGGGTATGATTTTGATCTTGATCTGCTGTCTCGGGAAATGGGGCTTTCCGAGAAAGTGAAAAAATCAACTTTGCGGCTCGGCACTCTCAGCGACGGCATAGTCTGCTTTAAGACCGAGCGTACCAAAGCCTTCAGGGCACATTTGCAAAAACAATTTGAAACCCTAAAACAGGCCGGCTGGTTCGAGGAAATCTTCAAGGGCTATTAGAGCATTTCCAGATAGCTGCTACCGCTTTTGATAAGGCGGGTAGTGATGGACGTATTGAACCGGGTAACCCCCGGCAAACGACTGAGGTCTTTGCGCAACAGCTCGTCAAGGGCCACCATATCCGGTGCCAGAACTTCCAGAATATAGTCATATTCTCCGGTCACCGCGTGACAGGTTCGCACAGACGAGTGTTTCTGGATTGCTGCTTCAAACGCTTCATAGCGATTGAAGGCAACCACCACATGCACAATCGCGCGGATTTCAAGGCCAACAGATTCCGCTGAAACACGGGCGCCGTACCCCTCAATAATACCAGCGGCTTCAAGCTCCCTTACCCGGTTCCAACACGGCGTTTTGCTGAGGCCAACAGCCTCCCCAAGCGACGCAAAAGATAGCCTGCCGTCTTTTTCCAGAAGCTCCAGAATATTCAAATCAATATGGTCCATAAGTCTCATAAATCACAATAACTAAGATCATTGTTCTTTATATAATAAAATTTATCAGAACATAAGGACAATGTTTGCCACACAGCCAGTATAATGCAGGAAAATACCTGGAGGCAAAAAAATGAACCGAGACGACTATATTGACCGCATCGAAACCCCCGAGATGCTGGACTATGGCGTTTATCTGAAATGCGACAGTTTACTTGCTTGTCAGAAACCCATTGCCGAGCTTTGCACTCCGGACGAACTCCAGTTCCAGATCGTGCATCAGGTTGAAGAATTATGGATGAAGCTGATGGCCTTCACCCTTGTTGACGTGATGGACTATATGCAGCAGCAACAAACTCATCGGGTTACAACCCTGATGGGGCGTGTTCACCAGTTGCAGCGCATGATGGTCCAGCAACTTGATGTGCTCGAAACCATGTCACCAAAAGAATATCAGGAAATCCGCCTTCAGCTTGGCAATGGGAGCGGGCAGGAATCACCCGGTTTTCGCCTGCTTCTGAAGATGCCGAGCGACCTTTGGAAAAACTATGTCGACAACTACCTGGAACCGCAAGACCTGACAGTTGAGCAAGTTTACGACAGCCAGTATAAGCATGATGGAGCCTATATGGTTGCCGAAGCATTGATTGAGTTTGACGAACTTTTCCAAAAGTTCCGCTGGCATCATCTATTCCTTATCCATCGTTCTATCGGGCTTGGTTCCAAATCACTGAAGGGGCGACCTGTTGACCTGTTGCAAAAGGGCGCGCAGCACCGTTTTTTCCCGGAACTGTGGGATATCCGCTGCGAGATGACAGACCGCTGGGGCGGTGAATATGGTGTGGTGCGCAACCCCATACATGTGGCGGCAAAATAATGACATGGGCTGATCAGTTTGATTTGCCGAACGGGCGATACCTGCTGAGCCATTCGGTTGGTTGCCTGCCAAAAGGCGCACGGCAAGCCCTTGAAGACGGCTATCTGGCACCGTGGGCAGATGCTGGCGGCGATGCCTGGCCCAAGTGGCTGAGCACGATTGAAGGCTTTTGTGAACAGCTGGCTGGCCTTCTGGAGGTTAACGCCGCCGACATATGCCCCCAACCGAGTGTGTCGGCAGGGTTTGCAAACTATCTCTCCGCCTTGTGTCAAAATGGCCACCGGAACGGTCGCCGGAAAATTCTGATGCATGCAGACGCCTTTCCAACCATGGGGTTTGTGGTTCAGGGGCTTCAGTCATCAGGTCTTGACCTTGTACTGATTGATGAAGGCGAACCAGCCGACGATTTGGATACTTGGGCACGGTATATGGACGACACCATTCTTGCCGCCCTTATTACCCATGTGCATTCCAATACCGGGGTTGTGTCACCAGTTCGGGAAATCTCGGACCTTTGTCATGCAAACGGCACCTATGCGGTCGCTGACGTGGCTCAATCAGTTGGTATTTTGCCGGTAACGCCCACAAAGTGGGGTATTGATGCCCTGTTTGGCTCCTGTGTTAAATGGCTGTGCGGCGGGCCCGGGGCAGGCTATCTGTGGATGAAGCAACATCATGCCCAGGCCCTTATGCCACCGCATGTGGGCTGGTTTTCCCATGCTGATCCATTTGAGTTTGATATCCGCAACTTCCAACCAGCAGATGGCGCGCGCCGGTTTTGGGGCGGCACACCATCGGTCGCGCCCTATGCCATTGCAGAAGCGGCCATAAAAACCCTAACCGCCATTGGTTTTGAGACCATTAGGGAGCATAACCGCACCCTGAAAAAAATGGCTTTGCTTGGTCTTGAGAATAAGGGGCTGACAGCGCGGCAAACAGATGCCAGTGGGGGCACCCTGTGCCTGCGTTTGGATGCAGAAGCGGCAACCAAACTCTGTAACACCCTATCGGCTGAACACTGTTTTTTCGACCGCAGGCAGAACACAGTGCGCCTGTCTTTCCATATCTTCAACACACAGGAAGATGCGCAGTTTATCAATGAAGTCCTTCAAACGATCTACTGATCAGCGCGTCCCAGAAAGTCACTGACTGTCGCCACAAAAACATCCGGCACTTCCACAAAAGGCAAATGCCCCGTGGCTGGCAAAATAACCAGTTCCGACCCTGGAATTTGCTGGTGCAGAGTGAAGGCTGTTTGCGGTGTGATCACCGGGTCATACCGGCCATGTAGCACCAGCGAAGGCACCGTAAGGGCACCAACAACCGGAGTGTAATCAAGCGAGGCCATGTCCTGCCTAAGCTCATTATTCACCTCGATATTGTAGGTATAATCCTTGATCGCAAATAGGAACTCGTCAAGCCGTTCAAGGTCAACAAACTCCATGCTCGAAAACACATCAATATCGCTTGCCTTAAAGCGTGGTGACAGTGCGGCGCGGCGCTCAACCCATGCATCGATGCGGTCGGGGAAAACCTGCCGCAGAATATTACCTGTTTCAGCAATTGAGGTGGCGGTTGAGTTTGCAAAAACGATGGACGCGATGTTGTCGCCGTAGCGCTCGGCATAATTCATCGCAACAATGCCGCCAAAGGAATGGCCAAGGATATGCAGCTTGTCCGACCCTGAGGCTATTCGCACCGCCTCCACATCATCGGCCCATTGGTCAAGCCTTGGCGCACCCGTAACCGGGCCCGAGCGTGATGTGCCGCGTTGGTCAAACATAATCACCGGGCGTTCGTTTGACAGACGGTCAAAACTGCCACCAACCCGCATATAGCGGTGATCACTACCCGGCCCACCGGAAATTACAAACAGAGGCACCTTTCCCGGTATCATATCCCCCGCCATATAATAGGTGATCAGGGTGCCATCTGCGCTTGTGGTTTCAAACGGTCGCCAGATCGCAGCATGGGCCGCAACCGACCAACAGGTGATAAGCGTAAGCAAACCATATTTGAATACCGTCTTCATTCACTGTCTCCTGTGTTTTTCGCGGTTTATTCAGGCAACCGTTTTTTTAGGCACTATATTCATTCGGCTGCCTGCTTTTGCAGCCAAGGCACCTGTTATCTCTCGAACTTAAGGCCCGCTGCCTTGATGCCTTCACGCACACACTCCGCATCCTCAGCGCCGCGTGCGCCGGACGCACCAGCACCGCCAAGGTGGGTACCGTCTTCAGCAAAAATCGCCTCCCCGCCTTCAAAAATGGCGATGTGCGGCGCATGGCCTATAGCTGGGAAATCACGCGCAATATCTGCGGTTACTTTTGTCGGGCGCGGGAAAGCCGCTGCGGAGTTCGCTTTCCAGAGCGCAATGTCGATGGAGCCAAGCTGGGCACCGTCCATGCGCAGGAACGCCATCAGGTTTTTGCCTTGGTCATGCACTGCGATATTGAGCAGCCAGCCTTTTTCACGCGCATAGGCTTCGCACACCGCAACAATGGTTTTTGCTGACTCTGTGGTTAGCACCGTACGGGTTTCCTGCGCACCAGCGCCACCTGATAAAGTCATCAGGCCCGCGAAAAAAAACAGGCCCGCCTTGTAGTTGAACCTCATAAAACCTCCCCTTGGTTGGCATTTGCCAAATTGACAATGCAAAGATTGGACGTAAATATTATTGAATAGCAACCCTCAATATTGACGAAACCTAATCAATAATGAAGAGCATAAATTGGCAAAGACTTCGCATCCTGAAAGCGGTGCTGGACCATGACAGTTTTTCGCAGGCCGCCAAAGCCCTTGGCCTGAGCCAACCCACTGTTAGCAGGCAGATAAAAGCGCTTGAAGACGAGCTTGGCGAAACACTGGTGCTGACCACACCCGAAGGCATTGCACCAACCGAGTCAGCTCAAGCACTGGTGCCGGACCTTGAAGAAATGGCCCGAACCGCACAGCGGATTTCGCGGACAAAATCAGATGCCCCGTCAACCCCGACCGTGCGCGTTGCCTGTGGTCCGTGGATTGGATCTTTTCTTAGTAAAAACATATACTTAATAACAGGTAATCCTGTTGATTGCCGTATCGATATCAGCTCCAGCGTGCTGTTTGCCGATATGCCGCGCCGGGAAGCGGATATCGCCATTCGGACCCATCGCCCGGAAAAGGGGGCTATGCGGGTGCGCCAGCTAAGGCATTATAATTATGCGGTTTACGGCGCAAACACACTCGTGAGCGACAAGCCGGAAGCCTATGACGACAGACGGTTCAGCGCTTTTAACTGGGCCATGATGGCGCAGGAACTGGATCATTTTGCAACATCAAAATGGCTTATAAAACAAGGGGTTAAAAACCCCACTTTACGCTGCTCCGCCTCCATCAACCTTTTGGATGCGGTGAAAAGCGGTTCTCTGCTCGCTGTTTTGCCCTGTTTCGCCGCTGACCCTGAACCCGCCCTGACCCGCGTCAGCGAGCCCTTCATTCCTGACAGTGGTCGTATCTGGATGGTGTTGCCTGACGATATTAACCGCAAACCCGCTATCCGCATGACGGCGGACCGGCTTGTGTCGCTTTTCGAGTCGCATTTCTGAAAAATCTTCTGTTTCCCCCAAAAAACCGAAGAATTTTTGGCAAAAAAGGAAGAAAAATCCCTAAAAAGGGAGAAAAAACAGCAAAAAACCAAGTCCTCCGCATCAAATCATGCCGAAAATATATTTTTGGCCGCTGACTCCAACCAGAACCTCAGGTTACACTTTCCCCTTGGGATATTAAGGGAGGGTTCGGCATGAAAAATTTTCTACGCAATTTTTGCGCACTTCTACTCATCGGTTTTTTTGCACCTATCGGCATCGCTCAAAACCAGCCGCTTCAGATTATGGATGCTTTTGAAATGGAGCACGCAAGTGATCCGCAAATTTCACCGGATGGGTCACGCATTGTTTATGTTCGCAATTTCGCTGACGTCAATAGCGACCAACGCTATTCAAACCTGTGGATGATTAACGCCGATGGCAGTGGCCACCGCGCCATGACAACGGGCCTTGAAAACGCACACACACCGCGCTGGTCACCAGATGGGTTGAGGCTTGCTTTTATCTCAAACGCCCATGTGAAAAACGACGCGGCGGCCAAGCCACAAATTTATGTACGCGATATGGAAACGGGTGACACAACCATCATCAGCCGCACCAGCGAAACACCAGCAGGCATCAGCTGGTCCCCGGACGGTAGCCAGATCGCCTTCACCATGCTGAAGCGGGAGGGCGCGCCAGTTGTGGGGGACATGCCCACCGCACCTGCTGGTGCCAAATGGAAAGACCCTGCCCGCATCGTTGACCAAATGGTCTACCGCTTCAATGGTGCCGGCTATCTGCCATATGGCTATCACCATATTTATACCGTACCGGCAGAAGGCGGAACCGCACGGCAAATCTCAAGCGGTGATTTCAAACATGCTGGCCCCGGCAGCCGGGCAGGTGGCCTGAATTGGTCGCCTGATGGCTCAGAGATCATCCTGTCGATGAATCGGCGCGAAGGCGCGGACTGGAAACCGCATAACACCGACGTGTTCGCCTACGACATTGAAAGCGGGTCGGTAAGCCAGCTGACAACCCGCAACGGCGCAGACGGTAGCGCAAGCCTGTCACCAGACGGGCAGATGGTCGCTTATCTGGGTTTTGATGATGAAGGGCTGGGGTTCCATACCACTGAACTTTATGTGCAAGACCGGGATGGCAGCAACCGCCGCTCTCTCACCCCCACTCTCGATCGCAGAGTCCATGCGATTGCATGGGCAAAAGACAATAGCGGCCTCTATTTCGCCTATGATGACAGGGGTACCACCAAACTTGCCTTCACCAACTTGAGCGGTAACCGGCGCGACATATATGCGGACCTGAGCGGCGGCAGCGGCTACAGCGCTTACGGCGGCAGCGCGCAGCTTTCGGTCGCAAACGATGGTACGCTTGCGTTTGTTACCGCCAGCACAAACCGCGCCGAAGATATTGCCGTTGGCAAAGATGGTTCTTTCAATATCGTCACAGATGTAAACGGCGACCTGTTCGCCCAGCGCAGCCTTGGAACTGTGGAGGAAATCACATACCCCTCATCAGTTGATGGCCGGGAAATGCATGGCTGGGTCATTTATCCACCCGGTTTTAACGCCAGCAAAAAATACCCGTTGTTGATTGAAATCCATGGTGGCCCGTTCGCCAACTATGGCCCGCGTTTTGATTTTGAGAAACAGTATTTCGCGGCCCAAGGCTATGTGGTTCTTTATACCAACCCGCGCGGGTCCACGAGCTACGGCAAAGAGTTTGCAAACCTCATTCATCATAACTACCCAAGCGATGACTTTTATGACCTGAACTCGGGCGTTGATGCCGTTATCGCGAAAGGCGGCATTGATGAAGACCGGCTTTATGTCATGGGGGGGTCCGGCGGCGGTGTGCTAACCAGCTGGATGATCGGTAAAACGGACCGTTTCAAAGCAGCAGTAATTCATTACCCCGTAATTGACTGGGAAAGCTTCAACCTGACCACCGATATTCCCTATGTGAACACCTATTGGTTCCCCGGGGTGCCATGGGAAAACCGTGATCATTATTGGAATCGCTCGCTTCTGTCGGTGATTGATCAGGTGAAAACGCCGTCACTGCTCATCACTGGGGAAGCGGATTGGCGCACACCAATTTCCCAGACCGAACAATATTATACCGCTCTTAAAATTCGCGGCGTTGAAACGGTGATGATCCGTGTGCCCGATGAACCGCACGGCATCCGGGTGTTCCCAAGCCATTGGATTGCCAAAATGGTGCATTCCGCAGGCTGGATGGAAAACCACCCTTAGAAAGAGCTCTGAAGGCGGCGTAACTGCCGCCTTCTTTCAATTTGATACTGTTCGGCCCCGCATGCCCGCTGATCACAATTGCGTTTGATCCCCCCTTGTTTGGGCTGCGTATATTTACAACAGCGGGTTCGCCAGATAGCGTTCCTGACGTGGGTTTTTAATTGGCTTTTATCTTGAGGGGGTAGTCCATGTTGTCACGCACAAACATATATCAGGCAAAACTCTTTATCGAACGGCGGTCGCGCATGATGGTTGCGTCCGTTGCACTATTGGGCACTGCGCTCGGCATACCGTTAAGCGAAGGGGCAACTGCCCAAGCAACCAAGAAACCGGTATTGCACGGCAAGCACTGGGTTGCTGTTACCGGCAAACCACTGGCGGCAACGGCGGGCAGTATGATTTTCACGCAGGGCGGCAACGCGGTTGATTCCGCCTGTGCAATGCTGGCAGCAACCAGCACCATGTGGGACACGCTCGGCTGGGGCGGTGAAACGCAGGCACTCATCTACAACCCGAAAACAGGCAAGGTGATTGGCATCAACGCGCTTGGTGTAGCGCCAACGGGCGCAACGCCCGAGTTTTTCAGGGAACAGGGCATGGCTTATCCGCCCGAGTTTGGGCCACTTGCCGCAGTAACACCCGGCACACCCGGCGGCCTGATGGTGATGCTGGCTGAATATGGCACCATGAGCCTTGGCCAAGTGCTCGCGCCAGCCATGCAAATGGCAGAGGGCTACCCGATTGAGGAAAGCCAGGCTAATAATATCGAACGCCGCAAAGATGTGATCAAACAGTGGGAACATTCCACCGAAGTATTTCTGCCGCATCTGAATGCTGAAGACAGCCAGGAACGCGCAGCACCATATCCAGGCGAAGATTTCAAACAGCCTGACCTTCTGAACACCCTTCAGAAACTGGTGGACACTGAAGCAGAAGCGCTTGCCGAAGGCAAAAGCCGCAAGGAAGCAATTTATGCGGCCTATGACCGTTTTTACCGCGGAGATATCGCCGAAGAAATGGTGCGCGGCTCCAAAGAATATGGCGGCCTGATGACCATGGAAGACCTTGATAACTGGAAGGTCCATATCGAAGAGCCGGTCAGCACCACATACAAGGGCATTGAAGTTTACAAGCTAACCCACTGGGTGCAGGGGCCTGTACTTCTTCAAATGCTGAATATGCTGGAGGATGTGGACCTGAGGTCCATGGGGCATAACTCGCTTCCTTATATCCACACCCTCTATCAAACCATGAACCATGCGTTTGCAGACCGGGATTTCTATTATGGTGACCCGTACCTGCCACCGGAGGAACCCATCGAAGGACTGCTATCGAAAGAGTATGCAGACCACCGCCGCGCGATGATTAACTCTGATCGCAACGACCCGAATGTTAAGCCGGGTGACCCGTACCCGTTCCAGGGCGGCACAAACCCGTTCCCGCAACTGCTGGAAAAATGGACACCAATTCCACCCGAAGCAGATGCGGCAGGTTCCGACGGTTTTCAAGTTGCGCAAAATATTATGACCGATGACGAAGCCTTCCTTGCGGGCACAACCAGCATTCAGGCGTCTGACGCGGAAGGCTGGGTGGTTTCGATCACGCCAAGCGGCGGCTGGATACCAGCCTTTATTGCTGGTGAAACGGGCATTGGCCTGTCACAGCGCATGCAAAGCTTTGTGCTCGATGAAGGGTTGAACCCCTATAATGTGGTGGCACCGGGCAAGCGCCCACGGGCTACACTGACACCAAGCCTCGCGCTGAAAGACGGCAAGCCATTGATGGCCTTTTCCGTGCAAGGCGGTGATAGCCAGGACCAGAACCTGCTGCAGTTTTTCCTCAATATGGTTGAGTTTGACATGAATGTGCAGGAGGCCGTTGAAGCGCACAATATCACCAGCTACCAGATGCAAAGCTCGTTTGGTGCCCACAAGTCAGAACCGGGCCGCATTCAGGTTACCACACAGGTATCCGAGTGGGTACGCAAGGAGCTGGCGAAACGGGGCTACAAAGTAGAAGTGGTGCCACGCACCTACAGCCCGGTAACAGCAATCTATTTTGACCAGAAAACCGGCACCATGTGGGGTGGCGCGAGCGACAGCGGCGAAGATTACGGCGTTTCCTGGTAAGCTGAAGCACCAGAAGGGGTAACATATGAAACATCTTTGGATCATACTTGTGCTTGTGTGGGCGTTGCCCGCACAAGCTGACGGGCACACACCGGAAGAACGGCTTGCGGACGCTGGCCATACATTGCCAGAGCCCACATCACCGGTTGCAAACTATGTGACATGGCGACGGGCCGGTAACATTCTCTATCTGTCCGGGCACGGCGAATGCGGGCCTGATCGCACCACCGGTAAGGTTGGTCGTGACCTGAGTGTTGAACAAGCTTACGGTGCCGCGCAGCGCACCGGCCTTTGCATGCTGGCCACAATCAAAAGTGCTGTTGGCGAACTGTCAAATGTTAAGCAGGTATTGCAGATCATCGGCATGGTGAATGCGACAGATGACTTTACGCAGCAACCGCAAGTGATTAATGGCTTCTCCGACCTGTTTGTTGTGGCGTTTGGCGACAGCGGCAAGGGCGCCCGTGCCGCCGTTGGCATGGGAAGCCTGCCAGCAGGGATTGCAGTGGAGATCAACGCCATTATCGAGCTAAAGGAATAAGCAGTTTTAAAAAAACATCGCCAGCCCACACCCGCTCTATCTTAGGACCGACCACTTCACGAAATTAACCGTAGGTGGTCGGTGGGCCGAAACGGAATGTATGGGCTGGAGCAGCGCTAACTAAACCTTAGGCCGCCTTTCTGAAAGCTGTCACCACAGGCAGCCTTGCCGCCCGCCACGCCGGGAAAAAGCCACCAATCAGACCGATCAGAAGCGCGAGCGTGATACCGTTCTGGAACAGCTCGGGTGACATCTCAAAAGTAAAGACGATCTGGGTAAACCCAGGTCCCATGGTTGCGGTCGTCAACCCATCCATAAAGAAGTAGGACACAAGCGCCCCCACCACGCCGCCAATAAGCGACAGCACGATGGATTCGGCAAGCGTGCCAAAAAAGGCGGACACATTGCTGAAGCCAATTGCGCGTAAGGTTGCAATCTCACCAGCGCGCGATGCAACGGACGTATACATGGTGTTAAGCGCACCAGCGAGCGCACCAAGCCCCATCACAATGCTGATAGTCCAGCCAAAAACAACGATGGTTTCAAGCGCCTCACCCTGTGCAGAGAAATAATCAGCTTCGGTATCCACATCGAGGATCAAGCGTGGGTCATTTTCAATCAGCTCACGGATACCTTCAACATTGCCGGGCTCTGAAAGTCGCAAGCGCATGGTCTGGAAGCTATTGCCCCGGTTAAACAGGTCTTGCACCATACGGGCGTCTGCCCACAGCTCACTTTCAAACGCGCTGCCACCGGTTGAGAACACACCAACTACTGACCAGCGGGTTTTGCCAAAGGTTACTTCTTGCCCCAGTTCAAACCCACTGAACTGGCCAAGGATACCCTGCCCAACGATTATCTCGTTGGTACCAGGTTCAAACACACGACCTGCAACAATTTCAACCTGATCACGCAGGTCAAACCCTTCTATGGATATGCCCCGCATGGGGATGTTTACTTCTGTACCGCTCGATTTTTTAACGCCATCAACAATCACATACAGCTCGGCGGAATAGATGGGCTGGCCGTTCGCATCCAGCGCAATGCCCGGTGCCGTTGACACGATATTTACGCTATCGCGGCCAATCACGCTGTTCAGTTCGGCTTGTGATCCGCTGCGGGTTACAATAGCGACCGACTCTGACCCGGTGCCGTCAAGTGTGCTGGCAAACCCGTTAGACATCGACAGGAACGACAACAGAACCGCCACAACCACCGATACAGCGAGCACCGCAGCAAGTGACATCCACAGCCGCTGCGGTAAGCTGCGAATATTCATCAGGATAACAGTCCAGATTTGAGAAAAGAGTGTCATTCACTTTCTCCTATTGCCGCGACAGCGCTGTGATGATGTTGAGACGGAGCGCATTCACCGCTGGGATAATGCCGGTAACAAGGCCAAGCAGCACCATGATGCCAATGGCCTGCATGATGATGTCGGTGCTCAAAACCATAACGGGCAATTGCGGAATATTATTGAGCGCGCCCACCACGCCGCTGGTCACAAAGAGGCCAAGCGTCCCGCTGGCAAGCGCCAGCAGCAGCGACTCTACAATCACCATCACAAAGATACGAGACGACTTGAAACCAAGGGTTTTCAGCACGCCGATCTCGCCCGTGCGTTCCCGGATCGCCAGCACCATGGAATTGCCGACAATCACCAGAATGATGAAGAAGGCCGCAAACACCACGGACCCCAGCAGCAAGCTGATGTTACCAATCTGCTCGATAAACGCCTTGTTGAAGGTTTTCTCGGGCACGGTTTCCGTTTCAAACGGGGTGTTGGTGAACATATCATCAATGGATTTGATCACCTGCTCGTTCAGAGACGGGTCTGCGGTTCTGACACCCATAAAACCGATATAATCGCGAGTGAAGGTTTGGGTTTCATTGAAATAATCATAGTGAAAGTATGCCGCCGCCGTGTTGGCCTGCTTATCAGTACCGGTGAAGATACCGACCACATCAAATTCCCACGCTGTACTGCCATCGGCTTGTGAAAAGATGTTTGAGTTAAGCGGGATACGGTCACCTACTTGCCAACCGAACAAATCGGCTACCGCCTTGCCGACAATCAGGCCCTGTCTGTTTTGCAGCCAGGCTGCCTGCTCGTCTTCGGTGAGTACAAGCTCGTTATATACGGTCAGGAAACTTTCCGGGTCAGCAGCAAAGGTTACCACCTGTTGCTGCGGGTCCTGAAAATAGCCACCGAACCAGTTCAGGTGCGTAACACCCGTGATATTGGGCAATGCCTCAACCCGGTTTACATAGGAAATCGGGAGTGGCTGGGTGAAGTTGATCTTGTTCACCACCACTAGCCTGTCGTCAGCAGAAAGCTCTACGCCAGAGTCGATTGCCGCCTGAAATGTGGTGAGTGTGCCGTAGATCAGGAAAGCAACGAAGGTGGCGAACATGGTGAGAAAAAGCCTGAGCGGCTTGCGCGTCAGGTTTTTGAAAATCAGATAGAGGTCCTTCATGCCACCAGTTCCTCTTCAACGAACTCCCCTTTATCAAGGTGGATGGTGCGTTTGGCGTATTTCGCCGCAACCGGGTCGTGGGTCACCATAACAATGGTCTTGTTGAACTTCCGGTTCAGAAGCTGAAGCATCTTGAGGATTTCATCAGCGGTTGCCCGATCAAGGTCACCGGTTGGCTCGTCACACAGTAGAAGCTTGGGGTCAGACACAATCGCCCGCGCGATCGCAACCCGCTGTTGCTGACCGCCGGACATTTCGTTAGGCATATGCTTCGCGCGGTCCGCCAACTCAACCAGCGTCAATGCAGTTTCGACATTCTTCTTGCGCTGTTTTGCGCCAAGCTTGGTCAGTAGCAGCGGAAGCTCCACATTGCGCGCCGCATTCAACATCGGCATCAGATTATAAAACTGAAAGATGAAGCCCACATTGTTCGCGCGCCACCGCGCCAACTGACCTTCCGAAAGGCTATCAATACGGGCACCATCAAACCAAACTTCGCCATCTGTGGACTGGTCCACACCACCAAGCATATTGAGAAGTGTTGTTTTACCGGAACCGGACGGCCCCATGATCGCAACAAAATCGCCTTCCTCAATGGTCATATCGAGGCTTTCGAAAATACTGATTTTTTCTTTGCCTTTAACGAAACTCTTGGCCACTTGCTTCAGGTCAAACAGGGCAGTCATGGGTTGGTCTCCTCGCTTGTCTCGGTGTGTCAGGCGGTCAGGTTATCTGCTCGGCTGATGCCTTTCAGGATCTCAGGAATGCCACTTTCACGCCCATGTCGGGCAGAATGCGGCTGTCTTTCTCTTCAATACGAATGCGCACGCGTACCGTTGCCTTGGCACGATCAGCGGTCGGGATGATAGCGATCACAGACGCCGGTATGGTCCAGCTGGGATAAGCGTCCAGGTTGGCTTCCACCTTCTGGCCTTCGAACACGCGGCCAATGAAGGCTTCGTTCACGTCCACCTCAATCTCAAGGCTGTTCATGTCCACAATGGTGCAAATGCCGGTACGGGTAAAACCACCACCTGCAGAACTGGGCGATACAATCTCGCCCGGCTGCGCATTTTTAACTGTCACCACGCCGCCGAAGGGCGCACGAATAGTGTGGTCATTCAGACGCTCCTGCTGGCGTGCAGCCTCCAGTTTTGCGACCTCAATGTCTGCGGCAGACTGCTTCAGCTGCGCTTCCCATGACGCCACATTGGCGGCGGCGCGGGTCACATCTGCTTCGCTTGAGAAATCTTCTTTCTTCAGTTCTTCTGTCCGCCCAAGCACACGGCGCGCTTCAGCAAGCTGCGCGACAATATTTTCCCGGCGCGCTTCCTGCACTGCCACTTGTGCCTCCGCAAACCGATAGTTCACGCTGGCAACCGCATCATCAAGGGTGGCAAGAACCTGCCCTTTGGTAACCTGCATGCCTTCTTCAACACGCACATCAGTCAATAGACCAAGAATTTCAGCAGATACCGTGGCAATACGCCGGGCCGTAATATAGCCAGAGGCATTCAAAAGCCGATCTGAAACCGGAGCTGTAGCAGCAGCGGCTGGCGTTTCCTGCACGGCGGCAACGGTTGCAACCTTGGGCGCCGGCGCTTCTGCCACCGCAGGGGCCGTAACGCTATCCGCCGCGGGCACATCAGCAGAGCCACCACCAAGGAAATAATAACTGCCACCACCACCGGCGAGCAGCGCAACAACCACAATGGCCAACACCACAGGCATAGACACACCTTTCGGCGCATCATCTTCGCTGCGATCAATCTTCAGTTCGTTCAAAAGTTCGCTTTTGTCTTCCATACCCACCGTAACCCGGCTCCTCATGAGCGATCGAAAATGCTGGGCGAATTTGTGGCTTCTTGGGCGTGCTTACAAACTTCACACGTCGTCGGACGCGAGGTTGGCCGCCAAATATTCATTTGCCCCCTTCCGTAACGTCAGGGGCAAGGAAAAAGTTAGATGATTCTTCACATTGGCATCAAGGCAGAAATTACAATCCCCAAACAATAATCTAATCGAAAAACAATTATTCTTTGGTCCACAACTATAGAAAAACAGGCACGAAGGTGCGCTTACAGGCTGGATCACCGCAAAATCGCGCTATTTTCATTTAAAGCCCTTGTTCAATCATCAGAGAAAGTAGGCGTATGACATTCCTTTATTTGACCGACCGTGCGACAGCTCGCCAAAGTTTCGAAGATAGCGCCCGCAGGATCGCCGCTGTGCTGAAAACATATGGCGTGGGGGAAGAATCGGTTATTGCCGTGCTGATGCGCAATGACACCGCCTGTATGGAAATCGGCGAAGCCTGTCGGTTTCTGGGCGCGCGTTACTGCATGTTGAACTGGCATGGTACGGAGCATGAAATTGCTCATATTCTGGAAGATTCAGGCGCGCTGGTCCTGATCGGCCATACTGACCTGCTGGCCGCGCTTGACCATGAAAAGTTGCCCGCCCTGCCGGTTTTGAGCATCGAAACACCCGATGAGGTTGCCGCAGCATACGGCGGCAATAGCAACGCGGTTGGCAAAAGCCTGCATGCCCTGTGCGAAGCCGCAACACCCTATGGTGGTGAGCCGCTACGCTTTCGCGGTATGTTTGCCTACACATCCGGCAGCACCGGCATGCCCAAGGGCATTCGCCGGACAACAAACCCGGATGCGCCAGACCCATATGCAGTTTATGCAGGGCTTGCGGAAACCATGATGGGCGGCAAGCCCGGCGACAAACTGATGGTCGCAGCGCCGCTTTATCACAGCGCGCCTCATGCGCTTGCCACATTCGCGATGGCAAGCGGGTTTATGGACCTTATCATCCAGCCGAAGTTTGAGCCTGTCGCCTTCCTTGAAGCGCTAGAAAAACACAAGGTCAGCCATGTTTATATTGTGCCCACCATGATGGTGCGGCTTTTGAAGCTGCCCGCCGATGTGCGCGAAAAATATGACCTGTCTGCGCTCAGGTTTGCGGTCTCAACCGGGTCACCGTGGCCAAGCGAGGTGAAAGAAGCGATGATCGACTGGCTTGGGCCCATTTTCTTTGAAAGTTACGGCGCAAGCGAGCTTGGCTTCATGACACTGATTGGTTCCGAGGAAGCAATCAGAAAGCCCGGATCAGTTGGTAAAATCCTCGCGGGTGGGTCTATCAAAATTTTGGATGATGATGGTAACGAACTGCCAGTGGGCGAAATTGGCACCATCTATGTACACCTGCCCCTGTTTGGGGACTTTAATTACACCAACGCGGAAGGCGCGCTTGCTGACCAGCGGGTGGCTGGCCATGCCACAGTGGGTGACATGGGGTATTTGGACGAAGATGACTATCTGTTCATCAGTGACCGCAAGAAAGATATGATCATCTCGGGCGGTGCCAACATCTTCCCGGCGGAAATTGAAGCGGAACTGATCAAAATGCCAGAGGTAGCGGACTGCGCCGTTTTTGGGGCACCAGACCCGGAATTTGGCGAGCGTATCATCGCTGCCGTGCAGCTTGCAAATGGCCAAAGCCTGAGTTTTGAGGACATGCAGGCGTTTCTACTCTCTCGGCTGGCCAAGTTTAAAATTCCAAAGAAACTGGATATCCATGACGCCCTGCCACGGGAAGACAGCGGTAAAATCTTCAAAACCCGCCTGCGGGATCCTTACTGGGAAGGACAGGGCAAGAAGGTTTAATAAATTAACGGACAGTAGTCGTTTGACTCAATTTTGACTCAATCAAAGGGAAAATTGGCAGCAATCGTAAACTATAGAACAAGACAGTTGGAATACTATGAAGGCACTTCACCTTAAACGGGGGGTGCCGACATGACAGTGGGGTCGGCAGATATTTCAAGCCCAAACGGGTGAGGAGGGGACTGACCTTGGCCAGATATAATCGGTTTTCACAGCGCAAACGCGCGCTCCTGGTTGCGGTCGCACTATGTGCGCTTACAGCGTGCGGCGGCGAAGGTGATGGTGGCGGCGGTGGTGGTGAACCGCCAGATGTACCTTCCCCAAGCCCGGCACCCGCACCAAACCCTGCGCCCGCTCCGGCCCCTGCACCAGCCCCGCCGCCAGCAGCGGCAAGTCAGGCGTTTCAATCACCCGAATCGACGGCACGTTTCCTGACACAGGCAACATTTGGCCCCACCAAGCTGGATATCGAGACCCTTGTCGGGTCTTCCCCGTCCCAGTGGATTGTGTCCGAGTTCAACAAACCCGAAACGCTCAATCTGCCACTTATCTCAAGCCTGTTGCAGCTTGATGGCGGCGGCAGTGAAGAGCCCAATAGCTATTTTGATACACGCACACCCACCTTTTCTTTCTGGACCAACGCTATTGGTGGCAGCGACCAGCTCCGCCAACGGGTTGCCTTTGCCCTTTCGGAAATATTGGTGGTGTCGGACTTTGGCTCAGACTTTCTGGAGGATAGCCCCCGTGCCATAGGCTATTATCAGGATATCCTTGTGAGGAACGCGTTCGGTAACTACCGCAACCTGTTGCAGGATGTCACCTATTCCCCCGCGATGGCCTTTTACCTGACCTATCTGGGGAACAAGAAAGGCAACCCGGATACAGGCCGCATGCCGGATGAAAACTATGCCCGGGAATTGATGCAGCTTTTCACCATTGGGCTTGAAGAGCTCAACCTTGATGGTACGCCTGTTTTGAACGGCAACGGCGACCCTATCGAAACATACGACAACAGCGACATAACGGGCCTTGCCAAAGTGTTTACCGGACTGTCGTTCGCTTGCGACCATTTCGATATCGAATTCAGCATCGGCGAAGACTGTGACTTTGACCGGGAAACCAGCCCTGATGAGCCCATGCTGATCTATGAGCAGTTTCATTCAACCGCTTCCAAAAGCTTCCTTGGCTTAACGATCCCGGCAAACACACCGGGTGCCGAAAGCGTCGACCGGGCGCTTGATCATATTTTTGAGCAAGCAAGCCTTGCCCCTTTCATCAGCAGACAGCTTATCCAGCGGCTGGTCACCAGCCACCCAAGCAGCGCCTATGTGCGCCGGGTTGCTACCGCCTTCAATGAAGGCAGTTACATGTTGCCGGATGGCACCGTTGTTGGCGAAAGCGAGAGAGGCGACATGAAGGCAACTATCGCCGCGATCCTGTTTGACCCGGAAGCGGACCGGCCACCGGAAAGCACAGGCACCACCTTTGGCAAACTGCGCGAACCCATATTGCGCTTCACCAATTGGGCGCGGGCTTTTGATGTTCAGAACATTACGCCGGAAATAACATTCCAGCTGTGGAATACCTCAGGGACAGATGCCCTCTCGCAGCACCCATACAGGTCGCCTTCGGTGTTCAATTTCTTCCGGCCCGGTTATGTGGCCCCCGGCACTGAAACAGGTGCCCGCGGCCTAACGATGCCGGAATTTCAACTGGTAAATACGAGCAGCGTTGCAGGTTATTCGAACTTCATGGGCTATTTCGTTTTTAATCAGGCTGAAGACCTTACCGACGAAACCATTGCAGACATTCTCGAAGACCTTTCCATCAATTTTGAAGCGGAACGGATACGGTCCAGTTTTCTGGCAAACTACAGCGAAGAAGTGGCGCTGGCAGAAGACCCTGCGGCGCTCATCGATCATCTGGATAACCTGTTAACCTATGGCACCCTGTCAGAAGGCACACGGGCAACCCTTATCGAGTTTATCGAGTCGATCCCGCTGACAAACGCGTTTGAAGAAGACTATGACGGCCCGCTTCTGCGCGCGCAGCTGGCGGTCCACACAATGCTGACCTCTCCTGATTATTTGGTGCAACGATGAAAAAACATAGCCCCTTGCGCCTTGACCGGCGTGCTTTCCTGAAAAAATCCGCTGCGTCCTGTCTGACGGCGTCAGCAGCAGGCGGCCTGACCTCAACTCTCTCTATGTTTCCGGCGCATGCTGCGAACACAGATGGCTACAAGGCGCTGGTCTGTGTTTTCTTCCTTGGTGGTATGGATAATTTCGACACGCTGCTTCCCTATGACCAAACCTCTTATGATCGCTATGCCCAGATACGCGCCAATCTGGTTGGCCAGTATAGCGGCGGGCGTGATCGCGCCAACCTGCTCGAACTATCACCCGACACCACCAGCGGGTTTGATGGGCGCAGCTTCGCTCTGCCGCCGCAACTGGCGGGGTTGCATTCCCTGTTCCAGTCAGGTGACCTGGCGATTGTCGACAATGTTGGGCCGCTTGTGCAGCCCGCCACCAAAGCGCAGGTTCAGGGGGGCTCTGTCCCTCTGCCGCCACGGCTGTTCTCCCACAATGACCAGCAATCGGTTTGGCAATCCAACAGGCCAGAGGGCGCGCAGTTTGGCTGGGGTGGTCTGTTTGCGGATGCGGCTGTAGCCTCTGGCGCAAACTCAAACGGCAGCGCCAATGTGTTCACAACCATCACCAGCGCCGGCAACCAACTGTTCCTGACCGGGGACCAGACCCGCCCTTACCAGGTGACCGGCGAAGACGCCACACAGATTGACCTGTTGAAGTTTTTCTCGTTCCGCGATGGCCCCGCGTTTGACATTCTGACCCGGCATTTTTCAGCCGCCGATTATAATGGCAACAACCTGATTGGGCGCGATATGGCAAACGCCATGGATGGAGCGTTAACCGCCAACAATCTGTTTAATGAAGCGGTTGAAAACCGTGTGCCGCTGAATACCCAGTTTCCCGGCACGTCCCTTGGCACACAGCTACAGGCTGTTGCCCAAACCATATCCTTGCGGGATGTAATGCTGGTGAACCGGCAAGTGTTTTTTGTCGCAATCGGCGGGTTCGATACCCACGATGATCAGGCGTCGGACCTGCCGGGTCTGCATACGCAGATTAATGATGCCTTTGTTGCCTTCAATGCCGCCATGGCCGAGATGGGCGCGGCAAACGATGTTACGCTGTTCACTGCCAGCGAATTTGGCCGCACGCTTGCAATCAACGGTGACGGCACCGACCATGGATGGGGCGGCACCCAGTTTGTGATGGGGGGTGCGGTGAAAGGCCGGGAGATATACGGCACGGTGCCTGTGCATGACTTTGATCATGACTATGATATTGGCGGCGGACGCTTGCTGCCAAGCACATCGGTGGAACAGTTTGCTGAACCGCTTGGAAAATGGTTTGGGCTTACGGACGCCGAGCTTGCTGCGGCCCTGCCGAATCTGCCCAATTTCCCCAGCGGAGCGATTGCGCTGTTCTAGTTCCTGAAATAGCAGAAACGGAATAGCGTTAAGCCACCCTGGTTTCCTGCTCGACACAGATTGCGGTGCTGTCTTCGGCATTCAGTGGCTCGCCAAGCAGGCGGCAAAAGTGAGGGTTGCCACTGGTCGTGTCTTGCTCGAAATGCATGCAGTTCCGGCATAAACCAAAGGGCCTGCCACCACGTTCGTCAAGCATCCGGTGCAATAGTTTTTCAAGCGATTCGCCTATTTCGTTCTCTAACTCCGAAGAATAGCTTTCTATTGCTTTTAATGGGTCTGCATCCATAAGGGCCTTGCCTTCGGTGGTTAGCGAAAGCCTCACCGCACGCTTATCACCGGGGCTGGTCGATTTTTCCACCAGACCTTTCTTTTCGAGTGCCAGAATTGTCTGAGACACAGTCCCCTTCGTGACCCCCAGGTAAGACGTCAAAGCACTGGGGTGACTGGAAAAACGGTTGGCTCTGGCAAGGTAGCGCAACGCCTCCCACTGCGCAGGCTTTAGGCCATGCTGGTGGGTATCGTTCTGGAGAACACGTGCAATACGTTCGAGCAACAATGATACAGGTGCAGGTTTTGTCATGGGTGAATAGTATCGACTAAAAACAATTCTTGCAATTCCCAAATGTGCGTGATAATCAAATTTAGTATTTAGTCGATACCAACCAGAAAGTGACGCCATGAAGAAACTATTGCTCGCCACAGTGGCAGTAACCGCCCTGTCTGGCCCAATTTTGGGGCACGACATCAAAAGCAAAGTCGACGCAACCAAAGAATCCGCGTTCGACATCACCTTTGCCCAAGCCACAACCGATGGCCGGCTTGCTACTTTCATGATGGAAGTCGCGGGTATCGCTGGCAGCGTTAAACCGGTACCAACCGGCCAGCTTACCGGTTCCAAAGTCGAGTCTTACGTGTGGCCCACCAGCCTTGACCCTGCGACCGTTGGCTTTGATGCAGGTTCAGGCATTCTGGCCCTTGCAATCACTGCGCACCCCGACTTTGATGACACGCCTCTGTTCGATGAAAACGGTGACGGTAACCCGTCCAACGACGGGGCTGACTGGCACTCGCACTGGGTTGTGTTAACTGAAGACAGTGCTTGCGGCGCGGGATTGAAGGTTCGCGATGTATCGCCGGGCGTTGATCTGTTGCCAGAAACAGCCCCCATGCTGCCAATCGCCCTTGATAGCCCCGGCATGAGCCCTCTGCTGGATGGCCGGACAGCCAAAATTACTGTACCGGTCAGTGGCAGCGAAGGCATATCCTTCGACGCCGTTACAGCAGAACTTCAAGTGAATGAAAAAGGTGAGGCACCTTTGCTGTGTGTAACCGGCGTTCATGATGTAGCGTCCGGAGACCTCTCGCTTCCCGGTATCGTTATGCGGACATCTACGGATGAGTGATTTCCCCACCAGTCTTTTGACCAAGACACCGGAAGAAGGTTTTAACCTGGCTGTCAAGCTATCACGGCTGGCAGTCAGGAAAACCCAACCGGACACTGACATACTAAAACAGCTGCGCCCGGCGTACGATCAAAGCGCGACAGCTTTGATCGCAGTTAGCCATGTAGTGGCTGTAAACTTTCAAACCATTTCAGCCGCTAATAAAGGCTGGGCAGACAACCCTCAGCAGGAAAATGACTATGACAACGCATAATACACCCGCTGTTGCCCCAGAACTGGAGGTCACGGACTGGCTCAATACAAATGCCCCAATTTCACTCGCTGATTTGCGCGGGCGGGTTGTCTTGATTGAAGCTTTCCAGATGCTGTGCCCGGGCTGCGTGTCTCACAGCCTGCCTCAAGCCAGCAAGGTCACTCAGCTATTTAAGCCTGAGGATGTTACTGTCATCGGCCTGCATACGGTTTTTGAGCATCATAGCGCGCAAGGAACCAGAGAGGCCCTGTCTGCCTTTATGCATGAATACAGAATCCCGTTTCCGGTGGGCATTGATGCGCCATCATCAACAGGCGCAACGCCAAAGACAATGACAAAATACGGTATGCGCGGTACACCAACGACTATTCTGATTGACCGAAACGGTATATTGCGCAAGCAACATTTCGGTCGAGTGGAAGATATGGTGCTTGGCGCTGAACTAATGGCGCTGGTTGCTGAGTCCCCGATCGATGTATCCGCGCGAGGCGGACAACCAGAGACCGCAAATACCGAATGTGATGAAAATGGCTGCCCAATCCCCGGAACATAAACCCAGCGGTAAAATCATCGGCCTGTTCGCAGGCAAGCCTGAAACCTTGTGGGAAGGCAGACCGCCGTCTGCCATCCGCAAACAGGCTGTAAACGGTCCAGTCGAAATAACCCCTGCCGGGCTGGCGGTTGACGAACAAGCTGACCTCACAGTCCATGGCGGCGCTGAAAAAGCCATCCACCACTATGCCAGCGAGCACATACCGTTCTGGCAACAGATGTTCCCTGAAAACAGCCACAAATTTGTGCCCGGTTGCTTTGGGGAAAACATCTCTACCCACGGCCTGACAGAACATAACCTGTGTCTGGGTGATGTTTTAAGTATGGGGTCAGCAATCGTACAGATATGTCAGGGCCGACAGCCCTGCTGGAAACTGAACGAGCATATGAAAAACCGGCAGCTAGCAGCCCAGTTCCAGAAAACCCTGAAAACAGGCTGGTATTATCGGGTGGTTGAATGTGGCGTGGTGCAAAAGGGCGATACTATGCGGGTTATTGAACGCCCAAACCCTGCATGGCCCTTACACAAGGTGATTGAGGCGCGATTTACTCGCTCTCTTGACGATTTAGCCTTGAGAGACTTGGCGCTGGTGGACGCCCTTTCGGAAAGCTGGCGAACCGCTTTTGAAAATAAGCTGGCAAACAGGCGCGAAAACACTGATGCCCGGCTCAAAGGGCCGCAATAAAAGCCCAAACAGGTACGCTTTTTCGTCATGCTGACTGGCGTTAGCCTGCCCCACCGGTTGCAGTAGCTGGCTTTAACCTTCCACCCAGTCGGCGCCACAAAGCCTCAACCGGGCCTTGAGAAAAATGGCGCAACCAAAGCGGGCTAAGCGCCAATTGCAACACCCACACAAGCATCACCAACGCCAGCATGGCGTCATGGTCCAGACTATCGAAGGCGAAAAGCTCAACTCCATGAAACAGGATTAGGAAAAACACAGAGTGGAACAGATAGTTGCTGAGCGCGGTGCGCCCCACCGCCTCAATCGGGCCTGTGATTGCTGACTTAAGCACAGGATAGACCATATGAATGCTGCCAATCACCGCAAGCGATACGATAAAGCAGCCTGAGCGGAAGGTAATGTTCCTGAGCGGGAGTTCCTGCGTGAAACCAAGATACGGCCCAACCGTTTCGCTCATGCCAACACGCGCAAGCACGCCGTAAAGCACAAGCGGTACACCAACCAACAGGCTTACGCACACCAGTTTGCCGTACCATGCCTTGTCCCTGCCTCCCTGCAAAATACCCAGCTTGTAGAAACCCATGCCGATCAGCATCAGGCCAATCGCATTCCACAACCGGAAATAGGGCAAGGCTGTCCATTGAATGAACTGGTTGCGCCACGCGTTATAGGCAAACAAATCCGCGTAGGAACCAGCGTAAGCCGCCGATATGGTTGAGGGGGCTTCACCGTAATCGACCCACCATGCAAACAGCCACCGGTCAATGGTCGCATCATAGAGAGCGGGCCATTCCCCAAAGGATAGATCAACCAGCTTGAAGGCGATGCCGATCCAAATCAGCCGCATTGGCGACAGGCGCGCAAACAACAGCAGAACCGGGCCAGCTACCGCATAGGTTATCAGAATATCCCCCGGCCACAGCAAATAGGCATGCAGCACACCAAACAGAAGCAAAACGGCCATGCGGCGCAAGTAGTAAGCCTGAAACCCGGGCGTGAGGCCGGTTTTCCGACTTTGCAGCAATAGGCTGGCACCAAACAACATCGCGAAGATGGGCATAAAGCGCTGGTCAAAAACCAGATACTGCAACAGCCATGCAAAGACACTGGTCGTATCAGCCTGATAAAGCCGCGACATGGAGGTGCCAGCATGCCATGGGATATTGGCCACCAGCATGCCCAGCACCGCAATGCCGCGCATAAAATCCAGCGATGTTATGCGCCCAAAATTTTGACTGTTTTCAACCAAACTGAGATCCCCCGAACAGCGCCTAGCAAGAGATGTATTAATTTCTCAGTTTAAAGGGGTCAAACAAACCAAGGCATCCTGAGTGATTTGGTCGACAAACGGATTTCACGACGCCGACCAGTGTCATGGGGCAAACCGAACTGGAATTGGGGTTCAAAGCAGTCTGCGATAAGCAAGTTACCAGTTTTCTTTGAAGGGTCGCAGTTCCACTTCATGGGACCAAGCAGATCGATGCTGGGTATGGGTGTTCCAGAAAGCTTCCGCAACCGCTGCGGGCGACAGGGCCCCGTCTTCGCCCATTTGATCGAGATAGTCAGGGTATTTTCCGCGAACCCGGTCACCATCAACCACGCCGTCAATGATGAAATGCGCCACATGAATGCCCTGCGGGCCAAACTCACGTGCGAGCGACTGCAACAGGTTTCGCAGTGCCGCCTTGGCAGAGGCGAAATGACCGAAATTAGGCCGACCCCTTAAGGAAGCGGAAGCACCAGTGAAAAACAGGCTTCCACCCTTTTGCGCTTTCAAAAGCGGCACCGCGCGCTCCGCCGTCAGGAAAGCGCCAAAACAGCAGACTCGCCAAAAGTCTTCAAAAGTTTGGGCATCAAGCTGTTCAAATGGGATGATGGCATTGTTGCCCGCATTATAGAGAACAGCGGCAATCTCCTCACATTCGGCGGCACGAGTGAACAGTGCGTTTTGATCTTCTGCGCTGGTTACATCAACCTCTAGCACCTCTATGGAGCCACCCTCTGACGCAATGCGGTCAGCGGTATCCTGAATTTTAGCAAGCGTGCGCCCGGTGAAAACCACATGGTGGCCAGCAGCCGCAAAACGCTTTGCAAGCGCACCGCCAAGCCCGTCATAGGGCCCGCCGCCCAGAATGATTGTTGTCTGGGTCATGATTTGGCCTCCGCGGCAAGCTTGGCTTCATGAGCAATAAGCCAAGCTTCCTCTTCACCGGGTTCCGGCAGCAGGTCACCGCCTTCCATAACCCAGCTTGCCGGTACGTCCGCCAGATCAACCGAAACATCCGTCGCCTCAAGCACGGCATGGTGAGCGATCGAATTTTTCATCTGGTCGACCATAGTTTTCTTCTGCTCGTCCGTCCTGCCAGCACGGATGCTGCCCTGCAAATGAGCGGACACGACGCCCGGCACCGGCAAAGGCACGCCTTCGAAGAAGAAAACATGCACAAAGGTAGCAGGCGCACCCGTTACATCGCAGTGTATGTCTGTAATATCCTTGGCGATTTTCGCTTTTGCGTCCGCAGCTATGGCACCGGGGCGAGCATTACACATATATAGCGGCATGATACCCTCCTCAGCTAACCGGGTCGCTGACAGCTGCAACGATTTCATTGATGGAGCAGCCGGTTTTATCCATCCACAGGTCACAAATCGCCTTCATGATGGCGATACGCTCCTTCTGCGGCAGCGGCCTGCTTGATGGCATACTGACAAGTGATGAGGTGGATGGTTTGGCTTCCGTGAAACCATTGCCTTTTTGAACTTCAATCCAGTTGATTTGCGGTCCGCCGCCAAAAGCCTTTGCAGCAATGGCACCAAGGCCGTCTTTTAGGGCAGTAGCAGTTGAAGGCTCAATGCGCCCTTCCTGCACCAGACACATGATAGCAGTCATATCTGTCTCCTCACCTATGTTACCTGTTGGCACGCAATCATGGTCCATCAAAACGGGCCAATAGCACAACCAATATATATGAATGGATAGTATGTAGGGGTGGTAGAAACGGTTTTCTGCTCAGTTCTTATGGCTGAAACCTGCCGCCAGCCTGTCTTGCAAGACCATCTATCCCAACTATCAATGCGTTCACCGTATCGTCATTGCACTTTCTGCCAGTTGGCCATTAATGATTGAAGACAGGGTTTGGGAAAGGGTTTTGCATGAAATATGTAGCAGGCTTTCTTCTGGTAGCTGTGGGCTGCTTGATCGCGTCCACAGAAGCACAGGCGATCAAAGGCAAGCTTTCCAAAAACATTCGGATCAGTAGCGCACAGCTGGGTTATGACCTGCAATACCGTGTTTACACGCCGCCCGGTGTCGAAGACTTGTCCAACCTGCCCACCCTTTATCTGACGGATGGCCAAAACTATCTGCGCGGCGGGGCCATGCGCCGTGTCCTTGACCAAGAGATAGCAGCAGGGCGGGTTAAACCTTTGATCGCAGTTTTTGTTGACCCCCGCGACCCCGACTATTTGAAAAACAATCGCCGCAACAGCCAGTTTTTCTGTAACCTGAACTATATCAAATTTTATGTCGGTGAACTGGTGCCCCATATCACAAGCCAGTATCCGGTGAGTTACTCCGCAAAGGACAGAGCAATTATGGGCCTGTCCTTTGGGGGGCTGAACGCCGCATGCTTTGGCCTTATTGCGCCAGCCACCTTCGGCAACATTGGCATGCAGTCACCCGCCATCCACCCGGTGCCAAAATTGCGCTGGCTCTATGAAACCGAGGAAGTGAGGCCGATCCGCATCTTCTTTAGCCTTGGCAAAATTAACGACAACACCGAAGTTGGCCGTGATTTCAAACGTATCCTCGAAGAAAGGGGGTATGAAATGCTCTATAAAGAAGTGAATGCCAGCCACGATTGGCGCAACTGGAAACCCCTTCTGGATGATGCCTTGCAGTATTTCTTCCCGGCGGAAACGAAAGAGAACACCTCTACCAAACGCTAAGGCGCAGCCATTGGTCGCATAACATTTGTATCAAAACCAAACCCCTGTTTTCGTGAGCGCACGGATGGCAATGGGGGCGATGCGTGAAAATTTGGCTGATACTCATTGCGGTTTTGCTTACGCCTCTTGCTGGCGCATGGGCCATTGACGGCACGCTTTCAGACAATATCCGCATCAAAAGCACGCATCTTGGTTACGACCTTCAATACCGGGTGTATTTGCCACCAGGGGGTGAAGCGCTTTCAAACCTGCCGACCCTCTATGTGACCGACGGTCAATGGTACATAAAGGCAGGCCGCCTGCCACGGGTGGTGGACCGGGAAATTCGCGGCGGACGCATTAAACCGGTGATGATTGTTTTTGTAGATTCCAGTGACCCCGACAGGCCCCGGTTCAATCGGCGCAACAGTCAATTTTTCTGTAACACGGACTATGCAGAATTTTTTGCTGATGAATTGGTGCCAGAGGTCAACCAGACATACCCAGCCAGCCCATCCCGCGATGACCGGGTTATCCTTGGCCTTTCGTTCGGCGGGCTGAACGCCGCCTGTTTTGGGCTGTTGATACCGGAACTGTTTGGTGGCATTGCCATGCAATCCCCGGCCACATGGCCGGTGCCAATCCTTGCTGATCTTTACGAGAGCAAACCACACCGGCCCATAAAGGTTTTCCTGACCGTGGGGTATCGGCGTGACGGTGCGGGAGACGCCCGCGCCTTGAGAAAAGTGTTGAAGAAAAAGGGCTATGACATGTTCTACCGCGAAGTGGACGGTGGCCATAACTGGAGCAACTGGCGCCCCTTGCAGGATGATGTCTTGCGGTATTTTTTCGGTACAGAAGACTAGAGCCTGTCAGGTGACAGCGTGATATAACCCTCTGACGCAAATAGCCGGAGGGGAGCACGTGGAAGTACTGGGAATCAGATTTTGTCAGGTATCAAAAGAAAGCGAGGCTTTCGCCAAGTTTCTGGGTCAGGGTCTTGGCTGGCAGGAAAAAGACGTTGGTCTTGGCGGCGAAACCTTCAGTGGTGCCGTGTTTCCGGCAGGCGACAGCTGGGTAGAGCTTTGGCCATCCAAAGATGCCGGCGCAGGCATGACCATGTTGCAGCTTGTCGTCGATGACGCTGATGCCTTTGCGGAAAACGCCCGGGCAAACGGCCTTGAACCTCAAGGCCCGACCGATGCCCACGGCGAGCGTATTTACATGATCACCGCACCGGGTGGTCTGCAAATGAGCTTCCAGTCGAAACTGGAAAGCTAACGCCGATAAAGCTCATACGACCAGTCTATTTGCCAGGTACCGGAAGCACTGTTTCTGCTTTCCTCCCGAAACTCGATCCGGTCGCTTTCAATCGAAACCCATACCGTGCGCTTCAATGCATCTGCGGCTCGGAAGCTGTCCATCAGATAGTAGGGCGTAAATTCATCAACAATCGGCAGTTTTGAAGCTTCTTCAAAGGTCGCCCCATTGCCAGCAATGGCTGAGACACGGTAGGTATGAGTGGTGCCTGGTATGTCATCAAGACGGTAGGTTACCCAGCTTTCATACCGATCAGCATAGCCGAAGGTCATAAAGGTTCTTTTTCCCGGTTCCTGAAGGACCGCAGCCAAACCACATCCATCCAGCAGCCGACCTGCTGCAAACTTTACAGGCTCGCTTTCTCCTAACGCATCAGAACGAGTACCTTCCCACAAGCCCTCTAGTACATCAAATGATCCATGAGGGCCCACGTCACAGAGCTGGTCCTCATGCTGACCCGGCCAGGCAGTGCCGGCACTGCCATAGGGGTCAAGGGCGCGCATCCGGTGAGCATCGACAATTGTCCAAGTATACCATGTCGCGCCTTTGTCCGGTGTGTTGGAACCATCCCAGCGGAAGCTGACGCCCGGCCTGATATCCGCAAAATTATAGCGCCTGTGTTCATTGACCACGGTACCATCTGCCTGTCGGCGCGGTGAAACCGAATACATGGTAAGCCTGCCCAGATGTTCCTTGCCAATCAGTTGGTCTAGAAAAGCAAGGCCGTTACCAGACTGGTTTGGCCAGTTTTGGGCCATCACCCAGCTTTCACGGGCAGGGTCATAGTAACGAACAGAAAACCCGCGCTGGCTGGGTTTGTCGCGGTCCCATGCAAGTTCAATAATCGCTTTACCACCCAAAATGGGAAACACACGGTGGTGCATCCAGCTGCCTTCCGTTGCGTGGTAAAAATCCTCTGGCGACCGCTGCCGCCAGTTCATGTTCCATTCGCCAACCCAGAAATCAAAGGCTCGGTGCTCTGCACCCTGATATCGGGTCTGTATGTCGCTATCAAGCATGTCAGCCCACGATGAATCCTGCGCCTTCGCATATGATCCATGCGTAAACAACACTGCCGTCATCGCTATTAAAGCTAGATTTTTCATGACGCATACCCCGCCTTCCCTGGATAATATCGTCAGGGAAGGAAACGAGATAATCGAGTGAAATGCGACAGGAAGACCTGCTGGCAGGTTGGATTCCCTAGCGCTACCCTAAACCTATCGCTTACCTGGGTGGTAGGTCTCCTCGGCCACCGCTTCAATGTCTGCCGGATAGAAGTAAACCGGGCGCAGTTCACCACGTGCATACAGCTCTATCTGGTCATCAAAGTGCGGTGAGGCGGGATCACCGCTTTGGCCGCCTGCTGTTACCGCAAGGGCCCGCACCTTGTCACCGAACTCCACCACCGCAACAAAACTATTGCCGCGTGTGCCATAGATTTTTTTGGTGCCATTGAAAGTGCGCTGACCATATGCCGCAAGCGAGCCCCAACGGGCTGATGTAAATCCAACCGGCGTGGATGGCTCATTGTCATTGTGCGGATGCACAATCTCGGGGCTGATGCGCTGGAACACGTTCACGTCGCCCCACGGGGTACGCCAGGAGCCGAAGTCTTCTTCAAGCTTAGCAATGGTTGCAGCAAACAGCTCCAGGCCGCGTGCATCAGCAACCTCGGCAATATATGCGTCCCGCGTGATACCGCGTGCGCGGTAACTGGCAACACCAGCATCGTCGGCAAAGGCCGCACGCCAAAGCTGGTCCCCCCATAGGGCAGCGAGCGTGGTTGGCACGCTCTCCACGCTTGAGTTCAAGTCCCAGTCCCGAAGCATGGCAATCTGTTCTGCAAGCTCTGCGCGCCGCGCATCACCTGCGGGCAGGGCGTCATAGTCGGCAAGCAACAACGGTAACAGAACCTCAAACGCCGCCAGATAAGGGTCATAAGCCGCGTCCACCAGTGTTTCCAGAGTGAAGTCTTTCTTGTCTTTCAAAACCCGGACAGCATTAATGCCCCGGTAGTTTTCCGGGAAAGTGGCCATATAGGCCGGAAAATCTTCTGCGCGCGGGCTCGCGTCGTCAATCACGCTATAGGGCGTGTTATTGGTGTTCTGGAGCCAACCCGTTGACGGGTTCAAAACCCCAACCGTTTCTTCAACCGTATGCAAACGGCCCCACTCAGTTGCCGGGTTGCTGCCGTCGACCGGCTTGGACCAGTCAAACGATGTGTCACGTACCGGAATATGGTTGCCATGGAAATAGGCGATGTTGCCGCTGCTGTCCGCAAACACGGTATTGTTCGACGAATTGGTATGGAAGCGCATGCTGTCCTCAAGGAAGCTTTCGTAATCCGTCGCCTTGGTGCGCAGATAGCTTTGCTGGAGAGCGTCCATGGGCCGGTTCATCAACTGAATCGACTGCCATGTGTTACCCTCACCCGCAACAATAGGCCCATGGTGGCTATGGTAAACGCGCACCGTACGCTCTGCCATGCCCTCATCGGTTTTGTAAACTAGGGTTATATCGCTTTCTTCAAGCTTCCGCTCTTCACCGCCATAGCGATAATAGACGCCGTCATCTTTTTTGATGATGGTTTCATTGTACCAATCAATGGTGTCCGCACCCGATGAGGTATGCATCCATCCGGCATTTTCATTGAAGCCCTGATAAATGAAAAACTGGCCCCAGGTAACCGCACCATAAGCGTTTAACCCTTCGTCGGAGCGAACATGCATTTCCGCGCGAAAATAGAAGCTGGTGTGTGGGTTAATAAGGAGAAGCGCGTTACCGCTTGCCGAATTCGAAGGGGCAATCGCAAATCCGTTTGAACCTGATGGCTCCAGCGGGAAATTATCGCAGGCAGAAGCGAGCATGTCTACTGGCATACCACCATAGAAAGCTTCAAGGTCGCGCAGGTTCACCCGCTCGATGTCACCGCCAATACTGCCTTCGCTGAAGGTCAGGGCCATCCATGGCTCAAAACGGGTCAGCACCTTCGGCTGTACCTCTGGGTGGGTGTAAAGATAATAATTCAGGCCGTCAGCCCATGCATCCATCAGCTTCTTCAGCCATTCGGGGCTGCGCGCATACTCAGCCTTCATCACTTCAGGGTCGATGAAAAGGCGCATGCGCAAGTCCTGATAAAACTTGCTTTCCCCTTCAGCTTCGGCTGCACGACCCATGGCGGTGAGGAAATTCATTTCCACCCGGTTAAAGTCATCTTCCGCCTGTGCCACCATCATGCCGAAAACAGCGTCGGCGTCCGTCGGGCCATAAATATGCGGAATGCCCCATTTGTCACGCGTGATGGTCACGCGATCTGCGGTTGCCTGCCAGCGTTCAAGCTCGCTCTGTTCGCCGACGCCGCTACACGCCGCCGTTAAAAATACCAAACCAAGAATTAGAAAACGCATGACGGGCCCCCACCACTGACTAGCTTATATCTGGCTGCATCTTAAAAGCAGCAGGTCAAAATTGTAAAGGCGTGCACGGCTGCACGCCTTACTGTTCACCAAGTTATCGCTTCCGCAGTTTTTGCGCCCGCATCAACGGGTCTGCTGCCTGCAATATCTTCAGCCGAAGCTGATGGTTATAATTCGGTCGCCGCTCAAGGAAAGCCTGAACCGTTGCCGCTGCAGACGGGCTTATATGGTTGCCAAGAGTTCCCGCCGACCAACCAATCGGAAAGAAAATATCCCCGGTGCGCTGGATTTCTTCCATCAGTTCCAGACTGGGCAGAATATATTTTTCCGCATCAGTTCGCCTTAACGGATGATGCAGATAGCCAAGCGCAACCTGAACCCAGTTTTCAATGGCCCGGTTTTCTACATTTTTCAGGCTTTCAAAGAAGGCATCACGGTCAGCCACGCTAGGTGACAGGGCCGGCATCAAAAAACGGAAGCGACGCTGTTCGTCCGGGTTCTCCAGCCGCTCCAGTTGTGTTTCCAGAATGCTTTCTGCGCGCGCTTCGTCCTTGATTGCAAGCGTGGCGGCCAGCGTCATCATCTCGCGGGACGAAAAGGACAAGCCTTCAAGCATTTTACTGCCATCCCACAAGCCGTAAAGGTTGTTAACCGCCGCTTCAGACACCGCCATATTACGGTAAGCGTTATATAAAACCTTGCGCTGGCTTGCTGTCCGCTCAGTGTCGACTACCCGCTGCCACAACAGCTCTTCTAGCGTGGAGGCGACCTCGGCTCGCTCGTTATCGGTTAGATAAGACCAAAAGATCGGACGGAGGTGATTGAACGCCACATTGAGAAGCAACTGGTTGTTTTCAAGCCCAATCGCTTTCACGAGCAGCCAGGCATAGGCAAGAGGTGACACATCAGGGTTGCCGTCCAGCATCTGCTCATTCAGATTGATGAAGAAAACGCCCTTTTGCAGGTCGCTCATGCGCTCGTAATTCTCATCAAGCATGGCAAGTGAGGCTGGAAACAGGCCATAGCCTAAGCCGTCTGAATCGACAAAAGCATCAAGGCCGGCACCCGGCAACGCTGTTGGTGCAGCGCCGGAATCAATACTATGTTCAGCCCCGCCAACGGACCCACTATAGGCGAACTGCTGCGCCCACACGCGGCCTTCGCCAGATGGGTCAAACTGGCGGACTGCGGTTTGATCACCATCTTCCACCAGCTCAAAGGTCGGCCTGCCCGGCGTATTGACCCACACATCACTCCAACGCAGCAAGTCTTCGCCGGTACGCTCGTCCAGAATGCTAACAAGGTCTGGCCATGTGGCATTGCCATTGGAAAACTTGCGCAAATAAGCCCGCATGCCATCCTGAAACGGGCCTTCGTCCAATATATTTTCAAGCTGGCGCATCATGATTGGCGCTTTGTTATAGATGATGGCACCATATAGTGTGCCTGCTTCATTCAGGTTATCCAGCTGCTGGCGAATGGGGTTTGCCCCAGCCGTGCGATCCACTGAATAGGCGGGCGGATAGCGCGACAGCAGGAAGTTCAGATCATGGTCAATGGTCGGGAAGCTGGGGTTCACAATTTTGGGCGCCATGAAGTTTGCAAAAACTTCTTTGGTCCAAACGTCATCGAACCAGTCCATGGTAACCAAATCACCAAACCACATATGGGCTGTTTCATGCGCAATCAGGCTTGCTCGGGCAAGGAGCCGGGTCTCTGACGGGTCTTCATCCAAAAAGAGTGACGACGCCCGATACTGAATGGCGCCCACATGTTCCATACCGCCATACTGGAAAGCCGGAATGGCAACAAAATCAAACTTCTGAAACGGGTAGGGAATGCCCGTATAATCCTCAAGCCAGACAAGCGCATCAGCATGCAGCGTGAAAATATCATCCAGGTTGCGCTCAATCTTCGCTTCATCTGTTTCCCTGTGCAGTAGGGTCATCTCACGCCCGGCCATGGTGCGGGTCACCACATTAAACTCGCCAGCAACAAAGGAGAACAGATAGCTTGCCAGCAGGTCTGACCGCTTGAACTTGTGAATGCGCCGACCATCCTGCTCTGTCACACTTTCAATGGGGCCATTGGCAAGCGCCTGCCAGCTGGCGGGCAGATCAAGCGTCAGGTCATAGGTTGCTTTCAGGTTTGGCTGATCAAACAAGGGAAAGGCCGTGCGCGCACGGTCCGGCACAAAAAGCGTGTAGAGATAGTCTGGTGCCCGGTTAAGGGACGTATCGCCTGCGATAAACTCGATCTCAACCGTATTTTCATCAACCTTGAGGGTGCCTTCGGGAATGATCAAATGCTCTGCGCGGTGGTCCACCTCAACAGAGGTACCATTGACCACTACCGCCTTCACATTGTCCGCACTTTCGCGGAAATCAAACTGCAAGTCGGCGTCAACACGCGATAAGTTGAAGGTTGCCACCTCATGGCCGCTGATTGGCGCCCCTGCCTCATCTGGTACCCGGAAGGATAGTACGTAATTGATATCCGAGATACGCTCAGCCCGATACTCGGCAAGTGATAGGGAAACCCCCGGTTCCACCGGCACAAATACATCATCGCGCACAGCTGCATCTTCAGCCGGTGAGCAAGCAGCCACCAACATCGCCAACCCAATAAATACTCTCACAAACCCACTCCTGACTAACCCAATGGGGGGCACTTTAGGAGTGGGGTGTGGGCGTGTAAAGTAACGACTTACTGAGCGCTAAGGTAAGCTTCACCCTGAAACCGTACCATTTCCACAAGGTCACCCAGTACCAGATTCATATCAATCAGGTGCAGGCCCCAATCGGGGTACAGCTCTCCATCAACAATCAGGTCACCTGCTATTTCGTCTGTGCGCGGGTCGCTTGGGTCCGCGTTGACCGTAACGGCAAAATAGGTAGCCCCGTTTGTCTCGACACATTCACCGGACACAAGGCCCGGCACTCGCACAAAGTGTGTGTCAACACTTGGGTGTTGTTCGCTCCATTGGATAGTGTTTTTAGCGCTTGCCGTCCGGTCCGCAAGAAGCTTGCGCGATGGCACAATCGCATCAAGCACAACCTTGCCACCACCTGGGGCCGCAGGGTTCACACAGGCGATTTCCTCTGCGTCATTTTTGGCGAAGCCAAAACTGCCTCCTGCGGGGGGCGGCGCGGTTTCCCGGAAAGAGACAATATTGGTAAAACAGCCCACTTCATCGCGGGCGGTGCAGCGTGGGAAATGCTCAAACGCTCCACCTGTTTTTTCGCCCTTGGTAACCGGAATATTGGCGCCCAGAATATGGGCTCCGATGATTTGGGGCTGGATATCCTTGCCTTCGATATGCTGCTGGATAAGCGTGCCAAGCCGGTAGCTGCCTTGTGAGTGACCCAGCAGCACAACACCACGACCCTCGTTGTAGTTTTCAAGGTAATAGTCCCACGCAGCTTTTACATCTGCGTCCGCCATGGCCACATCGCGGCTGAGTTTGAAAGATGTCCTGTCGGACGCCAGAGCCGTTAAGGTAATCTGCCGGTAAACGGGCGCGTAAAGCTTGCACACACCGCCAAAGCGGGCGAGCTGGATTTGCGCCACGCCATTTTCCTGAATGTCCACGTCCCAGTCGCTGTTGCCTGACAAATCTGTCGATACGGTTGGATACACATAGAAGCAATCAAACGGCGCATCGGGGTTTGGCGTGAAAGATTCATACGTCGCACTGCCATCAGCATTGATGATGGTGGCTGACCAATCACCGCTGCAGGCATCGTTGCGCCCCGGCAGGCACAGCCATTTATCACCATTTGCGTATATGTTTTCGCCCGTTTCCAGGTTAACTGCCGGATCTGTTGGCCCGGAACAGGCCGCAAGCAAAAGCGCAAAGGCGCTGATGAACATGGCTCTCACGAAATTCTCCCCATACGTGGATAGCGGTCAGGATTGGTAACGCCCTGCCGAGCTAGGGATCAAATACCCGTTTGGCATTACCAGCAAGGAACAAGTTTGTTACTTCCCCTTCAAGGCCAAGTTCTTCAAGGCCCGTCAGCGCTTTTGCCGGTTCAATCATCGGGTAGTTGGTGCCAAATAGCACCTTGAACCGGCCATGTGCTTTCATGTAGCGCACCAGTTCAGGTGGATACCGATTTGCGGTATAGGCCGACGTGTCAATATAGACATTTTCATGCTTGGTGGCGACGGCGATTGCCTCTTCCGTCCAGGGGTAACCAATATGCCCACCCACAATTGTCAGCTCCGGGAAATCCAGCGCCACCTGATCCAGATAGATGGGCCTGCCCACCTCGGATGGCATCAAGGGCCCGGTGTGGCCAATTTGGGTGCAAAAGGGCACGCCGAGTTCGGCGCAAGTGGCATAGATAGGATAAAAAAGCCGGTCAGTTGGCGCGCGTTCACACAGCCACGGCAATACGCGGATTGCTTTGAAACCAAGCTCCTCAACACAGCGGCGAATTTCCCGCACTGCCTCTAGCGGTTTTGAAATATCAACAGAACCCACGCCCACAAACCTGTCTGGCGCTTCCGCAACAAAACCGGCAACTTCATCGTTGCTGATCATATCCCGGCCCGGCGCCTGCCAGGCGCTGATCAACATTTTATCCACACTGCCTGCGTCCATTGCCTTTACCGTCAGGGAAACGGGTAAGGGTTCGGTCGGCACCTCTGTTTTGGTCCAGCGGCGAAGCGACGCAAACATCGGATCTTGGGAGTGGCGCAAGGTTGGGTGCTGCCCCCAGGCATCAATAATCATCCTATTCCTCTTCAAGCGTAACAGACAGTATCCGTGATAGTAGCTTCGCGCACCCATTGTTCAAATCCACTGGCCTGTTTCAATCCGTTAACCTTTTCGCCCTACTATGCACGGGCGAACAAGATTTGTTCACCGGAAAGAGGGGTTACCCTCTCCGAATTTTGGGCGCGATTGGGGATGATATGGACATAAAAACACTTCTTTTTGCCATGTTCCTATCCATGGTTTTGGGTACCATCGCGCTTTTCTTCTTCGCGATGATCAACCGCGGATCAAAAGCCTTGTGGCTCTGGATGTTGTCCCAGCTTGCAGAAGCGCTCGCCGCCGTGGTGTTCATGATGCGCGGCGTCATGCCCGAGGCGCTGAATATCTTTTTGGGCAATACCCTTGTTTATGCAGGCTTCCCCCTTGCCATGATGGGGGTATGGGCTTTTTACGGCCAATCACTGAAGCCGATAAAATATATGGTTCTACTTTGGGCGGGCTTCATGGCAGTGATAGCCTGGTTTACGTTTGTTGACCCCAACTTCACCGCCAGAGCCATAACCACGGCCAGCATACTTTCTGTGGTATCAATCTCTCTCGGTTTGATCCTGATAAAGTCTTCCAGCGGCCAGAATGTTGGCGGCATGGGCCTGGGCTGGTTTTACATTATTCATGCACTTGGTTATGTGATCCGCATCATGGGGATGTTGGAAACAAGCGCAGATTCCCTCTTTAACCCGCTTATTGTTGATCAGATATTCTATTCCGCAGGGATCATGGCGGGCGTGATTGCGCCGCTTGGCTATATTCTGATGACCAATGAGCGCCTTCTGAAGAACCTGAAGGACCAAGCTAGCCATGATGCGTTAACGCATCTGCTAAACCGGCGGGCCTTTCACGAGCAGGTCATGCCGCTGATGTCTGCAAACGCCCGACTGGAACAGCCGGTTTCCCTTCTTGCGATAGATATTGATCACTTTAAAACGGTGAATGACACCTATGGCCACAAGGCTGGCGACGATGTTCTGGTATTGCTGGCAGACACCCTTCGGCGGGAACTGAGAAACAGTGACCTTGCTGCCCGGTTCGGTGGGGAGGAATTTGTCGCCGTGCTGCCCGCCACACCCCTTGAAACCGCCACAGAGGTAGCAGAGCGGCTGCGGCGTGCCTACAAGGAAAACATGCAGGCAAGAACCAAGGAGCCAACATTATCCAGCATCAGCATTGGTGTGGTTTGCTCAGACACCGCCGACATAAGCGTCGAGGCCATGATCGAAACAGCGGATGAGCGCCTTTATGCCGCCAAACACGGCGGGCGCGACCAAGTGTGCGCCCAATAGTGCTCAACACCTATTGGCTATTCCTTCGGCTCAGTGCCGTCTTTCCAGCCGCGCACGATGTCACGTGTCAACCGACCAGACGGCGTTAGCTCGTCATCTGTCCAGCCGCCGTTCGATGGAGCGTCCTTAACAAACATGGCGGCACTTTCCGGCGCATCGCTCACCGCCCAATTCATGTGCGAGATGTCATTCTCGCGGAAGAACTTCATCCATGCGAGGGTGGACGCACGGTCGATGGGGCCATCACCATCATAGTTCACATTGCCCCATTCGGTTGCCATCAATGCCAGCCCGTTATCAAGCGCATATTGTGCTTTCGCACGCAGGTCGTCTTTGTGGCTGCCGGCATAAAAATGAACCGCGTACACAATGTTCGATTGCCCCAGGATGGGGTCTTCTACCACTTTGTCCAGATCCTGGTCCCAGCTCTGGGAGCCAACAACAATCAGGTTATCCGGGTCGATTTTGCGGATTTCTGCAATGACCGCCTCTGCGTACGGCTTCACAACCGTTGACCAGTCTGTGGTATCCAGCGGTTCATTGTAAATTTCGTATATCAGGTTGGGCGTTTGGCCATAGCGGGTGGCAACTTCCCTGAAAAACTCAATGGCTTCGGCTGTGTTTTCTTCCGCGCGGTGAGAATGCCAGTCCACCACCACATAAAGGCCGTTTTCAATTGCAGCATCAACGATGGTGAAAGCGCGTTCGGCGTTGGCTTCAGGGTCCGTCAGGTAACTTCCTTCCCGCTCCGCAGCCATGGCGGCGCGCACAATGCCCGCGTTCCAGTCTTCAGCGAAAAACTTCACGGCATCCGCGTTATAAAACCGTTCCTGCCCCCAGCCTGTGGTGCTCCAGAAAAAGCTTGGCCCCGCGAACGACGCCGGTTGCCCCTGTTCGTTCACGATAAAGCGCCCCTTGACCGAAAGCCGGCCATTCAGCTCCACAGGGGACGGGCGTTTTTCTTCTGCGTTCACGGAACTGGCGTTTTCAAACGCCACCAGCATAGCAGCACTTGCAACTGCAAAAACGGCCAGCAACATGAATTTGGCCGCGCGGGATACACCTATGGTCTTCATCATGAATTCTCTTCGCTAAACGGAATAATATGAGCATATGACATCGTTGTCATTTTAATACTATTGCATCACCCCCATGAAGGCAACAGACATTTCCCCTGGGGCCACGGTTGAGCTTGCGACAGAAACACTGTTTCCCGCTCCAGCATTGCACCTACCAGCTTAATGTCCATATGAAGGTTAGGGGAAGGAGTAAATATGTCGGAACCAGAAAGTGAAATAGAAAGCACGGGCAACCTTCTTGGCGGCCTGCTGACATGGGTATTGATTGCTATAGTTTTGCTGGTTGCAACCACCATGGGCGTAAACTGGGGTGCCTGGGCCCTTGCCGGGTGGTGTACCTTACTGGCCATCGACTATCTTCAGGCCCATATGCGAGATAAAGAAATGTATGTTCGACTACTGTCTGAACTTTGGCAATTACCGATCTAATCTAGGCTTTTGTTTTCCAAGCTTCCAATATCAGCAGCTCAAAAAAAAGACCGTCCCAAAAGGACAGTCTTTTTTGAATGGAGCGGGCGATGTGCTCCGTACTGGACTTGGATGAAACCGTAAATTATTGTTTTTATTAAAATATATTGAAAACATGGTTTACTTAAAGAATCATTTGTAAGACAGTTTGTGAGACAAATTGTGAGACAGTATTGATGATATTTTGAGCTTTTTGATTCGCTCTAGCAGCAGCATCTATGATTTCAGTGGTGATAAGTCATTAGAAACGCCTGTGAAAGTCGCGGAGTGATAGCAGCGTTAATTTGAGTAACTAGATAGAAATTAAGGCTGTGTCCTAGAACTATAAAACTTAGAAAACGCCTGACAAAAAATTACCGCTATGAGACAATTGGATAGGTCCATCCAAATGTCTCCAACCCTGATTTCGTATCATTGCTCAGATTTCTCTTTAGCCACAAAAAGGCAATATCCGATCCCTGAAATGGTTTGGCTAAATCGTAGTATCAGCTGATGCGCCTGTGCGTGGCTACTCAAGTTGCGATCAACTTCGCACAGTTTGTAAGCTTCTTCGATTTTTGAACCTGTAGGGTGTGCGTCCCCAATTCGTAGATCATAAATTCCAGCCATTGGTGCCATAAGTTTCCGCGCATTGGTTACACCAATTACTTTTGCACAGAGAGTTTCAAGCAACTTTAAACTACCAAGTTCCTTATTTACGTCTGGCCCAATCGCTTGTTGCAAACTTCGCTTATTCAAGCGGTCTGCAAATACCCGATGAATTTCTTTTGCCAACCTCAGTAGGGATGCATCATCGTTTACCGCAAATCGGGAGACTTTTGCCAATCGGCCTCTGACAGTTCAGACTTTCCAAACATTGGCACGCCAAACTTTTCTTCGAAATGAGTTGCGACGATTTCTACATACATGCGAGCCGTTACTTCTGGTGCGCTCGTATCAGCCGGCATGGACTTTATCTGTGCTGCGCCAAGTTCCGATCCTACACCGCCGTCTGGTGTAATATCGTGCGATTGCCAGATTTTTTGATGCCAAAATGTACTTTAAGGTCATTTTCACAAATGACAGACCCGGTATATTCAGTATGCCACTTCAGGCTGAAGCCGCGATTGTTCACTAAAGCCGGAATGACATCGGTTCGAAAATATAGCCATCTGCCTACCTCTTCAAAGTTCAACTGGTCAGAAGGTATATCCGTTCCATCCGTCTCGGTAATGAAACTTGGGTAGGCTGTTGGCTTGTCGCCTCTGATCCGGGGACTAAACTTGTTATGGTCTAACCACTCTCCCCTCCAATATTCGCCTCCGACGCGTACACCATCTAAAGTTGGTCTGTTGATATAGGAGGTATCGCTGTACATGTTTTCATCGGTAGATTGAGACAGATCAGGTGCATCCTGTTCCTCATCAAAGTCATTGTGTCCCATCCTAAACACGGCGACTTCTCCCCCGAATATACTGTTGAGTGAATTTACCCGCAGTGAATACTTGGCGTTCTCCCGTGTTTCTTCTTTGCTGTCATTTTCCTTGAAAGGTGAATCATCCGCACTGATAAAGTTTTCAACGCGCTGACAATAGGTACTCAAGCGTAAATTTAGCCGTCGAGCCGACAGATAATCCAAAAGCCATTCTCTCCGGATACTGATGAGGCGAAAATCTGTGGAATCCTGTTCCTCTTTGATCACTTCAATATAATTTTCCCTTGAACAAACCCAACTGTTACCCTCTTTCACGAGTTTAAGTGCCAAAATAAGGTCAGGATCAATAAACCAGATAGATAGTTCGGGATTCCAGTTACTAGAGTCGAAAACCAGATTATGACCAACTGTTTTTCCATCGTAATATTGATATTCAGATGCCAGTTTATATGTGCCGTTGGGAAAGGCATGTGGTGCGGCGGATGAACCAATTCCAATTTCGTCCCAACTGGCCTTATTTCCCATTTCGCGATTGCTTGCTGAAAAGGCGATAGTGCCAACATGAATTTCATCAGAGATGAATCCCACCCTCTTAATATTGCCGACGGTTTTTCGCACTGAAGCTCTCAATGGAATCCATGTCGAGGCAGAGTAACGGCGGCGCAGCTCCTTTTCAAAACTGAACCAGCTTTCGGGTCGATCTTTTGGAATGTCCTTAATCAATATTCAATACTCTCATTTGATTTCAAATCATGAACAGGCCCGTTGTCGAGAAGAGGAATAGTCTGATCTTTTGCTGGTTATGTTTAGAGTGTTTAAGTTGCCTATTTACATCATATGTGTCGATTTTTTTTAATTTTATAAACGTATTTGTTCGACATGTCGATTGCATCAATATATTGTAGAAACGTGTCGAATAAACGGAAAAGTATAAACATGACGAATTTTACAGCAACAGAGCCCTACAATGATTTGCCTATATTGCCTCCAACTAATGATGTTGAAACAAAGGATATTTTGAAATCATGTATTGCTGCACGGGCTGCGCTAGCTGAACTCAAACAGACAGCTAAGATGCTACCCAACCAGTCGGTGTTGGTAAACACGCTTCCCATGCTTGAAGCGCAAGCAAGTTCTGAGATTGAAAACATCGTCACAACAACAGATCGACTGTTTCAAGAGTTTGATCGAGAAACTGAGCGCACAGATCCCGCAACGAAGGAAGCTCTACGCTATAGAACAGCTCTGTTTGAGGGATATCTAAATATTCGTGACCGCCCCCTGACTACTAGAACGGCGGAAACAATCTGCAGTACAATCAAAAATGTTCAGATGGAGGTACGCAGAGTACCTGGAACAACATTGCAAAATGATCGAACCGGCGAAATTATATATACGCCACCAGTTGGTGAGCAATTATTGCGAGACAAGTTAACAAACTGGGAAGTTTTTCTCCACGGTAATGAGGATCTAGACCCTCTCGTCAAAATGGCAATTGCACATTATCAGTTTGAGGCTATTCATCCCTTTACCGACGGAAATGGCCGTACAGGGAGAGTATTGAATATCCTCTACCTAATTGAACAAGGGCTATTGGATATTCCGATCCTCTATCTGTCCCGATATGTCATTCAACACAAAGATGATTATTATCGACTACTCTTGGAAGTTACATCCAAAGAGAATTGGAATGAGTGGCTTCATTTCATTCTTGAAGCTGTGAAAGAGACATCAAGGTGGACGAACGACAAGATACAAGCAATGTTGGCTTTGCTGCGTGACACAAAGAAATATGTGCGAAAGGCAAATCCCAAAATATATTCAGCAGAACTTGTCGATGTTCTCTTCAATCAGCCATATTGCAGAATTACCAATCTTGAAAAGGCTGGGATAGCCAAAAGGCAAACAGCATCCATTTATCATACTCAACTCTGTGAGAGCGGCATTCTCGTTGAAAAGAAAATTGGTAGAGAAAAGCTGTTCATTAATCGGCGCTACTTACGCTTATTGGTTACTGAGGCAAATGATTGGGAGCCATTTGTTGAGTGAAAATCAACAAATTCCCGTTGCTTTGCAGATGTGGAGAATTCGCTGTCTCGATGGTCTGCACTACTCATTCCAAATGCTCGAACATTATTATGGCTTGCCAAAACAACATATTGCTTAAGAAATGCGATTGGCAGCAAAAAAGCTGCCCAGAAATGCCCACGCCTCTTTCAGCGCATTATATACCGTCAATGTCTGCCCCTCGTACGTGGACATTATATAGTGGACGGACCCGGTTTTACTTGAATTTAAGTGGTTTTTCCTGGTTTTTCCCCAAGGTTCTGCGGTTTTTATCGGGGTATCCTGGCCGGATAGCAGCCCTTGTTATACTCTGGACAACCCTGGAAAAAACGACTTTATGATACCAAAGCCGGACTCTTGCCTGCGTGCCGGCTGTCTGTCAAAACCGTCCTGACGCCCTCTCTCTACCGTCTTTAAAGCCCCTTAAGTCCTTATGCTATAGTATCTCTCAGGGCTTGTTTATCTGGGGACGGGCTTTTACTGCCCTGCTGCCTGCTTTGCCCGGTCCGGGTTGAGAGGCTGCAAGCCGGACCTGTCACACCCCCCCCCGCCCTGCCTGTCAGGAACAGAATGTTTCCCGGAGCCATGCGGTCGCCCTGGGGGATGATGTGCGGGGGGATGATTTGCGGGGTTTCCTCAACGAGAGAGCCAAACGCGATTCCCCCGGAGTTTTTTTGTCTCTGGGGCTTTGGGGATTTTCCTGTATGGACTTTACTGGCAGCCGGTTGCGAGCTATGGCAGTTGTCCGGGTGTTGCTGTTCGGGCAAGAGCGCTTCGGGGGGCCGTTTTTTTGGGAGAAGACAGATATCATGGAGCACGGGGCAGACAGGGGAACATGGCTGACGGCGCGGCAGATCGCCTGTGCCCGCCTGCCGGGTCTACCTCATACAGCAAGGGGTGTGCGCCGTCTGGCGCGCAGGGAGGGCTGGCGCTGTCAGAGGGACGGGCAGACGGGTGGAGACGGCAGGCCTCTGACAAAAGGCCGCACGGGCCAGCGCCGGCTTGAGGGCTTTGACGAGAAGGTGATCTCCTCCTATGATGAATGTCCAGCATGACATTGATTTTGTTTGATTTTAAATTGGGTAAAATCTTCAAAAACCCAACCGTTTTTTGAGCGTGTCATAGATGATCTTGAGCAGCTTGCGCGCGGTTGCGATAATGGCCTTGCCAGCCCCGCGCCGTTCCTTGATCCGCCGGTAAAAGCTGTTGAGATAGCCGGAATAGCGAATAGTAATAAGCGTGCATTGCACCAGCGTGGTGCGCATCAGCTTGTTGCCGCGTTTGGTGATCCGCCCCCGATTGTCCGTTTCATTGGACTGGCTCACCCTGGGAACAATCCCTATATAAGCGGCCAGCTTATCAGCCGTTTCAAAGTCATTGATATTACCGATACCTGACAAGAGGACAGCAGCAGACCGCGGCCCGACCCCCTTGATGGAACTGATCCCTTCGTATCCGGGGAGATCGGACCCGGCCTCTTCAATGGCCTTATCCAGAGACTTCAGGCTTGCAGTGAGACTGAGGGCTTGGTCGCGCAGGACGCCCAGTTCCACTTTTTCAAGAGGCGTGAAGGGGCTAAGATCCAGGTCGCGCAGGCGCTTCCTGCTGCTCCCTGCGCTGAATATCCACAAGCTGTCGCCGTCGCAAAAGATAGTCTGATAAGAGTGTGTTCGCTTTATATTGCTGAGGCGCAGGCCTGAAGACAGCGCCATACTCGGCGATCAGCCTTGCATCAATTTTGTCTGTCTTGGCGAGGATATTTTTCGCTTTGGCAAAATCGCGGATTTGGCGGGCATTCATCATAGCCACTGGAAGACGATGATGGGTGGCTTGGACAATAAACAGCCTCTCATAACCACCTGATGGTTCGCATATGAGGAGATCAACTTTCGATTTTCTGAGGTAGAGAAACATCGAATCAAGGCCTTTAATGTCATTGGGAAAAACCTTATGCTCGCCTGAAGAACGGCTATAAACATCAAGTTTCTTCTTGGCAACATCAACGCCTATACTGAAAAATGGTTCTGTCATGGGTATCATCCTACTTGTCTGCGTACCTGCTGTACGGGCAACTGTTCGAAGCTAGAGTTCGGTTGTGACAGCCGTCATGCTACCGAGCGATACCAAATATCAAGTCGTTCATCGACGCACTGCAACAAGCCCGCGGGGTCATGGGCCTGTGGCTTCATGGTACCCTCTTAAATAGAGAGCCGGATAAATATAGCAGCGAAAAAACAGACAAGTGGTTCAGTTCACAACCGCTGTGACCTTTGTAGCAAAACACGAAGAAACAAGGCGTGCAATTAATGAGATAAAGTCGTTTCCTGTGTCCAAGCCAACAGCAACTATCGAAGATGGGACGTTAGTGGATTCCCTCCGAGATGATCTTTGAGAAGCCCCTTTTTATTAAATGCTCAAGCTAATTCGACATTTGGAATAGCGGCAAGAGTTCACAGTAAAGAGCCCTTGGCATTTCGGAATGTCCGCATTGGGCTTTGCAACCCGCCGGATGCAAGTGCAGTAGGCCTCGAACTTAGCGTGTAGATCTGGGCTCTCTCTTGGCCTTCGGCGCACAGCACGAATGGCGGAAACCACTCAAATGGCTTGGAGACTAACTCATACCCGCATTCAATCTGCTGAAGTTAGCGCCTATGGGCATAGCGCCCCTTCTGCTCCGCCGTTTTTCTTCGACGCAAGCCGTGTCGCGCAGTCCCTTTCGTGTGTGCGAAAAGGGCGGTGAACGAGGGGGCTTGATTTCCATACCCCCCGTTTTTCGAGCGTCCCGCGACGCGCCCTTGCTCGCCATCCTTGGGCCCTCTGCGCCTGGTCGCGCATTCGAACGCCGAACCGGTTCCCACTTCGGCTGGATGCGCTCCGGCACACCGAAAGGAGCTGACGATGCAAGACGATCAGACACGGGCAAGCGAGGCCAAAAAGGGCAGCCCGTTCCTCACCACGAGAGAGGCCGCGCATTATCTCTGCCTCTCTTTTCGCACCCTGGAAAAGATGCGCCTCACCGGCAATGGCCCGCGCTTTCGCAAGCATGGCCGCTATGTGCGCTATCATATCGCCGACCTCGAAGCCTGGTCGGAAGGGCGGCGGCAATCCTCCACATCGGACTCCACATCGGACGGGGCGCAGTGATGAAAAAAACTGCCCTTGTCGCCCTTCTCGTCGCTGTTTCCGGCGTTGCACTGATCGGCATATCTGCTTTCATCAGCACACCGGTTCTGGTCTGGAACGCCTCCGCCAGCGCGCCGATTGGGCTTTATCGCATCGTATCCGGCACACCGAAACGGGGCGATGTCGTTCTCATTCGTCCGCCGGACTTTGTTGAGAAACTGGCCGCCGGGCGTGGCTATCTGCCCGCTGGTGTGCCGCTGATCAAGCGCATCGCGGCCATGGGCAGCGATGATGTTTGCGCCTTTGACAGTGCCGTTATCATCAACGGTCACGCCGTTGCCTATCAGCTTGAACATGACAGCGCGGGCCGCTCTTTGCCGCGATGGAATGAATGTCGCGTGCTCAAGGCAGACGAATATTTCCTGCTGAACGAAGCCGAAAATTCCTTCGACAGCCGCTATGTCGGGCCGGTCCCGCGTGCGCAGATCATCGGGAGGCTCGTACCGCTATGGACCGAATAACGCCTCTCAACATTGCGGCCGCCGCCGTCATTTCCCCCGCCGAGGCCGCCGCTGTCGACCCATTTCAGGCGCATATAAAAGAAGCCGCGCAGCGTTTCGGAATCCCTGAAAAATGGATCGCTGCCGCCATCATGGCGGAGAATTCTCGCGACCCGAGCGCCGGGCCCGGCCCGGGAAGTGATCCCTGGGGAAGTGATCCTTGGGGAAGCGATTCTTTAGGAAGCGATCCTTGCGGTCCGCGCCCCAATATGCTCGCCGCAACCGTCTGTCTCAAGGCGATGGATGAGCGCTTCGGCAGTCTGTTCGCTGCTTGCAATGCCGGCCAGGTGGAAAAGCAGGGACGCTACGGGGAGCCTTTGCGCGCTGGAAAACCGCTGTCTGCCGAGACCCGCGCCTGTGCCGCCGGCACCCGGGAGGCGTCTGGTGGTACGCCGGAAACCACCGTCACGAATGCAAAACCCGGCCCATCGCCCACACAAAATTCACCGAAAATTGCCTTCGATACGCGGTTGTTTTTGCCGGTTTCGACGCGCGAAAACAGCGACAATCCCGCGCGAAACGGCAAGTTTTTCGTGCCGCTTTCCGCCCAAAAACAGAACGGGAAATGAGATGAAAATGCTGTTTCCCATCGCGCTTTCTGCCTGTTTTTACCCCCGGCAGCGCGGCCTTGCTGCTGCCGGGATTTCCGCTTCGATGGCGGATTGGTCGCAGGGGATCGTGGAGGGTCGCAGGAGGGAGGACGGGAGCCGCGTAAGGCAAGATAAAAGCAACGGCACCATGGGCGGGAATCGCGAAGGGTAAGCCTTTGTCTGCACGTTGTTTTTTAGGGAGGGCCGATGGTGCCAGGCGCTATGCCATGGTGCCACGGGTGCTGTAACACCCTGATTTTGCCGGGTGTGGCTGGCACCGGTTTACAAAGACCGCCTGCATACTTCTCATAGAGGGGCAAGGAGAAGAGTAAATGTCCGATGACGATGACTTCAGACCGAAGGTCGGTAAAATCCGCTCGCGCGGTTCGAAGGCGGGACGCAAATTTCTGCACCGGGTTCTGGCTGCGTCGACTCTGGCCGCGTCAAACCTGGCCGCGTCAAACCTGGCGCGGGGTGGCCCCGTGCGGGGTGGCAAAGGAAGATCGCGCAAGACGACCTTCAGCGGCAGCCGTATCGGGCGCGGCGCTGGCGCTGGCCGCGTGCTCGCCAGCCGTGGCCGTTATGCCGCCTTGCATCAGCGCCGGGTTATCATCAAATCGCGCATTGTCCGGCTGGGCGGCAAGGGGATGCCAAGAGGAAGGAATGCGGCAAAGGCGCATCTGCGCTATATCCAGCGTGACGGGGTAACCCGCGAGGGCGCGCCGGGTCAGCTTTACACTGCGCTTGAGAACACCGCCGATGGCAAGGCCTTCCTCGAACGCGCCGATGGTGACCGGCATCAATTCCGTTTCATCGTCGCGCCGGAAGACGGCATCGACTATGACGACCTGAAGCCGCTTACCCGCCGTTTGATGACGCAGATGGAAGAGGATCTCGGCACGCGCCTGGATTGGGTGGCGGTGGATCATTTCAACACCGGCCATCCGCACACGCATATCCTGCTGCGCGGCAAGGATGATCAGGGCCGTGACCTGATCATCGCCCGCGACTATATCACCACCGGCATGCGTGAGCGCGCCGCTGAACTGGTCAGCCTTGACCTCGGCCCGCGCACCGACCGCGAGATCGAAAACCGGCTGCGGGCGGAAGTCGAGCAGGAACGCCTGACCAGCCTTGACCGCCGCCTCATGCGTGAGATGGACGAGAACGGCATGGTTTCCGCAAGCGAGCGCGACGCCTTCCGGCAGACAGTGCGGGCGGGCCGGTTGCAGACGCTGGCGCGCCTTGGCCTCGCCGAGCAACTCCGCCCCGGTCAGTGGCGGCTGGAAGAGGGGTTTGAGGATACGCTCCGGCGTATGGGCGAGCGCGGCGATATGCTCAAGACCCTGCATCGCGAATTTGCGAGGAAGAACATCGCCCGCAGTCCTGCCGATTACGTCATCCATGATCCTGCCGATCCGCACACCAGACCCGTCGCTGTCACACCTGTCACGGGGCGCGTGGTGGCGCGGGGCCTGTCTGACGAGATCAGCGATCGGCATTACCTGATCGTCGACGGCGTGGATGGGCAGGCCCACTATATAGACATCGGCAAGGGCGAGGCGACCGAGCCTTTGCCAGAGGGTTCGATCGTGCGCGTCACACCCAAAAGCATCGAACCGCGCAAGGTGGATCGCACCGTCACGGAGGTCGCCGCTGCCAATGCTGGCCGCTATAATATCGACATCCACCTGAAGCACGATCCTGGTGCCAGCGAGCGTTTTGCCGAAACCCATATCCGGAGGCTGGAAGCCATCCGCCGTGCCACCGGCAACATCGAACGCGAGCCGGACGGCACCTGGATCCTTACGCCCGACCATCTTGATACGGTGACAGACTATGAACGCGGACGGGCCAGGGCTGCGCCGGTCATCGTCGAGAAACTCTCGCATCCGACGCTCGATCAGCAGGTGGGCTCCGATGGAGCGACCTGGCTCGACCGCGACCTGATCGCCGACACGTCCGAGGTCCCGCGCGATTCCGGCTTTGGCCGCGAGGTGCGTGAGGCCCAATCCCGCCGCCGCCAATGGCTGGTCGCGGAAGGGCTGGCGCGTGAAGAGCAGGGCAAGACCCTATACCGTGCCGACATGCTGGACAGCCTGCGGCGGCGCGAACTGACACGTGTCGCCGGGCAGCTTTCCGAGCAGCTCGGCCTTGCCTATGTTGAGAGCCGCCACGGCGAACCCGTCGAAGGGACGTTGCGCCGCGCGGTTGACCTTGCCAGCGGCACATACGCCGTTATCGAAAAATCCCGCGCGTTCACTCTCGTCCCCTGGCGGCCTGTCCTTGGTCGCCCTATCGGCCAGCATGTCTCCGGCATCATGCGCGGCGAGACCATCTCCTGGACCATCGGGCGGCAGAGGGGACTGGGGATATCGTGAAATCCATGGCTGCTGGCAAAAAGGCGAATCGTGTTTATCCAAAACCCGGAACACCGTCACAGTACGCTGGACATCAGTATGCCCCGCCACATGACCGGTTACTCGTTCTGCCTCTTCGAGGTCATCACCCCACACCTGACGAAGAAGATTTCTCCTATATTCCTCTATGTTTGATCCCCCGGATTTTTCATGTCCGGCCTGGATTTTTCATGTCCGGTAAGAGAATTAGGCCAACTGGTGTTGGCAAATGTCAGAATTCCTCCATCGTGCCTGGGACCCAGAGCCATGTTTTGGCTCCTTGTAAAATCAGCCCGAAATTCCCCTGGGGGCACATCGTCTTGATCCTCGTCATAGGCGCATGCGCCGTCAAAACTTATGGCAAGCTCGCTACAGGAGCGAAGTCTGTCCGTAACCTCATGCGTGGACAACCAATCCGCTCCCCATTTTATAAATTTGAGGTTCCCGATGTCACCGCCGCCCTCAAGCACAACGTCTGCAGAACGCGCCTGGCGTTCCTGATCTTTTACGGTGCCGGCAATCACCTTTGCCTGTTCTATGCCCGATGCGCGAGAGCCTCCCTCGTCGCAAGGGGCTGGGTGCAAGAAGGGGCTGGGTGCAAGGGGCCGGGCGGCATCGCGAGCAGCGGTCACCGCTTCTTGCTTCTTCCAGCAAGATTCCTGCCACCTTATGGCGCTGTCCAGCGCGCAGTCCTGAAACCGGGCCTGCGTCACTTGAAAATGACCACCATCATGATGCAGATATGAAGGCTCGGCCGAATATCTGACCATCGTCACCCTTGATCGGTTGCAGGAGCTCTCGCTCTGCTTTTGGCGATCCTGTCCCGTCCGGGTCAGGGTCGGGCTGCAGTCGATGCACAAGATCAAGATCGCTGATTTTCAGCCAGTCGCCAGGCTGTGCGACAGTTTCCGTCCCGCTTTTCGACAAGACCTCACTTGCGACATCGAGAGTAGGTGCAACCGCGCCCACGAGTTTTGCCAGGTCGCACGAGTTTCGCCAGTGGGCATGAGTTTTGCCAGTGGGCATGAGTTTTGCCAGTGTGCATGAGTTTTGCCAGGGTGATTGCCTGCCTGGTGGAGGAGCTCAGGCAAAGCAGCCCCCCTGTTTCCAGTGGATTATTTTTCCAGTGGATTATTTTTCAGCAATACCTCGACGCGTGTGCCACCATCCATTGGCACTGGATCACCTGGCGCGGGGAGACAGAAGAGGCCGGGCGCTTGTGCCGCCACGGAACCCAGGTAGCTGACCTGTGTCTTGTCCCTTGTCGCAACGCCGTGAATCGACGCGAACGACGGCATGGAGGGCCACCGGCGGCATGCCGACCGCCGCGATGCAGGAGGCAGCATCCGCCAACTGGCCTTGCTTCGGAAGAGCGGAGAAACGATTTTTCTTTCTTTATCAGTAGCGGTTTTTGCCGGCTGGCTGCGTTGAACGATCGGATTATGCTTTATTGCCTGTCGCCGGAGAGCTGATGCCCTTGGCCATCCTCGACCTGACTCAATTGAAACGGACTGCCCGTGCAGCCGCCCGGACTGCGCCTTGGACTGTCCGGACTGTATGGCCCGCCCTTGAGCAAAACTCCTCTGGGCTCCACTCTTCCGAAGCAACTCCACAGCCCCCGTCACACAGAGGGTCCGGAAGCACAGGCTGGACGCCGCTGGAAGGCCTCCCGCCAGAGAGCCAACCCGGCAAAGAGCAGACAGAGCGCCAACAGGTGGCTGGGCGCCCATACAACAAACCGCACAAAAACCCCGTTCAAAACCTGCGAGCCCCACGCACCATCAGAACAAACCATACAGTACAGGCCATACAGTACAGGCCATACAGTACAGGCCATACAGTACAGGCCACTGACACCCCAGGCCCTGCAGGCCTGACCCGCAGCAACACCAGAGTTGGAATGAACAATGCCAGATGATATGAAGACAACCAGTTCGATCACTTCCCAGAACACGGGTATCCAGACCCCTGTCGTGCATGATGCCCTTGGCGTACAAGAGGTGTCCGTCGCGGAAGATCCCGGGGCAGCCCGCCAGGAAGCGGTCGCCCTTGAAACCATCGCGGCCTATGCCGAGGATGACACGGCCAATACCGCCCCTGATGTTGACACCTACACCACGGCGGGCGTGACCGGCGTGACCGATGCCAATCTCATGGCAGTGAATACGCGGGTTGCCGGGGTGACGCGCGAGGAAGCGGACGCGCGGGTTGAGGTCCAGAGCCTCGTGAATGCCACGCTTGTAACGCTGGCACAGGCGATGGCCGGTTCACCGGTGGTTTGGGCAATGATGTGTTCCGGATCGGCCCGGGCGGGCACGGCACCATCACTGATTTCGGGACGGGGACGGATGTGCTGGAGTTCAGGGGCGGCCTGTTTGCCAACCTTGCGGCGGTCCGGGCCGCCGCCAGCGTTGAGAACGGTGTGGTGCAGATTGCTGTACCGGCCATCCGGGTGCCCGGGAATGATGACGGGACTGATGACGGCACAGTCCATGAGGGCGGCACGCTGACCCTGAGGGGCGTGACGTCTGTCAATCAGCTCACTGCCGCCACGGTCAGGACCTTTGACGCGGCCGGCGATGACACCACCCTCGGTCCGGCGCCGACCCTTCGGGGCAGCGGCAGGGCTGACACGCTGACAGCCACCTCTGCCACCGGGACAGAGATCGCGGGCCGGGCCGGTAACGATACGCTGACCGGCAATACGGGCAGGGATACGCTTGAGGGCGGCCCGGGCAATGACCGGCTCGACGGCTTTGCGGGTCATGATGTGCTCAATGGCGGCCGGGGTAACGATACGCTCTCGGGCGGTGCCGGCGGGGATATCTTCCGCCTTGATGCCGGATCCGGGTCGGACACGATCACAGGCTTTGATCCTCGCGAGGATGTGCTGGAGTTCAGCGGCGGCCTGTTTGCCAGCCTTGCGGCGGTCCGGCAACAGGCCCGGATTGAGGATGTGCTGGACAGTGCGGGCGCGGTGATCGGCCAGAATCTGCGCCTCATCCTGCCCGGCACGGCATCAGGCCCCGGCCAGTCCTCGGACACGCTGACCCTGGAGGGGATCAGCAGTGTAAACGCTTTGACAGCCCGCAGTGTGCAGACCCTTGACGCCAGCGGCAGGGACACCACAGGGACCGGCCTGATCAGCGGCGATGCGGACGGGAACATCCTGCGGGGCACAGCGGCATCGGAGCCGATTGACGGTCTTGGCGGCAATGACCAGCTCAGCGGCCGCGGCGGCAATGATACGCTCAGGGGCGGTGCCGGGGATGACGGGCTTGCGGGGGATGCGGGCAATGACCAGCTCACCGGCGGCGATGGCAATGATACGCTTGAGGGCGACGCCGGCGATGACCGGCTTGAGGGCGGCGATGGCAATGATGCGCTCACGGGCGGGGCGGGTCGTGATTTTCTTGCGGGCGGTGCCAGCAATGACACGCTCACCGGCGGCCCGGGCCCGGACAGGCTCAATGGTGGCGCGGGCGATGACCGCTTTGTCTGGCAGACCGGCGACGGCAATGACACCCTTGACGGCGGGGCGGGCACGGACAGGCTTCTGGTGCGCGGTGTCCGGCCTGAAGCGGCGTCCCTTGACCGGGCAGATGATGGGAGCTGGACCCTCAGCATCGGCGAGGAGGCTCTTGACCTCGGGGCGGATATTGGCGGTCTGGAAGCCATTGAGTTCACCGGTTATGAGCCCGGGAGGCCTGACCTGTCCCGGGTCTGGACACAGGAGAACAGCTGGGGCCGGTCATCCGGGACCGACACCCCGGCAAACCAGGTGACACGGACCCTGACGGACAGGGATGACACCTATGCAGGCACAGACCCTGCGACGGCCTCTGTGCGGGTGAGCGGTCTGGGCGGCAATGACCAGCTTACGGGCGGGCGCAGCGCCGATATACTTGATGGCGGCGACGGCAATGACACCCTTGACGGCGGGGCGGGCGCTGACCGGCTGATCGGCGGTGATGGCAGCGATGTGCTCACGGGCGGCCCGGGCACGGATACGCTGACCGGCGGCGCTGGCGGGGACCGCTTTGTCATCGGCCCGGGCCAGGGCCGCGTGGTCATCACTGATTTCAGGGGGACGGAGGACTGGCTCGTGCTGCCGGATGTGCCCCGGGGCACGGATCTGTCCACGGGCAGGACCCGCGACGGCGACCTGACGCTGCTTGATGTGGGCGGCACGACCGTGGAACTGCCGGGGATCCGCCGCCTGGCGGATATCGCGAACCGGATAGACTATAACGACCCGCCCACCGGCCAGCCGGTGCAGATCACCGCGGTTGAAGGCCGGCCCTTTACCGGTTTTTCCGCAGACTTCTTCGGCTACCGGGATGCGGACGGCACCGCGCTCCGGTTGGTTGAGTTTACCAGCCTGCCCGCGACCGGCACGCTCGCGCTCAGGAATGCGGGAGGCGGTAATCCGACTCCTGTGCTGGACGGCGGGCAGGTGCGGGCAGACCAGCTTGACCGGCTTGTCTTCACCCCGGCATCGACGGCGGGCGGCAGCGAGATCAGCTTCGTCTTCCGGCTGTTTGACGGCCGGCTGTATTCAGAAGGGCAAAGCGTGACAGTCACGGTTGTCGATGAGACGGCCCTGGCGGATGGCGGCAGCACCCACAGCGGCACGGCGGCGGCCGAGGCTGTTGTCGGCGGCACCGGCGATGATATCATCAGCGGCGCCGGCGGCAATGATACGCTCAGGGGCGATGCCGGCGCTGACCGGCTTATCGGCGGCGGCGGTGCTGACCAGCTCATTGGCGGTGCCGGCACGGACACGGCCCTCTATGGCGGCGAGGCTGCCATCACGGTGGACCTTACAGCCGGCACGGGCACGGGCGGTGACTCGGAAGGCGACCGGCTCAGCGGGATTGAGGCGGTCATCGCAGGCACCGGCAACGACACCCTCAGGGGCGACGATGGTGCCAACCAGCTCACCGGCGGCGACGGCAATGACCTGCTGATTGGCCGCGGCGGCACGGACACACTCATTGGCGGGGCTGGCAATGACACGCTGGACGGCGGCAACGGCACGGATATACGGACGGTGGACACTGATGCCACGGGGGCGGTGCGGCTGGCGGAGTCGGACAGCAGCGAGCTCACCGGCGGCGACGGCAATGACCTGTTCCGGATCTATCCGGGCTATAGCGGGGTGATCACTGATTTCATGATGGGCACGGATGTGCTGGCCTTCCGGATCGGTCTGTTCGAAAGTCTCGCGCATGTGAGGGAAGCTGCCCGCGTGCGGGACGGCGCGGTGGAGATTACCATCCCCCAGGTGAGCGTCAGCTATCCGGACGCTACGGTCACACAGCATGCGGCCGGGGTCTTGCGGGTTGAGGGCCTCACCCGGGTCGATCAGCTCACCGCGGCCACGGTCAAAACCTTTAATGGGGCCGGCAGGGAGACCACAAACGATGACGGCGTCCTGGGCACGGATGCGGCGGACCTGCTTGAGGGCACCCCGAACAATGACCTGCTCAATGGCGGTGCGGGCAATGATACGCTCAATGGCAATGCGGGCGATGACCTGCTTTTGGGCGGTGCCGGTGATGACCGGCTCAATAGCGGCCCCGGGGATGATATCCTGAACGGCGGCGATGGCCGCGATATGCTCACGGGCGGCCCGGGCAATGACACGGCTGTCTATGGCGGGTTCATAGGTGTCAGTGTCAGTGTGGACCTTGCGGCCGGCACGGGCACGGGCGACGACGCGGAAGGCGACCGGCTCAGCGGGATCGAGAACATCATCGGCACCATCAGCAATGACACGCTCAGGGGCGACGCTGGCGCCAACCGTCTGGACGGCGGCCCTCTGGGCAATGACAGCCTCACGGGCCGCGGCGGCCATGACCGGCTCTCGGGCGGTGCGGGCGATGATACGCTTGAGGGCGGCACCGGCAATGATGTGCTGGTCCCCGGCCCGGGTGAGGACCAGCTCACCGGCGGCGACGGACGGGATATCTTCCGGATTGGTCGAGGCAATGGCACCAACAGCGTCACGGACTTTGACCCTCTCGAGGATGTGCTGGAGTTCCGGGAGGGGCTGTTTGCGGACCTTGCTGCGGTGAAGGCCGCGGCCACGGTGCTGCCGGATAATGGCGGTTTGAGCATTGCTCTGCCGGCGGTCGAGAGCTCGCCAGCGGGCACGCTGACGGTCAGTGGCATCGACAGCCCGGACGATCTGACGGAGGCCAATGTGCGCCTTGTGGCGGCGGACGTCGTCACCGGGGTCGCCGGGAACGGCACGGTGGCCCTTGCGGGCACGGCGGCGCAGGGCAGCCCGCTCACCGCAACGGTCACGGACAGCGACGGCACATCGACCACACCCTTTATCAGCTACCAGTGGCAGCGCAGTGACGGGACAGGCGATTATGAGGATATCGGCGGGGCCGAGAGCGCCCGCTATACCCCTGGTCAGGCGGATGTGGGTCATACCCTCCGGCTTGTGGCCACCTATAGCGATGATGACGGCAATGACGAACAGGTGACCTCGGCCCCCACAGCCCCGGTCAGCAATGTCAATGACGCGCCTGAGGGCGTGCCTGTGATCAGCGGCCCAGCGAGCGGCCCGTTGACGGCGGGCATGACCCTGAGCGCCGACCTGTCCGGCCTTAGCGATGCGGACGGGCTGCCGGACGCGGCGTCCGGCTTCCGCTACCAATGGCAGCGCAGCACCGATACGGCCGACGTTTATGAGGATATCGGCGGGGCCGAGAGCGCCAGCTATAGCCTGACAGACGCGGATGCGGGCCGGACCGTCCGGGTGACCGTCCGCTACCGGGATGAGGGCGGCCAGGAGGAAGAGGTCACCAGTGCGGCGACGGCCGAGGTTCAGGTCAGCGGCGATGTTGCAGCAGCAGCGGCGGCCGAGCTTGAGGCAGCGGCAGCCCTTGAAACCATCGCGGATTATGCCGAGGATGACACGGGCGATGATGCGCCGACGGTGGATACCTACACCACGGCGGGTGTGACCGGCGTGACCGATGCCAATCTCGACGCGGTGAATGCGCGGGTTGCAGCCGCAGAGCGCGAGGATGCGGACGAGGTGTCTGAGGTGGATGCGCTGGTTCAGCAGGCCAACGGCGATGTTGCGGCGGCAGTGGCAGCAGCGGCAGCCCTGGGGACCATCGCGGATTATGCCGAGGATGACACGGGCGATGATGCGCCGACGGTGGATACCTACACCACGGCGGGTGTGACCGGCGTGACCGATGCCAATCTCGACGCGGTGAATGCGCGGGTTGCCGGGGTAGAGCGCGTGGGTGCGGACGAGGTGTCTGAAGTGGATGCGCTGGTTCAGCAGGCCAACGGCGATGTTGCGGCGGCAGTGGCAGCAGCGGCAGCCCTGGGGACCATCGCGGATTACGCCGATGATGACAGTGCCAATACCGCGCCGGATGCGGCGACCTACACCACGGCGGGTGTGACCGGCGTGACCGATGCCAATCTCGACGCGGTGAATGCGCGGGTTGCAGCCGCAGAGCGCGAGGATGCGGACGAGGTGTCTGAGGTGGATGCGCTGGTTCAGCAGGCCAACGGGGATGTTGCGGCGGCAGCGGCGGTTGCAGGTGGGTCGGAAGGCACAGACAGTCAGTCTGTGACACCACCATCCCCGGCAACCCCTGATATGGGTACGCCATCGACAGAGTCCCCCGATGGCACCGGCGACGGTGATACGGACGACACTGCATTCAGTGCGCAAGTCGAGCGCCAGAATGCCCTGGGCGACATCGAGGCCTATGCCGAGGATGATCAGAGCAATCCTGCGCCGGATGCGGCGACCTACACCACGGCGGGCGTGACCGGTGTGACGGCTGGCACTCTTGATGTGGTCAATACCGCGATTGCAGCTGTGAGCAGTGAAACTGTGACCGCAGGTGGTTTGGATACGACGGCCGAGGTTCAGGCCATTGTGAACGGGGCGATATCCTCGGCGGAAACTGGCGGTGGTGAAGGCCAGACCCCACCAACGGACACATCATCGGCCACCGAGGGCACCGGCGACGGTGATACGGACGACGCGGATGCATTCAATGCGCAAGTCGAGCGCGAGGATGCCCTTGAAACCATCGCGGATTATGCCGAGGATGATCAGACCAATAGCGCGCCGACGGTTGATACCTACACCACGGCGGGGGTGACCGGTGTGACGGCTGCCAATCTTTCGGCGGTGAATGTGGGGATTGCATCGGCGGACAGCAGTGCCTTTGTGTCCGGTACTCTTGTGGATCCGGTGAGCTTTGTTCAGGGCGTCGTGAACGAGGTGATATCCTCGCCGGAAACCGATGCACTCAATGCGCAAGTCGAGCGTGAGGATGCCTTGGGCGACATTGAGGCCTATGCCGAGGATCAGACCAATACCGCGCCGGATGCGGCGACCTACACCACGGCGGGTGTGACCGGCGTGACCGATGCCAATCTCGACGCGGTGAATGCGCGGGTTGCAGCCGCAGAGCGCGAGGATGCGGACGAGGTGTCTGAGGTGGATGCGCTGGTTCAGCAGGCCAACGGGGATGTTGCGGCGGCAGCGGCGGTTGCAGGTGGGTCGGAAGGCACAGACAGTCAGTCTGTGACACCACCATCCCCGGCAACCCCTGATATGGGTACGCCATCGACAGAGTCCCCCGATGGCACCGGCGACGGTGATACGGACGACACTGCATTCAGTGCGCAAGTCGAGCGCCAGAATGCCCTGGGCGACATCGAGGCCTATGCCGAGGATGATCAGAGCAATCCTGCGCCGGATGCGGCGACCTACACCACGGCGGGCGTGACCGGTGTGACGGCTGGCACTCTTGATGTGGTCAATACCGCGATTGCAGCTGTGAGCAGTGAAACTGTGACCGCAGGTGGTTTGGATACGACGGCCGAGGTTCAGGCCATTGTGAACGGGGCGATATCCTCGGCGGAAACTGGCGACGGTGAAGACCAGACCCCACCAACGGACACATCATCGGCCACCGAGGGCACCGGCGACGGTGATACGGACGACGCGGATGCATTCAATGCGCAAGTCGAGCGCGAGGATGCCCTTGAAACCATCGCGGATTATGCCGAGGATGATCAGACCAATAGCGCGCCGACGGTTGATACCTACACCACGGCGGGGGTGACCGGTGTGACGGCTGCCAATCTTTCGGCGGTGAATGTGGGGATTGCATCGGCGGACAGCAGTGCCTTTGTGTCCGGTACTCTTGTGGATCCGGTGAGCTTTGTTCAGGGCGTCGTGAACGAGGTGATATCCTCGCCGGAAACCGATGCACTCAATGCGCAAGTCGAGCGTGAGGATGCCTTGGGCGACATTGAGGCCTATGCCGAGGATCAGACCAATACCGCCCCGACGGTGGATACCTACACCACGGCGGGTGTGACCGGCGTGACCGATGCCAATCTTTCGGCGGTGAATGCGCGGGTTGCAGCCGCAGAGCGCGAGGATGCGGACGAGGTGTCTGAGGTGGATGCGCTGGTTGTGCTGGCCAACGGGGATGTTGCGGCGGCAGCGGCGGTTGCAGGTGGGTCGGAAGGCACAGACAGTCAGTCTGTGACACCACCATCCCCGGCAACCCCTGATATGGGTACGCCATCGACAGAGTCCCCCGATGGCACCGGCGACGGTGATACGGACGACACTGCATTCAGTGCGCAAGTCGAGCGCCTGAATGCCCTTGAGAACATCGAGGATTATGCCTTCGACCAGGGCAATCCTGCGCCGACGCTTGGCGACTACGCCACGGCGGGCGTGTCCGGCGTGACGGCTGACACTCTTGATGCGGTCAACGCCGCGATTGCAGCTGTGAGCAGTGACGCTGTGACCGCAGGGGGTTTGGATACAACGGCCGAGGTTCAGGCCATTGTGAACGGCGTGATATCCCCGGCGGAAACCGGCGGTGGTACAGACCAGACCTCACCAACATCGGCAACCCCTGATACGGGCACACCAGAGCCCTCAGGTACCACAGACACAGGTACCACAGATACAGGCACCACAGGCTCGGGGTCGGCAACCCCGCCACCCATGCAGCCATCCACCCCTGATGGCGGTTCTGGCAGTGGCGCCGGCAGTTCAGGCTCTGGTACCTCTGGTGGCACTTCTGGCGGTACCTCTGGTGGCCAGACCCTTGTGGGCACCCCGGCGAATGACACGCTCTCGGGCGGTGCAGGCAATGACCGTATCACTGGCAATGCGGGGGATGACCTGCTGCTTGGCCGGGACGGACGGGATACCCTGACCGGCAATGCGGGCGATGATGCGCTCTGGGCCGGGGCACAGGATGCCAGTGTGGACCGGCTCAATGGCGGCACGGGCAATGACACGCTCGGGGCCGGCGGCGGTGCTGATCTGCTTGAGGGCGGTGCGGGGGATGATATCCTGTATGGGGCCGCGGGGGCTGACCGGCTCTCGGGCGGCACGGGCGATGACCATCTCTGGGGCGGCACCGGCAACGACAGGCTCACGGGTGGCAGGGGCGCGGACAGCTTCCATTTTGGCCGTGGCAGTGGCCGGGACCATGTGACCGACTTCAACACGGAGGAGGACAGTCTGATCCTGTATACCCAGGGGGCCTTTGACAGCCGGGCTGACCTGATGGCGGCTGCGGAGGAGGTCACCCGCTATGGCACCGAGGGCCTGCTGATCAGGCTGGGGGAAGACAATCACCTGTTCCTTGCGGATCTTGAGACAGCGGATCTGGCGACACTGGACCTTACGCTGTTCTAGGCTCTGCGGGAAGGGACCCGGCCTGACAGCCCCCCAGCTCGGCTGATCACAAACAGGGTCGGGTCCCACCCTCTTATCGGCGGTTCTCAGGCGGTTCTCGGGGGCATAGGCGTCTCCCATTGTCTTTGGTTGATGGCCTGTGGCAGGCTTATGCGGGCCCTGGAAGTCCATCGGAGAGGTCGAATGGGAAACATGCAATTGTGGGTTCACTGGTACGATAGTGAAAGGCTTCACAGCGCCATCATTGATACAACACCGGACGAGACGAAAGCCTGTTCAAAATCAAAGTCTCTGTCCATTGATCATTTCCTTTCGTAAAAAAACTTAGCGAAATGACACAGAATTTTGAACAGTCCCTTAAAATAGACAATCAAGCTGTCCCGTAAGCCTGTGACCCTTACAAAGCTGAAATTATAAGGCCTACGGTTACTATATGAAGGTGTCGAAGATAGTTTGAAGAAAGGTGCCCGAGTATGTCCTCCAACCAATCCCCTTATGTCGCATTGCCCGGAAAGGCGTTTTGGAGCCCTTCTGTTGGCAACCTGAACCCTTTACAGATTTCCGGGCTGTGGGACCCTAAGTATCAAATTAACAAGAGTGACCGTATCGCGACTACCGGGTCATGCTTTGCACACCATATCAGTAGAGCTTTAAAAGTGCGGGGGTTTAACTGGGTGGATAGTGAGCCTGCACCTGCGGATTTAGACCCTTCTTTCCATACTGAGTACAATTACGGAGTTTTTTCTTTTCGAACGGGCAATATCTATAGTGTAGCTCTCTTAAAGCAGTGGGTTATGTGGTCGCTAAATGATCAAGACCCATCCACACTGGAAATATGGGGACCCGAAAAAGGTCGATATATTGATCCCTTTCGCCCCACTATTGTCCCGACCGGGTTTGCAAGTCGAGCCGCTGTTGTTGACGCACGGAAAACGACTTTTCAGGCAATTCAGAAAACTCTTGGAAATATTGACATTTTTGTCTTCACATTGGGGCTTACCGAGGCGTGGGCTAATGCAGAAACGGACTTAATATATCCGATGTGCCCTGGTACTCTGGCCGGCGTTTTTGACAGTGACAAGCATAAGTTCATCAACTATCAGTATCCCGAGATTCGCAGGGGGCTCAGAGAGGTTTTTGAGCTGATCAAAACAGTAAACCCAAATATTCGATTCCTGCTGACAGTTTCTCCCGTGCCATTGACGGCCACCGCATCGAGCAACCATGTTTTGACCGCCACAATTCATTCAAAATCGGTGTTGAGGGCTGTCGCAGGCGATATTGCATCTACCCGCAAAGATACAGATTATTTTCCGTCGTTTGAGATCATCTCTGCATTTCCTTTCAAGGGTATGTTTTATGAACCCAATATGCGCAGCGTTGCCCCCGAAGGTGTGGATTTTGTGATGAAAGAGTTTTTTCGCTGTCAACAGGCGACGTTTGGTTCAAAGGACAGCGACAAGGTCTCTGAAAACTTGGATGAGCTGGACAATGAAGTATGCGAGGACGCTCTGTTAGATGCGTTTGCTGACAAAGAGATTGTATCGTAAGTTCCAAAAGACGGCACTGACCGCATTTGTTTGATTGGTAACTCTCACTTGGGAGTGGTGCGACAAGCCTGGCGTGAAAACCTCTCTGAAAAGTATCCAGAAATACGTCCAACCTTCTTCGGCGTAGCGGGCCAGGGTATGTCTACAGCATATGTCCATGACGGCGTTATTCGAACAGATGACCAAAAGGTTGCTGATAGCTTTGCCAAAACCTCTGGCGGCGCCAAAGAAGTTTATTTGGGAAATTTTGATACATTTGTTTTCTATGGAGTAGGTTTCCCGTTGAAGATGATCAACGCTTTTTTGAGCAGAGACAAGGACAGCAACGACAGAACTGATGAATCGGTATCTCTAGAGAGAGTAATGGAACAGGTAAGGCAATTTATAGGTAACCACCCAGTGATCAAAATTGCCTTTGCCGTCAGGAAAGCGTCCCCCAAACCTATCTTTCTTTGTATGGCCCCAATGTGGTCTATTCTTGAAAAAGAAGCCGTTGGCCATCAATACAAGACGGTCACTGACCATGGTTCGGAGATTAAGAAACTGTTCTTTCAGGTTTTGGAGAATAGTCTACATCCTCACAATATTGAGATCATTCCTCAAGTTGATGACACCCTTCATGAGCCTCTGTTTACGAAACGTGAGTTCCTTATGGGGTATGCAAGTAACAACATAAAAGATTATGGGCATATGAATATTGATTATGGACGTTTAGTGGTTGAACGACTGATCAGGCAGATAAAAGGTGACACTTAAACGTCGAGTGACATTTTGTCATAATGAAGACCTTTATCCGTGAGCAAGAATGTTACTGAGTGCATAATACTGAATGGTGCCGCATTGTGCAGCGGCCAGCTAATGAAACTCCGGACAGTCTATCTGGTACTGTTTACGGGGGGCAGGTCACCCCATCCAGATGGCGGGCACCCTAAAATACGCCTCTACTGCTGGGGAAGTGCGATCAGGCACTATTCTCGGATCATTCGTAGGTTTTGTGTAGAGGTTTTGGTTTCCATCTTCGCGGATGCCACGGGGTGTCTTTGCCACATGTATGCCTCTCATGAGATTCCTAATTGTTTTCAATCAGATCTCTTAGAACGTTTTGGATATTCTCAATGAGTTCCCAACGTCCAATGCTGAACTTCATGGCGGTTGGTTGGAGTGTTGCCAGGTGTGTAGAGGACAGCAAAATTGATTTGCAAGCCATTAGCCGGGCCCGATACGCGTACATCGCACGAAGATGTCCCAGAGCTTTCTCAAAAGCGACTAAGGCGTGTTCAGTTCCACCTTCATCAACAAAGCCCTGTAATATGCTTTCAAGCACTCGTCTAAACACTGAATGCGACTGAGTATTCAGCCAGACAGTATGGAACAATCCAGACAGAATGGAGATAACACTTGGCGGGTAGTTTGTCGTACGCGCGAGCACTCTGATTTGAGTAGCAATCTCATCTGTAACCTTCCACTCAGCCTGTTCTAAAGAATGCAGAATGTCATTCCCGTTTATGGAAGTGAAATGGAACTGGGCAGAAATGAGCTGATTAGTAACTTTCATATATTCATTATGCGCAAGCTTCCCTTGGTGTAGAAGATCAATAGCAAAAGCCTGGCTCCACAGCCCAGAAACGCCAGCTTCAGCTTTTGCCAATTCCCGGAAAAGGCGATCATCTGACAAGAGGATATAATCTTCCTTTTGAGCAGCAAGGAAAGAATCCAGAAAAGCCGGAGGCATATCATCAAACACTTCCCGGGTTGTTAGAGAAAGCTCCTGAGATCCTTCAGAAGAAACCGGTTTTAGTTGTTCACAAATGTTCAAGGCTTTGGAGGCAATCTCAATACTCTCTTCAATAGAGTGTTCGGTTGCCTCGTGCATAACATATCGGTCACCATCCCAAGCCAGAGACCCTAATTTTTTCCCTCTCAGATTCTCACGCTCATGCACCAGTGACCTGAACATATCGATTGTGGTTTGTACAACGCCAACCTTGGAAGAGCTTAGGAGAACGCTTTCAGCAATGCCTAGTCGGACCAAACCATAAATAGTGATTGGATCAACAACAGCCATGTCAAATGTTGTGAAAAGTGAATTAGCTTCTTGGTACTCTTGCACAAATCCATGCACGACATTGAACGGTACATCAGGGCGATGGAGGATGCCTTCCCAGAGATCAAATACTGAGGAACCACTGATGCGAGCCGCAAAGGCAAGAGGCACCTGACCTGTGCGATATGCACTTACTATTTTGTCTGCAAACTCTGCACGCGCCTTGGCTGCGTCAAACAGTGGTTTGAACTGTTCATTATCGGCCTCGCGCTCGTCTATCTTGAAGGATGCAAATGCCCTGCTTTCTGGAAAGAGCTCTTCAAATCGATCAAGCGACCTAGAATGCGCAAAGAGATATTTGTTTTGAATAGATGTAACCTGAAACTCTTTGGTTTCCGCTCCCATCCCATCTATCGAAACAATATCGCCAACCTTCAAGCCGATAAGCTTCTTTGCCAACGAGCTAGTTGACGATATTTCATCCAGCAAGACCTTGGGGTCTTTTGAAGTTTCGATGATGCGGGTAATATGACGTTTTCCATCAATCTCTTGAAGAATAACCGCGGCGTCGGGCTCAACAATCAAAGGATGTTCAATTGGATGGCGACCAACACCGCCTGCCATGATCAGGCCAAACGAATACCCCAAATGTACTTGCTCTTCGCCGTACCCCTCCCTCAAAGCCCGATAGCCATAATGTAACGCCTGATCAAATAATGCATATCTGTCGAAGGCCAGTGCGAGGTTTAATAAATCCATCGGTGAAGCAAGCACATCGCCACCAAGCGCTTTTAACCAGTCGTTTGTTACAGTGCGGTCACCCAAACGTTCACATAGCGCGATCCAAATCAACCTGAGCTCAATCTTGTCTGAGCTTCCTAGTGCTATTTCCACCAGTTCGCGGGCTTTCTGAAGTTGCCCGCATCGGTCATATATAGCTATTCCCAATTCTATATAATTGTCGCTTCCTTGGATTGTCAGGGATAGCTTTTCGAAAAGCTCTCGTGCTTCCGGCCTGCGGTCTGCAAAGTACAAGGATTTCAGGTGCCTTCTCAATGTCGGCGTATCTGTATGAGTATCATGTAGGCTCGCGAATAGATCAGCAGCCTTCGAAAACTCCCCAGTTTTATATAGATATTGAGCAGCGTGATAAATGTCACCAGGCCCCTCAGCCTCGTTGCTTAACCTATCAGTATTTTCACGGATCTCCGTTTGCAAGGGATGATCAGAGGATAATTCGTCTTGCAATACATAGTGCACAATTAAGGAATCAGGGTATGTTTTTAGCACAGAATCAAGTTCATGTTCCAATTGTCCACATTCGGCAGCTGCTTCTACAATCAATGTGCCCGCTGCATCAAAGTGCCTACTTTGTTTATCTAAACTCTCTGCCAACAGTTTGGCTTGGTGCAATGCCTCTTCTGCATCCCCTGTGTGGATTAGAGCTTGCAGATACAGGTATTTCGCCTCGAAGTCGTCTGTATCGGTATATAGTCTGGCAAGCGCGTCACGAACAGCTTGCCAATCCTGATTTGCCACCATCCTGCGAGCATATTGCACAATGAGTGGTGGCGAGTTTGGATCAATCTTCAGCGCATCATCTATAACTACATCGGCTTCATTGGTCCGGCCTGCTACTTCGAGGGCATAATACAGATTTACAGCAATATGGACCGACCTAGCAGCATCGCTGCGATGTTTCAGTAAGTCCCATGCCTGCTTTAAGTGCGCCAACCCCTCGCGGAATTGGCTTCGCCGTTCTTCAGGGATAATTTTTGTGACTGCAATCCCTTCCTGTTCAAGGACTGGCCTGACCAGGCAAGTCCCAAGTACTGAAAGCGATGCAAAATCATCAGGCACTTTCTTGAGCACTTGTCGGGCATATGTCTCGGCTGCGACAAAATCTTCCATCCGCTGAGCTCGGAGCATCAACCCGCCGATTATGTCATTATTTTCACGTAGCGCAGACGGTATCAGAGCTTCAAGTTCTGCCAGAGACATTTCATGTCCAGCGGCATCAAGCATTACATTTACAGCATTTTCGCAAGAAGGATCGTCTTTAAGAATATCCAAAGCTAAAGCATATGCAGTCTTTGTGTCTCCATCTAAAAAGTGTTTAATTGCTAGAAATGAGCGGCCTTTTGACCATTTGGGGTCATGATCATGTGCCTTTTCAAGGTATGTTTTCGCTTTATCGTCGTCACCTAAATTAAGATGTGCGATACCTATGCTTGCGTTAAGGCTGGAGAGATTGCGATTTGAAGCTGAGTTCTTGTGCATTTCCAGCAGCTCTTCAAGTGCTCGTAGTGCGGCACGAGGCTCCCCTCGTTTTGTCTGTTTGCCATTTTCTGCTATTTGAATGGCAAGCTCATCCTTATTGGAGCTTTTGATATCGCCGGAGACATATAGCGTTTGCTGAATGTTCTCAAGAGCCAGTTTAGTTTCTTCCTTTTGCTCTTCCTGCAAACTAGAAATCTTGGAAAGTTCATTCAGCACCGTTTGGTCTGGTGCCAAATCCGGGAAGTGCTTTCGCAACAGATCAGGATAATCGGTAATGTCCTGCTTGAGTGTATCCCAGCCTTTTACCTGAACCTCAAAAAGGCCTTTTTGTCTGTGCTCAAGAGATATCTCTCTCGCTTTGGCTTGTATCTTCTGATCATTAGGTGCAGTTGTTGCCAGAATAAAAAGTTCAATAGGAGGCTCGAAATTTTTAGCCTTTTCAATTTCGGCAATTAGCTCCCCTTCTGTGACGCCATGTCCATAGTCGCTGTTTTTGCCCTTACATTGTACGCCGACAAACCTGCCTTCTTTACGATCCTTACCATAGACATCCACGCCGGCTTGTGGCTGCCCTGTTCGCCCGTGCAGTTCGGCATCGTTGGTTTCCCAAAGTCTCTTATAAAGATCGTGACTAAGTCTTTCAAAGTCCTGCCAGTTATTAGGTTGGGGCAAAGCGCGACTGAGGGGAGTTGTCATAGAAACTCCCTTGCGAGATCAAATAGCTCCCTTGTCTGGGCTCCCCACATATGTCTGCTGTTACCTCATTCGGTCAATCTTAATCATGCGTGATTACTTAATTCATAATCCCCTATTAGAGCACCTATCGGCATATGCCATGCTCCAACGATTGCTCGAATGTTAGTTAGATTCAGCTTTCGTTGTTTCTTTAGAAGTTCCGTCGCTCGATTCTGACCAACTACTTCGGCAAAATCCGCTCGTGTAAATCCACGCTGCTCCATATGAAACTTAATGGCTTCAATTGGATCGGGCGCATCAATTCGATAATGCTCAGCTTCATAAGCTTCTATAAGCGTAGATAGTATTTCAAGCTCGTCAGCTTCTTTGCTTTCCGGTTCCGCCATCATCAACGGTTCAATAGCCTCTAAAGCCGCTTTATAATCGGCCTCAGTTCGGATGGGTTTGACACCAGTCATTGTTCGTGCTCCTTTTCTAATCCCGCGTGGTTTACCTATCGGGAGCTGAAAGGTTTTAAATCGTTTCAGCATCGATTTTGTCATACTCCTTGTGTGTGCCGATAAAACGGATCAGACAAACCGAATAGTCTTTGGAAATCCATACGATCAGCCTGTATTTGTTGCCTGCGATATTGAAGACAACCCGGTTGTTTTTCAGAATTGATGCATTGCGGAACTGCTCTTTCAGTTGCCCAGGCTCATCCCAGGTCGCGGCTTCAACTTCCGCATACCATGACTTAAGAGGTTGCTCAGCATCACCACGGTTAGGCGATTCCCAAAACTCCCTGATGGTTTTTCTGGCTATAATCCGCACATCAAATTTCCAAATAACATTTCTTAGCATTTTCCCAGATTGGGAAATCTTTGGCAAGCATTATTGTATGTGGACACTGTAATCGGGACAATTGGACACCATAGTCAGGATTGATTTTTTACCGCTTCCAGACACCTATAAGACGATAAAAAGAAGCATCTCGGAAGTGTCTTGGGTACTTCTCAGGGTCGCCTCACACGTGTAAAACCCCCTAAAATGATTTGAGCCCAATCTTTAATGTAAAAATGTCTAAAGTTTAATGCAAAGCTACAGCCCGGCATCTTCATCAAACGGCGACAGACCGGATCAGCTTTCGTTTCCTCAACAAGCAGGGCGTCAAGCCTGTTAAATTCTTCAAGCAGGACATGCCGAACCTTCAACAACGGGCAAACCACTTGCCTCAATGCCGGCCTGTCAGCGAGTAACAGCAATATTCTATGCTCAAAATTCTGTCTGGAGACAGTGCCCACTTTGAGACCAAAGTTTCTGAGCAAGGCGCGGATCTCTGAGCCTGTATCCATAAACTTGCGCAACGAGAACTTTCTGCCGGTCAGCAGACAGCGCTTCTCCTGACTGACAGTCGTTTTGACATGAACCGGTTTATACAGGCCCACCCGCCCCATCTGAGCGATACCTCGAGCGTCGTGGCGGTCTGTTTTGATCCTTTGCGCCGACAGGGCCGCCTTCATATGCCGGGTTTCTGCACAAATGACAGGATAACCGGCTTCAGTAAGACCGCTATAAAGCCACTGCGACAAGGGGCCAGCTTCCAGCAGAATGCGTTCCTGCTGAAGACCCTGCCGGGCGAAAAATGAACACAGAGCCTCCGGATCACTATCCACTTTACCCTCAAACATACTCTCTCCTGCCTCATCAACAATGCAGACACTTGTCTGTTCCAAAGACACATCTAATCCTGTATAGTATTTCACGGTTGTTCTCCTCCTCTTAATGCCTGAACCATTACAAACCCGGAAAAGGTTTGTGCCTCAGGGGACTCGGGTGTTAAACTTAAACCAGAGTTGGTGCGGGTTCACTTGACCATGAGACGAATGGAAGGAAAAGAGATGAATGCAAACGAAGCGAGAGCAGCGGCGACAGCACTCTATTTGCAGTCTGCGGCGATGGCTGGATTGGAAGTGGATCCTCAATCAACCGAAGCAATCGTCTCGCTTGTTGCTCAAGGATTTGACCGTGTTGGCGAGGGACAAGAACCGCTTGCGGTGGCGTCCCTCCTCACGCTAATTGCAGCGGCATTGGAAATCGCTCAACAAACGGACGGAGTTCTCAGCGCAGCCACTGTGGAACAGGCGCAGGACGAGATTTGTCCAGTGTATCCATTCGATTAGGAGAATAGGCATGGATGCGCAGGAAAAGTCTTTCGACCTTGTTGTAAGCACAACAAGGTTAATGATTACACTCGGCACCGCTTTTATTTCCTTCAGTGTCGTTCTGTTGAAGGAATTGGGCGTTATCAGCAATCTTGCATGTGCTGAAAAGATATTATGGTCCACAGCATCTTTTTTCGTGGTCTTGTCTATTGCGGCTGGTGTTTGGACCCTGCTCGGCTTGATGACGGTTCTCCAGCCTAAGCAAGCAAACAATCCGAATTTAACAATAAGACGGCGCACGATTTCCCTACCGTTCCAGATACAGATCGTAACATTCGGCCTGTCGATGGGTTTTGTCTTTTTACTTGGCCTCGCCAGCTTATTTAAATGACGTATGGGGCTGGCGAAGGGGACTGGTCAGCATATACGAGCATTTGAGTGTCGTCTTTGAAACACCGGCTTTTATCGGGGTAAGGGTGAGTCGTGCATAAGTACAGCGTTGCCATAAGTGATTGAATCATTTTTTGGGATTCCCAAGGCCTCTATTTTATGATTCTCTCTAGCTAACGAATTTTGCCAGCTACCCGGGAGATTTTTTATGGCCAATGCTCTTTCTATGGATTTGCGGACCCGCTTCGAAAAGCTTATGGAGGATGGCTTTCGTGCTGCTGCGGCCGGTAAGCTGCTTATGATCAGCCGGGCGACGGCAGCCCGCTGGGGGAAGAAGGTACGGGAAGGTCACTCTCTTGAACCCTTGCCTTCGGGTCCACCTAAAGGGAGAGGCAAGCTGGAACCCTATATTTCTTGGCTCTATTAGCGAGTCGTATTGATGTGCTACAAATTGGCAGCAATTGAAAGGGATTAGGCATCTTCAAGCATTTTGTCCAGATCAGCCAGGGGAATCGCTTTTGAGAATTTAGCTTTGGTTTCTGTTTGAGCTGATTCATGTTGCCGGTGTCTTTATGCATGGAGGATGACAGCAACGGAAGACTTGCCTACATATTTGAAGGAGTTGAAGACCCTCGCCGTAGCAACGCCACGCGCCATGACCTGCAGGAGATGCTGATGATCTGGCTCTTGTCGACCCTCTGCGGCGGCGAGGGTTGTACGGATATGGCTTTGTTCGGGCGGATAAAAGAGCCTTTTTTACGCACTTTCATGGGTCTGGAGCATGGCATTCCGAGCCATGATGCCTTTTCCGATCTTTTTAATGCCCTTGATCCAGCTACATTCCAAAAAGCCATGATGCGGCTGGTAGAAGCGTTTGCAGACGAGTTGGGCGAGGTGATTGCCATCGACGGCAAAGCTGTGCGCCGGTCTTTTGCCTGATGGTTTCTTTAAGGGCGGCAAACAAGTCCGCCCTGCATCTGTTACAGGCTTTTGCGGCCCGTTTGTTCTGTGCGGGCAAAACCGGTGCTGGGACAGGTTGCCGTCGGCGACAAGTCCAATTGAGATAACAGCGCTGCCGACCCTTTTGGAGATGCTGTCCCTGAAGGGCCGTATCCTTACGGCCGATGCTATGCATACCCAGCGGACAACAGCAGAGACAGTATGTGAAGCTGGCGGCGATTATGTCCTGGCGCTCATGCGCAACCAGCAGGAACTCTACACGGATGTATCCCTGTTTCTTGATGACTCTGTGGCGGCACAAAATTCTGATAGTTTTCAAACTGTTGATGCGGATCATGGACGTATCGAGATACGCCATGCGACAGTATGCAGAGATATCAACTGGCTTCAGGAACGTCACAACCGGCCAGGGTTGAAAGCTAATGGAAAGATTACGGCACAGCGAGAAAACGCCGGCAAAACAACCTGTCAGACACGCTATTATGTCATGAGCAAGGAATGGGCAGCGGAGACATTCCTGCACACGGCACGCGCCTACTGGGCCATCGAAAATAGCTTGCATTGGGTTCTGGATGTCACCATGAATGAGGACGCTGCCCGAACCCGCAAGGGTCGAGGGCCGGCAAATCTTGCCATCCTGCGCCGGATCGCTTTAAACCTTGCCCGCATGGAACCCTCAAAAGGATCTATGAGATGTAAATTTAAACGGGCAGGATGGCACGACGAATATATGCTCGACCTGATCAGGGCAGCAAAGCCAGTTTAAAAGCGATTGCCCTGCCAGATCAGCGATGGTGCCGATAGCGCCGTTGTGATTGTCTTCAACCATATATCCGTGGCCCTCACTGGCCAGTTCAGCGGCATTTGCGAGGATATCCTTGAGGGCTTCCATATTGGCTTTGACCGCTGCATTGATTGTTTTTGTATCCATGTTTTTTCTCCATTTCCTGAATTCATGAATGCTTGGAAGGGACTGGATATCAAGTAAATAGAGGTGGTTAGAGAAGATGGGTGTATCCATTCGGGAATACAGCCGCACGCTGTTGCCGTTTATCGAGAAGTTCAAACCCCAAACGTTGCGCTACAACCAAAAAACGAAGAACGTGACAGGACATCCATTGAACTTCGGCGCGGCGAAAGGGATGACATTCGATCGAACCCTTATCTACCCGCACGGGCCGCTGAAGAAATTTCTTGCCACGGGTAAGCATGCGGACGCGGGCAAGGAACTTGATAAGATCTATGTAGCGATCACACGCGCCAGACAGAGCGTGGCGTTTGTTGTCAACGACAATGCCAAATTGGCAGGCTTGACATTCTACGAGACTGAATAAGGCGGAAAGGTTAAGACGCTCACTACTATGGCATCTTGTCGTACATAAAGGCTATAACAGATTTTTGCCATCTCGCACCATAATCATTCCGTTTGTCTTATCGAAGAACGGAGCTCTCGCCATGACCCCCACCAAACTGCTGATCGGCCAGATCGCTATTGTGTTTGCCATCGTCCTTCTGGGCGTATGGGCGGCGACGCAGTGGTGCGCGGCGATGCTGGGCCATCAGGCGCAGTTGGGCACCCCGTGGTTCCTGCTGTTCGGCTGGCCGGTCTATAAGCCGTGGAAGCTGTTCGAGTGGTGGTATTTCTATGAGGCCTACGCACCTGATGTGTTCGACAAGGCCGGGATGCTGGCGGCGGGAAGCGGCTTCATGGGGTGCGCGGCGGCTATTTTCGGCTCACTGTGGCGGGCGCGGCAATCGCGGCAGGTAGACACCTATGGTTCTTCGCGCTGGGCCTCACCGCGCGAGATCGGCAAGGCCGGGCTGTTCCGGTCCGCAGGCGTGTTCCTCGGTCAATACCAGCAAAAATACCTGCGCCATGACGGGCCGGAGCATGTGATGGCTTTCGCGCCGACCCGCTCGGGCAAGGGAGTGGGGCTGGTGGTGCCGACATTGTTGTCCTGGACAGGCTCGACGGTGATCCACGACATCAAGGGCGAGAACTGGCAGTTGACCGCCGGTTGGCGCGCCAGGTTTTCGCATTGCCTCCTGTTCAACCCGACCGACCCGAGGTCCGCCCGTTATAACCCGCTCCTTGAGGTGCGCAAGGGGGTGGATGAGGTGCGTGATGTCCAGAACATTGCCGATATCCTGGTCGATCCCGAAGGGGCGCTTGAACGCCGGAACCATTGGGAGAAGACCAGTCATGCGTTGCTGGTGGGTGCGATCCTGCATGTGCTTTATGCCGAGGAAGAAAAGACGCTGGCGCGGGTGGCTGCCTTTCTGTCGGATCCGAAGCGGTCCTTCGCGGCGACGCTGCGGCGGATGATGGAAACCAATCATCTTGGCACGGCGGAAAATCCGAAGGTCCATCCGGTGGTGGCGTCGGCCGCGCGCGAGGTGCTGAACAAGTCGGAGAACGAGCGCTCGGGCGTTTTGTCCACTGCCATGTCGTTCCTCGGCCTCTATCGTGACCCCACCGTCGCGGCGGCGACATCGGCCTGCGACTGGCGCATCGCCGATCTGATGGATGCCAGGCATCCCGTCTCGCTTTACCTCGTGGTGCCGCCGTCGGATATTTCGCGGACAAAACCTCTGGTGCGCTTGATTCTCAATCAGATCGGGCGGCAGTTGACGGAGACCTGTGTGCCGGCCGGAAAAGACGGACCTGACGTCGGCCACCCGAAACACAGAGATCCAGCATGTCACGGCCCGGAAAAACCTGCCCGGAGGCGCTGCCTCCTGATGCTGGATGAGTTTCCCGCCTTGGGACGGCTCGATTTCTTCGAGACGGCTCTGGCCTTCATGGCCGGGTACGGCATCCGGGCTTATCTGATCGCGCAGAGCCTCAACCAGATTTCCAGGGCTTACGGCGAGAATAACGCCATCCTCGATAACTGCCATGTGCGGATTGCCTTCAGCAGCAATGACGAGCGTACCGCCAGGCGGATTTCCGATGCGCTGGGCACGGCCACCGAACTCAGAGCCATGCGCAACTATGCCGGCCACCGGCTGGCGCCGTGGTTGTCACACGTCATGGTGTCGCGGCAGGAAACGGCGCGCCCCTTGCTGACCCCTGGTGAGGTGATGCAGCTTCCGCCGACGGATGAACTGGTGCTGATCTCCGGCCTTGCGCCGATCCGGGCGCATAAACTCAGATATTACGAGGACGGGAATTTTACAGAACGGCTGCTGCCTGCGCCGGTGCTGGCAACAGGCGATTATGCTGACAAACCGGAACCCCGCCCCGATGACTGGGGCCGGCAGGTGCGCAAGGCTGACACGAGGCTTGCCGCCCGGGAGGATGTAAAATCGACATTCCCTGACGAAGGCGGGATGCAGCAACAGCGCCATCCGGGGGTAGCGGAAGAAAGTGTTAAAACCACTGAGCCCGGGCAGGGCGACTTGCCGAACCTGCTGGAGGATGAGTCTGACAGCCGCGCCGATCAGACCATGATGGATCGCGCCGCCACACCCGCGCGCGCCTATGGTATCAACGAAGCCATGGGGCCGGACAGGGATCTGCTCGACGGGTTTTGAGGAAGATCCCGCACGTGATCGTGCGTCGTCGTACATAAAGGATATAAGAGTTTTCAGCAGCCTGGACCATTCTTGTTCCGACTTTCCATGTGTCAGGACAGGAATAGATGAAGCCACGCCACAATATTTACATTGATGAAGAGACCAGCGCCGAGCTGGAGGCGCTGGCGGCAAAGCCGGGGGCGTCCAAATCGGCGATCATTTCCGACGCCCTCCGCCATTACATCCGCCATCAAGGCGCAAGGGGACTCGACGCGGCGCTGAAAATCCGCCTTGACCGGGTGACGCGCGACATGGGTCTCGTCCGGCGCGATCTCGATGTGCTGACCGAGAGCCTGGCCTTTTTCGTCAAGCTTTACCTCACCTTCAACGCGCATACCCCCGTGCCTGATCAGGCGGCGCAGGCGGTGGCGCGCGAGCGTTTCCGGAAATTCATCGAGCAGGTTGGCCGCCAGATCGCGGGCGGCAAGCGCTCTCTCAAAAACACCGGGGAGGATTTGGAATGAGCGACACATCCGAAGAGCGTCGTCGCGCCATGCTCAAAACCGCCATGGGGCCTGTGATTGCGGAGGCTTTGGGCGACCCTGCGGTGATTGAAGTGATGGTCAATCCCGATGGCAGGCTCTGGATCGACCGGCTCGGCGAGGGCCGCGGCACTATCGGCGTGCGCATTCATCCGTCCGAGACCGAACGGATCATTCGCCTGGTGGCCTCCTATGTGCGGGCCGAGGTGCATACGGATAATCCCATCGTCAGTGCGGAATTGCCGTCTTCTCCGGATGGAACGGGGGGCGAGCGCTTCGAGGGTCTGTTGCCGCCGGTAGCATTGGGGCCATGTTTCGCCATCCGCAAACCGGCGACCGGGATTTTGACCATCGCTGATTATGTCCGCGATCATGTCATGGTGCCGATCCAGGCCGAGGCTTTGCGCAAGGCGGTGCGGGATCGGAAGAATATTCTGGTTGCCGGTGGCACATCGTCCGGCAAGACGACGCTGACCAACGCGCTGCTGGCCGAAATCGCTGAGTGCGATGAGCGTGTCATTCTCATCGAAGACACGCGTGAGCTGCAATGCGCGGCGCAGGATTGCGTGGCGCTCAGAACCCGCGCGGGCGCGATCAGCATGGGCGATCTGGTGCGCTCGACCCTGCGCCTGCGACCTGACCGCATCATCGTCGGGGAAGTGCGCGGCGCGGAAGCGCTCGATATGCTCAAAGCCTGGAACACCGGCCATCCCGGCGGCATCGCCACGGTGCACGCCAATGCGGCCCGCTCGGCGCTCTACCGCATCGAGCAGCTCGTGCAGGAAAGCGTCACCATCGTGCCGCGCCGGCTGATCGCTGATGCCATCGACATGGTGGTGTTCATTGCCGGTCGCGGTTGCGGGCGCCGCATCGAGACCATCGCCGACGTGACGGGTCTTGACGAGCATGGCGATTACGCCGTCACAAACATTTCCCTCCCTCAGCTTCAGCAACTCTGAAAGGACATCTCATGCGCAAGACGCTTCGATTAGCACTCCCGTCGGTCGTTCACCTTCTTCTTGTCTCCGCCCTCATGTTTGTGTTTACGGCCCCGGCCCATGCGGCCGGTTCCGGCATGCCGTGGGAAGCGCCGCTGCAACGGATCCTGGAATCGGTGCAAGGCCCGGTCGCCAAGATCGTCGCGGTGATTATCATCATCCTCACCGGTCTGACGCTGGCCTTTGGCGAAAGCTCGGGCGGGTTCCGGCGGCTGATCCAGATCGTCTTTGGCCTGTCCATCGCCTTCGCGGCCAGCTCGTTCTTCCTCTCCTTCTTCTCTTTCGGTGGCGGGGCGCTTCTCTAGATGGCCGCGCAACGCTCCCTTGAGGGATTTGAAGTTCCCGTCCATCGCGCGCTGACCGAGCCGATCCTGCTCGGCGGCGCGCCGCGTGCGGTCGCTATCCTCAATGGCACGCTCGCCGCCGCCGTCGGCCTCGGCCTCCAGCAATGGGTCGCCGGGCTGGTGATGTTTGTCGCCGGGCACACGCTGGCCGTGTTTGCCGCCAAACGCGATCCCGACTTCATGACCGTGCTTGCCCGTCACCTGCGTCAACGGGGGTGGTGGCGATGCTGAGGGAGTTTCCATGTTAAGTCTGGGCGAATACCGTGGGCAAGCCGACCGTCTTGCCGATCTGCTGCCCTGGGCGGCATTGATCGCGCCGGGTGTTGTCCTCAACAAGGACGGCAGTTTCCAGCGCACCTTCCGGTATCAAAGTCCTGACCTGGAAAGCGCCACAGAGGCCGAACTGGTCGGTCTGTGCGCCCGCGCCAATAATGCGCTGAAGCGTCTCGGCTCCGGCTGGGCGCTGTTTTTCGACGCAGAGCGTCTTGAGGCGCAGCATTATCCGGCGTCAAGATTTCCGGACGCCGCCTCGTGGCTTGTGGACGAGGAACGCCGCGCCGCGTTTGAAGAAGGTCGTCAGGGCCGGCATTTCGAGAGCCGCTATCACCTCACGCTGCTGTATATGCCGCCGCCTGACGCGCAGGCGCGCACCGAAAATGCCCTTCTGGAGCGAGACCGGCAGGGCGGCCTTCGGCACTGGCGGCAGGAACTGGCCCGGTTCGGGCAGGAAACCGAGCGGGTGCTGGACCTGCTCAGCGGTTTCCTGCCCGAGATCCGCGCGCTTGATGATATGGAGACCCTGACCTTCCTGCATGGGACGGTCTCCACGAAGCGCCATCCGGTCACTGTCCCTGAAACGCCGATGTATCTTGATGGCGTGCTGGTCGACACAGCCCTCACCGGCGGGCTGGAGCCGATGCTGGGCGAGCAGCATCTGCGCACCCTGACACTCCTCGGCTTTCCGACCACCACCCGCCCCGGCCTTCTTGATGCGCTCAACCATCAGGATTTTGCCTATCGCTGGGTGACACGGTTCATTCCGCTCGACAAGACGGCGGCGACACGGGTTCTGACGCGGCTGCGGCGGCAATGGTTCGCCAGGCGCAAGTCGATCACGGCTGTCCTGCGCGAGGTGCTGACCAATGAGGCGGCACCTCTGCTCGATAGCGACGCCGACAACAAGGCGTGTGACGCCGACGCTGCCTTGCAGGCGCTCGGCGGCGATCATGTCGGTTTCGGCTATCTCACCACCACCATAACGGTGTTCGACGAGGACGCCCGGGCCGCTGAAGATAAAGCCCGCGCCATAGAGCGGATCGTCAACGGATCGGGTTTCACCTGCATTCGCGAGAGCGTTAATGCGTTAGAGGCCTGGCTCGGCTCGTTGCCCGGCCATGTTTACGCCAATGTCCGCCAGCCGCTCATTCACACACTGAACCTCGCGCATCTCATGCCGCTGTCGGCGGTCTGGGCCGGGCCGGTGCGCAATGCCCATCTTGAGGCGCCGCCCTTGTTGTACGCACAGACCAGCGGTTCCACCCCGTTCCGGCTGTCCACCCATGTGGACGATGTCGGCCATATGCTGATCGTCGGTCCGACCGGGGCGGGCAAGTCGGTGCTCCTGTCACTGATCGCCCTGCAGTTCCGCCGCTATGCAGGCTCTCAGGTCTATATCTTCGACAAGGGCAATTCGGCCCGTGCCGCGGTGCTTGCCATGGGCGGCGAACATCATGCGCTTGGAGCCGGTTCTGAAGGGGCGGCCCCTGATGACACCGCGAACGCGCTCGCCTTCCAGCCTCTGCGCACCATCGACGATCCTTTGATACGAAGCTGGGCTGCCGAGTGGATCGGCACCCTGCTGGCGCACGAAAACCTCACCGTCACCCCGGAGGTGAAGGAGGCGGTCTGGTCAGCGCTGGGTAATCTCGCCACCGCGCCGCCAGAGGAACGCACGCTCACCGGGCTCACGATGCTGCTGCAATCCAATCCGATCAAGGCGGCGCTTCAGCCCTATACGCTCGACGGGCCGTTCGGCCGTCTGCTCGATGCCGCAGACGACCGGTTGGTGTTGTCGGACGTGCAGTGCTTCGAAACCGAAGAGCTGATGCACCAGGCAGGCGTCGTCTTGCCGGTGCTGACCTATCTGTTCCACCGGCTCGAACAACGCTTTGCCAGTCTGTCGGAGACCGGGAAGAAAGGCCGGCCGACGCTGCTGATCCTCGACGAGGCCTGGGTGTTTCTCGACAATCCGCTGTTCGCCGCCCGCATCCGCGAATGGCTGAAAGTGCTGCGCAAGAAGAATGTTTCGGTGATCTTCGCCACCCAGTCGCTGGCGGATATTGCCGACAGTGCGATCGCCCCGGCCATCCTTGAGAGCTGCCCGCAGCGCATCTTCCTGCCCAATGACCGGGCGGTCGAGCCGCAGGCGCGCGACGCCTATGAGCGCTTCGGATTGAACGAACGCCAGATTGAGCTGATCGCCCGCGCCACGCCCAGGCGCCATTACTACCTGCAATCGCGGCGCGGAAACCGGTTGTTTGACCTCAGCCTCGGCCCCATCGCCCTAGCGCTTTGCGGCGCATCCGACACGCAAGCGCAAACGCTCATCGACAGTCTGCTGGCCGAACCTGGCCTTACCGAACCTGGCCTGGCCGAACAGGGGCCGGGGGATTTTGCCGCCCGGTTCCTCAAGGCGCGCGGTCTCGACTGGGCCGCCGACCTGATCACGCAATTTCCTCAACAGGGAGAAACCTTATGAAACGCACATCCCTTGTGATTCCTCTGCGGGCGGCGCTCATCGCCGCTTCGCTTTCTGTCTCTCGGGCTTTCTCTCGGGCTTTCTCCCTTTCTTTCTCTCTTTCTTTCTCCCTGGCTGTTCCCCTGGCTGTTCCCCTGGCCATCACCCTGCCGCAGGCAGCATACGCCTGGCCCGTCTTCGATGCCACGAACTATGGCCGGAATGTTCTTCAGGCCGCCCGCGCCCTTGAGCAGATCAACAACCAGATTCTAGGGCTCCAGAACCAGACCATCATGTTGCAGAATATGGCGCAGAACCTTCAGCGGCTGGATTTCTCCTCGCTCGGTCAGATGCAGGGCGCGCTCAATCGCATTGACGGGCTGATGATGCAGGCCGAGGGCCTGAGCTTCAGCCTGGGTCAACTGGAAGGCCAGTGGCGGCAGCACTATCCCGATAGCTTTGAGGAGTCTATCGGTGTGAACGATATGGCGACCGCCGCGCGCGAGCGGTGGCAAAGCGCCATGAACGCCTTTCGCCAGACCATGCGCGTGCAATCGCAGATCGTCGAGAATGTGCGGGCCGATCAGGGGCTGCTCACCGATCTGGTGGGCCAGAGCCAGAGCGCCGCGGGCGCCTTGCAGGCTAGCCAGGTCACCAACCAGCTCATCGCGCTCAGCACCAGGCAGCAGATGCAGATCCAGATGCTGATGGCCGCGCAGTACCGCTCGCAAGCCGAAGATGCCGCCCGCAAGGCGCAGGCCGAGGAAGCCGCGCGCGAGACGACCAGGCGCTTCCTCGGCTCCGGCAGCGCTTATTCTGGCAACTGATCGTCAAAGGGGCGGCGCATGACCGATCTTGGCATTATCGACCGGTTCATGGAGACCTTCAGCCAGTATATCGATTCCGGCTTCGGTTTGCTGTCGGGCGATGTCGCCTTCCTGACCTCCATCCTGATCGGCATCGATATCACGCTGGCGGGCCTGTTCTGGGCGCTGAATTCAATGGGGGGAGGCGAAGATAACATCATCGGACGCCTTTTGAAGAAGGTGCTCTATGTCGGCGTCTTCGCCTACATTCTGAACAACTTCCAGAATCTCGCCGACATTCTCTATCGTTCCTTCTCCGGTCTTGGCATCCAGGCCGTGCCTGGCGGCCTGACCGCCGACGATCTTCTGAAGCCCGGCAAGATCGCGGCGACCGGCTATGAGGCCGCTTATCCGTTGCTCGAACAGGTAGGCCAGCTTGTCGGTTTCCCGGACATCTTCGGCAATGCGCTCACCGTCTTCGTGCTTCTGGTGGCCTGGTTTCTAGTGCTGATCGCCTTTTTCATTCTGGCGATCCAGCTTTTCATCACCGTGCTGGAATTCAGGCTGACAACGCTCGCGGGTTTCGTGCTGGTGCCCTTCGCGCTCTGGAACAAGACCACATTCCTCGCCGAGCGTGTACTGGGCAATGTCATCGCCTCGGGCATCAAGGTGATGGTGCTGGCGGTTATCGCCGGTATCGGCTCGACGCTGTTTTCCACCTTCACAACCGGCCTTCAGGGTCAGGAACCGGACCTTGCCGCCGCCCTGTCTCAGGTGCTCGGTGCGCTCGCGCTTCTCGGCCTCGGCATATTCGGCCCCGGCATTGCCTCGGGCCTTGTGTCCGGCGCACCGCAACTCGGGGCGGGTGCGGCCCTCGGCACGGCGGGTGCCGCCACAGGCGCCATGATGCTGGCTGGCGGTGCCGCCATGGCGGGCGGGCGCATGGCAACAGGCGGGGGTCTTGCCGCCATCCGCGCCGGAACAGCGCTCGGGTCGGCGGCGTCCACCTCTTTCCAACTGGGCCAGGCCACCTCCGGCGCTTCAGGGATCGCTGGTACCGCTGCCGGACTGTCTGGCGTTGCCCGTGCCGCTGCTGGCGCTGCCACACAAGGCGCGCGATCCGTCGCAGGTCGTGCGGCAGGGTCTCTCAAGCAAAGTGCCGAGGCCGGCCGCCGGGGCGCATGGAGGGCCACCGGCGGCACGCCGACCCCTTCCATGAACGAGGCCGCTTCCGCCCATTCACCATCCGTCAACGCGCCGCCAGATTGGGCAAAACGCCTCCGCTCCGAGCAGACCGCCCGCGCCAGCCGGCATGCGGTGGGCCAGGCCATCAAGGACGGCGACCGGCCCGGCAGCGGTGCCAATCCCACCATCAATGACAAGGATCACTGATCGATGTTTTTCAAAAGACCTCTTCAGCGTTACGGGCAAACACCTGAGCCTGTTACCCCTTACCAAAAGGCCGAACAGCTCTGGGATGAGCGTATCGGCGCCTCCCGTGTGCAGGCGCGCAACTGGCGGCTTATGGCTTTCGGTTGTTTCGCTTTATCAACCGCCTTGTCCGGCGCGCTGGTCTGGCAATCCATGCAGAGCCGCGTTGTGCCTTACGTGGTTGAGGTGGACACGTTCGGCGAGGCGCGGACTGTCGCGCCCGCCGTCCGGAAGTATCAGCCCGCGGAGGCCCAGATCGCCTGGCATCTGGCCCGCTTCATCACCCATGTCCGGGGTGTTTCCACCGATCCGGTGCTGGTGCGCCGGAACTGGCTGGCGGCTTACGATTTCGCCACCGACCGCGCGGCACTGTTTTTGAACGCGTATGCCAAAGAGAGCGATCCCTTCGGCCGGATCGGCACACGGAGCGTCTCGGTGCAGGTGACCAGCGTGGTGCGGGCCTCCGACACGTCGTTTCAGGTCAAATGGACCGAACAGGTCTATGAGCGCGGCCGTCTCGCCCGCACCGAGCGCTGGACCGCGATCCTGACCACCCTCATCCAGCCGCCGCGTGCCGCCGAACAGCTTCGCAAGAACCCGCTTGGCCTGTTCGTCAGGGCCATCGACTGGTCGCGCGAACTCGACACCGCCACTCCCCCGGGACATCACAACCAGAAAATACATCATCAGGAAAAACATCATAAGGAACCCGCACAATGAAACAGCGTAAAATGAGGCCCTGTAAAATGAGGCCCTGTAAAATGAGGCCCTGTAAAATGAGGCACTGTAAAATGAGGCACTGTAAAATGAGGCACTGGGCTTTACTATCTGTATCCGCGCTCGCCCTGTCGGCCTGCGCCACCAGACACTTACCGCCGACGATTTCCCATGATGCCCCCTATGATGCTGATCACTTCAAACCGGCTGCAATCGAAAAGGCACCGCTGAAACCTGTTAAGATCGTCGAGGTACCCAAGGTACTGCCGCTGCCCGGCCAGCTCATGCCCGAGACACTTGTGCCCGCGCCACTTGTACCCGTGTCAGGCAAGGTCGAGGCGGACAGGGTTGAAAAAGACGGGGTTGAAAAAGACGGGCGCCCGCCGACCGAGCGCGTCGAGCATGCCAACAAGGCGGCATTGCTGGAGCCGACAAAACACGGCTATATCAACGCCATCCAGGTTTATCCCTACACGGAAGGCGCGCTCTACCGGCTCTATGCCGCGCCGGAGCGCGTCAGCGACATCGCGCTGCAGCCGGGCGAAAAACTCACCTCGGTGTCTGCCGGCGACACGGTGCGCTGGATCATCGGTGACACGGTGAGCGGCACGGGCGCTGCTCAGCGCACCCATGTGCTGGTCAAACCCTTCGCGCCGGGGCTCACCACCAATCTCGTCATCACCACCGATCGCCGCGCTTATCATCTGCAACTGGACAGCACCGAGAAGACCGCCATGGCGTCGATTTCCTGGACCTATGCGTCCGATCACCTGACCATGCTGCGCCGCCAGAACGCGGTGGCTGAGGCGACCTTGCCGGTTGCGTCCAACATCGCGCTCGACAACATCCGCTTCCGCTACGCTATCACCGGCGACAATCCGCCCTGGAAGCCGGTGCGCGCCTTCGACGACGGCCACAAGGTCTATATCGAGTTCCCGCGTCGTATCGACCAGGGCGAAGCCCCGCCGCTGTTTGTGGTGGGCACGGACGGCGGCAGCGCACTCGTCAATTACCGGATGCGCGGCCATTACTATATCGTCGACCGCCTGTTCGCCGCCGCCGAGCTGCGCCTCGGTGCGAAGCCCCAGCAAGTGGTGCGCATCACGCGAACGGACGGAACGCCCCGGCGGACGAATGTCGGCAGTCGATCCAGCCATCGATCCGGTAAACCGGGTGCAGCAACGAACGCCCGGAGCCATGCGGAGGGCAGAAAATGACACCCAAGCAGGATGAAAAGCTCGATCTCCGCGCTGCACCGGGTCGCAAACCGGTACGCTTCAGGAAAGGCGTGGTGATCGGCGCCGCGGCCATCGCATCCGCCGGGATTCTGGGCGTCACCATGCTGGCGCTGCAAAGCCCGGACTTGCGCCCAAACCTGCGCCCAAACCTGCGCTCAGGCCAACCCACCGAACAACTGTACAACACCGACAGGAAACCGACGCCCGACGGTCTTGCCGCGCTGCCGGGGGATTATTCGCAAGTGCAGCCCAAAACACCCGAACTGGGGCCGCCGCTGCCCGGCGATCTCGGGCGGCCGATCCTTGAGCGTCAGCGCCAGCTTGGCATTGCGCCGGGAGGACAGGAGTTGTCCGAGGCCGAACAGCGTCTCGCAAGCCAGGCCATTCAGGCAAAAGAGGCCGCCGTGTTCTTCCCGCTGGAGAACCGGCAGAAGGCGCCGGCGGCGACCGCGCAGCCGATGCAAACCGAGGCGCTTCAGCCCGGTACAGCCCGCCATACGGGCGAGCCGGCACGCGACCCCGACCGCGACCTTCATCACCAGCAGCGCACGCTCGATTTCCTGAACAGTCAAGGCGCCGGCGGTATCACCAATCCCCATGCCCTGCAAACCCCGGCCTCGCCGTATCAGGTCATGGCAGGGAGCGTGATTGCCGCCAGCCTCATAACCGGGATCAATTCCGACCTGCCGGGCCTTGTCACAGCCCAGGTGACCGAGAATGTCCATGACACCGTGACCGGCTCGGCGCTGCTCATCCCGCAAGGGTCCCGGCTGATCGGCACCTATGACAGCGTGGTCGCGTTCGGCCAGTCCCGTGCAATGCTCGTCTGGCAGCGGATCATCCTGCCGGACGGATCATCGATCCGGATCGACAATCTCCCCGCCACCGACGCCGCTGGTTATGCGGGCCTCGAAGATGAAGTGGACTATCACACCTGGCGGCTCCTCAAGGGCATCGCCATGGCGACACTCTTGGGTGTCGGCACCGAACTGACCTTCGGCGAGGGCGAAAGCGATCTTCTTCGCGCCATCCGTGAATCGACACAAGCGAACACCGCCCAGGCCGGTGGGCGCCTCACCGAAAAGAACCTCGACATCCAGCCGACCATCACCATCCGGCCCGGCTGGCCGCTCAGGATTGTGGTTCAGCGGGATATCGTCCTCCGCCCTTACCACGGCAACAAAGGCTGAAAGGAACACGACTATGATAAACCTCAGACTCGCAAGGCTTCCCGATCGCACGCCGACCCGGATCACCATCACGGTGGATGCAGAACTCAATGCGGCGCTCAGGGACTACCAGAAACTCTATGCCGCCACCTATGACACCACAGAAAAAATCGCCGACCTGATCCCCTTCATGCTCGACGCCTTCCTCGACAGCGACCGTGCGTTCGCGAAGGCGCGGAAGGAGGGGATCGAAAGGGCGAAGATCCAAAGATGAGGCGGACAGTAAAGTATCTTGAGGCTGGTGCATTATGATTATTGTTGCGGCTGGGTATGGGTGCGCCAAGGGTCGCCCCTGGGCAAGGCTTGAAAGGTAGGGGCGCGGGCCCGTCATTACCTGTCATTACCTTGACAACGGTGCTACTGAGTATTACCAATTGTGGGGAAGGAGAAATCATACAATGACCGTTAAATCTTCCGTTTCGCTGACCGACAGTCAGGACGCGTTTGTGCGCAAGCTTGTTGAGCGGGGACGCTATCCCAGTGCCAGTGCCGTCCTTCAGCAGGGCCTGGAATTACTGCGTCTGCGGACAGAAAACGAAGATCTCGAAGTTGCGGCCCTCCGCAGGCTTGTCGGCGCACGCCGGGATGGAAAATTTGTCTCAGGCACGACGATGAAAGGCAGGATTGCCGACATCGCCAGCAGGAAGCGTCGTGCGCACGGACTATAAAGTCACGTATTCGGTAGACGCAGAACGGGACTTCAACCTCATCTTTGACTTTCTCTTCGAAAGTTATGTCGAGTTTGGTGAGGCACCAGCCCCTGCCATTGACCGCGCAGAAGAGCGTGTCCAATCGATCCGCTCGGACATTGAGGCTATCGCAAAGGCTCCCTATCGCGGAACCACGCATGATGACTTGTTTCCTGGTCTGCGTCATGTCACGCTTGACCGTACAATCGTCTGGTTCGATGTGATTGAGGACGAGCGTAAGGTCCGGATTCTTGCGGTCTTCTTTGGTGGTCAGGATCATATGCGGCGCATGTTGGTGCGGTTGCTTGAATGAACGGTACTGGCGACCCATGTCTGACCGCGGAAGAAATCCATGCATGTGCGGACAGCCCCGGTTGAGCGCAACTCCAGGCTCCATAGTCGTCGGTTATTTCGGCAAACCGATCTGAAGGTCTGTAAAGCGTCGGTATTGATGTGAGGCTGCATGCGCGCGAGTTCATCATTGCCGACGGGTTGCAAGGGCTGCTTTGTCGATGCCTACTTTCGACACTGACAGATTTATTCGCTATGCTGAATGCATGGGCGAAACTGAAATATCCATATTTGCCGGAAAGGCCGCTTCCGAAAGTCCTCAGCGGATTCGGCGCGGTGCGTTAAACGGGGCGGTCCTCCGTTGTTCGGGCTTACATTCCGGGGCATAGAGCACCACGTTTCAGGGTTCGTTCTGATCGGCGGGAAACCGAGACATGTCGTGTTCCGGGAATTGTCCGGTCGCGGCGACGGTAAGAAAAACCTTCGGCTTTTGGGCGATTGTCCTACCCCTCAGGGGCGGCATAGAGGTCAGGGTCGCGGGTCTGAGGGCGGATGATGCAAGGCGCTTTACATCGGTGGCGAACGACGCGTTCCGGCGGTATGTTGCAGAGCGCTACAGGTCGATTGAGCAGGAGTTGCTCGCGCTTGTGGCGACGATAGATCGTCTTAAACGGCCACGCCGCTATCCTGCAGCCTGTCTGCTCAATCCGTTTATTGAAAGAGCAGTCAAAGCCGCCGGGGCGCTTCCTCCGACCATTCCTGACGGATCGCTCTCGGTCAAACAACAGGAAATTCTGGCCAAGGTTTCCGACTTTGCAAAGAGTCCAAAACGGGCGCGCGAAGAGGCGATCAAGGCTTTCATCGAAAGCGAGTTGGGCGACATGCGCGCGTTCTTCGACAGGATCGAGTCGAACCCGCTGACGCCGGAGCAGCGGCTCGCCGTTGTCACGGACGAGGACGCCACGCTCGTCCTTGCAGGAGCGGGTTCCGGAAAAACCAGTGTCATTGTTTCCAAGGCCACCTACCTCATCGAAAGAAGCATCCGCAAGCCGAAAGAAATTCTCCTGATGGCCTTCGGCAAGGATGTCGCCACCGAGATAGCGGAACGCATCAAGAAGCGTACCGGTGCTGCGGTGGACGCCATGACGTTCCATGCGCTCGGGAACAGAATCATCCGGGAGGCCGAGGGGCGTGCACCGGCACTCGCTGCGCATGCGAGCGACGACGTCAGGTTTCGTGCGCTGTTACGTGACATACTCATTGACGATGTGGCGAAGAAAGAAGGTCTGGGCGATGTGCTTCTGGATTGGTTTTCCGAGTTCTACCGGCCTTACAAAAGCGAGTGGGATTTCAGGACAAAGGCAGAATACTACCAGTGGGTCGAATTGCATGACCTTCGGACGCTCAACGGCGATCGTGTGAAGAGCTTCGAGGAACTGGAAATATCCAACTGGCTCTACAGAAACGGCATTGAGTACAAGTATGAACCGATCTATGAACACGATCTTCCGGCTGACGTTCGCGGTGCTTACAAACCGGATTTCTATCTCACAGAGAGCGGCGTCTACATTGAACACTTCGGGGTCCGAAAGTCCAGCGGCCCTGACAGCTCGAGCCGCCTGACGACTGCACCATATGTCGACCGTGAAAAGTACCTTGAGGAGATGGAATGGAAGCGGCGGGTGCACCGCGACAACGGTACGACCCTCATCGAGACCTTCAGCTACGAAAAGATGGAGGGGCGACTGCTCGATGCACTCAAGCAAAAACTCGCGCCGTATGTCGAACTGAAGCCCATCCCTGATGATCGACTCTTCGAAACCCTGTCGGAATTGGGGCAGGTCGATGCCTTTACACAAATACTCGGAACATTCCTGCGCCATTTCAAGAGTTCAGGCGCATCCATCGACCGGTGTCGTTCCAAAGGCGGACAAGGGAAAGATGCTCCTCGCAATCATGCGTTCCTGCAGATATTCGAACCGCTGCTATCCGCCTATGAGGAGCGCCTGGGAGACCAGA
>CBDARB010000010.1:7500-38810 GCA_965199355.1 Kordiimonas sp.
TTTCATTGAGATTGCAAACGTTTTTGCCAAAATGCTGCACTTATGCTGTTTCAGTTGACATTGCACATTTTTATATACGCCTCACTGAAATTGCAAGTGTTTTTTTTGCTATTTTGTGCTAATTTGTACCAGTTGAAATTGCACATTTGTTGAACAGACCACCTTTATTTGCAATGCAAACATTCAAATCACTACTTGCTTCACTGAAATTGCAAATGTTTTTTTTGCTAATTTGTGCTAATTTGTGGCCGAGCGATTTGCTGCACTTATGCTGTTCCAGTAAACATTGCACATTTTTAAACAGACCATTTTTATTTGCTATGCAAACAATCAAATCGCTAGATGCCTCACTGAAATTGCAAGTGTTTTTCTGCTAATTTGTGGTAAATTAAAGCCAAGCGAAATGCTGCATTTATGCTATTCCAGTTAACATTTTTTGAAACAAACTGTGGTTGGGAACGATTGTAATGGTACCATGCAGAACAAAAGAAATTATTTGAAAAATAAATTAACAAATGGAATTATATGATACAAAAATTAAAAAAACTTAAGCACTGCATACAATGGTGATATACAAAAAACTAATAAATAAACTTCAATTGATTGTTTTTGAGTTACAGATAACCAGTATAACTGCATCATTGATGTGCAATGCTGATATACAGTAAAAGTAATTATTATGAAGATACAATAATGATTTTATACTGTAATACTGCAAACTTTATTGGTACTGTATTACACTGGTACAAAAAAAAAGGTGCCAAATTTTACCACTCAATCAAATAAAAAATGTGCTTATAACAGTATAATTTTATCAAAAAAATACATATTAAGTTCATTCAAAATTCCAAAAAAAAAATTTTGTATTGTTACAATACAGTTTTGATACAAGAAAAACTTTATAAGCAAATTTCACAAATTGTATTTGCATTAAAATTTCTGATATTTAAACAAAATTAGTAGATAAAAAAGTCAAGAAGCAATCTGCATTTTTGTTCTACAACTGTATCAGTTCCATAATACAATTCTGATACATCCGATACGCGCTGACAATCAAACTGTACCATGCCGATATGGTACATATATAGATGTTTACTGGGGCAAAGCGATTTATTGGTAATATCTGTTGCCTCGCCCAACAAAGTTTTTACATACTTGCTGGATTGCCGCCAAAAGGAGGTTTAATTTATTGTGTTGCGTTGTTGTTTTAGGATGATAAAATTCGCGTAAAAAAATCGGAGATAATTATGTCTCGAATCTGATGCAATGCTGGCGTGCATAGACGGATAATCAAAGTTTGATTTAGCATTACCTAGGTCAGATAAAATAAATTTGACTTTGAAGATGCACGGATGATGTGTTAGTTAGAAAATTCGAAATTACAAAAACCTTCAGTACCGGTAATAATGGAACTGTAAATTTAATCAAACTAGTTAGCCTCTTTAAATTAAATTGTTACATTTATTAATTGCATTTTTCAAGAACAAAAGTTTCTATTATTCTGGGGATTGCGCAACAACTGCGCAACAATAACATTCAAAAACCGTACTTTACTTAAGGTGTGAACCTAGCTTAGAGTTAGTCTGAAACAAAAGGAAATGATTTGTTCTTTTTTTTTCACTGTTTGGGTATCGTTTAATCTAAACCAATTTAAATTCTGGCTCGAATGTGTGATTTTGTTGATAAAAGTAAGATCCACGTTTTAGCTGTTCAAATTCTAAGTTTCTTAATCTAGCGGTTATTGAAAGTATGCCGTAATGCCGCCTTGTTTTTATTGTGGCGGCAGTTGAGAGGTTAAATCAAATTAATTTGATAACAGTACTCTTTCTTGAATGATATGAAATTAGTACCGGTAATTCGTTTCGTAGATCTATTCTCGATCCAACGCAGCTGATGAGTTTAAAAATTAGGCAACATTTTCTAAACTTTTTACTATTGTTCTTTTTTTATGTTAGTTTTTGAATTGGTTTTGCGTATCAAAAGCTAAATTGGATTTATTTGTTTGTGTGGAAGTGGAAAGTGTGGTTTAAGGTGCTAGATTCTCAGTTGGATATTTTGTTGGCTAGACATTACTTTGCTGGTTTGACATCAGCTTTCCTTCTTACTCTTACACTCTTGTGGGTAGAGTCCACAAAAAAGATGAACTTAGAAGGGATTACAGGTTTAATTTGGCGTTGGCAGACCGTTTTTGGCATGATTTGGATGGATTTTTACCTGCCTACTTTACAGGGTAGAAATGTGGCGGGAAACTGTTGGAAACCTCAAAATTCGGCAGTTGGTTTTGTTTGGTGACACGGAAGACCTGTAGGGAAAGTACCGGGTGGGCAGAGTTGCGGAGACCTTCCCACAAATGCAGTTAGGGCTAAGATTGCAGTGACTAATTTTGACTCTGGTAAAAGCACTTATGTCGTTGACCATGCATTCTTCAGAGACATTTCAAAAATTGTTCCAGTAGCTGAGCTAAGAATCCTGTTTTGTAATTGTACATTTTTTTGTTTGTTTGTTTGAATTTATGTGTTTTGTCATATTTTTTTTTATTCCTTGTGTGCTTTAATAATGTTTAAACACTAGTATGACATTTTTATGCAATTTATTTGTTAATAATTGTGCAAGTAAAAAACTATCGATTTCTTTACATATAAGATATAAATCTAAAAAATGTAGGAAGCGTTGAATTTTTTGCATGAACAACATTTTCAAGATTGTTTTTTACTTGTTTTAAACGTGTTTTAAAGCGCTACGCGGTTCTGATTTCAATTCATTGGTTTAGACAAATAATATCAATAGTTTGCTCCCATTGTTCTTATAATTACTGCGTAAATTGCTGTTGGTCTGATAGAGACATAGTTAGAGAAGATGTGTTTACAGATGTAATGTAGAAAACAATATTATTTTCAAAACGTTATTTTGAAAACAAAATATGAACCATCATAAGTTTTGAAATTACAAATATGATGTCGTTGTTATTCATTGTTGCAATAAATCACTTAAACTCTTTCACAAGGTTTGAATGCATGATGCTTTTTTCTGTTGTTGCAGCTAAGCAGTTATCTGGTTGAGATGAGTTTGAAATATCTGGTTGAGATGAGTTTGCAGCTTTCTGCCAATTTGGCTTGACAACAAATAGCAGCTGGCAAGATAATTGAAGATATGATGAAATTTGCCATGGTTCATAGAGTACAGATGTGACAGTTTCATAATATATACACCTGCATACTTGAAAAAACAGCTCTTACAACAAATAAATAAAATTATCCATACTTTTTGACATTTTTTTGGTGTACATGCAGTTTTTTTTTTGGAGTAGAAAGCAAAATGCTCTGATGCTAGAGTTAATAATATTCAATTGTGAAAATTTTCCACTACCGTGAATGAATAAATCAACTGAAGATTTACAAATTAACGAACTGAAAATGAATAAAGAGATGAGAAAGTAAACTTGCACTTTTCCAGTCTCTAGCCACCCATAAATATATGTCCGAAGTAATTGGCATGCAGCTTCATCGCTTCGTCGGATTTGAAAACTGCGAGCAGTTTTGCTTGACCATATTGCTGAAAAATGTGTATGAACAATTTGATTTGCATCAATAAGTTTTGACTATAAGAATCAAGGTATACTTTTTTTTTGCAGCATGTTTTGTTTATACGAATCAAATAATAAATGCCTTGTTTATACGAATTAAATGTATAATCTATAAATCAAATATTTAAAATACTTGACGTACTTTTTTTTAGTAGTAAATGCATGGACTACAGATTGTGCTCAGTGTACATTTTCTTCAAAACGAATTCTAATCTAAAACAATTCAAAATTGAATCAAAATTTGAACCATAATGCACAATTTTTCAAAGCAAAATTTTGTACCGTTTTGTCGTGAAAGAAAATACTGATCAACATTTACGGAAGTCTTGTTGTGGTCCTGTTTTAACATGAACAATGGTTTTGGCTTATTTCGACATAAATCAGTTTATTAAATAATGTTTTTCCAAATAATGTGTTGCTCTGACTGTGAATTTGTAAAGAAAAGATCCCAACAACAAAAAGTTTCAACGCTTAACAGCGCAAATGCCATGTTTGCGCCGAACTACACAAAAGCGAATTTCTCAGATAAGTGTTACAATGCAAAATGATTTGAAAAGCTCCTTTGCATTTAGTATTGCTCTTGATGAATCAAGAGACACACAAGACAATCCGCAATTAGCCATATTTGTTCAGTATGTTTCATCTGATTGTACTATCAAAGAAGAGTTGTTGGACATGGTGGCACCTAAGGAAACAACTCGTGGAAATGACATTAAACATGCTCTCGACGAAGCTTTAACCCCTTGACGCGGTATGGGTCGAATTCGTCACACAAAATATTGCTTTCAAAACTAGACGGCATTACAACATACTTAGCTTAACCACTAACTTAAAAAACTTACTATTTTGAACAGCTACAAAACAGATCTTACTTTTATGAACAAATCACCTAATCAATTTTTATTGTAAGTTGGTTTAAGTTACACGATTCCCAAACTAACTCCAGACAACTCAAGTTTGTCAGTTCAGGTTTTAGAAGTAACTCACTTCCGGCATGCTTTACCTAATGATCTGCAATTTTTGGGCAAAATATTTATTAATAAAAACTTTGAAGCATTTAAACAAGGTAACAATTCAATTTAGCGAGGCTAACAAGTTCTATTAACCAAATTCCATGATCTAAACAAACAAGACGAACCTGGTTTCTGAAACGCAAAACCAACCCAAAAATTTACAAAAACAAACGATAGTCATGAAATTTAAAGAATGAACTTCCCAGGATGCGAGTTTTGCTTATTTCCAAAATTTATCAATTGTGCGTTGTGAAGAAAAGGCCTACAAAGCGGCAGTACTCTTAAACTCTTGATGTAATATTAAAGATCTTTTTTTGCTTTACTTTGATTAAAGCTCTCAACTTCCGCCACAATGGACAAAACGGCATTACGACATACTTATCATAACCGTTAAGTTAGTAGTTTCACTTTTTGAACACTAAGTAGCAGATTCTATTTTTATGAACAAATCACCTTTTACTAATTTATTCATTTGAGGTAGATTCCAAACAATTAGAAGATAAAAAGCGACTCAATTGATAGCAATCAGGCATGCGGGAAGTGCGAGGTTTCTAAAGGCCGTACGGACAAAGTAAGAAGTAGGTAGGCTCCAGATAAGCTTGTGGTGTGAACCTTTTCAATAGTAAGTCTGAATCGAAGGAAATTGAGTCGCTTTTTAGTTTTTACCTTCTAATTGTTTGGGAATCGTCTATCTTAAACGAATATTTAATAAAACTCGAATAGGTGATTTGTTCATAAAAATAGAATCTGCTTTTTAATGTACAAAAAGTAAAACTATTAATTTAGTAAAAGTAAAACTATGCTAAGTATGTCGTAATGCCGTTTTGTCTCCATTGTTTTAACCTAAGTAAGGTAAAAAAAGTTTATGGATCTTTCATATTACATCACGAGTATAAAAGTACTGCCGATAATTCGCTTTGTAGGCATTTTTTTCACAACGCACAGTTGATAAATTTTGGAAATAAGCGAAACTTGCCTCCTGGGAAGTTCATTCTTTAAATTTCATGACTATCGTTTGTTTTTGTAAATTTTTGAATTGGTTTTGTGTTTCAGAAACCAGGTTCGTCTTGTTTGTTTAGAATTTGGTTAAAGAACTTGTTAGCCTCGCTAAATTGAATTGTTACCTTGTTTAAATGCTTCATTGAGGAAGCAAAGCTTCTATTTAGAAATATTTTGCCCAAAAATTGCAGATCATTAGGTAAAGCATGCCAGAAGTGCGTTACTTCTAAAACCTGAACTGACAAAGTAAAAGATAGGTTGGTTCTGGTTAAGCTTGAGTTGTCTGGAGTTAGTCTGAAACGTAAAGAAAGAGTCGCTCTTCACCTTTTCATTGTTTGGGAATCGTGTAACTTAAACCAACTTACAATAAAAATTGAATAGGTGATTTGTTCATAAAAGTAAGATCTGTTTTGTAGCTGTTGTTGTTGTAAGCCTGTCTAGATTAGATTGTTATATTGTTTAATTGCTATATTGAAATAGAAAACTTTTTTTTGTTTTTTGAATTGCGCAGCAATTGCAGGCCATTGGACAAGCAGGAAATGTATTAATTACTTTTTGACTCATTTTGCTTTAAGAAAGATGTGTTTCTAGGTGTAATGTAGAAAAAAATATTAATTTCAAAACGTTATTTTGAAAACAAAATATGAACTATCATGTTTTAAAAGTACAGATATGATGTCATTGTTATTCATTGTTGCAATAAATCACTTAAACTATTTCATAAGGTTTGAATGCATGATGTTTTTTCTATCGTTGCACCTAAGCAGCTTATAAACTCTAAAATATCTGGTTGAGATCATTTTGCAGCTTTCTGCCAAAGCTGTTGGATGTGAGAAACATTTCGACTTTTATTAAATGCTTTGAATAAAGCAAAATGTAAAAGACAAACCGCGGGTTCCTGGTAAACCGTGTACCTCACGCAAGAACGTAGGATTTCTCAATCTAAATGCGCAGCCAAATCTACATCGCTCAGAAACACAAACTTTATTGCCAAAATAGGGCAAGAAGAAAAGCACCTTTGTTTTACTGCGGTTTCTGAAATTAAAAAGACACTTCTAAATAAAAATAAATAAATTTCAAAGGCACAACATTATAGGGCAATGCATGATTTTCAATCACTGAATGATTTTAATCCAGAAGTTACAATTCAAACAATCTAGAATGGGCTAAGCCAATTAAACTTAACGTTTTCCCTGTAATAATTGTGAGCATACTCGACAATAGAATTTAAAATAAAACCTTTTCTGAAACCAATCGGTTATCGGAGTATATAATTGTAACCAAATTAAAGAATATACGTAATTACAACTGCGGCAAGTGCAGAGAACGTTTAAACAGATACAAAATTGTTAATTGTCGCGGCAGGTAATTTCAAGCATCAGACCAAAACACTGTTTGCTAAATAACTTAATAAGCCAACTAAGAAATTTTAGAAAATGATTTCGAAGTTCAAAAACAATTGATAAGCGTACGACTTCGCTGCACCGCGCTATCAACAAAGTGAAATACGACGTAACATTTCTATCCCGCAAAAAATGGGCAAAGGTGGACACTTTTTTTATACGTGCAGTACATGTGTTTCATTAATTTTTCATTAATCGGACAGCCAAAAATTACAAATATGCAGCTATATACAATTTCAATAGTTAAAACAAGTATTACAAAACCGTAAACAAAATAAGACAATAGGGCGAGTCAACACCGACTTTTGAGTTTTTACTAAAACAGAGCGAATCAACCCGGATTTGTTTGGAAACGTTTCAAGAATTTGCATCATTGCCCACTTAGAACGTGGAAGAGAATTGTCTACGATGATCCCAGTAAACAATGGATTATAGTCCCGATACAGTTCGGATATCGTTTCATATCGTGACATTCTTGTGTCAGTTTGATACCATTTTTGAAATCAGCGCCCCAAATTTTCGCAAAATACGTTTTAATTGATCAGTCAGCAGAAAATTTTTTTTGGATGCAGACCAGCAATCTGTAAAGTAATACTGTCGGCCTTTGCTTCAGAACGCACAATTGATAAATTTTGGAAATAAGCAAAACTCGCATCCTGGGAAGTTCATTCTTTAAATTTCATGACTATCGTTTGTTTTTGTAAATTTTTGGGTTGGTTTTGCGTTTCAGAAACCAGGTTCGTCTTGTTTGTTTAGATCATGGAATTTGGTTAATAGAACTTGTTAGCCTCGCTAAATTGAATTGTTACCTTGTTTAAATGCTTCAAAGTTTTTATTAATAAATATTTTGCCCAAAAATTGCAGATCATTAGGTAAAGCATGCCGGAAGTGAGTTACTTCTAAAACCTGAACTGACAAAGAACTGACAAACTTGAGTTGTCTGGAGTTAGTCTGAAACGTAGAGCTCTTCACCTTTTCATTGTTTGGGAATCGTGTAACTTAAACCAACTTACAATAAAAATTGATTAGGTGATTTGTTCATAAAAGTAAGATCTGTTTTGTAGCTGTTCAAAATAGTAAGTTTTTTAAGTTAGTGGTTAAGCTAAGTATGTTGTAATGCCGTCTAGTTTTGAAAGCAATATTTTGTGTGACGAATTCGACCCATACCGCGTCAAGGGGTTAAAGCTTCGTCGAGAGCATTAATTTTTCATTTCCACGAGTTGTTTCCTTAGGTGCCACCATGTCTTTGATAGTACAATCAGATGAAACATACTGAACAAATATGGCTAATTGCGGATTGTCTTGTGTATCTCTTGATTCATCAAGAGCAATACTAAATGCAAAGGAGCTTTTCAAATCATTTTGCATTGTAACACTTATCTGAGAAATTCGCTTTTGTGTAGTTCGGCGCAAACATGGCATTTGCGCTGTTAAGCGTTGAAACTTTTTGTTGTTGGGATCTTTTCTTTACAAATTCACAGTCAGAGCAACACATTATTTGGAAAAACATTATTTAATAAACTGATTTATGTCGAAATAAGCCATTATCTCGACATAAATCAAATTAAAAACTGTTATAAGCACATTTTTTATTTGATTGAGTGGTAAAATTTGGCACCCTTTTTTTGTACCAGTGTAATACAGTACCAATAATGATTTTTGTTGGAGGCAGAAATCTAGCTCTCTCAATCTTGTGCAAATAATACCACCAGTAGGCCTATTATATTTTCACCTCCAAATCTACATAGCCTAACCAGAAAATTTAATCAACCGGGCTACGTTGGAGTATGTCCCAGGTCTAACTTATGAAATTCTGTTTCATGAAACGAAAATTTGTTTCAACGCAATTGACAAAAACCATCTGTTTGTCATTATTTTCTTCGATAATTTATAATTATAAATGTACAACATCACACCATAAAGTGATCAAAGATGATGCGTCGCGAAAAGCAATGCGCATTAAGGTTGGATTTGGAAGTCATTCAAATCTCTATATTTTGCGATTTTGCTACCGAACAAAAGTAAACTAATAGCTTTCACGTTTCTTATTGCGTTATAAAAAAACAAATACATATTGTTGTAGCTAGCTCTTGAGATTAAACGCAATGTCGATTTTTATAAAACTAAAATGCGTATTAAAAAATCTTTGTTATTTGATGTTTCAACTTCAAATTAAAACAAAAAAACGAGATCTTATTGTTTCAAGAAACGAAAATTATGTTTCAAAACAACAGAAATTGTTTTTATTGAAACTAAATAAGTTGCTTCGTCAAATGAAAAATAAAGCTCTTTTATAAAACATTTCATTTGCAATAATTTGCTTATCAAGTGAAAAGTATTTGAGTAGCTAGTAAAAAAAGGTAGCACTTTATTGTTAGACCTTATTTGAACATTTTTTTCTTAAACAGAAACGTAGAAAAGTTTTCAACAATTTTCATGAAATTTAAAGCAATATGAAAATATCCACGCAACTCATGGACAAAATTATCTAATAAACAATCAAAACTCGATGTTTGGGTCTAAATTACTGAAAGAGTCAAAGTTGATAATATGCTGCATAGTTTATTGTATATCATGATGGGTTTTGCAAGTTATATTTTATATTAAAAGATACATGTTTTCTGCATTTGCTGCCTATACAGTATTAATGAACTTCTCGCTTAAAATGGTTATAAAAAGCATACAATGCACATAGATGCGGTTAGCGCTTGATTGATAGACCCAACCTTGATTTTCAATAACTAAACAATGTTCTAAATATTTTTTAATGATTAACTTCCCTACTTCGCAAAGTATTAACGTTTTACGATGACATATCAAAAGGATGCTGTTTTTGTGAAAACAAAATTTTGTTTCAAGAAACAAAAATTTTGCGTCAAGAAACAAAAATTTTGTTTCAGGAAACGAAATTCTGTTTCATGAAACGAAAATTTCGATGACTGAAGCAAAAATTTGTTTCAACACAATTAACCGCATACATATGTTTGTTATAATTTTTTCCGATAATTTATAATTATAAATGTACATCACATCATAAAGTGATCAAAGATAAAGCAATGCGCATTACGATTGAATTTGGAAGTCATTCAAATCTTTATATTTTGCAATTTTATTGCCCAACAAAAATATAGTAAACTAATAGCTTTCACGTTTCTTATTGCGTTATAAAAAAACAAATACATATTGTTGTAGCTAGCTCTTAAAAAATAAACCCAATAGCGATTTTTGATAACTAATGTGTGTATCTTTGTTATTTGATGTTTCAACTTTGAAATATAACAAAAAAAACGAGATCTATCTAATGATGACATGTCAGAAACACACCATAAAGCTTAACTAAGTTTGTAGCAACAACTTGGATTTAGAAATTCAAACTAAGCAAAAGTTTTGTTTCATGAAACAAGTTTCAGGTAACGAAAATTTTGTTTCAAGAAACAAAAATTATAATTCAAAAAACAAAAAACTTTTTTATTGAAACTAAATGATTTGTTTTGTCAAAAAAAAGGCAATTTGTCAAAGCATTTTACTTGCAATATTTTTTTTTCTGACGTGAAAAGTATTTGCAGCAACTGGTAAAATAAATGGCTATTAGACGTATTTGTACATTTTTTGCTTAAACAGAAATGTAAATGTAAAAAAGTTTTCCATTAGAAATGATTTAATAAGCAATCCAAACTCGAAGTTTGGGTCAAAATTACCACTTGTAAAAGCGTCAAAGTTTATAATATGCCGCATAATTTATCGTCGATCATGATTGGTTTTGTATAAAGATAGACACATTTTTTCTACATTTGGTGCAAAAGCGAAAGCTTTGTAAAAATGACTTTTCTCGCTCAAAGCTCAAAAGTTGCTCAAAGCCTATAAAGCATATAGATGTGATCAGCGCTTGACTGATAACAGCAACGTCGATCTTTGATAACTAAGGAGTGTTCAAACAGTTTTTTGGTCTTTACTTCACAAAAACATTAATAAACAATATTTTGTTTCATGAAACGAAAATTTTGCTTTAGTTTGGGATTCTAAATCCAAGTTATTGCTACACACTTGAGTGAATTTTTGTCGTTTATTTTACATGTCATCATCAGATATGCCTCGATGTTATGACGTATTGCAACGTCGCGATTTCGAATCAACAAAAATTGTTTAGAGTGCTGCTTAGTCATCAAAGATCGTTGCATCAATCACTCAAGCGCTTGCTATACTGTAGCATTTCGTTTCATCTAGTTTCAATAAAAATAGCATTGCTTTTCTGAAACAAAATTTTTGTTTCCTGAAACAAAATTTTCGTTTCTTGAAACAAAATTTTCGTTTCGTTTCAATAAATATAGCATTGCTTTTCTGAAACAAAATTCCTGAAACAAAATTTTCGTTTCTTGAAACAAAATTTTCGTTTTTGAAACGTTTCGTGAAACAAAGAAACAAAATTTCGTTTCCTGAAACAAAATTTTCGTTTAAAGAAACAGCATTTCGTTTCTTGAAACAAAATTTTCGTTTCAAGAAACAATATTTCGTTTCATGAAACAAGACTTTTAATTTAGTTTGAGATTCCAAATCCAAAATGTTGCTACACACTTAATGATTTTTATATTGTTTTTTGACATGACATCGCCCGATATGCCTTGATATTTTTGATGGATTGCAGCGTCGAGGCTTCGAATCAACAAAGTTGTGTAGAATGTTATTTAATTGTCAAAGTTCAACGTTGCGTTGACACTCCAGCGCTTGCTATAGTTTTGTATTTCAAAATCTTTCATTGACTATTAAAAGTGTGAAAGAACATTATTAATATAATTTCGTTTAGGCAGAAAATGTAGAAAATTTGTATTCTTTAGTAGCGAACAAAACCCAATGAGATCTACAAACAATCATTTGACTTATTATCAACGTTGATGTTTTTTCGATTAGTAATTTAGACCTAAACTTCGACTGTTGATTATGTATAAAATAATTTTGATTTGCATGGTTTCCATTATTTTGCTTTAATATACATTGGAACTGATGAAGATTTTTTTTAGGTTTCTGTTTAAGGAGAAATTGTACAAATAGGTCTGATTGGACAGTGTTATTTATTTAAAAGTACTGCAAATTCTTTTTACTTTCTATACAAAGTTTTTGATGTTGAATGGCTTTAATACTTTTTCTTGAAGAAACGGCTCATCTCGATGACATGTCAAAAAATGTCACGATGACATGTCAAAAAACAAATTTTTCTTTTTAAAAAACAGTATTTTGTTTCATGCAACAAAACTAAACTTTTGATTTAGTTTGAATTTCTCAATCCAAGTTGTTGCTACACACTTAAGTGATTTTCATAGTGTTTTTTTTTGACATGTTATCGTGACATATTCCTCGATTTTATGAAGGATTGTAACGTCAAGATTTCGAATCAACAAAATATGTTTAGAATGCTGCTTAGTCGTCAAAGATCGACCTTGCATTTATCACTCAAGTGCTTGCCATAGATTTTTGTATTAAAATCTTTCAATGACAATTTATATTTGAATAAATCCCAAGAAAAATACCACTAATGAAACCTAAATTCTAGTCTATTTTTTCTACATTTGGTGCAAAAGCGAAAGCTTTGTAAAAATGACTTTTCTCGCTCAAAGCTCAAAAGCTCGCTCAATACTTTTAACCAAAACAAATAATTGGAAAGTGGCAGCCTAAGACAGCTGTTTCGACCAATATCAGGTCTCTTCAGTTAGGCTAGCCGGGACTATATGGACTAAAGTAACCATTAAGACTACTAGGCTACTAATACAGTAGCACTAAATCTTAATCTTCTCCCCCCCCCCTTTTATTTTTTACACCAACCCCAGGTTCAGATTACTTAAAAAAAATTCTTTTCAGTTAAAATTTATAGCATGGAAAATCATTTTTGTTTCAAGAAACGAACTTTTCGTTTCAAGAAACAGTATTTCGTTTCATGAAGGAAGACTGTTGTTTTATGGTTTGAATTTCCAAATCCAAGTTGTTGCTTGCACACTTAGGTGATTTTTATATTTTTTCTATTTGACATCTTAATGTTTTTGATGGATTGCAACGTCGAGACTTCGAATGAACAAAAGTTGTGTGGAATGTTGTTTAGTTGTCGAAGATCGACGTTGCGTTTACACTCAAGCGCTTGGTATAGCTTTGTGTTTTAAAGTATTTCATTGACCATTTAAAGCGTGGAAAATCATTATTACCATAATTTCATTTTGGCAGCAGATGTGGAAAATGTGTATTTTTTATAACAAACGAAACCCAGGGCTATGATGATTTTTCGACATTAACTTTGTTTCAAAAAATTAAAGTCTTTTTTTATTCAAATTAACTTAGTTATGTCGTCAAAAGAAAAAAAATGCTATTTGTCAGAATGTAACGTGAAAAGTAGTTGCGTGACTGAAGAAAATGAAGTATCACCTATGATTGACTTATTGGTACATTTTGTGCTTGAACAAAAATGTAAAAAATGTTTTAGCAGTTTCTATGAGTTTTAAAAAAATATAAAATATCCATACGATTCACTGTCAACATGGTCCGGAATACAAATACCACTTCGGGTTCGAACCATGAATGGATGTCAAGCCGAAACGAAATTTATCAAAACTCTAAGAAGTACTTTCACTCCGATGCTCCGTACGAGCCTGATAATCGGCGAACGCTTTTTTCAGGGTGAGTTGATGAGTGTTTGTACATAAAATGCTCTTTGAAGCTATGTAAGCTTTGAAGCTATGTATAATCAAAAAGTTATGTAGGCCCACCAATCTTAAACGGAACATCGAAGGCCTTAAAGCAAGAAAATGAAATGACTGCAAAAGAACTCAAGGCACTCGTTATCCTATTACAGGAGACTTAATGTACCACTACAGAAAGGCTAGTCATAGCCAATTTTGAACTATCAGAGTCTTCCTTAAGCAAAAAGCACTTTTTGCCACGTTCGTGCACAAGTGATTAAATAAATTCGACCTTATGCAGTCTCCTCCCTATTTTGGACACCGAATGGTTGTGCGAGAGTTTTAAGGAATACAAAAGCATAAAGATTTACAAGTCCCCAACAACACGACTTCAAACATCTGACCTACCAATGTTTCTTTACTTCAGTCTTTACGCTGGTGATTATAACTCACCACACACAAATTTTGTATATAATAATAACGACGGTGATGACGGGGAATGCTAAGTTAAATGGACTGACTCTAACAATCTAGCCCTACTTTGTAATCCAAAGAATACAGCCAACTTTTTTTCCTGCCACTGAAATACTGGCTTTAACCTTGCTTTCTGCAGCATTATTGATCCCGATAGTCGCTTACCCAAGAGACGTGTTTTAGAAAAGTTTCCTTGGACACAACATCGACTTTTTCTCATCATTCTAACTAGGCTTATCCTTCTTCTCCCTGGAAGGTCAGTTGTGCGCTGGAACTTCCGAAAGGCAAACTGGAGCAACTACGTCTCTTTAACCAACAAAACTGCAAGGAAACTAGCCTACTATCCCCTAATTAGCCTAACGTGAACCAGGCATACCAGTATTTTTGTACTGCCACCAACCTTACAGCACATAAATCTATCTCATGCGGTCTTGGTAAAAATTATGCACTGTGCAGGGACGCTGATTGTGAAACACTATACCAATACTTTCTCCGATTTCTGGATGATAACCAGTCTAGTTGAGCTGCTACACCTCTATTTACCAGGCTTGATAAGAAGCGCAGAACTCGTTGGTCAGAGGTGGTCCAAAACTTTAACTTTTCACACTCCAGCAGAAAAGCATGGAGCATTGCAAATAATCTCAGTGGCAGGTCAAGACGCTCCTCCTCATCATTGTCCCATTCCAGCTAACGTCAAAAACGACAGCTCCTCAGAAACGAAAAATACAAAGGTGCTGATCGCGAGTCTACTCGACTCGTATCAAAAGTAGTGTCAGACCGTTGGAGGACATCAACAGCAACACCGGTCAATATTTCTGGTGGTTTCACGGCAGCAGAGTTTGCAGCCACCCTTCAAAATACAAAACTGGGGGTAAAGCTCCGGGACCCGACTCTAAATGCCCGCAGCTGATCATCCATGCCGGAGATGCCTTAAAGTCTTGGTTAGGTGGCTTCCTCTCTTTCTGCTTGAGCCACATCAGAATATCCAAAGTTTCTTGTAGTCGCGATTCTAAAGCCTTCAAAACCGAGAGAAGACCCAATGAGCTATCGTTCAATCTTTTGACTTTGACCTCTTTAAGATCCTCAAAAGGTTTATCCATGCTCGTGTCGAGCCCATCACCGACTCACCGCTCCTTACTGAGCAGTTTGGATTTTGGCGTGGGAGGTCAATTGTGGATTAAACAGTTTTGCTGACTCAAAACATTAAGAATTGTTTTGGAGGAAACGAAAGGCCAATGCCGTGTTTGTAGATATTACAAAGGCTTATGACACCGTCTGGCACCGTAACCTCACATGCAAGCTACTCAGACTCTTGTCTAACGAACACATGATACGATTGATTATGGAACTTGTCCAAAACTGGAGTTTTATCCTTACAACCGACAGTGGCAAACAAAGCAGGTAGCGAAGCCTAAAAAATCGCGTTGTTTTTTAGGCGTTGCAACTTGCTTAGCCCCTCTCCTTTATAACATTTACATTTTCGATCTACCATCCTTCGTAAAGAAGAAGTATTCCTACGCTGATGATTTGACGTTACTGTATACTTTGAACCTTGAGATATCACGTCCCACCATCATATCGAGATATAGCGCAAAAAACCAAAATCGCGCGTTATACTGGTGATTTAGGCGACTTGCAAGGTCGGGATGGGGTGCTGACGCAAAAACACTGCAAATAGCAGTCCTCTCCCTGATGTACTCCACATCTGAGTACTGTGCACCAGTCTGATGTGGCAGTGCTTATATTCGCCTCATTCACAGTGTTCTTAACGATGCCATGCGCATTGCCACTGAATGCCAGCGTTCCACCCCAACGGACTATTTTCCAATCCTAGCTGGTATCCAACCACCTGAGCTTTGTCAACATGGAGCAACTTTCTCCCTGGCATACCGTAGTCTAATGGATTCCAAACACCTACTTTATCAGTTTATGGTGGGACCCACCGCTGACCACAAAGAGAGACTACGATCTCGACACCCCTTTGTACTTGCAGCACGCAAACTGCTCAATAAATTATTCAAACTGAGCGTTCGAACTGCACAATAGAATAACTATTAATGTGAATGTAAGTGAAGTACTCTGAAGATCAATCAAAGCTGCGCTTCTTTGTCAAAAGACCCAGTGCATGGCCATTTGAATGGGTCTACCCAGACTTGTTTGGGTTCAACCTAACCGTATTCGCACTGGTGTAGAAAGATTCCAGTCATCCACGCACAAATGAAGATTTGCTCCTACATCAATCTGTGATTGTGACACATTAGATAAAATCGCAACCCATTTGATTTTGGAATACTCATAACACTGTGCCCCCAGAGGATATCATTGCTGGTCTTGGAGGACGAGACTAAGTGGCGGCTCAACTACATCAAAGTCAACATTTGAAGAGGACCTCCCTTAAGAAGAAGATTATCTAAATTATCTTAGAACCAAAACTTTCAGTTTGGTTCTAAATTACCAATTGCGAAAGCATCAAAACTGATAATATGTCACATAATTATTGTGGATTATGATGAGGTTTGCAAGTTATTAAGAGATGTATGTTTTCGCATTTGCTGCCTAAACGAAACCATAGTAATAAAGAGCTTTTACCATTAAAATGGTCATAAAAATCTTATAAGCATAAAGTAGTGGTCAGTGCTTGAGAAATAAGATGCAACGTTGATTTTCGATAACTAAACAATTTTTGTTGGTTCGAAATCGTGACGATGCAACCGATCAAGAAAATCGAGAAATACCTGATAATGAAAGTTAAAAAAACACTGTAGAAATCACTTAAGTTTGTTGCAACAACTTGAATTTAGAAACTCAAACTGAAACAATGTTTTGTTTCAAGAAACTAAAACATTGTTTCAAGAAACGAAAATTTGGTTTTTGTGAATCAAAAATCCTGTTTCAAGAAACAAAATTTTGTTTCAGAAAACGAAAGTTTTGTTTCAAGAAACAAAAATTTTGTTTCAAGAAATGAAATTTTTGTTTCAAAAAAGCAAAGTCTTTTTTATTCAAACTCAATGAGTTGCGTCGTCAAAAGAAAAGTAGCTTAAATGCAATTTGTAAGATCATTTGACAAGTAATATTTCGTTCACTGAAATAAAGATTTTATAAATTTACAAAACATACGCTTGTCATTAATTTTTACTTGCAATTTACAAGTATGAATTTATATTACCCGTCACAAAACTGTTGAACATCATGTTTCGCACAATTTTAAGCGTGGTGATGGGATTTGCAGTAAGTACATTTGGCAGCACTGTAGATAACATGCACAGTCGCAAAGAGTAATTAATACCTTTTATTAAAAATGCTTTGGATTTCGTTATTAAGAAAGTAAGTTGCAGTAATTTTGATTTGCGTGCCGATAATATCTAGCATATGTAATGATTTTTTAAAGTATCTGTAAGATAAGGTTTGCCCTTAAATCTGCTATAAGGGATTTTAACTTCAAGTATTCCTTAATTACTTATTTTAAAACTTCCTGCTTACAATAAACAAGCATGTTCATCAACGTTTAGCTGGAAGTTTTTTAATCTTTCTGGCATAGGCGTCCTTTATAAATGACGATCTTTTTCCATCAAAGCTTAACATATAAAAATCACGTTGTGTAGCAAACTACGATAAAGTACATTAGAAACCGAGATTGAGTGACGTACTCATGGTTGAAATTTATGATAATTATATATAAATAATAATAGCCTATTTGTAAGTTGAATTGCCTATTTTTTTGAATTTATCAAAAATTTGTGAGTTGTTGGGTTTGATGGCGTTGTAAACAAAGTTTAATGGTGACTTGCACAAAAGCAGATATTTTGATGTGGAAAAATTTTTTGCACAAAAAAATTTATTTTGGAAGCATTACAAAAATATATTTTGGAAGAAAATTTATTGTTTCAGCAAACAAAATTTTATTTTAGTTTTGTTTGCTTTAAACAATTGTTTTTTAGCTCGATTACTTACTTTTGTTTGGAGACAGCACTAAAGCGTTTTCATCTTGAACATTAACTTTGGCTTTGCCTAAATAAGCAAAACTATCCATTGCTAATTTTTACGTGGCAAACAAACTTGCTCTAACACAAAAATTACTTATTGCATTTACAACGTTTTTTTGTTCAATGTTACTAGCTCTCACTTAAAAATTGACCTGATACTAATTGAGAAATATGCAAAGGATGTTCAATATAATGTTAGTGTATGCTAACTTTTTGAAAGCTATGCACGGGCCGAAAACTATAGCTAAAATAAATTACAGCATCCTTACTGCGCGATAAAAAAGGTGCAAATGCTTTTAAACAAAACCCTCTTTAAAGTGATTTGAAGTCATCAAAAATCATCGTAAATTCTACTCTTTCAAGCGCAAGTTCTCTGTCATTCAGCTGAGTTGTTTTATTCACGTATTATAGCTACAAAATTGTGCAGTATTGGTTGACCTAATTACACTATTTTGAATGCAGACCGAGATGAAGTGGTTGCTGCTTAGCGATGCGTCACCTGCTTGTATTTTCTAGGTTTTTTTTGCAATTTCATCGTGTTCTAGAAAAGCAAAGTTTTCATTAGGACAGTTTTGAGAGGTGCACTTCCAATTTGCATTCGGCTTTTTTTTCAGATGGTTTTATGATTGTACTACCAGTATAGTATCAAATCGTTATGGCAAGTTCGTTCTATGTACCTAAACTCTGTCACCTTGTTAATTTAAACGGTTATCGGACCTTCCGAACTACCAAAAAAACAAAAGAGCGAGCGAGCTACTTGTAAGACAGTAGTTGATTGAGATTACTGAACCAACAAATCAATAAACTCGTTCGAATATTAAAGTTAATTTTTCAACTACGTCTAAATACAATATGAAAAACCCAAACCTCAAACTAAGTTTTAAGTACTACTAAAGCTAACATAAAATCAATCTTTAAATGTGGCACACAACTAACTGGTCAATACGATTTCCAGAAATGCATACCGTGAAGCTACCAAAATTAGTAATAATCTTTTTAATTCAAATTTAACAAAATTTCTATAAAAGAAATATATATAAACGTTGCATTTAAGCAATATAAAGTTTTAGGTTTGAGTGAACAAGCCAAATAATATTCCATTCATACAGGCTAAAAAGTCATTTCATTAAAACAATGTACTGTGCAAAAGTCGTGTCACTTAAGCTGAGATGTATAACTGCTGAAATAAGAATGCTATGTGTAATGTGAGATGGCATAAGTAATGAGAGAATTCATGAAATGCCAGGCGTGGAGTAGACGAGTTCTTGAAAAAGCAGAGGTTGCGATGGTGGGGGCACCTAGAAAGGATGAATGATACGAGCTCCAGGAAAAGCAAAAAATTTGTAGTCGATCGTTCAAAGAGAGACAGGCCAAAAAAAGAGATAAAATGCGGCTATAGAAAAAGACATGCTGGCTGGAGCTAAAAAAGAAGTGATGCTCCAAGCCCGTGCTAAGTGGAAGCTAGACTGAAAACCGGACCACACCGCTTGCAGAGAAAGACAAAGCTTATTGCCGACACTCCTGAAACAATCTATTTAAAAACTTTTTCTATTATATCACCAATGTTTGAACTGAGCCATGGCTAAACTAGCAAAAACATTTGCATCTGTCAAAAGCGTTAAGAACGGGCAACCGCTCCATGAAGTAAGTTATAACCAAACAATTTGACTTAAAACTTTTCGAGATCTAAGATAAACGCGACAGGTGATTACAAAATAACAGCTAAAACCAGACTTTGCAAAACAAAGATTAAGGAAGTCAATGCGAAGTGCCGTACGGAAATAAAACTGTACAAGGATTGCGCAAAATGAGATTGTTCTACTGCAGTGAAACTTCTTCATCAATAATACAGCGGTAGATACCAATAATAAAATAACAAAAAGTCTTAAATTAAATAATTTATTGGCATACCAACAAGATATTAGGTGTAGCGTAAATAAAGCACAACCAGACATTTTTGAAAACATGAAATATCATAAATGTCATTATCATATTTATTACATTCTATCTTAAAATAAAGTCGTCACAAATTAAAAAAACATACGACAGTAAAGGCCAACAAAAATCATCTGCGTATGCAAAATTATTCATTCCGACATAACAAGACATACAAATATCTTGAAACAGCGTGGCACAGAAAGGCTATAAACGCCGTAGCCATAGAACTAGTCATGCTTTTCCTGAATGACGTGCAATATAAAGTTGTCAGTCTGAGGGTATAAAGTTGTCAGTCTAAACACTAACAAATTTGTAAAGAAATCAACAAAAATAAATTGAAATAAGAGATGAAGGTGACTGAAAAATGAGCTTGCGATCTTCGAATATACAGCCACCCGCAAACGTATCATGCCATGGTATGCGTTACATGCACTCAGTATGCAGCGATAATCGAACTTGCATCGTCGGAATTAAAAACCGTAATCTAAAAACAGCTAAGTGCTATGCTTCTGCGTTTACAGTTTCGTTCAGTCATGCTGCTGACTAATGAAAAAATTTTGGGTTTAATTGCTAACGCATGAGCATGGTGTAGTAAAAGCAAATGCCAAGCGACACGAAAGATAAACTAAGCGAAAGATCTTAAATACTAAATAAACAGAGGGAAACCTAAGATAATAGCACATGAAAATATTGAGTTAAATCCAACGTAATGGTAGAATAAAATTATAAAACCTACACTAATTGGAGATGAACTGAGAGTGAGGTAACAAATCAACATTATAGTTATCAGCATATCTGAGCACCAAATACAAATAAATTAGCCATAAACAATAAAAAACAAAATGACAATATATCATTAACAATCACTTAAAAACTGTGTGAATAAAACAACAATTTTAGTGAAGTAATCAATTAAAATACAAGAAAAACTTTCGTTGTAACTGTTGCCGGTAAGAGTCTTTTTCTAGTGTAGGGTTTGCCTACCCTGCTACATTTAGTTGTCAAGCTTAAAGTTGATATCTTTGATATAAATCAAGAATAAAAATATAGTAAATGCCATAAATTGCTTTAAAAAAATGTGATTAGATTAAATCCGTGGATTTTAACTTTTTTGTAAACGCCGAACCTTGAAGCATACGCCCGTCCAATCACTGAGCACTAGTTCAGTCAAAAACCCTTTAAATTTGCAAGTCCAATTTTAAAAAGAAGTAGTCACCGGTAACTAAAATGACGAAAAAACGGTTGTAAATTTGGAAATCAATTAGCTAAGCTTCGAGTCAGAATGCTTATCGACTTTTTGTCAAGCTACAGGGCTAAATGGACTATAGCTCAGGGTCAATCATCAAGTACTAACTGATTACTAACCCTTTAAGAGTTCAATCGAATCCTAGTAAAGAATGACTGTGCACCACATGAAAACACAACGATCACAAGTCAGATTGTTAAAATCGATAGCACAAGTACTCAAAGAGCGATTAACGTCTAGACGTCTTATAAACTAGTAAAATATACGCAGAAAACTTGTAGCGTATGAACAATTGCACATACCAATCAATCAGAATTGTAAAGTCAAACACGATATATAACAATAAAACTACAAAAATTTGTAGTGCAAGATCGGTTTATTTCGGATTTCAGCACGCATCATTCAACAAATAAACGACTACATATCGACTCATATGTATGAAACCATTTACAAAATTTGAAAAAAAAGGGTAGAAAAGCCCAGAAATCACTGAAATTTACTTTAGCTTTCCCGACATACACGTGCAGCCCTGATGCAATACTAAACAAATAATATACTGTACGTTAAGTCTCTCGAAGCTAAAAAAAAAATACACCAAACAATAAATACTTTATCACTGGGGAAGTGCCAAAAACATTAACATCTTTGGGTTATAAGGAGGGATACTGACAACAAAAGAACAGATTACTAATAAATCATAACTAAACTTTATCTAGTCTTAGGAGGGTCAAATAGGTTGAAACAAAAAGCTATCAATTTTAAAATTAAAAACAAAAAAATGTGCAACAATTTTACATATGTCTCAAGTGCATTACTAGCTGGTGGTGCATTGGCAAAACAAGTCTTCGCCTAATTTTCCCTTAACTGGATGCCTTTTAATCCACCAGAACAGGACAATAGATATGAATGTTTTATAATGTTTAAACTTTTGTGACGTGATATTCTATCGGTTCTACTAAAACGCGAGATTGTTTTGCTCAATTAAATTCTGTTTAGATCATTTTACGTATTTTTTACCCCAAAATAATTTTAAGCATCACAGGCCAGAACTTGCACAGAGATAAATCCGATATAGTTTCGAACTTAAACTTGTTTTGGTGTGGCACTTTTTGTTTGATAGTTATAAATCATCATTGATATATTTTCCATATACTTCTGTGACAACTTGTGATAAAAGGCTAAATTTATCTAATACCACTGATAAAAGTCGGTCGGTTTTCTGTCTGCTTCAAATACTAATTCACTATGTCCCATCGTCATCGAGTCAATTTTGAAAAAATTTCATCAGTTTAAACTAATAACGAAGCATAACTAAACATTAAAAGTCCGTCTTTTCAGTACAGCGTTCCAATTAACTTGTATTTTACTAATATCCTAGCTGAATAATGGATAAAAAGAAAGCATGCTACTCCCTTTTTATAGGAAAAAAATATTTGAAACGACATTCTACATTCTTATTATTTTTGATAATTTTTTTAAGTAGACCTAATGCCAAATAGGCTTTCTAGTATAATCAATGCCAGAAAACGCTTATCAACAATAGAATCCGGCAAACTAGCTTTTAACGTTTGTAAATCAAAAAAAAAAATTGACGCTGAGGGACTTCCAACTAGACCACCCAATAACTTTTCATGCTACGTGATAGCATATTAAAATTATAGATCAAAGCTGGTAAAATTTCGAGCCAAGTTGACATTAACCTAAATAACGAAGGCTTAAAGATGACACACCAAAGGAAATTTAACACTGAGTATTACGAAAAATAAACCAATCTAATGCGCTAAATAATAAAACAAACAAGACTAATCTTATGCGTAATAATAAAACAAACAAGACTAAAGTAAATTCGAAAAAAATCAAACGCTTTTTGAAGCAAAAAATATGCGAAAAACTGCATTTGAAGCAGATAGAAAGCTAATTTTCCAGTGTCGTTCCAGACTGGTATAAGCGTTTTACAACGCGATGCTACAGAAAAGCCTCAAATTAGTCAATAACTTGTAGGGCTAAAAAGTTGCTTCCATAAGAAATTATAATTTTTTTGGTCGAGTTAGGAATCAAAGATTAATACCCATAACACTAAAAAATAAAATACAAGACTCTTTTAATCTTGATGTGATGGTTTTGTAGTAGTTTCCAATTACATTAATATTGAAACAGTATATTCTAAAATTTTTGAAAAAAACGCCCATTCCATTCAAGTCCGAGAATGTTCTTTCTTCGAAGATGCTAAAAACAAGCATAATGCATGTTAAAATTTTCTGAAACGCTTAAAACTTAAACATTCGGGTTAAAATGCTCAAATTTGATATTGTGTTCTCATTGTTGCCATTGATAGTTCAATTTTTATCCAAAGTGACTAGATTAATCTAATCGTTGCTCACATTCAAAATATTTTTTTCGTTAGTAAAATTTAGTGATCGTGAAAAAACAATTTATGACGACTTTTAAATGAACAGGCAGTAGCGTAATCAATAAATTGCGCTGCAAATCGAGAAATTGCTATTTCCTAGTTGGTTTCTCGGACGGGTAATTCAAAATTTTCGTTTGGTCTGAGCAGTTTACTGGCCTGTAGTCCATCCTGAAAAAAGATTGTAACTTTAATCACAAGAGTTGTCTCCTAATGGGATGGCAGAAACACCATGTGTTCTGGTTAATATGAACATACATTACATTTTTTTGTTAATGGTGGTAAAGTAAAGCTGAAAGAAGTATTGACTTTCATTCTTCGTTTAATTCTTGTTCGATCATTTTACATATATAATAAATATCTTTGTTAACCATCTAATTCCCAATCTACGCATTTCTTTACCCATTCATTTTCATTTTTCCTTTTTAAACATGGCCAGACTGTTGCAATTCTCGCTTCTGCAAAACATCTGTTGTTGATTCAATTCAAAATTTTTACAATATTTGTTATTGGTATAATTGATATAGTGATTTAAAAAGTCGACGTGTTTAGTAAAGTGCACAATAATCAATTCACAGAAAAGCTTTTAGCAATATCTATTGAAAATAAAGTACAATCAAAACCCCTAATAGACTGTTTTACCCTTAGGATGACTGGATGACGACCTAAACTTACTTATTAAGACATTATCTCATTATAAATCAATGGTTTTAGAAAGCGCTCTATAGACCAGGGCTAGAGCTGAGTAATTTCACTATACATTAAAACCAGCACTAAAATCAATAAAAACAAAAACACTACCCTATAGGCTGTTTCGTCAGTAAACTCGTCAGGGGGTTTTGCAATATGAATTAGGTATCAAAAATTTAAACTACAAAAAATCTAACATCAAATGCTTACTGAACTAAAACGTTAAAGGTACTAAAACTGAGCAATTCTACAAGATTGTAAAATTGTTCAGTTTTTAATACCTTTAACCTTTAACGTTCTACAAGATTGTAGAATTGTTCAGTTTTTAGTACCTTTAACGTTTTAGTTCAGTAAGCGTTTAATGTTAGGTTGTATTGTATTTAAAATTTTTCATACCTAATTCATATTGCAGAACTACTTGACGAGTTTACTGACAAAACAGGGAGTGTTTTAGAATTTATTGATTTTAGTGCTGGTTTTAATGTATAGTGATAATAAGACATTAAAACGATTAACGATTTTTGTAATTTTTTTCTGTATGATAAGATAATAAATCTGATGTATTTGTTAGTGTCTACCTGCTGTACTAAAAGCTGAAAACAAGTGAAGGATGAATTTTTTTTTAATTTACGATGAGTCATATACGTAGCTGTTGAGGTGTCAAAGAGTAAATTTAGCGAAAAAAAAAACGATCAATTACAGATGGACAGACAAATACAGGTTAGAAACGGTTATTGAACAAATTTTATTTTGACGTAACGCATGACATCAGAACCATAAAAAGCATTACACAAGATTTCATTTTTTAACATAGCATCTAGCAACATTGTTGTGGGAAAAAAATGAAAACCACAGGCTACTAGCAGTTGAAGATAAACATTACGTTTTTAATTGAACGTTCTTCAAAAGAAATTTGTTTATATTAAACATTTAAAATCACTAGAAGTTTTTCTTGTCCACTTCTAAATGGTCATTTTCTTATATTTCTTATATTTCTTATATTCCCATGCAGAGCTGACATGTCTTAATATCACGTTGAAAAGATGAAACACGTTCTACAATTGACCATTCTGTCAGTGGAATTTTTCTAGCTTTTTTGACATTTCAAATTGCTTTCGAAAATGCCGAATAATAGCGATATCATCAACAAGCACAACAAAGTAACCCTATAACAAAACGATAGAAAAACCCAAGCTGCAGACAAGCTATGCAATTGCAGAGATCCGAGCACCTGCCTCTTTGAAGGAAAATGCAAAAGGCCAATCGTGTACAAGGCAACCCTTGCGTCAACAAAATAAGTTAATGGTTTAACTTTGACGGAATTAGACGCAGATACAACAACCACAAGCAAAAACTTCTAACTTGAAGACAAAAAAAAAACACAACACAAAACTCTCGAAAGCAGTTTGGAATGCCAAGAAAGCTGGAGAAATCCTACTAATTAAGTGTTCCAATGTAAAATCTTATCAATGTGGTTCTAAAAGATACCGGCTCTGTCTGGCAGAGAAAATGACTACACTTACCACAAAATGTCAGCATCAGAGAGCTTTGCCTTACATCTCAGAGCTCAACACCTAGCCGTTGAGCTATAAACAAACAATAACTCATTGAACAAACAATTGGAACTAGTGTCTAAATGTCGACGCATAAACAGATTTCTATCAAGAACGTTGGAGTAACAGGGTAACTTTTGTCGTTAACTGCTAGTTGCCTATGGTTTCTAATTATTTTTTTTTTCTCACACATCAATGCCATATCATCTATATTAGAACATTAAATCCCTTGTAACGCTTTCTATGGTGCTGACGTTATCATGCGTAACGTCAAAATGAAATTTCTAGGAAACAATCGTTTCAAATCTGTATTTGCCTGTCCCGTTATGATCAATCCAATTTCAGCTAAATTTACTCTCTGACAGCACAACATCTACGTACATGTTTCATCGTAAATTGAGCTAACAAATCCAATCCATTAATATTTTCAGCAAAGCAGTTAGAGACTTATTCTATCGTACAGTAATATTACAGAAAATCGTCAATCGTTTTAATGGTTAAGATCACCCGAATGATCCCTTCAAAGAGTAAAACATTTGGTAAGGGTGTTCAATTGTATCATTGCTATTGTTTAAAGAACATTTTTTCACACATTCATCACTTCATTCTTTATATACTTCTAGCAGCTTGCTCTGCAATTAGTACCCACATATCACTGCCATACAGCATAGCATGCAACTTACAGGTGTACTGAGTCGAGGTGCTGTTGAAGCTTTGGTGGTTTTAAAGTACTCTTCGACAGGATTTGTGCGCACTCATCATATTGAGCCGTTGGTTTTAAGTCAGTTTTCTGCAATTATAAATCCATATTTCATGTATTCAAAATCGTACTTTCTGAATACAACTTGTCTAGGTTTTTCCAAACCTTCTACATCATTCCTTTTTTCTTTTCAAAAATTGATCCATTTTATTTACAAGGATAAAACAAATTAACTACCAGTGGCACCAAACGTAACTAAATATTATCATTTCTAATAATGTTTTATTTACTTCAACACTACAGTAGTTTCAAAAGAACGAGAAAAGATACGTTGTTTATCGAAGTATGATGTAATAAACATTTTTTATCTCAAATAATTCTGTTTTTGCCACAATATGAATGAAATCTACCAACAGTAGATTCAGTTTTCAAACGATATAAGGATAATGCAGAATCAAACTAAAAAAATGTGTGAAAAGTTTCAAAGAGGTAAGCCTCATATTCTTTATATGTAAGACATTTTTAGCTTTTGCAACTCGTAATTATTTTAAAAAAAAATATTTTAGTTACGGCGGATCATTTTGAGGCTAGTGTCACCTTAAAGATGTTCATGGCCCATCGGTTGAGACGTGCTACCATACACCACAAAACTTTAGCAACAGTCAACTTTTTTATACAATTTAGGTTGAAGCACTGACATTTTTCTCAAATTTAACTTGTACATTGTCAGTAAGGGAAACCGCACACAATAAGCATTATTAAAAAATGTTATATCCTTCAAAGAACGCTGATAATTTCAATCATTGTATATACTATTTCTTCTTGCGTAACTCTGTAAAATACAAAATAAATAGATATCAATCTTACCTGAATCCATTGCTAACTGACAAAAAATTCTGACTTTATCAGAATTCAGAAAGAGAGTTGCCAAAATAATGCCAAGGGCTTTTCAAATTTGGCTTTATTGATATTCAAGACATGACGTGTTGTTCATTACCAACAAAGAGCACACAAATAACAGCTTTGCTAAAAACGAATAATGATTAGGAGGAAACATGATAAAATTGGGGTTCTACAACAGTTGGTAGAATTGTTAGCTGTAATAATGTATATATATTTATGAACAGCACTTATAGTTACTACGTATGAAGTGGGAGACTTTTTCAAAAACCAAGTTAGCCAGATAAACACAAAGTTGCCTTTGTTTTCACTAAAGACCAGGTTACAACATTGTGGCAAAAAATATTTTGTTGAATGTGATACGCTTCATTTGATCGTTTTTCTTTTTATTAACCCTGTTTCAAAGAGAACGTTTTGTACAAAAAATTCTGAAAGAACAGATCGAAAATAATGCGACTTTTTGCTACTTGTGAAGGAAGCATTTAAAAAATATTTTTGTTTTGAGAAATACGTTATATAGTTGATGCGGTTCAAAGTCAGTATGTGACAATGAAGCATATACGATGTCTGCAAAAATGTTTTGAGTTACAGCAAAAAAATTCAGTAACAATAATAAAGCAAAATCAAGGTAAAGTACGTCTGTTATTTGAAAATACCGATAATAATTGGATAACAACTTAATAACTTTTTTGTCTTCACAAATAACTTCAATTAAAAGCATTAAGCATAGTAAGCGTGTATGTGAGCAATACTTCTTTTCGCAATTTGTTTGTCTTTCAACTACCGTATTTACTGGTAAGTGTAAACAAAAACGTTTTTGCAAACATCATGCAATCTTCAACTCCTGCGATCTTTGCCTCGAACTTGCTTTATCACAATTTATCTACAACAAGCGTAAGGGATAGATCTCACATGTTTTGTTTGCTTTCTATGCTTATAAATAAAGTACGGTAGTTTATGCAAACAAAAAAATTAAAAAGCTATTACCCAATCAATGGTTGAATTAGGAAGGTAAACTTTACTTTATCATTACTATGAAATTTTTTTGTGATAAGTGATACACGCAAAAGAAAGCATTTCTGCAAATAAACTTCATACACTGATGTCGACTTTGAACCACAGCAACCACGTAACGTATTATGCAAACAAAAGCAACCAACAAACAGACACATTGTTTTCACTCTGTTCTTGCAGAATTCTATACGTTCTCTTCTAAAATCAGTAAGGGGTTGATGAAACAAAAATGATAAAATGAACTGTATTATCTTTTAATAAAGCATTTTTTAACCTTATGTCGCTGAGCCAATACGTCTGCACCCTTACAACAGGTTTCTTTGAAAACCGTGTTGCCTTTCAGCGTTCTTCTGGTGCAGCATTTTGCATTAAGTTTGAAGGAACATAGTGAAATGGATCTTGTTAACTATGCTCTTGGCATACAAGTGAAGTTAATAAAAATTCATTTTTTGATAAAATTAATGCTTGGAAACAAAATTATAGTTATAGTTCTATTTATAGTTCAGAAAGACTTTAACGTAAAAATTAAAAATCAACTGATTGGTGGCTTCATTAATCTATCCCAGAAAACCAGAGAGCATTTTCATTTTTCTTTACTCATGAGTAGCAAAAAAACAGATTACAAGCACCTTGAAATTTAACATACATGATTTAGTAAAGTGCTGAACAAGTACAATTAGAGCAAATTTGAAAAACAATGTAAATTAAAGACTCATTAAAATTACTAAAGCACACAGGCTGTTTCATTTCATGTTACTCATTGGGGGGGTTTAAAAAAATAAAATACCTATGTAAAAAAGATACCAAAAATATGAAATATATAAGTTAAAAAAACAACAATGATAAAAACTACAACATGCTCATTGCACACAAATACAGTATGTCTACCCTATTTCCACTTCAGTTATAAAAGTTGCTTGTCACCTGTCTACAAATGTTACACAAATACAAAAATAGAAAAAAAATATGCTTTAGTCTGAAACAAAAGTTTGGCACATTGTTAATTTAATTCAGTGACAGCATAAAATAATGAGCTTGGAATTCTATGTTGAGAAGCGTGTTTTGGTCAACTTAAAAGAGAATTAATTTTTCTCATCTAGGCAGATCTTTGTGCAGCATGGATAAGATTTTGCTTGTTCTTTAATCTTTTATACATTATTTCAACCTGTCCTGTATCCCTCTTTACTATGTAAATATAATTTAAGTTTTAACCCCTTTGACAAATTGCATCTGATGAAATAGCCCATAAGAATGTCTTGTAATCATTAAATTGCTATAACTAATAAATCTAATAACACATCAAAAAGAAACGTCATTCTACCTCTAAAATTTAAATGAAATTGCAAATACACATATACCTACATTGGTATAGGCTTGGATCACAGCAGGGATGCACTCTGTGGAAGTTGGAGAGCCATACCTCTCCCTCTTTTAAAAGTTGAACAGTCTTTATTTAGAACGCCACTTTCTTTTTCTAAATCAAAAATTAGATTTAATGAAACCAAAACTTTTAGTTTTGAATATATATATATATATAATAAAGTGAAGTTACCAGTGTCTTCCAAAAGTGCTCAATAACAAGGTTAAAGCAGTATAATTGTATAGAATTAAAAGCATGAAACTAGTAAGACCCAACAGTGTGTTACACCCAATATTTTAGATACCCTTTTGGATGAAACAAACTGTTGGATTAAACTAATTTAATGTTTTTAATTTTGTGATGAATCGTATATACATACACAATATATACATACACAATAAAGATATATATACACAATATCAACCAATTAGACTTTAGCCTTTAACACTTGTCTTCAGGGGTGCACTGAAAAGGAATATGGGAGTGATAAACTTTCATCTCTCATGAAGAAACACTACACTAATTTTAGAAAATAGGTTTCAGTGACACTACGTACAGTCTGGCACACAGCTTTTTTTAGATAAAAGAGGTTACAGCCTCAAAATTTGATTTCTTTGCTCAGACACACTTTCAGGGAGAGCCCACATTCACTCTTTCCTTATGGTAAAAAAGACTCAATATGCAAATCAGAAGAAATAAAAAGTAGAACTCAGCAATAATTTTTTTTTTTGTTTATAACAATACATCAATATTTATACAAAGAGTTTTGTAATTCTTAAACAAACAGATTTCTGATATGATACCAAAATAATCATAACTAGGATAAAGTTACTAGATGACTGCTTGATTAGAAGACTTTGAAGTTATTCAGTACAACAAAAACATCTATTAGTCACGAATGGCACATACAGTTTGCAATTTCAAATGTATTAAACATGCAGTTTTTTTTGAAAATGCAAAATTTTTGCAGACAGCTAGCTTCTAAAGGTTTTGCCCCCAGACCCAGACTTGCAATATCCCTAAACACAACTTTAGCCTGCTTTGTAAAAAAGTTGGAAAAAATTTAAAACTCCTTTTGAAAGAGTTTGGGTGTGCTCGGGTCTACAAGTCATCTTAAAGCAACATATAACACATTAAAATTAGCAATGCATTATTTCAATCTTACCTGTACATGTCAATATATGACAGCTAATGAGCAAGTTCCAGTATTTAACAACTTCACGTTTGAACACACGATGTTGGTAGACCTATCCATTGTATTTGAAATTCAGTTTACAAAAATCTACTCTGAACCAAAAAGCTAAATTATGATAGTATGGACAATAAGGTAATCTAAATGCAATGCAATTTTTAATAAAAATTTAAGCATCATTAAAACAGCTCTATTT
>CBDARB010000011.1:0-236620 GCA_965199355.1 Kordiimonas sp.
ACCATTATGACCAGCCTGGCCTGGCCGGCGGCAGAAGCGGAAACACCAGAAGCGGAAACACCAGGGCCAGAGACACCAGAGCCACAGACATCGGAGACAGACAATGACAGTTGATACGGCGGCAGCGCTGGCCCAGCGGGCGTTCGGCAACAAGGTGACAGGGGGCGGCACGGGCAGCCTGACCCTCGGGGCGCATTTGCCCGGTTTTGCCAGCCTGCTGTATCTGGCGCCAGAAACCCCGCGCACCAGACGCCGGTTCAAGGTGATGACAGGGGCGGCGACCGAGTATTTTGACGCGCGGCTGAACCGGACGGGACCCCACGCTGTTCTGGAAGGGCGCAGACCCTACAGGCAGATACGGGACGGCCGGGAATATAGCGACAACCTGACCCCCCTGGATGTGCCCGCCGGGGCCGCGGTGATCTGGCATGAGGGCCTGCGCGGCGCCGATGGACCGACAGGCGCGCCGGGCAGAGACGGCGCCAAAGGAGACAGAGGAGACAGGGGAGCGCGCGGTCCCGCCGGCCCCCAGGGCAGCAAGGGAGACAAAGGCGATAAGGGGGACAAGGGCGACGGGCTCACGCAGGCTGAGGTGGACGCCCGCATCCGGGCCCTTGTTGCACAAGCTGGCAGTTCTGCAGGAGCGCCAGCCCCCGATGGCGGTTTTGACCGGACACAGGTGGCGGCAAACAGGCTTTGGAGCACCCCTGATACAGGCCGTATCACCAGTCTTGCGAAAGCGGCGGGGAGCCCGTTGAATGCCATTCCCACGGCCAAAAGCCACAGCAGTGGCCGCTGGTACTGGGAACTGGTGACGACCTTTACCCGCGAGGATATCCAGTCGGCCCTGGGTATTCTGGGTCCGTCTACCACCAATTGGAACGCTAACAGTGTTATCTATACCGACAATTTCTGGGTGGTCTGGAGAGCCGGCGCTTTTGGGCAGAATTTTAACAGGATTCCTTATGACCGGGCGCGAGCGATGGGCCTCGCATGGCGCTCCGGTGATACGGTCCGCTGCAAGTGGGACGCGGGTGCAGGACGTCTGGAGCTGGCGGTAAACGGCGGCGCTTTCCAGCGCATACCTACGATCATCAGAGGCGACTATAAGGCCATGGCTTTTTTCCATAACACTCACGCCCACACCATCGGCGCCGCCCTTTCCAGAAACGACAGCCCCCGTTACAGCGCCCCCGCGGGCTATGTGTTCTGGGATGACTGATTTGGGGATGACTGATTCTGGGATGACTGATGGCAGGGATTTGGGCCAAAGATAATCAGAAGGAAGTATGATGAGCGAAGAGCTTTTTATCCACACGGCAACAAAACAGCTGGTCAGCATGGCTGGCCTGAGACAGGCACTGCCAGATATCGTGATCCCTGAGGGGCCGGATGCGGAGATGCGGGAGACACTGACAGGCCTGCTTGCAGAGCACGGCTATGCGCCGGTGACGGTCGCGGAAAGGCCGGCGACAGACTGGGATGAGGAAACCTTGCCCGCAGCGCCCAGGGCCGCAGGAGGTAAATGGCGCATGGCCTGGACCAGACGCCCCCTGCCTGCCGCAGACAGAAGCGCGCTTCTGGCCACGCTTAAAGAGGAAGCCTGTGTCCGTGTGGATGAAACCGCGGGGCAGATCCGCAGCCGGTTTGGCAGCCGGGGCTATGGTCAGGAAATGACCTATCTCGCCAAGGAAGCGGAAGCCCGGGAGTATCTTCGGGCCTGCGCGGCAGATCAAACACCGCAACCAGCTGACTATCCGCTGATTGCCGGCGAGGTGGGGGTCACGGCTGCCACCCTCAAGGCTGTGGCCGAGGCTATTATTGCCAAAGCGACAGCCTGGCGGCAGCTTGGCGCCCGGGTTGAGAATGCAAGGCTTGCCGCCAAACAGCGCATCCGCGCGGCTGCAAGTCCAGCCGGGATTGAGGCGGCAGAGGCAGCAACTGTCTGGCCGCCAGAAGAAACGCCAGAAGAAACGCCAGGGGTAACCAGCTCCACAGAAGCAAGCCCCACCGAACCAGTCGAAGAGGAAGAGGGCAATGACTGAGCCTCCTATGACGGCGGGCAGGTTTCTGGAGAGCGTCCTCAGGCCCACGCTTGACGAGATGAAAATGGGGTCGCCGGAGGCGGAGAAGCTCCTGCTGATGATCGCGGCCCATGAAAGTGCTGGTTTTCGCTACCGCAAGCAGGTGGGCGGGCCGGCTCTCAGCTATTTCCAGATAGAGCCGGACACGCTGGATGATCTCTATAACAACTATCTTGTCTACCGTGCTGACAAGCAGGCCTTGCTGGATCGGTTCTGGCCCGAGCATATGAAATATCTGGACGCCCTGGAAAAGGTGGACGCCTATGCCTGTGCCGCCGCCCGGCTCATCCTCTGGCGGGTGAAGGAGCCACTGCCGGAGGTCGGTGATGATGTGGGTATGGCCCTCTATGCCAAGCGCTACTGGAACACACAAGCGGGCAAGGCCACGGCCGAGAAATATCTGGAGGACTATTACCGCTATAAACCGGAGGGATACTGATGTTAGGCATGAAAGGCATGGCCATTATTGGTGGCATGGGCGTGATTGCCTGCCTGGTGCTGGCGTTCCTGTGGAAATCCGAGCAGTCAGAGCATGAATATACAAAGCGAATGCTCGACGCCGAGACCCGCCGCGCCAATGTGGCCACAGAAGCCGCCAACACGAATGCAGCCAAAGTCGCTGAACTGGAACAGGATATAGTTCTCAACGCAGAACGCCAGAAGGTCAGGGAGGCGGAAAACGCCCGTATCCTGGCGCGGAGAAACGACGAACTCACTAACATGCGAAAGCGAATGGGAGCCTGGAAAGATGCCCTTGAAAACCGTCCTGAAGTTGCTGAGCGGGCTATGCGTGCTGAGCTTAACCGCCGCCTGCGGGAGCTTGCGACCATCACCTGCCGAACCGATTGTGAAGATACAGACAGTCGAGAAAAGGATAAGCCTGCCCCGCCGCCCTGATGCCTTCCCCGGCCATGTGGTGACAGAGACACCCCTGATGCTCACCGGGCGCCGCCTGCCGGTGATCCTGGAAGAAATCGCCAAAGGGTCACGGCCACCCCTTGACCATGCCTGCCTGACCAATGACCAATGGGCAGAGATCAAGCGGATCTTCCTTGACGTGGCCGCCTGTATGCGGCAGGCGGAAGCCTATTTTGATGACATTTCAAGGCAGGCAGCAAGCCCGCCACCTGATAAGGACAAATAACCATGCCTCACTATGCAGACCCGGCGCTTGTGGCGCAGCTGGGCCAGGACCACAGTTTTTATGTCGCCGAGGACAGAAACGTTGCCGACCGCTTCCCCTTTGCCGAGGATGTTGAAATCCTCACCAGCAACACGGGCGAGGCAGGGGCCCGCGCTGTGGCGGCCCGTCTTGTGCCCATGGGCAAGCCTCATAGCGGCGGCTGGCAGATGAGCGTGCCGGCGCTTCTCTATGATATAGAGGTCGGCGATACCATCAGCATCCGCGCTCAAGGTCTCTGGCAGGAGGGCCGTCCCTTCTTTGTGCGCGGCCGCAAGCTGAACACAGACAGGGGTGAGACGGTGTTTAGTCTGATCGGGGGAGAGCAAACCAGAGGAGAGCAAACCAGGGGAGAACAGGCGTGACCAGCCCGAACAGCCTGATGGCTGCCCCGCTCAAGGTGGCAGCTCTCGAAACACAGCAGGCGCTTAATCCCACAACACCGATCACCAACCTTCTGGACCCGCGTCCGCGCAGGCTGGTGGAAGCCGGGGGCACAAGCCTTACCCTGGATATTGATCTGGGGACTGCGACAGAGATCAATCTGGTGGCGGTTCTGTTCACAAACGCCGGCCATGATGCCACATGGTCCGTGCGCGCGGCGAACAAGAGAAGCGCACTCGCACGGGCGCCCTGGCTGGTGGCACCCAGGACACCGTTCCCGGCGTCCCCGACTGCCAGGAAGCGTAAGCACGGCTTTGCCCTCTTCACGCCCACCCGCCGCCGCTGGCTCAGGGTGGTGATGGAAGGCGGCACGGTCAGGGGCGGCAAGCTGCAGGTGGGACGCCTGATTGTCTCAAACGCCCTGCAGCCCACATGGAACCATGCGCTGGGCAGCAGCATGGCACGCAGGCCGCTGGTGGATGAGGCGGTATCCCGGACCGGGCAGGTCTCACGCCGGCTGTGGCAGCGGCGGCGTATCCTGACCCTACGCTACCCGGAACTGACGGAAGAGGAGCTCTACGGCGCGCTTATGCCGATTGCTGAAATAGCAGACGCGGAACCGGTGCTGATTATCCAGGAACCGGCAAACACCCGCTACCGCATGGACAAGATGTTCTACGGCATGCTGACCGTGCAAACCAGCAAGGTCAGCCCCGGTGAATATGATGCCCGGCTAACGCTCACCGAGTGGACGTGAGGATGATCCTAATGAGCAGCTATGCGGATATTGAAGATATTTAAGCTATTAAATGCGTATCTTTTTTCATGGAGTGATATCCGGCTTAATGCGCATCCGTTTGCCCGTGAAGCGGTATGCGTGTATAAGCTTTATCACCATGCAAGCTGCGTCTGTTTTACTGGGAGGAAAAAACAGTGGAAGTCGGTCTATTGATACTGGACTATATTAAAACACTTCTGTCGGCCCATATTGTGGTTACAGGGGGAATAATGTGGCTTATCTGGATATTCAGGTCGGAAATCAGGAACAGGCTGGAACATAGCGCCATTGATATTTCCATGGGTGGGCAACGTGTGCAAGTGTCCCAGCCCAACACCCGTCAGACAGAAACGGCCAACGACAGTAGCACGGAAGGCTTTTCGGATAACAGTCCTGATGAGCATCAAGGACAACATCAGATTGCCGCCGTCATCTGGGAATATCGATATCTCAACCATTATCTGGTACCGCATACGCAACAAGTTCTTAACTGGTTCGAACAAGTGACATATCCGATTAGCTATGAAACCTATGACACGCTGTGGCAGACTATGATAGTAAACCCTAGGGAACGGCGGGCGGTTTTTGATGCACTGGTAAACCATTATCTGATTGTGCTGGTTGAGAATGATCGCTATGCAATCAATGACAAGGGTAGGCAATATTGCAATTGGCATGAGCGGACGGCCTTTCTAACGGTAAGGGCCAGATCGCAAAATCCCGGTTTGTGACCCTTTAGACCTACACTCTCGACAAATTTCCTCGTCGTTTCCGCAGGGCTGTGCGTGGGCACTGTAGCCAGGACAATCAAATACCATAGTAGTCTGGATTAAATTTTTGCCGTTTCCAGACACTTGAAAGGCGATCGAAAGAAGCATCTAGGAAGTGTCTCGAATACTTCTCAGATTCGCCCCAGACGTGTAAAAACCGCTAAACTGATTTGAGTCCAATCTTTAATGTAAAAATTTCTAAAGTTTAATGTAAAGCTACAAGAATATTTCAAGGTGGCTATCAACACGGATCAGGTGGTGTGGCACTATTCAGGCGTTCGTCCGCTCTATGATGATGGTGCGGAAAGTGCGTCCAAAACGACACGCGACTATGTTCTTGAAGTTGCAGAAGCGGAAAATGGTGCGCCTGTACTCAGCATTTATGGCGGTAAGATCACGACCTACAGACGACTGGCTGAAGAGGTGATGGAAAAGCTGGAACCCTATGCAGAGTTTGAACGCAAAGATTGGACCGATGGGGCACCTTTGCCGGGCGGCGATCTGTCGGGTCAGTCGAACCCCAGTGATGCACTTGCGGAACATGTTGAGGGTGTAAAAGCCAAATTCCGATGGTTAGACGGCATGGTGGCGGAAAGGCTTGCTTGCTCATACGGCACGCGTGTTTTCTCGCTATTGGAAGGTGTTGCCAGCGCAGAAGGTATGGGCGCCGATTTTGGTGCCGGTCTTTTTGAGCGTGAGGTGGTTTTCCTTAGGGAAACAGAATGGGCCAAGGCCGCGGACGATATCCTTTGGCGGCGTACAAAGCGCGGTTTGCATATGACCGAAGCTGAGCGAGCCAGCTTTGCGGACTGGTTTGCAGCTCAAGGTTAAGGTCTATTACTCGGCTAATTGCGATTTAAGGCCAATATATTCCGATTTTCTACCAAAAACCCATGCATTCACAGCTAGCGCTGCGACGACGCAGAATATCAGCGTGATGGCCATCAGGTGGATGTAATGTAGTGGCGACCAACCGAAAGAGAACCAGCCATACAGTATGGTGCCCGATACCATCGCGATAATCATGACGCGAGGGTCAACATTCCTGAACAACAGGCCAACAAGGAAAGTCGACAAGATGGGCATGCTCAAAAGGCCATAAAGCTGTTGCACGGTGTTGATAATGCTATCAGCTTGCTGATAGAGAGGCACAAGAGCAAGTGCGAGCGCAACAAAAACCGCGGTGACCCAACCGCTAAGTTTTTTCACGTTTGGCTGTTGGTTGAAGTATTTCTCATGGATATCCATCACATAAAGCGCAGTGGAGGAGTTGAGAATACTATTGAAGCTGGTGAGTACGGCGGCGGCAATTGCCGCAGCAAAGGCACCTGAAAGCCAAACAGGCAACACATCACCAACAATGCGACCATATGCGGCGTCACCTACGTCCCCATATAGTTTGTAGGAAACAATGCCGGGCAGCACGATCATGGGCGGAACGATCAAAAGCCTGATGCCTGCGGCGGCAAATACACCCTTTTGTGCTTCCTTCAGGGTGGGAGAAGCCATCGCGCGCTGGGTTATGGTTTGATTGGTGCTCCAATAAAATACCTGAATGAAAATCATGCCCGTTAACAGTGTGTGCCACGGAATGGGGCTATCATTTGCACCGATCAGTGTAAGGCGCTCCGCAGGGATGCCGCTAAAATCAAAATCAATTGCGGCAAGGGCAAGGATAACCACAAGGACACCCAGCCCTAGAAGCAAGATGCCGCTATAGGTGTCGGAAACAGCCACAGCGCGCAAGCCACCGAATACGGCATAGAGCGCACCAACCACTGCAAAGGCGATGGCGAGCCACATAATAGGCAGACTAATCCCGAACATGGATTGCATGAATAGGGAGCCACCATAGAGGATTGCCGGCAGAAAGATGAAGATATTCCCCAACAGGAACATGATCGATACTGTGGCGCGGATGTGGTGGTCATTGTACCGCTTCTCAAGCAGTTCGGTCGTCGTGGTACAATTGTTACGGTAGTATACTGGCAGGAACACCTTCGCGAGAATGAAGAGGCCAGCGACAGCGGCAAATTCCCACCATGCAAGCAAGGCCATCTGGTTACCGTTCATGCCAACCAACTGGTCTGTGCTCAGGTTGGTTAGGGTGATTGAACCCGCAACGAACACCCATGACAGTCCGCCGCCTGCGAGAAAATATTCTTTGTTGGAATCAGCGTTGGTGCGCGTACCGCGGCATTGAATGTATGTCGCCAGAGCGATAGCTGCCGTGAAGACAATAAACACCGTAATCTGGATCGTTTGAAGTTCCATTTTCTTGTCCTCTATCTAGCAGGGTTAATTGCCATCTTTAGTGCGCCACACCGCAACATCCCGGGGCGCGAGAGGTGTGCTGCCGATTAGAAACTCAGCATCATTTGCGGTAGGTAACTCTCGTTCAACTTCGGCGTAGTTGAAGGCGAATGTTAGGTCGCCTCTTTGTCTGACACGCAAATCGTCTGGCAAGCTGAAGGTTGTTACACCGGTTGATTCGCACACACCCTTCAGTACATGTTGTAAGCCATTGTCTTCAAGTGTCGCACCGATGTAGGTGACAGCGTCTTGTCGAACAATTGCAGGGCCTTTGTCATCGTAGCGGGCCAATACTTCCACATCAGGATTAATTTCGAGTTCTTCGCACCATGAATGAGCCGTATACGTCGTGTTATCGAAATCAATCTGAACAGGGTAATCCGGTCGAAGCGTCTCAACGGAAATGACCTTGATGCCTATTGCTGATTGCAATGCCCCGGGGGCGAGGTTGAGTGGGATGGAAAACTCGGTCGATTTTGCCCCCGACCTTGGCCCAAACACAAAAGCAGCAGGTGAGGCTTTCACTCGCTCGATAAAATCTGCCTCTATTGTTGGTAGGCAGGGCACGATCACCAACTTGTACCCATCAAAAGACGCGCGAGAGCTGACAAAGTCAACATCAACCCCAAGGCGGCGCAGGGCGGCATAGTAGCTAAATTCGACCCGTGTGAAGTCATAGCCTGCGCCTTGTTGCTCGATATCGGAAAGCCACAAGGCTTCAACGTCAGTGATGATAGCGACATCAGCTTTTGTTTTTGCTGTATCATGCAGCGACAAAAGGTCAATTTCGCGACGAACTTGCTCCACTTCTTGCCACGCGGCGGCTTTTTCATTGTCAGGCCGTTTTAACCCTGCATGCATTTGCTCCTGCGCAAAAGGAACCTGCCGCCAGCGGAAATAACTAACACAGTCGGCACCGTGGGCGAAGGCTTCAAGCGACCAGAACCGCACCATGCCGGTCTCGGGGCGTGGGTTATGGGGTGCCCAGTTCACCGGGCCGGGCTGTTGTTCCATCACCCAGTAAGCGCCGGGGCCAAAACTGCGACTTGTATCATGGTAGAAAGTGGCGAAATCCGGGTGGCCAGTGCGCATATACCGCGCCGCCTGATCAGCGGGTGCGCCTGCGAAAGCAAGGTCAGTGCGCCCAAGCGGATAGTTGTCATAGGAAGAGATATCAAGTTCTTGGCCTATGGCATAGGCATCCACATACAGATCTTCTTTTGGAATGAAATTGTGGGTGACCCATTTGCCCGGCGCATTCTCGCGAATGACCTTCACCATCTCGCGGTGGAACCTGATCACTTGGTCGGAAGAGAAACGCCTGAAAGCCAACTGATGGGCGGGGTTTGTTTCGGTTACTGCTCCAAACGGCAGCTCAATCGCTTCAAATGAGGGATAGTCCATCGACCAGAAGACATTGCCCCATGCTTTATTCAGCGCTTCGATTGTCCCGTAGCGATCATGGCACCATCGCTGGAAAGCCTTTAGGGCCGCTTTTGAACCGCTCGTTGCTGTATCGTGGCAACAAAGCTCATTGTCAGTTTGCCAGACAACGATTGATGGGTGAGATCCATAGCGCTTTGTCAGCACATCAGTTATGCGCAGGGCTTCGTTCAGATAGATTTCGCTTGAAAAATCATAGTGCCTGCGCGAACCAAACCCGCGCGGTGCTTGACCATCCAGCGAGGCTGGCAATATCTCCGGAAACTCATCAATAAGCCATTTTGGGGGTGTTGCCGTAGGGGTGCCGAAAACTATTTTCAACCCTGCGTCCGCAAGAATATCTATCGCGCGGTCTAGCCACTCAAAGGTGAAGTGGTCCCGCTTCGGCTCGATTTTGGCCCAGGCAAATTCACCAATTCGTACATAGTCCAGTCCCAAAGCCTTCATTTCCGAGGCGTCTTGCTGCCACATGCTCTCCGGCCAATGTTCGGGATAATAGCAAACGCCGAGCATGATTTTCCTTTACGCTTCAGATTGATACTAAGGTATAAGTCTATTTATATGATTAATGGGCAGCCTAGTAACAGCGCGCAGGGGCGTCAATAGCTACAAGTAACTGTTGATCGGTAGCGAACCTGAATGGAAGGGCTTCAATGACAGAAGAAATTCGGTTTGATGGACAGGGCTCAACTGTTGTTTTAGCCGTCAGTGATCAAGGGACGCAGATTGTTTATTGGGGGGCGAAGTTGGATGCGACTGAGGAGGCGCTCTTGCTTCTAGGTAGTCGGAATCCCGCGCCGGGCGCAGCGTCAACCGAATGCCCCATAACGCTGTGTCCAACTTTGGCTGCAGGATACATTGGCCACGCTGGTGTCGAACTGCAAACCGAGGATGGTGGCTGGGATGCAAACCCAATTGGTTTCAAGGTGGAAGAAAGCTCTCCCACTCACGCCGTGATTGTGGGTGAGGATAAACACACAGGCGTGGTGCTTCGTGCGGAGCTTGAGTGGTGTGACCAAACTGACATACTGAAAATACGGCATTCCCTTCGCAACAGCTCTTCTTCATCGTGCACGATCAACTGGCTTGCGGCAGGTACGGTGCCAATCGCTTGTCATATGGACCATTTAACAGATTTTGAAGGACGCTGGGCGCTCGAGTTTCAAACTGTATCTGGAAAGCTTAGGGCAGGGGCGCATGTGCGGGAAAACCTTCGTGGGCGTACATCGCACGATTGTTTCCCCGGCGCTATTTTGCGCGAGGGCAGTACGTCTGAGCAGGTTGGCGACGCGATAGGGCTCCATTTTGGCTGGAGTGGTAACCATAAATCCGTCACCGAAATATTGAATGATGGCCGGACAGCATTCCAGGTGGGGGAGCGTTTATTGCCGGGCGAAGCCAGACTGGCTGTCGGAGAAACTTGGCAGACACCCTGGGTGTTTGGTTCCTTCTCTGACGCCGGGTTCAATGGCCTGTCGCAGAATTTTCATCGGTATGTCCGCACACATTTACTGGATGCGAACCACCGCAAAAAGACGCGCCCCGTGCATTACAATACATGGGAAGCGATCTATTTCGATCATAGTGAGCGCAAGTTAAATCAGCTGGTCGATAAAGCTGCCAGTCTCGGGGTTGAGCGGTTCGTACTTGATGACGGCTGGTTCAGGGGGCGACGCAATGATGCCACGGGGCTTGGCGACTGGTTTGTCGATACATCCGTATACCCTCAAGGTTTGGCGCCACTAATTGAACGGGTGAATGCTTACGGTATGGAATTTGGCCTTTGGGTGGAGCCTGAAATGGTGAACCCGGACAGTGATTTGTATCGCAAGCATCCAGATTGGGTGCTGAAAGCTCAAACTACAGCGCAGATACCATCGCGTAACCAGTTGGTTCTTGACCTGTCACGCGCTGAAGTATGGCAATATCTGTTTGCGCGCCTTGATGCCCTGCTGATTGATAATAATATTGCCTATCTAAAGTGGGACATGAACCGGGATATCCAGCATCCGGGAAGTGGTGGTGTTCCATCCGTGCACCGGCAGGTGCAAGCGCTATACAGATTGATCAATGCGGTGCGTGACAAGTACCCTGATGTGGAAATTGAAAGCTGTTCGTCGGGTGGGGCAAGGGCTGACTTTGGTGTTCTGTCCTACACCGACAGAGTTTGGACATCAGACAGCAATGATGCGCTCGATAGGCTGGATATCCAGCGCGGTGCGTCTCTTTTCCTGCCGACAGATGTGCTAGGCGCTCATGTTGGTCCGCGTGATTGCCATATTACCGGGCGAACACTGTCGATGGAACTTCGGGCCGCGACCGCCATGTTTGGGCATATGGGGCTTGAGATGGACCTTGGTGAACTGACGCTTGAAGAGAGTGAAACCCTGAAGGCAGCCATTGCCTTGCATAAGCGTTTCCGGCCTCTCATCCATTCGGGTGACTACTATAGGTTAGATGGCCCGCCTCATGCGCGCAGTTTTGGTGTTGTTTCGGAAGACAAACGAGAAGCGCTTTTCTCCTATTCGCAGGTGGCCACACGCCGGACAGCTTCGCCCGAGAAATGGCGTTTTGCGGGTGTGGACCCGGATAGAGAATACCATTTTAACGTGGTTTGGTCGGCTGGTCGTGAACGTATTAAGCTTGATCAACTTTCAGGGTTAAATGGCCAGCGTTTTAAAGGCGAACTGTTGGTGAAAGCAGGGTTGCAACTACCGGAGATGCTGCCAGAGTCTGCATTGGTCGTTCATCTTGAGGCGTAAGATACTTGACAGATTAACCTTGCTCCTTGGCCTTGTTAATCAACTCAATAGCTTCCTGAATAAGGGCCATTGTCACCGTTTTGGCGCGCGTCGTGTCGCCGTCGCGAATAGCAAAATATATCGACCGGTGGTCGGCGATGCTGGCAAACGGCACACCCTTATACTGATTGGTGAGGCGGATACTTATTCTGAGCGCGGTTTCAACCAAATCTTTCATCTGGCTGAAAAAACGATTTCCGCTTGCCTCCAGGACAGCCACATGAAAAGCAATGTCTGATTCGAGCGCGTCATCTTCACCGCGCTCAGCAGCATGCATACGCTCAAGCGCAGCTTCGATCTTATGTTTGTCTTCATCGCTGGCACGGAAAGCCGCGTAGGCGGCAGCCTGTGGTTCAATCACCATTCTTATTTCAGTGAATTCGGCCAACAGGTCGATAGAAAACTTCCGATCAAGCAACCATCGCAGAACATCCGGGTCCAGCAAATTCCAGGCTTTTTCCGGTTGCACCCAGGTGCCTTGCCGCGGTCGCGCGCGCAGTAAACCCTTGGAGGTCAGCATTTTCACGGCTTCACGCAATACACTGCGGCTCACACCGAACTGTTCACAAAGGTCAGCTTCAATAGGGAAGGGGTTATCGGCGTTATATTTGCCGCGCACAATATCAAGGCCCAAATCATTGACAATCTGCTGTGTAAGGCTTTGTGACGCTGTCATTCTTTGTCCCCCGGTTTACCCAACGTGCCATTGAAGGTTGCTTCCGGCAAACCGCGTGCGTCAGTTTCAAAGATAAATACGTTTCCGGCAGAGGGTTCTGCATCTAGTTGGTCGGCTGAAAGGTCAACTGTCGCTGAGGAGACAAACAGAAGGTTCATGTCTTCACCCCCGAAGGCGACACAGGTCGGTTGGGTGGTGGGTATGTCAATCGCGGCAATAAGACTGCCATCTGGCCTGTAAACATGAACCTTGCCGATACCCCACTGGGCGCTCCAGATATTGCCGTTGGCGTCAACGGTTGCCCCGTCAGGTGATGCGCCGTCCAGACCGTTTGCGAAAAGCCTGCGGTTTGAGCACTCGCCCGTGACCAGGTCATAATCATAGTGATACATTTCGCCGCGCAGCGAGTCAGCGAAATACATCGTTCCACTATCGGGTGACCAGCATAAGCCATTGGAAATATTGATGTTATGCTCATGTGTGGAAACGGAAAGGTCTGTATTTAACCTGAATAGTCGCCCTGATGCCTCATATCCCTCAGCGTTCATCATCATGGTCCCTGACCAGAAACGGCCTTGCCTGTCCGCCCTGCCGTCATTGAAGCGGTTTTCTCCCGGCAAAAGCGCTGGTTTTTCGATCCAGTCCAATGTTTTGGCGACTAGGTTATAGAAAGCAAAACCACTCGCCATTGCTGCGACAACCACATTGGGGTCAGCAGTGAAGGCGAAAGAGGCAAGCGGCTCTGGCAATGTCCAATCCGTCAGGTCACCGGTGGCATAATCGTAGCAATACAATTGATTGGCCAGAATATCGGTCCACCAAACAGTTTTGTCCCGCGCGCGCCACTGAATGCCTTCGCCGAGCTGGTTTCCAACCGGTATTTCACCAATTAACTTTGTGGAAAAGCTCACATGCTGCTCCAATCCATTGCCCGCCCCCTTTGCTGTTTGGAGTAGATTTAGCCATATACATACATCTAAACGATTATTATTATATATATGATTATATAGCAAAGCACTGATAATCCTCAGATTTTATGCCCTCTTGGGTGACGGAAGGTGAGCCTGTGTCGAAAGCATCCATGGTTTTTGTAGACTGGGGTTCCAGTAGTTTCAGGGCCTTCCTGCTGTCACCAAACGGTGGTTTGCTGGACCAGATACATAGTGATGATGGTGTTTTTCAGGTTGATGACTATGAGGGTGTCCTTGTCCGACATTGCCAAAAATGGCTAGAGGCTCATGGAAAATTGCCGGTCATATTGGCGGGCACTATCGGTAGCCGTAATGGCTGGCTTGAAACGCCTTATTTGCCATGCCCTGCTGGCCTGAACGACCTCAGTAAGGAATTGCATACTGTCCCTAATCGAACGGATCTTGATATCCGCATTACTTCGGGTGTTGAAGGTGCAGGCTTTTACGGTCTGCATGATGTAATGCGGGGCGAGGAACTGCAGATATTTGGTGCGGTTGATGAGCTGGAACTGGATGATGCTTTGCTATGCTTGCCGGGAACCCACAGCAAATGGTGCCGTGTGTCCGGTGGTCAGATTTCCTCTGTTACCAGTTATATGACCGGTGAACTGTATGCACTGCTTCGGAACAATAGTTCGATTGGTCGGCTAATAGAGGCAGATGACTATGAAGAGGTCAGTTTTCTTGCGGGTTTGGCGGCAGTGAGGGCAAATCCGCATCTGTCCAATCTATTGTTTTCGGTTAGGGCAAACAGCTTGCTTGGTAATTTGGCCGCATCAAGCTCCGCATCCTATCTGTCTGGCATTTTAATTGGCGCTGAACTGGTGGCAGCGACAGAGTTCATGTCCGATAGCGAGAATGTGCTGATTGTGGGTAATAGACGGTTGGTGGATCGCTATTCTCTTGGTCTGGAGAAACTAGGTAAGACGGCACAGGCCATGGAAGGGAACCATGCTTTTTTAACTGGCATGAAGGCACTGATGAATGAAATCACGCTTGCCCTCTAGCATAAGTTCGACATTTCTTCTATCACAGGTGAAGAATGTCAGTGCGCACACTCGGGTCAGGCAAGGGGGGTAGCAATTGACTGAGGCCAATCAACAGAATAGCGAGGCGGACAACGTCGTTGAAGTCGGGGCTGACTTAGGCGCTGAAGACGCTCGTGATGTGCCTCAAACAGACGTGCATCTTAGCCTTCCGTTTGTTGAGAAGCTGATAGAGGCGGTCAAAGCTGATGACCGCGAAGAGGTTTTGGCCCTTGTTGAAGATCTGCATGCCGCAGATGTTGCCGATATTCTGGAAGTTTTGCCGTCACCAAGACGGGTTAAGCTCATCGAACTCTTGGGTGATAGGATTGACCCGGATGTTCTTAGTGAGGTTGAAGGCGAAGCGCAGGACGAGCTTTATGAGCACCTGCCGAATGAGCAAATTGCGGACGCTGTAACCGAGCTTGAGACCGATGATGCCGTTTATGTGATCGAAGAGCTTGAGGACGCTGACCGGGAAGAGGTCATGCGCGCTCTTGCAAGTGATGACCGTGCCGCGATTGAAGAAAACCTAAGCTACCCGGAAGATTCGGCAGGGCGCTTGATGCAGCGCGACCTTGTGGCCTTGCCTGAGTTCTGGACAATTGGCCAAGCCATTGATTTCCTGCGCTCTGATCATGAATCTATCCCTGAAGACTTCTACGATATCTTTGTCGTTGATCCTTCACATCGCCCCGTCGGTACCTTGCCAGTGTCGCGTGTTATGCGCATGCAGCGTTCCGTTACAATTGCCGAAATTATGGACGCAGACCCGTTCCTGATCGACGTGAATGTCGATCAGGAAGAAGCTGCATACCAGTTTACCAAATATCATCTGATTTCGTCTGGTGTTGTTGATGGAAGCGGGCGACTGGTCGGTGTAATCACAGTTGATGATGTGGTTGACGTGATCGAAGAGGAAGCTGAAGAAGATATTCTGGCGCTGGCAGGTGTGGGTGAAGAATCCGGCCTCAATGAGAATTTTATCGAGATTACCCGCAGCCGGTTTGCCTGGTTGGTCGTAAACTTGGGGACGGCAATCTTGGCATCAGTGATTATCGGTCTTTTTGATGCCACGATCGAGCAGATGGTAGCCCTTGCGGTTTTGATGCCTATTGTGGCTTCCATGGGTGGTAATGCGGGCACACAGACCATGACAGTCGCCGTGCGAGCAATCGCCACGAAAGAGCTTAGTTCCACCAACGCGTTCAGGGTGACCATGAGAGAGCTAACAGCGGCGAGCTTGAATGGTGTCGCCCTTGCTGTCGTTTCCAGCCTGGTGGCTTATTTTTGGTTTGGTCAGCCAATGCTGGCCGCTATTTTTGGTGTCGCGATGATTGTTAACATCTTCGTCGCCGGGTTCTCAGGAATGGCAGTGCCCATGGTGCTCCACAAGTTGGAGATAGACCCTGCCATTGCCTCCAGTGTTTTTGTAACAACCATTACCGATGTCGTGGGTTTTTTCGCTTTTCTGGGGTTGGCGGCTTTCATTCTTTTGTAGGAACAGCATGCGCAAGGGGCCAATTTTACTAGTTGATGACGAACCGGTTGTTTTGCAGGTGCATGCAGCGGCTGTCCGTCATTTTGGCTTCGAAGTGATCATCGCGGAAACCGCAAACGAAGGCATTGACTTGGTGCGAGGCCACCGACCAGCCATGGTGATTACTGATGTTCAGATGCCCGGTGAGGGTGGTTTTGACTTTATTTCCATGCTGGAGCGATCGGGCTTGAAGTCCATGCCGGTAATTTTCCTGACCGGATACAATGATATCGATATCGTGCGAGGCGGATTGAAAGCCGGCGGTGATGACTTTGTCATCAAGGGTGGTAGCATCGAACGCCTGAGAAACCGGATTGCCTTCTGGATGGCAGGAGGGTTTAGCGAGTTGCCTTCAGAGATACGCAGGCGCGCACTCGCAGAAGCCAATGCCGAAATCGGTGACGAGATTGACAATGTGGAACAGCATTTGAAAGTCAGCGAAACCACGATGGAGGCGATTGAGCATAGAATGCGCGAGGAAATCGCTGACCTGCCATCAAGCTATGGCAAGCGACTGATCGAGCGGGTGTGTTTTTTGGGGCGTTTGTCCAAAATAACGCTGGAAGAAAGCAGGGGCTTTGGTGACCTTGTCCGCTTTCCAGACTATATCATTCACGTCAACAAGCAGCTGGACCGGCCATGGCAGCAAGAGGTTTGGCCGCTGTTGAAGCGGTTTGAAGACTGGGCCTGTGACACCCGGTTTGTACTTGCGGGTACAGAACCTTTGAAGCAGTTCTTTGAATATGAATGGTACACTGAAGGTCTTGAATAAGGACCAAGGATAACCCCGGTAAGGTGAGAAGATACGGTGAGAAAATGGATTAGGCTGGCCGCTGTTGGTGCCGTAATGGTCTTGATGCCCACTGCTTTGATGCAGGCACAGGAGCCAGTGGATCATAACATGGTTAACCGCATCCGCGACGAAGGTTTCAACCACTCGGAAGTCATGGACTTGGTACGTCACCTGACGGACAGAATTGGCCCCAGGTTAACCGGCACGCCAGCTATGCTGGAAGCGAACAACTGGACCAAGGATAAATTGAGCGAATGGGGGCTCGAAGACGCGCGGCTCGAAGGGTTTGAATTTGGGCGCGGTTGGACCGGTGACCGCATTGAAGTTTTCATGACAACACCGCGCCGCACCCAGCTTTATGGCTTGCCGCTTAGCTGGCATCCGGGCACCAAGGGTGTGGTTGAGGGCGAGGTGATCTTTGCGCCAATGCGCTCTAAAAACGATTTCAAAAAATGGAAAGGCAAGCTTAAGAACAAGATTGTTTTTGTAAGTCGTATGCCTCCACAGCGCCCACCAGAAGGCGAAATTTTCGTTCGTAGAGATGAAGAGAACCTGGCAGAAATCGCCGAATATGAAATTCCTGAAGGTGACCCTGACCGACGGGCCCTGGAAGGTTGGATCAGGTACAAGAGTTTCTTCTCTGAACTGGAGCAATTCCTCGCGAAAGAAGGGGCCAAGGCCATGGTGCGGCGCTCGCCGCGCAAAGCCATGCTTATTGAAGCGTCTTCATATCAGTATAAAACAAAATACCCCGCGACAATTCCGGGTATTGAGCTTGCGTATGAGCATTATGTCCGCGCGGTTCGGCTGATAAATGACGGCGAAGATGTGCGTCTAAGCATTGATGTTGATGCAACTTTCTATGAAGATGACACCAAAAGTTATTCCACGCTTGCGGATATTCCGGGCAAGGGCTGGAGCCCGGAAATAGTGCTGGCTGGTGCGCATCTGGATAGTTGGTTTGGCGGAGACGGGGCGGCAGATAACGCCGCTGGCGTTGCGGTCGTCATGGAAGCTGTGCGGATATTGAAGGCGATTGGTGTTGAGCCAAAACGCACAATCCGCGTTGCTCTTTGGGGCGGCGAGGAACAGGGCTATTATGGGTCGCAGCAATATGCCCTTGATCATTTGATCAGCAGGCCGGAAAACAAAAGTGACCGACTGAAATACATGGCTCCCTATGAGCGTTTTTATAACCAGTTTCCAATTACCAAAAAGTCTGAGTTTGATCGTTTTTCAGCCTATTTCAATATGGATAATGGGGCGGGTAAAATTCGTGGTATTTACGCGGAACGTAATGCTGCGGTGGCTCCAATTTTTGAAGCGTGGCTAAAGCCGTTTAACGACCTTGGCGCCAAAACCGTAACGCTGAACACCACAGGTGGTACCGACCATGAGGTGTTTGATGATATTGGCTTGCCAGCGTTCCAGTTTATTCAGGATCCATTGAATTATGACACTCAGTTGCATCACACTCAGGTTGATACGTACGGCAACACCTATGAAGATGACCTGAAACAGGCATCTGTCATTATGGCAAGTTTCCTTTATCACGCTGCGATGCGTGAAGATAAATTGCCACGAAAGGCAATGCCGACAGGCAGTAGCGCGGAAATTGTTGAATAGCGCTCTCGAAAGATCAAAGGCGTTTTAGGGTACCTCTATTGCCATATTGTCCAGAAGCCTGACCTTTTGCAGGCGCGCAACCGCAATGACGCGGGCATCCCTGTTAAGGGTATCCAGTGGCCTGAGTGTGTCCGGGTCTACAATGCTTACGTAATCAACAGCGTCGAAGCCTGCCTGAAGAAGCGCCTGTTCTGCGGTCCGCTCCGCGTCGCGAAGGTTGCTGCCATCCTGCGCATTCGCAACAAGGCGCTTAAGAATAAGGTTAAATTGCCCGGCGATGGTTCTGGCTTCCTCGTCCAGATATACATTGCGGGAGGAGGCAGCAAGCCCGTCTTCTTCGCGGATGATAGGGCCGCCGATGATGGATACCGGAATGGAAAGGTCTTTCACGAAACGGCGAACGACGGCCAGCTGCTGGAAGTCTTTTTCCCCAAAAATGGCCGTGTCCGGCAGGCACTGCAGCAGTAGTTTGCTGACAACAGTCGCAACACCGTCAAAATGCCCCGGGCGATGCTCGCCTTCATAGTTCTGGCTAATGTCTGAAACACTAACGGTTGTCATGTCGCCGTCCGGGTACATTTCACTAACTGCCGGGGCATAAACGAGCGTGGCGGCGGTTGGTGCAAGCTTCTTCAAGTCTTCCAGCTCGTCTCTAGGGTAGGCGTCAAAGTCTTCGCCTTCACCAAACTGCGTCGGGTTCACAAAGATCGAAACAACTACGAAGTCGCACTGCTTGCCAATTACATCTACAAGTGACAAGTGCCCGTGGTGAAGCGCCCCCATGGTAGGCACAAGGCCGATTTTATGGCCTTCTGCCTTTGCGGCTGAAACGCGCGCACGAAGCTCCGCTACTGTGCGAACAACGTCTGGTAAATCAGTCACTTAGCGGCTTTCCTGAATGCTGGCAGTAAGGCGGGCGCCATCGAGCCCATCAAGATCATTATAGTCAATGATGGACAGGATATCGCTGACATAATCAGCGCCGCGCTCCGAATAATCAATGAGAGACGGTGCAAGCGCGCTCCCGGTTAGCACAAGGTTATGGTCCCTTAGTTCAGCACGGCGGCCCCGCAGGTCTGCATAGCTTGTGTGCCGGTTCAGGTTGATCATGTAACTGCGCACACTATCGAGCAGATACTCAAAGCTCTTAATGCGGTGCGTTTTGCCTTCGTCACGGGCACGTGGCAAAATGCCTTCTTCCTCATTCCATGTCCATTCACCAAACAGGGCATTCGCTTCCTGCGCAAAATAGCTGGTTCCCCAGCCTGTTTCCATCGCAGCCTGAGCCAGCGCAAGGGAAGGGGGAATAACATCAACCCTGAACAATAGCTGATTGATCTGATCAACCGTGGCGGGGGTCGATAATTTGACCCGGTGTGTTTTGGCAATTCCTTCAAGCCAGTTGCGTTGTCGCTTGCCGGCGCTGCCGTCCCGTTCGATCCGGTCGCGTATGGCTAGAAGGCGACCACGGTCCGCAAGAATAAGCTCGTTAGCCCTGAGGATAATGGGAAGCATAACCGAGACAAACTGTTGCTTGCGCTGTTTGGCGTCAATAATATCAGGTAGGCTTTCAGGCAATCTAGCCAGAAAGGTTCGAGGTACCGCATCCACTTTCTGCATATCTTCCTGAAGCAGTCGAGCGAGCCTAGGTGTCATTTCCACATCGCCGGAAGGCGGGTATTGGTGGGAAAGATAGTTGGGCCGGTCTGGCACAAAGGCATCTTCGCGGGATTCGCTCAATAAATGGCGTGCAATGCCAATTGGCACAACGGCCAATAGTGCAAGCAAAAGCAGGAAACCGGCATATTTGCGGATTTGATCGCGCACGCTTTTTATCTCTTCCCCCAGTGCGTTTTTGGTCCCATTTAAGGCTTGTAATCCGCCCGGTTATCGGCCACACGACTGCCTCGTTCGCGTTGACCTTTATGCACAATATATCTGAGGATAGTGAGCGAGCGCAATGAGGTATCTGTGCAACAGGCGATTGTTCCTTGCAAACTGTTGGTTTTGCTTGGACACTGCCTGTTCACTAGTTTGGATTTTGGAGTTTAGCGTGCCAGACAATGATATGGGAGCCATGAGTTCAGCTCCGGAATACCCTTACCTGATCGTTCTGGGTAACGAAAAAGGCGGGTCAGGGAAGTCGACGACCGCGATGCATATTGTGGTTTCCCTGCTAGCTGAAGGCTACAGGGTTGGTACAATTGACCTCGATGCCCGGCAGAAAAGCCTGACGCGTTATATCGAAAACCGTCGTGCCTATTGTTCCGCACAGGGCATTGACCTTCCCATGCCGATAGAACTTGTGGTGCCCAAGTCTGAGCTAAGGTCCGTTGACGCAGCGGAGGCAGATGAAAAGGACAGATTTGAAAAGGCATATATGACACTCGCCGGCAAAGTAGATGTGGTGGTTGTTGATTGCCCGGGGAGCGACACATTCCTGTCGCGCCTTGCCCATACGGCAGCGGATACGCTTGTGACACCGGTGAATGACAGTTTTGTCGACCTTGACCTGCTTGCACGGATTGACCCGGAAACCTACACAGTGCAAGGGCCCAGTCTTTACTCTGAAATGGTATGGAAAGCGCGCCAACGGCGAGCTGTGGCTGATGGTCGCTCCATTGATTGGGTGGTACTGCGAAACAGGGTTAGCTCGCTTCATGCCAAAAACAAAGAACGTGTAGAAGCCGTTTTGTCGGAACTCAGCAAGCGTATTGGAGTGCGTTATGTATCAGGGCTTGGCGAGCGGGTGATATACCGCGAACTGTTCCCGAAGGGCTTGACGTTGATTGACCTGAAAGCAAGCGGCGGTACTGACGGGCAGGGGCTGTCAATGTCTCATGTGGCAGCGCGGCAGGAACTGCGGGCTCTTGTAAATGCCCTTGACCTTCCCTTCCGCAAGGCCAAGGTACAATAGATGATGGGATATCTGCTCCTTGGGTTTCTTCTTGCCGGCTTATTGCTGGTGCTCCTTAATTGGTGGGCCGCTGCTGACGTGAAGTCTGCCAAGCGAAGCCTTACATGGGCCATTGTGGCCGTTAGCTTGGTATTGGGCCTTATATTGCTGGCGACGGGTAAGGCCGTTTTGGCTGTTGTGCCTGCGGGCTTTGCGTTGTTTCGAATGGTGGGGCCAACGCTTGCAAAGCTGGCTATAGGGCACTGGATACAGGGCAGATTCGGCAAAGCGTCAAGCAGACCACCCCAGCAGACCACTGAGCAAATGAGCCGCGCTGAAGCGCTGGAAGTTCTTGGCCTCCGGGAAGGTGCAAGCCAGCAGGAAATAAAAGATGCCTACCGCCGCCTCATGAGCCAAATGCACCCTGATAAAGGCGGGTCCGACTGGATGGCCGCCAAGCTCAACTCTGCAAAACGCATATTACTCGATTGATCAGCTTTGTAATTACAACACCACTGCAATACTTCTGTCTTGACCTTGCAATCTTGCGCTGACAGGTTGATCAAAATAACGGATCGTTCAAAGTTCAAGGGAATATCGATGACGGCTCATACTTTCCATTCAACAGTCCTCAGGGAATATGACGTTCGCGGCATTGTTGGCGAGACTATTGATGAAGCAGACGCTGCTGCACTTGGCCGGGCCATAGGCACCGTTGTGCGCCGCAGTGGCGGCACCAGAATGAGTGTGGGCTACGATGGCCGCTTATCGTCGCCTGCGCTGTCAGACAGCCTTGTTAACGGTATTCTCAGTACCGGTATTGATGTGGAGCTGGTCGGCCTTGGTCCGACACCAATGCTTTATTATTCCGTGTTCGAATTGGATACCGACGGCGGTGTTATGGTCACTGGTTCGCACAACCCGCCCAATTACAACGGTTTCAAGATCATGCTGGGCAAAAAACCTTGCTTCGGCGAGGCGATCCAGAACCTCGGGCGTATTGCCGCCGCTGGCGATTATGAGGTTGGCAATGGAACGCTGACCAAAATAGATATTTTTGATCGTTATCTTGAGCGTTTGCTGCGCGATGTGGACTTTGGTGATTTCAAAGTTGTGTGGGATCCCGCCAACGGCGCCGCAGGTGATGTGGTCACCGCGCTCGTCAAGCGCTTGCCCGGCGAGCATATCGTGATTAACGCGGAAATTGATGGTACATTCCCCAATCACCACGCGGACCCGACAGTTGAAGCCAATCTGGAACAGTTGAAAGACGCTGTCGCCGAACATGGCGCAGACATCGGCCTGTCGTTTGATGGTGATGGTGACCGGATCGGTGCGGTGGACCGTGCAGGGCGTGTTATCTGGGGTGACCAGATGCTTGCCATTATGGCGGGCGACTTATTGCGTGAAATGCCAGGTGCGCCAATCATCGCAGATGTGAAAGCAAGTCAGGTGCTGTTTGATCGGATTGCCGAACTTGGCGGCACGCCTGTGATGTGGAAGACAGGCCACTCGCTCATCAAAGGAAAGATGGTAGAGCTCGAGGCACCACTTGCTGGTGAAATGTCGGGTCATATTTTTTACAAACACAAATTCTATGGCCACGATGATGCGATTTACGCAGGTATTCGCTTCCTGAACGCGATCACCGTTCAAGGTGGAGACCTTCATGCCCTCAAGGATGGCCTTCCTGCGGCAATCAATACACCCGAACTTCGTTTCGACTGCGACGAAGTCCGCAAGTTTGAAGTGGTTGATGAAGTAAAAGCCCGTCTTGAAGCGGCTGGAGCCAATATGTCCACTATCGATGGTGTGCGTGTGCAAACAGATGATGGTTGGTGGCTCCTCAGGGCATCAAACACACAGGCGGTGTTGGTGGCACGCTGCGAGGCATTGAGCGACGATGGCCTTGCCCGACTGAAGGTTGCCCTCGTGGATGCCCTTGCGGCGTCTGGCGTTGAAGCCCCTGCTGACCTGTAGCAATTATTGGCGATCGGGGTGGCCGGTCGCCAATTTGTGATGACTAATTGCGACATTAATTCATTTTTACCCTTTTAGTCGCTAGGATACACATTACATTGTTCTGGTAATGTGTATCGGAGGTGTCATGTCTGACAAAGATGAAGATGATCAGGGTGGTGGAACCGGCACCGGTATTCTGACCCGACCAGACACCAAAACCAAAAAGCCTTCAATGTATAAAGTTTTGTTATTGAACGATGACTTTACGCCGATGGAATTTGTGGTTCACATCCTGCAACGCTTTTTCCGCATGACCATGGAGCAAGCCACAGAGGTTATGTTGCATGTCCACCAAAAGGGTGTGGGCGTCTGCGGCGTATTTACCTATGAAGTGGCCGAAACCAAGGTGAATCAGGTACTCTCGTTTGCCAAGCAACACGAGCATCCTCTGCAGTGCACTTTGGAAAAAGAGTAGGCTGGCGAAAGCGACGATAGCGATTGCTATTTTGCACTTTCGCCCCTTCGTGGCACACTGTCATGGATTGTTGCGGCCTTCGCCGCAGATCATGCGAACCAGAGAAAAGAAAAGGACACTATAGTTGCCAAGTTTTTCACCCCATCTGGAAGAAACCCTGCACCGAGCCCTTGGTGAAGCCAATAGCCGTAGCCATGAGTATGCAACGCTGGAACACCTCTTGCTGTCGCTGCTGGATGACCCGGACGCGATTGCTGTCCTGCGGGCCTGTGATGTGAACCTTGATGAATTGCGTCAGGACGTTGTCAATTATCTGGACAATGAGATGGAAGGACTGACCGTACAGTCAGACGGGGTTGAGGCAACGCCAACGGCGGGTTTCCAGCGGGTGGTGCAGCGAGCCTTGTTGCATGTGCAGTCATCTGGCCGAGAAGAAATGACCGGTGCAAACCTGCTTGTCGCGCTCTTTTCCGAGCGTGAAAGCCACGCTGTTTATTTCCTGCAAAGTCAGGATATGACCCGTTTGGACGCGGTTAGCTATATTTCACATGGTATCGCCAAGGTGCCAGAGTTGAGTGAAGATCGCACAGTTCGCGGCGCAGAAGAAGAAAATGAACGACAGGAAGAAGCAACCGCCGAAGGTGGCAGTGTTAAGGAAAGCGCACTTGGTAACTATTGTGTTGACCTGAACAAAAAGGCTGAAGCTGGTAAAATTGACCCGCTGATTGGCCGGGCCGCCGAGCTGGAGCGGGCAGTACAAATTCTTTGCCGCCGCTCAAAGAATAACCCCTTGCTGGTTGGCGACCCCGGCGTTGGTAAAACAGCCATTGCGGAAGGTTTGGCCCGCCGTATCAAGGAAGGTGACGTGCCGGATGTGCTCCTCAATGCAACCATCTATTCCTTGGATATGGGCGCGTTGCTTGCGGGCACTCGGTATCGGGGTGACTTTGAAGAACGTCTGAAAGCGGTTGTTAAAGAGCTGGAGGCCATTGAAGGTGCCGTGCTCTTCATCGATGAAATTCATACGGTTATCGGGGCTGGGGCAACATCAGGTGGTGCGATGGATGCATCTAACCTGCTGAAGCCAGCGCTCGCGTCAGGCACCATTCGCTGCATGGGGTCAACTACTTACAAGGAATTCCGTAGCCATTTCGAAAAGGACCGTGCGCTGCTGCGCCGGTTCCAGAAGATTGATGTGAATGAACCAACGGTAGATGACACCATCAAGATTTTGAGGGGTCTGAAGCCATATTTCGAAGACCATCACAAGGTGCGCTACACGCTTGAAGCGATCAAGACAGCGGTGGAACTTTCTGATCGTTACATTTCCGACCGGAAACTACCTGACAAAGCCATTGATGTGATTGATGAAACCGGCGCAGCTCAGATGTTGCTGCCTGCTTCCAAGCGCAAGAAAACAATCGGCGTTAAAGATGTTGAAGCTGTGGTTGCCAAAATCGCTCGGATACCGCCGAAAACGGTTACCCGCGATGAAAGTCGCGTAATGTTGACGCTTGAAGATGACCTGAAACGGGTTGTGTTTGGTCAGAATGCTGCAATCGAAGCACTTACAGCGTCTATCAAGCTGTCACGCGCGGGCCTTCGTCAGCCGAACAAGCCGATTGGCAGCTATCTATTTGCTGGGCCAACCGGCGTGGGCAAGACGGAAGTAGCACGCCAGCTTTCCCACCTGCTGGGTGTGGAACTGCACCGTTTTGATATGTCGGAATATATGGAACGTCATTCCATTTCCCGCCTTATTGGTGCACCTCCGGGCTATGTGGGCTTTGACCAAGGTGGTTTGCTAACCGATGCCGTAGACCAACATCCGCACTGTGTCCTCCTGCTTGACGAGATTGAGAAAGCTCACCCGGACCTGTTCAATGTGCTGCTGCAGGTCATGGACAATGGTACGCTGACCGACCATAACGGTAAGAAGGTAGACTTCCGCAACGTTGTCCTGATTATGACCACAAACGCGGGTGCGAAGGAACTATCGAAGGCGGCAATCGGTTTCGGTCGTGAAACAAATGATGGTGCCAGTGACGAAGCTATCAAACAGATGTTCAGCCCAGAATTCAGGAACCGCCTGGATTCAGTGATCAACTTCAACTTCCTGCCGCCAGAAGTTGTGACAAAAGTGGTTGAGAAATTTGTGTTACAGCTTGAACTTCAGCTTGCCGACCGGGGTGTGGAAATTACTCTGGAAGAATCGGCGAAAACCTGGCTGGCTGAAAAAGGCTATGATCGCCATTATGGTGCGCGGCCATTGGAGCGGGTCATTCAAGAGCATATCAAGAAGCCTCTGGCTGATGAATTGCTATTTGGAAAGCTTGCTAAAGGCGGTGAAGTGATTGTGAAAATGAAGGACGATGAGATGTCCTTCGAGATCACACCGCATGCACCAAAGTCTACTGCGGCCTCCAAGGTTCCGGAAACCAGCACCAAGAAGAAAGCCAAAAAGGGCAAACGCAAAGCGCCGGTTAAGTAAAGGTTTCTGTGATGCTAACGACTGATCGGCTTTTGCTGCGCCCGTGGCGCGAGAGTGATCGCGCGCCCTTCGCCGCCATAAACGCTGACCCTGATGTGATGCGTTATTTTCCTGCTACGCGTAGCAGGGAAGAAAGCGATCAAACCTACGACCGGTTAGAGAAGCACGTTAGGGAGCATGGCTTTGGCTTTTGGGCTGCGGAGCTAAAGGAAACAGGCAAGTTTATCGGGTTTGTTGGTATGCAGCATGTTGAGCCGGACATGTTGTTTGCACCGGCGGTGGAGATTGGTTGGAGACTCGATAAATCCGTTTGGGGGCAGGGGCTTGCGCCAGAAGGTGCAAGGGCATGCCTTGCTTATGCCTTCTCAAAGCTCGGTCTTGAAGAAGTGGTGTCTTTCACGACAGCAAACAATCAACCTTCCATGCGCGTTATGGAAAAAATTGGCATGACGCGGGACCATGAGGGCGATTTTGACCATCCGGCTATTGAAGGCGGATCACCAATCAAACCACATGTGCTCTATCGCATTAGGGCAGCTGAGGCCTTTCGCGCCTAATCGCTTTTTTTGAACGGTGTTTTGCTGGAGAGATAGTCTATCTCGGCTGCAACACCCTCTTTTTCCTGTTCCAGATAGCGTGCTACCGCATCCTTGAAGGAAGGGTTTGCAATATAATGTGCGCTTGATGTCTTTACCGGTACATAGCCGCGGGCGAGTTTGTGAGCGCCTTGGGCTCCCGCTTCCACAGTTTTCAGGCCATTGTTGATGGCAAATTCAATCGCCTGATAATAGCAGGCTTCAAAATGCAGGCAGGGGTGATCTTCGACGCAGCCCCATTGGCGGCCATAAAGCGTTTCTTTGCCAAGAAAGTTCAAGGCGCCGGCAATATTGCGTCCACTGCGTTCACACATAATCAGCACAATGCGATCTCGCATCGTTTTATGTATCTCCGAGAAGAAAGCACGTGTCAGGTAGGGCTGGCCCCACTTTCGGGCACCGGTATCCATATAGAAATGGTAAAAATCGTCCCAATGCTGTTCTTTTATATCGCCGCCTGTCAGGGCATGAACTTCGATGTCGGACTGGGCAATCGTGCGGCGCTCTTTCCTGATTTGCTTGCGTTTTCTGGAAGAAAGGGCATCCAGAAACTCGTCAAAGTTTGCATAGCCATCATTTTGCCAATGAAATTGTTGGTCATGCCTGGTCAGTAGCTGCATGTCTTGCGCAAGCGCGGCGTCTTCGTCCTGCATGAAGGTTATGTGGGCAGAAGAAAACTCCAGCTTATCTGTGATGCGCACAAGTCCATCCAGAAGTGCCTGTTTTAGCGGGATAACTTGTGCGGCTAGAAGGCTGTTGTTAACGAGCAGCCTTGGGCCTGTAGCGGGTGTGAAGGGAATGCTGCATTGCAGTTTGGGATAATAACGCCCGCCCGCGCGTTCAAAAGCATCGGCCCAGCCATGATCAAAGACATATTCACCATAGGAGTGGTTTTTGGCGTACAGGGGCATGCAAGCAAGCAGCGGTCCATCTTCGCCTCCTTCGCGAATTGCCATATGATAGGGTGTCCAGCCAGAATGACCGCCAACGCTTCCTGACACTTCAAGAGACGACAGGAAGTCATAAGACACAAAGGGGTTGTCATCCCCTGCGCAGGCATCCCATGCGGCTGCGTCGATGTCGCCAAGGGACGGCAGAAAGGCAATTGTTAGCGGCTGTTCGGCCACATTATGCTCCGGTGGGTTGGAGGGGGCGACTAATCGCCCACCACGGCAGGGCGCTCAAAAATCAATGCGTCCGCATGTTGTTGGCCGATGGCTTCCATTTTTTTGTCCCGAACTGTCCAGGTCAAAACCGGTTTGCCTTGTTTGCGCCAGCGTTCACACAGGGAATTAGGCAGCAGGTTTATGTCGCAGGCCAGAAAGTCAGGTGTTACCCGCTTTAACCAGAAACTGAGCGCCATTCTTGCACGCCAGTTTAGCATAAACTCCCGGCCCAGTATCAGGCCCCGAGGGTATCTGGGCATATATTTCTTGAACCATGCTACAATGCGCGGATCAAAGCTCATCACCGCCACTTCACCACCATACCCTTCGAAACAATGTCGAACACCAGCGCAAATCATCTGGATGTCTGCTTTGCGCGATGACTTGATCTCGACATATACGGGTTGTTGTCGGTCAACCAGTTCCAGCACATCAGGCAAGCTTGGGGCTGGTCGGTCTGATTTGCCGACAATATGGTGCTGCATTTCAGCGAACCCCAGCTTGTCAACAGGGCCGGTCCCGTCTGTCATTCGGTCCAGCGTATCGTCATGAAACACAATGATGATGCCATCAACGGTCGCGCGGACGTCTACTTCAATACCAAACCCGGCATTGAGCGCAGCTTCAATAGCGGGAAGCGTGTTTTCTTCCGCTTCTGTGCCAGCTTTATGCAAGCCCCGGTGAGCGATGCTTTTTTGTGCAAGCCACGGAAAGTCACGAGGGCCCTTCACTTTGTCGATTTGGCCCATGGTCAGGCAACCTCGATAAGGGCATCAATCTCCACAGGCACGTTAAACGGTAAGCCGTTAACGCCAACGGCAGAACGGCTGTGACGACCCTTTTCGCCAAATACCTCTACCATCAAATCGCTGGCAGCGTTGATAACCTGTGGTTGTTGACCAAATCCGTTGACCCCATTGACGAATCCACCCAGTTTTACGACCCGGACAAGGCGTTCCAAGTCACCGTCACATGCTGCTTTCATCTGGGCAATCAGGTTGATGCCACAAAGTCGAGCGGCAGCGCATGCATCTTCCACGCTAACGGCGTCGCCAACTATGCCACTGAAGGCAGCTTTGCCATCAACAAAGGGAACCTGGCCAGATATGCTGACAATATTTCCGCTGCGAACAAACGGCACATAGTTGGCGACAGGCGCCGCTGGTGCTGGCAGCTCGATGTTCAATTCTGCTAGTCGTTGTTCTATATTCATATGCTACCCTTGATCCTCGACCCCATTAAGGGAGATCAAACGCCAAAATACGCCTTGTATCAATAAAAAAAGAGGCCAGTAGCCTCTTTCACGTGCTGTAACACAATTTGTGGTCGTGTCAGGCAGATTGCGCCAGGTTCTGTTGGCGAAGCTGTTTGTTTGCGTACATTGATTTGTCCGCGTTTTCGATCACGTCCGCTGGGTCGCTTTTACCATTGAAGGCTGTGCAGCCGACAGAGCAATAAACCTCAATTTCTGCACCCGCATAACGCACGACGCTACCATTGATTTGTTCCTGTAGTCGCTCCAATCGCTGGCGGCCCATGTTTTCGTTGCAACGGGTCAGGACAACGGCAAACTCATCACCCGCAATGCGGGCTACTGTATCGGTTGGCCGCACAAGTGCTTTTAGTTTTTTTGCAACAAAACGTAGTACAGCATCGCCGGCCATATGACCATGTATGTCATTGATTTCCTTGAAGTAATCTAGATCAATAAACCCAAGAGCACCGCTTTCCCTGTGCCGCGCGGAGGCTGCCAAGATTTGACCCAGTGCGTGACGCAGACCACGCCTGTTGGGAATGCCGGTTAACTCGTCGGTAACCGAGAGTTGCTCAAGATAGGAGATGCGCTCCTGCTGTTCGGACATACGCTGTTCGGCAGCCGCTGCATAGCTGAGTACTTCTGTAATAAGTTGCCAGCCCGTGCTGTCGAACTTGAGTTCCGCGTCAGCAGCCGTTCGCATCAGTTTGCTGGCGAGATTACTGACATACGGATTAATGTCCGCCCGATTGTCTTTGGCACTTGCAGCTTGTTCAATCATGATAAACTCCGTTTTACTTACCGAAGTAAAAGCAATAGCTGTGCCAGCAAAATTGCGCCGAATTGAGCCCCAAAATGCTCTTTTGCTGGGTAAAAGGTGCCTACCGGAAGGATTTAACGGGTCTTTTTTGCCGACCTGTCGCGCCGGGTTTGTTCTGACTTCAACCCACGTCCTTTCTTGATACTGTCCCCTCCAAAGCGTGACTTGAGCGAGTCCATTGCTTTTTCAGCGTTGGCTCGTTTGGTGCGCTTTGGCTCAATCAGATCGGGTTGGTCTGCTTCTGAAGTCGGCCTGAAATGGCTGACGCCGATGCCAATAAGCCGGTAAGGGGTGCCGTCGATGAGCGGCTTCAGAAGGTCAATGCCGACCTCGAAGATATTACCTGCAAGCTGCGTGGGCGCATCCAGTGTGCGAGAGCGGGTTATAATGCGGTGCATACTGGTCTTCAGCTTTAGTGTGATGGTAAGCCCGGCTAGTTCTTTGCGTTTCAAGTCCGCCGCCACGGTTTCACTGAGCGACCAGAGCTTGTCTTCAAGGGATGGGTAGTCGGCGAGATCCTTGGCCAGCGTGCGCTCGCTAGAAACACTTTTTGCACCGGTGCTGGTATTTACGCGCCGTGTATCGATACCACGCGACAGGCGATAAAGGCGCTGGCCGATTTCGCCGTAGCGACGAATAAGCGTCGCTTCGTCCATGTCCTGTAGCTGACTGATTTCTGACAAACCGTCTTTCTGAAGCTTTTTGGCTGACTTCGCGCCAATGCCGTAAATTCTGGTGATGGGCAGGGAGGCGAGGGTATCAAGTTTGTCTGCTTCACCGATAACGGTAAAGCCACGGGGTTTATCCATATCTGACGCCAGTTTTGCCAGAAATTTGTTGGGTGCAAGGCCGATGGAGACTGAAACGCCAATCTCGTTTTCTATCTCGTTCGCCAATTTGACCAGCAAGGCAACTGGCGGCATGCCGTGCAAACGCTCGGTGCCTTCAAGGTCAAGAAAGGCTTCATCTATTGATAGTGGCTGCACCAAGGGGGTCAGGGCACGAAACTTTTCGCGAATTTCGTATCCCACCTGCTGATATACCTTCATGCGCGGCTTGACGATAACGGCATCCGGGCAAAGTTTCTTTGCCTTGAACATGGGCATCGCTGACCGCACACCATTCATGCGAGCAATATAGCAAGCAGTCGACACCACGCCGCGATGCTCGCCGCCCACTATAACGGGCTTGCTGGCAAGGCCTGGATTGTCTCGTTTTTCTACCGCTGCGTAAAAAGCATCACAGTCGATATGCGCAACATGTAGATTAAATAGTTCCGGATGGCTGATGATACGGGTTCTGTCGCAGACTGGACATCTAGGGGACTTACGTTCCGGCGAAACCTCGAAAACATGCAGGCATGTTCTGCACAGGGCAGGCGAGCCTGTTTCCAGATTGTTTTCGTTTACTGGTTCATTGCCGCCCATCGATTATTTTCGCAGCAAGGATTGCAGATAGGGTTCAAGTTCTTGCCAGTCATCAATACGCGTGTGTGCGTCCGCAGCCTTGTCGATCAAACGGGCAAGGCGGGGATCGGCTACAAAATGTACCCGGTGAACGCTCGGGGCGTGTTCAGCAACAGAGGCATGATGAGGGGGAAGGTCGTCAACAAAAGCAGTGATCTGCTTCGTGCGACTGCTCAATTCACTCATTGCAGGGCCTTTCGGGCCAGCATTCGATAAAACAGGATAATCAAACCCAAGCTCTTTAAGCGCGGTTTCCCGTCTGGCGCGGCAGTGAGCGGGGACATTGGTTAAAACCGCAACCTGATACCTGTTCGCGAGAGATGAAAGTGCTTCTGCCGCACCTGGTACAGGCGGGACTGACTCGACACGCTTGTCAAAGAAAGCACCGATTAGATTTTTTACGGTGTCGGCTGATGCCGCGACATCTGTTTTTTGTTCATAAACGTTGCCTGTTATCTGAAAGCTATCGAGCCGAAGTTCATATCCTTCAGATAAAAAGAAGTCCTCCAGATGTTCGGCAAACCTCAGTAAAACTTCGTCCGCATCCACAATCAATAGAGGGCGGTCTGGATTTAGCTTGGCTGATAGTTCTGAAATACTAGTCACGTTACCATTCCTGTCCTTCACCACCACCAAGTGCCCGCCATGCCTTAACTATCTCTTCTGGTTTCACAGATTGATGTTGTGCGGCGGCAATCAGGTCTGGTTCGTGCGAAATTAAAAACTCCAATATACCTGCAAGAGCGGCCTTGTCAGACAGCATCTCTCGTAACTGAGCTGCATCTACGCCCGACATTGCGAGAAAGCGGTCTCGTAAATCGTCCTGTTCCAGAACAAACCCAAGCGCATTTATCGCAATGATTTCATGTGTTTCACTTGTCATGCTGCACCGTTATTTGTTTTGCCAGAGGCCGGGGAAGGGGCGAATCTCTCTTGGATAGTATCTTGTATCCTTCGCTAAATTGTCTCAACAGTTTGTTAGGGAAATTTTGATTTACTGCTTGTGAAGGCTTGTGTTTTTGGCGCAAGAACGCCTATTATCGCCTGTCGGTTGGGCGACAAGAAATTGTGGGGAACCATGGGTAAAAAAATTCTGATTGTCGAAGACAATGAACTGAACATGAAATTGTTCTGTGACCTGTTGGAAGCGCACAATTATGAGACCATTCAGACACGGGATGGCATGGCTGCGCTTGACTTGGCGCGGGTACATGAACCTGACCTGATTCTGATGGATATTCAGCTGCCCGAAGTATCGGGCCTTGAAGTCACCAAATGGTTGAAGGAAGATGAAGACCTTCAGAAAATCCCGGTTATTGCAGTGACTGCATTTGCCATGAAGGGTGATGAAGAAAAGATTCGTGAAGGGGGCTGTGAAGCCTATATCGCCAAGCCGATTTCTGTCCGCCATTTTCTGGACACTGTAAAACAATTTGCGGGATAGCCCTTAATGACAGCGCGCGTGTTGGTCGTGGATGACGTTCCGCCAAACGTCAAACTGCTCGAGGCCAAACTAACCAGCGAATATTTCGACGTTCTAACCGCTTTCAGCGGGCCAGAGGCGCTGGAAGTTATCGCGCGTGAACACCCTGATATTGTGTTGCTGGATGTCATGATGCCCGGCATGGACGGGTTTGAGGTTTGCAAACGCATCAAGGCTGACCCGCTTACAGCCCATATCCCTGTTGTTATGGTTACTGCCCTTGACCAGCCATCGGACCGTGTAACGGGCCTTGAAGCCGGGGCTGATGACTTTTTGACCAAGCCTGTTCAGGACCTTGCGCTGTTTGCCCGGGTTCGCTCTCTGGTCCGTCTGAAGGTGATGATGGACGAGCTGAGGAACAGGAAAACCACCGGGTCTTCGCTCGGATGGGAAGAAGACGAGGTGATTGGATACGATAATACTGTTCCAACAGACGGCAGTATCCTGATTGTAGACGAGCAGGAACGCGTGGTGGAGCGGATTGCCAAAGCGCTTGAAGGTGTCGGGGAATTATCATTTGTGCCGGGTGGTGAAGACGCCGCAGACCGTGCGCGAGAGAAAAACTATGACCTGATCATTGTGTCGCTGACCATGCGGGATACGGATGGCCTAAGAGTGTGCTCCAAGCTTCGCTCTTTCGAAGAAACGCGTCATGTTCCCATATTGGTGATGGTAGACGATGGCAATACCAAGCTACTCGTCCGCGCCCTTGAAATGGGGGTAAACGATTATGTTGTGCGCCCGGTTGACAAGAATGAGTTTCTCGCGCGGGTTAAAACCCAGCTAAAACGCAAACGTTTCGCTGACAAGCTATGGGAAAACTTCCACCTTTCCATGCAGCTCGCGACCACAGACGCTGTTACGGGCCTATATAATCGCCATTATCTGACCACCCATATGGATACCCGTATGGAGGCGGCGCAAAAGCATGGCAAAGACCTTTCGATTCTGATGATGGATATCGACCATTTCAAGAAGGTGAACGATACCTATGGCCATGCGGTGGGCGATAAGGTCTTGAAAGAGTTTGCGACTCGTATTGGACGCAATATTCGAGGCGTTGACCTCGCTGCCCGCTACGGCGGTGAAGAATTTGTGGTTATGATGCCCGAAACGCCGGCGGACTGGGCTCTGATGATAGGTAACCGATTGCGTGAAGAGATTGCGGGCAATCCTTTTGACTTTGGTTTGCCCGAAGGCGGTATTTCAGTGACGGTGTCTATTGGGGTTGCCACCAGTAAAGAAGGGCAGTCACCGGCACAGCTTCTGGAGGAAGCCGATAAAGCCCTCTATACGGCCAAGGCAGGCGGTCGCAACAAGGTTGTTGTTGCGTCTTAGGTTTTCCTGAAATGAGATAGGCAATAAAAAACGCCGCAGCCAGTTTGGCGCGGCGTTTTTCTGATCACGAAGGTCAGCCAATTATTTAATTTTGGCTTCCTTGAACTCTACGTGCTTGCGGACAACCGGGTCGTATTTACGCTTGACCATTTTCTCGGTCAAAGTCCGCGGATTCTTTTTGGTCACGTAGTAGTAGCCGGTATCCGCTGTGCTAACCAGCTTGATCTTGATGCTGGACGGCTTTGCCATCTTACTTACTCCAAGAAAACAGTTATCCTGACCACCTCAAGTGGCCACGCTGAGCGCGCAAAATACCCATCAAGGCGACTAAGTCAAGGGGAGTCTGTCAAAATCCTGTAAAATTCACTTTTTTTCTATATTTAGCCTTTTGCTAACAAACACGTAACCATTTGTATGGCATGAGAGTTTCAAACATTCACTAACTTCACCAAGGCGGGCAAAAACCATGATGCAGCAGGACATACTGGAAGAACTCAGGACTGAGGCAATCGACTCCGCAGAGGATCGCCTCAGAAATCTGCATGAGGCTGTCCAGGATTTCTCAAACGGTTGTGTCGGCTCGAAGGATGCGCTGGCGGCGATTCGTCTCGAAGCGCACTCGTTGAAAAGTGTGGCTGCCTCATTCGAAATGAAGGCGCTGAAAGCAATGTGCCACCGCTTTGAAGATTACTTCTTCAATGTCAAAGAACTCACCCCTGAGATTTGCAAGGACATTCAGTTTTTTGCTGATCGTATGGCTGAGTGTCTGGACGGGTTTGTTCAGGGGCGCGAAATCGACATCTCGGAACTGGTGCGGAAACTGCCCAACAAGGCCGGGTTCGAGGTGTCAGACATCACGGTAGCCGATATTGAGGTCATGCTCGTGATGGCACCGGGGACAGCCACCAAAATTGTAACACGCGAGCTAATGGAATGTGGGTACCGGATGGTAAATGTGGCCACCACGATGGACGCGTTCCAGCTTATCCCGGTGATGAAACCGGATGCGGTGATCATCTCCCGCGTGATGCCTGAGCTTTCCGGGATTGATCTGGCGTGTGCCTTGAAAGCAATGCCCGTTACCAAAGACTTGCCAGTTGCTCTGCTTGCAACAGACAGCGGCTCTTTGAAAGACCTACCGGAAACGGTGCCGGTGCTCAGGAAAGGTGCCAACTTCGCAGACGATGTTGCCGATGTCTTTGTAAAGCTTGGTATCCTCTAAAGCTTACCTGCGTTTTCGGGGGCGTTTACCCGCGTTACCGCCTCGTCCCCGTTTTTTCATGAACTTCATGCTTTTCGTTTGGCTTTCGTCACGACCAGCCAGTTCAAGCTTCAGTCCACCCGTGAAACGGTTTGCTTCCGTCAGGCGTACGTCGATTTTGTCACCAAGTTTGAAGGTCTCACCGGTTCTCTCACCGACAAGGGCATGAAGACTTTCATCATGATAATAGAAGTCGTTGCCGATTTCAGAAATGGGGATCAGTCCATCGCCGCCTGAAGGCTCAAGTTCAACAAACAGGCCAAAGCGGGTAACGCCCGAGATGCGACCAATAAACTCATCACCAACATGGTCAGCCAGATAGGACGCCATATAGCGATCGGTCGAGTCGCGCTCCGCTGCCATGGCGCGCCTCTCTGTGCCTGAGATTTGCTCGCCAATTGCTTCCATGTCTTCAACTTCGTCGTCGGTCAGGCCGTCTTTGCCAAGCCCAAGTGCGCGAATAAGGCCGCGATGCACCAATAGGTCGGCATACCGACGGATCGGCGACGTGAAATGCGCATATTTGGGGAGCGCGAGCCCGAAGTGGCCTCTGTTCTCCGGTGAATAATAGGCTTGCGTCTGCGAACGCAGCACAACTTCGTTCACCATATGCTCATGCGTTGTGCCAGAAACCTTGTTTAAAATACCATTGAACAGCCTTGGCATCATGACCGACCCTTTCGCGAGCGATAGGTCAAGTGTGGACAAAAACTCCCGCAGGCTTTCAAGTTTATCTAGCGGTGGTTCTTCATGTACCCGGTACATGGCCGGTGTGCGCTTCTTTTCAAGCTCTTCAGCCGCAGCCACATTGGCGGAAATCATAAATTCTTCCACGATGCGGTGGGCGTCATAGCGGTCCCGCAGGGTAATGCCGCGAACATGGCCATCTTCATCAAGATCGATTTTGCGCTCGGGCAGGTCCAGATCCAGCGGCTCACGCTTGTCGCGAGCAACCATCAGGGCTTTGAAGGTGGCATGAAGGGGTTTTAACACTGTTTCCAGAAGGGCTTCGGCTTCCGGGTCAGGGTTGCCGTCAAGCGCCGCCTGAACGCGTGCATAGGTAATATTGCCATGGCTGTTCATCAGGCCGCGCACAAATTTATGTCGCAGCTTCTTGCCATTTTTGTCGAACCAAAGGTGCACAGCCATGCAAGCACGGTCTTCGCCCGGCTTAAGACTGCAAAGACCAGCTGACAGAGCTTCAGGTAGCATCGGGACAACGCGGTCCGGGAAATAACAGCTGTTGCCGCGCTTGACGGCCTCTTTGTCCAACGGGCTGTTTGGTTGAACATAATGCGCAACATCTGCGATGGCGACAATTGCGTGCCAACCGCCCGGGTTGTTTGAATCAGTGTCAGCCTCTGCCCAGATGGCATCATCATGGTCGCGAGCGTCCACAGGGTCGATCGTGATCAGCGGAATGTTGCGCAGGTCGTCCCGGTCACCAAGGGGTACGGGTTTTGCGTCATCTGCTTCCTGAAGAACAGCTTCCGGAAATTCGAACGGTATATCATGCGCATGAATGGCGATCATGCTGATGGATCGTGCTGCGCTCACATCACCAAGGCGCTCTCTTATGCGGGCGCGTTTCGGCCCCATGGTGCGGCGGCGACTAAGCACCGGTTCCGCTGTTACCAGTTCACCGTCTACCGCACCGCGCACATCATCACGGTCGACCCAATATTCGTCGCGTTTCTTTTTGTCGATTGAATGAATGCGCCCGCCATTTTCGCCGCCATGAAACACACCCAGGATGCTGCGCGGCGATGCTTTCAGCATCTTTAAAACCTGTGCCCGGTATGTTGGTGGCTCGTCTTTGATCGGTATCAACCTTGCCAGCACGCGGTCGCCTGCACCAAGGGCAGGGTGGTTTTTGCGTTTGCTTTCTGTCAGGTAAATGGTTGGCAATGGATCGCGCTTGTCCCATTTCACGGGGCGCAGTAGTGCATCACCGCCTTTGTCCAGCCCCGCGAACTCTAACACCTGTACGCCGGGTAAGCGATCGGCTGGGCGTAAAGCGCGACCCGAGTCCTGTGCAATCAGCCCATCATTGATCATGTTGCGCAGGAGTTTTTTTAACAGAACCTTGTCCGGTCCTTTGATCTGGAAAGCCCGTGCAACTTCGCGCTTGGTGATTTTACCGCCACCTTGCTTCAAGAAAGCAAGAATATCATCGCTGGTTGGAAACCGATCAACCTGAGTGGTTTTGGGGTCGGTTTTCTGGGCGATTTTTCTGGAGGCTTTTGGGGGTGCTTTTGCCAATGCGGTCCATTCTGTGCCTGCTGCTTCTTAAAACAGCAGGCAGCTTCGTTATGACGCTTTCTTGCGCTTTGTCTTGGTAGTCTTCTTCTTAGCGGCCTTGGCAGCAATCCATTCAAGCGCTTGCTCAAGTGTTACGGACTCGGGTTCAGTTCCTTTGGGTAGTGTCGCATTGGTACGATTGTGGTTCACATATGGCCCATAGCGGCCATCATAAACCCGTACAGCTGCGCCGTCATCGGGATGATCCCCAAGCTCCTTGAGAACTGTTTTTGCACCACCCTTCTTGGCTGCTGCATCGGCAATGGCGGCGACGGCACGGTTCAACCCAACGCTGAAGACTTCCTCGCTGGATGCCAGTTTGCCGTATACGCCGTCGTGCGCAACATAAGGACCATAACGCCCAATAGCAGCCGTGATTGGTTTGCCAGTTTCAGGATGCTTGCCCACCTCTCGCGGCAACGATAACAGTTGCAGCGCTTTCTCAAGGTCAATTGTGGCGGCATCAACATCCTTCGGGATTGTTGCCCGCTTTGGTTTCACGCCTTTTTCCTTGGCTTCGCCAAGCTGTATGTAAATGCCAAAACGGCCTGATTTGATGGCAACCTCATCGCCGGTCTCAGGGTCAACGCCCAATGTACGCGGGCCGTCAGCATCCTGTTCGTTTTCGTTATCTGCTTTCTGCCCGAATTGGCGTGTGTAACCACATTCTGGATAGTTAGAGCATCCAACAAAAGCACCGTAACGACTGGTTTTAAGTCCCAAGCGTCCGTCAGCGCAGCTTGGACACTTGCGTGGGTCTTTGCCATCTTCTGAGCGCTCAAACATCATTGGCTCCAGGAATTCGTCCAGTGCGTCGATGACGACGGCGTTACGAACACCCAGAATTTCTTCTGTTTTCGGCTTGAATTCGCTCCAGAAGTCTTTCAGCAGAACCTTCCAGTTCTCCTTGCCGGCAGACACATGGTCAAGCCGTGTTTCAAGGTTCGCGGTAAAGTCAAACTCTACATAGCGCTCGAAGAACTTCTCTAGGAAAGCAGTAACAAGGCGGCCCTTATCTTCAGGGATGAAGCGGTTGCGGTCCATACGAACATAGCTTCTGTCTCGAAGCACGGTTAGGATGGACGCATAGGTAGACGGGCGACCAATGCCCAACTCTTCCATACGTTTCACAAGGCTTGCCTCGGTAAAACGTGGCGGTGCTTCTGTGAAGTGCTGGCGTGGTGTAACATCGCGCAGCTTAATCACTTCGCCTTCGGTCACATTTGGCAGTAGCTTTTCAGCTTCATCGTCTTCGTCGTCCTTGCCTTCCTGATAAACAGAAAGGAAGCCATCAAATTTGACGATGGTGCCGACAGCACGAAGTTCAGCGCTCTTGTCAGCATTGAAAAGCGTGATGGTGGTGCGCTCAAGCTGGGCGCTTTCCATCTGGCTGGCGACAGTTCTGCGCCAAATCAGCTCATAAAGCTTGCGTTCGTCATCATCGAGAGCGTGAGAAACATCAACAGGGCGCCGCATCGGGTCTGTTGGGCGGATTGCCTCGTGCGCTTCCTGTGCGTTCTTGGCCTTTGTTTTATAGATGCGCGGGCTATCCGGCAGATACTTGTCGCCGTAACGCTCCGTGATCATCTGGCGTGTGGCGTTCATGGCTTCTTGCGCGATGCCTACGCCGTCTGTCCTCATATAGGTAATCAGGCCGGTTACTTCACCATCGAGCGATTTGCCCTCATACAGGCTTTGCGCCACACGCATGGTCCGGTTCGCAGCAAAGCCAAGCTTTCGCGCGGCTTCCTGTTGCAAGGTGGACGTGGTGAACGGTGGCTGCGGGTTGCGGCGGGCGGGCTTGCGCTCCAGCGACGCAACCGTAAGCGGTTCGCTACGCACAAGAGCAACGGCAGCATCTGCATCCTGTTCATTCTTCAGGTCATGCTTGGCAAGCTTGTTACCCTTCATGGCGAACAGGCGAGTATTAAAGTCCTTGCCTGACGGGGAGGTAACGCCCGCTTCTACGGACCAGTATTCCTGTGGAACAAAGGCTTCGATCTCTGCTTCGCGGTCACATACGAGGCGCAAGGCAACAGATTGAACCCGCCCGGCAGAGCGTGCACCGGGTAGTTTGCGCCACAATACAGGTGACAGGGTGAAGCCCACCAGATAATCAAGCGCCCGGCGGGCCAGATAAGCCTCAACCAGTTCGTCATCCAAATCGCGTGGTTCCGCCATCGCTTTCAGGATTGCTGACTTGGTAATTTCGTTAAACACGACGCGCTTGACATCAACGTCTTTCAGGGCCCGCTTTTTTTTCAGCACCTCAAGCACGTGCCAACTGATCGCTTCCCCTTCACGGTCGGGGTCGGTCGCGAGATAAAGGCGTTCTGATTCTTTAACAGCTTTGGCGATCTCGGTGAGTCGTTTGTTGGAATCCCGGTCCACTGACCATGCCATTTCGAAATCCTGATCGGGTAGTACTGATCCATCCTTCGCTGGTAGATCCCGAACATGACCAAAACTGGCTAAGACTATGTAATCTTTGCCAAGATACTTATTGATCGTTTTCGCCTTGGCTGGCGATTCCACAATAACAACGTTCATAAAACCTGCCGTCTCCGCAACACAACTGAGCCACCGATACTGGGCCTAAATTGCCTATATTTCTTGTCTTCACCTAGAGGGAAGCCGCCTTTAATGCAATGGCGTTATGAAAATTTCATGACTTTCTACTGTAACGTCCACCCGAATGCCGGGCGATTTTTCCTTCGAGTTCGAGCAATTGAAGTTCGGACATTACCCTGTTTGTTTCCATGCCTGACGCCTGTACAATTTCATCAATATGGATGGGGCTTGGGCTTAATAAATCGAGCAGATCTCCGGCGGGTCCCTTGCGGCGTTTTAAGGTAACAGGTTTTGTTTGGATGGCGGCGGTGTCCAGTTGAATGGTGCTGGCTTGTTTTCTGGGTGCATCACTAAAGTCAGCTAACTCTTGCAAAATGTCCTCTGCATTGCGTGCCAGGATAGCACCGTCTTTCAAAAGTTGATTGCCTCCCGCTGACCTCGGGTCCAATGGGGAGCCGGGAACCGCGAACAGGTCACGTCCCTGTTCAGCAGCGTAGCGTGCGGTGATTAATGAGCCAGACTTTGTCGCGGCCTCCACCAGCAACACGCCATCTGACAGGCCAGAGACTATACGGTTGCGGCGCGGGAAATGCCGCGCCTGCGGTTTGGTGCCGGGCGGCATCTCGCTCACGAGAAGACCCTGATGCGAGATGTTGTCATACAGCTCGCGATTTTCTTCTGGATAGATAACATCCAGTCCACCGGCAAGGCACGCGATGGTGCCGGTCGCAAGTGCTGCGGAGTGGGCAGCGGTATCAATGCCGCGAGCAAGTCCGGAAACAACAGTGATGTTTTCTGTGCCCAACTCTCCGGCTATCTTTCGGGTGAGTTTGAGACCGGCACCGCTTGCATTTCTTGCACCGACAATAGCGCATGTGCGCCTGTGAAAAAGCTCTGCGTTACCTTTCCAGTATAATAGTGGGGGAGCATCGTAAATGGCGGCAAGGCGTCCCGGGTAATTGTCAGAGCCAAGGCAAAGAATATTCATGCTGAGTTTTTGCGCTTGCTCTATTTCCCGCGCGGCATCTTCTGGCTTCTGCACTTTGTGTGCATTTGGGCCATCAAGCAATGTGTAAATGGCAAGCGACGCGGAGCCATATTTTTCGATTAGTTTTTGGAAAGTAACTGGGCCAACCGAGTGGCTGCGCGCAAGGCGAACATGGGCGATAAGGTCGTTGTCCTGTTCGATCATTCGCTCGCTTCGGTTTCTTTGTCGGATTTGTTGCCGATTTTCGATTCGGTGCCGTTTAATATCCTGCCGATATTTTCATGATGGCGAATGAAAATCATCAAGGTCATACCGGCAACAAACATCCAGTCGTTCCCCGGGATCAGAAAGTAGCTGGCGATGGGGGCAGCGGACGCGCTTATCAGGCCCGCCAGCGAAGACATGCGGAAAATCGCGGCTGTCGCCAGCCATGTCAGGCCCGCGATCAGACCAATTATCGGCGATACAGCGAAAAGGGTACCGAAAAAGGTGGCAACACCCTTGCCGCCTTTGAATTTCAGATAAAGCGGGAAGCAATGGCCAATAAATGCTGCAAGTCCTGCCGCTGCGGCAAGGTGTGGCATGCCCGCAACTAAACCGGTCAGAAGCACCGCGATGGCGCCTTTACCCGCATCCAGAATCAGGGTGAGAAGCGCGAGGTCTTTGCGGCCTGTGCGCAATACGTTGGTCGCGCCGATATTACCCGAGCCGATTTCGCGAATGTCACCCAGTCCGGCAAGCCGAGTAATGACAAGGCCAAAAGGAACAGCACCAAGAAGATAGCTCAGGATCAGGGTGATGATTTCGCTGCTGCCAATTTCCACACCCTAGCCCCTTTCAAAAACGACCATGCCATCGGCAATGGTTTTCCAAACTTGGCCCTGAACGGGCAGGGTGTCAAACGGTGTGTTTTTTGCGGCAGAGATCAACTCTTCTTCCGAGATGCGCCATGGCTTGTTCGGATCAAAAATCACAAAGTCCGCATAGGAGCCGGGTGCAAGATTGCCGGTAGGCAGACCAAGCAACTTCGCGGGTGTGTAAGTTAACGCCTTGAGAAGTGTCATCAGGTCCATATCACCACGGTGAACGGGCGCAAGCGCAAGCGCAAGCATGGTTTCAAATCCAACAATGCCATAGGCTGCCTGAGCAAAAGGCAGGCGTTTTACATCCTGACTTTTTGGGGCATGGTCACTGACAATTGTATCGATTGTGCCGTCGGCTAGTCCTTCGATCAGGGCAAGGCGGTCATCTTCGCCTCTGAGCGGCGGTCTGACCTTTGCGAATGTCCGATAGCCTTCAAGGGCGTTGTCATTCAGGTGCAAATAATGCGGCGCGGTGGAGCATGATACCTTCACGCCGTCGGCTTTGGCTTTGCGTATTGCCTCCACACCTTCACGCGAGGATATAAGGGCAAAGTGGATGCGGGCGTCCGTCAGCTTGGCGAGGCGGACATCCTGTTCGATCTGGATGGCTTCTGCCGCTGCGGGAACACCCGCAAGCCCTAACCGGGTGGCAATTTCCCCTTCATGGGCAACGCCGCTATCTGCAAGTTCCGGGTTTTCTGCATACTGGACCACAAGAGCATCAAAGTGGCTTGCGTACTCAAGCAGACGGCGCATTACCTGCGCATTGGCGACAGCCTTGGTGCAATCGGTGAAGGCGACAGCACCCGATTCGAGCATTTGCCCAATCTCTGCAATCTGATCACCTTGCATGCCCTGTGTGGCCGCCCCCATTGGGTAAACGCTGACAACCTGGCTATCTACCGAGCGATGGCGAATGCGTTCAACGATTGCGTCATTATCAATAACCGAGGTCTGATTGGGTTGCAGGATGATGGTGGTGATACCACCAGCAAGGGCGGACATCGGGTCAACAGCGTGTGCCCGCATATCAATGAAACCGGGGCAAAGTATCCGACCTTTACAATCAATCGTTTCCGCAGCAGTTGAGATGTCGATATCAGCGCCGCACGCTTCAATGATGTTTCCTTCGATCAGGATAGACCCGGTTTCGTCAAGCCCCGTGGATGGGTCCATAATGCGGGCATTGGTAAAGGCAGTTTTCATGATGCCCCTCCTGAACGTAGGTCTTGCGTCAATACGTCGATGCAGGCCATGCGAACCGCGACACCCATTTCAACCTGTTCTTCAATGGCGGAACGATCCAGATCGTCCGCTACATCAGATGCGATTTCCACGCCCCGGTTCATTGGGCCGGGGTGCATAACCAGCACATCATCTTTTGCGGCGCGAAGCTTGTCTTTTGTCAGGCCCCAGAAACGGTAATATTCCCTGAGGGAAGGAAGGAAAGCGCCCTGCATGCGCTCGCTCTGTAGTCGCAGCATCATAACAACGTCTGCGCCTTCGAGGCCCTTTTCCATATGATGAAAAACCTCAACGCCCAGCCGGTCCACATCGGAGGGCAACAAGGTTGGCGGCGCCACGAGGCGAACCCGCGCCCCCATGGCATTAAGCAGATATATGTTAGAGCGGGCAACACGACTGTGGGCTACGTCGCCAGAAATTACAATTGTCTGGCCGTGAATGCTACCTTTGCGGCGGCGGATGGTGAGAGCATCCAGAAGCGCCTGAGTCGGGTGCTCGGACCGGCCATCACCAGCGTTGATCACGGCACAGTCCATCTTTTCCGACAAGAGCTTCACCGCGCCGCTGTCACCGTGGCGCATGACAAGCACATCCGGGTGCATGGCGTTCAGCGTTGCCGCTGTGTCCAGCATGGTTTCGCCCTTTTTGATTGAGGACGTACCGGTAGACATGGAAATGGTATCAAGGCCCAGTCGTTTGCCTGCTATCTCAAAGCTCATCAAGGTGCGGGTGGAATTTTCAAAAAACAGGTTGATCTGTGTCAGACCGCGGCAAGTCTCGGTCGACTTTTTCGCTTGTCTGTTCAGGTCCACATAGCCGTCAGCCACATCCAATAGATGTTTGATGGCGGTGGGGTCCAGGTCCCAGATGCCAAGAAGATGTTTATGAGGGAAAAGCTTGCCCGAGGGCGGAGCGACGTCCGCGCGCGGGTAGGATGCCTGATCGGTCGATTGCGTGCTCATTAAGCCAGCCTTATAGGGGCAAATGACGCCTCCGACAAGCACCAACTTTAAAGCGCATGCAGCGCCCCTTGCAGGATGTAAGCTGCTGCCATTTTATCCACCAGTTCCTTACGGCGCGCACGGCTGCGATCTGCTTCAATCAGCGTGCGCTCAACCGCGCTGGTGGAAAGGCGTTCGTCCCACAGGGTTTGTGGTAGAGGAATTTTTTCTGCCAGATTTTTTGAAAAGGCCATGGTGGACTGGCAGCGCGGTCCTTCGCTGCCATCCATATTCACGGGCCAACCCAGAACAAAGCCGCCAACTTTTTGTTTGCTCACAATATCTTGCAGCAAGGACACATCATTTTTGAACTTTGTACGTTTGATGGTTTCCATCGGTGTCGCAATTGTCAGCGTGACATCCGACAGGGCAAGTCCAATGGTCTTGCTGCCAATATCAAGCCCCAGCAAGCGTTCACCAGTTTTCAGACTGGCGCGCAGGTCAGGAATTGGTAGCAATAGGTCACTCATTGATTTTTGGCTTTCCACGCAGCGGCCCGAGCGGCGGCGTTCTCGCGGATGTTTCCGTAAAACATATGATAATCATATACATGGAAGTTTTCACCGCTCATTTTAAATTCTTGCCAGTCTTCGCCGGGCGTTCGTTCCAGAACAAGGAAGCCGTTTTCGTCGCAGGACGCGCCGTTGAAGCCAGCGAGTGGTGCAGAAAGACCTTCGTCATCGGCGACACGAACTTGAGCGCCAGCGTTTGCGCCCGCATCTGCCGTTCCGCCAGTGGTCCATGTTAATGGGTTGGTGCACAGCATTTCGGTACCTGCGCGCGGTACGCCCGTTGGGCTCACGCCAGCTTCGAAGAAAGCCCGGATGCCCTCGTTATCACCCTCTGGCCCGAAGGTTTGGTAGGAAACCACACAGCCGGTTTCTGTAGCACTTTCGCAGGCTTTAATGCCGTTCAAGGGAGCTAGGTCTGCTTCAACGCTGACAGGCCAGCCAATGATGTATGTGGCGACCATTCGGTCAGCGAGCGGTGTGCCCGCCACCAGTTGCTGAAGCACTGTAAGCAAATGCAAAGAGCCTTGGCTGTGTCCTGCCAGAATGAAAGGGCGACCATCGTTGCGGTCGCGTATGAATTGGTTGAAAGCGTTTACCACGTCACCGTAGGCATAGATGATTGACTGAACGCCATTGCCTTCCTCGTCAAAGAAAGCGCCGAAGGTTGCTTGGCGGTATCGAGGGGCATACACACGACCCGCAAGGTTAAAGGCGCTTGCCTGCATCTTTAACACGCGCTTCTCAAGGCGAAGGTTTGCATCCGAGGCATCAAGCGGCGCATTCCAGCTGTCGCGGCTTAGGTAGGTTGTCGGGTGAACGAAAAACACATCAACCTCAGGCACAGCAGCGACGCGAACTTCACCGGCAGGGGCGGCATTCGCATAGCTTTCCTTATTGGGGAGGGCTGCCCAGTTGGCGTCGTCGGAGTAATCAAGCGGTTCCGCGCTGATCGCTTCGAAAAGAAACTTAGGCGTAAACGCAAACCTGAGCGCACGCGCCGGGTCAGACTGTATCCACGCAAACCCTGCGATGACCAGGACGATTGCCGCCACCACAACCCAAAGAAAAATTGCCGCTGGTTTCATTCGCATGGCCATGTCATTCTCCTATGATGAATGTCCAGCATGACATTGATTTTGTTTGATTTTAAAGTGGGTAAAATCCTCGAAGACCCAGCCGTTTTTCAGTGTGTCATAAATGATTGACAACAGCTTGCGTGCGGTTGCGATAATAGCCTTTCCCGACCCGCGCCGTTCTTTAATCCTCCGGTAAAAGCTGTTGAGATAGCCATTGTAGCGGATAGCAATAAGCGTGCATTGCACCAGCGTGGTGCGCATCAGCTTGTTGCCGCGTTTGGTGATCCGCCCCCGATTGTCCGTTTCATTGGACTGGCTCACCTTTGGAACGATACCCATATAAGCGGCCAGCTTATCAGCCGTTTCAAAGTCATTGATATTACCGATACCTGACAAGAGGACAGCAGCAGACCGCGGCCCGACCCCCTTGATGGAACTGATCCCTTCGTATCCGGGGAGATCGGATCCAGCCTCTTCAATGGCCTTATCAAGAGACTTCAGGCTTGCAGTGAGACTGAGGGCTTGGTCGCGCAGGACGCCCAGTTCCACTTTTTCAAGAGGCGTGAAGGGGCTAAGATCCAGGTCGCGCAGACGTTTCCTGCTGCTCAGTCCTTCTTTCTTCAACTTCATACCGCGTTTTACAAACAGGGCATGGATCTTGTTCAGCAGCATGGTGCGCTGCTTGACCAACACATCGCGGGTTGAGACCAGAGAACTCAGTTCTGATTCCGCTGTTGTCTTCAGGCGGGTTTCCGGCAGTATATCCTTTGAGAGGAAAAAAGCCAGAGCGCGCGCATCGTTCTTATCGGTCTTCTTCACCGATTTGCGGATCACCTGAAACTGACGGGGATTGACCACCACAATCCGTCCGACACAGCAGCGAACTTCATCGCAAAACCAGGCCGTGTTTCCCGTCGCCTCCACAGCAATCTCATCATTCGCATCAAGACTGAAACAAAAGCGGCTCAGATCGCTGGCACTCAGATTAAAGGTCTCAAAAACTTCCGCTCCATCATCCTCAAGACGACAGCTCGTAAAAGAATTGGTATGTAGATCGACACCGATATAAGACATGACTATACTCCATTTGTTGGGAGGCGGAGCCCCATAGGGGGTGTGAACGGCCAAAGCAAGCTCCTATACAAGGTCACCGACATATATCGGGCCTTACGCGGGCTGTTCGGAAACAGGCGAAGGCTAAGCTCCCGTGCAGGGTCACAATGCCCTAAGATGACATTCAGCCTGAGACCTATCCGCCTCCCCAAATTCAATACCAAATCCGGGGCGTTTGACCGATCACTATTCATTCATACCCCCTCCCTCACTATTTTCAACATTTGATGAATTTGGCCAATATGCCATCAAAATATCATCAACGAAACGGTTTTTTCCGTAACGGACGGATCGTTCGCGGCGGCCTTCGGTTTTAAAACCAAAACGTTCGTATAGCGCGATGGCACCGTTGTTGTCGGCATGAACATGAAGTTCAATTTTTTGAAGGCGGTCATTTTCCCTGACCCAAGCAATGAATTGGTCCAGTAGTTTGGCACCAACTCCCTGTTTGCGCCAATCTGGATGAACAGACATGGCAAAGGTCGTGACATGGCGCACCCGCGCGCGGCGATCGGTCCAGCTGTCGATCATGCCGACAATTTCTTTGCCCGAAACCGCAACCAGACAGGTTTCATGGGGGTTTGTGGCTTTGCCAGCGATCCAGAAACGCTGTTTCAAGGGGCTGGTCCTATATTCATCGGGCAAGGTGACGAGGTGATCACTTGTCGAAAAAATTGTACGGATATAATCGTTCAGGCGTTTCGCATCGCTAACAATTGCTGGTCTAATTTCAATTTTTGACATGTTCATACAGATTCCCTGCTTGCGGCGCGTGCCCGGTGGCGCTAAGTTCCGCGCTGATTTCAGCAGATTTTTTGGGCATTGCTCAAGAGCAATCATGCATAGCAGGAATTTTTCATGTCGAATATCGATAAGGCAACCGTTGCCAAGATCGCGCGACTGGCGCGGATTAAGATTGATGAAGAAAAACTCGAACCCCTGGCGGGCGAGCTTAACAATATCCTCGGTTGGGTAGAGCAGCTTGATGAAGTGAACACCGATGGCATTGAACCGATGTCGAGCGTTGTGGACGCAAAACTGCGCTGGCGCGAAGACGTTGTGAATGACGGCGACAAGGCCGAGAGCGTGCTCAAGAATGCACCAAACGCAGAGTATGGCTTTTTTGCTGTGCCTAAAGTGATTGAGTAGGGCAGGCTGATGACTGATTTAACCAAACTGAAAATTGCCGAAGCACGCGACCTGCTTGCCAAAGGCGAGTTGACAGCCCGCGAACTCACAGAGGCGCATATCGCTGCTGTTGAAGCGGCTGACCCGCTGAATGCCTATATTGAGAAAACGCCTGAGATTGCGATTGAGCAAGCTGATGCAGCAGACACGCGTATCAAAGCGGGCGACGCCAAAGGCATGACAGGTATCCCTGTCGGTATTAAAGACCTGTTCGCTACCAAAGGTGTGCACACGCAAGCTTGTTCGAACATTTTGAACGATTTCAAGCCAGAGTATGAAAGCACTGTGACCCAGAACCTTTGGGACGATGGCGCAGTTATGCTTGGTAAACTCAATATGGATGAGTTTGCTATGGGTTCCTCGAACGAGACCAGCTTTTATGGTCCGGTGAAAAATCCATGGCGCGCTTCTGGCAGCAATAGTGATTTTGTGCCTGGTGGTTCTTCGGGTGGTTCTGTGGCGTCTGTCGCAGGGTATGCGGCGATGGGCGCAACGGCGTCTGACACTGGCGGTTCCATTCGCCAGCCTGCGGCCTTCACCGGCACGTATGGTATCAAGCCAACCTATGGCCGTTGCAGCCGTTACGGCATGGTGGCGTTCGCAAGCTCGCTTGATCAGGCCGGCACCATCACCCGCGATGTACGCGATGGTGCCATCATGCTTGAAAGTATTTCCGGTTTTGACGCGAAGGACAGTACCTCTGTTGATATTGCCGTACCTAACTTCGAAGCAGCGCTAACGGGCGATATTCGCGGCATGAAAATCGGTATTCCAAAAGAATATCGCCTTGATGGCATGCCAGCCGAGATTGAAGCACTGTGGCAACAAGGCATCGAATGGATGAAAGCCGCTGGCGCTGAAATCGTTGATATCAGCCTGCCGCATACCAAGTACGCCCTGCCAACATATTATATTGTGGCACCCGCAGAGGCTTCCTCGAACCTCGCGCGGTATGACGGCGTGCGTTACGGCCTCAGGAACACGCCGGATGGTGGCGGTCTTGTCGACATGTATGAAGCGACCCGCGCGGAAGGTTTTGGCGACGAAGTGAAACGTCGGATCATGATCGGCACCTATGTGCTGTCTGCCGGTTACTATGATGCTTATTATCTGAAAGCCCAGAAAGTACGCCAACTGATCGCGAATGACTTCAAGCAAGCATTCACGGAAGTTGATGCGATCCTGACCCCAACAGCACCAAGTGCAGCTTTTGCCTTTGGCGAAAAGTCAGATGATCCGCTTGCCATGTATTTGAACGACGTGTTCACGGTGCCTGCATCGCTTGCTGGCCTACCAGGCTCCAGCGTCCCAGCAGGGCTTTCATCGGACGGTCTTCCGCTTGGCCTGCAAATTCTTGGTAAGGCGTGGGACGAAGAAACCGTGTTGAAGGTTTCTGGCGTAATTGAAGAGGCTGCTGCTTTCGCAAGCCAGCCAGAGCTGTGGTGGAGATAAGGTCATGAGTAGTTATCGTATTCAAGGCGCAACCGGCGACTGGGAAGTGGTAATCGGGCTTGAGGTCCACGCTCAGGTTATCTCAAACGCCAAGCTGTTTTCTGGTGCCTCGACCGAGTTTGGTGCGGAACCGAATGCGCAAGTGTCGCTTGTCGACTCTGCAATGCCCGGCATGCTGCCGACCATCAATGGTGAGTGTGTGCGTCAGGCTGTTCGCACTGGCCTTGCGCTTGGTGCGCAAATCAACAAGTTCTCGGTTTTTGATCGTAAAAACTATTTTTATGCCGATCTACCGCAAGGCTACCAAATCAGTCAGTTTAAGCACCCAGTCGTGGGTGAAGGCACAATTGTGCTTGATCTTGATGGTGGTGAAACCAAGGATGTTGGTGTTGAACGTATTCACCTTGAGCAAGATGCAGGCAAGTCCATGCATGACCGACACCCTCAGTTCACCTATGTGGACTTGAACCGGTCTGGTGTTGCGTTAATGGAAATTGTTTCCATGCCTGATATGCGCAGCCCCGATGAAGCAGGTGCCTATCTGACGAAACTGCGCACAATCTTGCGTTATATCGGTACGTGTGACGGCAACATGGAACAGGGCAGCATGCGTGCAGACGTGAATGTTTCTGTGCGCAAAGTCGGTGATCCGCTGGGCACCCGCTGCGAGATCAAAAACGTGAACTCCATTCGTTTTGTTCGTCAGGCAATTGAAGTGGAAGCGCGCCGTCAGGTGGACATCATCGAGGATGGTGGCACTATTGATCAGGAAACGCGCTTGTTTGACCCGAACAAGGGTGAAACACGGTCGATGCGGTCAAAGGAAGAAGCGCATGACTATCGCTACTTCCCTGACCCTGACCTTCTGCCGCTTGAGTTTGATGATGCATTCATTGACGCAGCACGCGAAAGCCTGCCGGAACTGCCGGACGAGAAGAAGGCCCGCTTCATGGAAGCGTTTGGCCTGAATGATTATTCTGCCGGTGTTCTTGTGGCGGAACAGGAAGCCTCTGTTTACTTCGAAACACTGGTTGCTGCGCTTGCGAAAGCAACTGGTGCAAGTGAAGGCAAGGTTGCGGTGAAAGCCTCGAACTGGCTGACGGGTGATCTGTTTGGCGCGCTTAACAAGGCCGGTAAAACCATTGCTGACACGCCAGTGACGGCAGAGCAGGGCGCGGATCTGTTGGCTCTTGTTGACGATGGCACCATTTCTGGTCGTATCGCCAAGGATGTGTTCGAGATCATGTTCGAAACCGGCAAGGATGCTGGCACGATTGTGGAGGAAAAGGGCCTGAAACAGGTTTCCGACACTGGCGAGATTGAAAAAATTATTGATGAGATCATCGCAGCCAATCCCAACCAGCTGGAGCAATATCGTGCCAGTAAAGACAAGCTTCTTGGCTTCTTTGTCGGTCAGGTGATGAAAGCGACACAGGGGAAGGCAAACCCGGGTGTGGTCAACCAGCTTTTGAAGCCCAAGCTGGACGGCTAACGCCGCTGACCTAAATAACTATTCCAAAAGCCCGCTTGCCTGCGGGCTTTTTCTTTTGGGGTGGGTGGTTATGTTCCTGCGACTAGTGGTGCTGCCTATTTAAAGGGCACCCGGTATATTTGCCTCTCAATTTGGGGAGGTGAACATGGCAGTAACTCAATTAACCCGGCGCGGCGTAATTAAATTGGCTGCGGCGGCTGGCGCAGTCACCTTTCTTGTGCCGCGCGGTATTTTGGCGGCTGATCGGCAAACACTTGATGATGATGAAATGACCTTGCCACTAGTCAGGGTTAACCCAGATAACAGCGCCACAATTTATAACCCCAGCCCGGATATGGGACAAGGTACCTCAACCGGCCTTCCGATGATGATTGCTGAGGAACTTGACCTGGACTGGTCAAGAATCAGCGTTGAAAACCTGCCTCTCAAACGCCATAGGACGGCAAACGGGCGGATGCGTTTTACCTATGCCGCTCAAGGGTCGGGCGGAAGTGGTAGCATCCGGCGCGGTTGGCAAACCTTGCCCAAATATGGTGCACAAGGCCGGGACATGTTTGTTCGGGCAGCAGCGCAATTGTGGGGTGTTGCCCAAAGCAGGCTGACTACCAGAGACAGCTATGTTTCAGATCCTGCGAGCGGGCGAAAGGTAGCTTATGCCGACTTGATCGAAATCGTGCGTACGCTAACCCCCCGGGATGATGTTCCTTTGAAGTCAAGGCGGGAGTACCGGCTGATAGGGAAACCTCAAAAAGCGACAGCTGCAAACGCAATTGTAACCGGCCAGCCAATATTTGGCCTCGATCAAGAGACGGATGGCATGTTGCATGCGGTAATTGCGCGTTGTCCGCATTTTTGCGGGAGGGTCAAGTCATTTGACGCCGGTGCCGCAAGGGCCGTGCCCGGGGTCAGGAATATTATCGAAATTGAACAAGCCGATAAGGACGGGCCGCTTGCCTGGCTTCTGGTGTCAAGCATTGCCGTGCTTGCTGACAATCTATGGGCGGCAAAGAAAGCCCGAGACTTGCTCCAGATTGAGTGGGAGGCCGGGCCTTTCGAAGGCTTATCTTCTGCTGACATGGAAGCCGCAAGTTTGCAGCAGCTGGATGAAGATACCGGGTTCGATGTCGTTCATTTTGATGCGCGAGACAGGGAAGAGGGCAATTATGATCAGGCAATCCAGCAAGCTACGACCCACCATGATGCGAAATATGTGGTGCGTAGGGTTGCTCATGCCTTGATGGAGCCACATTCGGCCATTGCTGATGTGAGATCAGACGAAGTTTATATTCATTATCCATGTCAAAGCCCGGCAAGAGCACAGGACATCGCGAACGTTATCACAGGCATCCCTCATGAGAATATCCATGTGAAAATCGCCCGGTCGGGCGGGGCCTTCGGTCGTCGTTTTGAACTGGATTATCCGGCAGAAGCTATTTTTCTTTCCCAAAAACTTGGCCAGCCCGTGAAAGTGACCTGGACAAGGGAAGACGAGTTGACCCAGTGCCGGTACCGGGCCGCAAACAATTATCGTATGACAGGTGGCCTTGATGATCAGGGCAGGTTGATTGCTTTGCGTCAGCGACAGGCATCGGATTATGCCAGCCTCAAGAAAAGTAAAAAAGTGGTGTCGGAGTGGGAGTATGAAGACCTGATGGGGTGGCATTTTGAAGCCGGAATCGTACCCAACCACCGTATGGAACACCGATTTACGGCGAGCCCGATACCTCGCGGTGCCTGGCGCGCGCCGGGTAGCGTTAATAGTGCATTTGCCCAACTTAGCTTCCTTGATGAACTTGCCCACAAAGCAGGCGTTGATCCGCTTGAGTTTAACCTGAACGTATTAGGTAAGCCCAGATTCCTGCCGGAAGGCATGATCGAAGACGAGCCCGATGCCAAAGGTATGCACACGGGCCGGATGGCCAATTGCTTGCGGCTTGCTGCTGAAAAGGCAGGGTGGGGCAGTCCTATGCCCAGTGGGCACGGGCGGGGCATTGCCGGATACTATTCGCACTATTCATTTGTTGCCCATGTAGTTGAAGTTTCTGTAGTTGATGGTTTCTTGACCGTGGAGAAAGTCACCTCGGTGGCGGACTGTGGTTTGGTTATCAACCCACTTGGCGTGAAGGCGCAGATTGAAGGGGCAATCCATGATGGCCTTTCTGTAGCGCTGGAGCAGGAAATCACGATCAAAAATGTGGCTGTAGAGCAAAGCAACTTTGACAGCTATCAAATGGCGCGCATTGATCGCGCACCCAAAGTTATTGATATTCATCTTGTCGAAAGTGACAAAGGACCAACCGGTATGGGGGAGCCTGCGATCCCACCATTTGCGCCTGCGCTTATGAATGCCATTTTTGACGCGACGGGTAAACGCGTTCGCCGCCTGCCAATCGCGGATCAGCTAACAGCATAAATTCAGCATCCTGTTCATGTGAGCGCCCTATTTTCGCCACGTCTTGCCATCACTTTGGTAAGCAGGGTATCCTGCCAATGACGGCAATGCCCGATTAACGTGACGAAGGGGTTCATGTTGCGTTCAGTTGACGCTGGTAAGCTCAGCGCAACAAAGTTGGAGAACGTCATGCTGAAGAAGTCTCTATTGTTGGCTACCGCTACTGCGATTTTTCTGCCGATGCAGGCTGTGGAAGCTGCGGCTGATGACCGGAAAGACCGGGTGCGGGCCGAGCGCTCGCAAAAGGCGCAGTCACGCCAGCGGGCAAAGGCAAGGTCTGAAGCGCGTCAATCACGAAGCCGTGCCCAGTCACGCCAGCAGACGCGCCGTAAAGACGTTCAGCAAAGCCGATCTCGCCAACAGAACCGTCAGCAAGCTCGCCAAAGCAACAGGCAGCAAGCCAATGCGCAGGCTCAAGCCCGAGCACAGTCTCAGGCTCGGCAAAACCAGCGGGTCCGAGTTTCGGAAACCCGCCGTCGGGTTACGCCGCCTGGCCGTACGCTTCAAGCTTCGGGTAACCGCGAGAATATGCTGACACAGCAGCGTGCTGCGCAGGAAAGCAGACGGGTTCGTGAGAGCGCGCGCCAAAATACACGCCAGCAGGCCCGCAACGAAAACCGGCGCGTGACACGCGATGACCGGCGTAATGATCGCGCCCAGTCCAGAGCACAGGCCAGAAATCAGGCCAGAAATCAGGCCCGTAGCCAGTCTCGTGCCAACCAACTACGTAATCAGGCCCGCCAGCAGCGGGTGATCCGCTCTGAAGACAGGTCTCAGCGCTCTCAGCGCCGTGGCGCACGCCGGTATGATTATGATGATGGTGCACGCTATAATGGTTATAGCGCTCGCCGCCACGCGCGGGATGCCCGCATTGACCGTCGCCGCGACCGGGGCAGCTATCGCCACCGGGATACGCACCGTCGTGCAGACCCATATCAGCCACATGTAAGGCGTGGATATCGCCGGGATTTTTATTACGGTTACCCGCGTTACCGGAATAATTTCTTCTTCGGTTTTGGCAATTATTGGGGTTTCGGCAACTATTGGGGTTATCCAAGGTGGAGCCTTGGTTACCAAACTCACTTCTCCCCGCATTTTGGCGGATATTATGGCGGGTTTGGATATGACCCTTACTTTGTCCATCGGCCATATTATTGGCGCGGGTATGGCTGGCGTTCAAACTGGGCCTGGAACAACTATTATAACCGTCACTACTACTGTGATTTCTATTGCTCGGGTTATTACGGCGTTGCCGGACCACGCGTGGCCATTGCCGATGACTATTGGTACTCGGGCACCAGTGGTGACAATGTAGCCGGTACCTTGCTGGGTGCTGTTGCTGGCGGCATTATCGGCGCAGAGATAGACGGTGGTTATAACCGCACAACGGGCGCTGTTCTTGGTGCCGTGGTAGGGGCCGCTGTTGGCAATGCTGCGACCCGTGACGATGACCAGTATGACAGCAATTATGCTTACCATGGATATGGCCATACCGGGCAATCAAGCGGGACATATCAGCCTTATTCATCTGGTGCGCGTTTTGACGACAACGGTCGCCATATCTATGAAACACGACCCTACGAGCCACCGCAGGAAATCCGTACCTGCATGCGATATGAATACCGGGGTGACACCTACCGCTGCACCAAATGGGAAGTGGAATATGTCTACGATGATGAGTAGGTAGAACTTCTGTGTTGATAGACCATGCAAAGGCCGCTTCCTGCGGCCTTTTTCGGTTTTGTTTCTTGCTAGCAATGATCCATTTGTTATTGATATCAGCCGTTTGCCGATTAACTTCGGTTAAGGAGTCAAGTTCAATGGACCGTTCCTGGCACTGGTGAAACTCACGATTGGAATTAATAGTGAACTAGGGCACTGGTGATGTTCTTAGGCGAGTACCTTGATGCTGGTCGTACTGCATTCTAGAATACCAACCCAGTACCGTGGTTTTTGTGGACCTCGGTAATTTAGAAAGAAGGAATTGTTTTTCGACCTAGAAATGGACATGATTTCTTCGACGAGCTTAAAGAAGTCGATTTAGAATACTGCTTCAGGAGTTTTCATTGGAAGTTATTGAACGCAAAGAAAACAAGGTGTTTGTGCTTGAACTATCCGGGCGTGAGTTGAATGCCCTGATGGGTGGAATGCGCGAAACAATGGAGGCGTGGCAACCTGATTTTGATATTCGGACAGGATTTTCAAAACCTGAGTTTAAAGAGATATCCAAATCAATGCATGGCGTGATTCTTCGTTGCAAAGAACTGCAAGCGACTAGAACTGCAAGCGACTAGCTAGATTTAGAACTATTACCTATTCCATAGCATTTGAGCCTGTTTACATCCCTGACCTGCCCCCGAAACCTGTCACATTCTACCCATTCAATGTATTTGCTACAAAAAAAGCCCCCAAACCGCATGATTGGGGGCTTTCGCATGACGCTCAGGTCTTAGTAGCCGTCACCTTGGCTCGTTTCAGGTGCATCGGGCTCTTGCGGTGCCTCTTCATAACGAGGGGCAGGGTCGTCATAGCGCGGGGCGTTATGGTCGAAAACCACGCGGCTTTGGCTGCCGCTGAACATAATCACAACCGGGGCACCTTCGGGCAGCGGGCTGGTGTCTTGCTGTACAATGCTGACCAGTGCGCCGCTTTCGGTGCGGATCAGATATTCAAAGCCGCCCTTTTTGCTGCCTGATTTTTCAATGCTGTTGCCGATAAGGCCGCCCAGCAGCGCGCCGCCAATGGCACCAATAACATTCTCCGCCCCACGGCCTCGGCCACTGCCGATTTTGGAACCCGCTGCCGCGCCAATGCCAGCACCTGCGAGCGTGCCAACACCGCTATCCCGGCGCTCGATCTGCACCCAGCGATAGCTTTCAATGGTGCCGCGTTCCACACGGTTCACCTGACCAACAGCGCGGCTGTCGTAGGAGTTGGGGGAGTGGTTAACACTGCAAGCCCCGAGCATGAGAGCAGCAGGGAGGGCCAGCAACAATCCGGTTTTCTGTTTCATGATCTCAAAGCTCCTATGATGAATGTCCAGCATGACATTGATTTTGTTTGATTTTAAAGTGGGTAAAATCCTCGAAGACCCAGCCGTTTTTCAGTGTGTCATAAATGATTGACAACAGCTTGCGTGCGGTTGCGATAATAGCCTTTCCCGACCCGCGCCGTTCTTTAATCCTCCGGTAAAAGCTGTTGAGATAGCCATTGTAGCGGATAGCAATAAGCGTGCATTGCACCAGCGTGGTGCGCATCAGCTTGTTGCCGCGTTTGGTGATCCGCCCCCGATTGTCCGTTTCATTGGACTGGCTCACCTTTGGAACGATACCCATATAAGCGGCCAGCTTATCAGCCGTTTCAAAGTCATTGATATTACCGATACCTGACAAGAGGACAGCAGCAGACCGCGGCCCGACCCCCTTGATGGAACTGATCCCTTCGTATCCGGGGAGATCGGATCCAGCCTCTTCAATGGCCTTATCAAGAGACTTCAGGCTTGCAGTGAGACTGAGGGCTTGGTCGCGCAGGACGCCCAGTTCCACTTTTTCAAGAGGCGTGAAGGGGCTAAGATCCAGGTCGCGCAGACGTTTCCTGCTGCTCAGTCCTTCTTTCTTCAACTTCATACCGCGTTTTACAAACAGGGCATGGATCTTGTTCAGCAGCATGGTGCGCTGCTTGACCAACACATCGCGGGTTGAGACCAGAGAACTCAGTTCTGATTCCGCTGTTGTCTTCAGGCGGGTTTCCGGCAGCATATCCTTTGAGAGGAAAAAAGCCAGAGCGCGCGCATCGTTCTTATCGGTCTTCTTCACCGATTTGCGGATCACCTGAAACTGACGGGGATTGACCACCACAATCCGTCCGACACAGCAGCGAACTTCATCGCAAAACCAGGCCGTGTTTCCCGTCGCCTCCACAGCAATCTCATCATTCGCATCAAGACTGAAACAAAAGCGGCTCAGATCGCTGGCACTCAGATTAAAGGTCTCAAAAACTTCCGCTCCATCATCCTCAAGACGACAGCTCGTAAAAGAATTGGTATGTAGATCGACACCGATATAAGACATGACTATACTCCATTTGTTGGGAGGCGGAGCCCCATAGGGGGTGTGAACGGCCAAAGCAAGCTCCTATACAAGGTCACCGACATATATCGGGCCTTACGCGGGCTGTTCGGAAACAGGCGAAGGCTAAGCTCCCGTGCAGGGTCACAATGCCCTAAGATGACATTCAGCCTGAGACCTATCCGCCTCCCCAAATTCAATACCAAATCCGGGGCGTTTGACCGATCACTATTCATTCATACCCCCTCCTGTTTGCCTATAATCTTGAAGCCTAGCATTGGTGCCAATAAAGGCAGCAAAAAGGCCACAATCTGGAATTACGTGGGCAATCCTGCAGCTTTCTATCTGAACAGGGTATGAACTTTGGTTGGGCTGACGGCGGCGTCCCATGACTTGGGAGAATTGTGATCTCAATCATCTCGGAATCCGCGCGTGTTTCTGGTAAGCTCTCTGTACTGGTGCGATAACGGCGCGCCAGCACTTGTCCGCTCCCGTTACGCTGGCAGTGACAAGCCTTGTGCAGAATGCCCATGTGGCATGCTGACGTATATCTATCGCCAATAAGCGGGAGGGGCGGTTCCATGGCGACACAGGACATTCAGGAACAGGAAATAGAAGCATTGGCGGCATCTGGTGCGCCTGAGCAGCAGCTCGCCAAAGCGCTCTACGCGCGCGGGCTTGATTTCGCGACCGGCCACGGAGTTGAACGTGACCTGATTGAAGCACATAAATGGCTTAACCTCGCGTCGGTGCATGGGCTGCTAGCCGCAGCAGTGGACCGGGACGAGCTTGCAAAAGAACTGACCAGACGAGAGATACGCCGTGCGCTCAGACGTGCGCGGGAGTGGCATTCTTCACATTGATCGCGCCATAAAAAAGGGCAGCTACTAGCCACCCTTTTTGTTTGATCGAATTGCTTACTAGCCGTCGTTCACCTCTAGCGCCTTATCAATCAGATAGGCCAGATGGTCGCGGTGCGCACGCGTGGCGGCATTACCGCGCCAGCGGGCCATGCTGTTTCTTATTTGCCGCAGGTTCGAGAAAGCGTTCGACCGGGACAAATAGTCGTAGAACGGTGTGTGAGTAATGTAAATCAGCCCCTTAACATACATTATTTGCAGGTTTTGACGGTGGCTGTTTACCGCGCTGCGGCTGTCATCCTCAAAGATGGCGGCAGTCAGGTCACCCAGCATTTCTGTCACATCATAGGTGTTGCCATACAAGCCGCTGTCGGTAATGCGCTGAAGGGTGACCGGGTGCAGAATGTGGTTCAGCACATCAGCCTGAATGCCCAGAATACGGCCATGGACTTTCGGGTCTTCGGTTCTGCCACCATGCAGGAAACCACGATGCTGGAGCGCGAGGCGTTGAATAAGCCTTGGGCTCATCTTAAAGGCGTCTGGGCCCAGAATATAATCCCGCAACAACTGCATTGCTTGCTTTTGCCTGGCCTTTTCAACCGGGCGATAGGGTGCTGTTGCACCGTCCTGGCCAGCGCGTGCGGTGTCCACATACACGCCGCCAATATAGCGGGAGGCAACCCGGCCTTGCCACAGCATGTCCGCCGTTAAAATAAGATAGGCGTTTCTGAGTTCCTGATAGCTTTCACCGTCTTTTACGAAACGGTCCTGCAACTCGCCCATCGCTTCATGGGCCAGTTTCAGGCGGTCTTCCGCGAACTGAACCGCGTCATCGCTCATATCAAATACGTTCACGCGTGGATCGATACCACGACCGGGGGAACGCATATCATCGGCATCATTCGCGAAAGCATGACCCTTTTCCGTTGAGCGAGCAAGGTGCGCTGCGCGTACCTCTGGGTCATCCATTGCCGGGTCATAGCCAAACTGGATGGCCCAGATGTCATAGGGGCCTGGTTTGATAGGATAGAAATGCGCCTGATCTTCACCCGGAGGGGCAAAGTTGATAGCTGGGTAATCCATCACTGAACCAATAAGGCCATCATCCTGCGCGCTCTGGTCATAAACCGTTTCATATGAACGCGCCTGTGTACCCTTCATATTGTGGTTAAGGCCAAGCGTGTGACCAACCTCATGAAGGATGAGATAATAGAGCGATTCTTCAACCATCCGGCTTGAGATATCGGCGCTTTGGTTGTGCACTGCTGCAAGCGTTTTGCCGAGCATAGTGTTCAGGTGCAGGTGCGCGCCAAGGCTGCATTCTTGGGAATGCCGGGCGATGCGGTCCATAAAGCTTTGAACGCCTTGTTGCTCTTCATGGCCGAGGGGCGCAATTTCACCGGAGGTGTTCACATTTGGCAGCGCCGCTGTTTCAAAAATGCTGTTTTGATTCAGGCGATTGGTCAGGAAAGAATATTCCAGCATGATATCCGCCGCCAAAATCTGGCCAGTGCGCGGATTTGAAAAGCTGGGGCCATAGCCACCAAACGGGGGCTGTGGGCTCGATGTCCAGCGCAGGACGTTATAGCGGATGTCTCCCGCGTCCCAATCTGCATCATCAGGCTGGGTTTTCACCACAACTGCATTTTTGAAGCCTGCTGCTTCAAAGGCAGGGTTCCATGCTTCAGCTGCACGCTTGATTATGGGGCGAAATTCTTCTGGTGTGGTGTTTTCAATCCACCATACAATCGGTTCAACGGGCTCTGACACTGCCGCCGTCGGGTCTTTCTTCACCAGATGCCAGCGGTTAATCACATCGCGCCAAGGCGTGGCAGACTGGCTGGTTTGGTCATTCACATAATCAAGGAAATAGCCAATGCGATTGTCGTCAAAACGCGGCACATAGTCATTTTCTGGCATGGCAACAAGCGTATGCTGGACCGAGATGCTGACGTTGCGCGCATCTGTAATATCAAACCAGCGCCCCCGGTTCACGGGCGACGGGTTGGAGTAAACATACTCAACAGTTACAGCCAGATTTTCGGGATAGTTATGAACATCCTTGATCCGGGTTTTGCCGCGATTGAGTTTGCCGAGGTTGAAGAACTGGCCGGGCTGTGCACCGGGGCGATTGCTTGGCCTGATTTGCTCAAAGTTCTCATTTTTGAAGAGGCCATCCACATTAATCAGGAATGCGGTATCGTCCTCGTTCGAGGCGCGCACATTATGGACCGATATAACCGCGTCGGAAATATTGGCGCCTTTCGCCTTTGAGAGGTTGTTCTCAGGATCGAAATAGAAATAGGGGTTGCGTTCAATCAATACGATTTGATTGAAGCGTTTTTCGAAGGTGAAAACCTTCTGGCTGCGGAATTGTCCACGGAAATGACCGCCTTCCACAACACCGTCGGCCACATGAGCGTAATAAATAAATTCTTTCCCAAGCTGGTCTTCGCGCACTTCCATATTGATGGAACCGTTTTTAGGGTCGCGGTACAGCTTGAACAGACCTTCAAGATAGTCGTGGTCTTCCACAAGGTCTTCGATCAGTTGGCCTTTTTTCTTCTTCTCTTTTTCGTCTTCTTCAGAAGGCTCTTCTTCTTTTTCCTTCTCTTCGCCTTCTTCCTTGTCTTCAGGCTCTTCCTGCTTTTTGGTTGCAGCGGGCTTTTCAGGCTCTTCTTCAGGCTCTTTGCCCTGCGCAAGGACAACAGATGTCGCCAACAGGCTGATCGCTGTTGCGGCAAGAATCTGTTTCAGCTTTTCTTCGAAGGTCATCGCCCACATACTCCTAAGGCTGGCACCACTATTACAGATGGCATGAACACTGGTATTGATTGTCAATGTCCGGGGCGCCGCGTCAATGCTAAAGCAGTTCCACTAATCCCTTTGCGGTCTCTGCTCGTCTCATTTTGAAGGGTTTCTTAGCGCAAGCTGCGTTTGGCTTGCTCAAAAACGGCTTGGAAATTGTCACAGCCGCCTTCTGGCTCCTTGGCTGAATAGGCATCAAGGATGTTTTTAAACTCAAGTCGTGCCAGCACTTTTTCATAATCGTCACGCGCGAGCAGCGACAGGCGTGCCTCCGAGCGAGCGATAAGTGCTTCGACCTCGTCCGGGTCAAATTTGCAGTAGCGCCCACCACCGGCAATGACGGCGCTATCACGGGCTATCAACAACAGGTCTCTTTCCGTGGACTGCGCAGTAACGACGAATGACGACGTGACCAAAGTAAATGTCAGGGCCAGTTTTGCTATCACTGTGTTCATGATCTTTATTTTTCCGTTTATCTGAACCTAGTTTCTATGTTTTGGCTCTACAAGTCACGAACCTGTCAAAATATGCCGGCTAAAACAAGAATTTTACTGGTTCACTATCCGCAAGTATATCTGCGCCCTGGCGCACGCCGTCAACGGTAGCCAGCACAGAGTTAACCTGACCGGCAAGATCGTCCAGAAACATGCTATTCATAAATTCTATGGCTATTGGTGTATTTTCCCAATCCTGCTCCAGGTAGGCATAGACGGTTTGACCATCTGTTTCGATGCCAAGGAAGATAAGGTCTACCGGCTGTCCATCCAGTTGCAGGAACAGGTTTTGTTTTAGGAAATCGCCGGTTGCCTGCTCAAGAACAGGAAAGTCAGCATCCTCAAGGAAGCTGAGGCGTTCATCAAGCTGGATAGACAGCTTGGTTTCGAGTTCGTGGCTATGAATTTGCACCACGAGTTCGATGGAACTGTCACCAGGGTTCCATTCAATCTGACTGAAACTGTTGTAGACATTGTGGCCATGTGTGGCGTTCGGCCATAGGAAAATAGCCGTCAGGAACAGGCTGGCAGTGGCTGCATATTTCCGAAAGAAACTGATCATCATTCGTATCCAACTACCCGGTTGCGGCCATAGGATTTGGCGGAATAAAGGGCTTTGTCTGCTCGGTCCAATGCCGGTTCAATGCTCAATTCACCCTTTATCCATGCGGCGACACCAATGCTTGTTGTGAAGCGGAAAACCTCGGCGTCATGCTTGGTCTGGATCTGGGTTGTGCCTTTACGGATGCGCTCAGCGATACGATATGCTTGGTCAACCGGACAGTTGGTTAAAATGGCAGCAAACTCTTCTCCGCCCATGCGCCCGATAAAACCATGATCACCAACGGAATTGCTAATCAGTTGCGCGAAATCCCGGATGGCGACATCCCCCGCGGCATGACCATAGGTGTCGTTGATCCGTTTGAAGTGATCAATATCCATCATGATGACCCAAGGCGAGTTATCACCAGCATGCTCAATCGCTTCTTCACCTAACGCGAGAAAGCGTCGCCGGTTCCATAGGCCCGTCATCGGGTCCGTGTTGGCAAGCCGCGTCAGCTCGGTTTGCTTTTCTTCAAGTTCGGCTTTGGCGTGGAAGAGCTGCTCAGCCAGTTCGGCAGTCCGGGCTGCATCTTCCTCTAGCATGGTTTGATGCATCTGGCTGTCGCTATTGGCCATCAATACTTGCGTCAGGTCACGCAGGATCCAAATACGTTCGTTGCTGCCTTCACTGGGCCGCGTTGTGCGCTCTATGGTTCTGCCGTCTTCCAGAATTAACCTGTCGGAAAAATTGATATCCGGCGCAGATAAAACCGCCTGCAGCACCTCGTCAGCCTGCTGGCGTTCAACCAGCATCTCGTGCAGGGGTTCCATGAAGTCAGTAACATCTTTGGCGCTGCCATCGCATTTCAGCAACTCGCGGCAGGCCGCATTTGCACCGATTAGTTTTCCGCTCAGGTCCGATTTGAAGAAGGGAACATTGAGAGTGTTTGCATCAACGAGCCATGTATTGGGTGGGGCCTGGACGCCCTTTGCCTTGAAAAGAATAATCACAGCACCAGCAAGCAGCGCGACGGAAACACAGGCTAGCAGGCTTGGGAATTGCTCGGTGCCTGATATCCCCATTAGCATCGCAAGCTGCAAAACTGCGGCGATTAACAAAAGGCCGATCGAAATTCTACCGTAAGAACTCATACATTAACGCGGGCATACCGTTCCACAATTGGGACAATATGCTCATTATCTGCACGTTTCGTAAAGAAACTGTTTCACACCCTGTTCGGTGCAACAGATACAGGAAGATCAGTCCGCTGTCATCATATAGATCGGCGAGCGCCCTTTGTGGAGCGCTCGCCGATTAACTAAGATACCTTTTTGGTAAGCTTATTCAGACGGTGCATCTGCTTTTTTGTCATCCATGGCTTCACGCATCAGGTTGCGACCGCCTCCGCGTTTGAAAAGCTCAACCCGGCTCATGGCAGGTTTGGCAGGCCAACTATTATTCGACATATCTGCGTCAGCTGTTTCCATATAAGGATCAAGCTCCACACTTTTGATTTTCTTGTTGCGAACCAGAAGTTTAGTCACTTCCTTGGTGTTTGTGCGCCAGATTTCAGCCGGGATACGAACGTCCTCGGTTGTGCCGTCCTCATAGGTTACCGTGAGGACAATCGGCATAACCAGGCCGCCGATGTTTTCAAAGTCGATGAAGTAAAGCTCATGGCCGAATTTCAGCAGTTCTTTTTCCCAGCCCTTCAGGCCCTTCAATTTGCCTTGATAGGCTTTGCGCTGTTTGTCTGTAACGATGTAGTCATCATTTTCATTATAGAAATCAACCAGTTCTGGGAAGCGGTCAATGCGCTGTGACAGTCCTTCTGAACGGTTTCTTGTTTCCGCGACATAGGATTTTTCCTTGGCCGCTTCATCGCGCTTGAACTGGTTTTCAACATCCGGATCACCAGTGCTGATGCGCGCGTGAGTTATGCCATTAATGGCAATGTCCACATGGTCGGTTGTGTAGAACCAACCGCGCCAGAACCAGTCCAAATCCTTTGCAGATGCATCTTCCATCGTACGGAAAAAGTCAGCCGGATAAGGCCGTTTGAATTTCCAGCGGTTGGAAAACTCTTTGAACGCGAAATCAAATAGCTCACGGCCCATCACTGTTTCCCGGAGGATGTTCAGCGCCACAGCAGGTTTGGTGTAGGCGTTCGGGAAATAGCCGATAATGCTGTCGCTTTGTGTCATGATCGGTGTCTGGTTCGGGCTGATCATATAAGGGATAGCGCGGTTCGGGTGGCCATAACGACTTGGATAAAAGGCTTCCCACTCACGCTCGGACAAGCTTTGTACGAAGCTGTTCAAACCTTCGTCCATCCATGCCCAGTTGCGCTCATCAGAGTTTACAATCATCGGGAAGTAGATATGACCAATTTCATGGATCACCACGGAAATCAGGCCGTATTTTGCCCGTTTGGTGTAGGTACGGATTTCTTCGCCGTCTTTCTCTTCGATCACCGGGCGTGGGCCATTTGAGGTGATCATTGGATACTCCATGCCACCGCCGATTGGGCCGTTTACTGACCATGCAACAGGGTAGGGGTATTCAAATGAATAGCGGCTGTATGTCTCCAGCGTGTGGGCAATCGCATGGGTGGAATATTTATCCCACAGCGGCATTGCTTCGTCTGGGTAAAGTGACATGGCCATAACGGTGCGGCCACTATCGGGCATTGTCACGCCCATGGCATCCCACACAAATTTGCGCGAAGAGCCAAAGGCAAAGTCACGCACATTTTCTGCCGAGAACTTCCACGTTTTAGTGTCTGTAGCGCGCTCTTTTTCGTTTTCGAGCGCTTCTTCCTGCGTCACGATAAAGATCGGACGGTCGGAGGAGCGTGCTTCGTCAAGGCGGTTGCGTTGCTCGCGGGTTAAAACCTCGCGTGCGTTTTGAAGTTCACCGGTTGAGCCAACAATATGGTCAGCGGGTACGGTGATTTCCACGTCATAGTCACCAAACTCCAGCGTAAACTCACCGCTTCCGAGGAACTGTTTGTGCTCCCAGCCTTGCAGGTCTGTGTAGGCTGCGAGCCGCGGGAACCACTGGGAGATGAAGTAAACATCGTTGCCGTCGCGCTCATAAGGTTCATAACCACCGCGCGCACCCATGATCTTTGCTTCAACAATATTGTACCACCAATCGATTTCGAACTCGAAGGTGTCACCGGACTGAAGTGGTTCGGGCAAGTCGAGGCGCATCATGGTATCGCTCAGGGCATACCGCAGGTCACGACCACCAGATTGCACGCGCGTGAGTTTAAAGCCCCACTCCTGAAACTCTGTACGCGCCAAATACTCTACGGTCGCATAGGTCATGCGCTCTTTCGCGGTATCATTCTGCCGCATGGTCGCGACTGAGTCTGAATGCTTGGAGAAGCGGTTCTGGTCAAGCTGTATCCAAAGATATGAAAGCGTGTCCGGGGAGTTGTTTTTGTACCGAACTTTTTCCGTACCTGTAATGGTGCGGTCGTTTTCGTTCAGTGTGACCTTGATGTCATAATCTACCTGCTGCTGCCAATATTCGTGGCCCGGCGCGCCAGAGCCGGTGCGGTAAACATTTGGCGTTGGTAGATGTTCGTCCAGCTGACGGAACTTGTCTTCAAAACTGCCTTTTGTCTGCTTGATAGGTTCGGCACCAACTGAAACAGAAAATATAAGTGCCAAAAGGATGCTGAATGCGCGCATCGCGACCCCTCCCGATATTATTATCTTAGATTGCCCTGAACTTGCGTTCATTGCCCAAAAACGGCCTGACCCTATGGCAAATGCGATGAACCGACAAGAAAATAGCGACAAAGCGCGCCCTTCCGCGAAGGGTTTTTGAACAGGTGCCGTATCAACACCATAAGGCGTGCAAAAAAGCCGCCCGTGATCTTTAAATGCGAACGGATAGAAAGAACACCGAAATGAGAAAGAAAAACATGAAAATCATCACGATAGCAGTATCAAGCCTTGCCCTGATGGGCACCTTGGCGGCAGCCCAGTCCGGGCACAGGCATATGGGCGACAAGTCGGCCATGAAGGCCCATGCGCAGGAACGATTTCAGGCCATGGATCAGAATCAGGACGGTACCCTGACCCATGAGGAAATGATGGTTGAAGCTCAAGCCAAATTTGCCCAGTTCGATCAGGATGGTAACGGGGTTATCCTTCTGGAGGAGCTGCCTGTTGTCATGCCGTTGCCTGAGCGCGCAGAACGACGCCTTGAGCGCATGCGCGAACGTATGCAGGAACGCGGTGTAAGTGAAGAAAAACTCCAGCGTTTGGAAAAACGCGTGGAAGAACGCCGCCCAAGCCGGGTTAAATTCATGGCCCGCTTCGATAAGGACGAAAACGAGCAGATAGAGCTGCAGGAGTTCGCTGCCCCCATGATCAAACGTTACAAACGCGCAGATATCAACGGTGATGGTACGGTCACCCAAAGCGAGTTTGATGAAGCGATTGAGCGTGGTGCCCGCAAAGAGCGGCGTGATGACCGGTCCCGCCGTCACCGTAGCTAACCGTTACCTTATGCCCCCAGCCTGACCCTCCCTTCAGGCCATCCTGCGCTACCTTACCCCAAGGCGGCGCAGGCCATGTTTTGCGCTCACAAACTCTTGTGCCATCAAATTGTTGCAAACCGGCCCTCTTACGGTCTAGGTTGCGCCAGATTTTAAGACTCAGCTTTTACCTATAGTGAGGCACAGGCCATGTTTAAGGGCTCCATTCCAGCATTGATCACGCCGTTTAACGACGCTCATGAGCTTGACGCAGACAAGTTCCAGAAGTTTGTCGACTGGCAGGTTAAGGAAGGCTCTGACGGTGTTGTGCCTGTGGGTACGACAGGTGAATCGCCAACCCTTAGCCATGAAGAACATAACCGGGTGATTGACCTGTGTGTTGAAGCCGTGGCGGGGCGTGTGCCTGTTATTGCGGGCGCAGGCTCCAACAGCACCGCAGAAGCGATTGCCTTCACGCAGCATGCACAAGCTGCGGGTGCTGACGGTGCGCTTGTTGTCACGCCATACTATAATAAGCCAAGCCAGGAAGGGCTTTATCAGCATTTCAAGGCAATTCACGACGCCAGCGATATCCCGATTATTATTTATAATATTCCGGGCCGGTCTGTGGTGGATATGGCGGTGCCAACCATGGCGCGCCTGTTTGAACTGCCGCGCATTGTCGGTGTTAAGGACGCGACCGGTGACTTGGACCGCTGCGCCAGCCAGCGCGCCGCCATGGGCGAAGACTTCGTTCAGCTCTCCGGTGAAGATGCAACCGCTGTTGGCTTTAACGCCATGGGTGGTGTTGGCTGTATTTCGGTAACCGCAAATGTTGCACCAAAACTGTGCGCCCAGATGCAAGCCGCCTGCGCAGCCGGGGATTTTAAAACTGCATTGTCGATTAACGACAAGCTGCTGCCATTGCACCGCGCCATGTTTATGGAGCCAAGCCCGGCGCCTGCGAAATATGCCGCCAGCCTTCTGGGTATTTGCGGCGAGCATGTTCGTATGCCGATTTTGCCTGCGAGCGAAGGCGCGCGCGCTGTTATCGCCTCTGCTGTTCACCGCGCTGGCCTGAGCCCGGTAGAAGGGTAAGGTGAGCGATGGCGGCTAAAAAGAAGAAGGGCAGCAGCCCACCAAGCCGCGTTGCAGCCGACAATCGCAAAGCCCGGCACGAGTATTTCATTGAAGAGGAATATGAAGCGGGCATTGTGCTGACGGGAACAGAGGTGAAATCCCTGCGCGGTGGTCAGGCCAATATCAAGGAAAGCTACGCCGAGGAAAAAGACGGGGAGCTATGGCTGGTCAACGCCTATATCCCTGAATTTTCCCACGGTAACCGCTTTAACCACCAGCCGCGCCGCCCGCGTAAGCTTTTGATGCACAAGCGTGAAATCGCCCGACTTGGCGGTGCTGTGCAGCGCGGTGGCATGACGCTTGTGCCGCTCAAAATCTACTTTAATGATCAGGGCAGGGCGAAAGTCGCTGTTGGCCTTGGCAAAGGCAAGAAGCTGCATGACAAGCGCGAAACGGAAAAACAGCGCGACTGGAACCGCCAGAAAGCCCGCCTGATGAAGGATTTGGGGTAGATCGCAAAAGATACCCAATAGGCTCTATGTTGAAACCCACGCCAACCATACCCACGTGCAGTTATGAACCACATAAAAAAGCGAGGGTATATATATGTCACTACAGAAGCTGGGTCAGTCCAAACCGTCCCGCCGTTTCAACACTTCTGTTAGCCTAATTTCTTTGTCACTTATCATGTCCGGCGGCGCGTCTGCTGCGGATGCTGACCTGCGAACCATTGACCAAATCCCTGAATTGATGGCCGCATTCGATGTGGACGGCCTTGCGGTTGCGGCGGTAAAGGGCGATCAAGTCCTTGTCTCCGTCGGGTACGGCGTCACACAGGACGGCGAGCCATATAAACCCACCACATCCTGCGGCTTGTTTTCAGCGACCAAAACCCTCGCGTCCCTAACGTATGCGAACCTTGCGCAAGATGGCAGGATTGACCTGAACAAGCCGCTGGGGGAATACATCGAAGATGCCCCTGATGAATGGGCAGATATTCCCTTTTACCGGCTTCTCAATCATACCTCTGGCATCACCATGATTGTGAACAAGCCGGAGTTTGAAGACATTATATCCAACCCCGATGCCAAGAATGCTGATATTTATCAGGTGGTTAAAGGCAAGCCGCTTGATTATCAGCCCGGTGAATATTCCCGTTATCGTCAGTCCGGCTATGCGGTGGCGGAAATGGTCCTGAAGGATCAGCTGGATCAGGATTTCGGAAGTTTGGTTGACCAATATATCATTGGCCCTGCTGGCATGACAGAAACCAGCCACCCGGCACGCACGGATGATCAGCAGCCCGCCATCCTGTTGAGTGCAGGTGGTTATCAAACAACCGCCGATGATATGGCCCGCCTGTTCCTTGGTATCAATGATGGCAGCGTCATCAACGGCGATGACTGGAAGGCATTGATGCTGAAGGATAGCTATGTGGTTGATGGCTACAGCCTTGGCAATGTTGCTGAACTGCATGACGATTTCCTGACCCTTGGCCACAGGGGCGGCGGTGTGCGCGCCAATATCAGATATGCGCCCGATCATCAGATTGGTGTGATGATGTGCACGGATGACCGCAGCAACAGCGGCCTTGGCATATCGCTGGCGCGCATGCTGGTGAGTGAAATTGCGACCGGTGAACCACCGATGACACCGCTACAGATGGCGCTTGCAGGGTTTGAGGCGATGACGGCGGCTGAAGTTGTGGCCGCCTATCGGGCGGCAGCCGAACAGCCAGACCGTTATGACCTTTCAAGCAGCGAGGGAATATTGAATGTTATTGGCTACACGTTCCTTGGCGCTGACAGGTTTGACGACGCCATTCAGATATTCAAGCTGAACACCGAAGTTTTCCCAAACTCCGCGAATACATTCGATAGCCTTGGCGAAGCGCTGCGTGCAGCAGGGCGCATTGAAGACGCGATCAAAAGCTATGAGCAGGTGCTGAAGCTGCGGCCTGATTTCCCCTCTGCGATTAAAGCGCTTGATGAAATGAGGGCGGGGAGCTGAATTTCCGCTAGCAATATGCCTGCACTTTCTTTGCGAGAGTGCAGGGCCTGACTTTGCTTTCTACGCCGCTGATGGTCGAAAATTATATGCTGGTCCGTCAGCACTCATTGTTGCCTAAAAAGCACAATAAGCGAAAGTATCGCAATTTTCTCCCCTTCTTAGTTAAGAGTGATTTGCATTTTTATATGCAGGTTGGTAGCTCACCATCATTAATTTTAATAATCATTCTTAATTCAAGAGTACTTTTATGAGAACATTGTTGAAGACAAGCTCTGTTATCGCACTGGCAGCAATTTCATCTGCTGCCGTTCAGGCACAAGCCGATGCGGATGCAGACGTCGAAGAAATCATCGTTACAGGCAAGGTCCTGTTTTCGGATCAGGTAAACTCCCTTCGGGCGCCAACGCCGATCATCGACGTACCACAGAGCCTGTCGCTTTATACCGCTGACGAAATTCTTGAACGCGGTTTTACCAGCATTTCTCAAATCGTGAATTATACGCCGGGTGTGAACAACTCTCAGGGTGAAGGGCACCGTGATGCGATTGTATTCCGTGGTGTGCGCTCTACGGCGGACTTTTTCATCGATGGCGCGCGGGATGACGTTCAATACTATCGCCCGCTTTATAACCTTGAGCAGGTTGAGATCCTGCGCGGCCCCAACGCGCTGCTGTTCGGCCGTGGTGGTACAGGCGGTGTGCTGAACCGTGTAACCAAAAAGGGTGTGATTGGCGAAGACTTCACCACAGCGCAGGCGTCTATCGACACATTCGGTGGTTTTGGCGTTCAGGTTGACAGCAACTTTGACGCTGGCGATAAAGCGGCCTTCCGTATCAACGCCATGTATGAGCATCTGAACAATCACCGTGATTTCTTTGATGGTGACCGTTTCGGCATCAACCCAACGGGTAAATTCCTGCTGGGTGAAGACACTGTGGTGGACCTGTCATACGAATATATTAATCACGAGCGTTTCATTGACCGGGGTATTCCAACCGGCTCTGACGGTCGCCCGGTAGAAGAGTTTGCTGACATTGTTTTTGGTGACCCGGAAGTGAACACCACAACCCTGAAGGCACACCTTATTCGTGCGGCTGTTCAGCATGATTTCTCCGATAACCTGAAGGGTAACGTCAGCGCCTTTTACGGCAACTATGACAAGTTTTACGGCAACTTCTATGCCTCTGGCTACGATCAGGCGAACACGCCGAATGTTGTAACGCTTGATGGCTATGAAGATACAACAGAGCGGGAAAACCTGATTCTGTCCGGTAACATTGTTGCTGAAGGCGAAACAGGCAACATTGGCCATACGCTGATTGCCGGAGTTGAATATATCAATACGTCTTCTGACCAGTTCCGTTTCAACTCTTTCTTTGACAGCACGTCCGACGACAACGAAGTGTTCACCATCACGCGTCCGCTTAACCTGCGCGGCAATGTTGGTGTGAATGCTGCGGGCGTAACGGTCACCAACGATTTCAGCGTTGACCTGAACGATGATACCCGCGTGGATATCGATGTGTTCTCTGCCTATATTCAGGACCAGATTGAACTGGCTGACTGGGTAGATGTTGTCGTTGGTTTGCGGTACGACAGCTTTGATATTGAAGTGTTTAACGTGCCGGCAAACGATACCCGCAGCCGTAAGGATGACCGGGTTTCTCCGCGCTTTGGCCTGATCCTGAAGCCACAGGAAAACGTGTCTGTTTACGCGAGCTATAGCGAAAGCTTCCTGCCGCGTTCCGGCGAGCAGTTTGCCAACATCAACGGTAACAATAATGCGCTTGACCCGAACACTTTCACTAACCTGGAAGCAGGTGTGAAGTGGGATGTGAACGAGCGCCTGAGCCTGACTGCCGCTGTGTTCGAAATTGAGCAAAGCTCTCCACAGGTTGCCGATAATGACCCAGAAACACTGGATGTGATCGACTCGGACATCACTGGTTTTGAAATTCAGCTAACCGGTCAGGTATCTGAGCGCTGGTTTGTGTCTGCTGGCTACAGCTATCTGGACGGCGAGCAGGTTAACCGCTCTGGCCCAACGGGCTTGCGTCCCCGCGAACTGCCGGAAAACATGTTCTCTGTCTGGAACAACTTCCAGGCGACTGACAAGTTCGGGTTGGGCTTTGGTATCACCTATCAGGATGAGAGCTTTGTTAACAATGGTAACACTGCTGTTCTGCCAAGCTTCATTCGTGTTGATGCGGCGGCCTATTATGATGTGAACGAAGATGTTCGTATTCAGGTGAACATCGAGAACCTGACCGACGAGCTGTATTTCCCGAATTCACACTCAACGCATCAGGTGACAGTGGCAGCACCATTTAATGCCCGTTTTGCTGTGAATGCTCGTTTCTAAATTTTTTTAATTCGGCACCGGCCCGCACCCCCACCCGGCCACCCATAGGATAATCCCGTGCGGTGGTCGGGTGGGGGAGTGGGCCGGTGATGCATAACCAAAATCAGAAACGTAAAAGCGGGAATTCGCAAGCAGTCACTATGGTAAAAGAAAAGGGAGCTTCGGCTCCCTTTTTTGATGGTTTCACACCATTTTTGGCTGTTTTTTCTACTTTTTTGAGCCGGCCTACAGGTTTTCCTTGATGCGGTTTAGTGCATTCATGAACATTTCTTCGGTCAGGCGGTTGGTGTTCACATTGTACCGGGAGCAATGATAGCTATCCACGAGTGTCAGTCCGTTAGGCAGTTCATGCACTGCTTCATGGGCAAACGGATAGGCTGAAAGCTTGAAGCCGAAGGTGCGCAGGGTTGTGTCATGTGCGATTTTTCCAAGCGCAAACAAAACCTTGAGATTCGGCAGGGCAGCCATGCGCGAAATCAGGAACGGGCGGCAGTTGTTCACCTCAGCCCCGATCGGTTTATTCTGCGGCGGCACACAGCGAACCGCATTGGTGATCATCACATCAGACAGCGTAAAACCGTCATCCGGGCGCTTGTCATAGCTCCCTTCCGCCCATCCCATGGTAAGCAAACATTTGTATAAAAGGTCGCCAGCATAATCGCCTGTAAAGGGCCGTCCCGTTTGGTTTGCGCCCTTCAGGCCCGGCGCGAGCCCAATCACCAGAATGCGCGCGTTTTCGTCGCCAAAGCTCGGCACGGCCCCATTAAAAAAGTGAGGAAACTTGGCTTCATTATCCCGCCGAAACTCAACAAGGCGGGGGCATAAGGTGCAACCGGCCTCGGGCTCTGGCGGTACATTTTTGGGGGCTTCGATTATGGCCATAACGATAAGCTCCGGATATCTGACAGAAGGCGCGGATCAGACCACGCCGTATTCAAAACGTCAAGCAGGCCGGTGAGTTAAGTAACAATATGGCCATCCAGATGATCTTCGAAAGCAGCGTCAATCGGCTCTTCCGCGCCTTCACTGCGGTTGGCGGGGCGCGCAAATACATCCCGCATATTCTCAAGGTCAAGGAACTGATCTGCCTGTCGGCGCAACTCATCTGCAATCATGGACGGTTGGGTTCGGTTCGAGCTGACCACTGTTGCCCGCACCCCGCGTCGCTGCACGGCTTCCAGCAACCGGCGAAAATCACCGTCGCCCGAGAAAAGAACCACATGATCAAGCTGGTCCGAGATGTTCAGCATATCAACGGCAATCTCGATATCCATATTACCTTTGATCTTCCGCCGTCCCTGGTCGTCAGTGAATTCCTTTACTGGCTTGGTCACCAGCGTAAAGCCGTTATAGTCCAGCCAGTCAATAAGGGGGCGAAGCGGGCTGTATTCTTGATCTTCGAGGATGGCGGTGTAATAAAATGCGCGCAGCAACCTGCCTTTTTTTGCGAAATGCGAACGCAGGCTCTTATAGTCAATTTCCATATCGAGGGCGCGGGCGGTGGCATAGAGGTTGGCACCGTCGATGAATAGGGCAAGGCGTTCTTCAGGATAAAAAAGCATCAAAGTTTCCGATCAAAAATGTATAAAAAATAAAAAGCTCGGTACATTGAGGCCATAATTTCCCCACCGATGGCTTAATCATGCGCCTCTTGGCGTCATTTGTCCATCGGCTTACAGAATTGTGAGGCAAAGCGTTTTACTGTGACGACGACCTGTTATCTGGGACTGGGAGCGAACTTGCCATTTGGCTCAAGCCAACCGGCAGATACGGTTCGACAGGCGGCAAGACGCCTGAGCGAGGGGGTATCAAACCTTCACTTGTCAAGTTTTTATCTTACGTCACCATACCCGGCGTCCAACCAGCCGGACTTTGTTAATTGTGTTGCTACCGGAGAGAGCGAACTGTCACCTCATGACCTTCTGGCGCTATGTCATTCGATCGAGCAGGAGTTTGGCCGGGAGCGCCACGTGCGCTGGGACGCGCGAACGCTGGATATCGATTTGCTTGCCTACGGAAACCTTGTTTTGCCGCAAGATCACAGCTGGTTGGACTTGGCCGAGAGAAGTTCGGACGGTACGATTGTTGGTGATTTGGTCTTGCCGCATCCACGCATTCATGACCGTGCCTTTGTGCTGACACCTCTGTCAGATTTGGTTCCAACCTGGCGGCACCCGGTGCTGGAAAAAACAGTAACGGAGATGCTGGGTGCGCTGCCAGCAGCCGAAAGGGCAGGGGTGCAGCCATTTTTCCCCTGAAATGGGGTGATTCTTCCCTTTACAGCCAGTTGCTGCAGGACTATAAGCGTCCGCTAGACCGAAGAGGGCTTGTTGCCCTGAAACACAGTTTTATGGAGACCATGCATGGCTCGCGTTACCGTTGAGGATTGCGTTGATAAAGTAACCAACCGCTTTGATCTTGTGCTTGTGGCTGCCCAGCGCGCCCGCCAGATTTCAGCAGGTGCGCCGCTTGAAGTTGACCGTGACAATGACAAAAACGCGGTTGTTGCCCTGCGGGAAATCGCTGACGAGAAGATCTTTGAAGATGATCTGAAAGAAGCAACAATCCACACTATGCGCAAAATCGTTGAGTCCGATGAGCCTGAAGAGGTGGATATGTCCATCCTGATGGCTGGTATGGAAAATACTGAAGCGCCTGCAGCTGTTGAAACACCGGCTGAGCCAACCGAATAAATACGGTTCATATCTATTCTAGGAAACCCGGCGTTGTGCCGGGTTTTTTGTTTTAAGCGATATCAATGATGATCTTGCCGCGCGTACGCCATGTCTGGCTGCGAGCGAAGGCATCGTCAATTGTGTCGAAACCATAGCGGCTATCAACAACGGTTTTCATGCGGTCATCCAGAATAAGTTGCATCATCGCCGTTAAGCCCTCTGGTACTGGCTTAACAATAACCAGATGGGTGCTTTTACGCCTGCCGGGTAACAGGGTGCTGGCAAGCTTGCTCTGCGCCGCCGCAAAGAGAGTATTAAACCCGGGAATTGTCGTGATATAGCGCCCGCCCTGTCGCATGGAAGCCGATGCTTTTTTCGGGTTGGAGCGGCCAATCACATCGTAAACAACGTCATAAACATCTTTGCGTTTTGTGAAATCATCCTCGCGGTAGTTGATGGCCTCATCAGCGCCAAGTTCTCGGCAGAGGTCCAGGTTATCAGGCCCGCAAACAGCAATCACATGGGCGCCCATGGCTTTCGCAATTTGTATGGCATAGACGCCAACACCGCCCGAAGCCCCGTTAATCAACACTATTTCGTCTGCCTGTATTTTCGCGATGTCATGCAAGGTTTGATAGCTGGTCAACCCCGCGCAGGGCATGGCGGATGCGTCAATGTCGCTCACACCTTCCGGGATTTTCGCGATGGCGTCCGCATTTATCTTCACATAGTCCGCAAATGCACCAAACTTCCCCTTAAGAGGCTGCATGCCGCATACGCGGTCACCAACTGTGAAACCGTTGACCGAACCGCCAACTGCGGCAACTTCTCCGGCAAAATCACTACCTAATGTAACAGGCAGGGGCTCCAGTGTGCGGCGCGCTTGGTAAAGCCCGCGCATGGTCAGCCAGTCTCGGGGGTTGAGGGAGGCTTTGTGAACCTTCACAAGCACCTCGTTTTTCCCAGGAGTTGGGCGTTTTATTGTGTCAACTTTCAAAACGCCGGAACGACCATATTCATGGATGCGCACAGCCTTCATTGTTTGTGTCATGCTTTTCCCATCCGTAAATCTTGTCCTCCAGCAAATAAATGGGCTGAAATTAACATTTGGAAAGGCTATCTGTTGCTAGAGTATCCAGTAACAAAAGGATTTGCTGTTGATCCGCCAGTTTGAACTCGTTGATCGTGTCCGTGCATACGACAAGAATGTTGATGAAGCACTCTTGAACCGGGCCTATGTGTTTGCCATGCAGGCGCATGGTACGCAGAAGCGCGCTTCTGGCGACCCGTATTTTTCTCACCCGCTCGAAGTGGCGGGCATCCTCACTGACATGAAGCTCGACAGCGATACCATTGCAACAGCGTTGCTGCATGATGTGGTTGAGGACACGGTTGCAACGATTGAACAGATCGATGAATTGTTTGGCCCAAAGATCGCAGAGCTGGTGGACGGTGTAACCAAACTTTCGAAAATTGAGCTGCAGGCGGAAAGTGTCAGGCAAGCAGAGAACTTTCGTAAATTCTTGCTTGCCATGTCCAATGATATTCGTGTCCTGCTGGTGAAGCTTGCAGACCGGCTGCACAATATGCGCACGCTGCATTTCATCAAGAAGCCTGAGAAGCGCAAACAGAAGTCATTGGAAACACTGGAGATATATGCCCCGCTTGCCGAGCGACTGGGCATGAATGTGTTGAAGGATGAGCTGGAGCATCTGGCGTTTGGCAACCTCGATGCGGAAGCGATGGAGTCGATTACCGCGCGGTTGAATTTTCTAATTGAAGAAAGCCCGCACCTTGAGCGTGAGATGGTTGCCGCCCTTCAGGAACTGACCGATATTTCGGATATTGAAGCAACTGTCAGTGGCCGTATCAAACGGCCATATTCTATCTGGCGTAAGATGGAACGGCAAAACATCAGCTTCGAACAGCTTAACGATGTTATGGCATTCAGAGTGATCGTGTCTTCGGTTGAAGATTGTTACCGCGCGCTTGGCATTATCCATGGCCGCTATTCGAATATTCCCGGCAGGTTTAAGGATTATATCTCTACACCGAAACGAAATTACTATCGTTCTATCCACACTGCTGTCATCGGACCCAAAAACCGCCGTCTGGAAGTGCAGATTCGAACACAGGAAATGCATGCCGAAGCCGAGATGGGTGTGGCGGCGCATTGGCAATATAAGCAAGCAGGTGAAAAGGTTGATGGCTCGCAGTATGTCTGGATGCGGGAACTGCTTGAAATCCTTGAGCACGAGCATGATGCCGAAGAGTTTTTGGAAAACACAAAACTTGCCATGTTCCAGGACAAGGTTTTTTGCTTCACCCCCAAGGGTGAGCTGATATCGCTGCCTCGCGGATCAACCACCGTTGATTTTGCCTATGCCGTACATACAGAAGTTGGGGACCACTGCGTCGGAGCCAAAGTGAATGGGCGCATGGTGCGGTTGCGGCATGAACTGCAAAATGGCGATCAGGTTCAAATTCTAACCTCCGAGGCGCAAGAACCATCCCAGCACTGGGAAAGCTTTGTTGTTACCGGCAAGGCGCGATCGGCGATCAAACGTGGTATCCGGCAAGCCCGCTATGCGGAATTTCTGGGCCTTGGCCAAACCTTGCTTGAAAAAGCAGCACAGCGCGCCGGGCTCGATTTAACGCCAGCGGTTCTCACAGAAGCTGCAAAAGTGCTTAGCCATGAGAATTCTGAATCGCTGTTTGTATCGGTGGGTGAAGGAACCGTAACGGAAGAAACTGTGCTGGAGGCTGGTTTCCCCGGTTACGGCGCAGGCGCACCCAGTGACAAGCTACCTAAAGTGCATGACGACTGGGAACAGGTTGCGGATGGCAAGGGCCCTATCTCCGGCATTAGTGACGCTGCCAGCATTCATATGGCTGACTGTTGTCATCCTGTGCGGGGTGACCGGATCGTTGGCATTAAGGTTGTCGGCAAAGGCATTGATGTTCATACCATTTCATGCCCTAAACTCGCGGAATATGATGACAGGCCGGACCTTTGGGTAGACCTTGGCTGGCGCACAAACATAGCTGATGACAGCTATTATGTCGGACAGTTACATCTTGAAGTGTCGAACGAGCACGGCGCGCTGGCATCTATCGCATCAGTGGTGGCGAAAAGCGGTGCTAACATATCCAACCTCTATGTGCTCGACCGTGACCCAGAGTTTGTCCTGATGGTTGTGGATGTTGATGTGAAGGATGTGAAACATCTAAATGATGTATGTCGCGCACTGCGGGTTAGCCGTGTGATCAGCAGGGTAGACCGGCAGGCAGGATAACACTTAACCGTGTTTTGATGGCAATCAGGCGAATAAGGCTTGACGAGTCCCGCCAATTGCAATTATCCGCCTTCAGGAACCCAATTGCAGTTAGGAGGCAGTGTTGGATCAGGAACAGGTGCTAGACGAATTTCGTGCTTCGGGCGCTCTTCTCGAGGGGCATTTCAAGCTGTCATCCGGCCTTCACAGCCCGGTGTATTTGCAATGTGCCCGTGTCTTGATGGACCCCGCGCGCGCGGAAAGACTGTGTGCCGCCTTTGCGGACAAGCTTCGTGCAACGGGTGTGGTAGTTGATCTTGTTGTAAGCCCGGCCATGGGCGGCGTGATTGTGGGCTATGAAGTAGCGCGCCAACTTAATGTGCCGGGTATCTTCACAGAGCGAGTTGAGGGTGAATTTGCCCTGCGGCGGGGGTTTGAAATTCCTGAAGGTGCACGCATTTTGATGATGGAAGATATCATTACGACTGGTCTGTCTTCGCGCGAGTGCATCAAAACCATCACGGAATGGGGTGGCAATGTGGTTGCGGCAGGGTGTTTGATCAACCGGTCTGGTGGCCGGGCTGAAGTTGGCGCGCCTGTTACTGCGCTCGCAACACTTGATGCACCAACTTATAAGCCTGAAGACCTGCCAGACAGCTTAAAGGCCGTTCCTGCGGTCAAGCCGGGTAGCCGCAGGCTAAAATCCTAACCAGAAAGCCGTTGTTCCGTGTTGTTTCGCCCGCGTCATAAACCCAGCTTTCTTGCCAACTTAAGGAGTTGGATATGGCCGAAGAGCGGTTGGCGGCGTGCGGGGCTGTATGTGTGGCACCGGTTGGCGCGCCTGCCGGGCACACCTCATAGTATCGCCGCAGGGTTTGCTGCCGGTGCGGCAATTTCCTTCACACCTTTCCTTGGCCTTCATATCGCTATGGCATGCGTGATTGTTTACCTGACGCGCGGCAACTATCTGGCAGCAGTGATCGGCACGGTGGTTGGTAACCCTTGGACTTTCCCTTTGTTTTTTGCCCTGACGGGAGCGGTTGGCTCAGCCATCATCGGTGGTGATGCAGCGGTTGAAATTCCGGTGTGGGACTGGGACGCCATTATTTCCGGCCCCATCAACTATTTCTCTAAATTTCTGCCGGTTGTTTTCCCGCTGATTGTTGGCGGTATTCCCGTGGCGATTGCCGTGTGGTTTTTGACTTATTTGGTTTTCAAAGAACTGGTTACCCGGTATCGTGCACGGCGCAAACCTCGCGCTTTAACAAGCGCTGTGTCCGGAGAATCCGTAAATGACAGTTCAAGCACCTGAAAAACTGCGTCTTGGTGTAAACATTGATCATGTTGCCACCATCAGGAACGCGCGCGGTATCCGCCACCCTGACCCTGTTCGGGCGGCTGGGCTTGCGGTGCGTGCCGGGGCGGATGGTATTACAGCACATTTGCGGGAAGACCGTCGGCATATAGCGGACGATGATATTGCGACGCTCTCTGACGTGTTGGCTGTTCCCCTCAATCTTGAGATCGCGGCAACTGATGAAATGCTTGAGATCGCCTTGCGCCACAAGCCGCATGCATGCTGCATCGTGCCGGAAAAACGTCAGGAACTGACCACTGAGGGTGGGCTTGATGCAGTGCGGCATCATAACCGTCTGAAGCATTATGTGGACGAGATGGTGCGTGCAGGCATTCGCGTTAGTTTGTTCGTGGATCCTGATATTGAGCAACTGGACGCTGCAAAGGCACTGGGTGCCCCGGTGACAGAGCTACATACAGGTGCTTACTGTGAATTGATGGGTGCGCAGCAGGAAGAAGAGTTGGAACGCATTCGAAAGGCAACAAGTTATGGTGCGTCCATTGGCCTTGAAATGCACGCGGGCCACGGCCTTTCGTATGACACAGTGGGTCCAATAGCTGCGATTCCCGAACTGAAAGAGCTGAATATCGGTCATTTCCTGATCGGGGAAGCAATCTTTCATGGGTTGGAGGCGTCTATCCGTGAAATGCGTCGTCTGATGGATGAGGCGCGTACGTGAGCAAGCCGGTTAAAAACGAAACGAAGGTGCCCAAAGAGATTGCGGGCTATCGTTTTTCTGCGCTCAGTATTTTGGATGAGGCGCTGACCCATCCATCGCTTTCCGGCAGCTATAATTATCAGCGGTTGGAGTTTTTGGGGGACCGTGTTCTTGGTCTGGTTATCTCCACATGGTTGTTGGAAGAGTATCCGACAGATGCTGAGGGCAGTTTGAACCGAAAGTTCACTTCGCTCGTTCGCCGCGAGACACTCGCGGAAATGTCGGACAAGCTTGGCCTTGTTGAGCACATGAAACTGACGCCGGGCGCAGAAGCCGAGGGCACACGGGATAAAGAAGCCATAAAGGCTGACGTGTGCGAATCCATTATCGGTGCCATCTATCTGGATGGTGGGTTTGATGCCGCAAACACTTTTATCCGAAAACATTTCGCGCCCCTTATCGGGGCGGGTGTGAAGGCTGTGAAGGACCATAAGACCCAATTGCAGGAATGGTGTCAGGGCAAGGCTTTGCCACTGCCCAAGTATGTAGTAGTGGACCGGCAAGGACCAGACCATAATCCGGTTTTCACCATAGAGGCGGCTGTTGAAGGCATTGGCACCGCTCGTGCAAGTGGCACGGCCAAAAGGCTGGCTGAGCAAGCCGCAGCAGAGAAATTATTCGCCGAATTATCAGGAGCAAAAGGTGACAAATAACCCTGACAATCAAAGCGGCCAGAAATGTGGTTTTGTTGCTATTATTGGTGCGCCGAATGCAGGAAAATCGACGCTCCTGAACCAGATGGTGGGGGCGAAGGTTGCGATTGTGACGCACAAGGTTCAAACCACACGGACCAAAGTGACAGGCATTGGTCTGCACGATGAAACCCAGCTCGTTTTCATTGACACACCGGGCATTTTTGCGCCCAAGCGGCGGCTTGATCGCGCAATGGTGAATGCAGCCTGGAAAGGGTCAGAGGACGCGGAAACAACCGTGTTGCTTGTGGATGCAAAAAAAGGCGTAGATGAAGATGTTACCCGGATCATTGAAGGGCTGAAAACCGCTGGCCGTAAAGCTATTCTCGTCATCAACAAAATCGATACGATCAAGCGTGATATGTTGCTCGCTCTCGCTCAAAAACTGAACGAAACGGAACTGTTTACTGACACCTTCATGATTTCTGCCTTGAACGGTGATGGTGTGATGGACCTGAAATCGCATTTGTCTGACCTCGCGCCCGCCGGGCCGTGGATGTATCCGGAAGACCAAATTTCAGACATTACGATGCGCTTGCTTGCAGCTGAAATTACTCGCGAGAAGATTTATCTGCGCCTGCATGAAGAACTGCCATACGCCATTACGGTTGAAACCGAAAACTGGGAAGAACGGCCAGACGGTTCCGCCCGCATCGAACAGGTTATCCATGTGGAGCGCGACAGCCAAAAAGGTATCGTAATCGGCAAGGGTGGCAAGATGCTGAAGTTGCTTGGGCAGCTGGCGCGCGAAGATATGGAAGAGAACTTTGGCCGGAAGGTACATCTTTTCCTCCATGTGCGGGTTACGGAAAAATGGTCTGAAGACAAGACGGTTTACGAAGACATGGGCCTTGATTTTGTCGACTAACGACAACCATCTGGGAGGTCGTCGTGGAATGGCAAGATGATGGCATTGTGCTCTCGGCCAGCCGTTTCGGCGAAAATGATGCGCTTCTGGAGGTAATGACACCCTCTCATGGGCGTGCCCGTGGTTTTGTGAAAGCTGGTATGAGCCGCCGCAACAAAGCAGTGCTTCAACCCGGCAACAAATTGCGGCTCAATTGGCGCGCTCGGCTCGAAACCAATCTGGGACGGTTTCAAATAGAACTACTGCACAGCCCACTCGGGGTGTTGATTTCAGACTCGGGCCGGATGATGGCGCTCGCCGCTGTTTGTGCCAATGTACAAAGCACCATGCCTGAAAGACAGGCTCACGCGGGCGTTTTTGAAGCGCTTGCTGGATATATCGCCTTGTTGGAAGCCGAGGACGGTGATGTTGCCCTGTGGGGCGCAGCGCTTGCCCGGATAGAGCTTGGCATTCTGGCGGAACTTGGTTACGGGCTTGATCTGTCATGCTGTGCTGCAACAGGAACGGTTGATAACCTCATTTATGTTTCACCGAAGTCGGGCCGTGCTGTGTCTGCGGAGGCAGGCCAGCCATATAAAGGTAAACTGTTGCACCTGCCGGAATTTATGGCGCAAGGTTCGCTAAATGATGCCACTCTGGAGTGCGCAGCACAGGGGTTGGCGCTTACGGGTTTCTTCCTTGATCGCAATGTGTGGGTTGTGACTGGCAAGGGCCAGCCGGACGCCCGGGAACGCCTGTGCAGCCACATCGCGCGACAGACACGCTAATGGAAGTAAAATCTCCTGTGGATAACCACAACATCTTGTAGCCTTTGCGTAGCGTGATGCTATAAATGGCTTATGACTGAACTTGCACCCGAATCCATTGTTGAAGCCCCGTTTGCGGAGGCTTTGAGCGAACGCTATCTGGCCTACGCACTGTCCACCATCATGTCCCGGTCGTTGCCTGACGTGCGCGACGGGCTGAAGCCTGTTCATCGCAGGCTCCTGTACGCGATGCGTATGCTGAAGCTGGACCCGAAAACCGGCTACAAAAAATGCGCTCGTGTTGTCGGTGATGTGATCGGTAAGTATCACCCGCACGGTGACCAGTCAGTTTATGATGCACTGGTGCGCTTGGCGCAGGATTTCTCGGTTCGTTATCCGCTTGTGGACGGGCAAGGGAACTTTGGTAACATTGACGGCGATAATGCTGCCGCCATGCGATACACCGAAGCACGCATGACCGAAGTTGCTGCCATTCTGATGGAAGGGTTGGAAGAAAACGCGGTTGATTTCCGCCCCACCTATGATGGTGAAGAAGAAGAGCCGGTTGTGTTCCCGGGGGCATTTCCGAACCTGCTTGCCAATGGTTCCAGCGGTATCGCGGTGGGTATGGCAACCAACATCCCACCTCATAACGTTGGGGAGTTGATGGATGGCTTGCAGCTTCTTATTGAAGCGCGCCGCGACCCCAGTATGGAAGTAACCACGCAGCAATTGATGGACCGTATTCCCGGGCCAGATTTCCCAACAGGTGGCCAGATTGTGGAGCCACGCGAAAACATCGTTCAGGCGTATGATACAGGCCGGGGTAGTTTCCGTGTGCGCGCCAAGTGGGAAAAGGAAGAATTGCCGCGCGGGCTATACAACATCGTCATCACAGAAATTCCGTTTCAGGTTCAGAAGTCGAAGCTGATTGAGAAAATAGCGGAGCTGATCTCCGACAAGAAGCTGCCAATTCTTGCCGATGTACGCGACGAATCTGCCGAAGATATGCGGATTGTTCTTGAGCCGAAGAACCGCACCGTTGACGAAAAGATATTGATGGAAAGCTTGTTCAAGCTCACCGATCTTGAAACACGCTTTTCCCTGAACCTCAATGTCATTACGGCAGAGAACAAGCCACGTGTGATGTCGCTGAAGGATACGCTTGATGCGTTTCTGGATCACCAGGTGGAAGTGTTGCTGCGACGCAGTCAGTTCCGCCTTGAAAAGATCGAACGCCGGCTGGAAATCCTGTCAGGGTATCTGATTGCGTATCTGAACCTTGACGAAGTGATCCGCATCATTCGTGAAGAAGACGATGCCAAGGCGTCGCTGATGAGCACTTTCAAGCTTACAGATATGCAGGCCGAAGCCATTCTCAATATGCGGTTGCGTGCTCTGCGCAAACTTGAAGAAATGGAAATTCGCGGCGAGCATGCAAAGCTTGAGGACGAACGCTCAAAACTGATGGCGCTTATTGGGTCCAAACGCCTGCAATGGATTGCGCTTGGCGATAAGTTTGCTGACACCAAAAAGCGGTTTGGCCCGGATACCGAGATTGGCAAACGCCGCACTAAGTTTGGCGAGGCGCCAGTTGCTGAGGTGGTGCCGCTTGAAGCCATGATTGAGAAGGAGCCGATTACGGTTGTCTGCTCCAAACGCGGTTGGATCAGGGCGCTTAAGGGCCACACCAAGCCGGAAGAAGTATTGAAGTACAAAGAAGGCGATGAAGAGAAGTTTCGCTTCCACGCCTATACGACGGACAAAGTGTTCCTGTTTGGTTCTAACGGTAAGATTTATACCATTGGCGGAGACAAGCTGCCGGGTGGGCGCGGCAATGGTGAACCTGTGCGCCTGATGGTGGATATGGATGCCAATGACGAGGTGATTTCGTTGCTGCCATACATGCCGGGTGGCAAGCTGGTTGTCGCAAGTTCAATCGGTAAAGGCTTTGTTGTCGAGGCGGATAATGCGGTCGCCATGACCAAAGGCGGCAAGCAGATACTGAACCTGCCGGGTGATGCGGTGGCAACCCACTGTATGGCTGTTGAGGGCGATAGCGTGGCGGTTATTGGTGACAATAAGAAGCTCCTTGTCTTCAGCCTTGAAGAACTGCCAACCATGAACCGGGGGCAGGGCGTGACATTGCAACGCTATAAGGACGGCGGCATGAGCGACCTGATCACTTTCCACCGTGATGACGGCCTGACGTGGCCTATGGGCGGTAGTTCGGACCGCTGGCGCACGGAAACCGATCTTGCACCGTGGAGCGGTAAACGCGGCAATGCAGGACGCCTTCCACCGATGGGCTTCCCGCGTAACAAAAAGTTCCGGTAGGCGTTGATCACCAGCATTATCGAATTAGTTCTAAAAAGGCTCCCTCGTGGAGCCTTTTTTGCGAGGATATGACCATGAGTAAACAGAACCTTCAGCGCTGGCATGACTTTATCGAACAACATGATGAGCGGGCACTTTCTGACATATTGGCAGATGACGTAGTGTTTCACTCGCCCGTCGTGCACACCCCGCAAGAAGGAAAGGCGATCACGTTTGCGTATCTGTCCGCCGCAGGAAAGGTGCTGGGTGGTGATCATTTCCGGTATGTGAATGAATTTGTCAGCGAAGACGGTGTTGTCCTTGAATTTAATACAGAAATCGACGGCATCAAGATTGACGGTATTGACATGATCACCTGGAATTCTGAGGGGAAAATCAAGGAATTTCGGGTCATGGTGCGCCCGCTTAAGGCTGTTCACAAGGTTCATGAAATGATGGGGCAAATGCTGGACGCGATGAAAAGGCAAGCTACAAGCTAACAGGTTTCTTCTTGACCTCAGAATTCTGAGGCCGGAGAGTCGGCAACGAAGATTAGCAGCGAGGAAGTACCATGGAAGAAATTGTCGAAGAGTTTGATGTCAATCAGTATGTGCCACCAGCCATTGAATTTGGCACAAACATTTTGCTTGCCATATTAATTCTGATCATTGGGTTTTGGTTCGCGTCAAAAGTTTCCGGATTTGTAAGGGCGCTGGGTGAAACGTATGAGAAGCTTGATGATACCCTGTTCCGTTTTTTTGCGAGCATAGCTCGGTACGTTATTCTCGCCTTTGTATTTATTGCGGTTCTCAATCGTTTTGGAGTGGAAACAACTTCAATAGTTGCCCTTATCGGTGCTGCCGGCCTTGCTGTTGGCTTGGCGCTTCAGGGTGCTTTGTCTAATCTGTCTGCCGGTGTTCTGCTGCTTATTTTCAGGCCATATAAGGTTGGTGATTTTGTCGATGCAGCAGGCAAGTTTGGTAAAGTGACGGAGATAGACCTGTTCACAACCATAATGCAAACGTTTGATAATCAACAAATCATCATCCCGAATAGCCAGATATGGGGTGAGCAGATTATAAATCATAGCCATCATGCTATTCGCGGTGTGGACATGCGGTTTGGCGTTGCTTATGACGCAGACATCGATAAAGCACGAAACGTGATTTCCAAGGTCTTAAACGATCACAAGCATGTTCTCGATGACCCTGCACCTTTCATTGAAATCGAGACATTAAACGATTCCTCGGTGGACTTTCTTGTGCGCCCCTTCTGTAACGGCGAACATTACTTCGATCTGCTCTATTCGATTCCGGAGCAAGTGAAAAAAGCCCTTGATGCAGCCGAAATTGAAATACCGTTTCCGCACCGGAAGGTTATCCTTTTTAAGGGCGACGAATAGAGTTTTATTGACCTACTGTTAAAAAAAGGCGGCTCAGGAGAGGGCCGCCTTAGTTTTTGGGGAAGGTTAGGTTTCGCTTTTTTCTTATTGGGGCTACGCGGCCACCGGCTGCGCTGTTGCTCCATGCTACAAAACTTTCATCTTCCCAGATGCGTTTTGCGCCAACAAGTGAAAGCAACTCGTCGTAAAAGCCGCAGGCGCGACCGATGTCGTTTGTTCCAAGTGATACATAGCCAAGCATTCATCCCTCCTCGATATGCTGTATGTGTTCACTTGAGATGGTATGAGAAATCAAAGCTTGAAGACACAGAATGTGCATAGCTGTTCTTCAAAAATGAATGGAGTGTTGAAGAGATAAAACTGGATCAGTTAAAAACCGTGCTGACCCAAAAAGCCTTCAATTTTATCAGGGGTTATAAGACCTGCTTGCCGCACTATTTCCTGCCCATTGTCGAACAAAACCATAGTGCCGGTGGAGCGAAAACCATATTTGTTGATAAAGTCAGCGTCTTCTTCGAAATCCACCCTAATGGCACGAACTTTGGGTCCACGGCCTTCTTCGTGCAGTGTTTCCAGCGCTTTGTGTTGAAGTAGGCAGGTTGGGCACCATGATGCATACACTTCAACCAGTAATGGTTCGCCGCGCGCCATCAATTCCTCGAAGCGCGGTGTGTTATATTCTTCCCAGCCAGGTAAAATCGGGTCCGAAGGGCGCAGATTCATGTAAATCAGGTTGCCCCACAGGGCGATAGCAATCAGGCCAACAACGCCTACTTGCGCCCATATTCTCTTGTACAGCGGTACCGCTGGTTTTTGTGCCGAATTTTCCATGGGGCCTGAGTATCAGCGCACGGTTCCGACCTCAAGCAAAGCCCGGTAAAATTTCCGTCAGAGCTAGTCTTTGAACACTATTCTTTGAACAAGGCGTCAGGTAGCCATGTCACCAGTTCAGGCTGCACGGAGATAAGTATGAGTGCAAAAATCTGGATGATCACGAAGGGAATAACCCCCCTGTATATCGCGGTGGTTGGCACGCTTTCGGGCACCACGCCGCGCAGGTAAAAGAGCGCAAAGCCAAAGGGTGGGGTCAGGAAACTGGTTTGCAGGTTCATTGCCATCAAAACCCCAAGCCAGATGGGTCCATAGGTGCCATCCATCGCGAGCAGGGCAGGGGCAACAACCGGCACAACAACAAATGTGATCTCGATAAAATCGAGGAAGAAACCGAGCACAAACATCAACACCATAACCAGAAGAATGGCCGTGAACTGACCACCCGGAAGGTTGTGCAGCATGCCTTCAATAATCTCATCACCTCCGATGCCCCTGAAAGTAAGCGAGAAGAGCGATGCACCAATCAGAATGGCGTATATCATTGTGCTAATGCGTACAGTAGAACGCATCACTTCACCGAGCACCCCCGTTTTATGGGTTCGCCATAGGGCGATAGAGAGGCCAACGGCGAAGGCGAGAGTGAGAGCGATGGCAAGCCAGTAGGCAATTTTATCAGAGGTTGGAACAATCTCCCGCTGCATGCGCAGGTCAAAGTTTGTGGACAAGAGAAGCAAGAGCACAATCGCACCAATGCTAACCAGCACAATGCGCTGCATGCCACTACTCAGTCGAGACGCGCCGAGCAGAATAGCCCCAATGGCGCCAACAGAGGCTGCTTCGGTTGGGGTTGCAATACCCGTAAGGATGGAGCCAAGCACCGCTACAATCAAAAAGAGGGGCGGCAACAGTGCGAGCAGCAGTTTCCGGTATAGTGCCGAGCCTTCGCTATCGTCTTCTCGTTCGATAGCCGGCGAGCTTTCTGGTCGAAAGATGGCCATGCCAACCTGATAAAGAATATAGAGACCGACGAGGATCAAACCCGGGATCAGGGCACCAGCAAACAGCTCGCCTGCGCTCATGGGCACCGGGGAAAACAAACCTTTGTTGAGCTGTGCCTGCTGCCATGCGTTTGACATAACGTCAGCGAGCAAAATCAAGACAATGGAGGGCGGTATAATCTGCCCCAAGGTGCCTGCCGCCGCGATAGAGCCAGTGGCAAGCGACGTGTCATAGCCGCGCCGCATCATGGTCGGCAGCGACAATAGCCCCATGGTGACAACGGTTGCCCCTACAATGCCCGTGGAGGCCGCGAGTAGGGCGCCAACAATGGTGACCGAAATACCAAGGCCGCCCCGGAGGGGCCCAAAAAGTTTGCCCATACTTTCCAGGAGTTCTTCGGCCACGTTCGATTTCTCGAGCATCACGCCCATGGCAACAAACAGCGGCACAGCAAACAAAAGCTCGTTTCTGATCACGCTGCCAAACAGGCGGTTGGGCAGAATTTCAAGAAACGCAAGGTCCATCAGGCCGGTGGCAATGCCGATGCCGCCAAACAAAAGGCCGGTGCCCGCCAATGTAAAGGCCACGGGAAAGCCGGACATCAGGAAAGCCACGAGCGTCAGGAACATGGTGACAGTGAGTAGCAGTGACATATCCATCAGCTTTCCCCTCCAAACAGGGTCTTGCTGTGCCGGATAAGGTCAGCGATAGCATTGAGGGAAAGCGTTAGTGCAAACAGCAACAAAGTGGTTTTGAGAATATAGACCAAGGGCAAGCCGCTTGCCTCCACGCTAGATTCCCTAATCGCCCAGCTATCTGCCACATAGGGTATGGTTGCATGCCAGAAAAGTATGAGGAAGGGGACAAGCAGCAAGAGGGTGCCGAAGAAATTGACACGTGCCTTCGCAGCATTCGAAAATTTGCTGTAAAACAGGTCCACCCGCACGTGTTCATCTTTCAGAGCGGTGTAACCCGCACCACCCAGGAACATCATGGCATTGATATATTGCAGGCTTTCCTGCAACTGAATGCTACCAGTTGAAAAAACATAAACCATCAAAACAACGGCGAATTGGACAAGAACAAGCAGCAGCGGAAGTATTGCTAAAAACTGTCCGCTTTTTTCTGCAAAAGCGTCCAGCCGTTCGAGAAGTTTTTCGGCCATGTTTGGTTTCTAACCTTCGGACAGGTTGCGGGCTTCCATGAAGGCTTTTTCCGCAATGTTGCCCCAACGCATACTGCCGGAGCGGGCTGTGCTGAAGCTATCATAAATCTGGCTGGACAGTTCGTCATGGGCGCCGGCCTCCGCTACAACTTCAGCCGAAACCTGGCCAAGGGTGCGCAAAATGTCATCATTGAACTTGTGCAACTTAACACCGTGTTCGGTAACGAGTGTGTCGAGCGCGCGGGCATTGTTGGCGTTAAATTCTGCCAGCATTATGTCATTTTCTGCCGCTGCTGCAGCCTCAACCCATGCTTTTTCCGTTGCACTCATATCGTTCCAGATATCGAGGTTAAGCCCTAGGGAGAGAGCTGTGCCTGGTTCATGAATGCCGGGGTAATAATAGTTCTTTACGATGGAGTAGAAACCAAACGCCAAATCGTTCCATGGGCCGACCCATTCAGTCGCATCGATGTTGCCTTGGCTGAGCGCTTGGAAAATTTCACCGCCGGCTTTGGTAACGGGTGTCGCGCCAATGCGTTTCATCACTTCGCCGCCAAGACCCGGCATGCGAATACGAAGGCCCTGAAAATCTTCAATTGAATTCATCTCTTTGGCGAACCAGCCACCCATCTGTGTGCCAGAGTTCCCGCCAAGGAATGGCTTCACATTAAATTGGCCGGAAAGTTGATCCCAAAGTTCCTGACCACCACCGTAACGAATCCAGGACGCGATTTCTGGCGCGGTCATGCCCATCGGTACGGCCGCGAAGAAATTGAACGCAGGCGACTTGCCCTGCCAGTAATATTCAGCCCCATGATACATGTCTGCTTTGCCTTGGGAAACCGCGTCAAAGGCTTCCAGCGGGCCAACCAGCTCTCCGCCTGCATAGATGCGGATAGAAATGTTACCATCGGACAAAGCTTCAATGCGTTTTGCCAGGCGTTCCGCGCCCGTGCCAAGGCCCGGGAAATTTTTTGGCCATGTGGTAACCATTTTCAGGTTACGTTTTTTGCTAACAATTGCCGGGCCACCTGCTTCGGCGCTGCCTGCATTGTTGTCGCTACAAGCGGCGACCAGACCCGCCGCACCAAGGGCACCTGCACCGCGCAGTAATCGGCGGCGGTTTAGCTTTTGCTCGCTTTTCAATTCAGTTTTTTGGTCTTGGTTCATGACCTTACCAGAACGCGCCATGACGATGTCCCCACAAGCGCAGCATTTATGGCCAGCATGGCTGGCGTGCTGCTTAACTTCCCGCAACCGGGTCCATAATAGCCCGGAAGATTTGCGCCAGTATAGAAGCTGTCACCATTGGGGCAAGAAAAGAGCGCTCAAAAAAGCGTTAATCAGTGCTACTTGAGGCGTCAAACGGGTACCATCCGTTTGGACCGAGCCGTTCCAGCGGCTTGAACCGGGATTTATAGCTCATTTTGGCGCTACCTTTCACATAGTAGCCCAAATAAACATAGGGCTGATTCGCCCGTGCGGCGCGCAGGATATGGTCATGGATCAGATAGGTGCCAACCGAACGGCGTGAAGCGGCAGGGTCAAAAAAACTATAGACCATCGACAGGCCATCAGACAGTTCATCGGTTAAGGCAACTGCCACAAGGTCACTGGTTAGTGCTTTCCGGTACTCAATCATTACGGTTTGCACTGGGCTAGATTCGACCATGTCATTGAATTCTTCGCGGGTCATACCGGCCATGGATCCATCTGCATGACGACCGCCGAGATAACTGGTTAACAGATCAAACTGTTCATCCGTGGTCACGGGGGCGCGCACTTCTGCAGTTAAATCAGCGTTTGCTTTGGCAATACGTTTAAGTGATTTGCCCGGCTGGTATTCTTTAGCGAGAACCCTGACAGATACACATTCTGCGCACAATTCACATGCTGGACGGTAAACCACGGTTTGGCTGCGCCTGAACCCCACTTTGCCAAGAGCTTCATTCAAAGCTTCCGCATCCGGGCCGCGCAGCTCCGTGAACACTTTGCGTTCTTCCTGATCGTCCAGATACGGGCAGGGGGAGGCTGCGGTCACATAGAATTTTGGAAACTGAATGCCTTGGTTTGTCATTTGGCTTTGTTGTCCAAGCGGGTTTATCGGTTTCTAAAGTAAACCATAATACCACGGGACAAACAAAGTGAATGTGATCCACATGATCACAATCAGTGGTGTTCCTACTCTAACAAAGTCCACGAACCGGTAATGACCGGGCGCCATAACAAGCAGATTGGTTTGATAGCTCATTGGTGTTGCAAAGCTACAGTTTGCACCAAAAATAACAGCGAGCAGGAAGGGCATCGGCTCCACTTGCAGTTCAATTGCTATCGAGACTGCAATCGGTGTGAAAAGCACGGCTGTTGCATTGTTTGAAAGCACGTTGGTCAACAAGGCAACCAGAATGAAGAAGCCGGACAGCAGAACCCAAACGGGCGCACCCATCATCAATTCGATAGCAGTATGAGCGAGCCACGCGGCCCCACCTGTACCCTGCATAGCGGCACCAAGCGCGAGCGCTGCACCAACAATGGTGAACACCCGGCGGTCAATCGCCCGGCTGGCCTGCCGCACGTTCAAACAGCGCAGCACCATCATCATGGTGGCGCCCAGCAGGGCAGAAACAACAATTGGCATGATCTCAAGGGCAGAGGTGAATACAACGCCAACAAATACCATTAAGGCTCGAACGGCATATTCTTTCATTGGCACGTCAGACGCAGACGACTCCATCAAAAGAACGTCTTGATTGTCACGCAAGTCCAGCACGTTGTTCCGTTCGCCCATGACCAGTAAAACGTCACCGGCCTCAAGGCGCAACTGCGACAGCGCTGCCCGAATCATGCGGCTACGGCGCTGCACACCAAGGACAAGGCAGCCAGTTTCCGCCCGGAAGCCACTTTGGGCCAGTGTGCGGCCATCAAGGCGCGAGGCCGGTGCAATCACCGCCTCGGCGATAACGCGCCGCTGACCAGCTTGCTCATCCAGCCCTTCATCGCCTTCGGCGTCAGCCACAAGGTTAGGGGAGGCGTTCAGTAGCTCTGTCATAACGCTACGCGTAGCGGCAACCATCACCACATCGCCGACACTTAAAGTAATATCATCATAGGGTGGCAACAGCTTTTGGTGGCCGCGTTCGATCATACGGACAGTTACGTCTTTCAAGCCCGGGAACATGCCTGCAACAGCCTGCTGACCAACAAGACCGTTATCCGGGCTTAATTCCATCTGGAACAGGAACTGTTTGCCGCCACTGCCGGCAAGCCGTTTTGCAATGCCGCTACGATCAACAAGAAGTCTGGGGGCGATAACAATAACATAGACGAACCCGACAGCGGCGAGTACAGCGCCGGGCACCGTAAAGTCAAAAAAGCCTATCACACCGCCATGAGATTGTTCGTATGCACCTGCCGCAAGAAGGTTAGTACTGGAGCCAATTTTGGTCATGTTGCCGCCAAGGATTGCGGCAAAACTAAGCGGCATCATCACTTGCGCAGATTGCTTGCCCAGTTTTTCAGCAAGTGCACCAAGAATAGGGATGAAGATCACTACAACTGGTGTGTTGTTCATGATTGCTGAAATCAGCATCACGACCATCAGGCTAACCAGTATAACCGTAGTCGGATGATTTTTGCCCCAGCCAACAAGCATGCGGGCCGGGCCGTTTAGCGCGCCTGTTTGCACCAACCCCTGACCAACCACCAGCAGGGCCATGATTGTCATGAGTGAAGGATCGGCAAAGCCTTTCAGAATATCGCGGGCACCGAGTATCGGGCTACCGCTTTCGTCTTGCATGGGCATCATGTGGAACAGAAGCAAAAGCAAGGCAACCGTTGCAATAGACGACAGTTCAAGCGGAATTTTGTCGTAGGAATACGCACCAATGGCGCCAACGACGATTGCGAAGGTCAGCCACATCTGCAGGGTTGGTTCGATTATTTCCACGATAAAATCTGTCCGCCCGTCTTCCTGATCCTCAGGTTATTGTTAACGATCAGTGCACGCTTGAACAAGCAGAAAGCAGTTGAATTTTATGGTGATAGCTTAGAAGCCACCCGTGAGGTTAGGGGGCACAACCGGCGCTTCACGAAGGATAAGCACAGTTATTCTGCGGTTTTCGCTCCGGGTTGGGCTATCTGGATAAAGAGGGTCCGTTCCCGCTTTGCCGATAACTTCAAAGAAGCGATCACCCGTAACACCAGATTGGTCAAGCACTCTGCGGGCAGAGTTCGCCCTGTCTGCGCTTAATTCCCAATTGGTGGACCCTTCTGCGTTTGTGAAGTTGCCGCCATCGGTATGCCCTTGAATGGTAATGCGGTTCGGCAAGTCCTGAATAGATTCGCCAATTTCGGAAATCATGGCACGGGCGTAATTGTAAAGCTCATCCGTGCCTTGGCGGAACATAGCGCGCTGGTCTTTATCAATTAGTTGGATTTTTAGGCCGTCTTCCGTCACTTCCATAATCAGTTGGTCAGAAAGGTCCGAAAGAGTAGGGGACTGCTGGATGGCAAGGCGCAGTTGTTCCTGCATCTGCTCAAACGCCATGTCTTCCTGCTGACGTATGCGGTTGGCTGCTTCTATCACATCTTGAAGGTCTGGGTCGCCGCCACCCTCAGCGTCCGAGCCTTCGCCTTCGCCGGATGTTGGCCCCGATTGCGGTGGCCCGGGCTGAGAGATCAGCACAGCCGGTGAAGGGTTTGATCCGGTTGAGTCCTCCGTTGGTGCGTTAATCGCGTCCACACCCGAACGGCCTGACACTGCGGCAGTTGTGGGGGAGAAATAGTCTGCAAGACCGGCAAGTGTTTCCGGCGGTGCCACATTCAGCAGCCACAATAGCATGAAAAATGCCATCATTGCTGTGGTGAAGTCGGCATAGGCCACCTTCCATGCACCACCATGGTGGCCGCCACCACTGACCTTTTTCACCTTTTTGATGATTGGTCTTAATGCTTCGTCTTCACCTGCCACGGGCTCTTCCGCTCGTTGTTATTCAACCAATTGGGCAACACTATTGCAGCAGATGGTTAACAACTCGTTCACGATGTTGACCATCAACTTCTTTGTGAAGCACTCGTGTTATCTGCCATACCAGTCTTAATTGGCAGGTTCCAGCTTCAATATTGCCTCCACATCTTCTGGGATTAAGCTGCTGGTAGGAATAGTGAAATACTCTACCGCACGCCATTCATCAAACAGGTCTCCGAAATGAGGTGAAAACGGATTGCCGGATTGACCGGTGGGTTGGACATAAAGCGACTTTTCCAGGTCTGACAGATCAAAGATACCCCGGTAGCTGGGCCCAAAAGTTGATTGGTTCAGCGAGTTCGGGTTACTGCTAACCCCTGCCACATTAACCGTAAACCGGCCCCCCGGAACGGGTGCAGTCAGGCCGAAAATGTCTTTCATACCGGGAATTTGGCTCATCGGGCGGTGGCTTTGGTGCAGAATATGGCTATCGCCCCAGCGCCACTGTTGCCAGTCGTCACCAAACTGTGCGGAGAGTTCGTCGAGTGTGATCGCAAGTGCACGGTTAGCAAGTGCGCTACATGTCTCCGTTTCTTCGGTTGTATTTACATCGTCACACCAGGCGAGGGCGCTGTCGCTATCGATAACAGGCAGGGCATAATATCCTGTGTTCCAGTCGTCACCGCTCGCACCGGATGCCCAATAAAGGCTGGCTTTGATAAGCCTTGGCCGCTCGCGCCGGAAACTTGGGTACAAGTCGCCGAGTTCGTCTTCGGTTAAAAGCTGCTGATAGTTCCTGAGCCAAGTGTAGAATATCAGTGGTTCGGCGAGGTCAGTATCCATCGCGCCAGTCCATCCGGCGAGGGTGTCCTTAACCGGCGTATCTTCAAGGTTTTCAAGTATCCATGGCAGTATGTCACGCGCCATGTCAGACATCACATCAGCGTGCAGCGCGCCAAAGGTTTCTGCCGTATGCTTGTCCGTTTTACCAAGTTCAGACCGGATGCGGTTGCCGCGATAAGGCAGCGACCAATCGTGCGTTATGAAATGTGGATACTCGTCATCAATTATCTTTTCATTTGCAGTTGCGATCACACCACTTTCAGGGTTGTAGCGCGTTGGTAGTTCGCTGTAGGGAAGAAACCCCTGCCAGTCATACTTGGCGTCCCAGCCCGGTGATGGCAACAGCCCTCCAATTTCATTATCCGCACGGCGAACAGGCACACGTGCCGGCGCGTAATAGCCAATATTGCCGTCAACATCAGCATAGATCATATTCTGTTGTGGGCCCGCATACAGCAAGCCAGCTGCCTGAAAGTCGGCAAAGTCCCGAGCGGAGCCAAGTCGATTCAGGGCGACAGTGCCCATGTCTTCTGGCATTAAGGCTGTCCATTGCAGGGCAATAACGTGATCATCGCCTGTGAAGGCGTCACTGCCGCTAAAAATGTCGGAAACGACAGGACCGTGGCGGGTTTCACGTACATCTAGAATTACATCATCGCCGCCGCGTACTTTGATCGTCTCTTCTCTAACATTGAAATCAGCAGGGCCTTCCGGGGTCAGGTATTTGTCGCCGTCCACCAGTTTTTCCACAAACAGGTCCATAATATCCGGTGCTGTGTTGGTGAAGCCCCAAGCAATGCGGTCGTTGCGACCAAGCACAATGCCGGGCGCACCGGGGAAGCTAACGCCAACCGTGTTGCTGCCGGTTGCGCGGTTGTGCAAACGGGCAAGGTACCAGATGGACGGCGTCGTCAGGCCAAGGTGCGGGTCGTTTGCCAGAAGTGGCTTGCCGCTTAAAGTGTTGTTGCCATCCACAACCCAGTTGTTGGAGCCATAGCCTGAGGGTTTTTCCGGCCCGATTGCCTGAGCCGCAGCAACGACGGGCGATTGTTTATAGAGGGAGGTCAGGGCCGGCAATTTCCGCGCCGCTTCGCCCGGGTAAGCGGGGAACAAGGATGAAACCTGCTCAGGCGTTAGTTTGGTCAGAAGCTTCGCGCGGGCAACTTCCTGCCGAGCATTGCCAGATAGGTCCAGCCACATCATTTTTTGCCAGATCAACGAATCAACTGGTCGCCAAGGCGCCGGGTCTATGCCGGTTAAAATAAATTCTGGGGGGAGTGCGCCTTTGTGAGTCGCCAGGAAGGAGTTCACACCATTTGCGTATGCGTCCAGCAATTCCCTAGCGTCTGCCGGAAGGGCCTCAAGGGCAGATTGGGCCTTATGCGTGAAGCCCAGTGTGCGGAAGTAACGGTCGAAACCAAGCCCGGCTTCGCCCAGCACTTCTGACACGCGCCCGGAGCCGATGCGACGGTTCATTTCCATTTGCCAGAGGCGGTCTTGCGCGTGCGCAAAGCCCAAACCAAATGCTAGATCCAGTTCATTGGCTGCATCAATGTGGGGTACGCCCCGACTGTCGCGTGCAAGGGTGATCGTATCCTTTGGCCCGTCAAGGGCGATGGTGCCTTCTGTCTGCGGCAAGCTGCTGCGCATCCAGCCATAGGTAATTGCAACAAAGGCAAACAATAAAGCTCCGACAAATATCAGCCAAAATTTCCAGGATTTCATACATCGCCCTTTCCAGCAATTTGCTGTTCCCACTGATGGTGACTATATGGCGTTTAACGCAAAAACCAACCTCCTTGGCGCGTTAATTCATCTATTAGCAATAACGGTTTGTTGATGGCTTCGAGCCGATGCTGGACTTTGATGGACGGCTCCCCTAAGCAATAACTCTGCTTAATTTACAGGAGGTGTGCGTGGCAAAGGTTGCATTCATTGGTTTGGGCGTCATGGGGTATCCAATGGCAGGCCACCTCGCAAATGCTGGCCATTCTGTTACAGTCTATAATCGTACAGAAAGCAAAGCTCAGGCTTGGCTGGAGGATTATGCTGATGACACTGCTGGCGAACTTTACGCCGCGCCAACACCGGCTGGCGCAGCCGCAGATGCCGACATTGTATTTGCCTGTGTCGGTGCGGACAAGGATGTGGAAGCAGTTTGTACAGGCGGCGATGGCGCCTTCAATGTGATGAAAGAGGGCGCGGTGTTTGTGGATCATACCACAGCTTCTGCGGACTGCGCCCGCAAGATGGCTGCCGCTGCCGCTGAAAAGGGGCTCTCATTCATAGACGCGCCGGTTTCAGGTGGCGAGGCGGGTGCCATAAATGGTGCTTTGACAGTGATGTGTGGCGGCGATGAAGCTGCATTTGCTGCGGCTGAGCCCGTAATGCAAGCCTATGGAAAATCAGTGCGTTTGCTTGGTGCAGCCGGTTCTGGCCAGTTGGCGAAAATGGTCAATCAGGTTTGTATTGCCGGCGTAGTTCAAGGGCTCGCGGAGGCATTGCATTTCGCCATGGAAGCAGGTTTGGACGCCAAAGCTGTGGTGGAGGTTATTAGCAAAGGTGCTGCGCAAAGCTGGCAAATGGAAAACCGTGCCAATACCATGATTGATGGAGAATTTGATTTTGGCTTTGCCGTAGACTGGATGCGTAAGGATTTGGGTATTGTGCTCGATGAAGCGTCTCGTATGGGGGTGTCGCTGCCGTTAACGGCCCTTGTTGACCAGTTTTACACCGACGTGCAAAAAATGGGTGGCAACCGAAACGATACCTCAAGCCTGATCCGCAGGTTCCGGGGCTGATTTTGTCATGACTGAGGAACAGCCAACATTTTTCAGTATCTGGTTTGAAAGGCGGACGGTGAGGCGTGCCGTTAATGTGGCTGCTATTGTTGGGACTATTCTTTGTTTGATAAACCAGTGGCAGGGCATTGTGCTTGGAACTGTGCCTATTGATTGGCTTAAGGTGATCTTGACCTACTGTGTTCCTTACTGCGTATCGTCATATTCAACAACTGCGAGCAAACTGGAGCAGCTAAACGGCTGAATTGGAGCCCACAATGATTTTTCGCCAGCTTTTTGACCATGAAACCTGGACCTACACCTATTTGCTTGCAGACGGCGAGAGCCGGGAGGCCGTGATTATTGATCCGGTGGTGGAGAAAGTTTCGCTCTATACGCAGTTGTTCAAGGAACTGGGCGTAAAGCTTACCCACGCGATTGACACCCATGTGCATGCTGATCATGTAACAGCCTTGGGCGCGCTGCGCGAAACCTTTGGTGCGAGGGCGGTTCACGGCGCAACCTCAACAGCCTCGGGTGTTGATATTTTGTTGGAAGATGGTGAAGACCTGGTGTTTGGTGCCCAGCGTTTGAAAGCAATGGCTACACCGGGGCATACCAGTGACAGTTTCAGTTATCTTTTGTCTGCTTGCGGGCGTTCCATGGTTTTTACCGGCGATACGCTGTTGATCCGTGGTAGTGGGCGCACGGACTTCCAAAACGGTGACGCGGGCACCCAGTATGACAGTATCCATACGCGGCTGTTAACCTTGCCCGATGACACTATCGTCTACCCGGGGCATGACTATCGCGGCATGACAGAAAGCCGGATCGGAGAAGAGAAACGTTTTAACCCGCGCCTGCAGGTATCAAACCGTGAAGAGTATATTGACCTAATGGATAACCTGAACCTTCCCAACCCCAAGTTCATGGACGTGGCAGTGCCTGCCAACCTGGAAGCTGGATACAGCTATGCCACGGAATATCACATCTAAAGTCGCTTTTCCGTTGACATGTAAGGGATAGGGCAGTAGTACCCGCCCGTTAATGAATGGTCAGGGCAATGGTGACCCTGTCCGCACGAGCAATATAGTGCCTTATCGAACTTCGGACTGCACACGCTCGTGGCGCTTAGAATAAAAGGAGCGATTCGCATGTCCAAGCGTATTCAAGCGAAATACAAGATCGACCGCCGTATGGGCGAAAACATCTGGGGCCGTGCCAAGTCCCCAGTGAACAACCGTGAATATGGCCCAGGCCAGCACGGTCAGCGCCGTAAAGGCAAACTGTCTGACTTCGGTATTCAGCTGCGCGCCAAGCAGAAGCTGAAAGGTTACTATGGTAACATCACCGAGAAACAGTTCCGCCGTTACTATGACGAAGCTGTACGCCGTAAAGGTGACACAGGTGAAAACCTTGTTGGTATTCTGGAATGCCGCCTTGACGCGATTGTTTACCGCGCGAAGTTTGTACCAACTGTGTTTGGTGCCCGTCAGTTTGTGAGCCATGGTCACGTGCTCGTAAACGGCAAGCGTTGTAACATCCCATCTCGTCTGCTGAAAGCTGGTGACGTTGTTGAGGTTCGTGAAAAAGCTCGCGGTATCCCAATGGTTATCGAAGCTGGTCAGAGCCCGGAACGTGAACACCCTGAGTATGTAACTGTAGACGGCTTTAAAGCGACTTACGTTCGCGTTCCAAGCCTGGACGAAGTGCCATACCCTGTGATCATGGAGCCGAACCTGGTGGTGGAATTCTACTCTCGTTAAGTCGAGACTGGAGCCAAGTGTTTCGGAAGGGTCGCAGGCAATCGCTTGCGGCCCTTCTTGCATTTGACAAGCCTGCTGTTAGGTTTAGTCGAAAATAGGGGGTGTCGTTATGCAAACGGTTTTAAGAATCCTATCTGTCGTTCTTATGTTGGTCTTTGTCCAGGGTCAGGCAATGGCTGATGGACTAGGTGACTATTGGGCGGGTGTTTCCAAGACCATCAGGTCGGGGGACATTGAAGGGTATGCTGCGACTTATCACCCTGACGCGATCTATGTGGATGGAACGCGCGATATCAGCTACCCGATTTCACAGGCGTTTGTGCGCTGGAAACCCGGATTTGATGACACGGCAGCAGGCAAAATGGAGGCGAATGTCGAGTTTCGCTTCAGCGATACCCGTGTTGGTGAAAACACCGCGCACCAAACTGGTATGTTCCATTATTCCTTCGACAAGTTAGACGGGGAGGCTGGAGAGTATTTTGTCCATTTTGAAGCGCTTCTGGTGAACAAAGATGGCTGGAAACTGATGATGGAATATCAGAAAGAGCCGGGCACCCGCGAAGACTGGGATAAGCTTGGAAACTAACTTTTTCGTCAGGATTCACCGGCCAACTGTTGTCTGACCGCTTCTTCATATTTGGCAATTCCGAGGCCTTTTTCTGGCACACCATGTCCGATATCAAGGTAAGTAATATTCTCAATATGGGAAATTACGATGTTGTCGTCATATTTGGTAAAGTCTTGGGAGTTCGCAGGTTGCGCTCCATAGTATTCACCGTAAATGACGATCATATCGATTTTTGTGCCGTTGCTTGAAAACGGCACCAATAAACCATGTACTGAGTCCACATTACTATTCTTAACAGTGCCGACCATTCTGTTTACATAGGCGCAAGGCTGGGTCACCATGTCTTGGGTGATGTGTTCGTTAACCAGCTTTTCCCGGTCCGGCCATAGATCAAAAATATTGATGCCGGTAAGCCCTGTGTTTAACAATTCTTCGGCCTTGGCACCGGCCAGTCTTATAATGTGTTCACGTGGGCCAATCACCTCGGTGGCATAGATCAAGCCGAGCAGATGCGGTATGTCTTGAATTCGAAAAGAGGCCCAGTTAGGTACGCCGGTCGTCTCCTTTGGTAGCGCCAAATAATACTCGAAAAAAGCCTGCTGATCTTTACTAAGTTCCATGAATGTACGCACCTGGTCCCTGACAGTGTCAATAATCTATCTATTGTATACTGTAGTGAAATGCGAAAAGTTCATCTAGTTTCTAATCATGATATGAAAATGGGTAATGCTGGGCACGAAATAGCCCGCGGGAAGAAATGGCAGTTTACGTTGACAACGCAATGATCCCGTTTCACGGGCTTCATATGAACCATATGTTGGCCGACAGCACCGAGGAGTTGCTGGCGATGGCGACCCGGCTTGGTATTGACCATAAGTGGCTGCAAAAAACCGGTACTCACCAGGAACATTTTGACATTAGCGCGGAGCGGAGAGCGTTGGCGCTTGCCCTCGGGGCAAAAGGTATAACTTACAAGCAAGCGGGGCGCATAACTTATTCAAGGCGCCAAGCCATGCAAAAGGCTGCTAAATAGTCAGGAAATGGCAAAATCAACGATGGCATCAACATGGATAAGGGCGCTATCTAGAACAGGATAACCGGGGTCTTGCCCTTCGAAAGCAAGACACAAATCTGTGCCTGCCAGCATCACAGCGTCTGCACCTCTATCTATCAGTTTCTGGCCTTCCTCAAAGAAAAAAGACCGCTGTATCGGCGTGCATTTGCCTGTCCTTGCCAAAGCGAAATACTCTTCGCTCACTTTTTCGAATATTTCTTCGTTTGGAACTAAAACATCAGCATTTTTGATGCCACCATATAGCTTGCTGGCCATCACACCATTTGTCCCCATAAGGCCAACAGTCTGAATGCCATCATGTGCAAATCTGGCGTCAACAGCAGGAATGGCGTTCAGGACTGGTAGCGGTGATATGTCGATCAATTCTTCAATGCAAAAATGTCCCGCCATGGAGGTGACAGCAACAGCATCGCAGCCGGCAGCCCGCAAGCGCTCTGTGAATTTCAGAAAGGCTTTAGCCTGCTCCATATTGGCGCCACGTTTGAAGTTGGCAATCAGTTTCACCGTGTCAGCGTGCACGATGGTCAACTCCATTTTTGTGCCTGCTGCCGCGTGTTTTTTCACAAGGCTGCGATAATAGAATTCGGTGGCAGCAGGGCCAATGCCACCAATAAGGCCAACATGTTTCATCGATCATCTCGCGTTGTTGTGCAGGAGGAGTTTGGCGTCAAAACAGTAAAACTCAAGCGAGACTATCTTGCCTGATGCGATAGTCCGCCTGCGGATGAAGTATGCGTAGAGTGTGTTATGGCTTGCGGAACTTCACGATGTAGCGCTGGCTTGTGTCACGGCCACTTTCAAGCCGTCTGAAATGGATATTTTGCGGGTCATCCGGGTTTGCCAAAATGTCGGATGTGTCAACCAGTTCAAAACCGGCGGCAGTAACATCGTCTATGGCATTTTGTAGTGTGGCGCGGTGCCATGCAGCGCTTTGTTCCCTTGGTGTCCCGTCTGGTGCCTGATGCTCAATGATCGCGAGTATGCCGCCCGGTTTCAATAGCTCATAGGCACGCTCAAAAAACGCGGTGGCCACGGGCGGCGTCCCATTGCCGCTGTTTTCGTTAAAGTGCATATGGTGATAAATCAGTGCAAGAAACACCATATCCAAATCATTTTCTGGGCCATCATATTCCCGAAGAAGCATGGGTACGGCCTCAACATTACCTAACTCCGCATAGCGGGGTTCCAGGCCATCTTTCAGTCGGTCCCACATGCCAGCACTATTCTGGGCATACACCTTGCCCTCTGGCCCTACCGCTTTTGAAAAGAGCCCTGCATAATAGCCCGTTGAGGACGCCTGATCCCAAATTTTCATGCCCGGTTTAATATCGAGATAAGCCATCACCTGCTCGGGTTTGCGTCCTGCGTCTCGCCGTATCTCAGCAGCTGGCCTGTCGCGGGCGGCGACAGCTTCGGCTGCGTTCAGATTTGGTCCCAATGTCAAACAAGAAGCCAAAAGCACGAAGGTAGCAAGTATCTGTTTTGGTAACCTGTGCAACAATGACATAGAATTCTCCGTTCCGCGTTGTGTGGATGCGGCAGTCTAAATGCTTGATGCACCTAGCAGATGGACAAACGCTCGACAACTTCAGCATTGACGTAACAGCATTTATAAGAGTTCAGGCAACAACCGCAAGTCAAGCATTGGGTTATGTTGCCTGCGTTTGTGGCCAACCGTAGGGAGCATGACCGTGGATATAATGCCCATTTACCTACAGCGGTAATTTAACCAATCCACCACAGTGTCTGCGAGAGCAAGTCTGGTCCAGGAAAAGCTGTGATCGCCTTGCATTACAAGGTGGGTAAGGTCCAGACCATCTGTCTTGCCAAAAGCTTCAACAAGCGGCGCGTGATAAACAGCGGGCGGCAAAACTGTGTCTTGTTCGCCTGCAATTAGAAGCACGGACCTGCCAGCGAACTCCGGGCTCAATTTGCGGGTGTCAAATTCGTATTGCCGCGCGAGCATATCGTCAACGACCGCTTTGCCGCCTTCGGTGGCCAGCATCGTCAAACTATCTGTGTAGGCGGCGAACCCGGTCAGTGCATCTTGTGTCATACTATCCGCGGGCCGCCCACCCAGGTTCGCCGCAGCGATACCGACTGTGCAGGTGACGCCCTTATCTTTTGCACCAGCCATTAAAGCGGCAAAGCCTCCCATGGAATGCCCTACGAGCGAGAGTTTGTTTGCGTCAACTCTCAGGTCTTCACGTGATTTTTCGTCACGCAAGAAGGCGAGGGCGCTAGCAACATCATCCACAACGTTCCCGAAGGAAAAGGTGCCCCCGCTGCCCCAGGCCCCGCGATAATGGAAGAATAGGGCGTTGAAACCTGCACGCCTTATTGCTTGCGCAAGGTCCAGGTTTTTCTCATTACCGGGAAAGCCATGCAGCATCACAACAGTTGGATGCGGGCCTTTGCCATTTGCCAGATACATATGCCCGTTAAGCTTTGATCCATAGCTGTCGAATGACAGTTCAATCAGAGCAGGCGGAAACTCTGCGTCAATGGTTGTGGGGTCGTTACGCACTGGGTCACTTGCCCACACATTGCCGCCGATCAGCAAGCCCAATAGCCCGACAACAGCATTCCGCATTTTCATCACAGTTCCTCCCATTCGGTCTTTTGCCAACAAGAACAAAGCCATCAATATTTAGCAAGCGATTGTTGACCAGTTTTGCTTGCCTTGTGACGAACCGGCGCGTAGTCTCCGGGCCTCATATTAACCGTTCCGAGGGGAGCCCGGCTTGCAGGCCAGCAAGCGGGCTGAGAGTTTGCAAAGGCACCGGGCCAAACCGATCGCCAGCGCAATGACCCTTAGAACCTGATCTGGTTTACGCCAGCGTAGGGACAGGAGCAATATCATGCCTGATACAGCTAAAACTGAATTTTCAATCACCACCGGTGCGCTACCCGGTTCCAAAAAAATCTATGTACGGTCCGAAAACCGGGACGACGTACGCGTACCCATGCGGGAAATACACCTGCATCCAACCGCGAACGAAGTGCCAGTGCGCGTATATGACACTTCCGGTCCCTACAGTGACCCGAATGCAGAGATTGATATCTATGAAGGTCTGCCAGAACTGCGCAAACAGTGGATTCTGGAGCGCGGCGACGTAGAGGAATACGAAGGCCGGGAAATTAAACCGGAAGATAACGGCAATGTGGAAGACAAATATCTTGCGCCAGAGTTTCCGGTGAAAAAGCGTCCACTCAAAGCCAAACCGGGCATGAACGTAACGCAAATGCATTATGCCCGCAAAGGCATCGTAACGCCCGAGATGGAATTCGTCGCAGTGCGTGAAAACCTTGGCCGCAAGCAGCAGGCCGAGGCGAAAGAGCGTGACGGCGAAGCCTTTGGCGCGGAAATCCCTGAATATATCACCGGTGAATATGTGCGTAGCGAAATCGCGCGTGGCCGTGCAGTGCTGGTGAACAATGTAAACCACCCGGAAAGTGAGCCACAGATTATTGGCCGCAACTTCCTTGTGAAAATTAACGCCAACATTGGTAACTCTGCCGTCACGTCTTCCATCGCGGAAGAAGTGGATAAAATGGTATGGGCCACCCGCTGGGGCGCCGATACGGTGATGGACCTGTCCACAGGCCGTAACATCCACAACACCCGTGAATGGATCATCCGCAACAGCCCGGTTCCAATCGGTACCGTGCCGATATACCAAGCGCTCGAAAAGGTAGACGGCATCGCCGAAGACCTGACGTGGGAGATTTACCGGGATACGCTGATTGAACAGTGTGAGCAGGGCGTGGATTATTTCACCATCCATGCCGGTGTGCGCCTGCCGTTCATCCACCTGACTGCGAAACGGGTAACCGGTATTGTGTCACGCGGTGGCAGCATCATGGCCAAATGGTGCCTTGCCCACCATAAGGAAAGCTTCCTCTACACCCACTTTGAGGACATCTGTAAAATCCTGAAGCAATATGATGTGGCCTTCTCCCTTGGTGATGGCTTGCGTCCGGGCTCAATTGCGGACGCGAACGACGAAGCCCAGTTTGCAGAACTGCGTACCCTTGGCGAACTGACCAAAATCGCGTGGGAGCATGACGTGCAGGTCTTCATCGAAGGGCCGGGCCACGTGCCAATGCATAAAATCAAGGTGAATATGGAAGAGCAGTTAAAGCACTGCCACGAAGCACCTTTCTATACGCTTGGCCCACTAACCACTGACATCGCGCCGGGCTATGACCATATCACATCTGCGATTGGTGCGGCCCAAATCGGTTGGTATGGCACCGCCATGTTGTGTTACGTAACGCCCAAGGAACACCTTGGCCTGCCGGACCGCAACGATGTGAAAGAAGGTGTAATCACATACAAGCTGGCAGCACACGCGGCAGACCTCGCCAAAGGCCACCCGGCCAGCCAGATACGCGATGACGCACTTTCCCGTGCGCGCTATGAATTCCGCTGGGAAGATCAGTTTAACCTCAGCCTAGACCCGGAGCGGGCGCGTGATTTCCATGATCAGACCCTGCCGAAAGAGGCGCACAAGGTGGCGCATTTCTGTTCCATGTGTGGGCCAAAATTCTGCTCGATGAAAATCACCGCAGAGGTGCGCGAATACGCCGCCAAGAAGGAAGAGGCGGAAACCGGCATGAAGAAAATGAGTGATGAGTTTAAAAAACGCGGCTCAGAGCTTTACCTGCCTGCGGAAGAGGTGAGCGAAGTTACTGCTGCGGAGTAGGGTGCACAAGGCTCCCGGGATATAACCGGGAGCCAAGCTCGTTTAGTCATCCTTTACCAAAAAGGTGAAAAAACGTGCGTTTTTAGGATAAACTCGCTTGTTGAGTTTCTTGTTAAAAACGCTCCGCACGAATATGCGCTTATAGCCTTTCGGCACATCATCGTCATTAGACATAGTGTGTCTCCAAGTTCCGGCCTCTTGACACCTACCCCGGGGAATGCGATTCTGGAAATGCTACAAACCAGTCGGTTTTCGGATCGGCTTCTCACATAGTGGCCGGTGTGCCCGTGAGAAATTTGGAACCCAGCGGACTCTGTTCGCTGGGTTTTTTTATTCATCTAGCCATATAGCTTCAATTTGCTTGAGTACTTGTTCCTTGTCTTTTGAATTGAAGTCGTTTGGAATTTTTAACCAGGCCCTCCTATTTTCAGGAAGCCTGATCAGGATGGAGTCGTGTTCGTTTGATGCGCTTTCCGAGGAAGAATTACTGTCTATAGGTTGCGACTCCGGTTCTTTCTCAAAAAGCCGTTGTTCTTGAGTTTCGGTTTCTATGCTTTTCGTGATCGTTGATTCTGGGCCTGCTTCAGCCTTGACGCTCTTAACAAAGGCATATGAATCTCTGAAAGTTCTAATAACCTCAATAGCTCTTGAGGCGTCAAACTCTAATTCCTTGATAAGATACATCCTCAAAATTGGATCAGTGGGGAGATCTGTCCCAAACTTTTGCAGAATGGAGTCGAAAGTCTTTGGCGACTTCAGGAACTTCTGCGCTATTTGGTATTTTTCGGAGTTGTCAGGTGAATAGATGAATGTTTCTAAGTCGGGGGAAACGGCTAGTCTGCCACGTCCCCTGCCTTCTATTATGCCGTAATACCTTAGCGTGCCGATTTTAGTCTGCGCAGCCCCATTTCTAGAATTTTTATATCCTAGCGCTACTGCAACAGAATCTGTGTCTACCTCATGGCACTTCACTTGTTCGTAGGCCAACGCTCCTAATTCAATCGCTCTTTCCAGTGGAATATTAGGTGAGCGTGGATTGTGCTGAGTCATGATTTCTCTTCCTTCCAGTGAATAATACAAATCGCCATTTTGTTTCGCAAGTTCAAAGTTAGATCAAAATTCATGAATTAATGTATAAATATGGGGATAACTATAAAATATATCGTAAAAACAATATATTAGATGGCGTTAATAATTTTTTATTAACACTTAACTGTGGGTAAATTTTGTCATATTAATTACTGAATTTAACTAAAACTACTATAAGTATATGATTTTATTATGAAAATTTGAGTAATGTAAGGGAGTGATGAATGGAGTTGCTGGGGTTGTTAGACAATGTCTGCGGGGTAACTTGTCAAGAGTAGTCTGTGATGCATCGGTTATCTTTGATAAAAGTATCTGTAGATAAAGGCTTAAGAAGAGTTTTGAGATCTAAAGCTTAAGCATTCGCCTGCCTTCTTTATCAATCGTCGGGAAGGAATTGCTCTGCGATGGACCGATTTTCTCTTGTGATGGTTATTTTATTCGCTGCGGGTTGTTCACCCAGTAACAAGTTGAGCCATATCTTTCCACCAAACACGATCGCATGGACAGAAACACAGCTCTTCTTCGGGCGGGATATTGGCGCGACGGGTGAGGTGTCGGACGAGCAGTGGCGGGATTTTACCGTTGCTGAAATTATCCCGCGCTTTGGTGATGGTTTCACCGTGCTGGATGGTGCCGGTTACTGGCGCGGGCCGGGCTGTGAACCCGCCAATGTGGCATTGGCGGGCGGCTGTGAAAAAAGCAAAATCCTGCTAGTGCAATATGCCCCCAGTGATGAAGCTGACAGCAAGTTAAAAGCCATCGCAGACGCTTACATCAAACGCTTTAACCAGCAGGCGGTTATGCGTTCCGACAGTTCCGTTTGCACGCAGTTCATCACACGGGAATAGCCAGCTTAGGTGGCTGGGGTTTGTACACAACCGCTCAAACCCCAACCGACTGTTTGCTTAGAAAGTTACCAGAACCGAGGCGGTGTCAGGCTTTTCAATTGAAACGTTACTCACGCTTGCATTCATTGCCGTGGTACCCGGCGGAATATCCAATACGTCATAATCATTGGGTGTGAAAGGGTGCATGTACCCTTGTTTCTGGCCGTTAACCGTTAACTCGGCGCGGACGGTAAATTTTGCTCCATATGAGTAAAACATAATCTTGGGTGGGATATTACCATTGAAAACGGCTTGCCAGTTTTCATCGTCCGGTGTGCCGGTCAATGGTGAGCGAATGGTGTTTCTCATAACTGCGGCATCAGGCGCTGCCGCTTTCATGGCTTCAATTGCGTCGTTGGTCTCAGACATGAATGTCCCCCTAATCGTTTGAAAAGACCTTTCAGGCGAAAGGTCCGCTCGGTCAAAACAAAGGTACTTGGAACAGGGTGCCGCGCCGTGCGGACACAACCGAGATATCGGGGCGCGCAGGGGCAGCGGCCCGTTGATGATACCTTAAAGCGTGCAAAAGACAACTATAGAGAGTCTTTGGTGAGGGCTTGGTTATTTGCCTTCAAAAATATCTAGCGGTAACAGGGCGGTAACACCGACGTTGGGGGCATCCACCAACTGGCCAATGCGCATATCAACCGCCACACTTGCGATCACATAAGCCTGCTGGCGCGTGTAGCCATATTCATTCACAATATAGTCAAGAATGCCGTCCAGTGCATTGCGCGCGGCAAGGTTAATGTCCCGCGAAAGGTTGGTAAGCGGGGCAACCTTGTCTGACTCCAGATACGCCATTTCCGGTGGCACAGTACCTTCTTCCTTGAAGGGGAAGCCGGTAACCGCATAGAAGTTTTCCGATGGAATATTCAGCAGTGTTGACGGGCCGCTATAGTGCGGGCCGTGGCGCATATTCGGGCCTTCGCCCGCCTTGATCACCTCTGTGGTTACCCACACATCAGCGGACATTTCAATGGCTGCGCCGCCTACCTCGCCGTCGCCCTGTGCATAATGCAGGTCACCGATGCCAAGGCCGCACCCATCCACATTGCAGGGCAGGTAAACGGTAACGCCTTTTTTGAAATAACGGATGTCGATATTGCCGCCATGCTCCCTTGGGGGGGATAGTGCGCAGGCAGGTGTGGCTATTGCTGCCGTCAGGGCCGCATACTTCAGTGGGGGAGGCAAAGCTGCTGTCTGGCAGGCTCACATTGCCGCCTGCTTTCATCAGCTTGTTCTCGCGGGCTAGGATTTTCAGCAAATCATTTGGGCCGGGCAGGGTTGCCATAATGCCGGGGAAGCCTGCGTTCGGGATTTTCACGCCGGGCAGATCAGGGCTGGTGGCGTGTTCTTCCGTCAGATCCCACATCACCATGATTTCGCCGGGTGTCATGTCTGACGCGAACCCAAAGGAACCGGCGGATGTCCAGGCATAGTCGCCGGGCTTTATGTTGGTGATTGTGACCGCGAGTGTGTCGCCCGCCTTCGCGCCTTCAATATGCACCGGGCCGGTTACGGGGTGGATGCGGCCAAACTCAATGGGTGGGTTTACCGGGCGTGCATTTGGTTGGTTGGCAACTGTGCCCAGAATATCTGCCGCGTCGCGGGTCTGGAACTTGACGGTTTGACCGGGCCGCGCCTTAGCCGCCATTGGGATGCCGGGGTGAAAACGGTTCATGCAGGCGGGGTCTTCAAGACAGGTGGCGCCTGTGCCGCCCACAACCACTGTATCATCCGCTTGAAGCGATACGCTCACCGCCATCACGGCACTTGCCACCAGCCCAAGTTTCACTGTTGTTTTCATCGCCCTGTCCCCTTGTCGAATTCGTGATGGAGATTAGAGTGTTCGCCGTGCGGGTGCAACTGACGCCTGCGTGAGCTGGACATGGGCCAAGCTTGCCCTAAGCTCACATCATCCAGCGACTGCGAAAGGGAAGACCATGATCATTGTTACCGGCACCGTTGTCACCAAGCCTGACACCCACGGCGAAATTCTGGCCGCATGTCTTGAACATGTGGTGCGTTCCCGGGCGGAGCCGGGGTGCATTGACCACAGGGTACGTGTGGACTGTGAAGACGCGAACAAGCTGGTGTTCTTTGAAAAATGGTCTGATATGGCGGCACTTCAGGTGCATTTCCGTGTGCCGGAGTCCGGCGCTTTCGCCAAATTGTTGCATGATTTGGCAGCCGAAAAGCCAACGATTGAGATTTACGCGGCGGAAGAGCAGAAAATGGGCTGATGCCGGCGTACTTAGGTTTTGCCAATCCGTATGTGGCGGATTTTCTTGTAAAGAATAAGAGCTGCCAGCGTGCCAGTGATGGCATTGGCAACAATCAACGGTGGCCGCTGAAGAATGATGCCGTAAACCAGCCAAAGCGTGATGCCCACCGTCATCATGGCATACATGCCAAGCGATATAGAGCGCGTATCGTCCGTACGCCAAACCAGTATCGCTTGCGGTACGAACGATGCGGTGGTCAGAATGGCAGCGATAAAGCCAATAAGGTCAACATCAAATGTCATTTGCGGGGCTTTCTTGTGTGGAATTCGTTCGTTTCGCTATCATGAAAGCCAGATGTTGCAAACTGTTTTACATCTGCCTGTCTACCAGTCGCGATAAGGGCCATAGTAGCCGTATCGTCGGGCGGCTTCCTGCCGCTTATATAATCTGGGGTTCAATTGATACCTGTACCAATCTGCACTGCCTCGCCGGGGCGGCAGAATGGTAGGGCGAAAGCGACCGTCCGGGCCAATATTTGAAGGCAATATGAAGAGCGGGCTCCCTTGCCACGTGCCCTGTGTATTACACCAAATTCTGGTGCCAGCAGGGTCGTACGTAGAAGTGCCAGCCGCATAGGGAATGCCAAGAATTTTGCAGGTGGCGTTTGCGGTTTCATGCATGCCGACTATCAGGCATGCAGCTATCAATGCGGGGCGTATCATTGTTATTCTCCTTACCGATCGTTGTCGTGTCAGGAGTAACGCCAGAGTGTGCCGAGAATTTGCCGGGAATATGGTTAGCTTTTGTCCCGGCCAAGGGCTTGCAGGTTTTCCCTGTGCCTTTCACGAGTGATGGGAAAGCGTTTCAAAAGCAGGATTGATGTGATGTAGATCACCGCAATTACAGGCACATAAATTTCGCCGAGTGTTGCAATCATCTCTGGTGTTGCTGCTTCCCGGCTCATGCCTTTTTCAAGACCCGCGATACTGACAATCACCCCGCCGATAAGTACACCAAGCCCGTTGGTAGATTTGCTGGCAAAGGTGCGAGCTGCAAAAAACACACCCGCGCTCCGCCGCCCGGTGCGGCGTTCGTTATCTTCCACCACGTCTGCGACCATGGCCTGCACCAATATTTCCGCAGCAACTCCAAGTCCAACCGCAAGAGCGGACTGTACAAACAGGATTGGTACCAACAGGGCCGAACCATTTTCCGGCATCAACCCTATCAGGCGAAGGAAGGCTGGCATGGGGATCAGGAGGGCCGCTGTGCCACCAAGCACCATGGCCGCGCGGCGTTTGCCAAGTTTGCCGCGAATGGCAAAAGGGGCAGCGATGGGTGCAATGCCCGCGCCCACAAGAAAGGATAGGCCAAGTGTTGCGATCTGCGCAGTGGTTAAATCCCAAAAATATGTATTGAAAAAGAGCACCAAGGATACGGTGACCCCAAGCCCCATGGCAAACAGCAATGCTGTGCCAAAGAGAGGGGCGAAAACCCGATCGGTCAGGGCAGACCAAAGGTTTTTAAGGATGGCGGAAAGCCCTTCAATGCGCGCGCTTTTGTCTTCTATCAAGTGTGGAACATAGCCAACGGTGCCCAGAGACGATGTCAGGATGGATGCAAGCATCAAGAGAGAACCAAGAAGTGCGTATTCACCGTATGCTGCCGGGTTCGCAAGCCCATCCGGGTGAGCTGGAGTATCGGCAAAGATGGTAGATAGCGCATAAACGCTAATGCCCGCGCCGCCCACCCAGCCGAAGAAATACCGGAGGCTGGCAAACTGCACGCGTTGATCATAGTCCTGCGTTAGCTCGGTTACGAGTGCGGTAGCCGGTATTTCATAGAAGGTGATGAAAAGCCGGCAGAGTGAAGCTGTGACCAGCAGATACCAGAACATCTGATTTTCGCTTAGATCCGCTGGCGGCAACCAAAGAAAGTAGAAACTGGCGGCTGCGGGAATGGCCGCGATGAACATGAAGGGATGGCGCTTGCCAAGCCTGGTTCTTACATTATCTGAAAACTGCCCAACGAGCGGGTCGGTTATCGAGTCGAGGATGATGGCAAACAGTAGCGCGGCTGCGACTGCTGCAGCAGATAACTGATGGATAAGGGTGTAATAATAAAGAAGGTAAACCTGAAAGGCGTTGTCTTTGACACCGTATGCTACGGTCCCGACACCAAAGAACAGCTTGGCGCGCCATGTTTCGGTAACACCTGCGATAACCACCTCCCCATATACATCAGCCGGCACTTAACGTCCGGCATCTCTCCCAAACAGTGAGGCTAGGGTGTTTTAGGGGGTGTTCAAGTATCTTGTGCACCTTCGCGCTTTGCCAGTTTCTCGCCAATGATCGGCAACAGCAGTAGGGCGGTGATGATTACCCCTGGCTCAATGGCTCGGTAAAGGATTCCTTCAAGCTTGATGTTGGGGTAATTCGGCGCGATGAAGATAACGAAGTAGAGACTTAAACCAAGGATCCCGATCGCTGTGGGCAGGACCAGGGCACTGACCAGTTTTAACGGGCCCTTGACCCGGTTCAGCCACCATTTCACGCCGTAGAAGGGCAGGATCGCTGTTAGCGCTACAAGCACAACCACGCTAAACAGATAAGCGACCGAGAAGCCGGTGAAGCCACCGACAAAATATTTGGCACTGAAATAATAGAAGATGAAGATAACCCAGCCAATAAGCTGGATGCGCTGCGAAACCATTTTTCTTCCCCACAGAATTAGTGCTTAAAAGTCTGCATTGCTGGGGTAGCGGAGCGCAACTAGCAATCCTGTGAGAATCTTACACGAAGGTTTAAGCCTGAGGTAGCAATCAACTGGACATGCTGGCCCAAAGAAGCATTTGGTATAGTTGAAGGGCCTTTTGTGCCTGTAAGCCGGTTTTACCGAGTGCCCCAGATTTCCCAAGCGCGCTCAGTGTTTTCTTGCGGTCCAATATGTCCCACAGGTCTGTGGTAGTGGGGAGACCGCTCGCCAACTCTAGCGCATGAGGTGCGCATTCTTGCCACTGCCTGACCGCGAGTGCTGTTGAACGGGCATCAGTAATTGCAATCTGTTTCTTAACGTTAAGTTCGACTGAGCGTGAGGCATCTGCGAACCAGGGGTCTGCGAAGGGGGCGTGTGTTGGTATCTCCATGTTTTGCAGTCGTATTTCAAGCCCGGCCTGTCGGTTGCCATAGCGGTCATGAAAGCGCGGATTAAGTGTACCATCCTTGTGTGTCTCAGGTTCTAACTCCTCTACTAGTTTTTGCGTCGCCTCTCTTAGAAAGGCACGTCGAAACAGCGGCTGTAGTGAGGCGGAGTCTTTTGCAAAAGCCAAAATCCAGCGAGCGGCTTGTTTGCTGCTCTTTTTGTGAAATGCGGAGAGCGCTACCCCGTATACAGGGTCATTGTTTGAGAGTTTGATGAGGCTCGAAACAGGATTTGAGAAGAAAAAAGCACCCCTATGCGGTGTTTTTCTTGGCATTAGCTGGGCGGTATCAAAAAAAGCATCGACAGCGACAGTCTTGCTTGTTTCGTTGGCAACCTGGACCTCTGTATTCGACGCGAATGCAATGCCTTGTCGCAAGCGGACCGCGTTGATCCAGTCATCATGAGGTTGCAATGGGGTATGCTGGGCTGTCTGTACTTCGCCCAAGGCTGATGTGACTAGGCTTCTAGATAGTTCGTTGCCTGAATTTTCATTCAGGATTTTTCTGTCCGCTCCGCCGCTGCAAATCTCAATATTTTGCCGCACACGCGATACCGGTTCATCAAAAGGAGGCTTCCCGTCGTGCTCACTCGCAGTTGAAGGTGCTTGATCTATAAGCCGCCAGTTGGGGCCAATGCCAGTGATGATTTTTCCGGGGGGCAGCAAGGAAACTTCGCGAAAACCGGTTCTGTCCCCTGAGCCACAGCCAAATAGCAAGGAAAGCGCTAGCGCACGTGTGCTGCGGGTCAGGGCCGCACCAAAGCATTGAACAGCAGTTTCAATAAGATAGATATTGTTGCTGACAATCAGGGTGTCGCCGAAACCGCATATAAATATGGGGTAAAGCGACATGGGGTCATTGGCGATTGTGAAGGCTCTGGTGTGCGGGTTCACCCGAAGCAGGGAAAAAACGCCTTTAAGTGGGCTGCAGTTTTCTGCGTCCATGCAACCGTCCAGATAGCCCGTGCAGGTCGGCAGGCTAGGCCAGTGGTCTGCGTAGTAAGCTTGTCGGTGGTCGAAGGCGCTGCCATCAAATGCCACGGCGCAAATGTCGTTCGATTGCAGTATATTGGCGGCGACAAACAATCCATCAAACTTGAAGAATTTTAGCGTTTTCTCTGTTGATACAAGCCGCGGATAATCCGACAGGTGCAGTTCCAATGGAAGCTTCGCACTCTCCAGATCGGGAGAGGAAATGAGCAGAAATTCCATTTGTTCCTCCTGCGGGCTTATCGGCGTTTTGATTGCTCAAATCTACAACCCTTGTCTTCGCGTATAGCAAGATATGATCAAGAAGCAAGATACGCTAGCCGTTGTTTGGGGTGCAGGTGGGCTCGGTGTAGCGCTGGCTGAGGCGCTTGTTGAGCGTGGAGAGTATGACCGTGTCATACTTATTTCGCGAAGGCCTGTTGAAGTTGAGGGTGCTTCCATCGACTTCCTGGTGGCTGACTTTCTGGACGAGGGGGCTGTTGCCGGCACTGCGCAAAAGGTGGAGAATCTTGGGGTCGTTAGGCTGGTACTGATTGCAACGGGCCTTTTGCATGATGGTGAACTCCAGCCTGAGAGAGCTTTGCGCCAACTCCGGAAAAGCAACCTTGAACGTTTGTTCGCGGTCAACACCATTGGGCCGATGCTTGTTGCCAAGCATTTTGTGCCGTTGATGCCGCGCGGTGAAAGGTCTGTTTTGGCAGCGATATCTGCCCGTGTGGGTAGCATTTCTGACAACAGGCTAGGGGGCTGGTATGGGTATAGAGCCTCCAAGGCTGCCTTAAACATGTGTATCCGTAATTTGGCGATTGAGCTATCGCGTACCCACAAGGCAGCCATTTGTGTGGGGCTTCACCCAGGCACCGTGGAGACCAAACTGTCTCAGCCTTTCCTTTCTGCTGTACCAGCAGGAAAGCTGTTTCAGCCTCACCAGTCGGCGGCCCAGCTGCTGGCCGTTGTGAACAAATTGCAGCCGGAACATACAGGCAAGGTGTTTGATTATGCAGGCAAGCAAGTGCCGGAATGAGCTGCCGCTAGCGAAAATGTGAATTGCCAATAAAATAAATCTGTAATTGTCTTCGGGGTAAGCTAAATCGTGATGTCTTATTTTATGGGAGGGTTAAGGTTTCAAACCTAGTTAAAAAGTTTGCGCAAGCCGCAATCATAGTTCTTTCTTTTTCCGGCTTCGGTGGAGTTGCTGCTGATGAACTTACAGCTGCGGAAAAAGAGAAGCTTCAAACAATTCTTGATGCTCAAACTGATGAAGTGAAGGCGCGATACAAGTATCGCCATCCGCTGGAAACCTTGGAATTTATCGGGGTAAAGCCAGGTATGACAGTGGCTGATACGCTTCCAGGTAGTTATTATGGCAACATTCTGCTGCCATACCTTGGAGACGAAGGCCGTTTGGTCGGCGTGAGCTATTCGGTTGATCACCGGTCTCTTGACTTTGGTGACAATGAAGAGCGCATTGCAAATCATCGCGCATGGCCAGACCGGTATCTTGAAAGTGCGGAAGAGTGGCGTAACGGTAGCAATGCTGAGATAAGCTCTTTTCTTTTCAATGATATGCCAGAAGACCTTAAAGGAACAGTTGATGTATTTTTGTTGTTCCGTGCCATGCATCATTTGAACAAGTATGAAGACCGTATTGGCACACGCAGTGGTGCGTTTGCGGATGTATACGCTGCTCTTAAGCCGGGTGGTGTTGTTGGTATCGTTCAGCACCGCGCACCAGCTGACAACGATGATGAGTGGGCGAAGGGCTTCAATGGCTATATCAAACAGCAACCCCTGATCGATAATATGGTTGCCGCAGGTTTTGAGTTTTTAGGGTCCAGCGAGATTAATGCAAACCCAAAAGACCAGCCTGTAGAGGGTGATTATGTTTGGCGCCTTCCACCAGCTCTTGGCGGTGGCGTGAGAGACAATCCTGAGCAGCTCGCTAAAATGCAGGCTATCGGCGAGTCAGATCGCATGACGCTTAAGTTCAGAAAACCTCTGAACTAGGGTTGTAAGCATTAGTAAAGAAAAGGGGCGGCCTGCGTGATCAGGTCGCCTTTTTATGTTTGCCTAAAGCCAGCGACGAACTCTGGTGCGATAGTCTTCGAAAGACTCGCCGAATGTCTCCTTCATGCGTTCTTCTTCGAACGGAATGTACCACCAGTTAGCAATAGTAAAAAACAAGCCGACAAACAGTAAGCCTTCCAGAATACCCAGCTTGACTGTAGCACCGAGCAAAATTAGCAGCATGCCCAAATACATTGGGTTGCGCGAGAATTTAAATGGACCCTCGGTAACGATCTGGTCAGGGTTGCGATAGGGCAGAATGTTTGTTTTACGTTTTTTGAATATCTGCGCGCCCCAAATTGGTAAAGCGATGCCGATTAAGGCCAAAAGGTAGCCTGTGTAGGTGATATCTCCATGCAGAAAGGTGTGTGGACTGACTAGTCTGTCCAAAGCAATCATACCGATAAGGCAGGTGGCTAGCAGATAAGGTGGCAATATTATTTTGCGCATATTCTTCGTCCTCCTTCAATTGCATCATAGGCTCATTTTGGAACCATTCGTGAATCTATCAATGGGCATTGCCGGATTCCGTGATCTCATAGCCATAGTTGCCAATGAAAACACAGAATCCCTTAAGCATAAATAATCTGCCTTTATGATCCCGGTTTCTGGATAATAGTTTGATATTATTAAATTAATTTTGTGTAATCTTGTTCGCGGGCTGAACTTGGCCGTCTTTTTTGCGCTGTCATAAAAGTTTAACAATACGTATAGGGGATTTCTGATTTATAGATGTCGCGAATTAGCGCTTACCCTGCGATGGTTTGTGTGGGGCACAGAGGGGATTATCAAAAGTGGCTGGTATCGAATTATTCGGCATTTTCGGATTTTTGCTTGCAGCATATTCTATTGTTGCAAACGACGCGATCCAGACATTGGGTACCTTCTTATCATCTAATTCGCATCGCCCGTGGGTAACACTGTGGGCTTTTGCCTGCTCTGTGATCCTGATCGTATTGGTTTATGGGTATTTCGCGAATGACGGTGATATTGCCTATGGCCGGCTGAACCAGATTCCGTACCAGAATGGTATTGAGTGGTGGCATGCGGTGCCTCCCTTCTTTCTTTTGATCCTGACCCGTTATGGTGTGCCTGTTTCCACCACTTTCCTTGTGCTGACCATCTTTACGCTGACGGGTGGAGAGGCGACGGAAGAAGTTCTTGGCAAGATGATGATCAAAAGCGGCATGGGATATGTCGTGGCTGCGGTTTCGGGTCTGGTCGTCTACATGCTTGTGGCTCGTTCCTTTGAGCGGTGGATCAGCGAAACCCCAAGGGCGAGCCACGACCTTAAGTGGACTGTTCTCCAGTGGGCATCCACGGCTTTCCTATGGTCGCAGTGGCTTATTCAGGATTTAGCGAACATCTTTGTCTTTTTACCGCGTGAAACGACCACATTGCCTGATGGCAGCGTGCATGTAACTTTCGCGTTTGAATTGCTGGTGTTTGCGACCATTGCACTTCTGGCATTGCATGCAGTGATTTTTGCGCGGCGAGGCGGTAAAATTCAGGAAATTGTCCTGTCTAAAACCAACACATCTGATGTTCGGGGTGCTGCTCTCGTAAACATCATCTACGGCCTTATCCTGATTTTCTTCAAAGAAGTTAATGATATTCCCATGAGTACGACATGGGTGTTCCTTGGCCTTCTGGCAGGGCGTGAGGTTGCCATTTCCTATGTTGGCGGTCTTCGCAATCGGGTAGAGTCAATAAAAGACATCGGCAGTGATATTATGCGCGCCCTAATTGGCCTGATTGTCAGCATTGTTCTGGCGCTTGCTTTGCCCGCCATTGCGGCGGGGCGGTTGCCTACCTTCCTTCAGTAGGAGTAAACCTTAGTGACGGGATATTGACGTATCTGTGATTCCCGCAGCTGCTATCCTTTGCTGTATGCTTTCCAAAATCAGCGAAGGGTTTAGAAATCATGCGTAAATCAATTGTTTCAGCGGTATTGGCGACATTGCTCGCTACCGGGCCTGTATTGGCGGACCGTCCAGAAGCCAGCCCGGAGACCCAAGCAAAACTGCGGGAGTTGATCGCCAACCCAGATCGCCCGGACCGGCACACAAACCGTGATCAGTATCGCCACCCATTCGAGACACTGAAGTTTATGGGCATTAACCCTACCGAAACAGTTGTGGAGATATTCCCCGGCGGCCAAGGCGGCTGGTACCGGCGCATCATTCAGCCGCTCATAGAACAAGGTGGCGGCACCTATTACCCCGTGCGCGGGCGTGCAGGTTGGCCTGAGAACGAGGCGGATGATGTCCCATACGGTGAGGTAGACATGGTCTATGTATTCCGGGTGCATGGTTTCTTGATATACGGCGCCCCTGCCGAGGATCATGTGGCGGACATCTTCAGGATGCTAAAGCCGGGTGGCTATTTTGGTATTGTCGATCACGCAGAAAATGAAAGCGTAGAACAAGACCCCGTTAGCCAAAATGGTTACGTCAAGGAAAGCTATTTCCGTGAAATGGCAGAAGCAGTCGGGTTTGAGCTTGTACGTACCAGTGATGTTAACCGTAATCTGGCTGATAACAAAGATCACCCAATGGGTGTTTATTCATTGCCGCCGTCGTTGCGCGGGCCCAACAAAGACGAACACCGCATGATCGGCGAAAGCGACAGGTTCACCCACCTATACAGGAAGCCAGAGTAATAGAGTAATGCTGCCTATGGGCAGGGCATCGGGAACTCAGTCTCGATTTTATCGATCTCTTTCATAATATCTGCCGACAATACCATGTCATGGGTATCAAGCGCAGTTTTGAGCTGCTCCAGGCTGGTTGCACCAATGATGTTTGAAGTCAGGAATGGTTGCATGTTTACGAATGTGTTTGCCATTTGGGCCGGATCAAGGCCACTTTCCCGTGCCAGCGTAACATACTTTTCCATGGCTGCTTCGCCGTTACCGTTCAGGTAGCGGCCAAATGTACGCGAGAAGAGTGTGAACCTCGCGCCTTCAGGCCGTGCGCCGTGCATATATTTGCCGGTTAGGAAACCGGAAGCCAGCGGAGAGTAGGCGAGCAATCCGCAGTCTTCACGAATGCTCATTTCTGCCAACCCAACCTCATAAGACCTGTTCAGCAGGTTATAAGGGTTTTGAACGCTGGCAACCCTTGGAACGCCAAGCTTGTCAGAGAGGCTAAGAGCGTGCGAAAGCCCCCACGGCGTTTCATTTGACAGTCCGATCGCCCGGACTTTGCCTGCATCAACAAGCTCTTTCATCGCAGACAGAGTTTCTTCGAGGGCAACGGACGTGTCTTCCATCTTGTGTTTATAGTGAAGATGACCAAAGAAGTTGGTGCGCCGACTGGGCCAATGTATCTGGTAAAGGTCGATATAGTCTGTGCCGAGCCGCCTGAGGCTTGCATCACAAGCCTCAATAACGGATTGCCGGCCAAGGTCATTGTGGCCGTTTTGGTGAAGGTGCGGCCTGACATGCTTAAGGGTGGGCATTGGTCCAGCAACTTTGCTGGCAATCACCACACCCTGTCGTTTACCAGTTTTTTTCAGCCAATTGCCGATAATCTCTTCGGTTTTTCCGTACGTTTCTGCACGGGCGGGAACAGAGTACATCTCTGCTGTATCAAGGAAGTTAACGCCGTAGTCGATGGCCATGTCAATCTGGGCATGACCTTCTTTTTCGGTGTTTTGCTCGCCCCAGGTCATGGTGCCCAGGCATATCTTGCTGACGCTAATATCCGTCCGTCCGAGGCGTCGCATGTCCATCGGCGTTATTCCTTGCTGAAGAGGTAAGAGTATTACTGTTTGGTGAGGCCTTGATCGGCGAACAATTGCTGAAGTTCACCCGTTTCAAACATCTCTTTGACGATGTCACAACCACCAACAAACTCGCCTTTTACATAAAGCTGCGGGATTGTTGGCCAGTCAGAGTAAGCTTTGATGCCCTCACGAATGTCCATATCTTCAAGAACATTGTATGTCTCAAAGTCAACGCCAACATGTTGTAGAACCTGCGATACAACACTTGAAAAACCGCACTGCGGGAAGATTGGCGTGCCCTTCATGAAAAGAACCACGTCGTCTTTGGCGACATACTCTTTGATACGGTCAAATACCGGGTTTTCACTCATCACTTTGATCCTGTGCTAGATGATTTTGCCCTATAGATAGGGGGCAGGCTGCCTGCTGCCAAGCGCTTTTGATAAATTAGGACTAATTTTGTCCGGAATTGAGCTATTTAGCCTTTAAAAGGCTGCTATTCCGGCACGCTGGTTTGCAAAGCAAGCGCGTGAAGCTCGCCGCCCATGCGACCTTTCAGGCTTTTGTAGACCATCTGGTGCTGTTGAATACGTGTTTTACCGCGAAAGCCCTCATAAACAACATGTGCCGCGTAATGGTCACCGTCACCTCGTAAGTCGGAGATTTGCACATCAGCGCCGGGCAGGTCTTCTTTGATCAGTTTTTCAATTTCATCTGCGATCATCGCCATTACCAGTCTCCAACTCTTTTTAATACTTTTCTGCAACTGCAACTGCTCAAGAAGGTATCAATAAACTGATGTCTCATACAACTGGAATTGTCGGCCTTTTTCCGAGCCGGGTAACTTCGTGGCTGCTATGAGATTGCAATTACAACCCAGCTTCCATAGTGTGCGACGTGGGGGCGATGAAATAGCAGGAAAGTCCATGGGAAATCAGCTGGTTAAAACGATGGGCAATGCCTCCATTCAGTTGTGGCAGGACGGGAAACCGATATTAACCACCGACCCTTGGCTTGTGGGCCGCGCCTATTTTGATAGCTGGGCCCTGCATCACCCGATGAGCAAGGACGAAATTCAGAGCGCACTGGACAGCGACTTTCTCTGGATATCGCATGGCCATCCTGACCATATGCATATTGAATCTCTGGAGTTGTTCCCGAAGGGGAAAAAGCTATTCATTCCAAGCCATTATCACAATGAAATTGAACAAACTCTTGTCGATATCGGGTTTGAGGTTACCGTTATGGCCTATCGCAAGTGGTATCGTTTGACTGATGAGCTTGAGATATTGTGTCTTGATAACATCAACCAGGACGCCGTCCTGCTGATGCGGTTTGGTGATAAGCTACTTGTAAATCTGAACGATAGCCCTCTTTGCGGTGAAGATGCTTTCGTCCGCAGTCAGATTAGCGATGTTGGGCGAGAAAATACCTATGTTTTCAAGCTAGTCGGTATCTCGGCTGACATGTTGAACTATGTAGATGCAAGCGGTGAGCGCACGATTGAGCCTGCCGAAAACTATAAACCCGGCTGTATCAAGGATGCGGCTGCGCAGGTCAACAAGCTTGGGGCAGGGCATTTTTGCATGTCATCGTCACAGCATATATTCGTTCGCGAGGACAGCCGCTGGGCCAATGACTATGATTTCAGTTTTGACGATTTCAAACGCCATTGGGATCAACCGTCTGTACGCATTTTGCCACCGTTTGTTACAATTGACCTGAAAGGTGGGAGTTTTGAGGAAGACTGGCCATCAGTGGAGCCTGACGCATCACAGCTACTGGAAGGCACTGGTGCAGACGATTGGAGCGAAAAACTTTCCGAAGAAGAATGGACCAATGTGACGGCCTTTTTTGGTAAGTTCGAAACCATCGAGGACATCGTTGATTTTGTTGATTGCGTTGTGGGCGGTGAAACACGGCGTGTATACGAGCGGCCAAAACAGCGCCGCAAGCCGCGCGGTGTAAAGTTCCATGTGCCAAAGGCGTCTCTGCTGGAAACTATTCAGTGGGGGTATTTCGACGATTTACTTATCGGTAATTTCATGAAAACCGAGCTAGTGAATATGGGGCTGTATCCAGATTTTACGCCGCGGATTGCAAAATATGGTGGCAACGCAAAAGTGTTTACCAAGGCTGATTATCGGGCTATGCGGCGCCATTACTGGAAACGTAACCCTGTTGGCATGAGCCGGTTTTGGCTTTCTGGCCTTTGGCGGACCAAGGTCCAACGGTCTATCAGTGACTGGACTGAAGAGGTTGGCATCAAGCCGCCAATCAAATGGCTCTATCATAAGGTTAGGCGCGTGGTGCCCGGAATTTAGTGTTGCAGGAATTTAGTGTGTCGGGAATTTGACGTGACAGAACAACGATGTCTGTTTGTTGTTACCCACTACTGCCCGCTGGTTGGAGGCGGGCAATCGGTTTACGACGCCTACGCCAGACAACGCCCGGATATTTTTCAGGTTTTGACGAGTTCACGAGATTATTCAACGGGGCAAGACGTGCCCGGTTACGAAGCGTTTGACGCCTCAGCGTCCTACAAGATCACCCGGCTTAGGCAAACTCGGCCTGATATTGCGAGCCCAAACCCTTCCTTGTTTGAGAGAATAAACGGTTTTTTAAATTCTCGGCGTATCAAGAAAAAGCTTGTCGCTGAGGTGCTGAATATCTGCGACCGGGACGATATTAACATCATTTGCGTTGGCGCCGCAGAGGCTTTTACATGGCTCCCGGATGCGCTGCGACAGCGTACCGACCGAAAGATCATCTATTATACTCATGGTGAAGAGTTCTCTCAGCGAGCACATTCGGAAAAAGCCGAAGAACAGCGCAGACAGGCGCTGGCGTTTTCTGATGGTGTTATCGCTGTTAGCAATTTCACCCGTGATCTTTTGATCAACCGTTATGGAGCACACCCTGCTAAGGTGAAATTGATTCACAACGGCGTGGAGTTTGATCGTTTCGCGCGACAACACCCCAGAGATGAAGCCGGAAATGCGGACAAGGCCGACCAAACTAAACTCGTTGTTGCAGCCGGACGCATGGTGGCGCGTAAGGGGTTTGATAAGCTTATCGAAGGTTGGCCAGAAGTTCTGAAGACAGTACCTAACGCAAAGCTCAAATTGGCAGGCAAAGGACCGATTTTTGATGACCTTCAAACGCGTATCTTTTCACTGGGCATTGAAGGTTCTGTGGAACAATTGGGGTATGTGCCTGACGCTGACCTGGTAAACCTCTATCAACAAGCTGATTTGTTCACGATGCCGAACCGAACAATGGCTGACGGTGACACAGAAGGATTTGGCCTTGTATTTTTGGAAGCTGCGGCGGCAGGAACAACCTCGGTTGGTGGCTGTGCCGGTGGCGCAACCGACGCAATCGTTCACGGCGAAACGGGCCTTTCGGTTAACGGCGACAACCCTGCGGCCATTGCAGACGCAATCTCTGCACTTCTTGCGGACGATGAGCGCAGGAACCACTTGGCCGACAATGCGCATGCTCATGCAAAGCAATGTGATTGGCGGTATAAAGTAGCCGAATTGACCACATATTTTGAAGAATTGTATGGTGACGAGGCGCAAGCGGACGAGCAAAGTGACAGCCATGCCTGAGCAGTTTAGGGAAAAACTTCTTCGGAACCTAATGCCCTATGACTGGGCTTTCTCTGCTATCGCGCGTTTCAATGCCGTTATGACAAAAGATATCGTCTTGCCGGTTTATCGCGAGCCCGGTTGGAAGCCGGAACCACATACGTCCATGCCATCAAATGCCCCGGTTATTATCACAGGTCGGTTTCGCACCGGATCAACATTGCTTTGGCAGTCTTTTATCCGGCTTAAAGGCTTCACGGCCTATTATGAGCCTTTCAATGAACGGCAGTGGTTTGACCCTGCCAAGAGAGGGGAAGCAGTTGATTCATCCCACAGAGGGGTGGCTGATTATTCCTCGAACTATGATGGTCTGGAGCAGCTTGGCCAGTATTTTGATGTGAACTGGAATGTTCGCCAGTTGGCGATGGGCAAGGACCATGAAAATGATAATATGGTCCAGTATACTCAGGGGCTTATTGATGTAGCCACAGCGCGCCCGGTCTTGCAGTTTAATCGCATTGATTTTCGTACCGGCTTCCTGAAAGAAAAGTTTCCGGGTTCGATATTCGTGCATCTAACGCGCAACCCGCGTGATACATGGCTCTCCACATTACGTGGAATAGAAAATGACACGGCGTGGAGCCTGTTAACATATTGGCCGCATTGCAAATTTTATTTGCTAAATTGGTACCAAGACCTTGTGACGGCATTCCCTCAGCTCTATCGGTCAGCTGAACAGACACACCCGTATGAAGTTCACTATTTGATCCATCGTCTTTCAACTCTGTTTGCTGCCAGAGATTGTGCAGCATTTGTTCGGTATGAAGACATGGAACAAGACCTGGCAGGCACAATGGCGGATTTGATGAGGGCGATAGGTGAACAGGATGTGGACCTGAGCGTGCTTGAGGGCCTATTGTCCCCACGAAAACAGCGGTATGATCACGGCGATAACGTTGGCTTGTATCAAGAGATCGAAGATAAAGTGGAAACTGAGTTGAAAAACTGGTTAGCACCATATGACTGAAGACGCAGCATCAGGCGAAAAATCACTTAGTCAGAAGTCAGTGGAAGGCACAGCACTGCTGGTCGCCACCCGGTTTTTTGTGCGCCTTATCGGTTTTGCGTCGGTTTCGGTTACTGCCCGCCTGTTAACCCCGGAAGATTTTGGCGTTGTCGGTGCCGCCAGCCTCGTGGTTGCTCTGTTTCTCATATTGAACCAGATCGGCATGACTGAATATGTTATTCGCGCCAAAAAGATTGATATGGCTGAGCTTCATACCATGTGGACTCTTCGGCTCACGGTATCTTCCATTATTGGTCTGTTAATCTATTTTTCGGCACCAGTTGCTGCTGGTCTACTGCAAGAACCTCGGCTGATCGAGATATTGCAGGTTCTCAGTGTTCTGTCTGTACTTGGTGCTCTGCGAAGTCCTGCGGGCGAGTTTTTAAATCGGGAGCTTCGGTATGGGCGGTACTTTGTGCTTATGGCTGCGGATAAAGTGGCTGCAGTAACCGCGACTGTGGTTGCAGCCCTGATACTCAAAAGCTATTGGGCGCTCGTTTGGGGGCAGGTAGTGGGGGTGACTTTCGGTATCTTGTCTTCGCAGATTGCCAGACCCTTTAAGCCAGTTATCACCTTCGCGAAGGTGTCCAACATGAAAAGTTTCGCATTTTGGACCTTCATGGTTGGTTTGAACAAGTATGGAATTCGTCAGGCTGATGAGTGGATCGCTAAGCGAGCAAGCGATAGTGCAGCTTTTGGTGCCTATCACGTGGCAAGAGACTTATGCAGATTGTTCGTAACAGAAGTGGTCGCACCTGCTGGGCAAGTCTTTTTCCCGGCTATCTCAAAAGTTCAGGAAGATGAAAAAAAACTATCGGAAGTAGTTGGTCGGTTTGCCGGAGCATCCTTCATTGCCGCGTTTGCTGTTGCAACTGGGGTGGCTGCGGTTTCCACAGAACTTGTTTATCTTTTGCTCGGCTATCAATGGGGAGCTGCTATTCCTTACATTCCTTATGTAGCGGCTGGTACGGCCGCAATTGCCGTTGGTGATTTGTTTAACGGTCTCTACATTGTTGCTAACCGACAGAATATTGCGACGCGTTTCCGGTTTGCACAACTGTCCTTGATTGTTATTGGCTGCGGCACGGTGGCCAAGCTTTATACTGATTTGCTGCTTATTTCTCAGATGTTTGCTGGAATTGCTATTCTTACGGTTGTTGTTGAACTGATTTGGCTGTTCTCTAAATCGAATTATGATGTCGCATTGTTGCCGAGGCTATGGCGCCCGGCAATTGCAGCTGCAATGATGTTTTATTCTGTCAGAGCAATAGAAGTTTCTGACGAATGGTCGCTGATAGTGATCGCAGTCATAAAGGTCTCTATGGGCGCGACAATCTACGTTTCCAGCCTCTTTGGCCTCTGGTTCCTTTCAGGTAAGCCAGTGGGCGGCGAGACTGAATTTCTGGACCGGGTAAAAGACTATTTCCGCTAGTTTCCTGGATGCAATGCTGGGAAGATAAGGCCGCTCCGTTTTTTATAGGCTTCAAATTCTTCGTAGCGTGACAGTGATTTATCTTTCTTGATCATATTTGGTACCCACACCGCGAGTATCATGGCCCCAAGCCATGCCAGTGGGAACCAATGCCATGCGAGGCTGGTGAAGCCGATATAAATCAGAAGCTCCCCTAGATAATTGGGGTTTCTTGTTCGTGCCCAAACACCATTGGTGATAAGATTGCCCGGCCTCAATTCAAGCTGCACATGCTTCTGCATATCCGCAGTGAAATGCAGAAAGATACCTATGGCATATGTGAAGACAGCAACGCCGATGAACCATGGCGGTGCTTCAAAATCGGTAGTTAAAATCATATATGGGGCGGCCCAATAGCCTGTTAGAGCAACCCAAATAACGATGCCGTACCCAAGACTGGTGGGTTTGTTCCATTGGCGGTCGCCAAAGATACGGCTTTTTAACATCCATAAAACGCCATAAGCGCCATGCAGGCCGAAATACACCCAAGCCGTGATGTTGTCCCAGTTTCTGGTCCAGGCCATCAATATCAGGATTGCAGCCGCAGTCGCTACTTTGTGGCTGTCGATAAAATGCTTTTGCCTCAGAGTCATCATGCTTCCCCTCAGAACGGTATCTATCACATTTAAAAAGTGAGGTGAACCAACGGGAGGTAACAGTTGATGGCAGAAGCCCACGCGTCGGCGCAGGCTTCTCAAGTTTTGGTGGCGAGGTTACTAAATTAATTGGTTTCCATTGCGCGTAAAACGTCTGCGGCATATTCGTGCATCTGGAAGCCAGGGCCACCGGCAATGTCATATCCGCGCCTTATCAGCACTAAGTTCTTTGATGGAATGATCATCAGAATCTGGCCGCGATTGCCGCGGGCGGCATAAGTGTCCGCCGGAAGGCCGGGAAAATCCTGATACAACCACCATTGTGCGCCATAGCCGGTTGTGGGCTCACCATCAGCGCGTTGTGGCGGTTGCGCAGGAGCAGGTGTGGCAACATAGTTAGCCCAACCTGCGGGAAGAATACGCTCACCTTCCCATACGCCATCATTCAGATACAGAAGGCCAAGCCGAGCCAGATCGCGAGAGGTGGTCCAGACCTGACTGGAAAGCACAAAATTGCCTTCCCAGTCCGTTTCAAGAAACGTGTGGTTCATGCCAATTTTGTTCAGCAGTTTTGAGTAAGGATAGCTTAGAAATTTGTCATCATCATCCATTGCTGCGCGCAAATGCCTGACCGCCAGAAGCGTGTCATTGTTGGCATATTTCCATCGGCTTCCCGGTGTTGCCTCAAGGGCATTACGGCTTGATGTATCGGTAACCAGCCCGCCGCCGATATAAAGCCGGTCGGTACGATTGCCTGCTCGGTTACTGTCCAGCCCGGAAGCCATATGCAGCAGGTTTTCAAGCGTAATTGCGCCGCGCGGGTCCAGTGGGCGAGACCATTCTGGCATGCGGGCGGGGGCCTTTACGTCGACAATGCCGTCCTCTACGGCAGCGCCAATAACAGAGGCCGCGATGCTTTTCGCTACAGACCATGTGCGCTGTGAGGTGGTTGGTGTAAAGTCTTCGATATAGTTTTCAGCAATAATCTCATTCGGCGTCGCGATCAAAATGGCAGTCGTACGGGCGTTTGCACCATATTCACCGCGAATGAAGGCTCGGCGGATGACATCGTCGAGCGCTACGTTACCCGTTTTTGCGTTCACACCGTTTCGTTTGGTCCAGGGCGCCCCATTGTCGGTAGAGGTGTCTCGCGGTTCCAAGCCTACTGCCTGCGGCAGTTCTGATGCGTCATAGTCTGCGGTGCCCACGGGTAGCTGGACGCAACCAAGGTATGGCCGCCACTGCGCGATGCGTGGTGGCATGGTATCACTGTATGTTACCAGAACCCGCCTATTGGCCTCATCAACTTCGGCACTCAGTTCGGTTACACGGTCCTGCACAAGCCCATAGATACCGGTAAATTCGTGCTCGTCGATTGCTGGTTGTTGCTTGCCAGCATTGAAAACAGCACTGCATGTGAAAGCAGCCTTATACCCTGCGGCGTACGCGTCCACCGTTGCCTGCGTTTCCTGTGCCTGAACGGCCATTGCGGTGCCAGAAAGTAAGCCCAGCGCAGCAACAGCTTGTTTAAAAGATTTGGTCATTCAACCCCTCCTACTGTGACTATGGCACCTTAGTGCGGCAGCGCTTAGAAACCCAATGAGAAAATTGTGAAGCGTGGGAAGTGGATAGTTCATAGGTGGATCAACCTTTGGCTAATTGAGGCTTGGGCGCACATAGCTTACAATACTGCTTGATGAGATTGACCCTATTAAAAATTATGAGCTTGTTTCTGGGTCTACTGTTTGCCAGCTCTGCGGCGGCTTTCAGTCGGCCAGAGCCCCTGATTAGCCTGCGACTTTTGCAGGATGGGCATGGGCCGATCAAGGTGCGCATGCGCTCGGAAGAGGGAGTGCCACTGAGGACGCTACTGGATACCGCGTCTGCAAACTCTATTCTTTTTGATCATGGCCGCACTATTGGTGTCGGCAATCGGCTGGCTGAAGATCACTTCGTATATTTCCCGTTCACTGACCGGATGGTTGATTTTCGCAAGCTTGGAATGTTCACGCTTAAGCTCGGTAAACATCGCTTTTCCAGCAATAATTGGGTTTATGGCCCCTGGAAATCAACGGGGCTATTCCCTGGGCGGGCAGAACCCAATTATGACGTGATCGCAGGCCGCGATGTTTTCATTAATTATGCGGTTGCTGTCTATCCACGGAAAAAACGGGTTAAACTTTATCAGAGCGGTCAGGACCTATCATCCCGTTATGACACGTCAGTCGATATCATCGACCTGAATCCGCTGATGGCGGTGGAAGTGATGGTCAAGCGTCCGGAAAGCAACGAGCAGGACAAAAAACTGATGATACTTGATACAGGGTTTCCCGGGGTATTGCTGTTCGCTAACAAAGGTGAACTTGCTCACTTGAAAGCGGACGAGTTTACACCGCCTGCTGATACAATAGGTGATGCTATTATTGCGCCCAGAAAGCTGAAATTTAGGAACCTGCCATTCAAAGACCATGTGGCGCTTGTGGTCAGCAAAGGCGGGTTTGAAGCGGACGGTATCATAGGCACAACGTTTCTTGCGAACTATCGTTATGCCTTTGATTTATTGAATAAAAAGCTTTACCTCACCGAGCTTCGCTAGTTGGCTAGGGCAATTATTTCTTCGAAGGTCAAGCCGTTTAGCTGGCTCGACATATTGTCATAAAGAATATCTTCCATCGACTTGCCAGAAGCCACGCTTTTTGCCGCGTTGAGAAGCCCGCGCTTCTTTTCCTTTACAGATGACTTTGCAAGATAACCGAGCGCATCGGTAAGCTGGGTTGCCTGATCAGAATTTAACGACCCTTGCATGGCGGACAGGCTGGATTTGAAACTGTCCAGTGAGCTTGTATCCAGCTTCAACGCCTCTGCAACTTCTGTGGCCTTTTCAAGCGCAGCGGTGGCAATGTCTTTTGTTTGATCAACGGTGCTGGTTTGTTCGGTCGCTGTTTCAGCAGCCTGTTCCTGCGTTTGAGAGCTATTGTTGTCACTGCCACAGGCGGTAAGCGCGAGTGCGGCGGTTAGCGTTAGTATATGTTTCATCAATCATTCTCCCTGATCTGAATTCTGAGCTTAAACGAAAGATGGTGCATTTTGTGGCGAAAGCAAACTAACTGGCCCCAAATTTAATGGTACCAAGGTTTGTCGGATGGTGCGATTTCAGGTTCGGTTGGTGTCGCGCGAAAGATGCTTGCAAATTCGTATGTGTAGAGAACCGTGATGATTAGATAAAGTGAGAGCGCCCAAAAACCTCTGTCAGTAAAAATCCATAGATAAAAGAAGGGAGTTAGGAGGAAAAGAGCCTCGTTAATCCAATCGAACAGGTGGTGTTCTTGATCTTCTTCTGCTGATGGGTTGTTTTTTAGAAACCATCCGCCAGCTAGTAGAACCAAAAGTATTGCGAAGCCAAGTACGGGTGAGAAAAAGAGATAGAACAGGATCACTGGCATTGTGGCTGCAGCTATAAAACTCAGAAGCCAAGCCAATACAGGAATGTTCAAGAATGTAGTTTTGAACAGCTTCATATATTTGATTTGGTAAGTTCTGAGCACATTGCAACAAAAAAGGCGCCGGACAAGGCGCCTTTTCGGGTAATTGCTTTGTTGATCAGCTTAGGCTGACTTGGCCATATAGTTTGGCATCCAGCCCGCGTGAGCAGATGCGATATCGCCAAGTGCTATGTCCACTGCGCCTTCCTGCAAGCTCAGGCTGTCACCACCAGTGGTGCCGATGATAGCGGCAGAAACACTGGCATCAGAAGCCTCAGCAACAATAGCATTTGCCGTGTCTGTATCCACAGCGATCAGATAGCGCGCCTGCGTTTCAGAGAACAATACGGCGTGTGTTGGCAGGTCGCTTTCCACATTTACGGTTGCGCCGATGCCGCTTGAAATGGCCATGTCGGCAACGGCTGCAACAAGGCCGCCGTCTGACAGGTCGTGGCACGTGTCAACTCGTCCGCTTTCTATCAGACTACGCACAAAATCACCGTTTTTGCGTTCAAGAGCCAAATCAACATGCGGTGGTGCGCCAGCGTCTTCACCAAGGATTTCACGCTGGTACAATGTTGCACCCAGTTCGTTTTTGGTTTCACCAACTAAAACAATGGCTTGTCCTTCACCTTTGAAGGTGATGGTAGCCATTTTCGCGCTGTCCTTCATAACGCCAACACCGCCGATAGCTGGTGTTGGCAGAATGCCGGAGCCGTTGGTTTCGTTATACAAGGACACGTTACCGGATACGATTGGGTAATCAAGTGCGCGACAGGCTTCGCCCATGCCTCCAAGACAGCCAACGAACTGCCCCATAATATCGGTGCGCTCCGGGTTGCCAAAGTTCAAGCAGTTGGTGATCGCAAGCGGAGTACCGCCAACAGCGGTGATATTGCGCCACGTTTCCGCAACCGCTTGACGCCCCCCTTCAACCGGGTCTGCATAACAATAACGCGGTGTTACATCGGTGCTGATCGCCAGCGCTTTTTCTGTGCCATGCACGCGCACAACTGCCGCATCACCGCCCGGACGCTGGATGGTGTCACCCATCACCATATGGTCATATTGTTCCCATATCCAGCGACGTGAACACAGGTTCGGCCCGCCAATAAGGTCTATCACGGCTTTATTCAGATCATTCACTGCCGCTACGTCAGCAGTGTCGCGCTTTGGTGTTGGCACATACGGGCGTTCGTACTCTGGTGCATCTTCAACCAGGCTGTTAATTGGCATGTCGCCAACAACTTCACCGCCGAATTTAAGAGTCAGGTTGCCGGTATCGGTTATATGGCCGATGACTGCGAAATCCAGCTCCCACTTCTCGAAGATGGCTTTTGCCATGTCTTCACGGCCCGGCTTCAATACCATCAGCATGCGCTCTTGGCTTTCCGACAGCATCATTTCATACGGCAGCATGTTTTCTTCGCGTTGTGGTACCTGGTCAAGATCCAGCTCAAAACCAACGCCGCCTTTGGATGCCATCTCAACGCTTGAGGACGTCAATCCTGCCGCTCCCATGTCCTGAATGGCGATGATCGCATCTGTTGCCATCAGTTCAAGGCAGGCTTCAATCAGCAACTTTTCGGTGAAGGGGTCACCAACCTGTACGGTTGGGCGTTTTTCTTCGCTGTCTTCGGTAAACTCAGCCGATGCCATGGTGGCACCGTGAATGCCGTCACGGCCCGTTTTTGAACCCACGTAAACAACTGGGTTCCCAACACCAGCAGCTGCGCAGTAAAAGATTTTGTCTGCATCCGCGAGGCCAACAGTCATGGCGTTTACGAGGATGTTGCCGTTGTAGGACGGATCGAAATTGGTTTCGCCGCCAACCGTTGGCACGCCCACACAGTTACCGTAACCACCAATGCCTTCAACCACACCGGCAAGCAGGTGCCGGGTTTTCGGATGGTCAGGCTCGCCAAAACGAAGCGCGTTCATGTTAGCAACTGGCCGTGCGCCCATGGTGAACACATCACGCAAAATACCGCCTACACCGGTTGCAGCCCCTTGGTAGGGTTCGATATATGATGGGTGGTTGTGGCTCTCCATCTTAAAGATGGCGGCTTGCCCGTCGCCAATGTCAATTACACCTGCGTTTTCACCCGGCCCCTGGATCACCCAAGGGGCTTCAGTTGGCAGTTTCTTGAGGTGAAAACGAGATGATTTGTAGGAGCAATGCTCAGACCACATTACACTATAGATACCAAGCTCGGTATAGTTCGGCTCACGGCCCATGGCACCAACAATACGCTGATACTCTTCTTCAGTCAGGCCGTGTTCCTTCACCATTTCAGGGGTGATTTGAATTTCGTTTCCGGTTTTCATCACTATCTCCCCCCTACGCCAATTTGTTCATGACAGATTCGAACATCACGCGGCCATCAGAGCCACCAAGTGCTGGTTCGATCATGCGTTCGGGGTGGGGCATCATGCCAAGCACGTTACCTTTTTCGCTCAGGATGCCTGCAATGCGGCGCTGGGCACCATTAATGTCCTCGGCATATTTGAAGGCAACCTGACCTTCACCTTCAAGGCGGTCCAGCGTCTCGTCATCAGCGAAATAGTTGCCGTCATGGTGCGCAACCGGAATGGTGATTTCGCCGCCGGCCGTGTAGCCATTGGTGAACAGGCTGTCACCGTTTTCAACTGTCATCTTCACATCTTTGCAGACGAAATGCAGGTTGGCATTGCGCATCAGCGCACCAGGCAAAAGCCCAGTTTCCGTCAATATCTGGAAGCCGTTACACACACCAAAGGTGGGCACGCCGTCTTCTGCGCGTTTGATCACTTCTTTCATGATGTGGGAGCGGGCACTCATCGCGCCGCAGCGCAGATAATCGCCGTAGGAAAAGCCGCCGGGCAGAGCGATGAAATCAACCGTGTCGAAATCATATTCCTGATGCCAGACCATAAGGGGCTTGGTGCCGGTAATTTTCTCCAGCGCCACAGCCATATCCCGGTCACAGTTGGAGCCAGGAAAAACAATAACCGCGGATTTCATGGGCTTTACTCCAGCTCGATGCTGTAGTTTTCGATGACCGTGTTCGCAAGCAGTTTGCGACACATCTCTTCAACAGATGCTTCTGCTGTTGCCCTGTCTGTTTCGCTCAGTTCAAGTTCGATGAATTTGCCTTGGCGGGCTTCATTCACCCCTTCAAATCCCATGTTGCCGAGCGCATGCTCGATCGCTTTGCCTTGTGGGTCCAGAACCCCGTTCTTGAGGGTGACATGGATGCGGGCTTTCATGAGCGATGTTTCCTTTAAGCTGAAAGTTGGCGGATATTAACTTCGTTTCTTGTTTTTATGGTCTGCAATTTCGGTGACGTCTGCCGATGGTAGAATACCAAGACGACGTGCAACTTCGATATAAGCTTCCATCTCGCCACCAAGGTCGCGGCGGAAGCGGTCTTTGTCGAGTTTCTCACCGGTTTTCATGTCCCACAGGCGACAGCCATCCGGGCTGATTTCGTCAGCGAGGATGGTGATGCAGTCATCCCCTTCGTACAGGCGACCGAATTCCAGCTTGAAATCCACAAGCTTGATGCCGATGCCAGCGAACATGCCGGAGAGGAAGTCATTCACGCGTAAGGCGTAGAACATCATCTCGTCAATTTCCTGCTCTTCGGCCCAACCGAAGGTAAGGATATGTTCTTCGGCGATGAGCGGGTCGCCAAGCTCGTCGGATTTATAGCAGAACTCAACAAGTGGATTTGGCAGCGGCGTGCCTTCCTCAATGCCAAGCCGTTTGGACATGCTGCCGGCGGCAATGTTGCGCACGATAATCTCAACCGGGATGATCTCAACTGCTTTTACCAGTTGTTCGCGCATAGAAAGACGTTCAATGAAATGGTTTGGAACACCAATGTCATCGAGCGCTTTGAAGAGATATTCAGAGATGTGGTTGTTTACGACCCCTTTGCCGGACAGCGTGCCTTTCTTTTCGGCATTGAACGCAGTGGCGTCGTCTTTGAAATACTGGATGATGGTGCCGGGCTCTGGTCCTTCAAAAAGGACTTTAGCCTTGCCTTCATAAAGCTTGTTGCGGCGGGACATAGATATGGTTTCCCCTGTTGGCCGACGGGTGCTGAAGGTGCTCCCGAAATTTGCGCGGACCATAACCGAAGAGAATGCTCGCGACAATCTTTGTGATGCTTCAAACGCAATAATTCGCATTTACGGTTGAAATTGCTGCAAAATGGAGCGAAGAAACAGCGTGCATCGCTTGAAAAGCAGGTGCTGCCCGCCCACATCTTTGAGAGAATCGGACACAAGGATTGAGTTAATGACCACTTTTGACAGCCGCGAAAAAGCCTTCGAAGACAAATTTGCCCATGATGCTGACCTGATGTTTAAAGCCCGGGCACGCCGCAACCGCTTGTTTGGCGAATGGTTGGCTGGTGAAATGGGCCTGAGCGGTGATGCCGTTAAGGATTATGCAGGCTCTGTTGTTGCTGCTGACCTAGAGGAAGAAGGCGACGGAGATGTGGTGCGCAAGGTTGCCGCTGATCTTGAGAAAAGCAAATTTAGCATGAGCGATGCTGAGATTGAGAACAAGCTCAACTCCTTTATGGATGAGGCAAAAAGTCAGATCATGTCTGAAGTCTAAAGCCTTAACATTGAGCTTGTTTTTCAGGGGCCTATTGGCCCCTTTTTTGAGACTATTTATTAAGGGCGCAATGACGGAAGGCCGAGAAGTAGGTAAATAAAAAGGGGCCAAAAGGCCCCTGAAAATTCAAGTCCGCGTTGTCATCTTAGGCCAGGCGTTTTCTTTCACGCCGAGCGATCAACAACAGAGCAGGGAACAGCATAAGAAGCTGCATTGGCTCTGGCACAGACACTGGCGCTGTGATGGTGAAGTCTACGCCATATACAGCCCCATCATTTAAGGTGCCGTTGTTGTTGAATGCATCAGACAAACTAGCGGCATAATCAGGGCCAAACCGGCCTGTATCCAGAAAAGTAGAGGAACTGGTGCTCGAACTTGTGGTTTCGGTAAAGAACTGGTTTGCATTCCTTGTGCCGGCAACATAGACGCCGATAGCATACGTACCTGCACTATTGAAAAAAGTCCCAGCACCTGTGGATGTCGTTGTCTGCCGGTTTGTTGCAGCAGTGCCTACAGGAATTGTCGAAAGGTCAGGGTTTTGGTTTGTCCCAAGTCCACCTGTCAGCCATTGAAAAGCACCTGTTGTAACATTGCGTGCGAACCAATTAACACTGAAAAGATTGATGTTGACGATATCGCAAAGCCCGGTTCCGAAACTTGGAAACTGCACGTTGATAAGGCGTGAGCCACAAGCGTCAAGAGAGATGTCCTGGCCCAAAATTACCGGGCCAAATGAGCCCGCGTCGGCCTGAATATCCCAATAATAAGTGGTGGCTTGTGCACCTGAAGTTGCTGAAAGGCCGGTAAATAATGCGGCAAATGCAACAAATAAGCGCCTAATTGGAGATTTCATTTTCATATCGTCCACAAATACATCGCCGATCAGGTAGTGATCAGCCAGATACAATAATCTCTCGAAACCCAATCGCAAGTTAATGTCAAACAATACAATAAAAGCTTTGCCTAGTCTATCCCCATAATTCGCCTGCTGCGCGGGGCGGTATCAATTTAGCGTTATTGAATAGACTATTGATAAGTGCATGGTATCAGTCATGGAAATTGTTGCGACATTGTATATTATAGCTTCAATATATCGCTGTCCTATTATGAAACGCTTTCAGGAATCTGACATGCTATCTGCCTTAAGACGTTTTTTCGTCATCTTGATTTTACCCTTGTTCCTAGTTGCCTGTGGAGAAGATGAAGAGCTGGCGAAACGTAACGCTGAGCTGGAAGCCTATACAATTACTGAATTGCGTCAGATGTTTGACGATGGCGACTTCGCCAAGGCGCTGGAAGTATTGCAGCACCGGCGCAGAAAAGGAATTGTCTCGGAGGAGCATTACCTGCTGGCAGCAGATATTTTTGTTGCTTTGTCGGACGGTGCGGCTGCAGAAGCCACCATTCTTCAACTTCTGGACCGAGGTGTTAGCCCGGAGCGCACAGCACTCGCATACGCACGTTCTCTTATAATCCAGCGTAAGCCAGAAGAAGCAGATGCGGTCTTTGAAGATATCACACTATCGGACGAAGATGTTTACGAAGGGCTTATTCTGCGCGGTGATATCAAGCTCGCTCTCCGAGAATATGAGGCTGCCGAAGAGTTTTATACTGCAGCTATTGAAGCAAATCCTGACGACTATAATGCTTACATCGCGCTAGCGCTTTATTACCTGCAGTCAGGTAATATCGCTGATGCTAGGCGGTATGTTGAGGAAGCGGCGGCCCGCCAGTCAGACGACCCGATTGTCAGTTACGCTCAGGGTATGGTGGCCAGATATGATGCACGTATTGACGAAGCGGTAGAGTTTTTCCTTGCTGCTGTTGAGGCCAACCCGCTAGATGTCCTATCCCGCCTTGAACTGATCGGCATATATATTTCCCAAGACAAGTTTGCTGAGGCGCAGCTTGCGCTTGACGCTGTTTATGCAAGCTCACCCGATCATCCAATGGCGGGATATTATTCGGCGCTATTGATGCTGAAAGAAGGCAACTATGATGCCGCCGAGGATATTCTGATCCGTACCGGCAGTTTCGCACGGGGATATCCGCTAGCAGCGCAAGTTTATGGATTTGTAACCTACGAGCTTGGTAAATACACCACAGCTATTCCGTATCTGCAGCGGGCGCTTCAGTTTTTCCCCAATGACGTGGACATTCGATTGGCGCTTGCAGATTCGTATGGCCGGCGCTCACGTGCAACCGAGGCAATGAATACCCTACGCCCCTTGCTTGCCCAAGGAGGCGTGGAAAGTGTCGAAACCTATATTCACGCAACAGCGGCGGCGTCGGGGCTTGGGGATATTCGGGCCGCTCGTGGTTTCATTGAAAAGGCGCTTGAACTTGCCAAGCAGGATGAAACTATCGACAAAGAAGTGCTAAAGGCTTTGCAGCGGCAGACCGCTTTTGCCCGTGCTTTGGATGACGACCTGGATGGAGCCGCGGCTTTGCTGGACGCCTTGTATGTGGAAGACAGCGACGATGTTGACTCGCTAACCCGTAGAGCAAATTTGCATTTGATTGAGGGTGATTATGAAGCGGCTAGAACCGCTCTCAACCAGCTTAAGTCATTTGAGCCAGACAGCCCAGTTACGAACAACTTCGAGGGTGCATTGTTGCACAGGGAAAGGAAGTTTGAAGAGGCTATCGTTGCCTATACGCGGGCTATTGATGTGTCGCCTGAGTATCAGTCGGCCCTGAAGAACAGAGCATTTTCTTACATTCAAATGGAAGACTATGAAAAGGCCCGCAAGGATATTGAGGTTTTGAATGAGCTGACCAAACCAGACCCACAAATGCTGGCCATGTATGGTCGTACATTGGTCGAAACTGGCGAGCCTGAAGCCGCGCTTGAGATATTGGATCAAGCTGCAGCTGTCCTACCCAAGTTCTTTATCGTCTATGCCGACCGGGCTGAGGCCTTGGCGGACCTTGGATATTTCAATCGCGCTATCTCCGATTTGGAGCAGGCGAAGTCGATGAACGCTGGTGACGAAGACTTTGCCGTATTTGCCAATGGCCGTCAGGCCGAGTTTCGAGAGCGCCGTGCCGAGCAGGAAGAAGCTGAAGAACAAGCTCGCCAGGCACGTTTGGCTGAACTTGAAAATTTGCGCCAAGCTCAACAAGAAAAAGAGGATGCTCGTAACAATGACGAAGACAGCAATGCCAGGGATGAAGAGCAGGCCGCAATACTGTCTGAGTTGAGAAAATTGGCGGAAGAAAACAGAAAACTCGATGAGCTTGAGAGCGAAGAAGAAGCCGAGTATCAGCCACTGATTGATGAGTTAAGCCCGGAGCAGCTCGCACAGGAAGAGCGTGAGCAAGCACTGCGGGATATACGCAATCAGCTTTTTGGTGAATGGTTGACAACCGAGCTTGATCTCTCTGGGAGCGAGGCCGAGCGTTATATTGAACGCCTTTTACGTGCTGACCGCAGCGAGCCTGGGGATACAGATATTATCCGCAAAGCGATCTCAGACCTTGAAGATGCGGGCAAGAGGGCAACAATCCAGTCGATAGAACAGAAAATCGCCGAGAAAATGTCTGAAGCTCAGGTGGTCTATGAAGAAAGGCAGCAACAAGATTGATGCCGTTTCCATCTCAACGATTAGTTTGACTATTCGGTGAATGCGTGTTTCACACAGGCAATTCAATTCTCATCACTTCTGTGCAAAGGAAGTGGTGATCAAATAGCTCCAATGGTTGCAGGATAATCTATGCCTACACTTTTTGCTGCTGTCCTGGTGATCATGGGCAGTTTTGCGATGTTGTTGCCTTCTATCATCTATGTTTTGTCCAACATGGGTTTGAGCAGCAGCCTGTCTACACTGATACTAGCAGCCTACAGCATGGCGCAGTTTCTTGCGGGGCCTCGGTGGGGGCGCCTATCGGACCTCATTGGCCGTAAGCAGGCTTTACTATATGCCTTGACAGGCAGTGCTGTGTCCTACGGCCTCATGGCCGCTTTTGCAGATAGTGTTTGGGCGCTATTTATTACGATGACACTAGCTGGTGTTTATGCTGGCGCTCTGGCTGTTGTGTTTGCCGCTGTTTCCGACATTACAACCACTGAAAACCGAACCAAAGGAATGGGAGTGATCGGGGCTGGTATCGGCCTTGCCTTCGTTTTGGGGACCGCTGTTGGTGGTTCTATAAGTGGTGGTAGTGCCGAGACGGCGAGCCTTGTTGGGCCAGCTGGTGCTGCGTCTATTGCTGCCGCTTTGGGCTTACTGTTCCTCTATTGGCGCATGACTGAAACCTTGTCGCCCGAGATTCGGGAGGCTAATGCTTCTGTCAGCGACACACCTGCACCGACTTTATTATCTCGTCTGCAAAACAACGGGCATCTTGCAAAACTGTCTCTGCTGATTTTTTTCTTCACATTGTGCTTGGCAATGATGGAGCCGCTGATCCCGCCCTATGTTCGATACCACTTCGATTGGGGCCCCAAAGAGATGCGCAATATCTTCCTTTATGTGGGCGTGATATTGATTTTGGTGCAAGGCGGGCTTGTTGGCCGGTTGGCCCGTAAGTGGGGAGAGCAGAAACTAGCCAAACTGGGTCTGGTGTTCATGATGATAGGTTTGCTGGGGCTTGCGCTGTTCCCAGAGGTTATGCCCATGATGGCGTCGCTTACTTTCACCAGTATTGGTGGGGCTTTCTTCAGCGCAGCGACCCTGTCATTGGCATCACTGCTGTCAGACAAAGAAGTTCGCGGGGCCACAATGGGCGTTGCTCAATCGATGCAAGCGCTTGGTCGGTCTTTTGGGCCATTGGTCGCAGGGGTATTGTTTGATATCCGGACGGATATTCCTTTTTGGACGGCGTCCATCGTCGTTTTCATTCTGCTGATAACATTCATGTCTCAACAAAGAAGCCAGACGTAGGCAATTATCAACTATCAGTTGTTTTTTGTGTGTATTTATCTCATTATTGAGGTGAAAACTCATCTAGGCTGTTAAAAGTAGCTTAATAATTCCTCACTAAAGTCACTCGAAACGAATTGTTCTCGTGACGGAAACACGACTAGCAACTTTTGGGGAGCCGCTAGCGGCTGCAATCGAATAAACAAAGGAAGAACCATGGAATATCGTATTGAAGCAGATGGTAATGACACTACCGTTGTGTTCCAGGGAGATATCACTTTCTCAGAAAACGTTAGTTTTCGTCAAATTTTGAAAGAACTTGCTGAGAGCAAGGTCGTAAATTGTACGTTTGATCTCACAAATGTGGGCATGGTTGACTCGGCTGGTTTGGGCATGTTCCTGATCGCGAAAGAACAAGCTGATACCGCAGGATGGAAACTGAGTGTTACAGGCGCGCAAGGCCACGTTGCAAGCATGTTGAAGCTGACCAAACTATCGGACCTGTTGGCAGGATAGAGCAACCTATTACCTAGAGGGCTGATATGCCCGATATTTCAGATAAATCAAACACCGTTCCTGGCCGCAATCAGGCACTACCTGAAGGTGTCAGCAGTGCACATATTCTCGTGGTAGACGATATGCCGATCATGCGTAAGATGATTGGCATGTGCCTTGAACGTGGCGGTTTTAGCAACCTTACTTATGCAGAAGACGGTGATGACGCATTGGCGCAGATCGCTGAGTCTGCGCCGGATTTGGTGATTCTGGATATCAATATGCCACGCCTTTCAGGCTATGATGTCTGTAAGCAATTAAGAGCCGATGAGGCAACCGCTGATCTGCCTATTCTAGTGCAGTCTGCTTCGGAGACAGCAGAAGAACGGGTAGAAGTTTTTGCTGTTGGTGCTACTGACTTTGTATCGAAACCGATCAATCAGCCTGAACTGCTTGCGCGTGTTTGTATGCATCTGGAAAACAGGTTTCTGATCAGAAGCCTTAGTGACTTTCAGGAGCGTATGCAAACTGAGCTGACGATGGCCAGAGACATGCAGCATTCTCTGCTGCCAGAAGATCAGGTGATTACGCAGGTTGAAGAAACTGGTAACGCCAAAATAGAAGCCTTTTACAAGGCGTCTTCAGAACTTGGTGGTGATCTTTGGGGTGTATGGCCCCTCGCAAACAACAAGCTGGGAATTTATGTTCTGGACGTAACAGGCCACGGGGTAGGCGCAGCGCTGAATACCTTCAGCTTGCATGCAACCATGGCTCGGTTCGAAAACATTAAACATGACCCTGCCAAGTTTTTGGATGCCCTTAACAGGTCTCTTGTGGGTACCTTTGCTTTAGGGCGCTTTGCAACCATGTTTTACGGTGTTTTGGACTGTAAAACCAATGAGCTTTTGTATGCCGGGGCAGGGGCGCCGCGCCCAATTATAATTGGGCCGAATGGCAGCAGACGTCTTGATAGTTCTGGCTTGCCAGTCGCTATTCTAAAATCTGCGACTTATGAAAACCGGACGGATAAATTAGAGCCGGGCGAAAGCCTGTTCTGCTATTCTGATGTGCTTGTAGAAGCTGAGCAGCCGGACGGTAGTATCCTTGGCGAAGATGGTCTTGTTGGCTGGGTTGAAGATGCAGCAAAAGCTGGCCCGAGGAATACGGTTGTGGAGCGCTTGCTCGATAGGTTCTACGCGGGGCAAGACGAACAGTTGCCAGATGACCTGACAGCAGTTGCTATCCACAGGGCTGCGGGCGACTTGGCAGCAACGTCAGAGTTTGAAGAAACCCCCACCGCGCTGGTAATCACCTGCACCAAAAGTGCGCTGTTTACTGACCCTGCCGGCCTTTCTTCGCCTGGCCTGAAAGTTGACCATAAAGTTCTTGAAGACCTGGACGCTGGTGACAGCTTTGGCGTGAATGAAGGATATTCTGCGATTGTAGTAGATGGCGGTGCAGGGTTTGCCAGTGCCCAACAAAAGATGTCTTTTATCGACGCCGATTTCATCGAATCTGGCGGACCCGTCGTTGTTGTCCTGGATGGTGAGCCTAGCCCGGATCACGAGCTTCTGAGTTTTGAGAGGGCAAAATACGTCAATATTCAAAAAGGCGCTGAACACCTGAGGCGTTTTGTTGTTCAGGAAGCGTGCGATTATGTTCGAATTTGTGACCTGAAGAAAGCACTTGCCGAACGCACACCGGACGCTGAATTGGTCCTGGCTGGCTCCTATCGGTTCACCTCAAGAAAAGAAGCCCAGCAGCTTGCCATGATGTTTTCGCAGGCAACGAAAGACCCGGTGCCACTTGCGATTGGCCTCTCTGAAGTGTTCCTGAACGCAATTGAACATGGGTGCCTTGAAATAGGTCATGAAGAAAAGGGCGAGCTAATTGAAAATGGCTTGCTTAACGAAGAGATAAAGCGACGCCGTAACTCGGAGCAATACCGGCATCGGTTTGCGACTGTAAAGGTTGCCCAACATGCTGGGCGTATTAGGTTCCGTGTGGAAGATCCGGGTCAAGGCTTTGATTTTGTTGCCTATTTGTCGGATGATGCAGGGCACCAAAAGAAGCACGGGCGCGGCATTTCAATGGCGAAAGGCTGTTTTGCCAAACTTTCCTATGAGGGTAAGGGCAATATCGTTGTGGCGGAAATAGAGCTGGAACCATAGGCTTCCAGTGGCCTGATGTGTTTCTTGTTAAGAATCTGTACCTTCAAATGCGGCGGCATGTTCAGTAAACAACTGGGCTAGGAAATCATACATGGCACGGATTCGCGCACTGCGTCGCAGTTCTGCATGGCTAACAAGCCATATGTCAGATGCGAATACGACATGCCCATCAAACAGGCGAACCAGATTCGGATCTTTGTCGCCCATAAGGCAACTATATGCCCCAATTCCAAAGCCTTCCCGCACCGCGGAGGTCAAGGAGATAAGGCTATTGGAGCGAAAGGCAATATTCTGTTCTGCGTCAAAAGGCCGTTTACCAAATTTTGCGGTGAGCGCGAGGATTTCGTCATGCGGTAAAATAAACTCGTGCCCTGCCAAATCATTGACATCATCGGGCATGCCATGCCGTGCGATATAGTCCTTGCTGGCGTAATAGCAGTATCTCATCGTACCGACTTTGCGCGCGATCAGGTCGTTCTGCACGGGGCGAAACATTCTGATGGCAATGTCTGCTTCCCGCCGCAGTAAATCCGATGTGTTATTTTCAATCTTGAGGTCCACAGTGATACCGGGAAACTGCTGCCGAAAGGGGCGGGTATGCTTTACAAGCCAATCTGCGCCTAAAATCTCTATGCAGGATATGATGACACTGCCTTGCAGGCTGCTGTCATGCCCCGTAACCATACGCTCGATAGAGTAAGCATCGTCGCGCATGTGGCGGGCGTGTTCCACAAGTCGCTCGCCGATGCCGGTCATTTCCAGGCCGGTTCTGGTGCGGGTGAACAGGTCAGAGCCGACATTTTCTTCCAGCACGGTTAGTCTTCGTGACAGAGTAGGTTGGCTGACTTTCAGTTTTCGGGCGGCAGCAGACAGGCTGCCTTCTTCCGCCATGGCGAGAAAATACTTCAGATCATCCCAGTTAAACATTGTGTGGCTCCAGTTTGGTATTCGTAATTGAATATTTAAAATGCATCATTTGTCAATTATCATCAGAAATTGAAGGGCCATATCAGGTTGGTCGGCGCCTCCCCTTAACGCCGGCAAAGATAATGCGAGGCCCCCGGTCCTCAATAGAAATGAGGAGATAGACGATGTTTAAAACAGGTAAATTAGCAGCAGTGGTTGCAGGTGCTGTGCTTCTTGGTAGCGGTGCGACCGAAGCGCAAACTATCTACGGTCATGAAAACAGTAACCTTACCCGTGCCAACACAGCAATGATGGCAGGTGATTTTGAAACCGCTTCAAAATACTTTGGTCGTGCTGTGAAAGCCAACTTGGGTCAGGAGCGTTTGATTCCAGCTCTCAATAACTATTGTGCGGTTGAGTATGCGCTAGGCCGCTATGAAAGTGCCGAAACCGTTTGTTCACAGGCGATTGGTGAAGATCGTCGCTATTGGCGGGCATTTGTAAACCGCGCTAATGCACGTTCCGAGCTTGGAAAACTTGAAGCGGCAAAGGCTGATTATGAAAAGGCGCTGGATATCAACCCTGACAGTAAAATTGCCAATAATGCGTTGATCAGTTTTCAGGCAAAGAATGGCAGGCTATTGGCTGAAGCTGACTTTTGATCAGAGCAAAAAGCCTCAAGCACCCTTACGAGCCATCAGCTTGTGAGGGTGTTTTCTTTGGAATGTATTGCTGCCTGATAATGTCACGGACCAAACCACGCGCCGGATGAAGTTTGGAAACCATGTTCATTGGAAGTGGACTGGGGGCATCGGTTAGCAAGGAAGCAACATATTCGCCAAGGATCGGACCATACTGAAACCCCTTTGAACCCATACCGGCAAGGCAGAATAACCCAGGGTAATACCGCGGCGCCCGCTCAAGGTCTGCTTTTGCGTCTTTAGCAAGTGGTTTGCAAATCTCAACAAGGTCATCCCACATGGGCACAGGCCCAGCGTATGGCAGGTGGTCTGCAACCGTGCCGCGCAGGCCAGCCCAAGAGCCAATATGATCAAGCGTATCGGAAGAAATGCCAGTTGCATCTTCAAAAGCCATCAGAATTCTGTTTTTTGCTTCAGGCGAAACTGTAGGCTCCGTTAATGGGCCTGTTGAAACAGGGTCAAAGGTCGATCCAATTGTTCGGTAATCCAGATCACCTTTTCCTGTCAAGCTTGCGGAAATATAGCCGCCGTAACTCATTGTGGACGCAGGCAAGCCTTGTTCGGTGCCATCTCTAACCAGTTCGATTTGCCCTTCAATCGTTCTGATTTCTGGATAATCGTTATTATGATTGGAGTGGTGCAGGTTGGATCTGTCCAATATCGCGACTGTTGAGGTTCCAGCTGCCAGGACAACGGCGTCTGTAGCCATAAAGTCTTGGCCCTCAGCATCAAGCAAATGCCATTTGCCTTGTTTGTAGGAAAGGGAAGATAAATTCCGTTCTTTAACCTGCATTCCGTCCAGCAATGTATTGATGACGAGCTGGGCGTCTATGGTCCCGCCTTTTGGTAAAATTAAACCGCCTTCTTGCAGGTTCATCCAGTCGTCTGGCCAGTTGTAGCTTTTGGCGACTGCATGCAGGCGTTTCTTGGCGGTCTCATCGACGAATGGATATATAACGCCTGCGTTTTCTGAGAATGCGCTTTTGAAGGCAGGGTGATGCGCAGCAAACGCATAGGCCGCAGCAAAAAAGCTGCGTTCTGGCGCAGCGTCCAGCAGGAAGCGCGGTGCAAGAATGGCAGCGGGCAGGCTCGATGCCTTGTGTCTGGTTGGAGAACTGATAACTGTTACGTCGATGCCGCGCCTTTTCAGAGCGTAGGCTGCGCTTGCGCCAGCAACGCCGCCGCCAATAATTGCAACAGATTTTGGTCTCTCCAACGGCGGTGCTTTGGCCCACATTGGCAGAGTGGGTGTGCTGCTTGGCTGAACAGCAGAGTTGCTGCCTCCGACAAAGGTGCCGACCAGCCTTTCCCGTTTTCTACCAAACCCAGCCGTTTTACGCATGTCGAAGCCCTGTGCCGATAGGCCGCGTCGAACAAAACCTGCTGCGGTAAAGGTGGCGAGTGTTGCGTTTGAATTAGAAAGACGCGCCATCTGTATAAACAAGCCATCTGTCCACATTGATGGGTTTTTGGCTGGGGCAAAACCGTCCAGATACCAGGCATCTACTGAGGCATTTAGTTTGCTGAATACGTCCGCCGCGTCGCCGATCAGCAGCAAAAGCCTGACTCTACCGCCTTCAAACTCACGTAGATGGAACCCGGGTTCTGGCGGCGGCATTGCATTGCGTAGTTCCTGTGCCAGAGGGGTTAGTTCAGAAAAAGCATCATGCGCCTTCTCCATGTCAGTCCCGGACATCGGGTGGGCTTCAGCGGAGATAAACCACAAATCTCCGGCAGTCTTGCATTGCCTCCACGCTTGCCATGTCGCCAGAAAGTTCAACCCGGTGCCAAAACCTGTTTCACCTATAACAGTGCGCGGATTAGAGAAACACTCGGCAACGCCTGTTCCCTCAAGGAAAACGAACCGACTTTCGGCCAAGCCGTCGTCCAGGGAATAGTAGGGGTCATCAAACTGTTCCGCTACTGGTACACCGTCCCGCCACTGTATTTTCGTTTCCACTCTTTTAGGCGTTTTCAACATTAGGTGATGCAATCCCGTTTTGACGCTGCAACATTTTGTTAAATAGTTTGCAATATGATTGCATGTAACTAGATCAAAACAATTGGTATATTCCAGCATTTATCACACATGGTTTTAACTTCCTATTTGCGTCACTGATGTTGGTGTGGTTTGAGATGTGTTCTGAGGTTCCGGAGAGTTTTTGACAGTGAATGATGTCGAAGAATTAAAGAGTATTGAAAAAGAATCCCGGGAAGAGATCGCCCGCAAGGTTGGTAAAATTCTGTCTTCCTCTTCCAATCCTGCGGATCAGAAGGCAGCCATAGAGCTTGCTCGCACACTTGCCGAAGATGTCGCGGTCACGGTCAGAGAGGCGCTTTCTCGTGAGCTGCGTTCTTGTATTTTTCTGCCGAAAGATTTGGTGCAAACAATCGCCAAAGATATCGAGCAGATATCTATGCCTTTCATTGTCGCATCTGAAGCTGTCGACGACGACTTTTTGGAGGAAATCGTCCGTAGTTGCGGCGCGACACATCAGGAAGCTGTTGCGCAAAGAAAGTCTCTTTCGGAGGCGGTTAGTTTCGCTATTTCTGACGTGGGATGTTTGGAAGCGGTGGATACCCTCGCAGGGAATGAAAATGCCGACATGTCAAAGCGTAGCTTTGACCGAGTAGTTGAACGTTTCCCGGAAGAAACCAGCCTGATGGAGAAGCTTGCCACAAGGGCAGACTTGCCATCGGAGATTTTCGAAAGCCTTGTTTTTAAGGTCTCCCAAGCCTTCGGAAAACTGCTGGTAGAGAAGTTTCATGTTTCAAGTGACTATTCTTCCTATCTGGTTTCCCTTGCCAACCGCCAGGTTTTCTCCAGAACGCTTGAGATGTCTCCGCTAGCCGAGATCGAAAATTACTTACGGCAACTCTACAAGCATGATGGCTTAGGTTCTGATGTTTTGTTGACTTATCTGCAAAACAACAACCTTCGGCTGTTCACCATGTCACTTGCGATACTGGTGGACCGAAGCTTTGAGCAGATTGAACCCATTGTGGCATCCCGAGATAAGAAAAAGTTATCTCGTTTGCTTGATGCCACGGGTTTTTCCAAGTCTGTTGTTGGCGTTTTGCTTATTTCTTACGAACGGCTCGCCTTCTAACGTTATTCCGTACAGTTTCATTTTGGAAAAAGTGTTTCAAAATGGGGCGCCTGTTGTGTTCTGTTTCCGCACAGCAGGTGACCTATATCTTTAACTATCTGAAATTAAATAATAATTTATCTGGCATGGCCATTGCTATATTAGTAAGCGTCGACCATGCTTTTGCCTGAGGCATGCCGGCGAAATGACATAGGTTCTGTCTTGCCTGAGCGGAGCCGGTTTCTTTCATGGCGGTTGAGCTTGCCTCAACCGCCATATTCTTTTCCCCTAGAACAAACAGCGCGGATTGAGGATGTTGTTCGGGTCGAGCGTTGCCTTGATTGAACGCATGGCGGCTATTTCCGCAACGGGTGTCAGCCTTTCAAGCTCGTCTTTCTTCAGGATGCCAATGCCGTGTTCGGCAGATATGGAACCGCCAAACGAAACAACAATATCATGAACCATGGCATTCATGCTTCGCCACTGGTCAAGAAAGGCTTGTTTGTTTGTCGCCTTTGGTTGCATAACGTTGAAATGAAGGTTTCCATCCCCGAGATGGCCAAAAGGCGTCACCCGCACGCCGGGAAATTCTTGAAGCAGGGCGTCAGTCGCCTGGTCGATAAAGTCCGATATTTTATCAAGGGGCAGAGAAACATCATGCTTTATGCTGCCGCCTTCCAGTTTTTGCGCTTCGGAAATGCTTTCGCGGATGCGCCAAAATTTTTGCCGCTGGTCAATGGTTTGCGCGACTGTGCCATCAAGAACAAGGCTGGCCTCAATTGCAGTCTCAAGCAGTTTATCCATTTGCGCCTGAATAGCGCTTTCCGCGTTAGGGGACGCGGCCTCCAGCAGCACATACCACGGCGCTTCGCCTCTAAGCGGATCTTGGCAGCCGGGAATATGTGTATAGGTAAATTCAAGCGCTTCTCTGCACATCAGCTCAAAAACACTTATCTGGTTTTCGCAGGCTTCGCGGGCTTGATGCAGTAGTTCCAGAGCAGCGTCAGGCGATGGGACCGCAAGCCAAGCTGTTGAATGCGCACGTTCCGCAGGAAAAAGCTTAAAGCATGCTTTGGTAACAAAACCCAGTGTGCCTTCTGCACCTGCCAGAAGGGGGGAGAGCGCATAGCCTGTGTTGTCTTTCCTGAGACCAGAAAGGTCGCTGACCACGTCGCCATTTGCCAACACAGCCTCTAGGCCTAGCAGCATATCTCTCGTGGTTCCATAGCGAACAACATGCATTCCACCGGCGTTGGTTGAGATAACCCCACCGGCTGTACAGCTGCCCTCAGAAGCAAGCGAAAGAGCAAACAGAAGCCCTTCATTTGCTGCTGCTTCCTGCATCGCTGCGACGGAAACACCGGCACCAGCTGTAAGTGTCATGCCTGTTCTGTCGACTGAGGGCACGTCTGTCATGCGGCGGGTGCTCAGCAATATTTCACTACTGCCATCTAGGCCGGGGATACCACCACCAACCAGTCCAGTGTTGCCGCCTTGGGGAACTATTTTGATGCCGTTCTCGTTGCAGTAAGATAATATCTTTGATGCTTCCTGGGTGGTTTTGGGCATTAGAACCAGCGGTGTGTTGCCGAAAAACTTGTCACGCCACTCGGTAACGAATGGATGAATGGTGCCTTGGTCTATCAGGCAACCTTTTGGGCCAACAAACGATGAAAGCCTCTCAATGTGAGTTTGATCAATCATTTGCATTCTCAGGTCGAGGAGCTGCCGCACGTTTCAGCCGGTCGTTGATGGCAATGCCGATACCTTCGTTGGGTATGGCCGCTACAGTAATAGTTGATATTCCCGTTTCATCGGCTTGTCGCAGAGTTTCAAACAGATTTTTTGCGGCTTCACGAAGGTCGCCCGATGGGCTCAGGTTAAAATCACCGCTTTCTGCACCAAAGCCTATAAATGTCTCCGCATCACTCCTGCGCCCATTTAGCTTCACGCTTGCCGTTGGGGCATAGTGGCTGGACAGTTGACCAGGCGCTGTGATCTGATTGTTCTGGCGGTCCAAGACCGGCAATCCGGTACATGAAGTCAAGTCATCAACTGTAATTGTACCGGGCCTTAGTAGCGTCAAAACATCACCTTCAACCGCCACTATTGTGGACTCAATGCCAACACGTGTTGACCCGCCGTCGACAATCAACGGAATTTTATTGCCCAACGTCGCGAGCACGCTGTGCGCATTAGTTGGCGAAAGCTGGCCAGATGGGTTGGCGCTTGGCGCTGCAATTGGTCGCTCCAGCTGTTTGATTATTTGCCGCGTCACAAGGCTGTCGGGGCTTCTAACGGCCAGCGTTTCCAACCCCACCGATACGGCGTTGGAAACGCTTACATTAGGTTTGCGCCGACTAACGATAGTCAGCGGTCCCGGCCAGAAATGTCCCATCAGCTTTTCCGCTGTTTCTGAAACGTCAACATAGCGTGATGCCGTGGCGATTTCGCTGACATGACAGATCAGTGGATTGAAACTTGGCCGTCCCTTCACGGAATAGATTTTGGCCACACCATGGTCGTTTGTAGCGTCTGCCGCCAGCCCGTATACCGTCTCGGTGGGAACGGCGATCACATCACCATGCAATAATTTCTCGACTGCGAGGTCAATCGCACCATCTTGAGAGGCAGAAACCAAGGTCGCAGTAGCGGTCACCATAAACTTCACCGGTTTGATCTAAATCGTTTGCAGTCATTGGTGGTTATATATGCTGCGCTCTGGAAAGGAAATGCCAGATAAATCTGTCAGATAGATCATCGGTGTTTCTGGCAGGTAACCAAGGTCCAAATTTGTATATGGATATGTATCAATGAGTTATTATCGCGCCCCACTTGAAGAAATCGCTTTCACGCTGGAAACTGTTGCAGGCATGAAGCAATGGACCAGCCTTCCCGGATTTGAAGAAGCGGGAGAAGACCTAGCTCTTGCTGTGCTGGAGGAAGCCGGCAAACTCGCCAATGATGTGATTGCCCCCACTAATGCGATTGGGGATGCTGAAGGCGCGATTTTGACAGACGGTGCTGTTAAGACACCAGATGCTTTTAAACCCATGCATGAAGCTTATGTGGAAGGCGGCTGGTCAACTCTAAGTGCAGACCCGGACTTGGGCGGACAAGGGCTTCCAGCCTCGTTGGAGATTGCCGTGACCGAAATGGTCACGTCAGCAAACGTTGCTTACAGTTTGCAGCCACTACTGACCAGTGGTGCTATTCAAGCCATTAACGCCCATGCCAGTGATGAGCTGCGAACGACATACCTTCCCAAAATGATCACTGGCGAGTGGTCTGGTGCCATGAACCTGACAGAGCCAAGCGCGGGCTCTGACGTTGGCGCGCTTCGGGCCAAGGCTGAAAAACAACCGGACGGTACATACAGGATCAGCGGCCAGAAGATATACATCACTTGGGGCGAGCATGATTTGTGTGACAATATCATTCACCTTGTTCTTGCGCGCTTGCCAGACAGCCCGGCGGGGACCAAAGGCATCTCCATGTTTATTGTGCCCAAGTTTCTCGTGAATGAAGATGGTACCCTTGGTAAACGTAACGATGTGAAGTGCGTCAGTATTGAACACAAGCTTGGTATTCACGGTAGCCCGACATGCACAATGGCTTTTGGGGAAGAGGGCAACTGCGTTGGCTATCTGGTCGGCGAAGAAAACTTCGGCATGCGTAACATGTTCACGATGATGAACCACGCCCGTGTTGGTGTTGGCTTGCAAGGCGCGGCCATCGCAGAACATGCCTACCAGCAATCTGTCGCTTTTGCGTCCGAAAGGGTGCAGTCCGCGGCGATTGGTGCCAAGACACGCGAGTCAGTTGCTATCATCAATCACCCTGATGTTCGCCGTATGTTGATGACTATGCGGGCCACTACTGAAGCGGCGCGTGCCATTATTTACCGAAACGTATGGGCACATGACCTGGCCCATGCATCAACCGACAAGGTCGAGCGGGCAAAAGCCATTGGTGAGGCCGATTTGCTTACGCCTATCTCCAAAGCATACTCCACGGATATTGGCGTTGAAGCGGCGTCTCTTGCTGTTCAAATTCACGGTGGTATGGGTTTTGTTGAAGAAACCGGTGTTGCGCAATTTTATCGTGATGTTCGCATCGCCCCAATTTACGAAGGCACAAACGGCATTCAGGCTTTGGATCTTGCTGGCCGCAAACTGAACGCTGATGGCGGCGCGCATTGGCGCTCGCTTATCAAAGAGATGCGCGAATCTGCCAATAACCTTGGTCGTTCTTTGTCGGGCTCGAAAAACTTGCTTCTGGAAGGTATTGAGGCGTTGGAGCAAGCGGCAAATACTCTGTTTGGCAATGGTTTTGAAAATATTATTGATACGGCTGCTGCTGCTACGCCGTATCTGCGCCTGTGGGGCACGGTGCTTGGTGCGCACCTTTTAACACAGCAAGCGGTTGAAGCAGAGCGGCGATTGGCATCAGACGATGGCAACCCGGCGTTCCTGAAGAGTAAAATCGCGACTGCACGCTTTTTTGTGGAGCAAATATTACCCTCGGCAAGTGCTCTACTCGGGCCCATTATGGCCGGGGCAGGTACCGTCAATGCGATGGATAATATTGACTTTGAAAGGGCTTAGCCTTGACTGACAGAGAAGATAACGGCCCAGAAGTTTCCGATATCGAAACCAAAGACCATCGCGTTGCTTCTGCGAAACAGGACGATAAAGGGCTGTTTTACCCCCACGGCGAGAAGGTACCCGGTGGCAGCGAAGTCATCGAGGTGACGGATGGTGTGTTGTGGGCGCGTATTCCGCTGCCGTGGTCGCTTGATCATATTAACATCTATCTTTTCAAAGAAGATGACGGCTGGAGCGTTGTGGACACCGGTTCACGCGGACAAACCGGCAAAGATGCATGGGCTGCAATAGAACAGGATGTGCTCAAAGGTGAACCAATAACCCGGGTGATTGCGACCCATATGCACCCGGATCATCTTGGGCTTGCAGGCTGGTTGGTTGAGCGACACAAGGCCGAGTTCTGGATTACACAAGCAGAGTATTTGCTGGCAACCACACTTTGGAACAGTGCAGGGGCTGAATTTCCCGAGCATGAACTGGACTATCTCTTCCGCGGAGGGGTCGACCGGAAGTATGAACCCATGATCCGTGCTGCTGGGTACGGAAACTATAAAAAAGGTGTTCATACTTTGCCCGCGACATATGTGCGCATCGAAGATGGTAGCAGGCTTAGACTGGGTGGTCGCGATTGGCTTGTGATTATTGGCAGAGGGCATTCGCCTGAACATGCCTGTCTTCAATGTCTTGATGAGCCATTGTTCATTGGTGGGGACCAAATTCTGCCCGAAATTACCTCGAACGTTTCCGTTTATGCGCGTGAGCCGATGGGAAACCCACTTGCGCACTGGCTCTCCAGTCTGGATCGTATGACCGGCCTGCCAGGTGACCCGCTCGTCTTACCATCCCATGGGCGGGTTTTTGTCGGTTTGCAAACGCGTATCGATGCGCTGATCAATGGGCATCTTGATAAACTGGCGAGACTTCATGATTGGTGCGGTGAGGCCAGGTCTGCAACGCGGACGTTCAAAGCACTGTTTCGGCGTAAAATCGAAGGGATGGATTTCTATCTGGCACTTGGTGAGGCGATTGCACACATTCATCTTCTCGAGTCTATCAACCTCGTGGAACGCACCTTTGACGGTGAAGTTTACCAATTCCAGTCTGTGGGTGAATTCAAACGAGCCGAAGTGATGCCTCTTGTTAATGATCAGCCTGGTGTGGCACTTCGGTCGCTGTCGGACTTGTTTTGAGCGGTGGTGCTGACAAGTACCTTTACCTTTGTGGACGTGAGGCCCTATAACGGGCGCAACCAAGGCAAGATCAGACGAGAGACGTTTCATGGGCCAGGAAAACGCTTCAACAGACATTAATGACCTGAGTTTTGAGCAGGCTATGGCGGAGCTTGACGCTGTAGTTTCCCAACTCGAATCAGGGTCTGCCCCCCTTGAAAAGTCGATTGAACTTTATACTAAGGGGACTGCCCTTAAAGCCCGCTGTGAAGCACTTCTGAAAGAAGCGCAGGCTAACATTGAAAAGATTACCTTTGACGAAGCGGGTGCGGCGACCGGCACCACGCCTTTCGACCCGGAAGCCTGATTTCCATGCCACTCTTCGACAATAAAGCCCTCAATGAGGCATTGATGGCGACTTCTGTAGCGCTTGAGCGCACAGTTGACCCATTGCTTTCTGTTACTGATGGACCAGAAGCGCAGGTTGTTGAAGCAATGCGGTATGCCTTCTTCTCGGGTGGCAAGCGATTGAGGCCGTTTCTTGTTCTGGCAGGTGCCGAACTGTTTGGTGTCAATCGGGCGCAAGCTCTCCGTGTTGCGGCGGCAGTTGAGAGTGTTCATTGCTATTCGCTTGTGCATGACGACCTGCCTGCGATGGATGACGACGACCTTAGGCGTGGCAAACCAACTGTTCATAAGGCATATGATGAAGCGACAGCCATTCTCGCCGGGGATGCGCTTATGACATTTGCGTTTGAACTTTTGGCTGATGAGAAAACCCATGCAGACCCGCATGTGCGGTTGAAGCTTATTTCCAGCCTTGCACGCGCGTCCGGTCATCATGGAATGGTTGGTGGTCAGATGATTGACCTGACTGCCGCTGATCATGAGCTTGGCGAGGCGGAAATATACCGCCTGCAGCAAATGAAAACCGGTGCTTTGATAAGCTTTTCGTCGGAAGCCGGGGCTATTATGGGGCATGCCAGTCCCAAGGCGCTCGCGTCAATGCAGGGGTATGCAAGAGACCTTGGACTTGCGTTTCAGATTGCGGACGACCTGCTGGACGTGGAAGGCACACCCGAAGAGGTTGGTAAGGCAACGCAAAAAGATGCAGACGCCGGAAAAGCAACCCTCGTTGGTATAATGGGAGTGGAGCGTGCCCGCAAGCAGGCGGAAATTCTCGCCAATCAGGCTATTGAACATTTGTCTGATTTCGACGATAAAGCAGCACTTTTGCGGGCTGTGGCGCATTTTGCTATATTTCGCCGCACCTAAAGACCGACAGTGAATTTTCGCACTATTTTGGGGTCGTACAAGGAAAGATAACCGCCTGTGAGCAACACGTCAGAAACTCCATTGCTTGATGGTATCGAGACACCAACAGACCTTCGGAAGTTGCCGAAAGACCAGTTGCAGGTGCTTGCTGATGAGCTACGCACCGAAATTATCAATGCGGCTTCTGTCTCTGGCGGGCATTTTGGCGCTGGCCTTGGCGTTGTGGAACTGACCGTTGCGCTTCACTATGTTTTTAATACCCCTGATGACAGATTGATTTGGGACGTGGGTCACCAAGCCTATCCGCATAAAGTGCTGACAGGCAGGCGTGAAGGCATCCGGTCTATCCGCCAACCTGGTGGCCTTTCGCCTTTCACCAAGCGTGGTGAAAGTGATTATGACCCGTTTGGGGCAGGGCATTCTTCCACGTCAATCAGTGCGGCGCTTGGTATGGCGGTCGCTAACAAGCTTGCCGGTATTGATAGCCGGGCTATTGCGGTGATTGGCGACGGTGCCATGAGTGCCGGTATGGCTTATGAGGCGATGAATAACGCGGAGCAAGCTGGTAATCGGCTTATCGTCATTTTGAATGATAACGATATGTCAATTGCGCCAGCGGTTGGCGGTCTTAGCGCTTATTTGGCGCGTATCATCAGCTCCGAGACCTTTTTGAGCCTGCGAGGGTTTGGCAAGAAGATCATTGAGATGTTGCCGAAGCCGCTTGCTGATCGTGCCCGTTTGGCTGAGGAAACTGCGCGCGGCATGGCTGCTGGTGGGGGTACTCTGTTTGATGAACTTGGTTTCTATTACGTCGGCCCGATTGACGGCCACAATATGGACCATCTTCTGCCTGTGCTTGAGAATGTGCGAGACGCACAGGATGGCCCCATTCTGGTGCATGTGGTAACGGAAAAAGGGCGTGGCCACCCCTTTATCAAACCTCATCAGGAAAAATATCATGCTGTGCCGCAGTTTGATCTGGTTACCGGTGAGCATAAGAAATCAACCCCGAAAGCACCGTCATACACCAGTGTTTTTGCTGAGGCTTTGATCGACGAAGCCTCTCGCGATGATAAAATCGTAGCGATCACAGCGGCTATGCCGTCAGGCACCGGTATTGATAAGTTTGAAAAGGCATACCCCGACCGCACATTCGATGTAGGTATTGCTGAACAGCATGCGGTAACATTTGCTGCTGGACTGGCGGCGGAGGGGTTCAAGCCGTTTGCGACTATTTATTCCACCTTCTTGCAGCGTGCTTATGATCAGGTCGTGCATGATGTGGCGGTGCAAAACCTGCCTGTACGCTTTGCGATTGATCGGGCGGGCCTTGTGGGTGCGGACGGGCCAACACACGCCGGCACGTTTGATATCACGTATCTAGCCAGCCTGCCGAATATGGTTGTGATGGCTGCGGCTGATGAAGCTGATTTGAAACACATGGTAGCAACCTGTGCGGCACTGAACGATCGCCCGTCTGCTGTGCGGTATCCGCGCGGTGAAGGTGTTGGTGTTGAACTGCCGGAGCACGGCGAGCCACTTGAAATCGGCAAGGGGCGCATTGTCAAGTCGGGCTCTAAAGTTGCGATACTGTCGCTTGGCTCTCGCCTCTCTGAAGCTCTGGAGGCCGCTACTCAACTGGAGGCGCGCGGTCTGTCAACCACCGTTGCAGACGCACGTTTTGCCAAACCAATTGACGAGCAGTTGATCAGAGATTTAGCAGCAAGCCATGACCTGCTGCTGACAGTTGAGGAGGGTTCCATCGGTGGGTTTGGTGCCCATGTGATGGACTTCTGTGCCGATGAGGGCATCCTTGATGGGCGTCTTCGCGTAAGGGCTCTCAAGCTACCTGATGTGTTTATCGATCATGGCAAACCTGCTGACATGTATGAAGAGGCGGGCCTCAATGCTTCGGGCATCGTATCCGCTGTTCTTAAGGCGTTGGGTCACAACAGTTTTGACCAAACTGCCGTCAATAAGTAATCCCTTGGGGGAGAGCGCTGGTGCCTAAAATCCGGGTTGATGTTGCGCTTGTAGATCGCGGCCTCGTTGAAAGCAGGTCCAAGGCGCAGGCGCTTGTGATGGCAGGTGTCGTATTTTCCGGCGAGACAAAAGTCCTTAAAGCAGGTCACCAGATAGCCGATGATAAACCCCTCGAAGTACGCGGTAAGGACCACCCGTGGGTAAGCCGTGGCGGCTTGAAGCTGGAAAAGGGCCTTGCGGAATTTGCTGTCGATCCCAGCGGTTTGATTGCTATTGATGTCGGGGCGTCAACCGGCGGTTTTACAGATGTGCTGTTAACTGGCGGTGCAAAACATGTTTATGCGGTTGATGTGGGGCGGGGGCAATTGGCCTGGAAGCTCAGGAATGATGATCGTGTTACCGTTCTTGAAAAAACAAACGCCCGTTATTTGAACGACGAACAAATCCCTGAACCGATTGATCTTGTTGTATGCGACGCAAGTTTCATCTCTCTCAAAACGGTTCTTTCCGCTGCGCTTGGCTTCACTAAAGGGGGGGGCAAGCTCATCGCTTTGATCAAGCCTCAGTTCGAGGTTGGTAAAGACAACGTCGGCAAAGGCGGTGTTGTGCGGGACCCGGCCCTTCATCAAGCGGTATGCGATGATATTAGAGATTGGCTTGATGCCTTATCGGGCTGGCGCGCAGTTGGCATTACCGAAAGCCCGATTAAAGGGCCGGAAGGGAACATAGAGTTCCTGATTTATGGCGAGAAGTCAGGTGACTAACCAGATTACGGTGACAATTGATACGCTTGGCGCACGCGGTGACGGCATCGGGCAGCATGATGGTAAACCTGTGTATGTGGCGGGAGCCTTGCCGGGCGAAAGCATCTTGGTTGATGTGACAGAGGTTAAAAGAAGCGGCACGGTTGGTAGGATCAATGAAGTTCTTGAACCATCGCCTGACCGACGGGAGGCGCCATGCAAGCATTTTGACCGTTGCGGCAGTTGTCAGCTCCAGCATTTGGGGGAAGGGCTTTATGCAAACTGGACGCAGAGCCGTGCAGCGTTCGCGCTGAAACAGCAGGGCATTACCGATGTGCCTTTCGAAAATGCTTTTATTGTTCCCCCCGCCAGCAGAAGACGTTTAGCGCTCAAAGCGTTGAAAACTTCAACCAAGCTTGTGCTTGGTTTTAATAAGGTATCGAGTCATCAAATTGAGGACATTGATCATTGTTTGGTGGCGGACGTGCAGCTGACAGATGTGTTCGAACCACTCAGAAACCTGTTATGGCAGGCTTTGCCAAGTTCAATGCTATCGACAATTCACCTAACCCGGACGGATAGTGGCATTGACCTCGTCGTGGATACCTCTGTAGCGCTTGATTTGTCGACACGCGAACTGTGTACCGAGTTTGCGAATGCGCACGATATCGCGTCTTTTCATTGGAACCATTCAGGCTTTCTTGATCCGGTCGCCATTCGCCGCGAAGCCGTCATGAAGTTTGCAGGGGCGAGATTACCCGTTCCGCCTGCTGCCTTCTTGCAGGCGACTAGCGAAAGCCAGAAAGCCATGGTGGAAACGGTTTTGTCGGCCTGCGGCGAGACAAAGCGTGCCGCCGATCTATTTTGTGGTATCGGTACATTTACGTTTCCGCTTGCGCAGCGTTTTCAGGTATTGGCGGTGGAAGGGGCCAAGGATGCTTTGGCTTCTGTGGAAGCCGGTCGAAACACCGCCGCAGCTGCAGGGGTAAATCTGAAGCAGATTGTCACCAAACATCGCGATTTATTCCGCAGGCCGCTTTCTGAGAAAGAACTGGCCGGATTTGACGTTGTGGTGATGGACCCGCCCCGTGCGGGTGCTGAAGCTCAGGCGAGAGAACTCGCGAAGTCAGGGGTGAAGAAAGTTGTCTCCGTCTCATGTAACCCCAATACTTTTGCCCGCGATGCCCGCATCCTGATTGATGGTGGCTATGAGCTGAAAATGGTAAAGCCTATTGACCAGTTCCTTTGGTCTACCCATCTAGAATTGATCGGCATATTCCAAAGGCCCTGATAGTGGCCTATGCTTGTCGACAGGGGGATATTATGAACCGAAAGAAAATCAATACGGATTCGATCATTGCACTCGCTGCTATGTTGACGGCGGTGGTGGCGGTCGTTGTTGCTGTTGTTCAAACCAACATTATGCGGGAAGAAGCGACCGCAGAACGCGATCATGCGCGGCTTTCGGTTTTGCCTGCCGTTTCTATCTTATACAGCAATGGGCATAATGATGATGGTCTGTTGTTTTTCGAACTTAATGTTTATAATCAAGGTCTTGGACCGGCAAAAATTGAAGATTTTTCAGTCTATTACAAAGGCGAGAAAGTCAGAAATCAGCGTGCGTGGGTGCAGGCTGTTGCCGGGGATGTGGAAGCCATCGAGCAATATGAGCAAGCGCCGGTCATTAACAATAGCTATGTGGGGGAGGGCCGTATCATCCCTGCTGATGGGACGCTTACCCCAATTCATGTGGCACATAGTGAGTTGGCGTCAAAACTTGAAAAAGCACTCGCGGACACTGAGTTTTCTATCTGTGTCTGCTCATTCTACGGTGATTGTCAGCGTTTGATCGGTCAAAATCCTCAAACGGAGCCCGTCGCCACATGCGTTGGGTACCGGGAGGCCGAGCCTATAGCTGAACCCTTCGTTAGAAAGTGAGTTTGCCGTAAATTAGACAGTTTGTGTCACAGGTGGTAAGCTCCGTTAGAAGTTGGGGATTATCATATGGCTTTGCATACTATTGTTTACAGCAGTAGAGAGGCTCACGAGTTTAGTGAGCAAGAGATTGAAGCGCTTCTGGTGGGAGCGCGCAGTCACAACTCTTCCGTCGGGATAACAGGCATATTATTCTATTTTGGCTATGTTTTTTTCCAGGTTCTGGAAGGCCCGGAAGAAGAGGTGCGTGATCTTTACCAAAGGATTGCTGCGGACCCTCGCCATAAGGATATTACGCTTCATGTGGATGAAGCTGCTCAAGGCAGACTGTTTGGGGATTGGTCCATGGCCTATACGGTTACGGATAGGGAAACCATTAGCCAGACGGACAATGTGGTTCAATTGTTTCAGCAGAAATCGAACCATTTCTCATCAGCGTATGTTGACGCCCGCGAAGCCAAACTAATCTCCATGATTTCGCTGGTTGCTAAAACTATCGCGGCTTAAGTAACCGGATTTACTCGTTCAGTAAGAAGCTCCGAACTTCCGCGGCGCTTTCTGTAGGCACTTCCTCCATAGGTAGGTGGCCAACACCTTCGAAAACCTTAAGTTTACTGTTTTCCAGCTGCTCATGCATTGCTTGGGCTGTTCTAACCCTGATTAACTTATCCTCATCTCCCCAAATAATCAGGGCAGGAATTGTTATGCGTGTGATGTCTAGCTCTCGGCTACCATTTTCGCGGTACCATGCAAACCGCAAACCAGTGGCGCGCCTGTTGCCGGGGTGACGGGCCAGTTCCCAGTAACGGTCGACCATGCTTTCTGTAATGAATGACTGGACGCTGGTGCTTTTTCGTAGTCCCTCCGCGGCAAGGCTGCGCGGCGTGATATTTTCCAGAATCCAGCTTGTGTACCAGCGGCCTGCAAGCTTGAATGCAAGCGGGTAGTCCGTATCTTCAGCATTTTCTAGTGGTGGCCTGATGCCTGCCGCATCCACAAGGATCATATGTGTCACATCGTCTGGGTGCTTGAGGGTATAATCGAGCGTTACCCCGCCGCCCATACTGTTTCCACCCAGAGCAAATGGCGGTAACTCCAACGCCTCGGTGAATTCCTTTAGAAACGAGGACATGCCTTCATAGGTATAATCATCACTTGGTATCGGGCCGGTAAGGCCGTGTCCGGGCAGGTCGACGGTAATGATGAAAAAGTCGTCGGCAAGGTCGCTTACCCATGGCTCCCACGTGTGCAATGAGGCGTTGGAGCCGTGCAGCAGCAATAGCGTTTGGCCTTCGCGGTTTCCCTGCATTCGATAATGGGCTGTTGCGCCGGAAGGAAGGTCAATGAAATCAGAAGCACCAGCGGCATATTTTTCTGCCAGAACGTCGTGCGGAATATCCGGTGTCCAGGCAGCATAGATAAATATCCCCACAACAAGGAGCGCAACACTTGCCATATATTTGAGCCATTTGAGCACGCTAGTTCTCCTGCTGCTGTAGCTCCGTTTCCCTAGCCTTTAATACTGTTTCAAGCGATGCCATGACGCTTTTCTCCATCCACCATGTTTCGTTCAGCATTTCAAAGTAGGCATCCAGAATTTTTTTGGGGTCTTCTTCATAATTTACCAGCGTTTGTGCATCGCCGTTCTGTTGCCAGCGAAACTCGTGGGCTTCAAATAAAGCGAATACCTGAATAAGTGCACTCAGCCGTTCCAATTCGATGTAGCTAATCAGATTGGTGAGTTTTGCAATTTCCCAATTGGCATCTGTCAGCAGAGCAGGGCGCATAATGCCTTCCCGATACATAGCAAGAAAAATGCGCTCATAGTCGGCATCCGTCAGGTCTTGGCTAGCTTTGGTTTCGGCGCGAATAAATTCCAGATGCTTGGAATGATGCTGGTGCGCTACCTTCAGTCGCTCTAGGTTTTCTGAAAGCTCAATGTATAGCTTGTCGAGAAGCTCCGTTTTTCGCTGTTCACGTTCGTGGTCTTCCCACCATTCATTGATGGCAAGGGCAAGCAGGATTGCAATGATAACGGCGGTTATCTCACGGCCAGCACTCCACGCGATAGCTTTCAAGTTTCTTGATGTATGTTCACCGTCAGCCATTCTCTACCCCGATCTGGCATCAGGTTAGTTTTGCTGCCGACTAAATGTCCAGCACTATCCGCATTGGGCGCGGTGCATCATCATATGGTCTGCCAGCACAATTGCCATCATGGCTTCAGCAATTGGCACGGCGCGAATGCCCACGCAGGGGTCATGTCGCCCTTTGGTAACAACATCAGTTGCTTCACCGTCGCGTGTAACACTTTGACGTGGTGTCAGGATAGAGCTTGTTGGTTTGACAGAAAACCGGCCCACGATCTGCTGGCCGGTAGAAATTCCACCCAAAATACCGCCTGCATTGTTTGACAGGAATACAGGCTTGCCATCATTGCCAGGGCGCATCTGGTCAGCGTTTTCCTCGCCAGTTAACGCGGCAGCTTCCATGCCAGCGCCAATTTCGACGCCTTTGGCCGCATTAATGCTCATGAGTGCGGTTGCCAGGTCTGCGTCCAGTTTACCGTATACCGGCGCACCCCAGCCAGCGGGTACACCATCTGCCACCACTTCAATGACCGCACCGATTGAACTGCCTGCCTTGCGTACTTTTTCAAGCTCAGTTGCCCAGTTTTCAGCAGCTACTGCGTCTGGGCAAAAAAGAGGATTCTTTCGAGCTTCATTCCAGTCCAGCCGGTCACGGTCAATTTTGTGGAGACCCATTTGCACCATGCCAGCGCTGATTTTGACGCCTTCGCCCAAAATTTTCCGGGCGACAGCCCCAGCTGCCACGCGGGCAGCGGTTTCACGGGCGCTTGAGCGTCCGCCACCCCTGTAGTCACGAATGCCATACTTTGCGTCGTAGGTGAAATCAGCATGGCCAGGGCGATAGCTTTTGGCGATATCGCCATAGTCTTTTGAGCGCTGGTCGACATTTTCAATCATTAGCTGGATTGAAGTGCCTGTTGTCTGTCCTTCAAAAACGCCAGACAGGATTTTTACTTCGTCAGGTTCTCGGCGCTGCGTCGTGTATTTGGATTGCCCCGGGCGGCGTTCATCCAGATATTTCTGGATGTCAGCCTCGGTTAGCGGCAAGCGCGGCGGCACGCCGTCAACGGTGCAACCAATTGCTGGTCCGTGACTTTCGCCCCAGCTTGTAAACCTGAACAATCTTCCAAACGTATTGAAGGACATGAAATTCCCAGACTATAAATTCCCAGACTATTCGATGAGAGAAACAACGGCCTTCATGGAAGCGTCATCAGTTGGCATACAGGTTGTGTTAAACCCGGCATCCACATAGTGCGTCTCACCGGTTACGCCTGATGACAGATCAGACAACATATAAAGACCTGCACCCGCAACGTCATCAAGGGTGATATTGCGCTTTAGGGGTGCGTTTTTCTCGTTGTATTTCAATAGCATGCGGAAGTCACCGACGCCAGATGCAGCCAGTGTACGCATAGGGCCAGCAGAAATGGCATTGACCCTGATACCTTGTTCGCCAAGATCGCGCGCCATATAGCGTGTGCTCGCTTCAAGGGCAGCCTTTGCAACACCCATAACGTTATAGCGCGGCACCACTTTCTCTGCACCATAATAGCTGAGTGTCAGCAGGCTTCCGCCTTCGGACATCATTTTTTCCGCGCGCTGCGCCACAGCGACAAAACTGTAGGCAGACACATTCATGGTCATCAGGAAGTTATCGAGCGTTGTATCGACATAGCGGCCTTTAAGCTCGTTTTTATCGGAGTATCCAATCGCATGGACCACAAAGTCGAGTTTGCCCCATTTGGCTTGCAGTTTTTCAAACATGGCGTCGATAGACGCGCCATCAGACACATCGCATTCTTCAAGGAAATCTGCGCCCAGTGAGGAAGCGAGCGGCTCCACACGTTTTTTTAATGCGTCGCCAACGTATGTAAAAGCAAGCTCTGCACCCTGTTCAGCACAGGCTTTGGCGATACCCCAGGCCATTGATTTGTCGTTTGCGACACCCATGATCAGGCCACGTTTGCCTTCCATAAGCTTTGTCATAGTTTGCCCCTTTTGATCCTGTTCACGGTGCTGGTACCATAGAGGCGCGCGTTACGCACCCTCTATCTGCTGTTTTTTAGCTGCAGGCGCGGCGTTTTCTTCCGTGTCTGGAACGTTAGTGGTGCCAGCCTGAATTTTGCGCCTGCGCCTGTTCATTACTGTATAGGCAGCATTCATTTCCGCCCCGATAACAAAGCCGATACTGACGAAGAAACAGAATAGCTGCAAGATGACAACGCCCGCGAGGGAGCCGTAGGTCAGATCATAGTTGTCAACATACCGCAGATAGACAGATAGTCCTTTTGCTGTGGCTAGAAGGACGAGCAAGGTAAAGATGGTGCCCGGCAGGCGTGATGCATTTTCCACCTTACGCGGTGTAAGAGCCAGAAACATAGCATAAAGGCCAAGCATAATGATGGCGGGGCTGACGAGCAGGCTCAGGTAACCCCATAAAGCTTCAACACCATCTGTCACAAAGTCCGGCACGTGCGCTCCTGCCGCCACCAACAGGGGCGGACCAAGGATTTGAATGGACATGGCGATAATGATGGTGCCCGCTCCAAAGATAATGATGGCAAGGCTTTCTAACCGCCTTATCCATGCCGGGTTGGCATTTTGCCTGCCAAAAGCCTTAATCAGCGCGTCACGGGCTGCTTCGACCCCTAATGCTGCTGTCCAAATGGCAAACAGGATGGAACCGGTAAGGATGCGAGGGCCTGTATTAGCAATAATACCCTGGATGGGGCCATCAATGACGCTCGAAACTTCAGGGGGCAATACTTCATAAAGGAAATTGATTGCAGCCAGCCCTGTGTCTGTCTGTCCAAGGAAACCAGAGAGCGCCACCAGAAAAATAATGAAGGGAAACAGAGACAGCATGGCAAGAAATGCCATGTTGCCAGCTTCTGCCATGCCATGGTTGCGGCCAAATTGCTTAAGGGTGCGTTTCAGGGCAAAGCTATGTCGCTCTGCAAACGACATGTCGTTTGTCTCGGTCAACTCAGTCCCGCTTTTTTCCGCAGGGTATCACCGCCATTTCCTCCCCACTGTTTTACTGCGCGTTCAAGCTCAAGGTCGCGTTTGGCTGGCGCCATGATTTTGAGGGCAACATACATATTCCCTGAACCTGACTTGGTCACCACCCCTTTTTCTTTCAAGCGTAATTTGGTGCCGCTTGATGAATTGCGAGGAATGCGGATCGTCAGCTTGCCTCTTGGTGTGGGTACCTGAATATCACCACCCAGAATAGCTTCATCAATCGAGATCGGCAGTTCAAGGTGAATATCATTGCCTTCCCGTTTGAAATAGGGGTGTGTGGCAACCCGTACTTCAACCAGTGCATCACCCTTTGGCCCTGAACCAAGCCCGGGGCCACCCTGACCGCTCAGTCGGATGACCTGTCCACTTTTTATGCCGGCGGGTATTTTAATGTCTACACTGCGGCCATCATTAAGGGTCAGCCTGCGGGTGCCGCCGTTGATGGATTCTTCAAAACCAATCGTCACCTCATAGCTGATATCGAGGCCCTTGGATTTGGGTGGCTGCTGTGTTCTGGCACCGTTCCCGCGTCTTGACTTGCCGCCGCCAGTGAATCGGAAAAATTCCGAGAAAACGCTTTCGGCATCGTCCATGTCGAACTCGCGCCGAGCACGCTTGCTAAAGCCGCCGGGCCGAAAACCACCACCAAAGCCAGCAGCTTTTTCATTGCCGTTTTCGTCAATTTCACCGCGGTCGTATTTGCCGCGTTGGTCGCTGTCTCCAAGGATGGAATATGCGGCAGACACTTCTTTAAAACGGTCCGCTATGCGCTTGTCATCTTTATTGAGGTCAGGGTGCAATTCTTTGGCGAGAGTCCGATAGGCTTTCTTGATATCTGCCTGGCTCGCTTGTTTTTCTACACCGAGGATACTGTACAGGTTTCGCATGACGTTGGTTCTACTGACAAAACGGATTGTCGATTATTGTTATGATAACTATATACTGCTGCATATCGTTGTCGCAATCGTGGCGTTCAAGAGGCCGGGAAAAATGATCTTTCGACGGACCTTAGTCGTATTAGGTTACCAAAATCTCAAGCAACGCAAAAAAAGCACATACAAAGTTTAAGAGGATCACATTCTATGGGTTCAGCACCATTTAATACGCCGTTTGATTTGACGCAAGAATGGCTTGCCGACGCGGAACAATCTGAGGTGAATGACCCAACCGCAATGGCGCTTGCCACGGTTGGCGCCTCGGGTGCCCCCAGTGTGCGTATGGTGTTGCTTAAAGGGTGCGACGAAAAAGGGTTAGTTTTTTACACCAACTTCGGTAGCCGAAAAGGTGAGGAACTACTCGCGAACCCTAATGCTGCGCTGCTATTTCATTGGAAATCACTGCGGCGTCAAATTCGTGTTGAAGGCAAAGTTGAAGTTGTGACAGACGCTGAAGCCGATATCTATTTCGCCTCTCGCCCGCGTGCTAGCCAGATTGGCGCCTGGGCGTCCAAGCAATCTCGGCCCATGCAAGGCCGTTTTGAATTTGAAACGGAAATCGCCAAATACACTGCGAAATTTGGGGCTGGCGATGTGCCGCGACCAGACTTTTGGTCCGGTTTCAGGCTGGTGCCAAACTATTTTGAATTTTGGCGCGACAGGAAGTTCCGCCTGCATGAGCGAAAAACCTTTTCGCTTGATGATCAGGGGCAAGGCTGGGCCACTGAGGAAATCTACCCCTGATGCTTTGACCTTCGCGGCAATTGTCTTAGGTTAAATGCAGAGAGCCCAGGCCATACATTCGGGGAGAGAACCATGGACGGCATGCATTATGTAGAAACACCGGAAGAAGACATCGCAAGCTTACTGGCTCGCCAACGCACCGCCTACCTGGCTGAAGGTGAGGTCACGGTCAGTGTCAGGAAAGATCGTCTGAACCGTGCACTTGCGGTATTGATGGACAATAAAGACGAATTTGTTCGGGTAATATCGGAAGATTTTGGCAATCGCTCTGCCGACACTACCTTATTTGCTGATGTTGCCGCCAGCGCAAGTGCGCTTAAGGAAGCAATCAAGCATGTTGCTAAGTGGATGCGACCTGAAAAACGGCCACTGCAGTTCCCTCTGGGTTTGCTTGGGGCTAAGGCACAGGTGGTGCCACAACCAAAAGGTGTTGTTGGTCTTATCACGCCATGGAATTTCCCACTCACCATGGTTTTCGTGCCGCTTGCGCAAATGCTGGCTGCTGGAAACCGTGTAGTCATTAAGCCGTCAGAACATACACCGCAAACATCTGCCTTGTTCGCCAAGGCGTTCGCTGAAAAGTTCGATGATACAGAAGTCGCCGTCGTAAATGGCGCCGTTGAGACCAGCCAGGCATTTGCCAGGCAGCCTTGGGATCATCTGATGTTCACAGGCGCACCCGTCGTGGGCAAGCTTATCATGCGGGCCGCCAGCGAACACCTGACGCCTGTCACGCTTGAACTTGGTGGGAAAAGCCCTGTTGTGGTTGGGGAGAGTGCTAATCTTGATATGGTGGCAGAACGCGTTGCAACCATGAAGCTTTTGAACGCCGGGCAAATCTGCCTTGCGCCTGATTATGTGAATCTTAAAAAGGATAAGCGGGACGCTTTTGTCGAAAGTTACACCAAACGTGTAAAAGGCATGTACCCAAGCATGCTGGCGAACGATGAATATACGTCCATTATCTCCAGCCGTCACCGGGAACGCCTTGAAGGTTATATCGAGGATGCCAAGGACAAGGGCGCAGATGTTCGCATCATCAACCCGGCGGATGAGGATTTTGCCGGGCAGAACCAAGGCAACAAGCTGCCTGCTGCGGTTATCCTTGACCCTACCGATGATATGAAGGTGATGCAGGAAGAAATTTTTGGTCCCATTTTGCCGGTGCGCACCTATGAAAAAACAGATGACGTGGTTGACTATGTGAACAACGGGGAGCGTCCGCTCGCGCTGTATTACTTTGGAGAGGATGAGGCCGAGCAGAAAAAGGTGTTAACCCGCACCACATCTGGCGGTGTAACAGTCAATGATATTCTGTGGCATGGTGGCCATGAAAGTTTACCGTTCGGCGGTGTTGGCAATAGCGGCATGGGGGCTTATCACGGCTACGATGGCTTCAAGGAGTTTAGCCATATGAAGCCTGTGCTTAAACACCCGCCCAAAACCAGCATTGCCAGGCTGTTGGGTGTTGTTCCACCCTATACAGACAAGCTGAAAAAGAACGTGGATCGCATGATCAAATAATTCATGTGCGTTCTGAAGTTGCTCATGGGAAATTGATGTCAGGGGGTAATTGATGTCAGAAAGTTTTTCGTTCGACAATGTAGCCTCCTTGCTGGTTGAGGATGGTGCAGCAGAAAGGCTTGGTTCCACACTGGCGGACCGTTTTGGTGTTCAGAAGGCTCTAGTTGTTACCGACAAAGGAATAATGTCACTGGGCCTTGCTGGTGGGGCCTTACGCTCGCTTGAAGAAAACGGTTTTACGCCCCTTGTTTTTGACAAGGTGGCAGCGGACCCTGCGGAGAGCATTATTCTGGAAGCGTCAAAGCTCGCGATTGACGAAAATATCGGCTTGGTTGTCGGGTTTGGCGGTGGCAGTTCGATGGACGTAGCCAAACTGGTTGCTATCCTAGCCAAACAGGAACAGTCGCTGTCCGACATGTATGGTGTTGGTATGGTGCGCTCCAGCAGATTGCCGCTTGTCTTGGTGCCAACAACCGCGGGCACAGGCTCTGAAGTGACGCCCATTTCGGTGGTGACGACAGGCGAACACACCAAAATGGGGGTTTCTGATCGCACTCTATACGGTGATTTAGCAGTTATTGATGCGACCCTTACCACAGGTTTGCCCCGGCATGTGACTGCTGCAACGGGTATTGACGCAATGGTGCATGCCATTGAAGCTTACACCTCTCGCATCAAGAAGAACCTTCTGTCGGATACGCTTGCCATTCAGGCGCTAAAAATGCTTGGCGGTAGTATTGTGAAGGCTTGCGAGCAGCCTGATGACCTGAGCGCGCGCCGTGCCATGCTAACGGGTGCCATGGTGGCAGGGCAAGCTTTTGCCAATGCCCCGGTAGGTGCCGTTCATGCGCTTGCTTATCCGCTTGGTGGTCGATTTCATATTCCGCATGGTCATTCCAATTCACTGGTGCTGCCGCATGTGCTTCGCTTTAATGCTTCGGTCGCCAGCCCGCTTTATGCTGAACTTTCTGACGCTCTTGGTCTTGGCGGTAGCAGCGAAAATGCCAAGACTGATGCCTTAATAAACTGGCTTGTTGAACTAACAACAGCAACTGGCATTGAGATGCGTCTGCGCGATATGGAAATCGCCGAAGCGGATTTGCCAATGCTGGCGGAAGACGCGATGGATCAAACCCGATTATTGGTCAATAACCCCAGGGCTGTAAGCCAGCAGCAAGCGTTGGAAATTTATGAGCAGGCTTGGTAAGTGACTGATAAAATAGATATTTCTTCTTACCCCCATACGACAAAAATACCGACCCGCTGGATGGATAATGACGTCTATGGGCACGTAAATAATGTTCAGTATTACAGTTTTTTTGACACAGCGGTGAATGGCTATCTGGTTGATGCTGGTGTGCTGGATATGCACGAGGGTGAGACTATCGGATTAGTGGTCGAAACCGGTTGCAACTATTTTGCACCGATTGCCTTTCCTGATGTGGTTGTTGCGGGCGTTGCTGTCGAGCGTATCGGCAACAGCAGTGTCAAATATCGCATTGGCTTGTTCAGGGCTGGAGACAAAGAACCCTCCGCCCAAGGTTTTTTTGTTCATGTTTATGTGGACAGGGAAAGCCGCCGCCCCACTTCAATACCTAACGATATGAGAACGGCACTTGAGGCTATTAAGCTGAAGAATTGACTGGCCAAGGTGTCACCTGAAGTATTGGGGAGTGTTATGGACGTTAAAGACAAGGTTATTCTGATAACCGGTGGTGCCAGTGGCATTGGTAAAGCGCTGTGTGAGTTATTCGCTGCAGAAGGTGCTAAATTTATTGCTGTTGTCGACCTGGACAGTGATGGGGCGCAGGAAGTAGCCGCGGGTATTGGGAGTAATGCCAAGGCATACACGCTTGATGTAACCGACGAAGCGGCAACACAGGCAGTTGTGGATGATGTAACAGCAACTGCAGGGCCGGTTGACCTTTATTTCTCCAACGCGGGTATTTTCTTTTCTGACGCGCCAGATTGGACCGCGATCTCGCAGTCAAATGAACAGTGGCAAAAGATATGGGAAGTGAATGTGTTTTCCCACATTCTGGCACTGCGCGCGGTTCTGCCAAGCATGCTGGAGCGTGAGGGCTGCGGTTTCATCATTACGGCGTCTGCAGCCGGTTTGCTTAGCCAGATTGGCGATACATCCTATTCAACAACCAAACATGCTGCTTTGGGGCTCGCTGAAAGTGTTGCCATCAGCCACGGTGATGATGGTCTCTATGTGGCGGCGCTTTGTCCGCAAGCAGTACGTTCTAAAATGACTGCCGGTGGTGAGGATAGTTCTGCCGCAGGTGATGGCCTTCTGGAGGCTGACGAGTTCGCCCGCCGGGTTCTGACGCAAATGCGCGAAGGGCGCTTTATGATCAGGACACACCCGGAAGTAGAAGGCTATTTTAATCATAAAGCAAATGACTATGACCGCTGGGTTGGCGGTATGCGCAAACTGCGCCGCACCCAAATGGAAAAAACCGGTCGGCCAATCTAGGGAGAGACACAATGGACTATACCAAACTGATGGATTTCACCGATAAGGTGGTTTTTGTAAGCGGCTCTTCCCGCGGTATTGGTGAGGCGATCGTGCGTGCGTTCGCTGCGAATGGTGCCAAGGTCATCGTGTCCTCTCGGGATCAGGCAGCGTGTGAGAAGGTGGCGGAAAGTATTCGCGGCAATGGTGGCAATGCACAAGCCAAGGCAGCGCACGCAGGCCGAATGGAAGATGTTCAGGCCATTTTTGACTGGATCCAGACTGAATATGGGCGTCTTGATGTTCTGGTTAACTGTGGTGGCACCAACCCATTTTATGGACTGATCGGCGATACGCCTGAAGCAGCCTTTGACAAGACAATTGATGTGAACCTCAAGGGACCATTCTATCTATCTGCCAATGCGGTTAAAATGATGAAAGAGCAGGGCGGCGGCTCAATTGTAAATGTGGCCTCCATCAATGGTATTACGCCCGGCCATTTGCAGGGCATTTATTCCATGACCAAGTGCGCCATGATCAATATGACCAAGGCGTTCGCCAAGGAATACGGCCATGACGGTGTTCGCGTAAACGCGATCTGTCCCGGCCTTGTGGATACAAAAATGACGGCAGTGTTTACCTCTAATGAGGAAATGCTGAAGCAGCATACAGACAGTTTCCCTATCCCACGTGCAGGCGTGCCTGACGACATGGTTGGCGGTGTGCTGTATCTCGCATCGGATGCAGCAGCCTTCACAACTGGTACAACCCTTGTGATGGACGGCGGGCACCTAGCCTGAGTGTAGGAGTTTTCATGTCTGAAGAACTGAATAAAACGGTTGACGTCCGCGAAGGTGAGGAGCTGGATTCCACACTCGTAGATGCAGCGATGAAAGACCATATCAAGGGGCTTTCCGGCACACCTGTTATTCGCCAGTTTGCTGGCGGCAACTCGAACCTTACTTACTCCATTCAGTATGGTGGTCGAAAGTTTGTTTTGCGTCGTCCGCCGTTTGGTACGCGTCCAAAATCTGGCCACAGCATGATCCGGGAATTTCGGGTGATGAATGCCCTGAAACCTGTTTTTTCAGCGGTGCCAGAGACTTACTTCCACGTTAGTGACGAAGAGAGCGCATTCGGTGTTGAATATTATGTGATGGAACAGGTGCTTGGCCGCAAGCTTGAGCGCGACATTCCACCCGAATGGGGCTTTGGGGAAGAAGAAGGGCGCAAGCTGTGCCAATCGTTTTTCGATAAATTGATCGATCTGCATAATGTTGACTTCAACGCCATCGGCCTTGGTGACTTTGGTAAGCCCGAAGGTTATGTGGAAAGGCAAGTGCTGGGTTGGAACCGCCGGTACGAAAAAGCGCTAACAGATGATGTTGAAGCGTTCGAAGACGTGCGTAAATGGCTTGAAGATAATATGCCTGATGGTGAGGTAGGGCATGCAATTTTGCACGGCGATTATAGGCTTGATAATGTTATTCTCGATGAGAAAAACCCTTTTGAAATCATAGCAGTACTTGATTGGGAAATAAGCGCACTTGGTGACCCGTTAATGGACCTTGGCAACACGCTTGCTTATTGGAGCCAGCAGGGTGACCCGGAAGAAATGAAGATGATGCGCATGCAACCCTGTCTGGCACCGGGGATGATGACAAGAGAAGAAATCTGCGAATTGTACGCCAAGAGAACGGGCTATGACCTGTCCTACTTCGATTATTACCACGTATATGGTGTGTTCCGGCTCGCGGTGATCCTTCAGCAGATTTATTACCGATACTATCACGGTCAGAGTAAAAACCCTGCGTTTGCCTCCTTTGCAGGCCGGACCAACCTGCTTGGTAACTACTCGCGACAACTGATTGAAAAATCACATATTGGGTAAGTAAAACGTTGAGCCGCGCGCCGTCGTGGCTCAAACTTTAATGCATGCGCCCGGACAAGAATGTTTTGATTGCTTGGTCCAGGTTTGGAACAATGTCTGAGTGTTCTTGCCTCAGAACAATGTGATATGTGATTTTTGCTACGGGCATTGAAATAAACTCCGGTTTGTTCAAAAAATGCTCCATGCCTAGTTGTTCAGACAGCCCAACGTCGGCGCGCTCTAACCTTAGCAGTTCCACATAACGGTCGGCATTGTTGACGACAACGGGCATCATATTGAGTTCTTCAAGCTTGGTTTCTGCCCATCTGTGCCCCCCTACAATAATTACTCTTTTGCCCCGTAAATCATCTAGAGATTTGATGTTCAGTTCACGGCGTGCAAGCGAGATTGCCAATACCTGGGCCTCATGAAGAGGAGTGGGGACAACTATCACTGAGTTGCCGAGGCCCTCTGCCCATGTCCGTGTACGTAAAAATTCACCGTCTAGTGTGCCACTTATGGTCATTGATTCCGCGCGGCGCACCGGTGCAGCGACAAATTCCACGCATCCACCAACTGAGGCAAACAGGCTCTGTCCAGCCTTTTTGACGGTCTCGACCTCAGGAACCAATGGCAGGATACCTAACTTCAGGCAGTGTTGACGGTCAGGTTCGGTAGCCATCACGTTGCTGCCAAGCGCCAAGCCGAGAAAAAATACAAACACTAACTGGACAATAATCACTCAATACCCCTTCGTCCGCGATACAATGTGCAAGGTATGGAAGGTTATATACACGCAATACGGAAATGAGGATCCGTAAAGTTTAGATAAAATTGACGCAGATCGTTAGCGTATGATTAACAGTGTTGTTATAGACATGTGACTGGCAGCTAACATGTAAAGACGTATTATGTGTCTGTGGTAATCGCTCGGGGAAAGGGCGCAATCACCACACTGAAGGGATTAGTCCTGTAGGCAGTGAGGGAATGCACTTATGAGCGAGCGTTTAGCGTTTTCAATGGCAATGGACCTTATGTTTAACGGGCAGAATATGGACTATTCTGAGCGCCCGCTAAGCCTTGATATCATTGATACCATGGCCATGTTTTCTGATCTGCCAGAACGCGCCCACATTGGTGTGGTGGGGCCGGGTGGGGGAAGGCTTGTTAAAACCCTCGCCAATCGTGGATTCATCGTGGATGCATACGAGGGCCGGGCCGAATGTACAGACCATCTGGAATCCATGTTTCAAAAGAACAGTGCGGTACGAATTTACCCCGTAAAGCACCTGAATGACCCGATTATGCGTGGCAAGATGAGGTTTCACGCCCTTTTTTGCATGGATGATCTACGCGCTTTTCGGGAAAATCAGGAATGGACGGAAAATGTGCAGCGCATGATCCGCCCTGGTGGCTATTTTGTTTATTCTCAGGTTTCAAACAAGCTCCCGTCTCGTCAAAACACGCTGAAGAAATACTTCAGCCTGTCTGGCAACTATGATGTTAGCGAACGCACCGCCCAGCAAATTCGCGATACATATCTCGCACTTGATGAATGGGAGCCAGACGCCCGAAAAAAGAAGATGGCGATGGAAACACTCGGTATTGTGAAAACGGGGTCTGGCCTGCGCCGGAATATCATGAGCGGTGTAGAGGTGCGTTATGTTGTTTGGCGGCGTAAGCTAACCACCAAGCAGATTGAAGAAAGCTCCAAGCCGATCAAGGTGCGTGTAAACGCTTAAACTTCTTGCTTGAGACGCAGCAGGCTTTCCTGCGCGGTTGAAGCAAGTAAGCGTCCGTCACGGGCATATAGAGCGCCTCTGGCCAGCCCTCGGCCTTTACCGGACCAATAACCTTCGGTTTTGTAGAAAATCCAGTCATCAGCGCGAAAGTTATCGCGGTGGAACCACATGGCATGGTCAAGGCTTGCAACGGTTTTCAATCGCTGGTCCCGCGGGATCATTGCATGAGGGCGCAAGTTCGACGACAGAAAAGCAAAGTCCGAAATATAGGCAAGAAGTCTGCGGTGCAGGGTCTGGTCATCACTGATTGGTTCTTTGAGCTTTAACCAATACCCGGTTACCGGGTCTTTGGGCTGAATGTTCTCAAGGTCCATCCGGTCAATCGCACGGGTTTCAAATGGCAGATAAGCACGTTTCTTTTGCCCGGCATTGAAGGCCCTTAGCACTTTCTCATAGTAGGCTTCGTCGTCATCCAGTTCTTCAGGCTGTGGAACATCTGGCATGTCAATCTGATGCGATAGCCCTTCTTCGCCCACATGAAACGAAGCGGCGAGGGTAAAGATGGCCTCTCCGTTCTGCACAGCAACAACCCGGCGGGTCACAAAACTGCGGCCATCGCGAATTGGGTCCACATCATAGATAATGGGTTGGTCAGCAATGCCGGGCCTCAGGAAATAGCTATGCAGGGAGTGCAGTTTAAAGCTTGGGTCCACAGTTTTTTCCGCTGCTTCCATAGCCTGAGCAACGACATGACCACCAAAAACATGCTTGTTGGGCCAGTCGTTTGGCAGTCCCCTGAAAAGGAGGCGATCAAGTTGCTCAACCGCGAGACGGTCGATGACAGCAGCAACAGAAGACATAATGATTAATCCCTGAAACTTTGGTCCATCCGATCAAGCTTGCGCAAGATCGCTGGCCAGACAAAATTATCGGCGCCGTTCGCACCCGCCACCACTCGCAGGTCGCGTAGCGCTGTATCAATTGATTCCTGACTTGGGTCATGGAGCGGCATGCCCGTTGCGCGGGTCAATACCTGAACCTTGCAGGCTTTCTCAAGGAAAAACATTAACTCGAACGCTTGCGCAACAGTTGGTGCAGCAGTCAACGTGCCGTGGTTTCTGAGGATCAGCGCTGACTTGTCACCCATATCTGCAACGAGGCGTTCTTTCTCGCCGTCATTAACAGCAAAGCCTTCATAATCATGGTAGGCAACCTGTGACCATGGCGGAATGGAGCTTTGGCATAACAGCTCCAGCCCGTCCTTCAGGTTGGAAACCGCAATGCCATAATCAGTATGCAGGTGCATGACGCAGCCGGCGTCTTCACGTGCTTCATGAATGGCGCTGTGAATAACAAAACCCGCCGCGTTCGGAATAAAGGGTGTTTCCATCAAGGCATTGCCGTTCAGGTCCACTTTGATCAGGCTGGACGCAGTCATTTCCTCGAACATCAGCCCTAGGGGATTAATCAGGAAATGATGGTCAGTGTTGGGGACACGTGCTGAAATATGGGTGTAAATCAGGTCATCCCACCCATAATGAGCACAAATCCGGTAAGCAGCAGCCAGGTTAACACGAGCTTCCCACTCTTCTTCGGAAACCTGGTCTTTGACCGATGGGATATCAAGAACGCCGGGTTTGCTCATGACTGCTGTCTCCTTCGCAATACATAGGGTCGGATTGTTTATTGGCCTCATTGGTTAAGCTAGTGCGAAAGCAACTTTGTTCCAAGGTCGGAATAAACAATCTTGCGATGCCTATTTTTTGGGTCGACGAAAAAAATAACTGCGAACCGGCGCGCGCACAATGCCAGCAACCGACTGTACCGCAAGCGGTGCATGATCTGTGGCGTCTTTAATCCAGCGATCTGAGCGAAAGCGGATAATCAAAAGCGTCGCTTTAATCAGATAGTCTGCAATGATCACCGCATACATTGCCTCCACGGGGCCATCCAGCGCTAGCACAAGAAAACCAAAGCTGAAACGCCCAACAATGATACCGGCAAAGGTGACAAGAAGGGGAAAACGCGTTTCTCCACCGCCACGCAAGGCGCTGCCAATGGCAAACTCAATCGCCATCAGTGGCTGAATAACTGCCAGAATAACAATGAAATACTCGGTCAAGGCCCTGACTTTTGGGTCAATCGAGAGCAGGGCAGCTAGCTCGGCTTTGAAGATGAGCGACACAATCGCAAGCATGGACATGCTGGCGATGGCCATTTTCATCGCAAGCCAGCCGTTTGCGCGGGCAGCTTCGGGGTCTTTTGCCCCCAGGTTTTGCCCAGACAATGTTGCGCTTGCAGCACCAAATCCCATGCCAACAACGATACATATGCTTAAAATGGTTATGCCGATACCATATGCGGCGAACTCGGCAGTGCCATAGCCCGCAACCAATACCATAAACAGGACGAAGCTGGTTTGGATGATTACCTGTTCCATCGCCGCAGGTGCGCCAATTTTTGCGAGTTGTTTCAGGCGGGAAATATCAAAAACCGCGTGTGTTGTTGGATAGAGCGGGTAGGCGCGCAACAGCCAGCGCATCAAAAACCAGATAACGACACCGAGTTGGCCAAAGGCTGTGCCCCATGGAATGCCTGTAATTCCCATTTGGGGCAATCCGAAGCTACCATGAACCAATACATACGAACCAATGACACCAAACAGGGTGGCAAACGCACTGAAACGCAGCGGTCTGACAACATCCCCAATGGCGCGAAAGGCCGTTGCGGCTGTTAGTGCAAGCGAAAAAATACCGTTCAGGACTGCTGTGGGCCGCACATAGTCAACGGCGAGTTGACTTGAAACCGGGTCAAGCTTGAACAGGCCAACAATCTGTTCAGCCAAGCCATATGTCACCACGCCAAGGATGAGGGATATCATTACGGCAAGTGTCAATGAGCTTGTCGTAGCTTCAGATGCATCCTTTGCATCCTCCGCGCCCCATGCGCGTGCAACCACTGCGGTGGTAGCAACCGATAAGGCCATCGCAGCCGACATAAGCAAGAAATGGACACGGCCCCCGGTCACTACGGCAGCGCTCATTTCCGGCCCGAATGGTGCTGCAATAAATAAATGCGCAAAGGAAATGGACACCATCAGAATATTGCTGGCAATGTTTGGCCCCGCAAGCTGCCATATGTATCTGTAGGAAAGACGTTCCATAAAGCCCCAAGTTTGGCTGTGGCTGCGAAATTATATGCCGCGCCAACGCCAGCCAATTAAATCATCAAGTCTTCGCATGCAGACTGCCCGCACGTAAAAATTTGTAATGAGCTTGACTTAGGGCGTCTATGACCGATGTCACTCTGGAAACAGATAAATTTCCGTAAGGTCACAGGAACTGACCACCGGAAAGTGTCGAGAGTGGGAGAGAGTAATGACGGATCTGGAAACCTTCCGTAACGAAACACGCGCCTGGCTGGAGGAAAACTGCCCAGCCTCCATGCGTACACCGGCCCGCGGTGATGGGGACATGTGTTGGGGTGGCCGTAACTTTAAATTCATTTCGGAAGACCAGAAAGTGTGGCTTGAGCGCATGGCGGCACGAGGCTGGACTGTGCCAACATGGCCTAAAGAATACGGTGGTGGTGGCCTTAGCAAGGATGAGGCAAAAGTTCTTGCCGCTGAAATGCGCCGGATCAAAGCTCGCTCGCCGCTTACGTCTTTTGGTATCTGGATGCTTGGCCCGGCCTTGTTGAAATTTGGTTCACACGAACAGAAGCTGGAACATCTACCCAAGATTGCACGTGGTGAAATCCGTTGGTGTCAGGGATATTCGGAGCCAAATGCAGGCTCTGATCTCGCGTCTCTCGCAACCAAGGCCGAAGACAAGGGTGACCACTGGATTGTTAACGGCCAGAAGGTCTGGACATCTTATGCGGATCAGGCTGACTGGATTTTCTGCCTTGTGCGCACAGACAACACTGGGTCAAAGCACCATGGTATCAGTTTTGTGCTTTTCGATATGGAAAGTGAAGGGGTATCCACCAAGCCGATCAAGCTGATTTCTGGTTATTCGCCGTTTTGTGAAACCTTCTTCGACGATGTGACTGTGCCAAAGGCAAATTTGGTTGGCGAAGAAAACAAAGGCTGGACTATCGCGAAGTATCTGCTGACACACGAGCGTACGGGCATCAGTGACATGGGTATGCCGGCGCCGCTTAATGCGCTTGCAAAAGACAAGCTCGGCTCCGACGCTGACGGGCGCTTGCCAGACGCCATGCTACGGCACCAGATTGCCGAGCATGAGATAGACGCAGCCTCCTTCGTTTTCACGCTTGAGCGCGCGAAAGACGAAGCCAAAGCCGGCGGCGACATGGGTGCTTTTTCTTCCATGCTCAAATACTACGGCACGGAAATCAACAAGCAGCGCCATGAATTGATTGTAAAAACAAACGGTTCTGACGGTCTGGAATGGGAAGGGCAGTTCTCGAACGAAGGCGATATCGCGCGCAACTGGCTAAGGACCAAGGCCAACTCAATTGAAGGCGGTACGTCTGAGGTTCAGTTGAATATCATCTCAAAACGCATTCTTGATCTGCCAGCCTAAGGAGTAGTGAGTAATGGCTTTGATTTTGAACGAAGAACAACAGCTCCTTAAAGAGTCTGCGGACGGTTTTTTTGCTGAGAAAGCACCGGTTAGTCAGCTTCGAGAACTGCGGGATACCCGCAGTGAGGTTGGATACTCAAGCGACCTTTGGTCTGAAATGGCAGAAATGGGTTTTGCAGGTCTTCTGGTGGATGAAGATAACGGCGGCACCGATTTCGGCGTGATGGGCGCAGGCATCGTTGCTGAAGCAATGGGGCGCACGCTTTCGGCATCCCCTTATCTAGCCAGCGCGGTGCTGGGCGCTTCCGTCATTCGTGCTGTAGCGTCAGATGCCCAGAAAGCGGAATTGTTGCCGGCAATTGCCGGCGGCGAAAAGCTGATAACGCTTGCGATTGATGAAACAGCCCATCACAAACCGGAAAATACTGCCCTCAAAGCGAAAGCAGACGGCGACGGCTATGTGCTTTCGGGTCTGAAAACCTTTGTTTGTGATGGCCATGTTGCGGACAGCTATCTGGTGTTGGCACGTACAAGCGGAGAAGCAGGTGATACCGCCGGCCTTAGCTTGTTCCTTGTTGACAGAGGAGCAGGCGGCTTGATTGTTGATCGTACCATCATGGCCGACAGCCGTAACTGGGCGAAACTCACGTTTGAAGGTGTTCGAGTTGGTGCAGATGCTCTTGTCGGGGAACTTGGCGGCGCGTTTGATGCCATCGAGCCAGCGCTTGATCGTGCGCGTATCATTGTTGCGGCGGAACTATTGGGTATCGCGCAGGAATGTTTGGACCGCACGGTCGAATATTTACGCGAGCGTAAGCAGTTTGGCGTTGTCATCGGCTCTTTCCAGGGACTGCAGCACCGAGCCTCGCACCTGTTCAGCGAGATTGAAGTAACCCGCTCTGCCGTGTTGAAGGCCATGCAAATGGCAGATGCTGGCGGGGATGTGCGGTGGTTTGCAAGTCTTGCCAAAGCAAAAGCCTGCAAAACGGCTGAACTTGCCACCAATGAAGCCATTCAAATGCATGGTGGCATCGGCATGACCGACGAGTTTGATATCGGTTTCTATATCAAGCGTGCCCGTATCATGCAGGCGTTCCTTGGAGACTTTAACTACCACGCTGACCGGTTCGCCACCTGTTCCAGCTACTAAAGCGCGGCCACCACCATATTGTTGGGGAGAGACAATGTTTGATAGTTTGGAATTGCCAAAAGTGGACCCAAGCACGCCGATTGATCAATTGATCGGCCTGTTGACGGCACCTGGGAAACCCTTTGAAACCAAACAGGAAATGGTGAAGGGTGTTGAACACACGGTGTTCGCGGCCCAACCGGCCACCCTGAAAGATGTTTTCATGCTGTTCCTTGCGCATGCAGATAAGGAATTCATGGTCTATCAGGGCGAGCGGATCACATTTGCTGAAACTCTAGCAAAAGCGAGCCAGCTCTCTCAGGCGCTGGTAGACGACTTCGGTGTTCAGAAAGGGGACCGTGTTGCACTTGCGATGCGGAACTATCCTGAGTGGCCCATCGCCTATATGGCGATTGTCGCTGCTGGCGGCATCGCGGTACTGATGAACGCTTGGTGGAAGGAAGAAGAGCTTTCATGGGCGCTTAAGAATTGCGGCGCGAAAGTGGCGATTACTGATGCACCTAGAGCCGGGTATATGCTGGGCGTTGCAGATGAAATCGACCTTAAGATCATTGTCGCTCGCGATACATTCGAGGCCAATGATCGCTGTCAATCGATGGATGATGCGATAGACGGCAAGCAGCCTATGGTCTGGCCTGCTGTTGACGTGGACACTGATGACTTCGCCATGATGCTTTACACTTCGGGTTCCACAGGGTTCCCTAAGGGCGCGCCGTCAACCCACCGGGCTGTCATTAGCGTGCTTTTCAACTGGGTTGTTATCGCCCTGTGCCTCAAAATGCTGGGCCGCGTGCCGGACGATGAAGATTTCCAGCCAGTTATGCTGGTTGCGGTGCCTTTTTTCCATGTGACGGGCCTGCTGCCGGTCATGATGGTTTCAGCCGTTGTCGGTCGCAAATTGGTGATTATGCATAAATGGGACGCTGACGAAGCCTGTAGGTTGGTGGAAGCAGAAGGTGTAACCACTTTCACAGGCGTGCCGACCATGAGCTATGAGATGGCTCAGGTAGCCAAAGGCGGCAAGTATGATGTCTCTAGCCTGACAGACATGGGTGGCGGCGGTGCTGCACGTCCCGCGGAGCATGTGAAACTGATCAAGGAAGTGATGCCTAACGCAAACCCCGGTATTGGATACGGCCTGACAGAAACCAATGCGATGGCTGCGCTTTTGTCCGGTGATGAGTATCTTGAACGCCCATCCAGTGTAGGCAAGGCTACACCGCCACTGATGCAGGTCAAGATCGTTGACGGTTCCGGTACCGAAGTGCCGCAGGGTGAACGCGGTGAAATTTGCATGAAATCCGTCATGAATATCACCCATTACTGGGAAAACCCTGAAGCGACCGAGCGCGCGTTTCGCGATGGTTGGTTCCACTCTGGCGATGTTGGGTACATTGACGAAGAAGGCTATATCTTCATTGTAGACCGCTTGAAGGACATCATCATCCGGGGCGGCGAAAATATCAGCTCACTGGAAGTAGAGGCCGTTTTGCACGCCGTTGACGGCGTTGAAGATGTGATGGTGCTTGCGCTGCCATGCCCAACACTTGGCGAAATCGTGGGGGCTTGTGTTGTTCTAAGCGATGCATCGCTGAGCGAAGCAGACATTCTTGCGGAAACCGGCAAGCATCTCGCGAAATATAAGCTGCCGACAAAAATGTGGATTAGGGAAGAGCCGCTGCCGCTTATAGCGTCCGGCAAGATCGACCGAAAGGCGGTCAAGGCTCATTATCAAGAATTGTACAAGTCTGAATTAGAGAGGAATGCATAATGGATTTGGGAATGACCAAACGCGGCGAGGAGCTGCGCAACCGGGTTCGCAAATTTATCGATGATATGGTTGTCCCGCTGGAGGACGAATATCATTCAGAAATCGGCAAGGCCGCAGGCGGTGACCGGTTTCAGTTCACACCGCGGATGACCGAAATTCTAGAAAGCCTGAAAAAAGCTGCGAAGGCAGAAGGGCTTTGGAACTTCTGGCTTACGGATAGTGACCGTGGTTACGGTCTTTCAACCGTTGAATATGCTTATCTTGCAGAAGAAATGGGCCGTTCTCACCTTGCGGCGGAAAGCTTCAATTGCAGTGCGCCTGACACCGGCAATATGGAAGTGATTGAACGCTATGGCAGTGAAGAGCACAAAAAGAAATGGCTTGCACCACTTCTGGAAGGCAAGATCCGCTCTGCTTACCTAATGACAGAGCCTGATGTAGCCTCTTCTGACGCAACGAACCTAGAAATGAGCGCTGTGCTTGATGGTGATCACTATGTGCTGAACGGCGAGAAATATTGGGCCTCTGGCGCTGGTGACCCACGCTGTAAGCTTTATGTCACCATGGTAAAAACCGGTGATGACGATACACCGCGCAAAAGCCGCCACAGCATGATTTTTGTTGATCCTGATACGGACGGCATCGAAATCCTGCGCCCGATGATGGTGTTTGGCCATGATGATGCACCGCACGGCCATATGCATATTCATTTCACCAACGTGCGCGTACCAAAAGAAAACCTGATCCTTGGTGAAGGACGTGGTTTTGAAGTGTCTCAAGGCCGTCTCGGCCCTGGCCGTATTCACCACTGCATGCGTTCAATCGGCGCTGCGGAACGGGGCCTGGAACTGCTCTGTAAACGGGCTACAACCCGTGAAGCGTTTGGTCGTCCGCTTGCAAAACTTGGTGCCAACTATGACATTATTGCGGAATGCCGCATCAATATTGAAATGACGCGACTGTTGTGCCTGAAAGCTGCCTATATGATGGACACCATCGGTACACAGGCTGCCCAGCCTTATATCTCGCAAATTAAGGTGCAGGCACCGCGGATGGCGCTTGAGGTAATTGATGAAGCCATGCAGATGCATGGTGGCCGTGGCATCAGCCAGGACTTCCCGCTTGCGAGCATGTGGCATGGTCAGCGTACCCTGCGGTTTGCTGATGGCCCGGATGCGGTGCACCGGATGGTTATTGCCCGTACTGAGCTGAAAAAATACCGCTCAAACAGCGTCTAGGCTTTGTTTGGATGGATTTTGATCTCGACAATCTATTCAGCGTGAAAGGCAAGGTTGCTCTTGTCACTGGTGGCGGTTCCGGCATCGGTACAATGGCAACCGAGGCGCTGGTGCGGGCGGGCTGCAAGGTCTATATCGCATCGCGTCGCCTTGAAAGCTGTGAGGCAGTGGCTGAAGAATGTAATGAGGTTGGCCCCGGTAAGGTGATTGCCTTGCAGGCTGATCTTCGCACTGAAGAAGGAACGGCTGCATTGGCTGATGAACTGGCAGTCAGAGAGAATGCGCTTGATATCCTGGTGAATAACTCTGGCATGACGTGGGGGGCACCGTTTGACGAATTCCCTCGTTCCAAGTGGGATGAGGTGATGGCGCTCAATGTTTCTGCTGTTGCAGACCTGACCAAAAACCTGCTGCCGCTCTTGCGCCGTGCTGGCACAGCAGAAGACCCGGCCAGAGTGGTAAACTTGGGTTCGGTTGTTGGTACGCGGCCCGCATCAAACCAAGCCTATAGTTACGGTGCCAGCAAGGCGGCAATCCATCACCTTACGCGCATGCTCGCCAATGAATTTGGCTCCATGCATGTCACGGTGAATGCGATTGCGCCAGGTCCGTTTCCTAGCCGAATGATGGCACATGTCATCAGGGATGATGCACGAAAAAAAGCGATGGAAGCGCGTGTTCCGCTCCACCGGGTAGGAGAGCCAGAAGACATTGCGGGTGTATTATTGATGCTGTGTTCGCGTGCAGGCAGCTACATCACGGGTGGGATCATTCCTCTGGATGGTGGCTTGTCGGCGATGCCATAGAAATATAAAACGAATCATTTCGAATCAATGATTCGTTTTCGAAATTTATGATTCGAAACAGCAGCTTGCTGACTCTTTTTGAATCAAAACCTTATCAGGCGCTGTCGCGCCGAAAATTGATAGAGATGGAGACTGAAATGGGTGACACAGTTAAGAAAGATGACCTTCAGAATTATGTTGGTAAAGAAACCGGCGTTTCAGATTGGTTCAAGGTTGATCAAGACCGGGTTAATCAGTTTGCTGATGTTACACTCGACCATCAGTTCATCCATATTGATCCAGAAAAAGCCGCGCAAACACCGTTCGGCACCACCATTGCTCATGGCTTCTTGACGCTTTCACTCATTCCGCATCTTGCCGCTGATGCCACACTGAATGTGGAAGGTACAATGATGGGTATCAATTATGGCAGCGACGAGGTTCGTTTTCTGGCGCCCGTGAAGGTTGGCAGTGAAATCCGTGCGCGTTCCAAGCTACTTAGTGTGAGTGAAAAGCCGGGTAACCGTCTTTTGCTGAAAAGCGAAGTGACCATGGAGATCAACGGCGAAGATACGCCAGCCCTGATCGCGGAAACGCTGACCATGCTCGTGGTAGCTGGCTAACCAGATTTTTAAATCAAACGATTTTAGTTCGGAGAGTTTTTATGAGTATTTCCTATGACGGCAAAGTCGCCATCGTCACCGGAGCTGGGGGCGGCCTTGGCCGCAGCCACGCGCTTGCGCTAGCGGCCCGTGGTGCCAAGGTGGTTGTGAATGACCTTGGCGGTGATGTGCATGGTGAAGGCGGATCTTCATCTGCTGCTGAGGCGGTCGTTCAAGAGATTGTGGACGCTGGCGGCGAAGCAATCGCGCATGGGGCAAACGTGTGTGATGCCGATCAGGTTGCAGACATGGTGAAAACCACCATGGACAAGTGGGGCCGGATCGACATTCTGATCAATAACGCAGGTGTGCTTAGGGACAAGACGTTTGCCAAGATGGAACTGTCAGACTTCGAATTCGTCATGAGTGTTCATGTGATGGGCTCAGTGACCTGCACCAAGGCTGTTTGGGATATCATGCGCGAACAAGCCTATGGCCGCATTGTCATGACCACATCTTCGTCCGGCCTGTACGGTAACTTTGGCCAAAGTAACTATGGTGCCGCAAAAATGGCGCTTGTCGGCTTTATGAACACGCTGTGCCTTGAGGGTGCCAAGTTCAACATCAACGTAAACTGTCTCGCACCGATGGCTGCAACCCGCATGACCGAGGGATTGCTGCCGCAAGCGGCGCTTGACCTCTCGACACCAGAGTCGGTGACCGCTGGCTTGCTTACCCTTTGTGATGATGACGCACCGAACCGCACCATTCTTGCCGCTGGTGCTGGTGGTTATGCGAAGGCCGTTGTTTATGAGACTGAAGGCATCTATCTGAAACCAGATGAGCAAACACCTGAGAATGTGCGCGCGGCATTTGAAGACCTTTCAAACCCTGAAGGCCAGCAGGAGCTGGTGCAGGGTGGTCAACAATCCATGAAATTCATCGGCAAGGCCGCTGCGGCCCTTGGCGTAAAAGTAGGTTAGGAACATATCATGCGTGAAGCAGTTATTGTATCAACAGCTAGAACACCAATTGGCCGCGCATACCGTGGTTCATTGAATGCAACACTTGGCCCAACACTTGGGGCTCACTCAATCTCCGCTGCTGTGGAGCGGGCAGGCATTGAAGGGGCTGAGGTTGATGATGTGATTATGGGCTGTGCCCTGACACAAGGCACAACAGGCGCGAATATCGGTCGCCTGGCTGCCCTTCGTGCGGGCCTGCCAACCAGTGTTGCGGGCATGACCATCGACCGCCAGTGTTCGTCCGGCATGATGGCAATTGCGACAGCAGCGAAACAGATCATCGGCGACGGTATGGACATCGCCGTTGGTGCTGGTATCGACAGTATTTCTGTCGTGCAAAACGAAAATATGAACCGTTTTCAGGCTGTAGACAAAAGCTTGGTTGCCATGCACGAACACACATATATGCCGATGCTGCAAACTGCTGAAGTGGTTGCAGAGCGCTATGGCATTGGCCGCGAGGAGCAGGATGCCTATGGCCTTCAGTCACAGCAACGCACAGCTGCAGCACAGCAAGCTGGCAAGTTTGATGATGAAATCGTTCCAATCACCACCAACATGGCTGTGGTGAACAAGGAAACCAAAGAGATGTCCTTCCATGAAGTGACTCTCGAAAAAGACGAAGGCAACCGCCCTGAGACAACAGCAGAGGGCCTTGCTGGCCTGAAAACTGTGATTGAAGGCGGCACCATTACGGCGGGTAACGCCAGCCAGCTTTCTGACGGTTCCTCGGCTTCTGTACTGATGGAAGCAAAGGTTGCGGAACGCAAAGGACTGCAACCTCTTGGTATCTACCGCGGTATGGCTGTTGCGGGCCTGGAGCCAGATGAGATGGGCATTGGCCCGATCTATGCCATTCCAAAGCTTCTTGAAAAAAATGGCCTTAAGATGGATGACATCGGCCTTTGGGAGCTGAACGAAGCCTTTGCTGTTCAGGTGGTTTATTGCCGCGACAAACTTGGTATTCCAAACGAGCTGTTAAATGTGAATGGTGGTGCCATCTCTATCGGACACCCTTACGGCATGTCCGGTGCGCGTATGGTTGGCCATGCGCTGATTGAAGGCAAGCGCCGTGGTGCCAAATATGTTGTGTGCACAATGTGTGTTGGCGGCGGCATGGGTGCTGCTGGTCTGTTTGAGGTTGCCTAAGCAATAGGGAGACGTGCCATGAAAGCAGTTCTTTGTAAGGAGCTTGGGCCAGCAGACAAACTGGTTGTTGATGAGGTCGCTGACCCAACCCCGGGTGCCGAGCAGGTGCTTGTGGATGTGAAGGCCGCAGGTCTGAACTTTCCGGACACCTTGATCATTGAAGGCAAGTATCAGTTCAAGCCTGATCTGCCGTTCACGCCGGGTGGTGAAGGCGCGGGTGTGATCAGCGCGGTTGGCGAAGGCGTTAGCCACCTGAAGGCTGGCGATAAGGTCATCTTCATGTGCCAAACAGGCGCTTTCGCGGAAAAGGTGGTGGTTCCGGCCATCACTGCCATTCCGATGCCTGATGGCCTGTCATTTGAGATGGCGGCAGGCATTACGCTGACGTATGGCACCAGCTATCATGCGCTTAAGCAGCGTGCGCAGCTCAAAGAAGGGGAAACCGTTCTTGTGCTAGGCGCTGCTGGTGGTGTTGGTATCGCGACCGTTGAGCTGGCGAAAGCCATGGGTGCCAAAGTGATTGCAGCGGCGAGCACAGACGAAAAGCTGGCGTTCTGCAAGGCGTCCGGCGCGGACGAACTGATCAACTATTCAACTGAAGAACTGAAAGCGCGGGTGAAAGAGATCACAGGCGGCAAGGGTGTTGATGTAATTTATGACCCGGTTGGCGGTGACTATACCGAGGCCGCGTTCCGCAACATGGCACCAAATGGTCGTCATTTGGTGATTGGTTTTGCTGCGGGTGATATACCCAAAGTGCCGATCAACCTGTGCCTGTTGAAGCAAGCATCGCTGGTTGGTGTGTTCTGGGGCGCTTGGGCAAGCAAGAACCCATCTGACCAAATCCAGAATATGCGTGAAATTCTGGGCATGGTTGCCGATGGCAGTGTGCGCGCAAGCGTGAATGATGTTTTTCCGCTAGCAGAAGTTGAGGCAGCTTACGCGTGCCTGACCGAACGCCGTGCCAAAGGAAAAGTGATCCTGACCACATAGGCGCTAGTTGTACAAGACTTTGAAAAGCGGCCTTTTGGGGTCGCTTTTTTGATTTCTGGACCGTTCAGTCTTGATAAAATGCGGCTTCGTCATATTCTCCTGTGCATGGAGACTGTTAGCCCGTGAAAGCTCTTAAACTCATTGCCGGAAAAACCGCCAAGGCTCGTATCCACGAGCACGGTTTGTCGCCCGATTTGGTGCGGGCGATTGTTGGTGCTTCTGGCGGGCCGAAGTGGCTGGTGCTTAAGGGACTGGATAGGTTCCTCTGTCATGAATGGATGCCAAACGCGCCTCAGAATATCGACCTGATTGGTAGCTCTATTGGCGCATGGCGGATGACGGTTTATGCGCACCCTGAACCAGGGAAGATGTTCGACAAGTTTATTGAAGGGTATTTCGGTTTCCGGACTGATAATGTCAAAACCGCGGCGGAGCTTACGCGCGTTTCCTACGACATTATTCATGCTCTTTACCCGGATGTGGAAAAGGCGCGATTGCTCGATAACCCGAACCGGAACCTTAATATAGTTGCGGTAAAGGGCAGGGGACTGGCTGGCAGTAAAATAAAATCAGCGGAAGCTTTGGGCATGCTTGGGGCTGCATTTGCCAACCGGCTGTCGCGAGGTAACCTACACAGGTTTTTTGACCGAGTGCTGTTCCATTCAAGCACCGAGGTGCCTCAGCTTGAGGTATGGCATGGGTTTGGACGTATTGATGCGTGCTTGTCGCCTGCGTCGCTGGCAGATGCCTTGATGGCGAGCGGGTCTATCCCCTTCGTGTCTGAGCCAATAGTCGACATTGAGGGGGCAGGCAGCGGCGTTTACCGGGATGGCGGGGTGATAGATTATCATTTTGACCTGCCATGGAACTATGATGATGGCATCGTGCTCTATCCTCATTTCTATGATTTCATCGTGCCAGGTTGGTTTGATAAAAGTTTGGAAAATCGTCGTGCCACCGGGGCAGCGTGGGATCAGCTGTTGATGCTGTCGCCTACAACCGAATTTGTAGCCTCACTACCCGGCGGTAAGATTACAGATCGCAAGGACTTTTCACAAATGTCGGATGAAGAACGGCTTGCCTGCTGGAATGTGGTGATCTCAGAAAGCGAGCGTCTGGCCGATGAATTTGCGGAATTACTGGACGATCAGGATAAATTGGTCGACAGTCTGGAAGACGCGCCTGCGTCCGCGTAAACGACCGAGATGGTATTCTGCCTAATGTGCAAGGAGATTATATGACGGCATCCTATAAGAGCAAGGTTCCCTTCAGCGCAGATGATATGCTTTCGAACCATCTTGGCAACATGGTGGAAGACAGTGTTGCTAGCTATGGCTCAAAAAAGGCTGTTAGTTGTGTGTTGCCGACAGGGCATACGCAGACCATTACCTTTGATGAGCTTGGCAGGTATTCAGATGCGGTTGCCGCCTATTTGCGGGAGGAGTTGGGGCTTGTTCAGGGGGATGTCGTTGCGATCCAGTCACCGAACACGCTGTCGTATCCGGTGTTTGCCTTTGGCGTGTTCAAGGCAGGGCTAACGGTCACCAACATCAATCCGCTTTATACCACCGATGAAACCAATCATCAGCTTAAGGACAGCGGCGCCAAGGTCTGGTTTGTTATCGATGTGTTTGGCGACAGGGTCGCAGAAGCCGTTCAAGGAACGGCTGTTAAAAAGGTTTATAGGCTGTCGCTGCTTGATTTCTTCCCGCCGTTACAGCGGGTTATGCTGGGCGTGGCTATGAAGTATCTTAAAAAAGCGATCCCGCCGTTTACGGGTGAGCTTGCGGGCACAGCGATTACGGTCATCGCGAGCGGCACGAAACATATGGAACGGGTTGGTGACACGGCGCGTTACCGCGAAGGGCAAACCCTCGATGATGTGGCAATTTATCAATATACCGGTGGTACCACAGGGCGCAGTAAAGGTGCGGAGCTGACCCATTATAATGTGGTCGGGAACCTTTCGCAGGCTGACAAGCGGGAAGACAGTCTGGAGGTGCTTGATACGGATGCCATGCTGTTGATCCTGCCACTCTACCATGTCTACGCGCTTGCGGTGGGCGCGCTTAGCAGCATGCGTAACGGCATTCATATCGTGCTTGCACCCGTGCCGAGGCCGCTTGAAAACCTGCGGCATGCATTTGAAAAGTTCGACATTTCAATCCTGCCCGGCATTAATACGCTTTATATCGGCCTGATGCAGGAAAGCTGGTTCTTGGCCAATCCACCGAAAACACTGCGTGTTTGTTATTCCGGCGCAGCACCACTGCAACCCGCAACCGCCGAGGCATGGGAAAAGCTGACAGGCATGCAGATTTATGAAGGCTACGGCATGACGGAATGCACATGCGCTGTAACCACCATGCCGCTTAACCGGCCACCAAAGCGCGGTACATGCGGCACGCCACTGCCCGGCACCGAACTTCGTATTGTTGATGCTGATGGCAATGATTTGCCGCAGGGCCAAGCAGGTGAGCTTTGGATAAAAGGCCCTCAGGTGATGAAGGGGTATCTGAATAACCCTGATGCAACAGAAGGCACATTTGTTGACGGCTGGTTAAAAACCGGGGATGTGGGCAAGATAGATGAAGAGGGCTATCTGACGATCGTTGATCGCATCAAGGACATGATAATTGTTTCAGGCTTCAATGTCTTCCCGGTTGATATTGAAGATGTGCTGACCAAATACCCGGGCATCGGCGAGGCAGCAGTGGTTGGTATGCCTGACCCATCAACGGGTGAGAAAGCTGCTGCTTTTGTTGTTAAACACGATGCATCCTTGACTGTTGAAGCCGTTGTCGCGCACTGCCGTGACCATCTGACAGGCTATAAGGTGCCTAAGACTGTTTGTTTTGTTGAAGAATTACCGAAGTCGCCGGTCGGCAAAGTGCTCCGACGTGAACTCAGGGATAACGCGCAAAGCATCATTGACGCGGCGAACTAACAAAAAGAAGGACTGCAAACATGGACTTGGGCCTAAAGGGTAAGCGCGTAATCGTAACAGGCGGGACACGCGGCATTGGGGCAGCTATCGTGGACACCATGCTGGCAGAAGGGGCAACGGTTGCGACCTGTGCGCGTAACCCGGCTGAAGTAGAAACGCTTCAGTCAAAGGCCGCCGAGGAAGGTTTGCCTCTTTCCGCATCGGTGTGTGATGTGGCAGACCAAAGTGCCTATGCGGCCTGGCTGGATAACAGCGTGAAGTCGCTCGGCGGACTGGATGTTTTTGTCCCCAACGTCAGTGGCGGTGCGCAGGCAGGAGAAGAAGGCTGGAAAAGCGCTTTTGAAGTTGACCTTATGGCGACAGTGCGGGGGTGCGAACAGTTGTTGGCTGCACTGGCGCAAGGCGGCGGTTCTATCGTCGTTATTTCCAGTATCTCTGGTCTGGAGGCTTTTGGTGGGCCGGGCGGTTATGGCACAATGAAGGCGGGCCTTATATCCTACGCTAGCCAGCTTGCCGATGCGGTTGGACAGCACGGTATTCGTGTCAACTGCGTGTCGCCCGGGCCAATCCATGTGGATGATGGCTTTTGGGGCAAAGTGAAAACCGAGCAGCCTGAAACATATGCAGCAGTGAGCGCACGGCACCCTTCTGGCCGCATGGGCACCACACAGGAAGTCGCAAATGCTGTCGCCTTTCTTGCCAGCGAAGCAGCGTCATGGGTGTCTGGCGTCAACTTGGTTGTTGATGGGGCCATGACAAAAAGAGTTCAATTCTAGAAACTTGTATCTTAACTTTATCTCAACTGTTGCCGTTTAAGTGGTATCTACTCTAGGTGTGTTTTGGCCAAACGACCTGTGGTCTAGGGATTTGCGTCGACGTTATGATAAAGAAGATGTTCATTTTGGGTCCGGCAGTTGTCGTGTTGCCATCTGTTTTGGTGGCGCTTTTCCTGCTGTTCGGTCAAGAAGATGTATCCTCTAGCATTTGGGCCGCCGTTATTGCCGGGGTCGGTTTATCCGTCGTGGGGGCGGGCGTACTCGTCTACCATTTTTCGCAGAAATATGTAGGGCCGGAGCGCAGGTTTCACGCTGCTCTCAAAAAGAGTTGCAGCGGTGAAGCGATTGATTATGAAACGCTGGCACAACAACTGTCTGCCAGGGCTGACCTTCTCGACACACTCGACCTCCTGCGCAAACAATTTGAGCTGATGCACGACAAGACACACGAGTTAAATCATGCGCGATCTGAACTCAAAGATGTCATTCGAGAGAAAAAACTGAACGAAGGCATTCTGAAAGAGCAGCGTGAAGCGTTTGCCAAACTGGCCAATGAACTCTCTCGTGCTCGGGATGCGGCGGAGTCAGCTAATATTGCCAAGTCTGAATTTCTTGCCACGATGAGCCACGAAATTCGGACGCCGCTAAATGGCGTGATTGGCATGGTTGACCTGCTTCGGGACACCGACCTTAATGAAAATCAGCAGTATTTTGCTAATACGCTGCAGCAGTCTGGGCAAACACTGCTGACCGTGATCAATGATATTTTGGACATCTCCAAGCTTGAGGCCGGCAAAGTTGATCTGGAATTCCAGACAATGCGTTTCAGCCGGGTTGTGGAAAATACGGCGCAGTTCCTTAAGCCGAAAGCGTCAGAAAAGGGCCTTTATATCAACTGGCTTCCCAGTGGGGCCATGCCAGATGTTATTGTGTCTGACCCCACGCGTTTACGCCAGATTTTGTTCAATCTGGTTGGTAATGCGATCAAATTCACTGAGCGTGGCGGTGTTGATATTGTTGCAGAACCAGTGGTTACCAGCGATGCTGGTATCACCATCAAAGTATCCGTTAAAGATACGGGCATTGGTATTGGCAAGGAAGCGCAGAGGAAACTGTTCCAAAAATTCACGCAGGCCGATGCGTCCACTACAAGGCGGTTTGGCGGAACAGGATTGGGCTTGGCAATTTGCAAGCAGTTATGCAGCTTGCTGGGTGGTGAAATCGGTGTTGATAGTGAAGAGGGCGAAGGTTCCATTTTCTGGTTCACCTTTACCTGTGCGGTTGGTGATGAAAGTGACCTGAGCCGCGATGATGTGGGCTTGTCGCTTGGTGATCTGAGGAAAGCCACTGCGGCGCGTAACCTCAATATCCTCGTCGCGGACGATAACGAGATAAACCAGCACATCATCGCAAACATGCTTGGCAAACTGGGGCACACTCTTGTGGCGGTGGAAAACGGCGCTCTTGCGTGCTCCAAGGTAGAAGAAGAAGACTTTGACCTTATCCTGATGGATATCCAGATGCCCGTTCTTGGCGGGATCGATGCGACCAAATGGATACGGGCCATGGACGAGAGCAAGGCCAATATCCCTATCGTAGGGTGCACCGCCGATGCCTTCCCAGAACAGATTGAACGTTTCCGTCAGGCTGGCATGCAAGACGTTGTTACCAAACCGATAAACCGTAATCGTTTGCTGGCGGCAATCAACGACGTGCTTGGTGAAAACGTCCATATCGTAGAGGCCGCTGCGGGTAACAGTGGACGAAAAGAACTGGTTGAAGGTTTTGCCGTTAGTGGCGCGGGTGCAGGCGATAGCGCAGAAGACCCACTCGATGCCCTCCTGACCGAATTGAGCTAATTCTTTCGTGACATTTTCATCGGTTTAGAATTTTTTTCCTGCATCACAGAAATATTAGTTGCTAATGCTATTGAAATGGCAGATGTGGTGGCCAAAATATGCCGCTGATTTTATCATTTTGATTTCTGGAGAGAAGCATGGCTGAAAACACAGGCGCTCTTGCTGCGATTGGTAACACCCCACTTATCAAACTTAAATATGCTTCTGAACTAACCGGCTGTACCATTTTGGGTAAGGCGGAATATGCCAACCCTGGTGGTTCTTTGAAAGACCGTCCTGCGCTTAACATCATTGAAGAAGCGGAACGCAAAGGCGAACTCGAGCCCGGCGGCCTGATCGTCGAAGGCACTGCTGGAAACACGGGGATCGGGCTGACTGTTGTCGCCAATGCCAAAGGCTATCGCACGCTTATTGTTATGCCTGAAACGCAGAGCCGGGAAAAAATTGATACCCTGCGGGTAATGGGTGCAGGATTGAAGCTTGTGCCTGCCGCGCCTTATTCCAACCCTGCCAACTTTCAGCATGTTGCTAGACGCTTGGCGGAAGAACTGAAGTCATCCGAGCAAAACGGTGTGATCTGGGCAAACCAGTTTGACAATGTTGCCAACCGTGAGGCCCACATTAAAACGACAGCTCAGGAAATTTGGCAGCAAACTGATGGCAAAGTAGATGCCTATATCACTGCGGTTGGGTCTGGTGGTTCCCTTGTTGGTACTGCAATGGGCCTGAAGGAACACAATAGGGATATCGTCATTGGACTTGCTGACCCAATGGGTGCAGCTATGTATAGCTACTTTAAAACTGGCGAGTTGAAGTCAGAAGGCACATCCATCTCTGAAGGAATTGGGCAGTCACGCGTTACCGCCAATATTGAGGATGCGCCAGTTGACGAAGCCTTCCAGATCACCGACCAGGAAGCGTTGCCGATAGCGTTTGATTTGCTTGCAAAAGAAGGGCTTTGTGTCGGCTCATCCTCGGGCATCAATGTTGCGGGTGCAATTAAGCTTGCCCAGAAAATGGGGCCGGGTCACACCATCGTGACGCTCTTGTGCGACAGCGGTCTTCGCTATCAATCAAAGTTGTTTAACCCTGAGTTCCTGCGTAGCAAGGAGCTTCCCGTTCCCGCATGGCTGGAAACCTGACTGACGTTTTTGTGATGGCCACATTTAGGTCATAAAAGACTACATGATTGCTGATGTTTGATTAATTAGCGATTGGGGTTCTATGTCTGTGTCATCAAGCGGAGAGGTCGTGCTGGCGACTTCGGCTAATCCGGGTGCTATTCCGGGTACGTCAACTGTTGTTGTTACTGGTGTCAATTTTGGTGCAGTAACAGAAGGCGGCGGATCAGGCAATTCCCCCTCGGTTGTCGTGAACCTGTCATACGATACCGGTATTTTCGGCCAGATTTCTTCAGTGCGTGTCGTGCTTAGAAGCCCCAGCGGCGAGTTGGTCGGTGAACAAGCAGAAGTTGGTGACAATGAGAGCATCAAGACGATAGAGGTTGGCCTAAACCGTCAGTCAATCAGTGGCGAATATTCATTGCATGAAGTGCAAATTCAATTTGCTGGTGACCCCGAATTAACAGGCTTTCCGTCAGAAGGTTTGACAATCGAAGCAAACGAATTATCCAGCCTTATTGAAAGCCGCTTCATTGATCTGGAAAACCCTGATCAGGATATTACACCACCGACAATCACTGATATTCTACTGCCCGCTCGTTCTATCCTTGTGGATAACGATCTGCCTCTTGGTCTTGGCGGTGGTGACTCTGCGGAGATCACTTTTCAAGCCACCATCAATGACGATAATTCCGGTTTGAATGTCATTGAGTTTGAATTTGATATCGGTCCGGGCTTTGCGGCGGTTATCGGTGCTGAGGTGGGCATATTTGGTGATTTGGATGAGGGCGAGCAACAACTATCTGCCTTCAACAGCCAGTCGCCTGCCGGGCGCTATATATTCGAGTTTATTCGTGTGTCGGACGATCAGGGAAACACTACATTCCTGACCGCTGACGATTTGGCTGGGCTGGGCTTTCAAAACGCTATTCAGGTGGTTACACCAGAGAATTTACAGGACGCGACCAGCCCATCTGTCTCGGCTTTTAATGCACTGGCAGACAGTGTCACTGTTAGCGCGAAGGGGGGTGTGCTTGAAGTCGCGTTCGAAGCAACCGATACAGGCTTTGGTGCGACAGGTGTGCAGTCCGTTACGCTTGTGCTCACGAACAGCCTTGGTAGCCGCTATGAATTGTTCGCAGACGTGCAGGCTGGCGAAGGCAATAGCAACAGCGCAACGTTTCTGTTTCCACGGGACTTCCCTGCGGGAACCTTCAACATTGAACGTCTCAGCGTGAATGATGCGGCGTTCAACCGGCAAGATGTATCGCTTGATACGACCACGCTAACCGTTGTCAACGCGGAAGGCGGTGATATTGCGAGCAACCGCTTGCGAGGTGACGAGACAGACAATGTTATCGTGGCACGAGACGGTGACGATACTGTTGTTGGCGGCGACGGTGCAGATGAACTGATATTGGGTGCCGGCAATGATGTTTCGTTTGCAGGGGCCGGCGACACAGGTAATGACACCATATCTGGCGGTGCCGGAAATGACCTTATTGGGGCAGGGGCGGGCGATGACTTTGTCGTCGGTGGCGCCACCGTAACCGAGGAAGTGCAGACATTGGTGCTGCGCGCACTTGAGACAAGTTTTGATGGTTCAGACACCATTTTTGGTGGCGCAGGCAATGACACGATTTATGGCGGAAACCCGAGTTTCGCCGAAGACGATGAAGGCAATACGATCTTCGCAGACTTTGGCTCTGTAGCCGAAGATCAATTGTTTGCAGGTGCTGGCGATGATTTTGTGCAGGCGTCGTTTGGTGCAGACGTTGTGGGTGGTGGTAGCGGCGCGGATACCCTGAAGGGTGGTAGTGGGCATGACATCATCTATGGCGGTCAGGGTGACGAGGGTGCGGTGGGCATCAATGACATCATTTCTGGTGAAAACGGTAACGATATAGTTTTTGCCTCTGGCGGAAACGATAGCGTGAATGGTGGTGCCGATAGTGACACTTTGTTCGGCGGTGGGGGTGACGACACAATCAATGGTGATGGCGGCGCTGACCGGATTTTCGGTGGTGGCGGCAATGATCAGCTTATTGGTGGCAGCGGCGCCGACACGTTCTTTTTCGCGCCCGGCAGCGGCATTGACGTGATTACAGATTTTGACCTTGATGAAGATACCTTGTTTTTAAGCGCTTATGCCTCTCGCTTTGAAACCTTGGCCGACATTCAGGAAAGCTCCGGTGTTACCGAACGCGACGGCGTCATCGGTCTTATCATCAATTTTGGTGAGGGCGATCAGCTGTTTGTTCCTGGCGCAATTAACCTGTCGCAATTGACGGTCGTTTTTTAGCAGCCCTTTATCGTTCCTGAAGCGGCAACCGTGTGCGGCGCAGGATGGTTCTTAACGCAAAGCTGGAATGAACCCGGTCAACTCCGGGCAGGCTGGTCAGCGTGTGGTGGATGCGTTCATAGTCGGGTGCATCCTTCACCACCACCCGAACTATATAGTCCACATCCCCACTCATCAGGTAACATTCCATGACCTCAGGTACATGGCTCACAGCATCTTCAAAAGTGAGAAGCTGATCTTCCCGCTGACTGTGCAAGGAAACACGCACAAATACCGTGCCGGGCAGACCAACTGACTTTTCATCCAGATGGGCCGCATAATGCGTGATAACCCCTTTGGCCTCCAGATTCTTGACTCGGCGCAGGCATGCAGACTCCGATAAGCCAACAAGGTCAGCAAGTTCGACGTTGCTGAGACGCCCATTTTGCTGCAAATGATCAAGAATAGAAGTATCTATTTTATCAAACATATTAACCTATACCTGCGTTGCGATTTAGAAATTTCCGCAGAATATTGCGTACTCACTATTCATTATAGATGAATATGCAAGGACATGCACCTGCATATTCAGTAAATTCAGCGCCGAAATCACCGAGATGGTGATGATCCAGATTAGTTTCGATGTTTGTAGGTGGCCTGCGGGCTGCCAAATTGGGGAGGGCGATATGCTTATTGGTGTTCCAAAAGAGATTAAAAATCACGAGTATCGGGTTGGCCTGACGCCTGCGTCTGTGCGAGAGCTGATTGCAGCAGGCCATGAGGCTGTGGTGCAACATAATGCCGGCCTTGAGATAGGGTTCCCGAACGAGATGTATGAAGCGGTTGGCGCAACTATTCTGCAAACAGCGGCAGAAGTGTTTGCGAAAGCCGACATGATCGTGAAGGTAAAAGAGCCTCAGCCAGTTGAATGCGAGATGTTGAGTGAAGGTCAGATCCTATACACCTATTTACATCTGGCACCAGACCCCGTGCAAACTCAGGGGCTTATCAAATCCGGTGCAATTGCCATTGCTTATGAAACAGTAACTGACAATCATGGTGGGCTGCCGTTGCTGGCCCCCATGTCGGAAGTTGCTGGGCGCATGTCCATTCAGGCGGGCGCACATGCGCTGGAAATGAGTAAAGGCGGGCGCGGCATGTTGCTGGGCGGTGTGCCAGGCGTTGCCCCTGCGAAAGTAACAATCATTGGCGGTGGTGTTGTTGGCACCAATGCGGCGCGCATGGCAGTGGGTATGGGCGCTGATGTTACCATTCTGGACCGCTCGATTCGCCGTATGCAGCAGCTTGACGATATCTTTCAGGGACGAGTGAAAACAGTCTTCTCCACGCAGGATGCAGTTGAAGAAAATGTTCTGTCTTCTGATCTGGTGGTTGGTGCAGTGCTTATTCCGGGAGCGGCGGCACCAAAGCTGGTTACACGTGACATGATCTCGCGCATGATGCGCGGTGCGGTGCTCGTTGATGTGGCAATTGATCAGGGCGGATGCTTTGAAACCTCAAAAGCAACAACACACGCTGACCCAACCTATGTGGTTGATGATATTGTGCATTACTGTGTTGCCAACATGCCGGGTGGGGTTGCTCGCACGTCTACGCTCGCGCTCAATAACGCGACACTTGGCCATGCTTTGGCGCTGGCAAACAAAGGTTGGAAACAGGCTCTTCTGGATGATGAACACCTCAGAAATGGCTTAAATGTGTGCGAAGGTAAAATCACTTACGAAGCCGTTGCGCATGATCAGAACCTTGATTACGTGAGCGCGACTGACGCCATTGGCGCAGCCTAAGTTTTGAGGTACAAGCGCAGGCATGAAACAGAAACCTGCCCTTCAAATATTCGGTCTTGGCGGTACGATCGCCATGGCCTCCAACGTGACACAGGGTGCCGGTGTGCACCCTTCACTGTCTGCTGATGACCTTATTGCTGCTGCGCCCGAGCTGTCGGATGTCGCTGATATTCAGGCGGAAACGCTCTCCCTGAAGGGGAGCGCGAATCTTGGTTTTCAGGAAATCGCTGATTTGTGCACTCGCGCGGCGCAAACCGAATGTCAGGGCGTTGTTGTGACGCAAGGCACCGACAGCATGGAAGAAACTTCCTTTCTGGCCAGCTTGCTATACCGAGGCGATGCGCCGCTGGTATTCACTGGTGCCATGCGGTCTGCAACGCAGCCGGGCGCAGATGGGCGTGCAAACTTGATGGCAGCGGCCCTGACCGCAGTCTCGGACGACGCGCCGCGAGTATCTGTTGTCATGAATGATGAAATTCATCACCCATATTATGTAATGAAAGCTCATACTTCCAATGTGGCGGCTTTCCAAAGTCCGATCAGGGGTCCGATTGGGCAAGTTGCTGAAAATACAGTGTATTTTCACCCTGTTGCACCGTCGCCGGTGTTTGATATTCCCGCAAAGTTTGCACCGGTTGCCGTACTAAGTGCATTTCTTGATGATGATGGTAACCTTTTCGATACCATTTTGAGTGCAGGATATAGTGGACTTGTTGTGGAGGGATTCGGTGCTGGCCATGTTTCAGAAGCCGTCGCCGAAAAACTATCGACTATAGCGCAGGAAATTCCTGTGATTTTGTCGTCCCGCGTTAGGGCAGGTGCCGTGTTTGAACGCACCTATGGTTACCGCGGGGCAGAGATAGACCTTCTGAACAAGGGCTTGGTTCCTGCGGGCAGGCTGAGCGGAAGAAAAGCCCGCATTTTGCTGTCGTTGCTTCTTGGCCTCGGGGTCAAAGACTGGCAGCAGGAATTTTTGAGGGTCATCAGACAAGTTTGAGGCCCAATAACAAGGCACATGCGTGCCAGATGTTTTGAGGTTTCGAGCGTACCGTATGGATATTGTTCAGTCTGTTCGTGGTTTAGGGCACATTTTTTTCTGGTACGATAACTGGCGTCTTGCTGCGCGCGTGCGGTCCCGTATGGTCGCTGCCGGGTTTGTGGAGCATCCGCTGGATGATGAGCGGGTCCATTGTTTTCTGTGCGATGATTTCGAAACCTGCCTGCCTGTTCTCGCGGCTTTTTTGAATGATCGCGAAAAGAGGCAAATTTCGGTCCTATTCTCCGAATCAGCCCGACCAAAAGTCTTCGAGTTTGGCCGTATAAAAACTGTGGCCGAGCACGAGACGCAGCTTCGGGCTCGCTGGCTTGGTGATATGTTGATGGAACGGCGCTATCGCTCGCTCATGCAGCCAATTGTTTATGCATCCAACCACAACCGTGTAATGGGCTATGAGTTTTTGATCCGTGGCCTCCACACTGATGGGACCGATGTTTCGGCTCCAACCCTGTTTGGAACAGCGGAAGCTTGCGGCATGCTTTATGCGCTCGATATGGCGGCGGGCGAAAGCGCAACACGCACAGCCCGTATGCATGAACTAACGGAAGACGTGTTCGTTAATGTGTTGCCGCGCACTATTGGTGATGAAGATGGTCTGGACGCTTGGCTGCAGGCAGTTATGGCGGCAGCAGAAGTTCGCCCCGAACAATTGGTTTTTGAGATCGTTGAAAGCCAACAGCTTGGCGATGTCAGAATTCTGCGCGGCTTGGTGGACAAGCTGCATGATCAGGGTATTCGGGTTGCACTTGATGATTTTGGTAGTGGCTTCAACAACCTTGTAGGGCTCGTTGAAGTTAGGCCCGATTATATCAAGATTGACAAGTCTTTGGTGATTGGTCTGACGCTTGACCCCAGAAAAAGTAACCTTGTTGCTAACTTGGTCGACTCAGCCAAAAAGTCGGAAATTCAGGTGATTGCAGAAGGGGTGGAGGATGCCCAAACAGCGGAGGCGCTTGTCAGTCTCGGAGTAGATTATCTGCAAGGGTATCACCTTGGATACCCGGAAGATGCACCGGTTCAGAAAAACCTGATAGCGGTTTAATCCTCGGCAGCTTCATTTTGGCCTGCATTCAGTTTGATGATCAACGCGTCTAGCTGGCTCTTTTCCACATCGCTGAAATGTTCGAGCAGTTTTGCTTCATAATCAAGCGCCAGCGGGATGATTTCACGGTAAATCTGCTGGCCTTCGTTTGAAAGGGCAATAACCGATCGTCTGCGATCCTCGTTCGAGAAGTGACGTTCAATGCGACCTGCTTCCAGCAGTTTATTAACGGCTCGCGAGACAGCAACTTTGTCCATCGCGGTCCGATCCGCTACTTGTCCGGCGGACAAATCCGGTTCCTCACCCAACACTGCCATCACTCGCCATTCGGGCAAGGTTAGCTGAAAACGCTCCTCATAACGATCGGCGATTGAGCGGCTGATTCGGTTTGAAAGCACCGAAAGACGGTAGGGTAGAAAATCTGCCAACAATAAAGCGTCTGATTTTTCAATATGTTCGGTCATTTTTTCTCCCCACGGCAGTTGGTCTATTGCAATTAGTTACGAATGAAACTATTATGCTGTCAACCAATCGGCTCGATAATGCTAATCGTGCCTTCCAACATTTTATACAAGTTTTTTTGGAGAGTTGAACCATGGCGGATTTGTTTGAAAACCCGATGGGCTTGTGTGGGTTTGAATTTGTTGAATTTGCGGCTGCTGAAAAAGGCATTCTGGAGCCGGTGTTTGAAATGATGGGCTTTACCAAAGTTGCCCGTCACCGTTCCAAGGACGTGGAGCTATGGCGTCAGGGCGACATCAATTTCATCACCAACTATGAGCCAAAGTCTCCGGCTGCTTACTTCGCGGAAGAACACGGCCCGTGTGCAAGCGGCATGGCGTTCCGCGTAAAAGATAGCCGCGTTGCGTATGAGCGTGCGATTGAGCATGGCGCACAGCCCGTTGATGTGCCCACCGGACCGATGGAGCTTAAGCTTCCTGCCATTAAGGGTATTGGCGGTGCGATGTTATACCTGATCGATCGTTTTGAAGAAGGTAACAGCATCTATGATATTGATTTCGAATGGATTGAGGGTGTTGACCGCAATCCAAAAGGTTGTGGTTTCAATGTTATCGATCACCTGACCCACAATGTTTACCGTGGCCGGATGGATTATTGGGCGAACTATTATGAAACGCTCTTTAATTTCCGCGAAATCCGCTATTTTGACATCAAAGGCGAATATACTGGTCTTCTTTCACGCGCGATGACCGCGCCTGACGGCTTGATCCGTATCCCGCTGAATGAAGAATCAGGCGGTGGTAACGGTCAGATTGAAGAGTATCTGATGCAGTATAACGGCGAAGGCATTCAACATATCGCTTTCTCTTGCGATAACCTGCTGGAGTGCTGGGACCGCCTGAAAGAGCGCGGCGTACCGTTCATGACGGCCCCACCTGAAACATATTATGCGATGCTTGACGAGCGCCTGCCGGGACACGGCGAGCCAGTGGACGAGCTGAAATCCCGCGGTATTCTGTTGGATGGATCAACAGAAGATGGAGACCCACGCCTGTTGCTTCAGATTTTCTCTGAAACAGCGATCGGTCCGATCTTTTTCGAGTTTATCCAGCGTAAGAAAGACGAAGGTTTCGGGGAAGGTAACTTTAAAGCCCTCTTTGAATCTATCGAACGAGACCAGCTTGCGCGCGGCGTAATTGGCGATAAGGAAGACGCTGCTTAATGCGGCGTCTTTGAAAGGACTGTCGATGAAAATCCAGCGTATCCATCATGTTGCCTATCGCTGCAAAGATGCCAAAGAAACCGTAGAGTTTTATCAGAAACACCTGAATATGGAGTTTCAACTGGCGTTTGCTGAAGACAATGTGCCGTCTACCGGTGAAGAAGACCCCTACATGCACATCTTCCTTGATGCCGGTAATGGCAATGTGCTCGCTTTCTTTGAATTGCCAACCCAGCCAGAGATGGGGCGCGATGAAAATACGCCTGCATGGGTGCAGCATATTGCGTTCGAAGTGGAAGATATGGACGCGCTTCTAGCCGCGAAAGAAAGCCTTGAGGCAGCAGGGATTGAGGTACTGGGCCCAACCGAGCACACGATCTTCAAATCCATCTATTTCTTTGACCCTAACGGTCACCGTCTTGAGCTCGCAACCAATACCGCGAAGCCCGGCATGCTTGACGAGCTTAAGCGGGTAGGGCCGGCGATGCTGGAAGAATGGTCCAGAACCAAGAAAGCGCCAAGGCACGCAGCATGGTTGCACGGCGAAGGTGAATTTGTACCGCCAAGCGAATGATTGGCAAGCAATAACAGGTATTTAGCAAAATATTAGCTAGGGAATTTTATGAAACTTGCATCTCTTAAACATGGTCGTGATGGTAAACTTGTGGTGGTTTCCCGCGATCTAACCCGTATGGCTGATGCATCAGCGATTGCGCCAACGCTTCAAGCAGCAATTGACGATTGGGACGCTTTGTTGCCGCGTCTGCGTGGCCTATACGAATCCCTGAATTCAGGTGCAATGGAAGGTGAAGCCTTTGATGAAGCTGCGTGTGCTTCGCCGCTGCCGCGCGCGTATCAGTGGGCCGATGGGTCAGCGTATGTGAACCATGTTGAACTGGTACGCAAGGCGCGTGGCGCGGAGATGCCTGCGAGCTTCTGGACTGACCCGCTGATGTATCAGGGCGGTTCCGACACATTCCTAGACCCGCGCGGCGATATTGTTATGCCGCAAACCGAAGGTTGGGGCGTGGATTTTGAAGCAGAAATCGCAGTTATCACAAACGATGTGCCTCTGGGTGTGGGTGTTGAGAGAGCAGCGGATCATATCAAGCTGTTGATGCTGGTAAACGATGTGTCGCTGCGTGGCTTGATACCGGCAGAGCTTGGCAAGGGGTTTGGCTTCTTCCAGTCCAAACCATCCAGCGCTTTCAGCCCGGTTTGTGTAACGCCTGATGAACTTGGTGATGCATGGCGTGACAGCAAGCTGCATTTGCCGCTGGTGTCTCATCTGAACGGTGACATGTTTGGCAAGCCTGATGCGGGCATAGACATGACATTCAATTTCGCGCAATTGGTTGCTCATGCGGCTAAAACACGCCCGCTGGGCGCTGGTGCTGTTGTCGGGTCTGGGACTGTTTCAAACAAACTCAATGACGGTCCGGGCAAGCCGGTTGTTGAAGGTGGTGTTGGCTATAGCTGTATCGCCGAAATACGCATGATTGAAACCATTGATGCCGGCGCGCCTAAAACACCGTTTATGAGCTTTGGCGACAGGGTTCGTATCGAAATGTTCGATGCGGATGGCGCCTCTATCTTCGGGGCAATTGAGCAAACTTTGTCGCAGGCTTAAGGGTATGAAACTATACGGATATTATCGCTCATCAGCTGCCTACCGGGTGAGGATTGCCCTCAATCTGAAGGGGCTTGAGTATGATAATATCCCTATCAACCTTATACCAGGTGTCAGCGAGCAGAAAAGCGGTGCCTACAAAGCGATAAATCCGCAAGGCAGGGTACCCTTCTTTGAAGACGGGGCTGTTGCGATTAGCCAGTCTCCGGCAATCCTTGAGTATCTTGAGGAGACCTTCAAGGACGTACCCCTGCTGCCCGCAGGCACAGCCGACAGGGCGGTGGTGCGGCAGCTCGCAAGCCTTGTGGGGTGCGATATTCACCCCCTGAACAACCTTGAGGTTTTGCAAACTTTGAAGGGTGATTTTGGGGCAGACCAGCAAGCTGTTGACGGATGGTACCGCAAATGGATTTTAGAAGGCTTTGCTGCCTTGGAGGCATTGGTTGTTAAAACAGCTGGCCGATACTGTTTTGGCGATACGCCAACGCTCGCAGATATTTATCTGGTGCCTCAGGTATGGAATGCGCGCCGTTTTAAGGTGCCGCTCGAGGCGTTTCCAACCATTGAACGGATTTTTGATGCCTGCAATGAGCTAGAGGCATTTAAGCTAGCGGCGCCGGAAAACCAGCCGGATGCACCAGCGAGCTAAGGGATAATTGGGAAAGGATGTCAGGATGGAAATCGTAACGCGATTGGGCCGCAAAGTCGAAGTAAACGACGACTATACGATTGACCAGAATTGGGAAGCTTTCACCGCTGAAGAGCATGACCGCTGGGACAGGCTTTATGCGCGCCAGGGCAAGCTGTTGCCGGGCCGGGCATGTGACGAGTTTATGCATGGGCTTGATGATCTTGAGCTTTCCAAAAGCGGTATCCCGCATTTTGGCAGGCTGTCTGACAGGCTGGAAAAGCGGACCGGCTGGCGCATTGTGGCCGTGCCAGACCTTGTGCCGGATGAGGTTTTCTTTGACCATCTAGCTAATCGCCGTTTCCCGGCGGGCAGTTTTATTCGCTCAGAAGCACAGCTTGACTATTTGCAGGAACCCGATGTTTTTCATGATGTTTATGGTCATGTTCCTCTGCTGGCGAACCCGGTATTTGCTGATTATATGGAAGCCTATGGCAAGGGCGGTCAGCGCGCCATGGGCCGGGGTGTGCTTCAGAATTTAGCGAGGCTTTACTGGTACACAGTGGAGTTCGGTCTGATTAACACACCAGACGGCATGCGCATTTACGGTGCAGGTATTTTGAGTTCGAAATCAGAGAGTATTTTCTGCCTTGATGATGCGAGCCCCAACCGTATTCATTTTGATCTTGTACGCCTTATGAAGACTGATTACCGGATTGATGATTTCCAGCAAACCTATTGGGTTATCAATAGTTTTGAAGAGCTTCTTAATGCAACATATCAGGATTTTGGCCCCATCTATGATGAGCTGGAAGCTGATACAACAAGCTATCCTGCGGATGCAGTTCTTGATGGTGATACGGTTCACAACAAGGGCACGCAAGCCTACGCCGAAGCTGGCGGCAGGCTTGCGAAAGAAGCAAGTTGAGTTTCTTCTTTCTGAAGTTATTCTGGGTCAGAATTTGAATTTGAGGTTGAGCTTGGTTTCGTCAACACTTTGAAACGAATTCTCATCGTCACCGCGCCGATATTCTATTCCGAACGAAGTCGAGCTTGAGCCCGAGTTCAGTAGCCCGATCTCCGCGCCTGCTGTGAAGATAGATTGGTCTTCAACGCGACTTAATATTTCGGCAAGGTAACGATAGGACGCGCTGAGTTTGAACTTTTTCCATGATAGTGACATGCCCACTTTAGCGCCCAGTCCAAGATATTCTGATGGGTTATTATTGCCAGCGTTCGCTGACCTAGCCAGCAGAAAATTGGGATTGGTACCTACTTTGTCGATGAACGAACCTTCAAGAATGGTTTGAAAACTTGAGTTTAGCGTCAGGGCGCCAATTTTGTCGCCTTCAAAGGCATCACCAAAGATACCGTAATGGGGCTTGGCACGTCCTGCTCCGTTTCGGCTTGTCGTGACGGTGGATAGGAAGGGGGTGTCGTTGCTCCTGATGCAGTAAGCTGTATCTACGGCGTCGCGCCATGAGGCCTGCGCCATTTTATCAATCAAAAAGGAACAACAACATGACTGTATTTATAGGACTAGACGTCTCTCTGGCAAGCACGGCAGTCTGTGTACTGACGGGTAAGGGTGAGATTCTCAGGGAGGCAAAGGTGCCCAGCGAGCCGGCAGCGCTTGTGGGTTTTGTGCACAGCCTGGGGTGCGATGTCGCCAGCATTGGTCTTGAAGCAGGGCCCCTGTCCCAGTGGTTGTACAAGGGCCTGACGGAAGCGGGTTTCGAGACGGTGCTGATGGAAACACGCAGAGTGAAGGCCGCGCTGAAGGCCATGCCGATCAAAACAGATCGCCGGGATGCGGAAGGGATTGCCCGCCTGCTGCATCTGGGCTGGTTCCGGCCAGTCCACTGCAAATCCGTTTCGTCGCAGGAGATACGGGCGCTGCTGACGACCCGCCATGCCATCCAGAAGGCCCTGAAGGCTCTCGAACTGTCGGTGCGGGGTATCCTGCGCAATTTCGGTCTGAAGATGGGCAAGGTGTCGAAGGGGCGGTACGCGGCACGGGTGCGCGAGCTTGTGACCGGCAACCCTATGCTGGAAGCTGCCGTCGAGCCTGTCCTGCACGTGCGCGACACGCTGCGCAAGGAGATGGCAGGTCTGGAGAAAAAGATTAAAGGGCTGGCGACGGCGAACCCGGTCTGTGACCTGTTAATGACCATGCCCGGTGTAGGGCCGGTCGTGTCGCTGACCTTCCTGTCCGCAGTGGATGATCCCGGGCAGTTCCGCCGATCGAAGGATATCGGTCCATGGGTGGGGCTAACGCCGGGCCGGGACCAGTCGGGGGAACGGGATGTTACCGGCCGCATCACGAAGGCTGGCGATGTCGGCCTGCGAACCGCCCTGTATCAGGCGGCGACGGTCATGCTGAACGGGGGCAGATCCAACTGGCTGAAAGCCTGGGCGTTGCGTCTTGCTGCCCTGCGGGGCAAGAAACGTGCAACGGTCGCCCTTGCCCGACGCATCGGTGTGGTGCTGCACCGGATGATGGTGGACGCAACGGTGTTCTGCTTCACCCGCGAAGAGGCTGTCCGCTCTGTATAAACCCGTTCAAGCAGCGTACGAGAAGAAACAGGAGGTTTGGCCGCGTCTGACAGGGGTCGGCCACCAGTGTCCCTGCCGGGACGCAGTCCCCGATGATGCACGCAGGATGCCTTGTCGCCGGACCCCGCACATATGTAGCGCAGGGTTCGAGCACGCCCCAAAGATAGGCACTCGGGAACTGTATTGGACAAGGTATGAAGTTGGCGGCCCTTGCCCTGCATGGCGCCGACCACGGACGGAAGCACGTACCCGGCGGTGATACAGGAAGGTGACCTGACTCCAGAAGGCAAAGGCAACGATCCACACAGTCAAAATCCAGGCTTTCCCCCTGTATACAGGGACGCCGACAAGACCCTCTCCCGTGAACCGTCAACCGTGTCGCGCCGGCTAATTGTGTGATAAAGGTGCTTGACATCAACTGCCCCATTACGGAAGCACGCCCCAAAGATAGGCACTCGGGAACTGTATTGGACAAGGTATGAAGTTGGCGGCCCTTGCCCTGCATGGCGCCGACCACGGACGGAAGCACGTACCCGGCGGTGATACAGGAAGGTGACCTGACTCCAGAAGGCAAAGGCAACGATCCACACAGTCAAAATCCAGGCTTTCCCCCTGTATACAGGGACGCCGACAAGACCCTCTCCCGTGAACCGTCAACCGTGTCGCGCCGGCTAATTGTGTGATAAAGGTGCTTGACATCAACTGCCCCATTACGGAAGGCATCCTTTTCTTTTGATCCCCAACACAGCTTCCCGGGCAAGGCACAAAAGCGATGTTCGTTTGTCAGTCTCAAGCGATATGCTTCGGAGTTAAAGTTCTCACTGCGGATAAAAGAGAAGTCATAGGTAGCATAACTGATGTTGAGGTTGTTCGCATTTAGTAACGGAAACCTGCTTATCAAAGGAAGTTGGTAGTATTTGCCTGTAACACCGAGTGTAACAGTTTGGCGGCGGTCCTGGTCGCCCATGTTGGTGACGTTGGCTCTATTGATGCCGTCAAAGCGTTCGTCGACGTCATTGAGAGAATATTGCACATAAGCAATCGGCTCAAAATTGTCTTTGTCGATTATCAGCTGATATCCAAGCGTCGCTTCGACCGAAAGGTTCGTATTTATTTGCTCGACGATGTTGTCTCCGACACCGTCACCGTCCGTGTCCTCATTTTCAATATTTCTGTTGCGGGTAAAGCCGACCAATGCACCGTCAGGCTTGGCTTTCAATAGGTCAGCAGATGTTTTCCTTAACTTGAAGTGTTTGAAAAAGGGGTTTTGTTGAACAAATGTTTTTTCTGGTTTGATGCAGGAAAAAACAGGCTTTTCCTTCTCTCCATTGTCCTGAGGTAAGGGGGCAAGGAAGTTTGCAAGTAATTTGCCTGCTTCTGCTAGGGTTTTTTCTTTCAACAACCGTAGTTCGATCTCCTTCGAGCCATATCTTTTGTTCCCTGCAGTGGTTTTGTTTTCTGGCGACTGCAAAAGTGTCTCCACTTGTTCAAACAGTTTGGATACACGCAGCGATGCGTTGACTTCGTCGAGCATTTTGTTTCTGTCTAGGCTGTAAGCGATGTTTTTCTCCCCGAAAGCATCCGTGACGCCAAATGGATGCTTTTGTTTTTCGCCCATTTTTAGCACCCACCGCAAATAGCCCTCTGCGAGCCTTCGTAACTGCATGACATGTTTTTGTTTCTCCAGGAAAAAGTCTTTATTTTCAATTGGCTGCCCTGAGTTGTCGATATTATCAAGTTCCCAGTCAAAGGTAGAGAATTGCTCGCTTCTTAGAAAAGCTGCGGTCGTAATCTCGTCGCCGTCGGGGCCGTCACGAAGGCTGGGTGCCTTGCCATCAAGGTCAGGCGTAACCAATTGTTGCATCAGGGAAAGGACAACGGTGTTGCTAAACTTGGTGCCAGAATTTGACTGCGCGCCTGATGCTGTGCAGTACAGGTTATATGTTGGATTAGAAAAGACCGACTGTTCCAGTTTAAAGCCTTGAAAATTGAATGGTTTGGTATTCGCTTTTGTATCTGTGGATGACACCGGTGTTGCCGCTAAAAGGCTAGCCACAATAACGGCGCTTGATCGTGTGAACATGGTTTTTCCCTCCGAGAATTACGCTCGGTAACCTATCGGCGGGGCGGAGGGGGAGTATGTGATCACCGTCACATATCTCTGTTTAGCGAAAAAAAATATCTCGTGGGTCAGGCAGAGAATTCGGACCCGACACATCAAAAATGCAGAAATTTCCGCAAAAAAACGAATCAAATGAGCCAAAAATGGTGAAAAAACAGCAGAAAAATTAATGGTTCATATCAATTTAGTCGTGAACGGCAGTTAGAAAAATCCCGATTGAAATTTTCATAAAGGTATCGCCCTGAAAAACCACTGATCCTGCTAAAAACACGTCATTCGCTGGTACTGATGTTTCGAATTCGGGTATCACGTCAAAGTGCGATTGATTCTTTTGCCTTAAATACGTCATAGTTACTGACATATTTTTCCAAAGTCACAAATTAGGGGCGGGACTTGTCATGGCTAACTATAAACCCCTTCAGTTTCATGTACCGGAACCCACAGGGCGTCCGGGTGATGAACCGGATTTCACCGGCATTGATATTCCATCTGCCGGATCAGCACCTCGACCAGAGATAGATGTGGACGCGACCGAGATCAAAGATCTCGCACGCACCATGATCCGTGTCATGGACCGCGACGGCAATGCGGTTGGGCCGTGGGCTGAAGATATCCCTGAAGATGTGCTGATGCACGGTCTGAAGTCAATGATCCGGACACGGGCATTTGACGAACGGATGATGACACTGCAGCGGCAGGGTAAAACCAGTTTCTATATGAAATGTACCGGCGAGGAAGCGATTGCGATCGCGTTCCAGCAGGCGCTTAGTAAAGGCGACATGCATTTCCCCACATACCGCCAACAGGGCATCCTGCTTTCTCAGGATTATCCAATGGTTGATATGATCAACCAAATCCTGTCGAATGCGAAAGACCCGCTGAAGGGCCGCCAGCTCCCAATCCTTTATTCCGTGCGGGATTACGGCTTCTTTACCGTTTCCGGTAACTTGGGCACCCAGTTTGTGCAGGCAGTTGGCTGGGCAATGGCATCAGCAATCAAAGGTGATACCAAAATCGCGGCTGCCTGGATCGGTGATGGCTCTACAGCTGAAAGTGATTTCCACGCTGCGCTTGTGAACGCTTCCGTTTACAAGCCACCGGTGGTCCTCAATGTGGTGAACAACCAGTGGGCTATCTCCAGCTTTCAGGGCATCGCGGGCGGCAACAGTGCTACCTTTGCGGAGCGTGCCCACGGATACGGTATTCCGTCCCTGCGGGTTGACGGTAACGATTATCTGGCCGTTTATGCAGTTTCCCGCTGGGCGATTGAACGCGCCCGGCGCGGCTTTGGGCCAACGCTTATTGAGTGGGTAACCTACCGCGTTGCACCGCATTCAACATCGGACGATCCATCCAAATATCGTCCGAAGGAAGAAAGCACAGCCTGGCCGCTTGGTGACCCGATCCTGCGCCTGAAAAACTATATGATCAAACGCGACCTCTGGAGCGAAGAGCGCCACACCCAAGCCGAAACCGAGTTTGACGAGGAAGTGCGCGCGGCCACCAAAGAGGCTGAAAGCCACGGCACCATGGGTTCAGGCGCCAGTCCAAAAGAAATGTTCGAATGCGTGTTCAAGGAAATGCCGCCGCATCTCCGGGAACAGCGCCAGAAGATGGGAGTATAACCCATGCCACAAATGAACATGATTGAAGCCATCCGTGATGCGATGGATGTAAAAATGGCCGAAGACGATAATGTGGTCGTATTTGGTGAAGATGTTGGCTACTTCGGCGGCGTATTTCGTTGTACCCACGGTCTTCAGGAAAAATATGGCGCGAACCGCGTTTTCGACAGTCCGATTAACGAAAGCGGCATTGTCGGTACGGCAATTGGTATGGCGGCTTATGGCCTGCGCCCGTGTGTGGAAATTCAGTTCGCAGACTATATCTATCCGGCCTACGACCAGATTGTGTCTGAAGCGGCGCGTATGCGTTACCGCTCCAGCGCAGAGTTCACCTCCCCGTTGGTGATCCGCACACCGTGCGGTGGCGGTATCTTTGGTGGCCAGACACACAGCCAAAGCCCGGAAGCATTGTTTACTCACATCTCGGGAGTGAAAACAGTCATCGTTTCAAACCCTTATGATGCAAAGGGCATGCTTATCAGCGCGATTGAAGATGATGACCCCGTTATCTTCTTTGAGCCAAAGCGCCTGTATAACGGCCCGTTTGACGGCCACCATGACCGCCCGGCCAAAAACTGGGGCAGTCATCCAAAAGGTAATGTGCCTGAAGGGCACTATACGGTGCCGCTTGGTAAGGCTGATGTAGTTAGCGAAGGATCAGATGTCACTATCCTGACTTATGGCACCATGGTCTATGTGGCTGAGGCAGTGAAGGAAGAAACAGGCATCGATGCAGAAATTATTGATCTGCGCAGCCTGTTGCCGCTCGATATCGATACTATCGAAGCATCTGTGAAGAAAACAGGTCGCTGCATGGTGTTGCATGAAGCAACGCTGACCAGTGGTTTTGGCGCTGAACTGGCTGCGCAGGTTCAGGAACGCTGCTTTTATCATCTGGAAACACCAGTTGGCCGTGTTACCGGGTGGGATACACCGTACCCACACGCGCAAGAGTGGGATTACTTCCCCGGTCCAGCCCGTGTTGGTGCTGAGCTAAAAGCAATGATGGAGGCTGTCTGATGGGTTTGCACAAAATTCAAATGCCGGACGTCGGTGAAGGTATCACCGAAGCCGAGATCGTTGAATGGAACGTAAAGGTCGGAGATGTCGTGCGCGAGGACGATGTTCTTGCCGCGGTGATGACCGACAAAGCCACCGTTGAAATCCCTTCTCCTGTTGATGGCACCGTTAATGCGATCACAGGCGATGTCGGTGAAATGGTTGCCGTTGGTACAGTGATTATATCGCTGGAGGTTGAAGGCGAGGGCAACGAGGCTGAAATCTCGGAAGCGGCCAACGCGGCACCTTCTGCGCCTGCACCTGAGCCAGCGCCTGTACCCGAGACTGCACCAACGCCAGCGTCGGCCCCTGCGCCCAAAAAGGCGACTGCGGCTGTTGTGAAACCTGCCGTTACTGGTGCTGCGCCCGTTGCTGCGGTAACACGCCGTGGTGAAGGCGAGAAACCTATTGCATCGCCAGCAGTGCGCAAGCGCGCGATGGATGCGGGTGTGAAGCTTGCTTATGTTGCAGGCTCTGGCCCGGCTGGCCGTATCACGCATGATGACCTGGACGCTTATCTTGCCGGTGGTGGTGCACCTGTGGTTGCTGGTGCCAGCCGTGCGCCGAACATGAGTGTTGAAGAGATCAAGGTTATTGGTCTGCGCCGCAAAATCGCCGAACGCATGCAGGACGCCAAAAGCCGCATTCCGCACATCACCTATGTTGAAGAGGTTGATGTAACGGAAGTGGAGTCCTTGCGCGAGCATTTGAACGCAAACCGCAAGGAAGGCCAGAACAAGCTGACTATTCTGCCTTTCATTATGAAGGCTGTGGTTATTGCGCTTCGGGATTACCCAAAACTCAGCTCCCACTATGATGATGGCAATGATGTGCTGTACCAGTATGGCGCCGCACACATCGGCATGGCGGCACAAACGCCGGGCGGCCTGATGGTGCCGGTGATCAAGCACGCTGAAATACAGGATATCTGGGGCTTGGCGGCGGAAAGCAAACGCCTTGCTGAAGCTGCGCGTGATGGCTCGATCACCCGTGACGAACTTACCGGCTCCACCATCACTATCTCAAGCCTTGGCCGCATGGGCGGCATTGTGTCCACCCCGGTGATAAACAGCCCAGAGGTTGCGATTGTTGGCGTGAACAAAGTGGCGGTTCAGCCTGTGTTCAAGGATGGCGGCTTTGTTCCGCGCAAGATCATGAACCTGTCGTCTTCGTTCGACCACCGTATTGTGGATGGTTGGGACGCAGCAGAATTTATCCAGCGTATTCGCGGGCTTCTTGAAAACCCTGCAACGCTGTTTATGGAGGGTTAAATGGAAACTTTGACCTGTAATACACTTGTGCTGGGGGCAGGGCCCGGTGGTTATGTGGCCGCAATTCGGGCAGGACAGCTTGGCCTTGATACCGTTATTGTCGAAGGTGAAGCCCACGGTGGCACATGCCTGAATGTTGGCTGTATCCCGTCCAAAGCATTGATCCACGCGGCGGATGAGTTTGAAAAGGCAGCACATTTTGCCGCTGAAAACCCGCTGGGTATCAGCGCTAGCGCACCAAAACTGGACCTCTCGAAAACCATCGCCTGGAAAGACGCCATTGTTGGCCGCTTAACAGGCGGTGTTGGCGGTCTTTTGAAGAAAAACAAAGTCCGTTCCGTTATGGGCTGGGGCCGCATGGTTGACGGTAAAACCTGCGAAGTCACCACCAAAGACGGCACTGTTACCATCAAGGCCCAGAATGTCATTCTGGCGACCGGCTCTGTGCCGGTTGAAATCCCGAGCCTGCCGTTTGGCGATAATATCATTTCGTCAACTGAAGCACTTGCGCTTGATAAAGTACCAGAAAAGCTTGTGGTTATTGGTGGCGGTTATATCGGGCTGGAGCTGGGCACCGCTTACGCGAAAATGGGTGCAAAAGTAACCGTGGTGGAAGCAATGGACCGCATCCTGCCGCAGTATGACAAAGACCTGACAAAACCAGTGGCAGCAAGCCTGAAAGCCCTTGGCATCGAAGTGCTGTTGCACACCAAAGCCAAGGGCCTGAGCGATGATGGCCAGAGCCTGCTTGTAGAAGCGAACGGTGACGGCGAGAAGGTGCTGGAGGCTGACAAAATTCTGGTAACCGTTGGACGGCGCGCCAAAACCGATGGTTGGGGCCTTGAAGAGCTGGACCTTTCCATGAAAGGGCCGTTTATCTGGATCAATGATCAGTGCAAAACATCCATGACAGGCGTGTATGCGATTGGTGATGTGACCGGCGAGCCTATGCTCGCGCACCGGGCGATGGCTCAAGGTGAAATGGTGGCGGAAATTATTGCTGGCAAAACCCGCGCCTTCGACAAGGTGTCTATCCCAGCGGTTTGTTTCACGGACCCTGAGGTTGTGACCACTGGGCTGTCGCCAGACGAGGCGAAAGAAGCAGGTTTTGATACCAAGGTTGGTGTCTTCCCGTTTGCAGCCAATGGCCGGGCTATGACCATGGAAGCAGAGATTGGCTTTGTGCGCATTGTTGCCCGCAAGGATAATGACCTTGTGCTTGGTGTTCAGGCTGTGGGTAAAGGTGTTGCTGAACTGTCGGCTGCTTTCTCGCTAGCGCTTGAAATGGGTGCAACGCTTGATGATGTGGCGGGCACAATCCATGCGCACCCAACGCAAAGCGAGGGTTTCCAGGAAGCTGCGCTGAAGGCCCTTGGGCATGCATTGCACATATAGTTAATTTAACTGTTACGGCCCACACCCCCACCCGACCACACAAGTATAATTCCGTGCGGTGGTCGGGTGGGGGTGTGGGCCGGTGCAGTATTAGAAAAAAGCAAAAGCCCGCTGGATAATCTCCAACGGGCTTATTGTTTTTTGATGCTTGGTTATAGGATTAACCAGCAGCCTTCTTCGCTGCTGCCTTTGCAATGATGTCCTCGGCCATTTCGTTGGCGATTACACCGGTTGGGCGCTGTTCGCGGTCGCTGGCTTCAAAAATTCTGCCCAGCGTTTCACCGATGCGTAGCACCTTTGCCTCGCGGGCCGCATCTGAAACTTTCTCACGGTGAACTTCCGATTCCACCGAGATAATGCCACCAGCATTGATCACATAATCAGGCGCATAAAGAATGTCGCGCTTGCGCAACTCTTCGTCGTTTATGCCTTCATTCTCAAGCTGGTTGTTGGCGGCGCCTGCAACAACTGTTGCCTTGATTTCGGGGATGGTAACCGGATTGAGCCCGCCACCAAGCGCGCAGGGGGCAAACACATCACAGTCGACAGCATGGATGCCTTTTGGGTCCACAACTGTGATGTCACCCTTGGCTTTGGCCGCTTCAATGTTGGCTGTTACAATATCTGTTACGGTAACTTTTGCACCAGCCTTCAGCAGGTGCTCCACAAGATACAGCCCGACATGGCCGACACCCTGAATGGCAACATGAACGCCGTTCAGGTCTTGTTTGTTAAGGCGGTGCTGTACCGCTGCCTGAATGCCGGTGAAAACACCAAGTGCTGTATGAGGGGAGGGGTCACCTGTGCCAAATTCACCCGTTTCAAGGCCAGAAACATACTCGGTTGCTTCACCTGCGGCTGCGAGCATGGCGGGGCTTGTGCCGACATCTTCTGCCGCATAATAGCTGCCGCTCAGCCGGTTTACGTAGCGACCAAAGGCGCGCATCAATTCAGGCGTGCCCAGTTCTTTTGGGTTGCCGATGATAACCGATTTGCCGCCACCAAGGCGCAGGCCAGCCATCGCATTTTTGTAAGACATGCCGCGCGAGAGGCGTAGAACGTCATAAACGGCATCTTGCTCACCGCGTGTTTCTGCAACGTCACTGGGGGCATTCCCGCGGTGTGCCGCGGCATAGTCCCAGAAACGGGTGCCGCCAGCGGCGGGGCCGCAAGCCGTTGAATGAACAGCAATAATTGCCTTCAGGCCAGTTTCAGCGTCGGCGCAGAAAACAACCTGTTCGTGATCTTTGAAACTTCTTGAATCGAATACGGGCATAACACGTCCCTCTCGTAAACCCGGATTTATGACAGTCAGGACACATGGACCCTGAATAGGCAGCTAGTATGGCACCAATGTTAAGAAATGAACTGTCTAAGATTTCAAAAGCGAGCAATCTTCGATATTCTTGAATGAGGATTTTGAAAGAAGATTACGCATGGCGTAATATTCATAAAAAAACAGAGGGCACGATGTGCCCTCTGGATTGTATTGTTTCGGTACTATTTGCCGATATTTAGAATTGGCAGAGCACCTTTTTCCCCCATCACAGTTTGTGGCAACACGCCGTCCCAACTCTGGGCCTGGGTAAGCTGAATAATCAGCGGGTTGTCACGTAATGCCTTACCTTTGGCTTCAATGGCCTTCGCTTCTGCCAAGCCTTTGATTTCTGTGGCCTTTGCCTCAGCTTCCGCGACTTTCAGGATGCCTTGTGCCTGCGCATCTGCTGTGTTTACCTCGCGCAATGCCTCCAACTTTTGTCTTTCGAGGCGGAATTTTTCAGCGTCCGCCAGGTTTTTCTCTGTCTGTTTGGTTTCGATGCTTTCGAGGTACTTCCTTGGCAGAACTATGTTTTCGATCTGGATGTTATCCACCTTTACGGGAAAAGCTTCCATTTCTTTGATCAGTTCCGATTCGATACCTGCAATTGCAACAGCTCGGTCCTGTATCAGTTGTTCTGCCGTATATTGCGGAATGACCGATTTGGTTGCCGACCGAAATCGTGGGTCGAGAATACGTTGCTCAAACTGTGTTAGGCCGCCGTATTTACGGAACAGCTCTATTGCTGCTTCTTTATTCACGGTCCAGTTTACAGATGCGTCCACAGTCACGGGCATCTGCTCGCTGGTGCTGGATGGCATCTTTTCAATGTTCTTGCGGGTCCGTACTTCAATTTCTTCTACGGTGTCCACAAAGGGCACCTTAAAGTGCAGCCCCGGGTTTACCTGATGCTTGGCTTCCGAGAACCGTTTCACAATGCCCACATGACCTTCTTCGACAGTGAAGAAACTGCTAACCACAATACCAATGCCTAAGGCGCCTACAAGTGCCGCAGCACCTAGTTTGGTTGCACCGCTTTTATTTTCAAAATTGGCCATAAATTTCCCTTTCCTCGTCTGTTAAGCGAGGCCCCTAATCAAAAAGCCTAATCAGCCCTAGTGCTGTAGGATTTGATCACGTGCCTTGATATAGTCTATATAATGGTCCATAATTGGAATTCAAGATATATGGACCATATTTTGGACCAAAAAGGACGAATCATGATTGAAATGTCGGTGGCGAATGCAAAAGGGCGCCTATCAGAACTAATAAACCGGGCGCTAAATGGTGAACGGGTGGTGTTAACAAAGCATGGCCGGCCTGTTGCCCAAATCCAGCCGATGGAAGGCTACAAATCTGAAACGCAAAAACGCCGAGCGCTAAGGCATATTCTGGAAGATGCCGCGCAATTGCGAACCAGTGGGTTTGACGGTGAAAACGCCGGTAAAAACCTGTTTGACCGAGAAGGGATGCCTTCATGATTGTTCTCGATACCTCTGCAGTTATGGCCATTTTGCTGGAGGATGAAGGGTCGAAAGCACTTGCCGAGGCGGTTATCTGTGAATATATGGGCATGTCTGCCGGTACATATACCGAACTGCTTGTGGTTGCGCTCAATCGTGGACTTGCGGATGTGGCTGCAAAATTTGTTGCGGACCTGGGTGTCCAAATCATTCCTGTAGACGCTGATACTGCACAACAGGTTTGTACGGCTTTCCAGAATTGGGGCCGAGGGAGGCATTCGGCGGGCCTTAATTTTGCTGATTGTTTTGCCTATGCGCTCGCGATGGACCTGGGAACTGCCATACTTTGCGCCGGGACACATTTCGGGAAAACAGACGTGCAGGTTCATGCCGCTTCAGTTTAGGCCGAGGGTTGATGCCGTAAGAAGTCCATCGCCTGTCAGTTGTTATTCAGGCTGGCAACAGCTTCGACGACGGAGGCAAGAATCTGCTTATGTAAAAAGATATTATGTTCGCCGTCTAAAACAGTCAGGTCGGCTTTCTTGTTATGGCTAACAAGCTTTTCAAAGTATTCCTGGCTTAGATATTTCTGAGTTACCTTATCTTTGTCACCAACGAATATCGAAACTGACTTTTCGTCCGAAATGTCAGCAATAACATCAACTGGCGATATGACATCCAATGGTCCCTTAAAACCCTCATATCCGGAAAGCTTGATCATATCTTTGCGCCATGCATTGATATCGCAAGGGCACGATACAACAAACGCATGGTCAACAAGACTGGGATAGGCGGCAATCAGTTTGGCGGTGATAGCAGAGCCACCTGAATGGCCCGCCAGAATTACCCCTTGAGCGTTATGATGACCACCCAACTGCTCAATGACCTTCGCAATTTGATCAATGCGCGATGCGTCATAATTGTCGCCAATTGCCTCTCCTCGAACGCCGTCAGATGTGCGGTCGGCATCGTCCGTGTAACCGGGGCGCAGTAATCCAACCGCGACGGTGTTCTTCGCCTTGGACGCAACAGTTCTGGCGAAGCCATACTGATAGGAAGGATTGTTGCGAGGGGAATCGCCGTGCAGCGCAACCAATAGTATAGGACGGTCCGTAAGGCCCTCGCTTTCGTAGGTGCGAATTTGCGTTATTACACCGTCAACAACTACCTCTCCGTCTGAGACATGGGTTTGAGCTGCGACAGTTGCCGAGAACAGAGTTGCAAATAACGCGAAAGTAAAAAGGGCCTTCACAAATAATACTCCCAAATGGCGATCTAGCGTGTTTCGTTAAAAAACTCGCGACCGATCAACATACGGCGAATTTCGCTCGTACCTGCACCAATCTCATAAAGCTTGGCATCACGCCACAAGCGCCCGGTTGGATATTCATTAATATAACCATTGCCGCCTAGCGACTGGATTGCTTCGCCTGCCATCCATGTGGCCTTTTCGGCAGCCAGCAGAATACAGGCAGCAGCGTCCTTGCGCGTGGTTTCACCTCGGTCGCAGGCTTGCGCAACAGCATATACATAAGCGCGGGTAGAGGCCCAAGTGGCGTACATGTCTGCAATTTTACCCTGCATCAGCTGGAAGGTGCCGATTGGTTGACCAAATTGCTGGCGTTCATGCACATAAGGAACCACAGTATCAAGACAGGCACGCATGATGCCAAGCGAACCGCCAGACAGAACAACCCGTTCAAAATCAAGGCCGGACATCAGCACGCGAACGCCGCTGCCTTCCTCGCCTATACGGTTTTCAAACGGCACAAAACAGTCTTCAAATACAAGTTCACACGTGTTGGAACCGCGCATGCCCAACTTGTCGAGTTTTTGTGCTGTTGAGAAACCAGCCATGTCTTTCTCAATCAGGAAGGCGGTAATGCCGCGCGGGCCTGCATCCATGTCGGTTTTGGCATAAACCAGCAGCGTGTCCGCGTCCGGACCGTTGGTGATCCACATCTTGTTGCCATTAAGTACATAGCCTTCGTTCGTTTTTTCGGCTTTCAGGCGCATGGAAACCACGTCAGAGCCTGCACCGGGCTCGCTCATCGCCAGCGCGCCAACATGCTCGCCAGAGATCAGTTTTGGTAGATATTTTTCTTTCTGTTCTGCGCTCGCGTTCTTCACGATCTGATTTATGCACAGATTGGAATGGGCGCCGTAGCTCAGGCCAACTGAGGCGGATGCGCGGCTGATCTCTTCAACAGCAATCACGTGAGCCAGATAGCCCATGTTCACCCCGCCATATTCCTCTGGCGCCGTCATGCCCAGAAGGCCAAGCTCTCCCATCTTTTGCCAAAGGTCCATGGGGAACTTGTTGGTCTCATCAATTTCGGCGGCGCGCGGTGCAATTTCGTCTTCAGCGAAGCGGCGCACCATGTCGCGCAGCATGTCAATTTCTTCGCCGTGGTTGAATTGTAGATGTGGAAACTCAAACATAGTCACCCCTAATCGTTTGATTTCGTTAATTATTCAGTGTCTTCGATAACGATCAAAATACTGCCGTCACCAACCTGGTCGCCAGCACTTGCGCCAACCTTGGTCACCACGCCGTCGCGTGGCGCTGTGATCGTTTGTTCCATTTTCATTGCTTCCATCACCAAAAGCGCATCGCCTTTGCTGACTGCGTCACCCTCAGTAACTTTGTATTCAAGGATTTTACCGGGCATGGGCGCTACGATGGTGCCTGGGCCATCGGCGTCATCGCCGCTGCTGCCATCTCGTGCATGACGGGTAAGGCTGATGGTGCGGTTGCTGTCGATCAGGTCAACTTTATCGTCGTCAACCGAGACAAAAAGCTGTGTGCGCACCTCGTTTTCACTGTAGCGCAATACATGATCAGAGAAGCTGAGGTCACATACGGTCATTTCATGCGCACCGCTGGTGGCGGTGAGCGAACTAGAGTGCTGTTCAAGAACAACGTCCAGCGTGTCGCCGTCTTTGGTTTCAAACTTCAGTTTCTCTGCGTGCGGCAGATTGAGCCTGAAACCATCAAGTGTTGACCATGGGTCGTTTGAGGCCGGGGCTGCTGCCTGCCTGTTGGCGAAAACAGCAATTGCGGCCACAAGATAATCACGCACCTCGATCACATGAGGTGAGAGCAAAGTGTCTTCATGCTGACCAATAAAGCCAGTGTGCACGTCACCGGCCTGAAAATCCGGGTTGCGCAGCGCCCGCAACAGGAAATCCCGGTTTGTCGCCAGACCAATCACAGGCGTTTCAGAAACCAATTCTGTGAGTGCATGAATGGCATCATCGCGGTTATCACCCCATGCGATCAACTTACCGATCATCGGGTCGTAATGGATTGAAACCTCGTCACCATGCTGGACGCCCGCGTCAATACGGGTGTTGGCTGGCGTGTCGGCAAATGGGTTAAACAGGCCAACTGTACCAATTGAGGGCAAGAAGCCGCCAAACGGGTCTTCTGCATACAGCCGCACCTCAACCGCATGGCCGTTGGTTAGCACGTCAATTTCATCTTGTGAAAGTGGTATCGCTTGGCCTTCCGCAACCGTTATCTGCCATTCAACCAAATCTTGCCCGGTGATCATCTCGGTCACTGGGTGTTCCACTTGCAGGCGCGTGTTCATTTCCATGAAATAGAAAGGCGCGTCATCAAGGCCGTTTGCTACATCAACGATGAATTCAACAGTACCCGCCCCAACATAATTGATGGCCTGAGCTGCTTTTACGGCAGCTTCGCCCATGGCGCGGCGCATTTCTGCGCTCATACCGGGGGCAGGGGCCTCTTCAACCACTTTTTGGTGGCGACGTTGCAGCGAACAATCGCGTTCAAACAAATGCACAGCGTGGCCGTTTTGGTCACCAAATACCTGAAGCTCAATATGCCGTGGTTTCTGAATCAACTTTTCGATCAGCAGTTTGCCATTGGCGAAAGAGTTCTCGCCTTCACGGCGCGCCGCTTCAATGGCCGCTGGCATTTCACTGGCATTGTGGACAATGCGCATGCCCTTGCCGCCACCGCCTGCAACTGCCTTGATCAGAACTGGAAAGCCAATTTTCTCTGCTTCCGCAGCCAACAGGTCGGGCGACTGATCGTCACCATGATAGCCGGGGACAACAGGCACGCCTGCATCGGTCATCAGTTTTTTGGCTGCACCTTTAAGAGCCATGGCATCCATTGATGCAGCGCTTGGGCCAATGAAGATGATGCCCGCATCAGCACATGCATTGGCAAAAGTCGGGTTCTCGGACAGGAAGCCATAGCCGGGGTGAATTGCATCAGCGCCGGTTGCTTTGGCGGCGCCAATGATCTTGTCGATCACCAGATAGCTTTCGGATGCTGCGGGCGGGCCGATATGAACAGCTTCGTCAGCCATTGCCACATGCATGGCATTTTTGTCAGCATCCGAATATACCGCCACAGTTTTAATGCCCAGCGACTGACAGGTCATCATCACCCGGCAGGCAATTTCACCGCGGTTTGCGATCAGCAGCTTGCGGATTTTGCGTGTTTGTTCACTCATTGGTCCGCACTCCAGTTTGGTTTGCGTTTCTCGAAAAAGGCGCTTAGGCCCTCTTGGCCCTCATCGCTTGCTCTGCGGGCGGCAATACGCTCTGCCGTTGCTTTGCGGAGGGGTTCATCAATTTTACGCCCGGCAACAAGCTGGATTAATTCTTTGCAGTCCGCTTGCGCGGTTGGGCCACCAGCCAGCAACTGCTCAATGATGCCGTCGAGGATCATGCCTGCTTCTTCGGGGGACTGGGCAATTTCATGTACAAGGCCAATGCGGCGAGCTTCGACACCATCAAACCGTTCACCGGTCAGGAAATAGCGCTGGGCTGTACGCGCACCAATCGCACGAACCACATAAGGGGAGATGGTCGCTGGCGTCAGGCCAAGTTTCACCTCGGAAAGTGAAAAGATTGCTGTGGATTTAGCAATCGCGATATCACAGCAGGCCGTCAGGCCGACACCGCCACCAAAGGCCGCGCCATTCACATTGGCAATGGTTGGCTTTGGGCAGTTCGCCAGCGTTGACAGCATACCAGAAAGACGCATGGCTGCTTCATTGTCTTCGTGGCTGTATGTGGCTGTTTTCTTCATCCAGGAAAGATCCGCACCCGCTGAAAAGCTTTTGCCAGCACCCGTCAGCACAATAACGCGTACATCGTCATTTGTGCCCAGAGAGGCGAACGTTTCAGCCAGTTCAGCAATTACGTCATCATTGAAAGCATTGTGTTTTTCCGCGCGATTGAGCGTAACCGTTGCCACCCCGCGCTCGTCAATTTCTATAAGGATATTGTCTGCCATATACGCCCCCTACATCCGGAAGATGCCGAACTTGGTCGGCTCGATGGGGGCATTGATGGTGGCGGACAGGCCAAGACCCAGCACGCGGCGCGTGTCCGCAGGGTCAATCACCCCGTCATCCCATAGGCGTGCGCTGGCGTAATAGGGGTGACCTTGTTCTTCATACATATCGCGGATAGGGGCTTTGAAAGCCTCTTCCTCTTCTGCGGACCAGCTTTCACCGCGCGCTTCCATGCCGTCGCGTTTAACGGTTGAAAGCACCCCTGCTGCCTGCTCGCCGCCCATTACAGAAATACGAGCGTTCGGCCACATCCACATGAAGCGCGGTTGGTAGGACCGGCCACACATGCCGTAGTTTCCAGCACCAAAACTGCCGCCGATAATAACGGTGAACTTGGGCACGTTGGCGCAGGCAACGGCGGTGACCATTTTAGCACCGTCGCGGGCGATGCCACCGTTTTCATATTTCTGGCCGACCATAAAGCCAGTGATATTTTGCAGGAACACCAGCGGAATACCACGCTGTGCGCACAGTTCAACAAAGTGCGCACCTTTGCGGGCACTTTCGCCAAACAGGACACCGTTATTGGCTACGATACCAACTGGAAAGCCGTGAATGTGGGCAAAGCCACACACCAGTGTTTCGCCGTAAAGCTTCTTGAACTCGTCGAATTCGCTGCCGTCAACGATGCGGGCGATCACTTCGCGCACATCATAAGGTTGGCGAACATCTTTTGGGATCAGGCCGTATACTTCGCGCGGGTCATAAAGCGGGGCCACTGGCTCGCGCACATCCACATCCGGGTTTTTCTTTCGGTTGAGGTTACCAACAATCCTGCGGGCAATGCCGAGGGCGTGTTCGTCATCTTTCGCCAGATGATCAACGACACCGGAGGTGCGAGCATGTACGTCACCGCCGCCAAGGTCTTCAGCACTAACCACTTCACCGGTTGCAGCTTTCACAAGTGGTGGACCACCAAGAAAGATGGTGCCCTGATTTTGCACGATGATGCTCTCGTCAGCCATGGCCGGTACGTAGGCACCACCAGCTGTGCAGCTCCCCATTACAACGGCAATTTGCGGAATGCCTTCAGATGACATTTGTGCCTGATTATAGAAGATGCGGCCAAAATGGTCGCGGTCCGGGAAAACTTCATCCTGATTTGGCAGGTTGGCCCCGCCGCTATCGACCAGATAAACACAGGGCAGTTTGTTCTCGCGGGCGATTTCCTGAGCGCGCAAGTGCTTCTTTACCGTTACCGGATAGTAAGTGCCGCCCTTGACAGTAGCGTCGTTGCAGACCACCACACATTCCGTGCCCGATACGCGGCCAATGCCGGTAATGATGCCACCCGCGGCAATATCTGCGTCATACATATTAAGGCCAGCAAGCTGGGATAGCTCCAGAAACGGTGTACCGGGATCAAGCAATGTGTTTACCCGTTCGCGCGGCAACAGTTTGCCGCGGGCGACATGTTTGTCGCGAGCACGCTCTGAACCACCGAGGGCGATCTTGCCGATGGTGGCCTGCAGATCGTCAAGCTGGGTCCGCATATGGTCCGCATTCTCGCGGAAGGCACCCGAAGATGTATCGAGCGTTGTAGACAGCACAGACATGGATAGCCTCTCCTGATTACCTGATTGTCGTATTATGGCGGCGGCTCTAGCCCGGAAGACGCCTAAATTCGCTGGCATAATAGCTGTTGTACTGCTATCGGTAAAATCGAAGTCAAAAATGTAATCCATAGATGGTGTCTATGATGGATATCTATCTCCTACGTTATTTCCTTGCGGTGGTGGAAACCGGCAGTTTTACGCGGGCCGCTGACCGGGTTTTTGTAACGCAACCAACCCTATCAGCGGGTATCAAGAAGCTGGAGCAGCAGCTTGGGCATGATTTGTTTGAGCGTACAAACAGGCGTGTTTTTCTAACAGACGCAGGTACGCGCTTTTTACCACGCGCCAAAGCTATTCTGCACGAGTGTAATATGGCGCAGCAGGTTCTTGATGAAGCTGGCAAAACACCATTGCTACGCATCGGGGTTTTAACCACGCTGTCGAACCGGAAAGTGGGCAGCTTGTTGGCATCATTTAAGGAAAGGACGCCTAATGCCGCCATTGAAGTGGTGGACGGAACAGAGCAGGAGCTGGAGAACCGACTGGAGGACAGAAGCCTTGATTTTGCGCTTTCGCTGCATCGGGGAGAGACAGAAGACCGGGCTTTGCCGTTGGGCGGCGAGAGTTATGTGTTCATCCTGCCGCTGGATCACGCGCTTGCCGGGCGCACACGCGTGAATGCGTCTGACCTTGCCGAGGAATATATGATTGTTCGTAGCCGCTGTGAGGTGCTTTCCGAGACCAGTCGATATTTTACCGACCGCAACGTGCGCCCCCGTCTGGCCTACCGTACCGCTAACGACAGCAGGGCGGTGGCAATGGTAGCCGCCGGTATTGGCGGCACAGTGGTGCCAGAAAGCCTTGTTGATGACAGGGTATGCGCTGTTCGCTTGATGGGCTTTGACCATGAACGCAGGCTTGGCCTGTTCCTGCCGCGCAGTGATGTAGCGGTTGAAACGCTGGATGTTGCCGCTGCATTCACGAACCATGTGCAAAATATGTGGGGTGATTGACCGCCCGTAGGCTCTCAAGAGCAACACGACAAAGTGAAGACGAAGGTTATACAATTGGCCGATCGTATGATAAATGTCCGATCGAATTGATCTGGTTATCACACCCGACGTAAAGGGTACGAGCCAAAAATTTAATAGTAGAAAAGGATTGTCCCATGGGGTCTGGGCGCATCGTGCTTATTGGTGTTTTGGTCGCGCTTATTGCGTCTGCCGGTTGGTTGCTGACACAGGATAGCAAGCAGGGTCAGCGTCGCGGCTTTGGCGGGCGAACAGTTTCTGTGGTGACGGAAGTTGTTGAGGCACGGGAATTCAGCGACATTGTTGAAGCATTGGGTACCGCGCGGGCAAGAGAAAGCGTTGTTCTGTCCCCGCGTGTTTCCGACACGGTGCGTGAAGTTGCTTTTGAAGACGGCCAGATGGTGAAAAAGGGTGACCTTCTTGTTGCGCTTGAAGACGCAGAAGAGCAGGCACAGCTTGCGGAAGCTCGCGCCAACGTGTTTGAAGCAGAAAGCCAGTTCGCCCGCACGGAAGATCTTGTGACACGCGGGAACGCTTCAACGGCAACGCTTGATGCGCAGCGCCGCCGGGTAGACGAAGCCCGGTTCCGCCTTGAGGCCGCTGAGGCACGGCTGGCTGACCGAAGGATTGTTGCCCCGTTTGATGGTGTGCTTGGCCTGCGCCAGGTAAGCGAAGGCACGTTGATCACGCAGAATAACCCCATCACTACGATTGATGCCGTGGATATCATCAACCTGGACTTTTCCGTACCGGAACGTTTTATCGCGACGCTTGCGCCGGGCCAATCTGTGATTGCCCGTGTGGAGGCTTACCCGGACCGCCTGTTTGAAGGCGCCGTTAAAACGGTGGATAGCCGCGTTGACCCCGTCACGCGCTCTGTGATTATCCGGGCTGAGGTCGAAAACATGGACGGTGCCCTGCGTCCGGGTTTGCTGATGACTGTTGAAGTCATCAGCCGCACATGGCAGGGACTTTCGGTGCCGGAGGAGGCGGTGGTACCATCCGGTGGCAAGGCATATGTTTTTGTGAACACAGACGGTGTGGCAGAGCGCCGCGAAGTCACGCTCGGTATCCGGCGACCCGGGTATGTTGAGGTTACAGACGGCCTGAACGCTGGCGAGCGTGTTGTGACAGAGGGCACGATGAGGCTTGGCCGCGCCGGTGTGCGCATCCGCGAAGCCAGTGAAAGCGGCAGTGATCGCATAAACGGTCGGGGAGCAGGCGCATGATCCTCTCTGACATATCCGTAAAGCGTCCGGTTTTTGCAACCGTCATCAGTCTTATGCTGGTGGCGTTTGGCGTTATTTCCTTTGGTAATATTCCGGTACGTGAACTGCCGGACGTTGACCCGCCGATTGTGAGCGTAAGGACTAACTACCCCGGTGCGAATGCCGCTGTTGTTGAAACGCGTGTAACACAGATTATCGAAAGCGCCATTGCTGGGGTGCCGGGCATCAAGACGATTGAAAGCACCAGCAGGGATGGTCGGTCTGACATCACGATAGAGTTTCTGCTGGACCGGAATATTGATAGCGGTGCGAACGATGTGCGTGACCGTGTGAGCCGTGTGCTCAACAACCTGCCGGAAGAAGTGGAGCCGCCAGAGGTTGCGAAGGCCGACAATGATACCCGGCCTATCCTGTGGTTTAACCTGACAAGCCCAGTGATGGATGTTTTACAGCTCACCGATTATGCGGAGCGCAATATTGTTGACAGGCTGTCCGTTGTGGACGGCGTTTCCGGTGTGCGCATCGGCGGGCAAAAACGCTATGCCGTACGTGTGCATCTGGACAGGCAGGCGATGGCAGCGCGCGGTATTACCGTAACCGACATTGAACAGGTTATGCGCGCCGAGAATGTAGAGCTGCCTGCCGGTGAAATTGAAAGTATCGAGCGCGACACGATTGTTCGTTTGAACCGCGAGTATGCGAACGCTGCTGACTTTGAAACCATGGTGATCCGTGAGGGTGGCACTGGTGGTGATGGCGGCAGTTTTGTTCGCCTTGGCGACGTTGCCCGTGTTGAACTTGGAGCCGAGCGGGAAGAACGCACTTTCCGCGGTAACGGGGAGCCCGTTATCGGCCTTGGTGTTATCAAACAGTCTACGGGTAATACGCTTGCGGTGGCGCAGGCCGCCAAAGCCGAAGTAGAGCGTATTCGTGAAACACTGCCGGAAAGCATGGAGCTTTTGGTGGCGTTTGATACGTCGATTTTCATCGAAAAAGCAATTTCAGAGGTTTACTTCACGCTGGCGGTTTCCATGTCGCTGGTGGTGCTGGTGCTTTACCTGTTCCTTGGCAATATCAAAACAGTGATTGTGCCTGCGGTCACGGTGCCAGTGTGTATCGTGGCGAGCTTCTGGATTTTGTCGCTTACGGGCGTGTCCATCAACCTGATTACATTGCTTGGCCTTGTGCTTGCGATTGGTCTTGTGGTTGATGACGCCATCGTGGTGCTTGAAAACATTTACCGCCGCGTAGAGGAGGGCGAGCCGGGCCTTGTTGCCGCTTATCGCGGTGCGCGGCAGGTTGGGTTTGCCGTTATTGCAACCACGCTTGTGCTTATTGGTGTGTTTGTGCCGATTTTCTTCCTGTCCGGTAACGTGGGTCGGTTGTTTGGCGAGCTGGCAATCACCATGACATCTGCGGTTGCGTTCTCAAGCCTGATCGCCCTGACGCTCACGCCAATGATGTGTTCAAAGCTTGTGCGCCGACGGAACAAGAAACCCGCCTTTGCCAAGTTTCTTGACCGCGTGTTCCACAGAATTCAGGAGGGCTATGGCCGTTTCCTTGGTGTTTGTGTCGAAAACAAATTGCTGGTTACCGCAAGCTTTCTGACCTGCTTCATTCTGATTTTTGGCGTGTTCCAGCAGGTGCCGCAAGAGCTTGCGCCGATTGAAGATCGTGGCGCTCTCTTCATGCGGGTGCGAGGGCCGGAAGGCGCCAGCCATACCTTCATGCAGAAGCAAGCGCTGAAAATTGAAGAGCAAATTTTGCCTTACATTGAAAAAGGCGAAATGGAACGATTGCTTGTACGGGTGGACGGCAATGGCGGCTTTGGCTTCATGATCCTTAAACCTTGGGAAGAGCGGGAGCGCAGCTCGACGGAAATTCTGAACGAACTGCGGCCCAAGCTGCTTGGAAATGTAACCGGTGCTATGGCGATCCCTATCGAAACCTCAGGTCTGTCGCGTCGCGGTGGTGGTTCTGAAGCTTTCCAGTTTGTCATCGGCGGCGATACCTATGATGACCTTGGCCGTTTCAAACAGGTTATGTTTGAAGAACTTTCCCAGTATGAGGGCCTCGTGAATGTGGACGCGGATTACCGCGAAACCCAGCCCCAATTCAAGGTACAGATTGACCGTGCCCGCGCGGCGGACATTGGTGTTTCTATCCAGTCCATTGGGCGTACTCTTGAAACCATGATGGGTGGCAGGCGGGTTACCACCTTCGTGCAGGACGGTGAAGAGTATGACGTAATTTTGCAGGCGCAAAAGTCGGATCGTCGTCAGCCTTTGGATATGGAAAACATCCATGTTGCATCCCGCACTGGTGAATTGGTGCCGCTTTCGAACCTTGTGTCGGTCATTGAAGACTCTGGCGCTGGCGAACTAAGGCGCTTCAACAGGGTTCGCTCGCTCACCATATCCGGCAATCTTGCGCCGGGATACACAATCGGTGAGGTTACCACATGGATGGAAGACAAGGTGCGTGAGGTGCTGCCTGATGTCACCAGTGTCGACTATAAGGGCGCAACCCGGGAGTATAAGGAAGCGGGCGATGATGTGATTTTCATCTTCATTCTTGCGCTTGTCGTGGTTTTCCTTGTGCTTGCGGCCCAATTCGAAAGTTTCATCCACCCGTTCATCATCATGTTAACGGTACCGCTTGCGGTACTGGGTGGTCTGTTCGGGCTATATCTGGCGGGTAGTACCCTCAATATATACAGCCAGCTTGGCCTGATCATGCTTATCGGGTTGGCGGCCAAAAACGGTATCCTGATTGTGGAGTTTGCAAACCAGCTTCGTGATGAAGGCCAGAGCGTGCGCGATGCGCTGATTAACAGTTCCAAAACGCGCCTGCGTCCGATCATGATGACAGGTCTTTCAACTGCAATGGGGGCGGTGCCGCTGATGATTGCAACAGGGGCAGGGGCCAACAGTCGCATGACCATTGGTGTTACCGTATTTTCCGGCGTTTTGATCGCGACCTTCTTCACACTTTTCATCGTGCCTGTGTTTTATGATGCGCTGGCGAAGTTTACCCGCTCTCCAAACGCGCTTGCAGAGGAGCTGGAAGATTTTGAAGACAAGGAAGCCAAGGGTATACCGGCAGAGTAGGGACTGTTTCCAAATGCTAATTGTCAGCTAGACGCAAAAATGTTACTCTCTTCAAAGGGAATTTTGGGAGAGTAGATTATGCGCCTTTTACTAGCTGCCTCATTTGCCGCAGGCTTGATTGTCACACCAGCTACTTTGGCTGACGAGAAAGCAACTGCTGAAACACCGGTTGATGAAGAGATCGTTGTTCAGGGACGACGCAATCTTTCCCGCCACATCAAGAAAGGCTTTGCAGCTTTTCATGATGGTGACTTCAAAAAAGCGGAAAGCTATTTCTATCGTGTGCGGGCTAACCACCAGTTACGTGCTTCGGTTACATTCCAGATAATATCCGATTTATGGAGTGTACAGAGCTTAACAGGTGCCCATGATGTGTATTCCACCAATAGCGATCGGGAAACGAAGAAAGCCCTTGCCATCATCCATTATATGGAAGGCATGTCACAGCGCGCGCAAGGCGAGAATATGTCTGCCCGCTTGTCGTTCAAACGCGCTCTTGAACGCAATCCTCGCCATTTTGATGCCCGTGCCGATCTGGCCTTGGTAGAAATTGAAAACGGGAAGCCTGACGCCAGTGTCAAGCATATCAAACGGCTGGTTAGAGACCTGAATAAATGCAGGGACGCGGGCCAAAGTGATGTTTGTTCCGCAATCGGTGAGCGGTTGGCGCAGGTGGAGCAAGCATATGGGTTTGCCGTAAGTACAAGCGGTTAATGGCTGAATTTTAAAATGCGTTCATGATATCGAGAGCTATCTATGTGCAATAAGCTAACTCTGGCACTGTTGGCGGGATTGTCGTTTTTTGTGCCCATATCTGCTCAGGATGGGCAGGCGGCGCGGGATGACAAGAAGCCAGCAGAAGAAATCATTGTTGAAGGCGACCGTGCGTTGCCAAGACAGGTTGCAAATGGTTTTGCAGCTTTTCACGCTGGGGACTTTGAAAAAGCAGCTGACTATTTTAACGCTATTCGACTGCAAGAGTTTCGCAACAAGGCAGATTTGTTCGCTGAACTTATTAGGTTTTCCCCTGACGGATTGTACCCGCGCCCAAGTCATGCCAGTGTTGATTTTCGCGCATCTGACCCTTGGCGGCGGCAGGCCTATGCCATTCTTTACTATATGGAAGGCATGTCCAAGCGTGCGCTCGGAGAGAGCAATAGCGCGAGCCGGTCGTTCAAACTAGCGCTTGATATGAACCCAAAGCATTTCGATGCGCGAGCGGACTATGCGCTGGTGCAAATCGAACTTGGTGAACCCAAAAAGGCTGAAAAGCACATCAGGCGCTTGGCGAAAGACCTGCGCAAGTGTGACCCGCAAAAGGACGATGGACAAAAGTGCCTTGCCATCCGCCAGCGACTTATGCAGGTGGAACTTGCGTACGGGGATGCGGTTACTGGCTAGAAGGTGCCAAACCAATGGTCAGCTTCCGTCATGTTGGCTCGTCGCATATATTGATCCCTATAGTTCGCGGGCTGGTGCGCCATTTGTCGGCATTTCACCTTACCATGTACCGTCAAAGGTAAGGGATTGTTCATATTTTTTGGCTATCTCCAACTAAGACTATTCATTGTATTTGTAGAGGGTGGTCATCGTGCGACATCGCGGTGATGGTAGGAGGCCAAAATGACAGTTAAAGTAACAGTTGCAGCATCAATAATTGCGAGCCTCTTGTCTGGATGCAGTTCTGAAACACCATTTAGTGGACCTATGCCTATCAGCGAACCAGAAACACCCGTTATTGAACCTTGGGGGTACCCATTCTCGGCGTTTGATCGATCAACACGGCCACAGGATGACTTGTACCAGTTTGCCAACGGTGGCTGGCTTGCTGCAACTGAAATCCCGGGGGATCGAAGTGGTGTTGGTTTCTCGCAGATCATGCGGGACCGTAATGAGGCCCGCATCAAGTCCGTGATTGATGAAATGAAGGGGCAAACCCTCTCTCCCGGCAGCAACGAGCAGAAGATCCGCGACCTGCATGCTGCCTATATGAATATTGATGCTATTAACGATGCTGGCATGGAGCCAATCCAGCCCATGCTGGATCGTGTTACGAGTATCCAATCCCATGAAGATGTCGCCCGCGCCATGATGCATGGTAGCCTGGGTGCCCGTTCTCTGTTTGGCGTTTTTATCGGGATCGATAGCAAAAAGCCCAGCGATTATGCGGTTTATGCCACACATGCCGGTACCGCCCTGCCGGACAAAAGCTATTACGAGCGTGATAGCGAGCGGTTAAACGCTCTACGTTCGGCTTATGTGGATTATATGGAAGCTGTGTTTGCACGCCTTGGCCGGGACGATGCTCGTGAGGCGGCGGAAGCCGTGTTTGAACTTGAGAAAGCTATTGCGTCCCATCATTGGAGCAGGGCGGAGCGCCGAAATGCAGACCGTACCTATAACGCGATGACTGTGGATGAGCTTTCATCCTATGCTTCCGGTTTCCCTTGGGGCGCTGCGCTTGAGGCTTACGGCGTTGGCGCACCAGACAAGATTGTTGTGCGGGAAAAAGAAGCCTTTCCTGCCATGGCGACCCTTTTTGCCGAAACCCCCGTTGGTGTATGGAAGGATTATTTGACCTTCCATTTGTTGGCATCCAACGCACCTTATCTGGCGGACGATATCGCTGATGAACGATTTGCCTTCTTTGGCACTGTACTAAGAGGCCAACGGCAGCAGCGCCCACGGAACCAGCGTGCGGTGGTATTTGTGAATAGTGAACTGGATCAGGCAGTTGGCCAAATATACATCGACCGGTTTTTTCCCGCAGAAAGCAAAGCGCTCGTTGAAGAGATGTTCGAAAACATCAGGGCAGAACTGGGCGAGCGCATAGATAAGCTGACCTGGATGACCGACGCCACCAAGGCTGCGGCGCGCACTAAACTTGCTAAAATGAATGCCAAGATTGCCTACCCTGAAAAATGGACAGACTATTCCGCTCTTTCAATTCAGCCCGAAAGCCTGATGGATAACGTGATAGCCATGCGTGTGTTTGACCGTGAAAGAGATTTGGCGCGCCTTGGCCAGCCGGTAGATAGGGCTGAATGGTTTAGCGGGCCGCAAACTGTGAATGCCTTCTATAGCCCATCTCGTAATGAGGCTTTTATTCCTGCGGGTTACATTCAATCCCCGCTTTTTGACCCGAACGCTGACCCCGCCCTGAACTATGGCGCTCTTGGAAGCATTATTGGCCACGAAATCGGCCATGGTTTTGATGATCAAGGTTCCAAATACGATGGGGACGGCGTGTTGCAGGCGTGGTGGTCCGATGAAGACCGGGTCGCATTCAATGAATTAGGTGACGGCTTTGCCGCGCAATTTGACCAGTATGAGCCGCTAGAGGGACTGAATGTGAATGGCAGGCAGACTTTGGGTGAGAATATTGGTGACCTCGCCGGCATGATTGTGGCCTTTCACGCTTATGAGCGATCGCTTGATGGTGCGGAGGCCCCTGTGCTGGATGGGTTTACTGGCGCGCAGCGTTTCTTCCTAGGGCGAGCGCAGGGTCGACGTTACAAACGCACGGAGGAAAGCCTTCGCCAGCGGCTTCTCTCTGCACCGCATAGCCCCATGTATCTGCGTGTGAACGGCATGGCCCGCAATATGGATGAATTTTATGAAGCCTTTGATGTGCAGCCGGGCGATGCCATGTATCTGGCACCTGAAGACAGGGTGAAAATCTGGTAAAACAGTCTTGGGCTGCACTCTGTTGGTTGCAGCCCAAGGTTTGTTCTGAATTAGCGGTTTTTGAGGAGCGCGACGCCAACCCAGATAAACCAGATGATCTGGCCCAGACCGAAGATTACCGCGCCAATTTCACTGATTTGAGGAATGATGGTTAGTGTGCCTGCCATGCCCACCAGAATGCCCAAATAATTCAGTAGTGTTGGCAGGCTTTTACCGCGCAACCCTGCGATACTGAGTAACAGCAACCATATACCACCAACCACTTCTACACCGCCGCCAAGGCCCTCTTGAATGGTTCCGATGGTTCGCAACAGCGCCCCAGCTCCATCCGGGTCTGTGGTGTGCAGTGCGATGGCGGTTTCAGCCCCAACGACAAAGACCATACCGCTCGCGATTACAAAGCCAGCCCAAATAAAGCCAAACACGGTGGCAGTTTGCATCAAAGCTTCCGCGCCTGTTTTCAACCGCTCATGCAGGGCCAGCGCAAGCACCACCAACGCTACACCAAACAGGGTGTATATGACGATGTTTCCAGCATATTGCGCCGTTTGCGTTTCTATCAGAAACGCGACTTTACCCGCTGCGCCTTCGTATCCTGTTGGGTCCAGGTACCCAAGAAACAGCCAAAAGCCAAAGATATAGGCTGCCGCTTCAAAAAGGGCAGCAAGGCCCCCAAGTTTTTGTTGGTTCATTATTCACTTCCTCCACGTTATGCGAGCCGTGCCAATGAATTTGCCACAGCTCTTTATTATCCGCAGGCGCTTCTGTGTCGCTCGCGGCTTCTATTATAAGCCCAAAGGGCAGTTTTTGGGAGAAGGTCAGCTTGTTTGCCGCTGTTCCTACCTCCGCTGTCGTATCAAAAGTGCATATATGACATGTGCAGCCTTTTTCAAAGCCGCACTAGGAGAAAAATTCAATTATACTGTCAGCGCGTAATCAACTTTAAAGTTGGCCGCTTCAAGAGCATGCACGAGCGCGCGGGCATGTTCCTGGTCTTTGGCTTCAATCACCAGTTCCATTTCGGTTTGCTTCAAGCTGATTGCCCCGAATTCCCGGTGATGGCGCATTTCCAGAATGTTGGTGCCAATTTCAGCGACGATATCGGTAACTTTGGCAAGTGCGCCGGGTTGGTCCATCATGGTGATGCGCAAGCGCGCCAAACGTCCATCGCGGGCCATGCCGCGCATGATAGCACTTGCGAGCATGCGGCTATCGATATTGCCGCCAGACAGGACCATGCCAACCTTGTGGCCCCTGAACAGGTCCGGGTATTGAGTAACGGCAGCAAGGCTGATCGCCCCCGCGCCCTCAACAATCACTTTCTCTATTTCCATAATGGTCACAATGGCGCGTTCAATCTGTCGTTCGGAAACCGTCACGATTTCGTCGACCAATTCCTCTACAACCGCCTGTGTGCGTTCGCCGGGCTGGTTTACGGCAATGCCTTCGGCGATGGAGATATTGTCCCCTTGCAGGCTGGAACCATCCACGCGCTCTTTCATGGCAGGGAAAGCTTCGGTTTGTACGCCGATGATGCGGATATCAGGTTTGATTTGCTTGGCAATGGTCGCGATGCCTGAGATCAGCCCGCCACCGCCGATAGGGACCACCAGCGTATCGAGTTCCGGCACGTCCTCAAGCATTTCAAGGCCAACGGTGCCTTGGCCTGCCATCACGAGCGGGTCATCGAATGGATGCACATAGGTCAGGCTTTCAGCGTTTGCCATATCGTAAGCAGCTTGCGTTGCAGCTTCAAAGTCTGCCCCGGTAAGCACAACCCGTGCGCCCAACTCTTCTGTACGCTTTACCTTATTGAAAGGCGTGCCTTCGGGCATCACAATGGTGGCGGGAATGCCAAGCCTGCCAGCGTGATAGCTGATGCCTTGCGCATGATTGCCCGCAGATGCGGCGATAACACCTTTGGTGTCAGCGGGCAGAGAGAGCAGGCGGTTAAGCGCGCCGCGCTCTTTGTAGGCAGCGGTAAACTGAAAAATTTCGAACTTCAGGTAACACTCCGCCCCGGTGATGTTGGACAGGGTGATTGACTTGTTGAGCGGGGTTCTGACAACAGAACCCTGAATAGCGGTTTTTGCGGCGTAAACATCGTCCGCAGTGATCGCTAAACCTGCTTTGCTTTGTAATTTAATTTCGCTCATAACATTACACCTGAAACAATATTACAGGCGAGGAGCATTGCCACAGGCATAAAACCCTGTCCAGCAAAAAGGCGCGGGCAGGGTTGTTTTTAAAATAAAATTACTTAAAGAAAGCAGCTTAGCAGTTCATCTATAGCCGTCTGTGCGACTTTTTCGTTCATCAGCGGCACATGCCCCACATCAGGCACGGTTACAGGCACAAGGTCTGGATGTTCACTAGCCATACGTTCCAGTGTGCCTGCTGCCAGAATGTCTGACAGCTCACCACGAAGTACGACCATCGGGATATGGTGCATCTGGTCAAACAGGGGCCAAAGGTCTGGCGCTGACTGATCATCTTGCGTATCAAAGTTGTTGCGGATCGCCGGGTCATATTGGCTAACCGGCTTGCCATCCACATCATCATAAAGCGCACGGGCATAATGTTCCCATTCTGCTTCGGTAAACTTGGGATACACGCCGGGGTTCGAGCGTTTAACGCCTTCAATTGCCTCCGCCCATGTTTCTGGTGGGGTGCCAAGACCCACGTATGATTTGATACGCTCAATGCCCTTGGGGTCAATTTCGGGGCCAATATCATTAATAATCGCGGCCTTGATAAGGCCAGGATAGGCGGCGTTCATCATGATTGACATCAAACCGCCAAGCGAGGTGCCAAGGGTAATGATTTCCTCAAGACCAAGATGCGTAAGCAGGGCCTTCATGTCGGCGACATAGGTAACAGGAGAATAGCGGCTTGGGTCCGTGTCCCACTGTGACAGGCCGCGTCCGCGCTGCTCTACGCAGATCAAGCGACACCGGCCTTTCAGATGGTCCGCGATATATTCAAAATCCTTGGCGTTGCGCGTTAGCCCCGGCATGCACAAGATGGCGGGTGCGCCTTCTGGGGCGATATTATAGTCGCGGTAATGTTGCCTCAATCCATCCGGGTTGATGAAATATTCATCTGAATAATCGGTCATGCTTACCTTTTGGCGTGTTGCCAATCCTTATAGATTTCGCGCAGGTCTCGTTTCAGTATTTTCCCATTCGGATTGCGAGGCAAGGCATCTGTTGACATAAGTCCGGCCAAACGTTGTTGTTTGCCAAGTTTACCGTTGGCCCACGCCAAAATGTCAGCATCTTTCTCTGCATGCTTTTCTTCTGAAACAACAACGGCGAGCGGCGTTTCCCCCCATTTGTCACTGGGCACCCCAATAACGGCTACCTCATTAACGGCGGGATGAGTGATCAACACAGCCTCAATATCCTGCGGATAAATATTTTGCCCGCCCGACAGGATCATATCCTTCTTGCGGTCCACGATATATAGGTAGCCTTCTTCATCAAGTGTGCCCACGTCGCCTGTGCGCATCCATGTGCGTCCGTCTGGCCCGGTCCAGGTGGCTTCTGCTGTAGCATCTGGCTGGTTCAGGTAACCGGGCATAACAATGCGGCCAATCCCCACTATCTCGCCAGATTGACCAACAGCTGCCTCCCGGTCATCCTCGCCAATGATTTTGATGTCCGTGCCAATCAGCGGCTTGCCGACAGAAGCCATTCGGCCTTCGGCTTCTTCGGGTTCAAGCGTGGTGATGATGCCTTCAGTAAGGCCAAACAGTTCAATCACCGACGTGTTACCAAGCCGCGCAAACAATTCTTGCTTCAGGTCTGCATGCAGGGGGGAGCCACAGCTCATTATCGCCCGAATAGAGGACAGGTCGATTTTCTCTTGTCCGGGGACTTCCAGCAACCGCTGAAGCTGGATAGGTACCATCGCAAAGTTGGTGATTTTATGCTTTTCGATTGCCTGTAAGGCTCTTGCCGCATCAAAAGATTTTTCAATCACCATGGTACCACCTGCCAGCAAGGTACACAGCATACCCACCCAGCTGATGTTGGAATATAGCCCGATGGTGAAAAGGGTGCGCGCAGCACCATTGTAGCGCAGCGCTATAGAAAGGTC